>JAPDDQ010000231.1 GCA_027587225.1 Solirubrobacter taibaiensis
CCTTTAAGGCTATAGAACAACATCCTTTTGAATATTACATCCTTACTTTGTTCGCTGCTCTTATTATTTTATCAACGCTATTTACGAAGCAGCATGCCTTTTTAGATGCCGTTTCTGGAATGACACTTGCAAGCATACTATACTTCGGAGTTCAGCTCTTATTAGCAAAAGAACCAATAAAAGTTCCAGTAAAACAAAATCATAAAATGTAACATAAAAAAGCAGACTGTGGCTCAGTCTGCTTTTTTCTATTATTAAGGAGATTTTCAATTTAAGATTGCGGTACAGTCATATCACCAGAATGAATACGACCTGCTTTTTTAAGAGCAATGTAAAGTATATAAGAAACAGCTACTGGAATGACGATATAAGTAATTACCATCGCCGGGAGAACTTCCCATCCTTGGCTGGAAATTAAATTAATTGGTGCGATAAGAGAACTTAATCCAAGACCTGCAATTTCCTTTCCTGCTTCCAGTTGGAAAATTAATGCTGATACTGGACCGACTATAGCACTGGCGACGACAGTTGGGACGAGAATCATTGGATTTTTAGTGATATTTGGTAACTGTACTTTCGGAGTACAAAGTGCTTGAGCTAATATGCCACCTAAATTATTTTCTTTCGCTGAGATGACAGAGAATCCGATAAACTGAGCGACGCATCCGGCAAGAGCAGCACCACCTGCAACACCGTCTAAGCTAAGTGCAATTGCTAACGCAGCTGATGAAGCTGGAGAGATAAGTAATAGCCCCCAAACTACTGCAATGACGATAGAAGCAATAAACGGACTACCAGCTGAGCTATCTTTAATAAACGCTCCAACTGCATTTAAAACAGGAGTAATATT
>JAPDDQ010000232.1 GCA_027587225.1 Solirubrobacter taibaiensis
TTCCTTAGGTGTATATCCTGCACGAGGCGTAAGTTTGATGACTTTTCCTGAATATGTGCCATTCGCTTCTTCACGAATTTCAATCAATGCTTTAGGTGCGCCAGTTTTGTCATCTATGCTTTGCCAAATTCCTGTAATGTCATTTGCAAATGAAAAACTGCTGACCACTGATAAAAATAATGCACCTATAAGTTGTTTGCCCATCATTAAAAATCCTTTTAACGTTTGATATTCCATTATGTAGGATTTGTGGCAACTAGTTCAATCTTTATGTGATATTTGCGGCAAATTTTAAGATAAAGACAAGATAAATGTAGGCAGCCAAATCGCTGTAAATACACCGTTTACAGCCATACCAAAAGCAGCATAGCGTCCAGTGACAGGACCACGTTGCCAAGCTTGTGCTGTACCAATCGCATGTGCAGCTAAACCTAAAGCCAAACCTGATGCACGCTCATCATGAATATGCTTCAGAATCCATGGAGAAAATGCAGCACCAATCACGCCAGATAAAATTACAATCAAGGTTACCATCATTAAAGGAGCATGCAGTAAGGTTGCAATATTTAATGCGATAGGCGTGGTGACTGCACGAGTTGCAAAAGCCAAGATTGTCGGTTCAGACATATGCAAAAGATATGCAAGTCCCATTGGTAAAGCGACCGCACTGATACTGGCAAAACATAAAATACCGAGCATAGACTTGAGGGGTAAATCATCATAGCGCATTGCAGCCAATGGAATTGCTAATGCAACGGTGACATAACCTAGTAAATGATTAAAAACATCATTTACACTTTTCATGTATTGCTCGTAGGGGATTCCTAAGACAGCCAGAAAACCAATCA
>JAPDDQ010000233.1 GCA_027587225.1 Solirubrobacter taibaiensis
TCCAAACCTCCTCAACATTCACTCCCCCTTATCCCGTCGGTAAAAATCCGAGAATAGTTTCAATTACAACCGTCAAAATAGGAATTGCCATAACGAGAATTAAGATTTTCCCAGCAAGTTCAATTTTCGAAGCGATGGCACCTTGACCAGCATCTTTTGTAATTTGAGCTCCAAACTCGGCAATATAAGCAATTCCAATAATCTTTAGTAACGTTTCCACGTAGACGTTACTAACTTTCGCTTCACTCGCTACTCTCTCAATCATTTGTAAAATAGAATGAATTTGATCGATTAAAATAAGAAACATCACGCTACCTACGAACACAATAAATAAAGATGTAATACTAGATTTATGCTGGTTCAAAACAGCAGCTAAAAACGTAGCAACGAGGCCTAATCCGACAATTTGTATAATTTCGATTCGAACCGCCTCCTTTACTGGAAGAGAAAGACACTTTTAATCTTGTCGAATAGCGTATTAATTAAAAATGCAACATGAAATAAAATGACGACAAAACCGACAAGGATAACCCAATTTGCAATATCCTCACGCTTCAATTCTTTTAGTACAGTATGAATGAAAGCTAAAACAATGCCGATTCCGGCGATTTGAAATATTAATCCAACATCAATGGACATCGCCTTTCTCCCCCCTATAGCAGTAAAATTACAATTAGTAGCCCTGCTAGTACCCCTAAGCTCTTAATCATTTTTTCGTATTGCAGTTGTAAAGCTTTCGCTTCCTCTTCTTCTCTCTCCAAATGTGTAATACATAAGCGAATATGTTTTTGTTGTGATTCACGATCATGTTGCCCGAGCGTTTCACCAAATTGCTGCAGTATTTCAT
>JAPDDQ010000234.1 GCA_027587225.1 Solirubrobacter taibaiensis
CTGTCGGCATATAATGATGATACAAAATAGACTGCGTACCAGAAAAACCTTTTGTTCCCATTACCTGTTCACGATAAAGCGATCCATCTTTTTTACGAAATTGTACATGTCGTTTATGAGGTAGTTCTCCCATGTGACGATAAAACATGCCCATCACCCGCTTCCTTTTCTTTTTTGATCGTATTACGTAGTGTACCTAAACCAGTAATCGACAGTTCTACAACATCTCCATCTTGTAGCCACTCTTCTGTACCCAGTTCTAAAATACATCCTGTTCCTACTGTCCCAGAACCAATCACATCTCCTGGATATAACGTAACGTCCTCTGAAGCACGTTCAATCATTTCAGCAAATGTATAGTAAATATCTTGGAAGTTTCCTTTTGATAATAGTTTTCCATTTACATGAGCAGTCATTTCTAAATTATATCGATCACCATTACGATAAACGTCTAATTCCTCTTTCGTAACAAGATGTGCTCCTAAAGAAGTTGCAAAGTCTTTTCCTTTCGCTGGACCGAGACCTACTTTCATTTCTGTTGCTTGTAAGTCTCTCGCACTCCAGTCGTTCATAATACAATAACCAAAAATATATTCCTCTGCTTGCTCACGAGAAATATTTCGCCCTTCTCTTCCTATTACGCAAGCAATCTCCAACTCATAATCAAGCTTTTTAGACTTTTTCGGACCAATTACAAAATCACTGGAACCAATTACAGCACGATGATTAGTAAAATAAAAAACCGGAATATCATACCATTCAGGCACAACATCTAATCCTCTTCGTCCGCGAGCTGTTTTTACATGTTGTTCAAATGCGTAAAAATCTCGAATACTACTCGGAT
>JAPDDQ010000235.1 GCA_027587225.1 Solirubrobacter taibaiensis
AGGACGATGAAGAGTAAACGAAAAAAACAATTTGATTCTGTGGGGAAAATAGCATTAAGTATGATGGGTGGCTTTTTAACGTCTTATATAGCTTTAAATTTACTCTCGGATGAACCGAGAAAATTATCATCCAATACATTTATAGGTATATGTACTATTTTTGGAATCTTAATGATGTACTATACTTGGAAGAATACACGTATGTTAGCAGAGGCACGCGATGAAGAAGAGAGCGTACAAGGCAGAAAATTAGGCATTATAAGTATATATTTACGTGTAGGCGATATAGTTACGCAGGCATGGTTTGTATATGCAGTTATTACATGTAGACGTGCACTGTTGCAGGATACAAATGTTTCATTTGCGGTGTGGAATTTAGTAGCTTCTATTGCTTGTTTAACTACAGTAGTAATTATCGGACTTATAACAAAAAATCGTTATAATAAGCTATATCCTGAACAAGGTGTAACGTATATGGAATCTATGAAAATGTGGACGAAAAACGCAGATGAAGGATTAAAGCTCATTGTGCATGAGGCTGGATATAAAGCGTATGAATTTACGAATACAATATTGGCATATGTATGGTGGGCTGCCGTTATATATACAGCTGCTAGTGATATCGATTTTGTATTAATTGGCTTAATCTCATTTATTTGGATATTGCATCTCGGAAAGTTCATGTACGAAATGCAAAGAAAAATGATTTATTAAGGGGAGAAAAAGGTGGATATTTTAAGAAGGCCAGCTGGCTCAATGACAGTGGCGTTAATTCTGTCCATTTTATACGGAGTAATCCGAACTGGGAAATTAGAAGTAATTTTGAACCTATGGGCAATAGTT
>JAPDDQ010000236.1 GCA_027587225.1 Solirubrobacter taibaiensis
AATGATAAGTTGATGTTTCTGGGTTATTTACTGAACCACCTGCTAAAAATGCGCCACGTAAGTACGATCGTTTACAACATTTCTTCTCAATCAATTCTTGTGATATATTTCGAATAGATGAAAAGTCATCTCTAACGATATGAAGATCAGCTAATATTTCGCGAGACTTCTCAACAAGCCGCACAATATATACGTTATTTTTCTTCAAGCGCATTTTTTTACGGACAAGCAATTCTACCGTCACGTCATATCCTTTTTTCAAAAGCGTATAAATCCTTCTTGCAAATGCCGCATTTTCCGTTTGAATATCGATAGATAGACGACGGTTTGAAAAAGAAAGCGACCCGTTCATTCGAAGTAACGCTGATAATTCTGCTTTCTCACAGCATTCCTTCATCTCAAGATTCGTCAACTCTTTCTTTGTTTCTGATGCAAATGACACAGTCAACACCTCCTTATACGATTATTATGGAACAAAATTCTTGTCCTATATGAATGAGGAGCGCTACCTCAAACGAGGCAACGCATATTTATAACAATGAATATAAAATGGACGCTAACTTTAACGTATCATGCCTTACAACATGATCATCATACTTCGCTAATCCCTCTTGAATAACATCAATATTATTTTCAACAAAACGTTCTTCATCCACTACAACTGGTGTAGACATTTCTTCATCATATAACTTACGTAATTCACAAGGAATCTCACGGTTATTTACAATTGCAGTATTGATAAATGGTTGCCCTAAATGATCGTGTAACGCCTGCACATGATCAAAAGCAGTATATCCCATCGTTTCACCCGCTTGTGTCATAACGTTACATACATATACCTTC
>JAPDDQ010000237.1 GCA_027587225.1 Solirubrobacter taibaiensis
ATGGTAGCGATACACCACTATTATATGTGGACGGATTTAACTTCCCAGATAAACTAGCTCGTCTATCATTAGATGAATGGGTACCACCAGTTGTAGCGCCAGATGAGTATGATTTACTTTTAAATAATGGTCGTATGTTAGAACATTTCCATGAAGGGAATATGACGAATAAATCGGCTGGTATTTTATCTAAAGTATCTGAAGTGTTCGTTGAAATCTCGCCTGAACTTGCCCTAGAGCGCAATGTGAAAGATGGTGGCCTTGTAGAATTAGCATCACCATTTGGGAAAATTAAAGTACAGGCACTTGTTACAGATCGTGTAACGGGGAAAGAGCTATATTTACCGATGCATGCAACGGTAAATGAAGAGGCAATCAATATTTTAACTGGAACGGCGACAGATCTTTATACGTGTACACCAGCGTATAAACAAACGATGGTAAAGATGCGTGTATTACGTGAAAAAGGGAATCGTCCGTTACCATCTTCAAACCCGAGAGATAAAAAGCGTAATCCGCAAAACGGTGTTGAAATCGAGCAAAAATGGCAAAGAAAACAATACGTATCACTTGTGGACTAGGGGGCGGAGATAGTGGCGAAAGAAATTACTGTAATTAAAAAGAAAGTTGTAACAGAGGAAGAACAGAAACAGCAAGTAGCAGATGAACTTCTAAATGAACTATCTAATAATCGTGAAGCAGTAGAAGAAACGATGCAGCTTTTAGCACAGTTGCAGAAGGCTGGTATATTAGATGCGGCAATTAGTTTACTTGCTGCGAAGGAAGATGTTTCAAAAATCGCTGTGGAGCAATTAAATCGTGAACCCGTTAAAAATGCGT
>JAPDDQ010000238.1 GCA_027587225.1 Solirubrobacter taibaiensis
GAAAAAATATTATATCCAGATGGAGTTTTAAAATACATCCAAAAGAAAAAAGACGAAATCCTATAGGATCTCGTCTTTCTTTTCATATATTAACCGATATCTCCAAGACGTAGTACGTCACGAGCGATCATAACTTCTTCGTCAGTTGGAATTACGATAATTTTTACTGGAGAGTGTGGGAAGCTGATGAATGCTTCCTCACCGAATACGTTATTACGTTTCGCATCGAAGTATACGCCCATGTACTCAAGGCCTTCTAATACGCGTTCACGAATAATCGCGCTGTTTTCACCTACACCAGCTGTGAAGATGATTGCGTCTACACCTTTCATACGAGCAGTGTAAGAACCGATGTATTTGTGGATACGGCTTACGAATACATCAAGTGCTACTTTCGCACGGTGGTCGCCTTCTTCTTCTTTCGCAATGATGTCACGTAGGTCACTAGAGTAACCAGTAAGACCTAACATACCACTCTTCTTGTTTAATACGTTAACTACTTCTTCTACTGTTTGGCCTGTTTTTTCCATGATGTATGGAATTAACGCAGGGTCAAGGTTACCAGAACGTGTACCCATTGTTACACCAGCAAGTGGTGTGAAGCCCATAGAAGTATCGATAGATTTACCGCCTTCTACTGCTGCGATACTTGCACCGTTACCTAAGTGACAAGAAAGTAAGCTTAAGCTTTCAATTGGACGACCTAATAATTCAGCCGCACGCTCAGTTACATATTTATGAGAAGTTCCGTGGAAACCGTATTTACGGATGCCGAATTTTTCATAGTACTCATATGGTAAGCTGTATAGGAATGCAGATTCCGGCATTGTTTGGTGG
>JAPDDQ010000239.1 GCA_027587225.1 Solirubrobacter taibaiensis
GATACGCCAACAAACATAAGCGCAGGAAGCGAAATTAACCCTCCTCCTCCAACAACGGAATCAATAAAAGCTGCTAAAAAACCGAATGCAATTAATAAAATAATGACTTGAAAACTTAATTCTTCCATGAGATTTACCCCTTACCCCTATTTTTTACAACATTTTAAATTATAACAAAATTACATAAGAAAAAAAGCTGTTCCATAGAGGAACAGCCTTCATATTTAATCTAAAATCTTCACAAGTGGTTCATCTTGTTTTGCTTCACGTATAATAATAGCTTCTGGGCGTTCTACAGATTTAATCGTTACTTGTACTTTCATATAATTCGGGAAGTATTCCATAACAAGCCCTGCCACATATTGTGTAAAACCAACTATTTCAGCTTTTCCATTAAACTGGACAGGAATATCAAGCTTCATTTCTCTTAATTCATCATCTCTATACATACCAGTACCAATAACAGCTGTATAGTCGCCTTGGAAATAATCGCTTAGTTTTGCCTTAAAGTTGGATACTCTTGCAAGGTCTTCACGTTTATTATCTGTTTTCGCTTGCTCTGATGGGAACAAATAATATTTTTCATTAATTTGTTTCCAATCTTCAACCGTTTCACTACCTTTTTCAACATTCGCATAAGAAACAAAGTTACCTGGCACAAGTGAAGCCTTCGGAGCCTGACGATAAATTGCAAATGTTATCGGAAGGTTTTTTGTTGCAGGATCTTTTTGATGCATAAACTTCAAGACTTCTTGCGCCATTTTTTTCCCTTCAGCTAACATTTTTTCATTCGAGATTGTAGTTTCACGCGGGTAACCATGTTCTTCATTATAATAA
>JAPDDQ010000240.1 GCA_027587225.1 Solirubrobacter taibaiensis
TTCTACAACTTTTTCTGTTTCTGGAGATTTCGCAGAACCTTTTGTAGAGAAGCTTAACATAGCAACGCGTGGATCAATGCCGAATAACTCAGCAGTTTTCGCACTTTCGATACCGATTTCAGCTAAATCTTGGCTGTTTGGTGCAATGTTAATTGCGCAATCAGCGAATACATATTTCTCTTCTTCACGTACCATGATGAATACGCCAGAAGTTTTTGTAACGCCTGGTTTTGTTTTAATAATTTGAAGTGCTGGACGAACTGTATCAGCTGTAGAGTGAGCTGCACCACTTACTAAACCGTGTGCTTTGCCCATGTATACAAGCATTGTACCGAAGTAGTTTTCGTCTTTAAGGATTTTGCGAGCGTCTTCTTCAGTTGCTTTACCTTTACGGCGTTCAACGAAAGATGCTACCATTGCATCCATTTCTTCGCATGTAGCTGGGTCGTAAATATCAACGCCTGCTAATGTTAAATTCATGCTAGCAGCTTTTGCGCTAATTTCTTCCTTATTACCAACTAAGATTGGTTTTACTAACTCTTCTTTTGCTAAACGCTCTGCAGCGCCTAAAATTCTTTCATCAGTTCCTTCAGGAAGTACGATAGAAATGCCTTTTCCTTGAACTTTTTCTTTTACTGTTGTAAATAAGTTGCTCACGAATAAACCCTCCTACATATGTTAAAAAAACTCTATCTTTAAGAATACTGCTTTTCTTCTATATTTTAAACTTATAGCTCCCAAAAAATAGATAAAATAAAAATGATTATATTTTCATAAAATTCAGCCGTTAAATTCACCTTGCTTAAACACTTAAATGTGACAATTTTATGCGCCAA
>JAPDDQ010000022.1 GCA_027587225.1 Solirubrobacter taibaiensis
AGGCGTCGAGGTTCGGGGAGGCCGCGCTCGGGGCGGCGGCGGTCGGGGCTTCCGGCACCGCGACGGGCGGCGGGGTCGGGACCTGGGCGGGGGTCGGGTTCGTGGGCGGGGCCGTCGCGGCGGCGGGCGGTGCGGCCGCGGCCGGCTCGGACTCCGCGCCCTCGGGGCCCGCCGCTTCGCCGGCTTCGTCTCCGCCCTTCTCCGGCGCGGGCGGCTTGGCCTCGGCGGCGACGTCCTCGCCGTCGTCCTCCATGTCCTCTTCGGCGCCCTGCGGCGCGGTCTCGCCGCCGGTGGCCTGGGTGAACACGGCTTCAGCGTCGGACTTCGGGTCGGCGGAGTCAGCCTGGGCGCCCGCGGCCTCTTCGGCGGGAGCGGCGGGCTTCGGCGCGTCCTTGGCCGTCTTGGCCTCGGGGGCGCTGTCGGCGGGAGCGCCGCCGTCCTGCTCGGCCATCTCGGCCGCTTCGGCCTTGATCGCCTGCGCGGGCGCCGGCTGAGCGGGCGCGGGCGTCTCCTTCGCGCGGGCCTTCGCGGTCTCGGCCGCGCTGTCGGGTGACTCGCCGTTGCGCTGCGCCAGGTCCGGGTTCTCGGCCGCGACCGCGGCGGTGATCGCCGACGGCTCGACGCGCGGATGCTGCCCGCGGCGCTGCCCGCGCACGAAGTTCGCCACCGCCGCGTTGCCGGCGCCCTGCTGCATCGAGAGCATCTGCTGCACGCTCATGCCGCCGGGCAGCGGGCCCTTCGGCATCGACGTCGCGGCCTCGGGCGAAGCGGCCTCCACGCGTGCGGCAGGGGCCTGCTCAGGCGCGAGTTCTTCTACTCGCTCAGGCACGCTTCAGACCCCTCGGCAAACAGCAGCACAGCACCGGAATGCGGTGAAGGGTACGAGACGAGACGGCGATTCGTCGCACCCAACGGGCACCGTTTCGGGCACTCGCCGAATCAGCGGGAGCCGTGGCCGAGTCCCACTACATGCGTAATAGGACGGATACCCTAGGTGGGATGCCGCTGCGCCTTGTCCTCGCCGTGCTCGCCTGCCTCACGCTCGTCGCCTGCGGCGGGGGAGGAGAACCCGAAGCCCCGGCCGACCCGGTGGAGCAGGTCCCGGATACGCCGGGCCTGCGCGAGGCGGTGCGCGAGGCGCAGAAGCCCGACCCGACGTCGTTCCCGCCCGCGGAGGGCAAGACGCTGCAGCAGATCGCCGACCTGGTGCGGTCCGGGCCGCAGGCCGCGCTCGCGACGTCGATCCTCACGACGGGCGAGAACCGCTTCACGTTCGGCGTCATCGGCCAGGACGGCAAGCCGATCTACGGGCCGACGGCGATCTACATCGCGCCGGACCCGACCCAGCCGGCGCAGGGCCCGTTCGTCGCCCCGGCGGACATCCTGCTCACCCAGGACCGGTACAAGAGCAAGCAGGCCGCCACGGACACCGACCCGTTCGCCGCCGTGTACGCGGCGAACGTGGAGTTCGAGAAGGCGGGCCGGCACGCCGTGCTCGTCGCGACGCGCAACAACGGGACGCTGGTGGGCGCGCCGACGCAGGTGGAGGTCAAGACGAAGGCCGCCGACAAGATCCCGGACGTGGGGGAGAAGGCGCCGAACGTCGCCACCGACACGCTGGAGAGCGTCAAGGGCGACGAGGCGCTGCTGGACACGCGCGACCCGGCCAGCGACATGCACGAGGACTTCGCGAAGGTCGTCGGCAAGAAGCCGGTCGCGCTGCTGTTCGCCACCCCGCAGCTGTGCCAGTCACGCGTGTGCGGGCCGGTCGCCGACATCGCGCTGCAGATGCGCGCGAAGTACGGCGACGACATGGAGTTCATCCATCAGGAGGTGTTCGTGGACAACAACCAGCAGAACGGCCTCCGCGACCCGCTGAAGGCGTTCAACCTGCCGACCGAGCCGTGGCTGTTCGTGATGGACAAGTCGGGCAAGGTCACCGCCCGCCTCGAAGGGTCCTTTGGCGTGGACGCCTTCGAGACGGCGGTGAAGACCGGCCTCTAGGGGTTCGTGGTCGAGAGCGTGAACGTCAGGGTCCGCGAGTAGGACCCCGTCCGCAGCGGGTCGGTGCTCTTGATCAGCTGCCGGAACGTGACATCCACCACCTCGTTCGAGGTCGGCCCGGTCCAGGCGGACTTCGACAGCGCCACGCGCAGCGGCTCGGCCAGCGAGAACGCCCCGTTGGTCAACCGACCCGGCTCACTGACCGACAACGTCGCGTCCGCGGCGGTGCTGGTCACCACCGCGCTGGTCGTGGCCGTGTAGTCCCGTTCCACGCCGGGCACGAACGCCGGGAAGCTCGCGCTCCCGACGCTCAACGCGAGCGTCGCGGGCACGGTCCCGCCGACCTCGCCGCCGACGACCTCCTGCACCCGCACGTTGCGGTACATGACGTTGTTGACGGCGTTCTCGAGGCCGATGTAGCCCTCGCCGCCGTTGCGCACAGCGTCGTGGTACTCGCTCACCAGCACCCCGTTGAGGAACACCTCCAGATGACGACCGACGGCGCGGATCTTCAGCGTGTTCCACTCGCGCGTGGGCTTGAAGTTCGTCGCGCTCGACGGCGCGAACGACGTCACCGTCCCGCGCTCCTGCGTGATCGCACCCGTCCGCACACCGGCGGCGCCATTGTCGAGGATCGCGACCTGATAGCCGGAATCGGCGTCGGCGACGCTCGCCGGCGCCGGGAAACGCAGCAGCACGCCACCGTTGTTGCCGGCCGCGGCGACGCGGTAGTCCACGGACAGCTCGAAGTCCTTGAACTTGCGCGCCGAGTACCAGAGCACGCCGGGGTTCGCGGACGTGGTGCCCGCCGAGGTCGCGAGCGCGTTCATGTAGTTGCGCGAGAACGACCCGGCGCCGACCGCGCTCCACCCGGCGAGCGTCTCGCCGTCCCAGAGCTCGGCGCTGCCGCCGGGCCGGAACCACCACTCGACCTCCCCGGTCCCGCACGTCGCGCTCGCGTCCACGCAGGCCGTGACCGTGTCGGTGGCCGCGACGGCCGAGGAGTAGCTGAAGCTCGCCCGGCCTTGCCCGTCGAGCGCGACGACCTGCTTGGCCACCGACACGCCGCGCCGTCGGACCTCGAACGTGATGTCTTGGCCGGAGGCGTTCGCGCGCACCGTCGTGCGCTCACCCGCCACGGCCGGCGAGGTCTGGACCGTGACCGTCCCGCTCACGGGCGCGTACGCCGTGACGGTCTCGGATGCGGTGCCGAGGACCTTGTCGCCGTCGCGCACGGTCAACGTCACGGAGTAGCGGCCGGCAGCCGCGTAGGCGTGGGTGGCGGTCGCGCCGGTCCCGGTCGTGCCGTCTCCGAACGCCCACTCGTAGGTGGCGCCCGCGGGCGCGTTGTTCTGCGCGCCGGCCACGCCGACGGACAGCGGCGCGCCGGGCGTGGCCGTGATCCGCGTCGCGGCGCGGGTGACCTTCAGGAGCGCGGACACGCCGTCCTCGATCGACAGCACCTCGAACGTCGTGCCGGTCTGCGTGTCGACGAACTTCGACGGCCCGTCGCCTTGGCCACGTCCGAGCGTGGCGATGTCGACGTCACCGCTGCAGCCGCCGCCCGTGGATCCCGGCATGGCGTCGAGCACCTTGATCGACCCGTACGAGTTGAGCACGGTGACGTCGATCCGGTACAGCAGCACGCCCCAGTCGCACATCCGGCTCGCGCCGGGGGTGGCGGTGGTCGTGGCGTCCAAACCGACCGGCGCGCGCAACTCCGCCACGACCGCGGTGGTCGGCGACGTGCGCACCACTACGCCCTTCTTGGTCACACCGCCGTCCGGCGGCAATGACACCGGGGAGAGCGTGTACTCGGCCGACCCGTCGGACGCCAGGCAGCCGAAGTCGGGGTCGTCGAGCCATCCGAGCTTCCACTTGTTCCAGGACATGAACTCGGGCGCGTGGCCGAGGATGTTGCCCATCAGGTCCCAGCCGCCGACCCACAGATGCGTCGCGCCGGTGCCGCTGCCGTTGTAGGACTCCGGCAGCGAGATCGCGTGGCCGGTCTCGTGATTGACGATCTTCGGACCCCAGGTGAACATGTCCTGGCCGTACGTGGCGCCGTTCTTGACCACGGTGCCGTCGGCGACGATCTGGTCGCTGTAGAGGTTCAGCTCCGGCGAGAACGCGATCTGCGTCGCGTTGCGCGGCGGCATGATGTAGACGAGGTCGTAGCCCGCGAAGTTCACGTCCGGGTCGGCGGCTTGCACCGCCTTGCGCGCGTACGCCTTCTGGTTCGCGATCGAGAACGTCGCGCGCGTCATGCCGTAGGTCGTGCTCGGCTCTGGCATCCGGTGCCACTGCGGCGCCAGGTCCACGTCGAGCGTGAAGCGCCCGTTCGACGCCTGCTTGAACATCTCGACCGACGGCTCGAGGAAGTCCCAGTAGGACTGCGGGACCCGCCAGTCTCGCCCGCCCTGGTTCGGGTTCGCGGCCGACGCCGGCGCGTCGGAGAAGTCGACGAAGATCATCAGCGCCTTCACGGTCCCGATCGGCCGGACCTGCTTCGTCCAGTCGGAGTTCAGACCGTGGTGGAGGTTCGTGTCCCAGTCGTTGACGTAGTCGCCCGGCCACAACCCGTCGGGCCGGTCGACGCGGCACGCGGTCGGCGCGTCAGGCGGCGCGGCGCTCGCCGGCAGCGCACACACGGCGCTGAGCAGCACGGCCACGGCTACGGACACCCATCTCCACATCGCTTTCCCCCTTGTTGACCTCGAACGCTAAGTCCGAGCGGAGCAGTGGCGGTATCCGCAGATGCAGGGAACGTGCGCGTCGCCGTCCGACGGTTGTCGGATCGGCGGGCGTATCGTTCGCCGCGAGCGAGTGGGAGGTACGTCATGCAGGGGTCCTTGACCAGGCGGCAGGCACTGGCGGCGGGCGCCGCGGCTGCGGGAGCGGCGGCGATCGGGCGCCCGGCTGGAGCGCAAGCGCGCGGCGGCGATGACCACGACTCACGCGGCGAGAGCGGCAGCCCGAACCGGGTCGCGCCGACGCTGTCTCTCACGGGGGCGCGGCTGCTCGATCCGGGCAGCGGCGAGGTGACGGAGAACACGACGATCGTGTTCGAGAAGGGGATCGTCCGGCGCGTGGGGCGCCGGGAACGCCCCGCCGGTCGGGTGATCGACGTCGGCGGCGCCTTCGTGCTGCCGGGGCTGATCGACGTGCACGTCCATACGGCGACCGCCGCGGCGGCGCAGTCGGCGGTGTCGAAGGGCGCGACCACGGTCCGGTCCGCCTCCACCAGCTTCTTCCAGGACGTCGGGCTGAAGGCGATGGGCGAGTACGGCGGGCTCGGCATCCCGCGCGTGCTGCCCGCCGGGCTGTTCGTGACGCCGAACCTCGGCGACAGCCTGCTCGCCGATCCGCGCCTCGCGCCGCTGGCCGCGCTCCCCGACGGCGTTCGCAGCCCGGAGGCGCTGCGCTTCCTCACACAGGTGAACATCTCGCGCGGGGCGGAGGTGATCAAGACGCGCTCGACCGAACGCGCCGGCCTGCCCGAGCAGGACCCGCGCCAGCAGGTCTACGACGAGCGCCAGCTGCGCGCGGTGGTCGACGCGGCCCGCCGTCTGCCCGGCGGCGTGCTCGCCCACGGCCACGGCGACGAGGGCGTGCGCGACTCGGTCCTGGCCGGCGTGCGCTCCGTCGAGCACGGCACGTTCGCCTCCGCGGCGACGCTCGACCTCATGCGCGCGCGGCGCACGTTCCTGACGCCGACGATCTCCGCGATCATCGACATCATCGAGCCGGGCGGCGAGTACACCGACCCGCGGCTCGTCCAGCGCGGGCGCGACATGCTCGTCGCGCTGCGGGCGACGGTCGCCGCCGCGTACGAGCGTGGTGTGCCGATCGCGGCCGGCACCGACACCTCGTACACGGCCGCTTCGCTCTCGAGCGTCGTGACCGAGATCAAGTACCTCGCGGACCTCGGGCTGACCAAGCTCGACGCGCTCCGTGCCGCCACCACCACCGCCGCCGCGCTGCTCGCGCGGGAGCGGGAGATCGGGCGGTTGAAGCCGGGCTACTCCGCCGACGCGGTCGTGATGGCCGGCAATCCGCTGGAGAACCTGGCGGCGCTGGACTCGCTGCGGCTCGTGGTGGCGCGGGGGTGGATCGTGCGTGAAGGCTGAGTTGCGGGGCCGAACGACCGTGCGGTAAGTTACGAACGTTCGTGCTGCTTGATCTCGGAGGTTGGGAATGCGTGTACGTCGTTTGACTTGGGCGGGCCTGGAGGTCCAGACGCCCACGACCACGGCGGTGGTCGATCTGCTCACCGGCACGCCGTCCCTGTCGGCGGTCGCGGGGCCGCCTCGGGAGCCGCTGCTCGCACCGCTCACCGCGCCCGGCACGGTCGACGTCGCCGCCGTCACGCACCTGCACTCCGACCACTTCGACGTGGAGGCGCTGCGCACCGCGCTCGCGCTGGGCGCGCCGGTGCTGTGCCCGCCCGCCGCGGCGCCGGCGGTGACCGAGGCCGGGTTCAACGCTCGCGGGGTCGAGTTGTGGGAGACGGCGAAGGTGGGCGAGCTCGACTTCACGGCGGTCCCCGCGGTCGACGGGTTCGGCTCCCCGCAGGTGTCGTGGGTGATCTCCGACGGCGCCGCGCGGCTGATCCACTGCGGCGACACGCTGTGGCACGGCTTCTGGTGGCAGATCGCCGAGCGCTGCGGCCCGTTCGACATCGCTTTCCTGCCCATCAACGGCGCGATCGCCGAGTTCGACTACGCCCAGCCCGCGAGTGGGATGCCCGCCGTCCTGGTGCCCGAGCAGGCCGCCGCCGCCGCGGACGTCCTGCAGGCCGGCCGGGCCGCGCCGATCCACTACGGCACGTTCCACCAGGCGCCGGGCTACCTCGGCCTGCCGGACCCCGAGAGCGCGTTCGCGCACGCCGCCGGACGCCGTGGCGTCACCGCCCAGCTGCTGCAGCCGGGCGAGGAGCTCGACCTCAGCCGAGTGCCTTCGTGACCGCCACCCGCGCGCGCTCGAACACGGCGGGATCGCGGTAGAGCTGGAAGAGGGCGTTCGCCCGGGTCGCGAAGGCGCCGAGCTCGAACACGAGTTGCGCCGGGTCCGTGCCGTCGGGGAGCTCGCCCTGGCGCAGCGCGATCCCGGCGTGCGTCTCGAGCTCGGCGCCCCACGCGCGCATCGCGGTGGCGATCACGTCGCGCACGGGACCGGGACGGCCGTCGAACTCCGCGGACGCCGCGGACAGAAAGCACCCGCCGGGGAAGACCTCGCGCTGGAGGTAGCCGATGTAGCCCTCGATCAGCGCGCGGAGCCGATCGAGCCCGGGTGTCGCCGTCGAGGCCGGCTCGACGACCTCGCTCCAGAGCTTGGCCTTCGCGGTCTCGACCGTCGCGACCTGCAGCCCTTCCTTGGAGCCGAAGTGCTCGAACAGGCCGCTCTTGCTCATCTCGAGCTCGCCCGCGAGGCGCCCGATCGTCAGGCCCTCCAGACCTTCGACGGAGGCGAGGTCGGCCGCGTGCTGCAGGATCGTTTCGCGCCTGCGAGTTCCCGCTGCGTTTCGAGCCGGCATCGACCCGAGAATACCCCGCACGAACGTTCATGCGGGGCGGCTGCGTATCGTTTCCCACGATGTTGGACCTGAAGCTGCTTACGACGTTTCGCGAAGTCGCGGTGCGCGGCTCCTTCAGCGATGCCGCCGCGGCGCTGGACTTCACGCAGCCCGCGGTGTCCCAGCACATCTCGCGGCTGGAGGCGATTCTCGGCACTCGCGTGCTGGAGCGCAATGCGCGCGGGGTGACGCTCACCCCGGCCGGTGAAGTGCTGGCGCGGCGCGCGTCCGAGCTCCTCGAGGCTGCGCGGCGCACGGAGCGAGAGGTCCGTGAGGCGGCGGGCATCGGCCGGGCGCGCGTGCGGGTGGCCGCGTTCAACTCGGCCGCGGCCGGGCTGTTGCCCGGCGCGACACGGGAGCTGCGCGCGCGACGGCCCGACGCCGAGCTGACGCTGCAGGTCATGAACGATGCCCCCGGGATCGACGCGTTGCTCGCCGGGCGGGTGGACATCGCGATGTTCGTGCAGTCACCGCGGTCGCCGGCGTTGCCGAGGCCTGGCGTGGAGCACGTGCCGATCTTCGACGACGAGTTGCGGGTCGCGGTCGCCGCGGATCATCGGCTGGCGACGCGGACGTCCGTGACGCTCGAGGAGTTGCGCGAGGAACCGTGGCTGATCATGGAGATGGACGGCACGCACGGCGATTCCGACGTCGTGGCGGGCGCGTTCCGCACGGCCGGCTACGAGCCCAACGTGAGCTTCGAGTCCGAGGACTACCAAGCGCTGCAGGGGATGGCCGCTTCCGGGATCGGTGTGGCCTTGATCCCGACCGTGGCGCTCGTCAGCTCGCGTTCGGACGTCGTGGTGCTGCCCCTGCGTGGGCACGTCCCGGCGCGGCAGATCGTCGCCGCGGTGCGCTCGGGCGAGGACGACCCGCTCGTCGAGCACATGATCGAGTCGATGCGCGTGGCGGCGCGCAGGCTGGCGGTGCCGCCGGAACCGCTCAGAGCGAGCGATACATGACGTGGAGCCCGACACGACCGAGCGCCGGATGCGCGAAGGCTCCGGGGACCGTGCCGACCACCTCGAAGCCCAGCCGCTCGTAGAGCTCGACGGCGGCGTGATTGGACGCAGCTACGGCGTTGAACTGCATGCCGGCGAATCGCTGCTCCGTCGCCCAATCCAGCGCGAACCGGCACAGCGCGGTGCCGACGCCCCGCCCTCGCGCATCGGCCGCGACCATGAAGCTGGCCGTGGACACGTGCGCCCCCGGGCCGGGCCGATTCGGGCCCATCTTCGCGGTCCCGAGCACACGATCGCCGTCGATCGCGACGATCGTCAGCCCGGGCGGCGACTCGACCCAGAGGTCGTGCGCCTGTTCGGCCGTCATGGCCGGGTCGTACGTGAAGGTGTCTGCCGCTCGCACGATGTCCCGCACGATCGGCCACGCCTGAGCCCAGTCGGACTCATCGAACTCACGGATCTCCATCGCTGCCTCCGATCATCCCAGGCGGGTGAGGCCCGCTCACACGGGCCGTTGACACGGTCGGCGCATGACGGCTCGGCTCGACGGTCCCACACTGCACGACGACGATCTGGCGGAACTGGCCACGGAGGCGTTCTTCTACGGCTTCCCACTGGTCTTCGATCTGCAGGAGGTCGAGCGGTTCACGCGCGCGGGGATGGGCTCGCTCGCTTCCGCGCCGTTGAACGTGTTCTCGCACGCGACCGCATTGGCCGGTCCGAAGGACACGTTCGTGTCGATCAACAACGACACCGTCTATTCGATCGCCAACGTCGACACGTCCGGTGGGCCGGTGCGGTTGGACGTCCCGGATGCCGGCGGCCGGTACTACGTGCTGCAGTTCGTCGACGCGTGGACGAACAACTTCGCGTATGTCGGCCGGCGCGCGACGGGCACGGGTGCACGGTCGTTCCTGCTGGTGGGTCCGACGTGGGACGACGAGCAGCCCGACAACACCACGCTCATCCGCTTCCCGACCGCGGTGGCCAGCATCGTGGGCCGCTGGGCCGTGGACGGCGAGGCGGACCTGCCGGCCGTGCGTGAGCTGCAACGCGGACTGCGGCTGACGCCGAGCGGCGACGGTGTCGGGCTGCCCGTGCCGGACCCGGCCGCGGCGGTCGAGTTCTTCGAGCGCCTGCGCGTGGCCCTCCAGGCCTTCCCGCCGGCGAACCGGGACCGCGGCTACCAGCAACGTTTCGCCCCACTGGGGCTGTTCGCCTCCAGCTCGCTGTACACCGATCCGGCTTCCCCGCTCGTGTCCGCGCTGAAGGCCGGGCTCGCGGCGGGCCAACAGCGGCTGGAGGCCGCGCTGAAGGCAGGCCACAGCGCGAAGCAGAACGGGTGGGACCTGACGTACCACGTGTTCGACTACAACCTCGACTTCTTCGAGGTCGGCGCGCTGGACGAGGAACGCTGGAAGCTGCCTGACGATCCGAAGCGCTACGTCATGCGCACCATGGCGGCGCGCGCGGGACTGTGGGGTAACCACGGGTATGAGGCCGCGTACGCGATGGTCTACGTCGACGCCGCCGGGGACCCGCTCGAGGGCTCCCGCCGGTACGAGCTGCGGTTCGCCGTCACGCCGCCGGTCGGGGCGTTCTGGTCGGTGACGATGTACGACACGCCGGAGTTCTTCCTGATCGAGAACCCGATCGGTCGCTACTCGATCGGCGACCGCACGCCCGGCCTGCGCACGGCCGAGGATGGCTCGGTCACGATCGTGATGCAGCGCGAGGAGCCGTCCGATCCCGGCCGACGGGCGAACTGGCTGCCGACACCCGCCGGGACCTTCCGCCCGATCCTCCGCATGTATGGCCCCGAGGAGGCCGTCTTCGACGGGAGCTACGAGCTGCCGCCGATCACCCCCGTGGGCTGAGTCAGGCCGCGGGTTCGGCGTTCGGGTCGTACGTGAACGGGTCGTACGGCAGGTCGCCGTGCTCGCCGGGCGTCGAGAGGTCGTAGGTGCGCAGCTCTGCGCTTTCCTCGTCGAACGCGACGGCGCGCTCGAGCGTGAACGGCGGATGGTCGTCGGCGCTGCACAGCGCCGCGAGCTGCTGGGAGACGAGCGTCATCGCCTTCATCGTGCGTACCCGCGCGGCGAACAGGTCGCGGCCGACGTGCACGGCGTTGTCCCGTAGCGCCTCGGCGGCGACTGGGGTGACGTCGTCGATCGCGGTGATGTCGTCCTTCGCCCAGCGGGCCAGCTCGTGGGTGGTGCGGTCCAGGATCGCGATCCGCGAGTAGAAGCCGTAGAAGAGCTGGTGCAGCGCATCCGGCCGGTCGGCCTCGGGGACGGCCTCGGAGTACTCCTTGAGGCTCTCGGCCAGCGTCGGTGCTTGGGGCATCGCGTGAGCGTGGGGGTTCGGCGGCCCTACGTCAAGAAACTGGTCTGTGGTTCCAGGAACGCGCAATCTTCTTGCTTTCGGAGCGGAGAATCTTGCGTGCATCTTGAGTCCAAGGTGGACGTCAGTCAGGTGTCAGGGCATGCTGACCCGAGGGGCGCTCGCCCTGCTTGCCGCCGTGGCCGTGCTGCGCGGCAGCTCCTATCTCCCCACGCAGATCGCCCGGGACGCGTTCTCGCCCGCGTTCGTCGTGGCCGTGGAGATCGTGCTGACCGTGCTGGTGGCGGGGGCGTTCGCAGCGGCGCGCGGACAGGTCCACGCCGCGCTGCGCGTGATCCAGGACCGGCCATGGCCGTCGCTCGGTCTGGCGACCGCGCTCACCGGGGCACCGCTGCTGTTCGTCGCGCTCGCGATCACCGACGTTTCGACCGGGATGGCCGCGATCCTGGTCGCGCCCGCGCCGATCTTCGGGCTCGCGATCGGCGTGATCGTGGGCGAGCGGCTGCCGTGGTACGCCGTCGTCGGCGCGCTGGTGGGCTTCGCGGGCGTCGTGATCGCGACCGGTGGCGGGAACGCGCAGAGCGTGACGGCGGTGCTGGCGCTGTTGGCGGCGTCGGCCGGGTACGCGGCCGGGGCGCGCGCCATCCGCACGTGGTTCGCCGACGTGCGCTTCGAGGCGGTCGCGCTCGCGGCGAGCCTGCCGGTCCTGCCGCTCGCCGTGCCGCTCGGCGTCCTCGGGCTTCCGAGCGCCGCGCCGTCGGCGGGTGCCATCTCGGCCCTCACCCTGCTGGGCCTCGCGAACATCGGGCTCGGCCTGGTGGTGTGGTGCGCGCTCGTGCGCCGCGCCGGCGCCGCGACCGCGCTGCTGGTCACGTACCTGAACCCGCCCGTCGCGATGCTGCTCGCCGCCGCGCTCGCCGGCGAGGCGTTGTCGAGCGGGGAGGCGCTCGGGCTCGTCGTAGTCTTCGCGGGCATCGCCATGACCTCAGGCGCCCTCAAACTCCCCCGCCTCGCATGGACGACCTCGACCAGCGAATCGTAGGCCTGCTCCGCGAGGACGGCCGCCAGTCGTACGCCGCGATCGGCCGCGTCGTCGGGCTCTCGACCGCCGCGGTCAAGCGCCGCGTCGAGCGGCTCGAGACCGCGGGCGTCATCCAGGGCTACGCGGCGATGGTCGACCGCGACCAGCTCGGGCTGGAGCTGCAGGCCTTCATCGACATCCGCTTCGCGGGCACGGCGCGGATGGAGGACATCTGGAAAGCCGCGGAAGGCGCGCCGTACGTGATCGCGGCCTACGCGGTCGCGGGCGACCTGGACGCCGTCCTGCACGTCCGGGTCCGCGACATCGTGCACCTGCAGGAGGTCCTCGCGTGGCTGCGCGGGAAGCCGGAGGTCACCGGCACGCGCACCCGGATCATCCTCGAGGCGCGCAGCAGTTAGACCCGCTTGAGGGCGCGCGCGGTGAGCGTGAAGCCGTGATCGTCCTGGTTGCGGAAGCGGAAGCCGCCACTGCTGAGCCGCTCGCCGCGGATGTCGCCCAGGATGATCGTGTCGCCGCGCTTGGCGTCGATCACGCCGCCGACGCCGCAGATCGCCTCCTTGCGGTTGCGCCCGCGCTCGCGCAGCCCGATCGCCCGCATGCCGTCGACCGTCTCCGGCGTGCCGTCGTTGCCGATGATCTCGCAGTCGGTCCTGGCGCCCCACTCGTCGGACACGCGCGGGCCGCTGCAGCGCACGCTGCCCGCGCCGCCCTTGCTGACGCCCATCACGCAGGTGATCTTCCCGTCGGTGATCGACGTGCCCTCTCCCGGCTTGAAGCGAACGGTGTCCGCCCCGGCGGGCGCGGCGAGCGCGCCGGCGCACAGGAGAGTGGACAGGACAACTGGGTACGGCCGCATCCCGCCGTTCTAGCAGCGCTGGAATACTCCGGCCCGCGTGATCGACACCCTGATCTCGGGCGGGACGGTCGTGGATGGCACCGGTGCGGCCGCGCTCCGGGTGGACGTCGCGATCGACGCTGGGCGGATCACGGCGGTGGGCACGGACGTCGCGTCCGGCGGTGCGCGGGCCGTGATCGACGCGACCGGGATGGTGGTCGCGCCCGGGATCGTCGACATCCACTCGCACGCGGACTTCACGCTGCTCGTCGACGGCCGCGCGCAGTCGAGCGTGCTGACAGGCATCACGACCGTGGCCGTCGGCAACTGCGGCCACGGGCTCGCGCCCGTCGAGCCGCACGCGGTCGAGGCTGCGCGGATGACGACGTTCTGCTGTCGCAGCGCGTGGGAGCGCGTGGGCACGCCCAGCTCCTTCGAGACGTACCTGGGCGCGCTCGAAGCGGCGCGGCCGGCCGTGAACGTCGTCCCGCTGGTGCCGCACGGGTCGCTGCGGCTCAACGTCGCCGGGTTCGAGCTGCGGGAGCTCACGCGTGTGGAGCTCGACAAGTTACGCGGGATGGTCCGCGAGGCGATGGAGGCGGCGCGGCCGGGCTCTCGACCGGGCTGGAGTACGCGCCGGGGATCGCCGCGACCACGGAGGAGCTGCAGGCGCTGTGCGAACCGGTCGGCGCGCACGGCGGGCTGTACGCCACGCACTGCCGCAACCGCGGGACCGCGATCGTGGACGCGGCGCGCGAGGCCGCGACCGTCGCGTTCGAGAGCGGGTGCCGGCTGCAGCTCTCGCACTTCGTCCGGCGCGTCAGCTCGCCCGAGGACGGTGGAGGGCTGGAACGGGCGGCGCGGGAGACGGCGCTCGAGCACGGCGCGCTCGCCGGGCTGGCCGCCGGCTTCGACGTCTTCCCGTTCACGTTCGGGCCGACCCCGTTGGCCGAGCTGTTGCCGCAGGCGTTGCGCGGCGCCACGCGAGAGGAGATGGCGGCGCGCCTCGCGGACGGGATCTCGATCGCGGGCACCCGGGTCGCGGCGGTGCTGGAGGGGACGGTCGGGGCGGAGATGTACGTCGCTTCCGACGGCGGCCGCAACCGGCACGTCGGGCGCTCACTCACCGAGGTGGCCGAGACGCTCGGTACCACCGTCCCGGAGGCGGCCCTGGCGCTGCTGGCCGACGCCGGGCCCGACTTCTATGACGTCGTGGTCGTGGAGCGCTGGGCACGCGACGAGGACCTGGACCGCGCGATGCTCGACGACGCGTTCTGCCTGATGGGCGACGGCGTCACCGGCGCGCTCGACGGCCCGCTCGCCGGGCTCGCCTTCTCACTTGCGGACTGGGGCTGGGTGACCAAGACGCTCGCGCACTACGTGCGCGACACCGGCCTGCTGTCGCTGGAGTCCGCCGTGCGACGGATGACGCTCGCGCCGGCGCGTCAACTCGGGCTCGAGGACCGCGGCGCACTGCTCCCGGGCTACGCGGCCGATGTGGTCGTCTTCGACCTGGATCGGGTCGGGACCGGGGTGATGCCGCGGCAGCTGATCGCCCGCCCGCGCGGCGTCGAGCACGTGTTGGTCAACGGCGCCGCGGTCGTGCGCGACGGGGAGCAGACGGCGGCTCGTCCCGGTGCGGTCGGTCGCGTCAACTGAGATCACCGCGCCGCCTGAACGCTGACCGCTGAACGCGAGCGGGTGTCACCTGAAGACCCCCTCCGTTTGGTCGCAGCGCGCAGGTGGAGAGGACGCCGGGCGTGATCTCCGTCCTCGAAGCGATTCCCGCGGCCCCGCGCCGGGCCAGCGGTCAGATCCGGGTCGCCTCAGTGCCGGCCGGCCACGTCTACGTGCGGCACCTGAGCGCTCCCGACGGTGGCGACGCCGTCGTCCGCCTGCCCGACATCCCACCCGCCGACGGGTGCCGCGTACCGGGCGGATGGTGGCCGCCGGCGATGCTCGACGCGGAGTGGATCGCGGCGCACCACGGCACGTTCGACGTCTTCCACGTGCATTTCGGGTTCGACGCGAAGACGCCCGCGGAGCTGCGCGCCATCGCGGACGCGCTGGAGCGCGCGGGCATCCCGCTCGTGGTCACGGTCCACGACCTGCGCAACCCCCACCATCCCTCGCCCGAACTGCACGACGCGCAGCTCGGGGTGCTGATCTCCCGCGCCGCCGCCGTGCTCACGCTCACGCCCGGCGCCGCGCGCGAGATCAAGTCGCGCTGGGGCCGGGACGCCACGGTGCTCGCCCATCCCCACGTCGTGGACTGGGACACGATGGCTCGTCCTCGCCCCGTCCACGACGGGTTCGTGGTCGGCCTGCACGCGAAAAGCGTGCGAGCGAACATGGGCATCAAGGCGGTCTCGGCCGCCCTGGTCGAGGCCGTCGGGTCGGTGCGCGGCGGGCGGCTGCAGATCAACGTCCACCATGAGGTGTTCGAGCCCGGCTCGCACTACTACGACCCGGTGATGGGCGCGTTCCTGCGGACGTTGGCCTCCGCGGTCGACATCGTCGAGCTGGTCGAGCACGAGTACTTCAGCGACGACGAGCTGTGGGCGTACCTGGCGAGCATCGACGTGTCCGTGCTGCCGTACCGGTTCGGCACGCATTCCGGGTGGCTGGAAGCGTGCGTGGACCTCGGCACCGCGGTCATCGCCCCGAGCTGCGGGTTCTACGCCGAGCAGCAGCCGGTGTTCGAGTATCAGCACGATGAGGGCGGGCTCGATGCCCGCTCGCTCAAGGCCGCCGTGCGAGCTGCGTACTATGCGCGCCCCGGACGCCGGGCGAGCGTGGTCGAGCGGCGCGAGCAGCGGTGTGCGCTGAGCGCCGCGCACGAAGCGGTGTACGCGCGGGTGCTGCGGTGAGGATCGGCGTCATCGCGGCGGCCGGCTTCCCGATCGCGGAGCCGTTCGCGGGCGGGCTGGAAGCGCACGTGTGGGGCCTGGCGGAGCGACTGCGCCGCCGTGGCCACGACGTGACGCTCTTCGCCGGACCGGGATCGGACCCGCGGCTGGGCGTCGAGTGTCTCGATCTGCGTCGCCCACAGGTGAGCGCCGCGGCCCGGGCGGACGTGAGCATGTGCGCGCCGGAGTGGCTGGACGAGCATCACGCCTACCTCGATCTGATGGTCCGGCTCGCGCGCACCGGCGCCGACGAGTTCGACGTCATCCACAACCACAGCCTGCACCACCTGCCGATCGCGATGGCTTCCGCCGTCCCCGTCCCGATCGTGACCACGCTGCACACGCCGCCGACGCCGTGGCTGGAATCCGCGATCCAGGTCGCGGGAGACGACTGCCGCGTGACGTTCGCCGCCGTCAGCGCGCACACGGCCGCCGCCTGGTCGCACCTCATCCCCGATGCGCACGTGATCCACAACGGGGTCGACGTCGATCGCTGGTGCCCCGGCCCGGGCGGCGGCCCGGCCGTGTGGTTCGGCCGGATCGTGCCGGAGAAGGGGCCGCACCTGGCGATCGACGCCGCGGTGCGCGCAGGGCAGCCGCTGCGGCTCGCCGGTCCGATCGCCGATCGCGCGTATTTCGAGCGGGAGATCGCTCCGCGGCTCGCGTTGCCGGGTGTCGAGTACGCGGGACATCTGACGCAGGCCGAGCTCGCGCGGCTCGTGGGGGAGGCATCGGTCGCACTCGTCACGCCGTGCTGGGATGAGCCGTACGGGCTCGTCGTCGCCGAGGCGCTGGCGTGCGGGACGCCGGTGTGCGCGTTCGCGCGCGGCGCGCTGCCAGAACTGCTGGACGGCGCGTGTGGCCGCCTCGTCGAGCCCGGGGACGTCCGCGGGTTGGCGGCGGCGATCGGCGAGTGCGCCGGACTCTCGCGGACGGCGGCGCGACGGCACGCGGTGCGCGAGTGCTCGCTCGAGCACATGGTCGACCGCTACGTCGAGCTGTACGGCGCGCTCGCGCTGGCTGCGGTGTGATCGGCTACTACGTCCACCATCAGGGCGACGGTCACGTCACCCGCGCCGCCGCGATCGCGCGGGCGCTGGGCGACGAGCCGGTCTGCGGCCTGAGCTCCCGCCCGCGTCCCTCCGACTGGCCCGGCGAGTGGCTGCAACTCGCGCGCGACGACGAAGGCCCGATCGAGGGCGAGACGGCCGACGGTGCCTTGCACTGGGCGCCGCAGGGGCACCTGGGCCTGCGCGAGCGGATGGCGCAGATCTCGGCGTGGGTGGCGACGCACGCCCCGCGCCGGTTCGTGGTCGACGTCTCGGTCGAGGTCACCGTGCTGGTGCGCGCGATGGGTGTCCCGACCGTCGTGATGGCGCTGCCGGGCGTGCGCGACGACTACGCGCACCAACTCGGCTACCGACTCGCCGACGCGATCATCGCCCCCTGGCCGGAGTGGGCCGACGTCCTGCGCGGCGGGGCGCAGTGGCGCGCGAAGACGCACGCCGTCGGCGCGATCTCGCGCTTCGAGGGCCGCGCCGCCGTCACCGCGACGAGGACGGCGGCCGCGCCGCTCGTGCCGGCCGCGCCGCTCGTGCCGGCCGCGACGGCTGGTCGGAACGTGCTGCTCCTGTCCGGGCGGGGCGGGACGGAGCTCACGGTCGACGATCTCGCCGCCGCCCAGGCCGAGACGCCCGGCTGGACCTGGACCGTGCTCGGCCCGCCCGGCACGCGCTGGGTCGCCGACCCGTGGCCGCTGCTGTGCGCCGCCGACGTCGTCGTCACCCACGCGGGCCAGAACGCGATCGCCGACGTGGCGGCCGCGCGCCGCCCGGCCGTGATCGTCCCGCAGCCGCGCCCGTTCGACGAGCAAGCCACGACGGCCCGCGCGCTCGACGCCGCCGGGCTCGCCGTCGTGTGCCCGGTCTGGCCTGCTGGAACCTGGGCCGAAACGCTCGAACGAGCGGTCCAGACGGGCGGTGACAGCTGGTCCCGCTGGAGCCCGCCGGGCGCCGCCAACCGCGCGGCCACGCTGATTCGGGACCTCGCGTGCGCGCCGCGAACTTAAAGGGGTCTGACCCCTTTATGTTCGACGTGGCGGTGATCACGATCGTGGCCGGGCGCCACGAGCATCTCGTCCGGCAGCGGATGGCGCTGGATTCGTCGGTGCGGCACGTCGTGGTCGGGATGGGGGAGGGCGAGGACGAGCGGCTGCGGGCGCTGCTCGGCGACGGCGCCGACGTGATCGGCGTGCCCAGCACGCCTCGTGGGCTGCCGCTCGCGCAGGCGCGCAATGCCGGCGCGCGGCACGCGCTTGCGGGAGGCGCGGAGCTGCTCGTCTTCCTCGACGTCGACTGCATCCCCGGGCCGGACCTGCTCACCCGCTACGCGGCGGTCGCTGCCACGGAGCCCGCGTTGCTGTGCGGGCCGGTCGCCTATCTTCCGCCCGCGCCGCCCGGCGGATATCCCGCGACCGGCCTGGACGGGCTGGCCGACCCGCATCCCGCTCGCCCCGTCCCGCCCGAGGACGGCGTGCTCGAACGCGGCGATCACACACTGTTCTGGACGCTCTCGTTCGCGATCACGCGCGAGACGTGGGAGCGCCTCGGCGGCTTCTGCGAGGACTACGTCGGCTACGGCGGCGAGGACACCGACTACGGGCAGTTGGCCCGCCGCGCGGGCATCGGTCTCACCTGGGTCGGCGGTGCATGGGCCTACCACCAGCACCATCCGTCGCAGTCGCCGCCCGTGCAGCATCTCGACGACATCCTGCGGAACGCCGCGATCTTCCACCGCCGCTGGGGCTGGTGGCCGATGGAGGGCTGGCTGACCGCGTTCGCCGAGCGCGGGCTCGCCCGCTACGCCTCCGGAGACTGGGAGGCGGTCGCGGCCCGGTAGACGCCGGGCGTCTGGCCGAACGCCCCTCGGAACGCGTCGATGAAGGCGCTCGTCGTGTTCCAGCCGCATTGGCGGGCGGTCGTCGTGACCGACGCGCCGCCGGACAGCACGATCATCGCGTTCAGCAGCCGCAGGTTCGTGCGCCACTGCGGGTAGCTCATCCCGAGCTCGTCGCGGAACAGGCGGGAGAGATTGCGTTCGCTGGCGCCGACGCGGCGGGCGAGCTCGGTGAGCGGGATCGAGCGGTGCAGCTCGGCCGAGGCGAGCTCGCAGGCGTCTGCAAGCCGCGGGTCGCGCGCCGCGGGGAGCGAGATCGCCTGCTGGGAGGAGCGGCGGAGCTGGTCACGCAGCACGCCGCGCACGCGGCCCAGCTCACTCGCGGTCAGTGACGGGTCGGCGATCGCGATCAGCAGCTCTCGCAGCAGCGGGGAGACGGCGACGATCGTCGGACCGGCCTCTGGCAGCGGCGGGCGCTCGCGCGCGAACCCGACGGTGTGGAGCATGCTCGCGCCGTAGAAGCGATGCGCGTGCCAGGTGCCCGCGGGCAGCCAGACCGCGCGGTCCTTGGACGCGACCCAGTTGCCGGCCGCCGTCTCCACCGCGAGCACGCCGGTGCTCACGTACACGAGCTGATGATCGTCGTGGTAGTGGCGGTCGACCGTGCTGCCGCCCGCGTGGCGCTCGGCCACGGTGAGGGCCCACTGGTGATGGCGGATTTCCGACACTTCTGAGCAGATTATCGGTAGCCGACACCCGTTCCCGGACTTACCGTGCTGACCCGTGAGTGCAACGACCATGATCGCGCCGCCGCGCGAGCTGAAGATCTGGCAGCGGATGCGCGTCTGGGCCACGGCCCACGCCACGGCCGACCTGTACCAGGGCCTCGTGCCCGCCGCCGTGCCGTACTTCGTCCTCGAGCGCAACCTGAGCTACTCGGCCGCCTCCGGGCTGTCGCTGGCCGCGACGTTCGGCAGCGCCGTCCCGCAGCTCGCGATCGGCCTGCTGGCCGACCGCCGCCGCGTGCGGATGCTGGCCCCGCTCGGGCTCATCCTCGCGGCCATCGGCGTGGGGCTCACCGGCGTGGTCTCGTCGTATCCCGCCGTGTTCGCGCTCCTGCTCGTGTCCGGTCTCGGCGTGGCGATGTTCCACCCGCCCGCGGGCCGGGACGCGCGCGCCGCCGCGCAGGACAGCGCGACCGCCATGAGCCTGTTCGCCGCCGGCGGCAGCGTCGGCTTCTTCCTGGCGCCCGCGCTGGCGACGCCGTTGCTCGACGCGATGGGCCTGGGAGCGCTGGTGCTGTTCATCCCGCCCGCGGTGCTGATGGCGTTCGTGCTCTCCAGCCACCAGCGCCGGATCGCCACGCGCACGACCAGCGCCGCCCGCCCGACGGGCGTCGATCGCCCACGCATGTTCGGGCTGCTGATCGCCGTCGAGGTCGCCCGCTCGTGCATCTCGTTCGGCATCAACACGTTCGTCGCGCTCTATTGGATCAAGGAGCTCGGCGCGTCCAGCGCGCTCGGCGGCACCGCGCTCACGCTCGGTCTGGCCGGCGGCATCTGCGGCACGCTGCTCGGCGGGCGGATCGCCGACCGGATCGGCCTCACGCGCACCGTGCAGCTCGGCAACCTGCTGCTGCTCCCGGCCTTCGCGCTGCTGCTGCTCGTGCGCGACCCGATCCTCGCGCTGCCGTTCATCGCGCTGCTCGGCCTGACGATGAACATCCCGCTCGCGGTGCTGGTCAAGCTCGGCCAGGACTACCTGCCGAGCCGCCCGGGCACCGCCGCGGGCGTGACGCTGGGGCTCGCCGTGAGCGCGGGCGGTCTGTTCCAGCCGGTGCTGGGCGTGATCGCCGACCACCACGGCCCGCAGGGCGCCTTCTTCACGCTCGCCTTCATGCCGCTGGTGGCGATCGCGCTGTCAGCCGGCCTGCGTCCCGTTCAGATCCAGCCCTCTTCGTAGGCGATCCGCGCCGCCTCGGCGCGGGTCGGGGCGTTGAGCTTGGCCATCGCGGAGGAGAGGTAGTTGCGCACCGTGCCGGGTGCGAGGTGCACGATGGCGGCGATCGCGCTCGCGCTGCGCCCGGCGTGGACGTGGCGCAGCAGGTCCAGCTCGCGCGGGCTGAGCGGGCACGTGCCCTCGGTGAGCGCGGTGGCGGCGATCTCGGAGTCCACGTACCGCCCGCCGGCGTGCACATCGCGCAGGATCCGGGCGAGCCGGTCAGCGGGCGTGGTCTTGGGCACGAACGCCCGCGCCCCCGCGGCCAGCGCGCGCCGGAGCACCCCCGGCCGGGCATGCCGGGTGAGCAGGACCACCGGCACCTGCCGCACGGCGAGGATCGCCTCCGTCGCCGACACGCCATCGAGCTCGGGCATCTCCAGGTCGAGCACGACGAGGTCCGGCTGGTGCTCGGCGGCCAGCTCCACCGCGACCCGCCCGTTGCCGGCTTGGGCGACGACCTTGAAGTCGGGCTCGAGCTCGAGCAGCGTCACGAGCGCCTCGCGCAGGAGGTCCTCGTCGTCGGCCAGCAGGAGCCGGATCACGAGACCGGGCACGGCGTGGCACCGCGAGCGACGAGGTCGTGGCGGGCGGCGAGGTTGGGCGCGGTCATGCGGTGGCCTTGTGCGGCGCGCGACCGCATAGCTCGAACCCGCGCGGGGCGAGCGGCGTGGCTTCCACCTGGCCGCCGACGGCCGTGAAGCGCTCGCGCAGTCCCGCGACGCCCGTGCCGTCACCGTTGGGCACGATCACGCGTGCGACGCCGTCGTCGATCACGCGCACGACCACGTCGTCGCCGTCCCGCTCGACCGCGATCTCGCAGCGCGCGGCGCGTGTGTGCCGCAAGAGGTTCGTCGCGCCCTCGCGCACGAGCGACCCGAACAGCGGCTGCAAGGCGACCGGGACCGACTCCGGCGTGCCCTCGACCTCGGCATCCACGCCCGCGGCCCGCAGGATGCCGACCGCGTTGGTCAGCTCGGTCGCGAGCCCGACGCGCCGGTAGCCCTGGACGAGCTCGCGCGTCTCCGACAGTGCCTCCAACGCGAGCGCGTGCGCGTCGTTGGCGTGTCCGCGCGCCGCCTCGTCGTCGACGCCGATCAGCCGCGCGGCGAGCTGCGCCTTCAACGCGATCGCCTGCAGCTGGTGGCCCTGGATGTCGTGCAGGTCACCCGCGAAACGCAGCCGCTCGCGCAGTACCGCGACCTCTCCGGCCTGCTCACGCGCGCCGTCCAATCGCAATGTCACGTCCCAGATCCACACCTGCGCGAGGCAGGCCAGCGCGAACGTGGCTACGACGAAGACGCCGGCCGTGCCGGCCGGGACGCCTGAAGCGAGCGCACCGACGCCGAACGCGGCCAGGCACCCGCCGCCGATGACGAGCCAGCGGCCGACCGGCCCCGCACCGAACGCCGCGCCGCTCACCACGCCGGAGAACGGCAGCACCCACATCCAGTGCGACTCGTCACCGACCAGCGCGCCCCACAGCCCCAAAGCGACCACGGCCGCGGCGACGACGAGCGGGAGCGAGCGCGGCGCGTCGTGCAGCCCGGCCATCCCGCCCATCAGCAGCCGGGTCTGGACGTAGCCCACGAACGCCAGCGCCACGAGCGCCGCGCCGACAGCCGCGGGCGACAGGTCATCACGCGCGAACAGGTCACTCGCCGGGATCAGCACGACGAGCCCGGCGACGCTGAGCAGCGTCCACTGGGTCACCCGCCGCATCCACTGAAGGCCCGCCTCGGTCCGGTCCACGAAGGCGAACCTAGCGCGCCGCGTGACGCATCCGGGACAGTCATGACACGTGCACACGATCTGGTGACAGCCGGCCACTAACGCGACAGCGTCCGCGCCGACAGGCTGCGAGGCATGGCAGTGATCGAAGTGACCGACCTGCGATGCACCTACGGCGACCACGTGGCCGTCGACGGCATCGACTTCACCGTCCGGCGCGGTGAGATCTTCGCGCTGCTCGGCGCGAACGGCGCCGGGAAGACGACCACGCTGGAGACGCTGGAGGGCCACCAGGCGCCGGCGGGCGGAAGCGTCCGCCTGTTCGGGCAGGACCCGCTCCAGGAGCGCCGCGCCGTGCGCCGCCGCACCGGCGTGATGCTCCAGGACGGCGGGTTCGCGGGCGAGCTGACCGTGCGCGAGACCGCGGACCTGTGGGCCAAGCTCAGCCGCCGCGACGGCGACGTCAAGACCGACCTCGACCGGCTCGACCTCACCGGCCGCGCCGATGTCCCCGTTCAGCAGCTCTCAGGCGGTGAGACCCGCCGGCTGGAGGTCGCGCTCGCGATCCACGGCCAGCCCGAGCTGCTGATCTTCGACGAGCCGACGACCGGCCTGGACCCTGAGTCGCGCCGGCGCACGTGGCAGGTGATCGGCGAGCTCGTCGACGCCGGCTCCACGATCCTGCTCACCACGCACTACCTGGAGGAGGCCGAGGCGCTCGCGAACCGCGTCGCGATCATGCGCGACGGCCGGATCGCCACGGCGGGCACCCTCGGCGAGGTCTCCGCGCAGCTCCCGGGGCGGATCACCTTCCGGGTCCCCGCCGTCCCGCTCCCGCCCGAGCTGGAAGCCCTGACCACCGACAGCCGCGTCGGCGAGCACGTGCTGGAGACGTACGCGCTGCAGGCCGACCTCACCCGGCTGCTGGCCTGGGCGAACTCGCACGGCCTCACGCTCGACCGCCTGCACGCCCGCGGCGGCTCGCTCGAGGACGCCTTCATGGGGGTGGTCGCATGATCCGCGCGCTCGCCGTCTCCGAGCTCCGCATCCTCGTCCGCAACAAGCTGGTGTGCGCCACGGCGCTGTTGCTCCCGCTTGGCCTCGGCGCCCTGATCGCCTCGGACGGAACCGACGGCAGCTGGGGCGACGTCGTCGCCATGCAGTTCGTGATGGTGCTGCTGTTCTGCGTCTACGCCACCGCGACCACGTCGCTGGCCGCTCGCCGCCGCCAGCTCGTGCTCAAGCGCCTGCGCAGCGGCGAGCTCAGCGACCCGCAGATCCTCGTCGGCCTGCTCGCGCCGCTGCTGATCCTCGCCGCACTCCAATCCGTCCTGCTGATCACCTGCGCGGTCGCGTTCGGCGCGCCGCTGCCGGAGCACCCGCTCGTGCTCATCCCGGCCTACGTGTTCGGCAGCGTGATGGCGGCCTCGATGGCGCTCGCCACGGTCGCGTTCACGGCCAGCGCCGAGCTCGCGCAGATCACCGTCGCCCCGTTCTTCCTGGCCGCGATCACGAGCGCCGCGTGGGTGCTGTCCACCGAGGTTGACGCGGTCACGTGGCTGATGGACCTCACGCCGGGCGGGGCGCTCGCCGATCTCGTCCGCCAAGGCTGGGAGGACGGCGGCCGGCTGCTGCCGCCGATCGCCGGCCTGCTGGTGTGGACCGGGGTCGGCTACGAGATCAGCAAGCGCTGGCTGCGCTGGGAGCCACGGGGGTAGACTCCCGACCGGAGGGCACTGGCGACGAAGCCCACCCGGCAGCGTCGTCTGACTTCCGAGGAACCGTTGATTTTCGTTCTCGGAGGTGCCGGATGGCCGGCATGGCAGTCCCTCAAGCTCGCGACGACGTCGAGCCCGCCCAACACGAGACGGTCGACCGGATCGTGACCGGCAGCGCGATGGTGCTCCCGTTCATCGCGCTCGGTGTCGCCGTCTGGCAGTCGTGGGGCAGCGCTCTGCGTGTCACCGACGCCGTGCTGTTCTTCGTGTTCTACGTGGTCACGGCGCTCGGCGTGACCGTCGGCTACCACCGCCACCTCACGCACCGCAGCTTCAAGACCAAGCGGTGGGTGCGCGCGACCCTGTCGGTGTTCGGCTCGGCGGCCGTGGAGGGGCCCGTGATCTCGTGGGTCGCGGACCATCGCAAGCATCACGCCTTCAGCGATCAAGAAGGCGATCCGCACAGCCCGCACGTCGGTCACGGGGGCGGCTGGCACGGAACGCTGCACGGCCTCTTCCACGCGCACCTCGGTTGGTTGTTCGTGCACGACCAGCGCGGCAAGCGCTCGCGCTACGCGCCTGACCTGCTGACGGATCCCGCGCTGCGCTTCATCGACCGCACCTTCTTCCTCTGGGTGGCCGCCGGCCTGCTGCTGCCGTTCGGCATCGGCTACGCCGTCGGCGGGACGCTCGCCGCCGGTCTGAGCGGATTGGTGTGGGGCGGCCTCGTGCGCATGGCCGTGCTGCACCACGTCACGTTCTCGATCAACTCGCTCTGCCACACGTTCGGCCGTCGCCGGTTCGAGACCACGGACGAGTCGCGCAACCTCGCCTGGCTGGCGCTGCCGTCGATGGGGGAGGCCTGGCACAACAATCACCACGCGTTCCCCACCTCGGCCGCGCACGGGTTCCGCGCCTGGGAGGTGGACCCGTCCGCGCTGCTCATCCGCGTTCTCGAGCGCACCGGGCTGGCCTGGGACGTCCAGCGCATCTCGCGCGAGCGCCAGGAGCACCGCTACGCGAGCTAGCGGTGGCCGGTGCGGCGTGCGGTCTTGAGCCGTTCGTCGGCAGCGACCGATGCGTGCTCGAGCTCGCGCAGGCGCTCCACGCTCGTCTCGTGGGCTCCGTGCATCCGGGCCCGGTAGAGGCTCAGCCGGTCGCGGTGGTAGCGCGCCTGGGCTTCGAGGTCGTTGAAGTCAGGCGGCGCCGCGACGGGCGTGGGCTTGGCGGCACGGGGCAGCGGCGAGGCGGGCGGGGCGGATGGGCGGCGGCGCCAGGGAAGACGCATCAGCGACGGCTCGTCGGGGCGAGCACGACGATCGTGGCGTCGTCCTCGAGCCGGTCGGCGGAGACGGCCATGATCGCGTCTTCCAGCGCGCGCACCGTCTCGGCGGGCGCGGCGTCGGCCGCGCCGCGGACGGCGGCGCGGACGCCGTCGGTCCCGAACGTGCCGCCGTCGTGCGTGCGCCGGCCGAGCACGCCGTCGGAGACGAGCAGGAGCCGCTCACCGGGCGCGAGGCGCCGGCGCGAGACCACGAACGTACGCTTGGCCGGTCCCACCCCGAGGCTGTCGTAGGTCGGGCCTTCGAGCGCGCTGAGCTGACCGCGCTCGTTGATCAGCAGCGGCCGTTGCTCGCCGCAGGTGATCCAGGAGAACGAGCTCGACGGTCCGTGCCAGCGCCCGATGGTGGCGTTGACGAAGGCGCCTTCGACGGCGACCTCGCGGATCGTGCGGTGGATCGCCAACACGGTCTCCACGAGATCGCCGGTGACCTTGCGCTTGGCCCGGAACGCGCCGAGCGAGACCGCGCCCAACGCGGCCGCGGTCGTGCCGGAGCCCATGCTGTCGGCCACGCCGAGCCAGGCGCCGTCACGGTTTTCGACGTAGTCGAACCAGTCGCCGCCGATCTCGTAGCCGGGCAGCACGTTCCCGGCGACGAGCGCACCGGTGATGCGGGCGATCCGCGGCGGGAGCAGGTTCTGCTGGATCTCGGCCGCCGGACTGGTCTCCTTGCGCCGACGGGCGATGTCGAACACGTCGGTGTACGCGTCGGCCAGCGCCAGGGAGGCGGCGGCCTGCCGCGCGAGCGCCACCAGCGCGTGCTCGGGCGCGTCGACCGCGAGCAGGATCCCGAGCGTGCGCCCGCGCAGGGACAGTGGGGCGAGCACGCTGCCCGGCAGCTCGTCCGCGATCTGACGCCGCAGGGCGACCAGACCCTCACGGGGCAACTCGGGGCCGACGGCCAGCGGGAGATCGAGCGTCTCCGGGAACTCCTCCGACCCGGCGAGGCGCAGCAGGTGCGTGCCTTCGAGGTCGATCAGGTAGAGCGCGACGGAGGTCACACCGGCCAGCCGGCGCGCCTCGGACACGATCTGGTCGCCCAGCAGGTGCGGCGGGACCTTGTTGAGCACCTCGGTGACGTCGAGTGGGGTCGGCCCGCCCGCGAGCTCGCCGGCGGGACGCAACGCGTCGGTCTGGTTGGCATCGGCGCTCTCGTCCGACCGCCGGCGCGCGATCCTGACCAGCTCCGCGCGGGAGCCGAAGTGCCGGTAGACCGTGGCGCGTGACACCTCGGCCGCGGCCGCGATCTCCTCGAGGCTGGCCTCGGGTTCGGTCCTGAGCAGCGTCATCGTGCTCTCGAGAATCCGGTCCGCGTTGTGGGCGGCGTCGGTGCGCATATGCCCCTTCTGTCCGATACACGGTGAGACGAAACGTGACGAACTGTCTCAGTTCGGGCACGTATTGTCAGATTTGCCGCGTACGGTGATTCATTTGTTGCACCGCTGGACAGAGCATTGGCATGACTTCTCTTCTCGCTGACATTCAGGTCAGCGACTCGATCCAGCAGGGTCTCAACAGCCTGGTCGGCTTTCTGCCGCGGCTGCTCGGGTTCCTGCTGATCCTCGGCATCGGCTTCATCGTCGCCCGCGTCGTGAAGGGCATCCTCATCAAGGTGCTCGAGCGTGTCGGTCTCGACAAGGCCATGCACACCGGTTCAACCGGCCAGTACGTGAACAAGGTGGCGCCGGACCTCAAGCCCAGTCGCGTGATCGGCGTGATCGCGTTCTGGTTCATCTTCCTCGGCGTCATCTCGATCGCCGTCTCCCAGCTCGGCATCCCCGCGCTGACGGACTTCGTCGCCACGATTGCGGCCTATCTGCCCAACGTCGTCGCCGCGATCCTGATCTTCGTCGTCGCCGGCGTCGTCGCCGCCGCGTTCGGCGCGCTCGTCGCCCGCACGATGGGTGACACGCCGACCGGCAAGGTCGTCGGCTCGGTCGTCCCGGTGCTGGTCATGGCGATCGCCGCCTTCATGATCCTCAACCAGCTCAAGATCGCGCCGGAGATCGTCACGATCACCTACGCCGCCCTCATCGGTGGCGTGTTCCTCGCGATGGCGCTCGCCTTCGGCCTCGGCGGCCGCGACGTCGCCGCCCGCATGCTCGGCGACGCCTACGACAAGGGCCAGGAGCAGCGCGGCCAGGTCAAGCAGGACATGCGTGTCGGCAAGGAGCGCGCCAAGGATGAGGCGAACGCGCGCACGCCGGACACCAACGGCCCCGCGGCCGTCGCGCCCGCGCGCTGATCACCGGCACCGACCTCTCAACGAACCCCAAGACACAGGAGGCCCCCATGGCCACCACGAACAACGACATTCTCAGCTGGCGCGGCCAGGATCTGCTCGACTCGAGCGGCGACAAGATCGGCAAGATCGAGGAGATCTACCTCGACGCCGACACCGACGCTCCCGAGTGGGCGCTGGTGACGACCGGCATGTTCGGCACCAAGCAGTCGTTCGTCCCGATCGAGGGCGCGACGACCAGTGACGACGGGATCAGCGTCCCGTTCGAGAAGGCGACCGTCAAGGACGCCCCGAAGATCGAGCCCGACGGCGCGCTCTCCCCGCAGGAAGAGGACGAGCTCTACCGCCACTACGGGCGCGGTGACGTCGACGTCGACACCGTCCGCAACACGTCGGGCAGCGACACCACGGCCGGCGAGCGCGGCGGCCCGGGCCAGGACACCAGCGGCCCGAACACCGACGACGCGATGACCCGCTCCGAGGAGGAGCTGCGCGTCGGCACCACCGAGCGTGAAGCCGGCAAGGTCCGCCTGAAGAAGTACGTCGTCGAGGACGAGGTCACCAAGACCGTCCCCGTCCGCCGCGAAGAGGTCCGCCTCGAGCGCGAGCCGATCACCGACGCCAACCGTGGCGACGCCGCGTCCGGCCCGGACATCTCCGAGGAGGAGCACGAGGTCGTGCTCCACGAGGAGGAGGTCGTCGTCGACAAGCAGGCCGTCGCCAAGGAGCGCGTGCGCCTCGACAAGGACGTCACCACCGAAGAGAAGACGGTCTCCGACACGGTGCGCTCGGAGCGCATCGACGTCGACGACTCGCGCCGCTGAGCCGAAGGCTGCGGCGAGCCACCCGGCTCGCCGCATGGCCGCGGGTGATCAAGCGCACGCTGGTCGCGTTCTACGACGACCAGATGACGCATCACGCGGCCGCACTGACCTACTACTCGCTGATGTCGCTGTTCCCGGCCATGCTGCTGGGACTGTCGCTGCTCGGCGTGGTGGGCCAGTACCCCGCGACCTACGACGCGATCCTCGGGTATCTGCGCGACGTCGTCCCGTCGTCGCTGCTGCAGCCGCTCGACAGCTCCCTGCGCACCGCGCTGCAGGCCAAGGGCACGGCCACGACCACGCTCGTGGTCAGCGCCATCCTCGCGTTCTACGGCACGACGGGCGTGCTCGAAGCGGCCCGGCGTGCGTTGAACGTCGTCTTCGACGTCTCCAATGGCCGCAGCTTCCTGCGGCGCAAGACCGTCGACGTGCTCTCGACCGTCGTCCTGGGGGCACTGATCCTCACCAGCCTGGTGCTGGTCTTCGTCGGCGGTGGCTTCGCCACCGACCTGCTCGGCTTCGCCGGGCTCGGCGAGGATGTCGCCCGCGCGTGGAACATCGCCCGTTGGCCGGGCGCGGCGCTGATCGCGACGCTCGTGTTCTCGTTCCTGTACTACGTGACGCCGGACGTGAAGCACCGGTCGTTCCGCTGGGTCACGCCCGGGGCCGCGATCGCCGTCACGCTGTGGGTGCTGGCCTCCTACGGCTTCTCGCTCTACCTCACGCGGGTCGCCGACGCGGGCGCGATCTACGGCGCCTTCGCCGGCGCGATCGTGCTCGTCGCCTGGTTGTGGCTGACGAACGTCGCGCTGTTGTTCGGCGCCGAGCTCAACGCGGAGCTCGAACGCGAGACGGAGCTCGACGAGGGCGTGCCGCCGCGCGACACGCTCAACCGTCCCGAACGGGTCGGTTGAGCTCGCTCAGCGCGGACGCGGCCGCGCCGGGATGCCCGCGGGGTCGGTGGCACGGTACTTCGGCCACTCGCTGCGCCACGTGCGCCCGTTGAGCCAGGGCAGGAACGTCAGCGGGTCGTAGTGCTGCACGAACCCGGCCAGGTCCAGCTGCGGATCGCGCGCGAGCGCGGCCAGTGCCGCGTCGCGCCACCAGTTCACGAGCGAGAAGTCGGTGACGCCCAGCAGCGCGAGCGTGAGCGCCTCGGCTTCCGTCGGGTTCCGCGCCCACTCGGACCGGTAGCGCACGACCGGGTCGCCCGGGGTCGGTCCCGGATGCCAGTCGTTCGTCGTGCCCGACGTGTCGGTCGCCGTGAAGTCCAGCGGCGAGACGATCTCGTTGGCGAACACCTCCACGCGCACGCCACGCCGGCCGGAGCCGATGTTCCCCGCGTGGGCGAGGTAGTCGCCGAGCAGGATGTTCACCGGCGTCGTGTTCGGCGTCGTCGGCGCCGTCGCGACCTCCCCGCGGCTCAGCTGCAGCAGGAACATCCCCAGCGCGGTGTTGTCCGCCGCCCAGCCCTCGGCCAGCGTCGGCCGTCGCGGCGCGCCGGGCGGCCGGTTGTTCCACAGCGGCGCCACGGACGGATGGGTGCCCGCCGCGGAGTTGCGGAACCGCACGCCGAGCTCGCACTCCTTCTTGCGCGTGAGCACGCGGTTCAGCCAGTCGGGGTTCTCGGGCACGACACGGTCGAAGTTCATCCCGGGCGGGCGGCCGAGGTGCATGTAGAGCGAGTAGACGGTGGTCGGCGGTTCGTTGTAGTCGATCCGGTTGGCGAACACCGGCGGGGTGGCGGTGGGGTTCGCCGGGCGCGGGTCGAGCCGATGGAAGACCTCGTGGCGCACGAGCATGAACGCGAGGCTCAAGCCGTTGCCCTCGGTGGGGAAGCGGGCGGCGACGAGCTCTCCGTTGGCCATGGCGTAGATACGCGAGGCCTCCGGCAGCTCGAACGTCGCCGGCGACCCGTGGTTGCCGTGCACGCCGGGGCGGCGACGCGCGAGCACGGTCAGGACCGACTGGTCCCAGTAGTACTCCTTCAGCGGCGTGTTCCCGTTGCGGGTGGGGAGCGAGTACGGGCGCGCGTCGACCGCCGTGTCCGGTGTCAGGGGGCTGTGGTCGAACGGCCACCACCACCAGTCCCACGTCTCGCGCGCGAAGCGGTGCCAGTCGAACAGCGGCCCGGGGCAGTCGTGGTCGTCGCCGCCGGTCGAGGCGCCGGAGTAGCCGTGACCGTGGAACCCGCGGAAGACGCGGAACAGGTTCTCCCAGTGGTCGTTGCGTCGCGGGAGTGCCGGCTGCTCCGGGGTGGTCGCCGTGGCGGCGATCGCATCCCGCGGCGGCCGGACGCCGCCCGGGTACACCGCTTCCAGGGCGGCCGCGGTGGGCGGCACCGGCGTGGCCGGCAACCCGAACCGCTGCGGCGAGCGCGACAGGCCCTCGTCGGCGAGCACGATCTCGCGGAACCGGACGGCGTCGTCGATCATCTCGTGGTGGGCGTTGGTCTCGTCGCCGAAGCCGCGTGCGCGGCTCTTCCACGGGTACAGCGAGAAGTTGCGCGGCAGCTGGTACTCCTCCGCGAACCAGCGGGCGAGCAGCGCCCACGCGCGGTACTGCTGCTCGCTGAAGAGCGCCTCCGGCACCCGGACCGGGTTGCGCCACGGCCCGGCGAAGCGCGGCGTGGTCCAGAGGCCGACCGCGGGCTCGTTCAACCCGGCGACGCGGATGTAGAACTTCAGGCCCGGGAAGTCTTCGTCGACCTCGTTCAGCGTGTCGTTGCCGGACATCGGGAGCCAGTGGTTGTGGGCCATCCGGCGCAGGGGAACCGCGGCGCCGGCCGCGCTGGTCGAGGACCACGGGCCGATCAGGGGATTGCCGCCGTAGTTGCCGAACGGATGCGCGGTCTCGACGCCGATCGCCCAGTTGTTGACGAACGTGGCGTGGTGCGTCTTGCGCGGGAGTTCCATCCCCTGCATGACCGTGCCGTCACCGGAGATGTACAGCTGGGTCGTCAGGCCCTTCTTCTTGCCGGTGCCCAGGAACGCCCGCCGGAACATCTCGCGGCCGTTGCTGCGGGGCGCCCAGCCACTGGTCTGGTGCACGACGAGCGCCTTGACGTCGCTGATGCGCGCACCGATGCCGTTGGGGAACGTCGTGAGCGGGGAGATCTCCTGCCAGGGCGTGTCGGAGAAGACCGTGAGCAGCCGGTTGCGGAGTTGTTGCGCGGGCATCAGGCGTCCGTGGTGTCGAAGTGCAGGCCGCTGGACCCCTCGCCGCGCCCGACGCCCTTGCGCCGGCCGAGCCAGAGGTACGTCCCGCCGTCGATCCAGCGGGCCAGCTGATAGGCGCGGGTGACGCGCGCACCTTCGCGCGGGACCTCGTCCTCGCGCAGGCGCAGGTTCGGGTCGCTCGCCAGCGGCGCGAGCACGCGTCCGCTCGGCGCGCCGGCGAGCTTGAAGCTCATCGACGGGTTGGTCGGCACCGCGCGCTGCGGCAGCAGCGGGAACCAGTACGGCGGCGGGTCGGTGCGCAACCGGTAGGGCAGCACGCGGTCCGGGCGGGCGGGCGGCGGCGTCGGTTCGACGCCCTCATGGGCGCGCTGGGCCTGATCCTGCGGGCGTCCGTCCGGGCCTTCCAGCGACCGCTCGACCGCCCACGCGAGGTTCGCGGTCTCGTCGCGCAGCAGCAGGACCTCCTCGACGTCGCGGCCCTGCAGGCTCTGGGCGAGCGCCGGTGCGAGCAGCAGCGCGCGGTCGGTCGCCCCGGTCAGCCCGAACATGTTCCAGCTGCCGGTCGGGTCGGTCGGCCCGACCGTCGTCACCTTGCCGAACGTGTCCCGCACGTCGAGCTTGTTGATCCGCGCGACCGAGCCGAGCGGCAGCTCCAGCGGCACGACCATCCAGTCCGCGCCGTAGACGAGTGCGAACCCGGACAGCAGCATCCGGCCGAGGTCGGTGGCCTCGGCCTCGACGGCGCCGAAGTGCACGCGCGAGTCCTCGAACTCCCACAGGCGGGAGGCGGGCATGCCCGGGAAGGTGACGGCGCTGGGCACGACCGTCACCGGGCCGACGGTGGTGCGCCCGGTGGTGGTGGGCGTGCCCTTGGCGGTGAAGGAGTGCCAGTCGAGCCGGCCGTCCGTGTACTCGTCGGCCTCGAGCGTGATGCCGTCCGGGGCGGCGGTGGCGAACGCGTACTCGAGCCGGTCGTGCTGCCAGCCCGCGAGCGCGCCGCTCATCACGAGCCCGTTCACCCACGCCAGCCAGGTCTGCGCGACGGTGGTCACGGCGGCCTTGTCGGCCGTGGTCACGCCGGCGGGCAGTGGGCGGTTGGCGCGCACGTCGGCGGCGAGTGCCACGCCGTCGATCGCACGGCCGGCGAACGCGCTGTCGCCGCCGAGCGGGTACGCGGTGCGGAACGTCGTCACGTACTTGGCGAGGCTGCGGGCCGTGAGCAGGCGCTCGAAGTGCTGGCCCGCCCGGACGCGGGAGCGGCGGGTCGGCGCGGCGTGCACGTCGTCGGCCTCCACGAGCGCCTCCAACGGGGCGCCATTGACCGCGTACGGCTGCGGCGCGCCGGTGCGGCCGTGGCGAAGCCCGGTCAGGGGCGCCACCGAAGCGGTCACCTCCGTGGTGATCGCGCTGCCGGTGGCCCCGGCGGCGAACTCGCCGAACTGCCACTGGCGGCCGAGCAGCCACAGCGGGTCGTGCAGCCGGGCCTCCAGGCCAGGGGAGAGCTCACGGTCGCGCGAGCTCGGTTCGAGCCGTTGCCACGTGCTCATGCGCTCATCACCGCCTTCAGGTCGCTCAACACGGTCTCCGGCGGCCCCGAGCTGACATAGGTCGCGGGCAGGTACTGGCCGAGTCGCGGCGCCGACGCGGGCGCGGCGGCGAGCGCCTCGCCGTCGACCAGGCGCAGCCGCGCGAGGTCGAGCGTCTCGAGCACGGTCGCCTCCAGCCCGCCCAGGCTCCACACGTGTCCCTCGTCGGGCGCGACCGCGAGCAGGATGGCCTGTGGCGCGCGGGACGCGGGCTGCGGCACGTGGAACGCGAGGCCGGTCGTCTGCTGGGCGTCCGGGATCACTTCGGTCCACTCGTCGACCACGAGGCCGGCGAGCTTCGGCTGCGCCGTCCCACTCGTCTGCACGACGAGGCTGACGCGGCCGCCGGCGGCCGGGCCGGGCAGCGCCACCCAGCGGTCCGGGCTCGTGCGCGGGAGCTGCGCCACCTTCAGGTTCAGGCGCTGCGGGCTGGCCATCGCCTCCGCGTACAGCAAGGCGCTCTCGAACCGCGAGGCGCCGTCGCGCACGTGCGCGGCGCGCTGCAGCCAGGTCACCGCCGCGAGCGGGTCACCGGCCTGGAGCTCGGTGCTGGCGGCCAGGCTGAAGTCCGGCGCGGTTACCTTCGGGAGCAGTCGGAAGCCTTCGCCGAGCACCGCCGCGACCTTCGCCGCGGGTGTGGCGGCGGCGGTCGCGGCGGCGCGGCGGCGCGAGCGCTCCTCCGGCGTGGTGATGCCGAGCGTGGCCGCCTTGGCCGGATCGTCCAGCGCCGCGACCGCGAGCTGGGCGCGCGCGGCGAGGTCGACGGCGTCGACGCCCGGGGCCAGCGCCGGGTCGGGCAACGAGAGGTCGCGCGCGTCGAGCGGGCGCGCGCCGTCCAGCAGCTCCCGCACCGAGCGGGCGAGCTCGAAGAACTCGTCGAGGGTGAGCGCGGTGGCCGGCCAGGTGGTGTCGCGGGCGGTGATCAGCTCGCCGTCGAACGCGGCCTCGATCTCGGCGTCCTCCCTGGCGAGCACGTCGAGCGCGGACAGCTTGAGCGTGCTGAGGTCGGTCTCGGTGATGGTGTCGCCGCGCTGGACGCGCAGGCGGACGCGGTTCGCCGGGCCGAGCACGGACGCGGCCCACGCTTCCAGCGCCGGCTCGACCTTCGCGCGCACCTGCGTCGCGTCGGTGGGCCAGCCGGTGGAGGCGGCCGCGTCAGCGAGGATCACGAGCCGGTGCGTGACGGCGGTGCCCGAGCGCGGCGTGCGCACGACCTCGATCTCGGGCGGCTGCGCCTCACCGCGCGAGAGCGCGTCGACGGTCGCGCCGGCGCTCTGCGCGTTGCCCTGCGTGAGCTGGTGGACGCTCTCGGCGACGAGCACGTCGGCCAGCGCGTCGACGGCGTCGTCGATCGCCGCCAGCTCGCCGAGGAGCGCCTGGGCGTGGACGCTGGAGAGGACCGGCAGCCCGCCCGTGCCGAACGGGATCGTGGTGTCATCCCAGCGGTTGGCCGTCCGCCCGGCACGCCAGCGGCGGCGCAGCGCCAGCCCGTCGGCGACGTTCGTCGCCCGGAGCGCCTCCGACACGCGCGGCCGGCTCTGCTTGAGCTCGTCCACGCGGGCCTGCGCGGCGGTGAGTGCGGCCGTGGCGGCCATGAGCTCGGCCTGGCGGTCGACGACCTGCTGCTCCAGCGCGGTGACCTGCGCCATCGCCACGTCACGCTCACCGCGGACCGCGACGAGCATGTTGTGCAGGTTGAAGACCTGCTGGTTGGCGTTGGCCACCTGCGGTTCGAGCTGCGCGATCTGCTGCTTGGCGGCGTCGACCTGCTGCATCCAGGTGATCCGGCCCGGGAAGCCACCCACGGGCGACGCCTGGAGGCGGGCGAGCTCGTTGCGCGCCGACTGCAACTGCGCGGCGAGCGAGTTGGCGTTGTTCTGCGCCGCGGTGAGCTGCGGCTGCTGCTGGTCGATCTGCCGCTGCAGGTTGTCGGCCACCGTGCGGGCGCCGGTGAGCTGGCTCTGCGTGTTGCCGAGCAGCGTCGTGGCGGTCTGCTTGGTCTGCAGCGCGATGCTCAGGGCGTGCTCGGCTTCGGTCAGCTCGTCGAGTGGGGCGAGCGCGCGCAGCGGGGCGATGAAGCGCTCGAGCGTGAGCTCCGGCCGGTGCTCGTGCAGCCCGCGTTCCAGCCGGTAGCCGAGCAGCGCGCCCAGCGGCTGGCCGTTGCGCACGCCGTCGAGCAGCGCGAGCGCGAGCCGCACGCGCTGCGAGGAGAGGTCGAGCGCGAGTGCCTCGCCGCCCTGCTGGGCGAGGTGGCCGGAGCGCAGGACGGCCGCGGTGGTGGCCTGGCCGAGCGAGGGCGCGTGGATGTAGCCGCGGCTCGTGCCCGCGGCGAGCGTCGGGCGCACGTCCTCGACCACGCCGTAGCCGCCGAGCCGGACGCCGATCGCCTTCTTGGCGCGCAGCGCGGTGAGCTTGCGCGCGGCCTGGCCGGTGACCCACGCGTCGAACCGGTTCGATGCGAGGTCGAGCACGCCGCCGGTGAGCCGCCCGAGCGTGTTCGTCGGCAGGCTGATGAGCTGGCGGACCGCGTTGTGGACCTCCATCAGCTCCGCCAGCTGCGCGGCGGCGGGCGAGCCGGCGGCGCTGTTGGCGGCGCGGAGCGCGTCGAGGTGCTGGCCGAGCGTCTGCCCGGCGGCGGTCACGCCGTCGAGCGGGGCGAGCAGCCGCGTGTAGGAGTCGCCTTCGTCCGGCTGGGCGAGCCCCCGGGCCTTGGCGATCCGCAGCGCGCTGAGCGCGTACGTGCGCAGCAGCGCGTGGCGCAGCAGGACGAACAGCAGCGCGTTGGCGCCGGCCGGCGGCGTGCCGGTGCGCAGTGCTTCGAGGCCGGACGTGGCGAGCCAGGTGAGGAAGTTCGTGGCCGCCGGCATCGCGGTGTCGCCCGGCTGGGCGGTCACGAGCGGGCCGGTCAGGTCGGTCACGTTCGGGTCGAAGACGGCGTGCGCGAGCTCGGGCGTGAGCTGCAGGCCGAGCGCGCGCAGCGGCGCGAGCGCTTGCGCCACGCGGTTGAACGTCAGCGCGTCCGGACCCGGGAGCGTCACGTCGCGGCTGGCGAAGTGCAGCGACGTCGGGCTCATCGACACGGCCGTGGCCAGCACGGCGGCGACGTCGGCCCCGGGCGCGATCCGTGGGATCGTCCCCTGCGCCGCGCGCCACGTGGGCGTCAGCGCGCGCAGCAACGGCACGAGCTGCGCGTCGAGGTCCGGCGGGTCGTACTGGCGCCATTGGCTCAGCGAGGTGACGGGCAACACGCCGTACGGCTGGCGGCCGAGCCGGAGCGCGGGCAGCCCGCCGCCGGACGCGACGCTCGTGAGGAAGTGCGTCCGCGCGGTCGCGACCGTCTCGTCGCTGAGCTCGTCCGTGAGCTGGTCGAGCAGGTGGCCCCACGTGACCGGCCACAGCGCGGTCCGCAGGTTGCGCTCGCTCATGACGGACGCGCCGCCGGCGCCGCCGGCGTGCGTGAACGGGTCCAGTGCGACGCCGAGCGCGCGGGCGAGCAGCATGCCGTCGGAGTTGTTCGTGGCCAGCGCGGCGCCACGCTCGTTGCGCAGGGCGGACGTCGGGTCCTCGCCCGTCGCGCGCCAGCCCGACCGGACCGACTCGGTGTTGTTGGTGGCCACGCCCGGGCCGAGGACGCCGAGCCCGTCGGTGTAGTGGTGGGCGTCGAGGAGTTGGGCGAGGCGCCTGGCGCCCTCGGCACCGTCGAGCGTCGCGCGCAGGCCGAGCACCAGCACGCGGTCGTAGCCCTCGGCTTCGGCCGGGACGCGCACGGCCATCCCGCGCGCGACGGCCTGGTCGAAGTTCACGAGCCACTGCGCCTCCGCACCCAGCGGCTGCGTCGGGTCGGCGGCGGCGCTCGGATCCGGGCCGAGTGCGAGTCCGTCCGGGATCGGCTTGCCGAGCACGGCGAAGCGACGCGTCCCGGCGCGGTAGCCGAGCACGATCCAGCGGTCCGGGAGGACGTTGGTGCGGGCAGCGCGGGTCCAGGCGGACGCCTTCTGCGGCGGCGCGGCGACCGCGGCGGCCCGGGCGATCCAGGCCGCGCGCGGTGCGCCGTACCGTTCGACAAGCGCGCGCCAGGCCTCGACCGTCGCGCCCGCCGTGATGCCCGCGGCCTGTTCCTGCTCGAGGTAGCGCTTGCCCCAGGCGATCTCGTCCGCGGTCAGCTCGGGCTCGTGCGCGTCGACGTGCAGGCTGTCGGGGTAGATCCGCACGAGCAGCGAGCCGGCGTCGAAGCGCGTCTCCAGGCGCACAGGCAGCAGCGCGAGCGGGACGTCCGTCCCGACCAGCGTGGCGAGGTCCTCGGGGTTCGTGAGCTCGTTGACGACCGCGCCCGGAGCGCCCGTCGCGGTCAGTTGGTCCCACGGTTGCCAAGCGGTCGCGATCTTGGCCCGCTGGGCGGTGATCTGCGTGCTCAGCGTGCCCGGCAGCGCCTCCACGGCGGCCTGGCGGCCCTGCTGGGTGGTGAGCTGCTGTTGGGCGGCGGTGAGTTGCTGCTGCGCGTTGGTCCGCTGGTTGGTGGCGGTGGTGAGCTCCGCCTCGGCGGCGGAGAGCGCGGCCTGCTTCGGGGCGGCCGCGGCGTGCACGGACTGCGCGTGGTTGCGGGCCGCGAGCGCCGCGCGCTCGGCGTTGAACACCCGCTTGCGTGCCGCGTTGATCACCGATGGCGGCATCGGCTCCGGGTCGCTGAGCAGCGCGTCCAGGTCGGCCCGCGCGCCGTCGGCGTCCGCCTCGGCGTCGAGCGCGGCCGCGTCGGCTGCCTCCGCGGCGGATGACGCCTGCTCCCACGCGGCGCTCGCGGCCGCGCGGGCCGTGGTGGCGGCGGTGACGCGCGCCTGGGCCTCCGTGAGGGCCGCCTGGTGGGCGGTGATGCGCCCGGGCAGCTCGGCGAGGTCCTTGCGCAGCGTGCGCCGGTCGGCCTTCGCGGCCACGAGCCGGTCGGCGAGTGTGAGCGCCTCGGCCTCGGCCGTCTGGCCCTTGGCGCGGGCGGCCGCGATCGCGGCGAGATCGGTCATGCGGCGCTCCTGGCGATCAGCCGCGACGCGTGCAAGGCGACGCGGAACGGCTGCTGGAAGGTCAACGAGGCGGTGGCCGCCGCGTTCTTGCCCCACGCGCCCTGGACGTTCGCGGCGGCGTTGATCGGCTTGGTGACGTCGGCGTGGCCGGAAGCGTCGACCGGGATGTGCGGCCACGCGAGCTGGTCCGGCGTCTTCGGGACGCCCTGCGCGGCCACGTCGTCGAACCCGAAGCGCGGGTCGCCCGCGTACTGCTCGAACGCGAAGAACCAGCCCGCGCCGGCCAGCACCTGCTCCTCCGACAGCGGGAACCCGATGCACACGACGTCCTCGCCGATCGTGGCGCGAAACAGCGGCGCCGTGCGGGTGGCGGGGTCGAGTACCCCGGCCGCGGTGGCCTGCGCGGCGTAGATCGTCGTGGTCGGGAAGCGCCGCAGCAACTCACCGCGCACGAGCAGGACGACCTGGTTCGCGCCGCCGCGCAGGTGGGTGCCGAGCGCCGCGTCCCCCCAGCTCGCGAGCGCGGGGATGTCCTCCTCGGCGCCCTCCCAGAACTGCCGGAAGGCGGTGCCGGCGAGCGTCGCGGGGAACTCCCGCCACAGCAGCTCGCGGCTGAGCTCGTGGTTGAGCCCGGCCATGTACGCCTCGATCACGGTGGGCGTGGTCTCCAGCAGCGCGACCCCGTCGACCTCGATGTCGCCTATTTCCGGCAGGAACAGCTCCGGCGCGGCGCGCAGCAGGCCGTCGTACATCGGCTCCGGGAAGCGCGGGCTGAGATCGGCCGGGGCGAGCGGGTCGGGGCGCGTCCAGGTCCCGGCGGGCGCGGCGATCGCTGCCTGCGTGCGGGCCAGCACCGTCACCTCGGGAGCGAGCCGCGCGAGCAACTGCGCGCGCAGGGCGGCGGTGGCGAGCGCGGGCCGCGAGTCAGCGGGTGACGACGACGCGGCACCGGCGGTGGCGGAGGGCGACGACGGGGCGCCCGACACGCCGGCGGCGCCCGCCAGACCAGCGGCCGCTGTCGGCGACATCACGATCATGCCGCCCGGCAACGGGGCGGGCGGACGCATCGCCACCGCGTCGGTCGCGGCGAGCATGTCGGCCGGCGCGGTCATTCCCGCGCGCTGGGCGACGACGCCCTGCGGGCTCGCCAGCCGGCGCATCGCGCCGGAGATCGCGGCCTCGGGGACGCGGCTCGCGCGCAGCTCGTCGTTGACGGTGCCTTCCGCGGCGGCGATCCGGGCGTGCGCCGGCTGCGTCATGGCCACGAGCGCGGTGGGGGAGAGCGGCGCGAGGTGGCGTTCCACGAGCACGGTCCCGAGCTCGCGGGCGAGCTGCGCCTGGCGCAGGACGGCGTTGGCGTCGTTGAGCGCGCCGGCCTGGGACCAGGCGCGCGCCATCAGCGACTCCTGGCGCTCCTGCACGACCCGCGCGCCCGCCGCGGCGGCGATGCGCAACCGCGGGTCCAGGTTGAGCTGGCTCACCCAGGGCGCGGCAGAGCCCTGGAGCTGCCCGTAGCGCGGCGGCGTGAGCCCGCCACCGTCGAGCGCGGCGCCCAGCGCGGAGACGAACGCCGCGGGTGCGCCGGGCGGCGCCGCGTCCGGGCCGACGGCGCGGAGCGCGGTCTGCAGCTCGATCACGCCGCCGTTCGGCAGGCCCGAACCCGCGTTCGTCAGCTCGAGGCGGATCGGCTCCGGCGCGTACGGGCTGGGGTGGAGCTTGCGCGCGAGCGTCTCGAAGCTCCCGGCCGGCCCGGTCGAGAACTCCCAGCTGTCGTACACCGGCAGGTGCAGCGGCCCCTGCGGGTTCGGACCCCACGCGGGCGTGAGCTGCTGCGCGGTGACCGGCTGGCCGAGCCCGGCCTGGACGCCGGCCGCGAACGCCGGGACGAGGCACACGCGGTAGGCGGTGTCGGGATCGAGCCGTCGCGGGCACACGAGCCGCGAGCACGCGCGGCCCGGGTCGGAGGCGAGGATCTCGGCCGGGCGGCCGCCGGCCGGCAGGCCGTTGATCTGCCCGTGCGCCCAGGCCCACGACTGCGACAGGTCCGGCAGCTCCTGCGCGGGCGCGGCGAGCGCGAGGATCGGCAGCGGCGCCCCGGGGATCAGATCGGACGCGTCGCGGCGGACGGTGACGAGCACGAGCCACGGCCGCAGGCGGGTCTTGGCGCTGCCGGGCGCGGCGGGCGTGAACATCCACGGCAGGTCGCCGCGCGCGAACTGCACCTGTGGCATGTAGCCGGCTTCGAAGTGGGTGGTGTTCGGGGCCGGGTCGCGGCGGGCGATCGCACCCGGCTCCAGCCCGGTGATGTCGCCGGGGCCGTACAACCGAACGGCGGTCGGCACCGTGCCGGCGCCGTCGACGGTCAGGCTGACCGGCAGCGTCACGGAGGCGGCGAGCGTCGCTCCCGGGTCGTCGGCCGCCGTGATCGAGCGGGCGATGCCGCTCTGGACCCACGGCAGGAAGGCGTAGGTGGCGCTCATCGCAACGCGAAGGCCGGTTCGGGCTCGGACGTGGGCTGGGTGAGGGTCATGAACACGTCCCCGGGCATCGGGAGTTTTTGGGCCGCGGGCGCGGTGACGCCGGCGGCGGGCACGACCTGCTGCTCGTAGACCAGCGCGACCGCGACCGCGGTGCCGGTGATGAAGCCGTCGGCGCCGAGCGCGGCGCCTGAGGGCATGTCCTCGAACGAGGGGGCGGAGAGTTTCCTGTCGTCGCTGAGGTTCGTGAACTGGGCGGGTGCGAACCGGTCCTGCAGCGGCGTGAGCGTGGTGCGGACGCCGCCGACTGTGGCGGTCGTGATCCGGAACTTCTTCGCCCCGCTCGGGACGCTCGCGCCGAAGCGCTCCAGCGTGCGTTCGAGCGGCGCGACACGCTGGCGGACGTTCAGCGTCGCGAGCGGGTGGGCGAGGATCGCGGGGCCGGGTTCGATCGCCCGCAGCGAGACGACCGCGGGGCCGGGCAGCTGCGCCGTCCACGCCCGCGGGTCGGTGAGGGCCTCGCGGACGAGCGGCGCGACGTCGACGGGCGGCGGCAGCGCGGGCTGGGCGGCGTCGCCGATCGTGACGTCGAACGAGAACGAGACGTCGAAGAACAGGATCGAGAAGGACGCGCGCCCGCGGGCGCGCCACGGCCGCGGGCCGCTCAGCGTCAGCTCGAGCGAGATCGAGAACAGCGTCTTGCTGCCGGCCTTGACCGCGAGCTTGGCCGCGATGTCCACGACGAACCCGAGCGGGGCGAGCGTGAGCAGCGCGTCGAAGGACAGGAAGCCGGCGATGCTGAAGCTCCCGGCCTTGGCCGCGAGGTCGACACGCGCCCCGAACTGCACCGTGTTCGACGTGATCGCGAGGTACGCCTCGAGCCGCAGCTTCGGGTTGTTCCCGGACGCGAGCGCGACGGCGACGCGTTCCAGCGCCGGGAAGCCCGCCGGGGCGGCGAAACGCGGGTGGAAACCGCCGACCGCGAGCAGGAACGAAGAGTTGGAGCCCCAGTTCATCCGCAGCGCCATGTCGCCGGTGAGCACGAACTGGGCGAGCCGCGAGTCGCTGAGCGTGGCGTCGACGGCGGCTTCGCGGCGGTCGAAGTCGATCACGCCGAGCGCGTCGAGCTGGAGCTTGACGATCGGGTTGTCCGGGTTCGGCAGGACGGCCTTGATGCGGCCGAGCGCGACGAGCCGCACCGGTGACGGCAGCTCCAGCGCGAGCGCCAGGTCGATCGTGATCAGCACCGGCGAGCCCCATACGATCCGCGCGGTGGGCGCGAACACGTGCCGGCCGGCGGCGGGCGGGAACAGCTGGGCGAGCGCGTTGACCTTCTCCGCGACGCTCTGGTCGGCGTCGGGCGGCGTAAGCACGGCGCCGAGCGCGCCCGTCTTGAGGCCCGCGCGCAGACGCTCGACGGCCACGGTGCGATTGATGCCGAGCAGGCCACCCGCGCCGACGAGCCGGAACCCCATCCCGAGCTCGATCGGCGGGAACTCGGCCGCGACGAGCACGAGCAGCGAGAACCCGGGCCGCGTGGCGATGATGCCGACCGCGCGCGCCCCGATCCGCTCGAACGTGAGGTGCACCTCGCCGAGGTACTCGCCCTTGACGGGATCATGGGCGAGGTAGCCGCCACCGGTGACGGGGCCGGAGTCGATCGACAGCCCGACACGGTCGGGCCCCTTGAAGCCGATCTCGACGTTCGCGACGCCGAGGTTGCCCGGTGTGGGCGTGAACGCGGTGCTGACCCCGACGCCGTCGATGTCGACGGCCACCGGGCCGAGCTGGGCGCTGAGGCCGGCGGTGACGCCCTGCGGCGACAACTTGACGTTGCCGGGGAGCGTCGCGTCGAGGCCGACGCCCCCGCTGATCTCGAACCCGCGGCTGCTGGAGAGGCTGACGCCCGCCGCGAAATCGACGGTGAGGCCGTCCTCGGGCAGCACGTGCCGCAGGAACCCGTCGCCGTCACCGGGCGTGATCACGAGCCGGCCCTTGTCGGCCTTGGCGGACAGCGCCGCGCTGGGGGCGCTGGTCAGCTCGACTGCGGCTTGGAGGCCTTCGAGCTCGACGCGCGTGCCGTCGGAGGACCCGAGCCGGAGGACTCCGGCGCGGCTGGCGGTGAGCTTCGCGCTGGCGGCGGGACGGGCCGGGCCCGCGAGCTTGAGGCCGCTGGGGCCGGCGACGAGCTTGGGCAGCGTGCCCTGGCTGGTGAGCGCGAGCGTCCACGGCCCGGTCGTCTTGGTCTGGTTCAGCGCGCCCGTGAGCTCGACGATCAGCCCGGCCAGGCCGCCGGGGTGCTCCGGTGAGGACGCGGCGATCGACAGCGTGACGGCGTCGAGCAGCCGGGCTTCGAAGCGTGACTGCGTGAGCTTGAAGTACGGCGTGAGGTCACCAGGCGGCGCGGGCGGCGGCTCGTCCTCGGGCGCGACGTACTCAGGGTGGCCGTGGTCGCCCTCGTCGACGTCGGGCGCCGGCGTGACCGCGGCCCGCAGCGAACGCAGGTCGAGCGAGACGGACAGCCCGAACTCGTTCAGCACCGCCTCCAGCGCCGGGAACAGCTGCTCGCCGGCCGCGTACGCGTCGGCGGCGGTCGCGAGGCCGTTCGGCAGGTAGGCGGCTTCGAGCGTGCCCCACGGATCGTCGAGCAACTGCTTCACCCGCTCGGGGCGCAGGTCGTCAGCCAGCCAAGGCGTGGCGCCCTCGCGCGGTTGCGCCGGGTCGACCAGGGTCAGCAGGGCCGCGGCGCGGAAGATCCGCGCGCGGTGGCGGCGCAGGTAGATCGCGGTGAGCTGCTCGGCGAGCTCGGGGCCGAGATCCGCGGGCGCACCCGAGATCTGGCTGAGCTGCCGGACCGACGCATACGACTCGCGGCCCTTCGCGAGGATGGCCTGGAGGCCGTCCCACGAGTCGAGGTCGAGGTCGTCGAGATCCGTCGCGAGCGTGCTGAGTTGATCGAGCGCGGCCTTGACCGCGGGATTGCGCGCGGCCTCGGGCTCGCCCACGAGCGAGAGCAGGAGCGCCCACCGGTCCGCTGAGCCGGCAGCGGCCACCAGGGGTTCGAGCAGGCGTGCGAGTTCCTGCCTCAGGGAGGTTGCAAGTGTGGTCATTCGAGGGGAGCGGGCCCGTGGCAAGCACGCCGAAGGCCGGGGAGACGCTGGGGAGTACGACGATACTCCCGGCCGGACCCGCTCCGCGCAATCGGGGACCTACCCCGAAGTTTTCATGCGATCAACCCCGAGGGACGCGGAAAGGCCACTTGTCCGGGCCAGGCGCAAGACTTCGTCGAATGCGCTCTGCCGCAGATCTCGTCGTGTTCCTCTCAGGCCTTCTCGCCCCAGGGGCGGACCCAGTTCGAGGTGACGCGACGAACAGTGGTGAGCAGCTGTATCAGTTGGCCGTAGCCGATCAGGAGCTCGAGGCGTCAGAGCATGGCCGCGGTCTCCTGGCGCGCCTGCTCGCGGAACTCCACGACGACAAATGGGTCGCCTTCGACTACGACCGATGGCCCGGCGACGATGTGGTTCCCAAGGCATATGCGTTCACCACACAGCACCTGCAGCGTGCCCGCCGAATCCGCCTGACTCCCGACGGCTGGCGGGCCATCGGAGGTCTACCCGCCTCGCCGGCTGTTGCTGCTGGGCGGTCTTCGGTCACGGCATCTAGCGTGCCTTCGCCTGCTCTTGACTTGGACGTCTTCATCTCTCATGCGAGAGAGGACAAGGACACCGTTGCCCGTCCCCTCGCCCAGGAATTGGAGCGTCGCGGCTGGCGGGTCTGGTTCGACGAGTCGGAGCTCACGGTCGGTGACGGCCTGCGCCGGACGATCGACGACGGTCTGTCTCGTTCGAGATTCGGCGTGGTTGTTCTCAGCCCAGCGTTCTTCTCGAAGGACTGGCCCCAGCGCGAGTTGGATGGTCTCGTCGCGCGGGAAGTCGAAGGACGCAAGGTGGTGCTCCCGGTCTGGCACGGGGTCGACGCCGCGTACGTCACGCGGTACTCCCCGACGCTGGCCGACAAGATGGCCGCTTCATCCGCAGTGGGTGTAGTCGCTTTGGCTGAGGACATCGAACGTGCGCTGGTGAAAGGCGAGACCCCCCGCGATCCCGGTGATTCAGCCGCTTCGACGTTCACGCCGCAACCCCAGACAAGCGCCGCGAATCCGGTCATGTCGGCGATCATGGCGCAGAACCCTGCGGCGCTGCGGGAAGTGCTCCGAGCCGAGATGGCGGCGTACGGAACGTCGCTCCAAACGCTCGTCTCTGGGCGTCATCGGGAACACCCGAACGCAGAGGTCACACGGCCGCTGATGGCGCAGCTGATGCCAGCAACTGAACGTCTCGCGACGATGCTTCTCCCACTTGTCGAGCATGATCCGGTCCTCTTCGACCGCGAGTTGCGGTCGATTGCGGGGCGCCTGATGCGAGGCGATCACGACGGCTATGCGTTCTGGTCCGATCTGCCTCGTGCTTCGGTTTGGTGGCTGACTCACGTGTTGGGCGCGTACGCACTGCGCCGAGAGGCGTTCGGCGCGATCCGCTCGCTCCTGGCGACGCAGGTGGTGTCGCGCGGAAATCGCGTCACGTCGATCGCGGGCAACTTCAGCTCTGATGCGCTGTCCGCGGTTGCGGCGGCACTCGGCCCGGAAGCTCCAAAAGGCCAGCAGTGGAAAGCGCCGGAATGGCGGTTCCTGGTCACGTCGGTTTCGGACAGTGCAGCGCTCCGGTCGGCGTGGCCTGAGTTGTTTGAGTTCGACAATGACCCGCGGCGGGCGCTCGCTGAGTGGAGCTTCATTCAGTGCCTCGGCCTCGGCCTGCAAGGTCAGGGGACGGTTGCCTGGTGGGCTCTCGGCCCGCAGGCCATCGACTTGGCGGCTCGCCTTCACCGGGACCGGGCGCTGAGGCAGCGCTTGGCGGTCGAGGCCTTCGACATAACGCTCGACGACCTCGACACTCGCGCTAATGAGGCACTTGGACATTCGGGAAGAATCCAGGGGTCCCTCGATGACGACGCGGCGCGCATGTACCTGACCGGCACCTATTGAGCCTTGCCTTCTGCACCTAGGACTTCGTCCCCGAGGGGCTGACGATCACCGTGGTGCCGGGGGGCAGCAGCTCGTAGATCTCGCGCGCGAAGCCTTCAGGCACACGCACGCAGCCGTGGCTGGCGTTCGCGACGCTCGTGGTGCCCGCGTGGAACGCGACGCCGTCGCTGGTGAAGTAGCTCGCGTACGGCAGCCAGACCTTGTACGGCACCGACCACGAGCGCTTCTCCTTGCGCCCGATCTTGAACGTGCCGGTCGGCGTGTCGTAGCCCTTCATGCCGGTGGAGACGGAGTAGATCCGCTCGACCTGGCCCGCGGCGGCGACGACCAGGAGCTGGCGCTCGAGGTCGACCTCGACGTGGCGGGCCTTGCGGGTGCTGACGGCCTGGACCGTCGCCGGGGACTTCAGCGCGGCGCGGGTCTTCGCGCCGGCGACGCCGTCGGGGGTGAGGCCGTTGGCCTTCTGGAAGGCCTGGACGGCGGCCTTCGTGGACGCGCCGGGGCAGCCGTCGACGCCGCCGGTGGGATAGTGCAGCTCGGTGAGGCGCTCCTGGAGGGCAGTGGTCTTCGTGTCGCAGCGCGGTGCGGCGACGGCCGAAGCGGGAAGGGCGAGCATCACAGCGGCGAGTGCCGCCAGAATCAACGTCTTCATGACCGTTGGACGAACGGGCCCGCCAATTCCTTCACGGGCCGTGAAGAACTGCCCGATCCCGTTCGTCTAACCCTCGATGCTGCTGATCTTCATCACCGTCGTCGCCCCGCCGGTGCGCGGCGAGCGCCGGCTCATCAAGCGCGCGAAGGGCGGCGACGTCGCGGCCTTCGAGGAGCTGCTGGCGGCCAACGGACCCGCGATGCGCCGCCTGGCGTACTCGATGCTCGGCAGCGAGGCGGCGATGGACGACGTGCTCCAAACCGCGTACGTGCGCGCGTTCCGCGCACTCCCGAAGTTCGACGGCCGCTCGAGCTTCGGCACCTGGCTGCACCGGATCGTCGCCAACGCGGCGGTCGACGAGCTGCGCCGGATCGCCCGCCGCGGTGAGGTCGACCTCGAGGCGCTCGAAGGCCGGGCGGCGGCGAGCAGCCCCGACATCGCGAGCGCCACCGACACCCGGCTGGACCTCGCGAACGCGCTCGCGGGCCTGCCCGCCGACCTGCGGATCGTCGTGCTGATGGTCGACGCCGAGGGCTACAGCTACGACGAGGTTGCGGAGGTCGTCGGGATCCCGCCCGGCACTGTCGCCTCGCGCCTGAGTCGCGCCCGCGCGGCCCTGCGTCCCGCGCTGGAAGCCCGATCGGAGGCCGCATGACCGAGCGCGACGAAGAGCTCGGCCGCGCCCTGCGCGAGCTGCGTGCGCCCCCGCACGGCGAGGGCTTCGAGGACCGCCTCCACACGCTGCTCGAAGACGAGTCCGAGCGCCGGCGTGCCAATTCTAAAGAGGGACTGTCCCTCTTTAGGAAACCCTTCCCGGCGCTGGTCGGCGCGGCCGCGCTCGCGGCGGCGATCGTGCTCGTGATCGCGCTCGTCCCCGGCAGCCGTGACCCCGGGATCGGCCCGCAGCAGGCCCAGGCCGCCCAGGTCGTGGATCGGGCCCGGGCCGCGCTCGCCGGCGCCCGTTCCCTGCGCGCCACGCTCGTCGTGCGCGAGCGGCTGAACGAGCAGGAGCCGATGACGACCGAGCGCCTGCGCGTCGCGATGACCGCCCGCGGCGATCTGCGCGTGCTCGGCTCCGGCCAGGACGGCAACTTCTACTACTCCGCGCGCACCGGGCGCGAGGTCCAGCTCGACCTTCCGTACGACCCCGGCGCGTTCGTCACCGAGGGTGTGGCCCCGGGCGCGCCGGACGGGTTGATCGGCGATCGGCGGCTCGGCCTGCAGCAGGCCGCGGTCACCCGCGCGCTCGCGGCCGCCCGCTCCGGCGACGTGCGCGAGGAGCAGATCAACGGCCGCGCGGCGTACGTCCTGCGCGCGGTGATCCCGGTCAACAAGCTCGGCTTCAGCGGCAACCGCCTGGTCGTCGTGGTCGACCGCGAGTCCGGGTTCCCGCTCTCCGTCCGCGAGGAACTGGACGGCGCGCTCGTCCGCGGCTTCGCGCTCCAGGACCTGGAGCTCGACCCGTCGATCTCCCAGCGGGCGTTCGCGCCGAACTTCCCCGACACCGCGACGGTCGTGAACGAGGGCTTCGTCACCGTGCCGTTCGCGGAGGCCGCGCAGGGCGTCGACTACGCGCCGCTCGCGCCCGGCTCACTCCCGCGCGGCTACGAACGCGCCGAGACGCGGATCGCGGACACCACGCCCTCACCCACCGGCAACGAGGCGATGAACCCGCCGTCGGAGGACGTCGTCAGCACCGCCTACCGCAGCGGGCTGGACCGGATCATCGTCAGCACGCGGCGCACGGGCGAGGATCCCGCGGCCTGGCAGGACCCGATCGCGTCCGGCGAGGGCAACCTCGTCGAGCCCGAACGCGTGCGGCTGACCGCGGGCGCGCTGCGCGGCGCCACCGCCGGCGTCGTGATCGACCCGCGCGTCGAACCGCACCTGTACGTCGTCACCGACGAGCTGGTCGTGACCATCACCGGCCCGCTCACGCGCGAGCAGCTGCTCGCGGCGGCGAACTCACTCGGCGGTTAGGCTCCGGCTCGTGCCCGGATTCCGCATGCCGCCCGAGTGGGCGCCGCACACTCGCACGTGGATGGCGTGGCCGTCCTCCGGCTACCTGCTTGGGGACGAGCCGGAGGAGGCGCGGACGACGTGGGCGGCGGTCGCGCACGCCGTGCTCGAGTTCGAGCCGGTGACGATGGTCGTCGACCCGGTGGCGCTCCCCGACGCGCAGCGGCACCTGGATCCGCGCGTCGAGCTGGTGCAGGCGCAGCTCGACGACGCCTGGATGCGGGACATCGGCCCGACGTTCGTGCTGGATGACGACGGCGTGCTGGGTGCCGTGGACTGGGTGTTCAACGGCTGGGGCGCGCAGGCCTGGGCGAGCTGGGGGCACGACGCGAAGATCGCCGCCACCGTCGCCGGGCACGCCGGGGCCACGCTGATCTCCTCACCGCTGGTCAACGAGGGCGGCGGGATCCACGTCGACGGGGCGGGCACGGTGCTGATCACCCGCACCGTGCAGCTCGACGGGGGCCGCAACCCGGACTGGGACGAGGCCAAGGTGGAGGCGGAGCTCGCGCGCACGATCGGCGCCGAGCGCGTGATCTGGCTCGAGCGTGGGCTCACGCGCGACTACGACGAGTTCGGCACACGCGGGCACGTGGACATCGTCGCCACCTTCGCTGCGCCCGGCACCGTGCTCGTCCACCGCCAAGACGACCCCGCGCATCCGGACTTCGAGGTCACGCGCGGGATCGCCGAGCAGCTGCGCAACGCGGACCTGATGGTGATCGACGTGCCCGCCCCGCGCGCGACGCACGACGAGCACGGCCCGGTCGATTACAGCTACATCAACCACACGCTCGTCAACGGCGGCGTGATCCTGTGCGGCTTCGGCGAAGAGGAAGCCGACACGCGCGCGGCGCAGATCATGGCCGAGGCCTACCCGGGCCGGCGCGTCGTGGTCGTGGACGCGCGGCCGCTGTTCGCCCGCGGCGGCGGCATCCACTGCATCACCCAACAGCAGCCCGAGGCCGCCTGATGCGCCTGCTGCCCAGCGAAGAGACCCGGCTGCTGTTGTTCCTGGCCGCCGAGCTCGCCCGCAAGCGGCGCGACCGCGGCCTCGCTCTCACCCAGGCCGAGGCGACCGCGTTGATCGCCGACGAGGTGTGCGAGGCCGCGCGCGACGGGCGCTCCTACGCCGAGGTCGAGGCGTTCGGCTACACCGTGCTGGGTGAGAGTGACGTGCTCGAGGGCGTCGCGGAGGCGGTGCCCAAGATCGAGGTCGAGCCGCTGTTCGCCGACGGTCACCGGCTCGTGGTGCTGCACGACCCGATCCGGCGCGACGGGCCCCGGGTCGCCGAGCCGGTCGAGCCCGAGTGGCTGGGGGACGGTGTCGCGCTCGAGGTCGTCAACGAGGGCGAGGTCCCGGTCGGCGTCACGTCGCACTTCCACTTCTTCGAGACCAACCGCACGCTGCGCTTCGACCGCGCGGCGGCGTGGGGCCTGCGGCTGGCGATCGCGCCCGGCGCGAAGGTCGTGTTCAACCCGGCGGAGCCGCTGACCGTGCGGCTCGTCCCGATCGCGGGCGCGCGGATCGTGCGCGGGCACGGCGGGCTCGTGGACGGCCCGCTCGACGCGGACGGCGCGCTGGACGAGGCCCTGGCGCTCGCCCGCATGCGGGGGTACCGCGGTGCCTGAGCGCGTGCGGCTCGCCGACAGTGACCTGTGGCTCGAGCCCGAGGGCGAGCCCGACGCGATCGTCCCCGGCTGGGGCGGCACGATGCGCGACGGCCTCGCGGTGCGCGCGGAGCGCGGCGGGGTGGAGGTCGCGATCACCGGCGGCCTGGTGATCGACCCCGTGCTCGGCGTGCGGTACGCCAGCATCGGTGTGAGCGGCGGCCGGATCGTGAGCGTCGGCCGCGCCGGAAACCCGGACACGATGGACGGCATCGACGTCGTGCTCGACACCGCCACCGCGGTGCACGACGCCAGCGGGCTGATCGTCACGCCCGGCGGGATCGACACGCACGTGCACTGGCTCTCGCCGCAGGTCGCGGATGCCGCGCTCGCCGGCGGGCTGACGACGCTCGTCATCCAGGACCCGGGCCCGGTCTGGAACCTCGGGTGCAACCCGCCGGAGCTGCTCCAGACCGCCTGGGCGGCGCTCGACGAGTACCCGCTCAACGCTGCGCTGCTCGTCCGCGGCTCCTCCGCGCGGCAGGGCCCGGTCCTGCACGCCCTGCGCGCGGGCGGCGCGGGCCTGAAGATCCACGAGGACGTCTCCGCCGGGCCCGACCAGATCCGGACCGCGCTCGACATCTGCGACGCCGAGGACGTCCAGCTCGCGATCCACACCGACGGGCTCAACGAGGCGTTGTCGGTCGAGGACACCTACGAGGCGTTCGGCGGGCGCACGATTCACGCGTTCCACATCGAGGGCTGTGGCGGCGGCCACGCGCCCGACCTGCTGGCGCTCGCCGGCCGCGAGCGCGTGCTCACGTCCTCCACCAACCCGGGCCTGCCGTTCGGCGCCGGCACCGAGGCCGAGGGTCGCGCGATGGTCACGGCCGTGCACCTGCTCGACCCGAGCGGCCGCAGCGGCGACCTCGCCATCCTCGACCTGCGCGTGCGCGCCCGCACGATGGCCGCCGAAGGCGTCCTGCACGACCTCGGCGTGATCCACATGATGTCCTCGGACTCGCAGGGGATGGGGCGCGCGGGGGAGGTCGTGCGCCGCGCGCTGCAGAACGCCGACTGGATGAAGGCCGTGCGCGGCGGGGAGGACTCCTGCGACAACGCGCGCGTGCTGCGCCACATCGCCAAGGTCACGATCAACCCGGCGCTCGTGCACGGCTTGGCCGGCCACGTCGGCGCGCTCACGCCCGGCCGCCTGGCGGACGCGGTGCTCTGGCAACCGGCGCTGATGGGCGTGCGCCCGGAGCTGGTCCTGAAGGCCGGCATGGCGGCCTGGGGCGCCTCCGGCGACGGCAACGCCACGACGATGCTGTCCGAGCCGGTCCGCGTACAACGCCAGATCGGCGGGATCGGCGGCGCGCCCGCGCGCGTCTCGCTCGCCTTCCTCGCGGGCAGCGCGATGGACGCCGAGCTGCCCACCGTCCGGGAACGTGCGCAGGTCAGCGGCTGCCGCGATCTCACCGCCGCCGACATGCTCCACAACGACCGCCGCGGCGACGTCCGCGTGGACCCGCGCACCTACGCGGTCACGCTCGACGGTGAAGCCGTCGAGGCGCCGCCGGTGGAGCGCCTGGCGTTCTCGGGCCGCTTCCTCTTAGGCTGAGTCCGTGCGCCACAACCCCAAGCACGCGGTCACGGACGAGGCCGTCGTCCGGCAGCTGATCACCGAGAACCCGTGGGCGACGCTCGTCTCCGAGCACGAGGGTGAGCTCGTCGCGTCGCACTATCCGATCCTGCTCGACGAGTCCTCCGAGCAGCTCGCGATCGTCACGCATGTCGGCCGCCCCGACGAGAAGGTCCACGGCTTCGGCGACCGTGAGATCCTGCTGATCGTCGCCGGCCCGCACGGCTACGTGTCCCCGAGCTGGTACTCGCCCGGCTCGGTCCGCGCGCCCACCTGGAACTTCAGCGTCGCCCACTGCTACGGCGTGCCCGAGATCCTCAGCCCCTCGGACAACGTCGCGACGCTCACCCGGCTCGTCGCCCACTTCGAGCGCCACGTCGAGGAGCCGATGTACCTCGAGCGCGAGGTCGCGGACAAGATCGCGCCCGGCACCGTCGGCATCCGCCTGCCGATCACGCGCTTCGTCTGCAAGGTCAAGATGAGCCAGGACAAGGACGAGGCGTCCCAGCAGAGCGTGCTCGCGCAGCTGCGCGGGAACGGCCCGTACGCGCAGCCCGCGCTCGCGGACGACATGGAACGCGCGCTCAGGTAGCGCCGATCTCGTACTCGTCCAGCCGCCACGCGCCGTCTGAGCGCACCATGGTCAGCCGGCCGAGCTTGACCTCGAGGTCTTGCCCGGCAAACTCCGACACCTGCTCGGGGTCGATCGCGAACTGGACGATCCGCGTGCGCTCGTCGACCCGCTCCACGCGCGTGATCGCGCCGGCGGCGAAGATCTCCTCCGTCGCGCTGCGGATCTCGGCGTCCAGCGCCTCGCCTTGGGCGACGCACGTCTCGATCGTGCCGTCGCCGCCCTGCTCGACCAGCTCCTCGGGCGTGTGCAGTTCACACGCGGTGCGCATGTCGCCCTCGGCGCCGGCCTGCAGGTAGCGGTCGGCCGCCCTCGCCGCGGGATCGGCCTGTACCTCCTGCGCGCTCAGCGTCGCGGGCAGTTCGCGGTCGCCACAGCCGGCGACCGCGAGCAGGAGACAGGCCAGGGACCACCGCATCGTGCGGCGAGGACTACCACAACGACGACCGCCGTCCGGTGCCGGGCGGCGGTCGTATCGGGAGAGAAGCCGAGGTCAGGCGGAGACCGCCGCAGACGGGCTGGCCTTGGCGCGGCCCTCCTCCCGCTGCTCCGCGGGCATCAGCGCCCGGAAGGTCAGGACTCCGAAGCCGAGGCCGGCGAGCAGCATGGCCACACCCATGACGGTGGCGAAGAGCGCGACCTGCTCGGCGAAGTACGCGGTGTTCAGCGCGGTCGTGAGGGCGGTCTCGGTCACCCACAGGTTGCGCAGGCCGTTCTCGACGGGCTTGCCGGTCTGCTCGTTGATCGCGGCGGCCTGCTCGTCGTTGGTGTCCTTGCCGTTGGCGTCGAGGAAGCGCCCCATCTCGCTGTAGGTCTTGCCGCCGGTGGACTCGAGCGTGTGCTCACGCATGACCTTCGCGAACGCCTGCGCCTCGGCGCCGGTGTCGACGAGCTGGCCCGGGATGGTCGAGTCCTCGGTGCCGACGATCTTCTCGGCGGCGAGGTTGTCGCGGACGTAGCCGCGGCCGTCGATGCCCATGTAGATGGCGCCGATGCCGAAGGCGATCAAGACGATGCTGGCGGCGATCCCGCCGTACTGGAAGAGCTTCCTCATGACGCTCACTCCCTCTCTGCTGCGGTGGTTGCTGTCTGCCACCACTCTTGCTCCGCCGGGGCGTCCGAGCGTCCGGAATCCAGCGCCGTCCGACTACGGAGAACCCGCAGTCCCGGTGCGGCGCTGAACCGACCCGCGCCGGTGACCACGAGGGCCATGGACCCCGCGCCGAGCAACAGCACCAGTTCACCGCCGCCGGAAGCGGCGAAGAAGCCGTGGCCGAGATGGGCGGTGAGGTACGCGACGAGCATGTCGCCCGCGAGGGCAACGCCCACGAGTGGCGTGGCGATCCCGGCGATCAACAGCAGCCCACCGGCCGCCTCGGTGAGGGCCACCAGCGGCGCCATCGCCCCCGGCCAGGGGATGCCGAGCGAGCGGAAGAACGCCTCGGCGCCGTCGAGGTCGAGGAGCTTGTCGAGTCCGTGGACGAGGAACACGGCCCCGATCGTGACCCGCAGGATCAGCAGGCCGGCGTCCCGCGTGTCGGGGCGGCGTTGATCTTGGACAAGCCAGGTGCGCACCGCGCGGAGGCGGGCGAGGGTGAGGCGGTCGGCGCGGCGGCCACGCTGCATCGCGACCGGGCGCGAGTTGGTGGAGTCGGTCATGGCGGGCACTTTCCGCCGCGGACGCGCGCCCGGCCACGGGGCCGGTCCCCAGTCCACCCACCAGTCGCCGTGGCCGGTACCCCAGGTGTCACGGATGGCGCGGCTGCGCGGTCCAGTCAGCGAGAACCGCAATCGCGACTGAAGGGACTGTCACATGAAGCCCACAATCGTGCTGGTGCACGGCGCGTTCGCCGAATCGGCCAGCTGGGACGGGGTCATCGACGTGCTCGAGCAGGACGACTACCGTGTCGTCGCCGCGGCCAACCCGCTGCGCGGGCTCGCCGCCGACGCGCAGGCCATCACCGACCTGGTGAGCACCATCGACGGGCCGGTGCTGCTCGTCGGCCACTCCTATGGCGGGGCCGTGATCACCAACGTGGCCGCGGACGCGGCCGAGATCACGGGCCTGGTGTACGTGGCCGCGTTCGCGCCGGAGCCGGGGGAGAGCGCGTTCACGCTCAGCGCCATGTTCCCCGGCAGCACCCTCGGGGACGCGTTGGAGGAGACGTCGCGCGATGACGGGACCACCGACCTGACGATCGTCCGCGAGAAGTTCCACGCGCAGTTCTGCGCGGACGTCCCCGAAGCGCAGGCCCGGCGGATGGCGGCCACGCAGCGACCGGTCACGCGCGAGGCGCTGCTGGAGCCGTCGGGGGAGCATCCGCTGTGGCGCACGCACCCGTCGTGGTTCGTGTTCGGCGAGGAGGACCGCAACATCCCGGAGGCGGCCGAGCGCTACATGGCCAAGCGTGCGCAGGCGCGCCGGATCGTCGACATCCCGGGCGCCTCGCACGCCGTCTCGGTCGCGCACCCGCACGCCACGGCGCACCTGATCCGCGAAGCGGCCGCGCTGCGGCTGGTGGCCTGAGCCATGGCTGCTCCGACTCAGACACCGGTCGTGCTGGAACGTGCCGCGCGGGCCTTCGCCGACGCGACCGCCAACCCGCCCTACCTGTACGAGCTCACGCCTGACGCGGCGCGCAAGGTCCTCGACGACGTCCAGGCCGCACCGATCGACAAGCTGCCGGTGGATGAGCACTGGATCACGGTTCCGGCAACGGTCGGCGACGTGCGCGTGCGGATGGTCCGCCCGCAGAACACCGCCGGCGAGACGCTCCCGGTGATCCTGTACATGCACGGCGGCGGCTGGGTGCTCGGCAACGCGGGCACGCACGACCGGCTCGTGCGCGAGCTCGTGGTCGGCACGGGCGCCGCGCTCGCGTTCGTCGAGTACGACCGCTCGCCCGAGGCGCGCTACCCGGTGGCGATCGAGCAGGGCTACGCCGTCGCCCGCCACATCACGCAGGTCGGCGCCCAGCACGGCCTGGACCCGGCTCGGATGGCGGTCGCGGGCGACTCGGTCGGCGGCTGCATGACCGCGGCGTTGACGTTGATGGCCGAAGGCCGCGGCGACGTGCGCTTCGTCTTCCAGGCCATGTTCTACCCGGTCACCGACGCCGCGATGGACACCGAGTCCTACCGCCAGTTCGCCGAGGGCTACTACCTGAGCGCGAAGGCGATGGCGTGGTTCTGGGACGCGTACGCGCCCGACCGTGAGACCCGCAAGGAGGCCTACGCGTCCCCGATGCAGGCCGTGGACCAGCAGCTCGCCGGGCTCCCGCCGGCCCTGCTGATCGTCGACGAGGCCGACGTCCTGCGCGACGAGGGCGAGGCGTACGCGTCCCGCCTGCGTGCCGCGGGCGTGGCGGTGACCACCGCCCGCTACGACGGCGCCATCCACGACTTCATGATGCTCAACCCGCTGAGCGAGACCCGCGCCACGCGCGCGGCGATCGCGCAGGCCATCGCCACCCTCAAGGAAGCCCTGCGATGAAGCGCCTGACCCTCGCGCTGCTGGCCGCCTTCCTGCTCACCGCCGGCACGGCCGAGGCGGCCAAGCCGACGATCGTGCTCGTCCACGGCGCGTTCGCCGACGCCTCCGGTTTCGCGGACGTGACGAACCGCCTGCAGGACCGCGGCTACACCGTGATCGCGCCCGCGAACCCGCTCCGCGACCTCCCGGGCGACGCCGCTTACGTGGCGAGCGTCATCAAGGACGCCGGACCGGTGATCCTCGTCGGCCACTCCTACGGCGGCGCCGTGATCACCGAGGCCGGCGGCGCGCCGAACGTCAAGGCGCTCGTGTACATCGACGGGATGGCGCTGGACGTCGGTGAGAGCACGTTCGACATCGCGGCGCGCTTCCCCGGCAGCAAGCTCCCGCCTGCGCTGCGGCCGCGTGTCTCCCCGACCGGCACTGACCTCTACATCGACCCGGCGAGCTTCCGCGCCGTGTTCGCGGCCGACCTCCCGGCCCGGACGACCAGTGCGATGGCCGCCCTCCAGCGCCCCGCCACCCAGGCGGCACTCGAAGGCAAGGTCACCACGGCACCCTGGAAGCGCCTACCGACCTGGTACCTCGTCGGGACCAAGGACGAGGCGATCCCGCCGGCCGCGCAACGGTTCATGGCCAAGCGCGCGAAAGCCACGACCGTCGAGGTGACCGCTTCGCACGCGTCCTACCTCGCCCGGCCCAAGGAGGTGACCGACCTCATCCTGCGCGCCGCCAAACGCTGACGGTCACGCGGGCGCCGCGTCCTCGGCGAGCGCCCGCCGCAGGTCCTTGCGCGTTCTGACGTCGAGCTTGCGGAAGACCTTGTGCAGGTGGTACTCGACCGTGCGTGGGCTGATGAACAGCCGCGACGCGATCTCCACGTTGGTCTCCCCGTCCCGCGCCAGCCGCGCGATCTGCACCTCCTGCGGGGTAAGCGCGTCCCGGGTCTCGTCCGTGATCCGGGGCGCGCTCGCGCCCGTGGCGAGCAGCTCCCGGCCCGCACGCTCGGCGAACGCGCGCGCCCCGAAGCGGGTGAAGCTCTCGTGGGCGGTATGCAGTTGCTCACGGGCGTCCGTGCGCCGCTGCTCGCGCCGCAGCCACTCTCCGTACCGGAGCTGCGCCCGGGCGAGGTGGACCGCGCCGCGGCTGCGCGCGAGCCGCTCGACGGACGCGCGGTAGGAGGCCTCGTTGCCGTGCAGCAGCGCGTGCGCACCGGCCTCGATCCCCAGCGCCCAGGCGGTTCCGCTCGCCTGTGTGCGCTCCCGCAGGCGCTCGAACGCCGCCTCGCCCAGCGCTCGTTGGTCGGTGTGCACGGCGGCCTCGACCAGCTCCGCCAACGCCCAGCCGTACGTGACCATGTCGTCGTACTCGCAGGACAGTTGCGCGGCCGCGAGCGCTTCGGCGGAGCGCCCGGCGGCGTTGTGCGTCAGCGCGAACGCCCACGCGGCCATTCCGACCCCCGAGCCCTCGCCGCGCCGCCGCGCGTCCCGCAGCCCCCAGGCGAGCAGCTCGGACGCGTCACCGCGCCAGGCCTCCAGCACGATCGCTCCGTACTTGACCCCCGCGATCCCCGTCGCTTGCGTGATCACGTCGATCTCGTCGAGCAGCACGGCGGCGGCGTCGAACTGGCCCGCGTGCACGTGCAGCGCCGCGCGGTGGGTGGCGACGATCGGCAGCGCGCTCAACGCGCCCGCCTCCCGCGCTTCGCGGATGCCGCGCGTGGCGAGCACGTGCCACAGCTGGTCGTCCCACAGGTCCTGGGCCAGCCGGCAGCCCAGCCACAGCCAGCGGCTCTCGTCGAGCTCCGCGACCGCGCGCGAAAGCGCGGGGGCGGCGCTCGCGTAGCTGTCCGTGAAGCGCGTCGCGACGGCGGCGAGGAGCCGGTCGCGTGGCTGCGGGCCGGGCGGTGCGGCCCCGGCCGCCGGTGCCACCTCGCGCATCCCGGGATTGCCGAGGCGGCCGGCGAACACCGCCGCGGTGATCGCCTCCAGGTACGTCTCACGCGCGGCGTCCGGGTCGAGCGGCTCGAGCTGCCGAGCCGCGTCGAGCAGGAGCGGCGGAGCGTCGGTGCCGCGCCGCAGGGTGAGCGCCACGCGGCCTTTGAGCTGGGCGAGGCGCGCGCGTTCCAACGCACCGAGCGGCGCGAGCTCGGCGGCCGTGAGCAGCTCGGCGGCGGTGGCGGCGTCGGCGACGTCGAGCTTGGCCTGCGCCGCCTTCAGCGCGCGCTCGGCGCGCTGCACGGGGTCCGGCGTGAGCTTCGCCGCCCACTCCAAGAACGCGGCCCGGGCGGCCAGGCCGCCACGCCCGCCGGCCCGGTCGGCGGACTGCAGCATCTCCTCGGCCACCGTCTCGTCGGCACCGGCCGTCGCCTGCGCGCGATGCCACGCGCGCCGGTCGGGATCGGTGACCGGGTCGGTCGCCTCCGCCAGCTCGCGATGCACGGTCCGGCGATCGCGCGCGGCGGCGCCCCGGTAGACCGCCGAGCGCACGAGCGGGTGCTTGAAGCGCACGCGGAAGCCGAGGTCGATCAACCCGGCAGCCTCGGCGGGCCGGCCCGCGTCGATGCCGATGCCGAGGCGTTCCGCGGCTCGCCACAGCAAGTCGACGTCGCCGTCGGGCTCGGCGGCCGCGACGAGCAGCAGCAGTTGCGTGTCGCGCTCGAGCGACTGCGCGCGCTGCAGGAACGTGCGCTCGATCCGGCTCGAGAGCGGGCGCGCGTCCGGCAGCCCGAACCCGCCGGCCAGCTCCGCGGGCGTCAGTCCGCGCGGCAGTTCCAGCAACGCCAAGGGGTTGCCGCGCGTCTCGGCGACGATCCGGTCGCGGACGCGCTCGTCGAGCCGCCCGGGCGCCGCGGACGCCAGCAGCGCGCGAGCGTCCGCGTCGGCGAGTCCCTCGATCCGCAGCTCCGGCAGCCCGGCGAGCGCCTCACCCTCAACCGGCTCGCGCACGGCGAAGACGATCGCGACCCGTTCGGCCAGCAGCCGCCGCGCGACGAACGCGAGCACCAGCGCGGACGCCCGGTCGAGCCATTGGGCATCGTCGATCACACACAGCAGCGGGCGGACCTCGGCCTCCTCGGCCAGCAGGCTCAGCACGGCGACGGCCACCAGGAAGCGGTCAGGGGGATCACCGGGCTGCAGGCCGAACGCCACCTGCAAGGCGGTTCGCTGGGGTGCGGGGAGACCGTCGAGCCGGTCGAGCAGCGGGGCGCACAGGTAGTGCAGCCCGGCGAACGCGAGCTCCATCTCCGACTGCACGCCGACGGCGCGCGCGACACGGTAGCCGGAAGCGCGCCGGGCGAGATACGCGAGCAGTGCCGTCTTGCCGATCCCAGCCTCGCCGCGCAGCACGAGAGCCGCGCTCGTGCCGAGGCGAACGCGCTCCAGCAGCCGGTCCAGCGCTTCGCACTCGCGGCGACGACCTTGCAGCACCGGCGCAACCTTAGCGGCGGCCGGTCGGCACCCACTAGGGACACCGAGTCCACCGACTAGGGCCTCGACGAGGGACCGCCCCTGACGAGCGCGCGAGTCGGCCGCAGGAGGCTCGTCGCATGAACGCCAAAGTGCCCCAGACCTCCGACGAATCGATCTTCTACACGGTGGCCGACGCCTTCGCGGTCGTCTTCTTCTACGGCCCGCCGGTCCTGTTCCTCGCCGTGCCCTGGCTGCTGCTCGCAGTCCTGCTCAGCGCGCCGTTCGCGCTCGCCGTGTTGGTGGTGGGGACGGTGCTCGCCGGGACGACGCTGCTCGCCGGCGCCGTGACGCTGCTGCGGCGGGCCGCGGGATGACCGCGCTCTCCGCAGCGGACACGTCGTTCGTGCAAGCGCGGCCTCGCCTGATCGGGATCGCCCGGCGCGTGCTCGGCAGCGCGACCGACGCCGACGACATCGTCCAGGAGGCGTGGATCCGTTGGCAGGCGAGCGACCGCGGCGGCGTCCGTGATCCGACGGCCTTTCTGGCGACGACCACGACGCGGCTCGCGCTCAACCTCGGTCAGTCCGCCCGGGTGCGGCACGAGACGGTGTTCGGGCCGCCGCTCGCGGAGTTGGTCGATCCGGTCGCCGACCCGGCGTCCGATGCCGAGGACCGCGACCTGATCGGGCGCGCCCTGTGGGCGCTCCTCGAGCGGTTGACCCCGACCGAGCGGGCCGTCTACGTGCTCCGGGAGGCGTTCGACTACCCGCACCGGCTGGTCGCGGCGGTCCTCGGGCTCAGCGAGGCCAACGCCCGCCAGCTCGTCGCCCGCGCCCGCCGCCACGTCGCGGACGAGCCGCGCTGGACCGTCGATCCGGCCGAGCACGCCGCGCTGGTGCAGGCGTTCACCGTCGCTGCCCGGACGGGCGACCTCGCTCGCCTCGAAACGGTGCTGGTGGGCCGGCGTGCGGCGTAACGGGTTCCCGGCGCGGCGCGGCAGCTTCTTCCCGGGGTTCACGGCGCGGCGGCTGGAGACGACGCGCGGGACGATCAACGCGCTCGTCGGCGGGAGCGGCCCGCCGCTGTTGCTGCTGCACGGCTATCCCGAGTCCTCGCTCATGTGGCATGCGAGCGCCCCGTTGCTCGCCCGCCACCACACGGTGGTCGTCACCGACCTGGCCGGCTACGGGACGTCGTTCCGCCCGGCGCCCACGTTCGGCCACGAGGCGCACAGCAAACGCGCGCTCGCGCTCGACCAGGTGGAGGCGATGGCGCAGCTCGGCTTCGGCGCCTTCGCCGTGGCCGGGCACGACCGTGGCGGGCGCGTCGCCTACCGCATGGCGCTGGACCATCCGGAGATCGTGCTCGGGCTCGCGGTGCTCGACATCGTGCCGACCGGCGAGGTGTGGAGGAGAGCGGACGCCGCCGTCGCCCGTGGCTACTGGCACTGGTCGTTCCTGGCGCTGCCCGCGCCGCTGCCGGAGCGGCTGATCGCCGGCGACCCGGACGCGTTCTTCGACCTGCACGTGCGCGGCCAGCTCGGCCTGGGGGAGCACTCGGACCGCTATCCGCTGGACGTGCTCGACGCCTACCGGCGCACCTTGGACGATCCGGGCGCCGTCGAGGCGATGTGCGAGGACTACCGGGCGGGCGCGACGATCGACGTCGAGCACGACGACGCCGACCGCGCCGCCGGCCGCGTGATCGCGTGTCCGGTGCTCGTGCTGTGGTCCGCCAACGGCGGCCTGCCGCGCTTCTATCCCGACGTGCTCGACGTGTGGCGCCCGTGGGCGCCGGACCTGCGCGGGACCGGCGTCGACGCCACCCATTTCCTGGCCGAGGACGACCCGGAAGCCACCGCTGACCACCTACTCACCTTCCTGAGGCCATGACCCAAGCCATCTTCGCCGGGTGTTACCGCTCGCTGTTCGAGGACCTCCCGCCGCTGCGATCCGACGCCGCCGCACTGCACGCGCTGGGACGCCCCGGCGGCGTCTGCGACCTCGGCGAAGGGGTCGTCGAGAACACCGACTCCGAGGTCGCCGCGGTGTGGCCGTTCTTCGGCCAGTTCCTCGCGCACGACATCACCGCCGACCGCTCACCGCTGGTCGACCGCGCCGATACCGCCCGGATCCACAACTTCCGCGCCCCGCGGGCGAACCTCGAAGCGCTGTACGGCAACGGGCCGGTCGGCGAGCCGTACCTGTACGCCGCCGACGATCCGGCCAAGCTGCTGCTCGCGCCGTCGGGCATCGACGTGCCGCGCAACCAGGAGGGGATCGCGCTGATCGGCGACCCGCGCAACGACGCGAACCTGTTCACGAGCCAGATGGCCGTCGCCTTCATCGGGCTGCACAACCGGTTCGTGGACCGGTTGCGCGCCGACCGCGTTCCCGAGGCGGAGGTGTATGCGGCCGCGCGGCGCGAGACCACGTGGCACTTCCAGCACGTGATCCTGCGCGAGTTCCTGCCCGGCCTGATCGGCGGGGAGCTGACGGCCGAGCTGCTCGAGGACGGCCCGCGGCTGTACCGCATCGACCCCGACGACCCGTACATCCCGCTCGAGTTCGCCGACGCCGCCTACCGCTACGGCCACGCCCAGATCCGCGACCGCTACCAGGTGAACGCGTCGTTCGGCCCGGTCCCCGTGTTCCCCGATCTCATGGGCTTCGGGCCCGTGCGGCCCGAGCGTCGCGTGGACTGGGCGCTGCAGTTCGCGCAACGCGCGAAGCGCATCGACGCGCGGCTCCCGGCGTCGCTGATCACGCTGCCGCGGGCGATCTCAGGCGCGGCGCCCGGGACGGACTATGCCTCGCTCGCCACCCGGGACCTGCAGCGCGGCCACGCGGTCGGGCTCCCGTCGGGCGAAGCGGTCGCGCGCCGGATCGGGGTCGAGGTGCTCGAGCCGGCCGCGATCGGGCTCGGCTGGGAGGAGACGCCGCTGTGGTTCTACGTGCTCAAGGAGGCCGAGGTACTCGGGGGTGGGAACCAGCTCGGACCGGTCGGCGGGCGAATCGTCGGCGAGGTGGTCGTGGGGGTGATCGACGCGGATCCGTCGTCGTTCCGGGTGGTTGATCCTTCGTGGACGCCTGGAGTTCAGTTCGGATTGGCGTCGATCCTCGGGGTGTAGTTGCGAACGGCTCACCGAGGGAGGGGGAGCGGCTAGCCAGCGCCGCGGCGCGAACATCGGAGTCCCGGGCTCCGCGTGGCACGGCCGGGTTGGAGTGCCGCTCTCAGTCAAGTTACGGGCACCGGAAATCGCGAGGAGCGGTTGTGGTTACTTCACGCGGATCGGCGCGTGTTCGTTTCATCCGACCCACTCGGCCGGTGCCACTTTCGCTCGCAGCCCCGGCTTCACGCCCGTAGACACGTACGCCGTCACGGCTCCCACGAGCTCGCAGAACGCGGCCGGCCGCGCGGCCGGGGAGAACAGCGTCCTGCACTGCAGCCACGTCGCGTACTCGGACTGCAGATCGAACCCCACCCCGAGGGCGGCGTGGCCGAAGACGTCGTGGACCACGCGCAACGCGTCGAACGCGCTTGCCGAGAGCAACGGGTGCGGGTCCTCCCGGACGAGCACCAGAGTCCCGTGCTCGCGCAGGTCCGCGCATAGGTCGGCACCGCTCATGTAGGCCTCCTGGTCGATGAACGCCACCCGCACACCGAGGCACCCCCGCGCCACGTCGGCCAGTCGCAGGCTCTCCCGCCCGAGGGCGCGGTAGGAGCGCCGGACCTCCGAGCTCACCACACCTGGCGCCAGGAACCACTCGGTCACGCGCTCCGCCCTGTCCGGCGCCAAAAGCCCGGTCGTGCGCAGCACGTGCGGGGAAGGCGGCGCCTCGCGCGCGTAGAGCTCGAACGCGTGCTGCGCGCGCGGCCAGGTGGGGCACACGTCGGTGGGGCGGAGGAGGTCGATCGTGGGCATGCGGCGAGTCTCCGCGCGCGCGGCCGCGATCTCGTCCGGAGCGGTCCCGTGCGTGTTCCCTAGTCGGGCCGGCCCGGGTGCCCAGGCCCCAGTGCGCCGCCCAGTTCTTTGCGCGACCCGATCCCGAGCTTGGTGAAGACCTTGCTCAGGTGATATTCGACGGTGCGCGGGCTGATGAAGAGCCGCGCGCCGATCTCCGGGTTCGTCTCGCCGTCGGCGGCAAGGCGCGCGATCTCCGCCTCCTGCGCCGTCAAGGGCTCGGGCGCCGGGCCGGCGGAGCGGCGGACCGTCTCGCCGGCCGCGCGCAGCGCGCCTCGCGCGCGCTCGGCGAAGGCCTCGGCGCCGAAGCGTACGAACGCCTCGTGGGCCGTGCGCAGATGCTCGCGGGCGGCGGCCTGCTTGCCCACCGTGAGCAGCCATTCGCCGTACACGAGCTTCGCGCGGGCAAGCTCCACGCGCATCCGGGTTCGCGCAAGCCGTTCGATCGCCTCGCGGTAGCGCGCGTCGTCGCCGCCCAGCAGCGCCTGGGAGCGCGCCAGCACGCCGAGGCCCCAGTCCGTACCGGCGGCGCGGGTGCGCTCCTCGAGCCGGGCGAGCGCCGCGGCGGCGACCTCCTCCCGGCCGGTGCGGACGGCCGCCTCGACCAGCTCGACCAGCGCGTGCGCGGCGTAGCCCTGGTCGTCGTCCTCGGTCGCCCGCAGCGCGGCGTCGACAGCCGCGTCGTGGCGCTCCAGCGCGTTGTTGAGCACGGCCGTGGCGTGCCCGGCGAGCGCGAGGACGCGACCTTCGCCACGTGCGTTGGCGCTCTGCAGCCCCAGGTTGATCAGGTGCACGGCCTGGGGTTCGTGCCCCCGCCAGGCGCCGAGCAGCAGCTGCCCGTACACGAGGCCGACGGTGCCCGTCGCGGCGGTGATCGCGTCCGCCTCCTGCAGCAGGGCCGAGGCGACCGCGAACTCGCCCTCGAACAGGCGCACCCCGGACAGGTAGGTCAACGTCACCGGGAGCATCGTCAGCGCGCCCGCTTCCCGCGCCAGGCGGACCGCGCGCTCGGCGAGCCGGTGGAAGGCGTCGTCGTCCCACAACTCGAACACGGTCATCGACTGCACGACCGGGCACAGCAGCAGCCAGCGCATCACGGCGCGGTGATCGTCCAGCGGCTCGTCGCTGAACGCTTGCAGCGCACGCCGGAGCGGCGGCACGCCCGCGATCGGGCCCTCGGTGAACCGGCACGCCATGCCGTCCAACACCAGGTCGATCGAGCGCGGCGCCTCGACCACGGGCGCGGCCCGAGCGGCTTCGGCCGCCGTCCGCACACCCCCGTTGGCGTAGAGGCGACCGGCGTAGATGGCCGCACCGAGCGCTTCGAGGTACGTCTCGCGCGCGAGCGCCGGGTCGAGCGGCTCGAGCTGGCGGGCGACATCGAGCAGCAACGGCGGAGCGTCGCTCCCCCGCCGCACCGCGAAGGCGATCTCCCCGCGCATGCGGGCGAGCCGCGCACGTTGCAGCGCGTCCAACGGCGAGCGTCCCGCCAGCTCCAGCAGGTCGAGCGCGGCGTCCGGGGCTGCCGACTCGAACTTGGCCTGCGCGGCGGCGAGCGCCCGCGCGCCGCGACGCACCGGGTCGGGGGTGAGTGCGGTCGCCCGTTCCAGGAAGGCGGCCGCGGCCGCGATCCCGCCCCGGTTCTGCGCACGCCCGGCCGACCGCTCCAGCTCCTCGGCCACCGCCTCGTCCGGCCGCGCGGCGGCGTGCGCGCGGTGCCACGCGCGCCGGTCGGGATCGAGCTGCGGGTCCGTGGCCTCGGCCAGCGCCCGGTGCACGTCGCGCCGGTCCGGCACGCTCGCCGCGCGGTAGGCGGCCGAGCGCACGAGCGGGTGCCGGAAGCGCACGCGGGCGCCGATGTCGATCAGCCCCGCCGCCTCGGCGGGCGCCGCCTCGTCGCTGGAGATGCCGAGCAGCTCCGCGGCGCGCCGGAGCAGGAGCACGTCTCCGACCGGCTCGGCCGCCGCGAGCAGCAGGAGCTGGCGCGTGTTGCCCGGCAACGGCTCGAGCTGGCGGGTGAAGCCCTGCTCGATCCGGCTGGTCAACGGGATCGATCCGGGCAGCCCGAACCCACCGGCGATGGCCGTCGCCGGCAGCGCCCGCGGCAGCTCCAGCAACGCGAGCGGGTTCCCTGAAGCTTCGGCGAGGATCCGGTCGCGCACCCGCGCGTCGATCGGACCCGGGATCGCGCTGTCGAGCAGCAGCTGCGCGTCGAGCTCTCCGACACCCTCGAGCGTCAGCTCCGACAGACCGCCGAGCGGGTGGTCCTCGCCCTCGTTGCGGACGGCGAGCACCAGCCCGACGCGCTCCGCCAACAGGCGGCGGGCGACGAACGCGACCGTCTGTGCCGACACCCGATCGAGCCACTGCGCGTCGTCGACGATGCAGATCAGCGGTCCTTCCTCGGCGACTTCGGCGAGCAGGCTCAGGACCGCGAGTCCGACCATGAACCGGTCCGGCGGCGGTCCGACGTCCAGCCCGAACGCGGTGCTCAGCGCAGCGCGTTGCGGGCCGGGGAGGTGCGGGAGCCGGTCCAGCATCGGCGCGCACAGGGCGTGCAGGCCGGCGAACGGGAGCTCCATCTCGGATTCGGTGCCGGCCGCGCGGGCGACGCGGCAGCCGGTGGCCGACGCCGCCAGGTGCTCGAGCAACGCGGTCTTGCCGACCCCGGCTTCGCCGCGTAGCACGAGCACGCGGCTCTCGCCGGCCCGCACGCCCGCGATCAGCCGGTCCAGCGTCACTATCTCGTGCTGGCGACCTAGGAGAGTTGGCACGTTGGCGGCATTATCACGCCCCGGCGATCAGACCTCCCATTCCCCGGTCACGATCGCGCGCAGCACGGCCTGCTCGACCGGCAGCAGATCGGCCGCTGCGTCGGCCGGGCGGGGCGTGCCGGTCGCGAAGACGGCGTCCGCGCGCTCGGTCGCCTCGTCGGCGCTGTCGCAGACGCGGACCGCGCTGCCCGCCCGGGCGAGCAGCGCCGGATCGGGTAGGAGCGCGGTCGGCGACGCGATCCGCACCGTCATGCCCGTCAGCAGCGCGGCCTCGATCAGCGAGTGCATCGCGGGCTCGCGACCGCCGACGTAGGCGATCTCCAGCCCGGACAGCCCGCCGAAGCGCTCGCGCAGCGCGAGGCAGTCGGCGAGCGCCCGGCACGGATGCTCGCGGTCCGTGAGCGCGTTGATCACCGGCACCGAGGCGTGTTCGACCAGGTCGAGCAGGTCGCGGTGACGGTCGGTGCGCACGGCGATCGCGTCGCAGAACGGGGAGACCGCGTGCGCGGTGTCCACGGTGGACTCGCCGCGCGGCTGGAGCACCACGGGCAGGGCGCCGAGCCGGTGCACGGCGACCTCCAGCGACACCTGGCTCCGCAGCGCGGAGTGCTCGAACACACACGCGACGGCCCGGCCCGCCAGCGCGCTGCGCCACGCCAGCGGGTGGCGCTTCATCACCGCCGCCAGGTCGAGCAGCGCCTCGAACTCGCTCGGTGAGAGATCGGCGACGCCGAGCAGGCAGCGCGGCGTGGAGACGGTGGCGAGCATCAGTAGATCGCGATCCGCTGCTTGGCGTCCTCGAGCGCGCTGTGCAGGCTGTCGGCGTCGATCAGCCACGGCTCGCCGTCCCGGCGCGGGTCGACGCGCAGGTGGATCCGGCCCTCGTGGAACACGGTCACGGCCAGCTGCTCGGGGCCGCACCAGAACTCGGCGTTGCCGTCGGCCGCCTCTTCGGGGCTGACGATGATCGCGCGGACCAGCGTCATGACGCTAGGCCGCCGCGAGCTGCTGCGCGACCCAGTCCTTCAGGTGCGTCGCGCCGAGCATCGGGTCCGGGAACTCGGGGACGAGGTCGCCGCCGGTCGGCGTGATGCCGAAGTACTGCGCCTGATCGTCGGTGACGACGGTTCGCGGATCGTTGCGCTTGGCCAGGATGCCGCGGATGAGCTCGTCGAGCCGGTACTGCTCGGGCCCGGCGACCTCGACGATGCCGTTGTGGGGCTCGCCGGCGGCCGTGCGGCCGACGGCGATCGCGACGTCCTCGGCGGCGATCGGCTGGATCTGCGCCGGCGGGAGACGGACCTCGTCGCCCTGCGTCGCGGCCTGCGCGATCTGCTTGAGGAACTCGAAGAACTGCGTCGCGTGGACGATCGTGTAGGGGAGGCCCGAGTCGACGATGAGCTGCTCCTGCGCGATCTTCGCGCGGAAGTAGCCGCTCTCGCCGAGCTTCTGGGTGCCGACGACCGACAACGCCACGTAGTGGCCGACGCCGGCCCGCTCGGCCTCCGCAAGCAGGTTCGTCGTCGCGGTGGTGAAGAAGTCCATCACGGCCGAGTCCTCCCAGGCCGGCGCGTTGGACACGTCGATCAGCACGTTCGCGCGGGTCATGACCTCGGCCAGCCCCTCGCCGGTGATCGAGTTCACGCCCGTGTCGGGGGAGGCGGCGACGGCCTCGTGGCCGTGCTCGTTGAGCTTGGTGACGACCTTGGAGCCGATCAGCCCGGTGCCGCCGATGACGACGATCTTCATGAGAGAGCCCTTTCGCTTGGGGTACATCCCTCTGACCGGACAGCCACCCGGTCCGTGACAACCAGTTTCAGTACGAGCGCGGAAGGCCGAGGACCTTGGTGGCGACGAAGCTCGTCACGAGGTTGTTGTTCACCGGCGCGACCTTGTACAGGCGGGTCTCGCGGAACTTGCGCTCGACGTCGTGGTCGGCGACGAAGCCGTTGCCGCCGTGGGTGTCCAGGCAGGCGTTCGCGGCGGCCCAACTCGCTTCGGAGGACAGCAGCTTGGCCATGTTCGCCTCCGCGCCGCACGGCTCGTGGGCGTCGAACAAGCGTGCCGCTTCGTAGCGCATCATGTCGGCGGCCCGCACCTGCATGTAGGCGTGGGCGATCGGGAACTGGACGCCCTGGTTGGCTCCGATCGGGCGGCCGAAGACCTCGCGGGCGTTGGCGTAGGCGGTGGCGCGCTCGGTGAACCAGTAGCCGTCGCCGATGGCCTCCGCCGCGAGCAGGATCCGCTCGGCGTTCCAGCCGTCGATCACGTACCGGAAGCCCTGGCCCTCCTCGCCGATCAGGCTGCTCGCGGGGACGCGGAGATCCCGGTAGCGCACCTGGTTGGTGGCGTAGTTGAACATCGTGCGCACCGGTGTGACCTCGAGCGCCTCGGCCGGGACGCCACGCAGGTCGATCAGGAACAGGCTCAGGCCGTCCTCGCTCGTGCGCGCGAGCAGGAGCAACAGGTCGGACTGCTCGATCCGGCTCGTCCAGTTCTTGTGGCCGTCGATGACGTACTCGTCGCCTTCACGGCGCGCGGTCGTCTGGATGCGCTTGGTGTCCGAGCCGGCCTGCGTCTCGGTGATCGAGAACGCCTGCAGGCGCAGGCCGCCGCTCGCGATCGCTGGGAGGTACGCCTGCTTCTGCGCCTCGGAGCCGTGCCGCAGCACGGCGCCCATCGTGTACATCTGGGCGTGGCACGCGGCGGAGTGCCCGCCGGAGCGGTTGATCTCCTCCATGATCACGCTGGCCTCGGTGAGGCTGAGCCCGAGGCCGCCGTACGCGGCCGGGATGAGCGCGGCGAGCAGCTTGGAGCGGGTGAGCGCGTCGACGAACGCCTGCGGGTACTCGCGGGCCTGGTCGCGCGCGCGCCAGTACTCGTCCGGGAACTCGGCGCACAGCTCGCGCACCTGCGCGCGGAGCTCGGGGAAGGGTTGCTCGTGGGTCATGAGATCGTGGCCTCCGCGGTCTGCCGCCCGCTGAGATCGTGGACCGAGGCCTGCTGGCCGTCGAAGCGGACGACAAGCCCCTGGTGCTCGAAGAGCGGGGCGACGAGCCGGTACTCGCACGCCGTGCCCAAACCGCGCGCACGAGCGGCCTCAGCCATCGCGAGCGCCTGCAGCGGGCCGTGGGTGACGAGGCCGGGATAGCCCTCGACCTCGCGCGCGTAGTCGCGGTCGTAGTGGATGCGGTGGCCGTTGTAGGTCAGCGCGGAGAAGCGGAAGAGCAGGGGCGGCGTGATCTCGATCGACCACTCGTCCTCGGCGACCGGGCGGGGCTCGAACGGCTCGTCCGGGGCCGGCGCGGCCGGCAGGTCGCGATAGACGATCGTCTGGCGTTCGTCGACGACGAGCTCGTCGCGCTGGAACACCTGCTGGCCGATCGTGGTGAACACGAGCCGTCCGCTGCGGCCCTGCTTCTCGGTGGTGTCGAGCACCTGCGTGCGGCGCGTCGCGGGCACGTCGAAGCGCAGCGGCGCGAGCGCGCGGATCGCGCCGCCCGCGAACATCCGCCGGCGCCCGGGCTCGACCCCCGCGGCGACGTGCCCGTCGCGGCCCAGCTCGCTCTGGTCTGGGCGGTCGAGCAGGTAGACCCAGTGCCAGAACAGCGGCAGCTCGTCCTCGGGCATCGGCACGCCGAGCAGCCCGGCCAGCGCCTCCGCCGGCCCGCGTTGGATCAGCTCGGTCACCTCGCTCACGCGAACTCCTCCCGGATGGCGTCATTGTGCTCCCCGAGGCGCGGGACGGCGCGCAGCAGCGGCTCGCGCCCGCTCACCCGGACCGGCGGCGCGAGCGCGCTGACCGGCCCGCCCGGCGTGTCCACCGGGTGCCACTGCAGGTGCGGGTGCTCGAACACCTCACCGGGCGTGCGCAGCCGCGCGCACGCGATCCCGGCCTGCTCGAGCGCGGCGAGCACCTCTTCGACGTCCCGATCGGCGAACGCCTGCTCGATGATCGCCGTCAGCTCGTCGTCGTGGGTGATGCGGTCGGGGTTGTGCGGATACCGCTCGACCAGCTCGGGCCGCGCCAGCACGTCGCGGCACAGCACCGCCCACTCGCGGTCGTTCTGCACGCCGAGGTAGACCGTGCCGTCCCGCGTCGCGTACGGGCCGTAGGGCGCGATCGTCGCGTGGCGGGCGCCGGACCGGCGCGGCTCGGCTCCGCCGTACACCGCCTCGTAGACCGGCTGCGTCATCCACTCCCCGAGCGCATCCAGGAGCGAGACGGAGAGCGTCGCGCCCGTCCCGGTCCGCTCGCGCTCGTACAGCGCGGCGAGAATGCCGCTGTAGGCGTAGACGCCGGTGGCGATGTCGGCCACCGAGATCCCGGCCTTCACCGGCTGCTCCGGCGTCCCAGTCACCGCGAGCACGCCCGCTTCGGCCTGGATCAGCAGGTCGTACGCCTTCTTGTCGCTGCCGGAGTAGCCCGAGATCGAGCAGTGGATGAGCTCGGGGCGAGCGGCTCGGAGCGTCGCTGCGTCGAGTCCCAGCCGTTCGGCCGCCCCGGGCACCAGGTTCTGCACGACCACGTCGGCCGCTGCGAGGAGCCGGTCGAGCAGTGCCCGGTCATCCGGCGCCTTCAGGTCGAGCTCGAGGCTCTCCTTGCCGCGGTTGAGCCACACGAAGTAGCTCGACTGCCCGTGCACGCTGTGCCCGTAGGAGCGGGCGAAGTCCCCGCCGCCGGGGCGCTCCACCTTGATCACCCGCGCCCCCAGGTCGGCCAGGTGGCGCGTGGCGAGCGGCGCGGCGACCGCTTGTTCGAGCGAGACGACGGTGATGGCGGCCAGCGGGTGCACACCCGCGATGATGCAGGAGATGAGCGTGACTACATGGCAGGAGTCCCTGTTCCGGGTGCTCAAAGCGGGTGACATCAAGCAGATCGCGTACGTGCCGGACGCCGGTCACGCGTTCGCGATCGAGGCCGCGCAGCGGGATCCGGAGATCCGCGACGTGGTGCTCACCACCGAGGAGGAGGGCGTCGGGGTGGTCAGCGGCGCGTGGCTCGGCGGACAGCGGGCGGCGCTGTTGATGCAGAGCAGCGGGGTCGGCAACTGCGTGAACCTGTTCTCGTTGCTGACGGCGTGCCAGTTCCCGTTCCTCACGCTCGTGACCATGCGCGGGGAGTACGCGGAGTTCAACCCGTGGCAGATCCCTATGGGCCGGGCGACGCCGGGTGCGCTGGAGCTGATGGGTATCCACGTGCTGCGCGCCGACGCGCCCGATGAGGTCGAGGAGGCCGTCGAGGCGGCGGTGCACTCGGCGTTCGTCGCCAACCAGCGGGTCGCGGTGCTGCTCGGGCAGCGGCTGATCGGACGCAAGCAATGGTGACTCGACGCGACTACGTGGCGGCGCTGCTGGCGCTGGTCCCCGAGGCGCTGGTCGTCACCGGCCTCGGCTCCCCGACCTGGGACGTGTTCGCCGCGGGGGACCGTCCGGAGAACTTCTACCTGTGGGGTGCGATGGGCGGGGCCGTGCCGCTCTCGCTCGGCCTCGCGTTGGCGCAGCCGGACCGCTCGGTGGTCACCGTCACCGGCGACGGCGAGCAGCTGATGGGGCTCGGCGCGCTGGCGACCGTCGGCGCGCAGCAGCCGCCGAACCTCACGATCGTCGTGCTCGACAACGGCCTCTACGGCGAGACCGGCCGGCAACGCTCGCACACGGCGCTCGGGACGGATCTCGTGACGGTCGCCGGCGGGTGCGGGATCGCCGAGACGCTGCGTGATCCCGGCCCTGAGGCGCTGGGCGAGCGCATCCGGGCGCGCCGCGCGACGACGTTCGCCCTGGTGCGGGTGCACACGGACGAGCCGCCCCGGGCACTCCCGCCCCGGGACGGCGTCGCCAACAAGAACGCGTTCCGTGCCGCGCTCGGTCTGCCGACCTTCTAGCCGGACACGACGCAACTCGCGTCGGCGGCGGCGCAGCTGTAGATCGTCGCGTCGCCCTCGCGCAGCCAGATCTCGGGCGTGGCGAGCGGGGTGAAGAAGCGGTCGTTGGGCGTGTCCTTGAGGTTGGGGTCGGTCGGCGGGCGGCCGTGGACGATGAAGCCGATGCGCTTGGTGTCGTCCGCGAGCCGGATCCGGCGCAGCGACCCGTAGGCGTCGGTTTCATTGAACGGGGTGGGGTTCGTCCACTCGGCCGTCGCCTCGCCCGGTGCGAGGCCGTCGCCGAACAGGTGCAGGCCCCACTTCACCGCGTCGCCCTTGTAGTGGATCGTCGCCGTCTCCACGCGCGCCTGCACGATCGTCGCCGTGCGGGTCGCGCTCGTGACGGTGCGGCCGGGCGCGTAGGTGAGCACGGCGCGGTAGGTCACGCGCGCGCCGTCGGGCAGGCTCGACGTGTCGTCGAACACGGTGTAGACGGGGGAGGAGTCGTCGCTGCCGACGCGCGTGAACGGGCCACCGTTGACGGACCGCTCGAACGCGACGACGTAGTACGACTGCTCCGGCACCGTGGTCGCGCGCACCTCGACGCTGCCGCGCACGCGCTGGCCCTCGGTCGGCGCCTCGAGCGTGATGGCGGGCGGGGCGACCGTGCTCCGCGCCGTCTGGCTCTCCCGCTCGTGGCGAGCGTTGTCGAGCACCACGGCGCGGTACTCGACACGCGTGCCCGGGGTGAGGTCGGCGACGTCGTGGAAGACGCGGTAGGGCGCGTTGTCGTCGGTGCCGATGTCCTGCCACCGGCCGCCGGTGCGGGCGAAGAACGTCACCGCGTAGTTCGAATCACCGGCGACGTCGGCGCGGACCTCAAGCCGGTCGTACCCGGATGCCGGGGTGGTGAGCGAGATCGGCGGCGCCTTGCGGCTGCGCTCGATCCGGTCCTTGGCGCGATAGACGACGGCCGATAGCGGCGCGACCGTCACGGTCAGTCGCTTCCCGCGATCACTGCGCAGCCGGGAAGGTCCATCGCCATAGACGCGCTCGAAGTCGCCGCGCTCCATGAACGTCGGGACCGCGGCGGTCGCGGGCACCTCGGCGTTGTTGAGCGCCACGACGTACTCGCGGTCGTCGAAGCGCGAGAACGCGTAGACACCGGCCGTGGCCGAGGAGAAGCGGTGCTGCTGCGCGCCGTTGCGGAGCGCGGGGTACCGGCGCGTGACGTCGCTCAGCCGCGCGAGCTCGCGGTAGAGCGGATGGCCGGGGTCGAAGCTGTCGTCCATCGGCGTCTCGTCCGAGCCGAGGTTGTCGTTCTTGCCGGCGCCGTCGTCACCCGTGATCGGGTCTGAGAGGTTGTTGTACTGCGGGGAGAGCGACGGGAACATGTTCTGTCGCGAGTCCTGGTCGCCGCCCGCGCCGGTGAAGCCCTGCTCGTCGCCGTAGTAGATGACCGGGTTCCCGCGCGAGAAGTACATGAGCGCGTGCGCGAGCCGGTCGCGCTGGAGCAGCTCGGCCTCGCTCGCGCCCGGGTTCGCGTCGCGCACGAACATCCCGACGCGCCCGCGATCGTGGTTGCCGAGGAACGTCGGCAGGTTGTAGACGTTCGAGTCGCCGTCGGTGAACCAGTCGTCGTCGACGAACAGGTCGCGCAGGTTGTGCGTCTGCATCGAGTTGGCGGCGAACCGCATCGCCGCCGTCTGGAACGCGAAGTCCAGCACGCCCTGCACCTGATCGTGGGTTGTGAAGTGCGACAGGATCGGCCGGCTGTTGTCCTCGGCCACCTCGCCGAACATGTAGAAGTCGCGGATGCCCTGGGAGCGCGCGTAGCGCTCGATCGACGGCGCGAAGACCTCCCAGAACTCGTCGTTGACGTGCTTCATCGTGTCCATCCGGAAGCCGTCGATCCGGAAGTCGCGAATCCAGCCCTTGTAGATGTCGACCATCCCGTTCACCACGCGCGGGTGCTCGGTGAAGAGGTCGTCGAGGCCGAAGAAGTCGCCGTACAGCGAGTCCTCGCCGGTGAACGTCGTATCGCCGCGGTTGTGGTAGAGCGTCACGTCGTTCAGCCACGCTGGGACCTTCACGGTGCGCTCGGCGTCCGGCACGAACGGCTGGTAGGGGAAGCTCGTCGTCACCGACAGCGGCGGGAAGGCGTTCGTGCCCGCGTAGTCGCGGTCGTCGAAGACCGTGCCGGCCGCGGTCTTGTACGGCGTCTGGTCCTTCGAGCGGTACGGCATCCGCGCGCCCTCGCGGTACTTGATGACGTCCGCGGTGTGGTTGGTGATGATGTCGAAGTAGACCTTGATGCCGCGGCGGTGCGCGGCGTCGACGAGCGCGCGCAGGTCCGCGTTGGACCCGAGGTGCGGGTCGATCTGCGTGAAGTCGGTGATCCAGTAGCCGTGGTAGCCGGCCGAGTTGTCCTCGGGCTGGACGGCCTTGTTCTTGAAGGACGGCGTGAGCCAGATCGCGGTCGTGCCCATGCCCTTGACGTAGTCGAGCTTGCCGATCAGGCCCTGCAGGTCGCCGCCGTGGTACCAGCCCTTGCCGGTCGGGTCGAAGCCGGACTGGCCGGCGCCTTTCCCGGGCGGCAACCCGCCGTGGTCGTTCGCGGCCGACCCGTTCGCGAACCGGTCGGCCATGACGAAGTAGAAGTTCTGGTCCGTGACCGCGGTGCGCAGGCTGGGGTGCGCGTCGAGGTCATGGTCGTGGGCGACGGCCGGTGGAGCACCGACGGCCAGCGCTGCGAGCAGCACCGCGAGCCCCGAGCGACGTGCGGACATGCGTCTCTCCTCTCCCGCGGCCTCCCGAGCCACGGTCTGCGGGAGTCATACCACTTGGCGGCGCGATCCAAGCGCCGGTGCGTCAGTCGGTTCCGGTGGCCACCGGGAGGTGCTCGTGGTTGCTCCACTGCGACCACGAGCCCGCGTACAACGCGGCGTCGTAGCCGGCGATGGCGAGCGCGGCGATCTCGTGGGCCGCGGTCACGCCGGAGCCGCAGTAGACGCCGGTCGGACCGTCACCGACACCCAGGGAGGAGAACCGCTCGCGCAGCGTGTCCGGATCCAGGAAACGGCCGTCGGCGCCGAGGTTGTCGGTCGTCGGGGCGCTGCGGGCGCCCGGGATGTGGCCCGCCTTGGGGTCGATCGGCTCGGTCTCGCCGCGGTAGCGCTCACCCGCGCGAGCATCGAGCAGCACGCCCCCGAAGGCCTGGACCGTGTCGAGATCCAGCGTCGGCAACGCGCCGCCGGTGAGCACGATGTCGCTCGGCACCGGGACGACGTCGTCGACGTCGAGCTCCCCGCCGGTCGTGACCCACGCCGCGAGCGCGCCGTCGAGCAGCCGCACGTCAGGCACACCCGCCCAGCGCAGCAGCCACCACGCGCGCGCCGCGGCGAGGTTGCCGTTCCCGTCGTACGCGACGACCGGCACGTCCTTGCGCACGCCCCAGCGCCGGGCGGACACCTGCAGCGCATCCAAGGACGGCAGTGGGTGCCGGCCGTCGGTGGGCTCGCCGTGCGCGGCGAGCTCGGTCTCGAGGTCGACGAACACGGCGCCGGGGATGTGGCCCGTCCGGTACTCCTGGCGACCCGGAGGACCGCCCAGCAGCCACCGCACGTCGAGCAGGACCACCTCGGGCAGCTCGCGCAACTCCTCAACGCTGATCAACACGCTCATGCTGCGACAGCCTGACGGAAGAACGCCTCGGCGGCATCGAGCGCGGCAAGCTCCACCCGCGGGTCCAGTCCGCGCCGCGCCAGCAGGTTCAGCCCGGCCGAGCCGACGTGGGGGAGGTCGTCGCGGGCGACGAGCCCGCCCGGATCGCCGCCGATGCTGGGCAACAGCGCCACGCCGAGCCCCGCCCGAGCGCCGGCGAGCACGCCCTCGAGCGTCGTCGACTGCCCGCGCACGCTGACGCGGCGCCCCTCGGCGGCCAGCGCCGTGAGCGCGCGCTCACGCAGCGCGCACGGCTCCTCGAACGCCACGAGCGAGTCCGTCCCGGCGTCCGGCGTGGAGTACCAGACCAGCGGCAGCCGGCCGATCTCCCGCCCGCCCTCGTCGCCACGGGAGGCGAGGATGATCGCGAAGTCCACGACGCCCTTGGCCACGGACTCCGTGAGTTGCGTCGAGCGGCCGATCTCGAACCGCGTCGTCACGTGCGGGAACGCCTCGCTGAGCGCCCGGATCATCGCCGGCAGCACCTGCTCGGCCGCGTGCTCGGTGGAGCCGACCACGAGCGTCTGCTCGGCGCGGACGTCCAGCCGCGCGAGCGCCTGGTCGTGCACGGCGAGGATCTGGCGGGCCTCGGCCAGCACGCGATCGCCCTCGGCCGTGAACTTCATGCCGCGGCCGTCCTTCTCGAACAGCTTGCGCCCGAGTCCACGCTCCAGCAGCCGCACGTGCTGGCTGAGCGCGGGCTGGCTGATGTGCAGCGCGGCGGCCGCCTTGCTGAAGCCGCCGCACTCGGCGATGGCGACCAGGGTCCGCAGGTGGTCGAGGTCCAGGGAGGTGGCCATCGATCAGATAATGCCATGAAATCCGATCGGGTATTCGTCTTGGACGTTCGGCGGGCGCGCGCGAACAATCGGCGAGGTGACTTCCACCACTCTGCCGAGCCGTGTCCTGTCCTGGGATGAGCCGACCGGGATCAACCCGCGCGGCACGCTGATCGTCCTCACCGGCCGCGGTGAATCACCCGCGGTGTACGAGCGCTTCGGCCGCCGGCTCGCGAACGACGCCTACCGCGTCCGGGTCATCGAGACGCGCCTGGACGACCTGGTCGCCACGCGCGCCGAGGTCGAGGCCCAGCTCGACGGCGCCGTCGCACCGCACGTGTTGGTGGGCAGCGACGCGGGCGCTGCGTTCGCCGCGCAACTGGCGCACGCGCTAGACGCGGACGCGCTCGTGCTCGCCGGCCTCACGGTCGCCGCGCTCACCGGCGATGAGCTCGAAGCCCGCACGGCCTGCCCGGCCCATCGTGCCCGGCTGGCCGAGACCTCCGCGCTCGGACACCTCGCCGACGAGGTCCCCGAGGCGCTGCGCGACGTCCGGCCTCCGGCGGTGCCGACGCTCGTCATTCACGGAGCCGCGGACCCGGTGAGTCCACCGCCGCAGCTTCCCGGCGCGGAGACGGTGACCATCGCCGGCGGCCGTCACGACATCCTCAACGACGTCACCCACCGCACGGTCGCCGCGACGATCGTGCTGTTCCTCGAGCGCCTGCGCCACGGCGCGGACATCGTGGTGTGAGCCTCACCGCACTCCTGCGCACGGTTCCGTCGGCGACGACCGACACCAGCGTCCTCGAGTCGCGCCGGACGGATCGTTCCGGCGTGCTCGGGGCGGAGCCGCGGGCGGTGGTCCTGGCCGCCAGCGTCGGTGAGGTCCAGGCCACCGCCGCGTGGGCGCACGAGCACCGCGTGCCGCTCGTCGCGCGCGGCGCCGGCACCGGCCTCGCCGGCGGCGCGATCGCCGGCGGCGCGATCGCCGACGGCGCCGTCGTGATCGACCTCAGCGGCCTGAACCGCATCCTCGAGCTCGACCCGGTGGACGAGCTCGCCGTGGTCGAGCCCGGCGTGATCACCGCCCACCTCGACGCGGCCGCCCGCGAGCACGGTCTGTTCTTCGCCCCTGACCCCGCGAGCGCGGCCATCTCCACCGTCGGCGGGAACATCGCCACCAACGCGGGCGGCGTGCGCTGCGTCAAGTACGGCGTCACGCGCGAGTCCGTGCTCGGGCTCGACGTCGTGCTGGCCGACGGTCGCCGCATCAGCACCGGTCGGCGCACGGCCAAGGGCGTCGCGGGCTACGACCTCACGTCACTGTTCGTCGGCTCGGAGGGCACGCTGGGCCTGATCGTGGGCGCGACCGTCCGGCTGCGGCCCGTGCCGACCACGCTCACGACGCTCGCGGCCGCGTTCGACTCTCCGCGCAGCGCCGCCGAGGCGTGCACCGCGCTCGCCGCCCGTCGCCTGCAGCCCAGCATGCTGGAGCTGCTCGACGAGGCCACGCTCGACGTCGTCGACCGCGCACAGGGCACCGCGCTGCGCGAGCACGGCGACGCGCTCGTGATCGCGCAGTTCGAGAGCGAGAACGAGCACGCCGCCGCGCGTGAGTTCCTGCGCCCGCTCGGCGGCGACCCGGACGAGTGGCTCGCCGCGCGCCGGCTTGCGCTGCCGTCGATCGAGCACTTCGGCTCGGCCCTGATCGAGGACATCTGCGTCCCGCGGTCCAAGCTCGGCGAGGCGTTCGCCCGCGTCCGCGAGATCCGCGCCGACACCGGCGCCGACGTCTACACGTTCGCCCACGCAGGCGACGGCAACCTGCACCCGATCCTCGGCTTCCAGCGGCCCGGGCCGCCGCCCGAGGCGATCGAGGCCGCCGACCGCATCTTCGCGCTCGCATTGGAGCTCGGCGGCACCGTCACCGGCGAGCACGGCGTCGGCGCGCTCAAGCGCGACTGGCTCCTGCGCGAGCTCGGCGAGGACACGCACGCGGTCCACACGGACATCAAGCGCGCGCTCGATCCGCGCGGCGTCCTGAACCCCGGCCGCGCGATCTGAAATCAGTGTCGATTCGTAATCCTGATAATTCCGATCAACTTTAGTCTGTATGCTCGAAATCGTGTTCGACGAAACCCTTCCGGAGACCGCGGCCCGCCGCGTCGAGTTCATCTCGCTGTCGCACCTGAACCCGTCGACGGAGCTGAACCCGGTGCCGTCGCGGGCGATCGACCTCGGCTATTTCCGCCGCTACGTCCGCTCGCTCGAGGAGGGCGGATACGACTACACGTTGCTGCCGTACGGCTCGCAGGGCGCGGACTCGTTCGTCGTGGCCTCCGCCGTCGGCCAGCTCACCGACCGGCTGCGGCCGATCGTCGCGCTGCGGCCCAACACGACGTTCCCGCTCGTCGCCGCGCAGAAGCTCGCGACGCTCGACCAGCTCACCGAAGGCCGCGCGGTCGTGCACCTCATCTCCGGCGGCAGCGACGCCGAGCAGGCCGCCCAGGGCGACTACGAGCCCAAGGACCGCCGCTACGCGCGCACCTCGGAGTACATCGACCTGCTGCGCCGCGCCTGGCACGAGCCGGAGGCCTTCAGCCACGCCGGCGAGTTCTTCAAGTTCGACGGCTTCGGGCCCGGCCTGCCGCCCTACGGCGAGACGATCCCGATCTCGATCGGCGGCTCCTCGGACGCGGCCTTCGCGATCGGCGGCGCCAAGGCCGACGTCTTCTCCTTCTGGGGCGAGCCGCTGGCGGACATCCGCGCCCAGATCGACCGCGTCCACGCCATCGCGGCATCCGCGGGCCGGACCGACCGCCCGCGGATCTGGGTCACGTTCCGGCCGATCATCGCCGAGACCGAGGAGCTCGCCTGGGCCAAGGCGCAGGACTACGTCGAGCGGATCGGGCGCACGTTCCAGGCCGGCACGTTCCACAAGCGTTACCTGAACAAGGGGGAGGCGCCGCAGAACGTCGGCGCCCAGCGTGCGCTCGCGTTCGCGGCCGCCTCCGAGCGCTACGACCGCGCCCTCTGGACCCGCACCGCCGCCGCCACCAACGGCGCGGGCGCGTCGACCGCGCTCGTCGGGACGCCCGAGACGGTGGCCGCGGCGATCCTCGACTACGTCGACCTCGGCGCCGACCTCGTCTCGATCCGCGGCTACGACACGCTCAACGACGCCGTCGACTACGCCCGCTCCGTCATCCCACTCGTCAAGCAGGAGCTCGCGCACCGCGAGGCGACCGGCAGCCGAGGCACGTTGCAGGCCGAGCACCTCGGCCACTTCGCGGAAGCCGGCGTATGAGCACCGTGATCGCCGGCGCCGCGAGCGAGCCCGTCACCAGGTCGGCCGTCCCGCGCCATCGCGTGCGCTGGCCGCTGAGCCGGCGCTACGTCCTCGGCCGGCTGCTCAACGCGCTGCTCGCCGTATGGGCGGTGTTCACGATCGTCTTCTTCGCGCTGCACGTCACCGGCGACCCGTCCGTGACGCTGCTCGGACCGGACTCCACCGCCGCGGACCAGGCCCGCGTCAGTGCCCACCTCGGCCTCGATGAGCCGCTCTGGCGTCAGTACCTGATCTTCCTCGGCCAGTCGATCACGGGCGACTTCCCGGAATCGATCCGCTACGGCGTCTCGCCCGTCGGGATCGTGTTCGAGCGTCTGCCCAACACGCTCCTGCTCGGGCTGACAGGCCTGCTGGCGGGCGCGATCGCCGGGCTCTCCGCCGGCTACTACGCCGCGGCCGGCCGCTCGCGCCGCCTGCGCCGGATCCCGGTGAGCATCCTGACCGCGTTCGAGGCCGTGCCGAGCTTCTTCCTCGGCGTCATCTTCATCGCGCTGTTCAGCATCACCTGGGCGGTGCTGCCGATGGCGTGGGACGGAAGCGCCGCGAGCCTCGTGCTGCCCGCGGCGGTGATCGCGCTCGCGCTCGCCGCGCCGATTGCGCGGGTCTTCCGCGCCACGCTGGTCGAGACGTTCGAGGCCGATCACGTGCGCCTCGCGGAGTCCAAGGGCCTCTCGCGCCGGCACGTCACGCTCCGCCACGTCGTCCTGAACTCGCTCGCGCCGGTGGTGAACGTGATCGGCGTCCAGGCCGGCGTGGTGCTGGGCGGCGCGGTGGTGACCGAGACGGTCTTCGGCTGGCCCGGCGTCGGGCAGCTCGCCACGTCCGCCTTCGCCACCCGTGACTACCCGCTCGTGCTCGCGACGGTGTCGCTGATCGCGGTGGGCTTCGTGCTCATCAACCTGCTCGTGGACCTCGTCGGCGCGCTGCTGGACCCGCGCGGAGGGCGTCGATGACCGCCATCGCGCTCGAGGCGGCACCGACGCGCCGCCGCACCACGGTCGGCGCCGCCCTGGCCGCTGTCTACCTCGTGCTCATCGTCGGCGCCGTCATTCTCGCGCCCGTGGTCGCCCCCGGGGGCTACGACGCGCAGGATGTCGTCAACCGCTTCGCGGCCCCCACCTGGATCGGCGGGCATCCGCTCGGCACGGACGAGTTGGGCCGTGACGTGCTCACCCGCGTGATTTACGGCGGGCGCCCGGCGCTGGGCGTGAGCGGCGTCGCCGCCGTCCTCGCCACGCTGATCGGCGTCGCGCTCGCGCTGCTCGCCGCGCTCGGCGGGCGGGCCTGGGACGGCGTGCTCGGCCGGATCGCCGACGTCCAGCTCGCGATCCCGTCGATCCTGCTCGCGCTCGTCGTCCTCGGCTTCGTCGGCAACGGGTTCGTGCCGTTGGTCGCCGTGCTCACGGTCGGCGCCTGGGTGCTCACGTTCCGGATCCTGCGCGTGCACGCCGCGTCGGTCGTCGCGCTGCCGTACATCGAGGCGGCGCGGCTCAGCGGCGCGAACACCTGGGACCTGCTGCGCCGGCACGTGCTGCCCGCGTCCCTGCCACTGCTGATCGTCGCGTTCACGCTGAACTTCTCGTCGGTCCTGATCCTCGAGTCCAGCCTCGGGTACCTCGGGCTCGGCGTCCAACCGCCGCAGCCCGACTGGGGGCAGATGGTCGCGTCCGGGCAGGCGCAGCTCGCCGGGGCATGGTGGATCTCGCTGGTCCCGGGCGCGTTCATCGTGCTCACCGTCGTGAGCCTGCAGGTGCTGGGCGACCGGCTGGCCGACCACTTCTCCCTGGTTCAGCGATGACCGCGCTGACCGTCGAAGGCCTGCGGGTCGCCACCAAGACGGGCACGCCGCTCGTGCACGGGATCGACTTCAGCCTCGCCGCGGGCCGCAGCCTGGGCGTCGTGGGGGAGTCGGGCTCGGGCAAGACGTTGACGGCGATGGCCGTCGCCGGCCTGCTGCCGGCGGGGGTCGAGACGACCGCCGGCGACATCCACGTCGCCGGATTCGAGACGGCCGGCCGGCGGGAACGGCTGCGCGACGCGTTCGGCGTCGTCTTCCAGAACCCGACCGTGTCGCTGAACCCGCGGCTCACGATCCGCCGCCAGCTCCGCGAGGCGCTCCCGCGCGAGCAGCGCACGGACGCGCGCGCCGTCGAGCTGCTGCAGCGCGTCGGCGTCCCGCGCGCCGCCGAGCGCCTGAACGCGTTCCCGCACGAGCTCTCCGGCGGCCTGAACCAGCGGATCGTGATCGCCATCGCGATCGCGCGCTCGCCCAAGATCCTGATCGCCGACGAGGCCACCACGGCGCTCGACGTGAGCGTGCAGAAGCAGGTGCTCGACCTGATCGACGACCTGCGCCGCGACCTGAACCTCGGCGTCCTGCTCGTCTCGCACGACATCGGCGTGATCGCCGACCGCTCCGACGAGGTGCTGGTGCTCAACGAGGGCCGGGTCGTGGAAGCCGGGCGCACCGAAGAGGTCCTGCGTGCGCCGTCGCACCCGTACACGCAGGCGCTGCTCGACGCGGTGCCGCGGCTCGACGCGACCGCACCCGTGCGGGAGGTCGGCGCGCCGCTGATCGCGGTGCGCGGCGTCACGCGCGACTTCGGGCCGCTGCGCGCCGTCGATGCCGTGGACCTCACGCTGCACGCGGGCCAGTCGCTCGGCATCGTCGGCGAGTCCGGCTCGGGCAAGACGACGCTCGCCCGGATCATCGTCGGCCTCGACCGCCACCACACGGGTCAGCTGGAGGTGTCCGGCGAGCGGCCCCAGTACGTCTTCCAGGACCCGTACTCCGCGCTCGACCCGCGCCAGACGGTCTTCCAGATCATCGCCGAGCCGATCGAGCTCAGCGGCACGGACGCGCAGAACGCCGTCAAGCGAGAGAAGGTCGCGGAACTGCTGGACGCCGTCCGGCTCCCGCAGTCCTTCGCCACGCGCAAGCCGCGCCAGCTCAGCGGCGGCCAGCGCCAGCGGGTCGTGATCGCCCGCGCGCTCGCGCTGGACCCGACCGTGCTCGTCGCCGACGAGCCGGTCTCCGCGCTCGACCTCTCGGTGCAGGCCGCGATCCTCGACCTGCTGGCGACGCTGCGCGCCGAGCGCGACCTCAGCTACCTCGTCATCTCGCACGACCTCGCGGTCATCAAGCAGCTGTGCACGGACGTCGCCGTCATGCGCGACGGCGCGATCGTCGAGCACGGCCCGGCCGACCTCGTCTTCGCCGACCCGCAGCACGCGTACACGCGCCAGTTGCTGGACGCGATCCCCAACCGAAAGGCAGTCGCATCGTGAAACGCCTCCTGTCCGCCCTTGTCGTCGGTCTCGCGATCGGCGTCAGCGCCTGCGGGTCCTCGCCGAGTGAGTCCGGCGGCGCCGCCAGCGCGAGCGGTGGCCCGACGCGCGACACGCTCGTGATCGGCATCTCGCGCAAGCTCACCTCGCTCGACCCGGGCAACAGCGGCTCGCTGGACGGCGACGCCACGATCCAGCGCGCGATCTACTCGGGCCTGACGAACTACAACCCGAAGCTCGAGCTCGAAGGCGACCTGGCCGAGACGTGGACCCAGGACTCCGACACCAAGTGGACGTTCAAGCTCCGCAGCGGCGTCGTGTTCTCCGACGGGTCGCCGCTGACCGCCAAGGACGTGAAGTTCTCCTTCGACCGGCTGCTCGAGCCCGACACCGAGCTCAAGTCGGCCGGCACCGTCAGCGGGTTCGTGGACTCGGTGCAGGCGCCCGACGACAGCACCGTGGTGATCAACACCAAGGGCCCGTTCATCGACCTGCCCGACCGCCTCGCCGCGTTCTTCATCGTCAGCGAGAAGGACCCCGAGCTCGGTTCCGGCCCCTACGTGCTCAAGAGCGTTGACCTCGAGAACGGCGCCCAGCTCGCGCGCAACGAGTCCTACTACGGGACCAAGCCGCATTGGAAGAGCGTCGAATACAAGGTGCTGGAGACCGAGACCGCGCGGGTCCAGGCCGCCCAGGCCGGCACGATCGACGTGGCCATCCAGTACGAGCCGGTCTCGCTGAAGCTGTTCGAGAACAGCCAGGAGTACGACACCGGCGGTCAGTGGTCGAGCTGGAACAACACGCTGCGCATCAACGAGCACATCAAGCCGCTCGACGACATCCGCGTGCGCCAGGCGATCAACTACGCGATCGACAAGCAGGGGCTGATCAAGGACGTGCTCGGCGTGGACGTCGAGCCGCTCGCCGGCCAGGCGATCTCCGCGCCCTACGACAAGGTCAACCCGGGCCTCGAGGCCTACCCGTATGACCCGGCGAAGGCCAAGGCGCTGCTGGCCGAAGCCGGCCACGCCAAGGGGCTGGAGATCGAGCTCGCGCTGAGCACCGGCACCTACGTCGGGCAGGACCCGGTCGCGCAGGTGATCGCCAAGCAGCTCGAAGCGGTGGGCATCAAGCTCAAGGTCACCCAGCAGTCGTTCCCGAACTGGGTCGAGCGCACCTACTCCGACGAGAAGGCCGCCGGCCTCTACTACATCGGCTACACGTCGGGCTACAAGGCGCCCGCCGAGCGGCTGCGGATCTACGCGTCGACGAACCTGCAGACGCGCACCGACCCGGAGGACAAGACCTACGACGACCTGGTCGGCAAGCTCACGGTGGCCAAGACGCCCGCGGAGCAGCAGGAGCTCGTCAACCAGGCCACCGCGCACTTCCGCGAGCAGGCCCACGTCGTCTTCCTGTGGCAGCAGCCGCTGACGTGGGTGATCAAGAAGGACCTCGACTGGACGCCGCGGCCCGAGCACTGGCTCGTGCCGCAGGAGTTCTCGCCCAAGGGGAGCTGAAGATGGCTTTGAAGCGCGACGACCAGCTCATCCTCTCGATCCTGATCGGCGGGGTGGGCAACCACATCGGCGCCTGGCGGCGGCCGAACAGCCGGGTGGAGGAGAAGTACAGCCTCAGCCTGTTTCAGGACCTGATCGGATGGGCGGAGGCGGCGAAGCTGCACGCCGTCTTCCTCGCCGACACGCTGCGGCTCGAGCGCGACTCGCTGAGCACACAGCCGCTGGCGCACCTGGAGCCGGTGACGCTGCTCAGCGCGCTGGCCGCGGTGACCAAGCACATCGGGCTGATCGGGTCGATCTCCACGACGTTCTCCGAGCCGTTCAACGTCGCCCGCCAATTGGCTTCGCTCGACCACATCAGCGGCGGTCGCGCGGGCTGGAACCTCGTGACCTCGGCGTGGGGCGAAGAGAACTTCGGCCGTGAGCTGCCGCCGCACGAGGAGCGCTACGAGCGCGGCGCGGAGTTCGCCGAGGTACTGCTGAAGCTGCTGCGCTCCTGGGACGAGGACGCACTGGAGCTGGACCGCTCGACCGGCGTGTACGCGCATCCCGACCGGGTGCACCCGATCGACCACGTCGGTCGGCACTTCGACGTGCGCGGGCCGCTGAACATCGCTCGGCCGCCGCAGGGGCACCCGGTGATCGCGCAGGCCGGCTCCTCCGGGACCGGGCAGGACGTGGCGGCGCGGTTCGCGGATGTCGTGTTCACCACCGGTCGGACGACCGAGGAGGACTCGCGAGCGTTCTACGCGTCGCTGAAGGCCCGGGTGGCCGCCCATGGGCGCGATCCCGACAGCGTGAAGATCCTGCCGGGCGTGTCGCCGATCATCGGCGAGACGGAGACCGAGGCGCTGGCGATCGAGCGTGAGCTCAATGGGTTCATCGACCTCGTGGCCGGGCGCGCGCGGCTGTCGCGGCAACTCGCGGGGACGGCGTTGGATGACCTGGAGCTGGACGAGCGCGTGCCGCTGGAGCGGCTGCCCGACGTCGAGGCGGTCGAGGGGCGGAGGTCGCGGTACGGCGTGTACCGCGCGCTGATCGAAGAGGGCTGGACGCTGCGGCGGCTGATCGAGTGGGAGGTGTCGAGCGCCGGGCACTTCGTGCCGGTGGGCGCGCCGGAGCAGATCGCCGATCTGCTGCTCGAGCGCTTCGAGGGCGGCAGCGCGGACGGCTTCATCCTGCTGCCGTCCTACGTGCCCGAGGGCTTCCAGCTCCTGACGGACGCGGTCGTGCCGATCCTGCAAGACCGCGGCGCGTTCCAGCGCGAGTACGCGGGGGAGACGCTGCGGCAGAACCTCGGCCTGGCGCCGGTGCCGGAGCTGGCGCGATGAGTGTGCGCGAGGAGTTGGCGGCGGCGCTGCGGACGTTCGGGCGCCTGGGGTACGAGTTCGGCTTCAACGGCCACGTGTCGGCGCGCGCCGGCGAAGGGCGGTACTGGGTCAACCCGTTCGGAGTGTCGATCAGCGCGGTGTCCGCGGAGGACATCGTCCTGGTCGACTCCGGCGGGGAGGTCGTCGAGGGGCGGCACCCGATCAACGGGTTCGCCGGGAACCGCGCACTGCACCAGGCCGTCCCGGAGGCGTTCGCCATCACGCACCTGCACACGCCGCGCGGGTTCATCTGGTCCAGCCTGAACCGCCCGCTGGAGCCGGTGAACACCGACAGCGCGCTGGTGGTCGGGCTCCAAGGGCTCGGCGGGACGACGGTCGAGCTGGCGCGGCAGGGCGCGCGGGTGATCCAACAGCCGGGGCACGGGTTCGTGACCTGGGGCGAGAGCGTGGGGGAGGCGGCCTTCTACCTGCAGGCCGCCGAACGCGCGGCCGACGCCAACCTCGCCTTGCTGGGCGTCTCCGGCGTGCAGCCCGTGCCGCCGGACAAGGTGGCGAAGTGGACGTTGACCCCCGAGCTCGCCCGCACCCACTTCGCGGCGCAAGTGGCATGAGCAGATATGTGATCGTGGGGGCCGGCGGGGTCGGCGCCGCGCTCTACGCAGGGCTGAGCGACGCCGGCTTCGAGTCGGTGCTGGTCTCGAGGCGGGGCGCGCCGAAGTTCACGCACCTCGGCCGGACGCGCGTGCTCGACGTCGTCGACGACGTGGAACTGCGCGACGACGACATCGTCGTGCTCGCGGTCAAGACGCAGGACGTCAACGCCGCCGCCGCGCGCTGGCGCGGGCCGGAGACGGTCGTGACGGTGCAGAACGGGCTCGAGGCCGAGCGAGTGGCGGCGCGGTACTTCCCGCGCGTGGTCGGCGCGGTGACTTTGACGGCCGCCACGCACGTGGTGCCGGGCGAGATCACGGTGCACAACGCGCCGAAGTACGGGCAGCTGATCCTGGACTCCGAGCCGATCGCCCGCGACCTGCGCGCCGCGAACTGGCTCACCCAGGCCGTCGACGACATCGGTCGCTGGAAGGCCTGGAAGCTCACGCGCGCGGTCGAGTTCGTCACCGACGTGCTGGACGCCGACGGCACGGCGCTCCGGAAGGAGGCCGAGACCGTGCTGCGCGCGTCCGGCTACGACTTCGCCGATCCGGCGAGTGAAGTGGAGTACGACCCGTCCGAGGCCGCCGTCGATCTCAGCTACGGGCCGCGGTCCACGCAGCAGAGCGTGCTGCGCGGCGTGCCCACCGAGGTCGACTACCTCAACGGCGAGATCGTCCTGCTGGCGCGGCTCCACGGGCTCGAAGCGCCGCTCAACGCCGCGGTGCAGCGTGGCGTCCACACCGACGAGCGGCTGGTGCCGGCATGAGCCTCGCCACGCACGTCGAGTTCATCTCCCAGATCCACCCGAACCCGTCCACCGAGCTGGTCCCGGTCCCGACGCGCGGCATCGACCTCGACTATCTGCGGCGCTACGTCCACGCGCTCGAGGACGCGGGCTTCGACTACACGCTGATCCCGTACGGCTCCTCCGGCCCGGACTCGTTCGTGTTGGGCTCCGCCGTCGGGCAGCTGTCGCAGACGCTGCGCCCGATCATCGCGCTGCGGCCGAACACGACGTTCCCGCTCGTGGCGGCGCAGCAGCTCGCGACGCTCGACCAACTCACCGAAGGCCGCGCCGTCGTGCACCTCATCTCGGGCGCGAGCAACGCCGAGCAAGCCCGCCAGGGCGACTACCTGCCCAAGGACCGGCGCTACGCCCGGACGGAGGAGTTCCTGCGCCTGCTCCGCCGAGCCTGGACCGAGCGCGAACCCTTCAGCCACGAGGGCGACTTCTACAAGTTCGACGACTTCGGTCCCGGCCTGCCGACCTACACCGGCGAGCCGATCCCGATCTCGATCGGCGGCCAGTCCGACGCCGCCTTCGCCGTGGGCGGGGAGCTGGCCGACGTGTTCAGCTTCTGGGGCGAGCCGCTGGACGAGATCCGCGCCCAGATCGAGCGCGTACACGGCATCGCCGACGCCGCGGGACGGGCCCACGGGCCGCGCATCTGGGTCACGTTCCGGCCGATCATCGCCGCCACTGAGACCCTCGCCTGGGAGAAGGCCCGCCGCTACGTCGACCAGATCCGCACGACCCCGCGCGACGGCGCCCCCGAGAACGTCGGCGCCCAGCGCGCCCTCGACTTCGCCGCCCGCCAAGAGGTCTACGACCGCGCCCTCTGGACCCAGACGGCCGCGGCGACCGGCGCGCTCGGTGCCTCCACCGCCCTTGTTGGCACGCCGGAGACCGTCGCCGCCGCCATCCTCGACTACATCGACCTCGGCGCCTCCCTCGTCTCGATCCGCGGCTACGACAACCTCAACGACACGATCGACTACGGCCGCACCGTCATCCCGCTGGTCCGCCAAGAACTCGCCCACCGCGCGGCCACAGGCCAACGAGGGACGTTGCAGGACGAACATCTGGGGGCGCTCGCCGCATGACCACCGCCACGGGACTCAATTTGAGTGAGGAGGCTCTGGCTACGGTCACCGCCGAGGTCGCCGCCGGGGCGGCCGAGGCCGATCGCACCGGCGCGCTGCCACTCGCCGGGCTCGCCGCCGCGCATCGCGCCGGGCTGCTCACCGCGACGGTCGCGGCGCGCTACGGCGGACCGGAACTCGGGCACGTCGACACCGCGCGCATCCTCATCGCGCTCGGCGAGGGCGACGCGTCGGTGGGGCTGCTCGCCGCGAACTCGCTGCACGTGCACCGGGCGCAGGCCGACCGCGACCACTGGCCGGCCGACTACTACGCGGACCTGCTCTCGCGTGAGGGTCCGGCGCTGGTCAACGCGATCCGGGCCGAACCGGAGCTCGGAGCGCCGGCACGCGGCGGTCTCCCGAAGACGATCGCGCGGCGCACCGCCGGCGGCTGGTCGCTCTCCGGCCGCAAGGCGTACGCGACCGGCGGCGCCGCGCTGGCGTACCACGTCGTGTGGGCGGTCACCGACTACGACCGCGTCGGGCACGTGATCGTCCCCGCCGACCGGCCCGGGATCACGTGGATCGAGACCTGGGATCACCTCGGGCTGCGCGCCTCGAACACGCACGACGTCGTCTACGAGGACGTCCACGTCCACGAGGACGCGTTCGTCGAGATCCCCCGCGTGGACGGCGTCTACCACGATCCCGCGGCGGCGACCGGCCTCGCGGGGCTCGGCCACCCGGCGCTCTACATCGGCGTCGCCCGCGCGACCCGCACCGCGTTCGTGCGTTTCGCCCGCGAGCGCGTGCCCAGCGGGCTCGGCCGCCCGATCGCCACCACCGAGCGCATCCAGGCCATCGCCGGCGAGATCGACGCCCAGATCGCCCAGGCCGAGACGCTGCTCTTCGGCGCGCTGCTGCGCGCCGAACACGGCGACGACATCCTGCCCCAGCTCTCGCTGATCAAGGTGCAGATCGCCCGCTCGGTGCTCGCGGCCGTCAACGCGGCGGTGGCGGCGCTCGGCAACCCGGCGCTCACCCGCCACGGACCGTTCGAACGGCTGCTCCGCGACGCCCTGTGCATCCGCGTGCATCCGCCTCAGGAGGACACCGCACTCGTCGCCGCGGGACGACGTGTGCTGGAAGGAGCCCGATGACCGAGTTTCAGGCCTACGAGTTCACCGACGTCGAGGACCGGACCGCGGAGTCGGTCCTGCGCCGCGTCCGCGAGCACTACGCCGGCCACGTCTACTGGCGCCGTGTCTACGCCAACCTAAAGGGGCCAGGCCCCTTTAACTTGGCGGCGGTCGCGCGGGCGGCTGAGCACCAGGGGCAACAACGGGCTGAGGCGGTGTTGACGCGGCTGCGCGAGGCGCCTGGCGAGGACGTGGTGGAGACGCTCGCCGACGTGCCGGGGCTCGACGTCTGGCGGCTCTTGCGAGACGTCGATTCGGAGGCCGTGCGCTGGTCGGTGGAGGCCGACGCGCGACTCGCCCAGCGCCACGGGACGCTCCCGACCGTGCTGTTCCGCGGCCCGGGCGGCGACCGCGTGGTCAGCGGCGTGGCCCCGTTCGAGGAGTACGTCGCCGCCATCGACGCGGTCGCGCCGCTGCTGGAGGCCGCGTAGATGGCCGCCCAGCTCACGCCGATCGGCGCCGACGCGTTGCGCGCCACGATGGGCCACTTCGCCACCGGCGTCACGGTCGTCACCGCGTCGGGCCGCGACCTGCACGGGAGCACGGTCAACGCGATCACGTCCGTGTCGCTCGACCCGCCGCTGCTGCTCGTGTGCCTGAGCAGCGACTCCCGCACGCTCGCGGCGTTGCTCGAGTCCGGCCGGTTCGGGGTCAACGTCCTGCACGAGACCCAGCAGGCGATCGCGCGGCGGTTCGCCCGGCGCGGCGCGTCCTGGGACGGTGTCGGCCAGCAGGAGGGTCCGCTCACCGGCGCGCCGCTCATCGACGGCGCGCTGGCCACCCTCGAATGCGCCGTCCACGACGTGGCCGACGGCGGCGACCACCAGATCGTCATCGGCCGGGTGCTCGCGGTCCGCCATCCGGACGAGCACGCCCCGCCGCTGCTCTTCTACCGCGGCACCTTCACGCGGGTGAGCGGATGACCTCGGTCGTCGCCATCGTCGGCTCGGCCACGCCGCCGGGGCGCCTACGCCGCGCCGTCGAGGAGGCGCTCGGCCGCGCGGACGCCGCCACCGAGTTGTTCGATCTCGCCGAGCATCCGTTGCCGTTCGCGGGTGCGGCGCCCGTCGAGTCCCCGGTGCTCGACGCCATCGCCACCGCCGACGCCGTCCTGCTCGCCACGCCGGTCTACCGCGGCACGTACACCGGCGTGCTCAAGAACCTGCTCGACCACCTGCCCGTCGAGGCGCTGGCCGCCAAGCCCGTCGCCATCGCGGCCATGGGCGCGACCGACCACCACCACCTCGGCCCGGACTGGCACCTGCGCGACACGCTGGCCTGGTTCGGCGCGCTCACGCTTCCGACGAGCGCATACCTGACCTCGCGCGACTTCGCCGACGGCGTCCCGACCGCGCGCGCCGCGTCCGACCTCGACGCGCTGCTCGCCACGCTCACGGCCTTCGCCGAGCACCTACCGCCGACGCTCGGCCCGCAACCCCTGGCGGCCCGGGCGCGCGCCTAGACCTGGACGGCGCGCGAGCGCGCGGCATCACCCCATTCAGGGGATGCGCGCCGGGCCTGCCGGGCGCGAGGGTGAGCGCCATGGCGGCCGCGACACGGATGCCGAGCCGGCAGCTCGCCGAGTTGAGCGGGCTCGCCGCGATCGTCGGCGTCGTCGCCGCGCTCGGCGCCTGGGTGTTCCTCGAGGCCGTCCACCAGCTCCAGGTCGGCCTGTTCGAGGATCTGCCGGACGCGCTGGGGTATGACGACGGCGCGCCGGTCTGGTGGCCGTTGCCCATCGCCGGGATCGCGGGGCTGATCGTCGCGTACGCGATCGCGCGGCTTCCGGGCCGTGGCGGCCATTCCCCGGTCGGCGGGCTGAGCACCGGCGCGACACTCCCGGCGCACCTGCCCAGCGTCGTGCTCGCGGGCCTCGGGACGATCGGGTTCGGCCTCGTGCTCGGGCCGGAAGGGCCGCTGATCGCGATCGGCGGCGCGCTCGGCCTGCTGGCGATGCGGTTGCTGCGCTCGGACGCGCCGCCGGAGCTGGCCACGCTGGTGGCCGCGTGCGGGACGTTCTCGGCGATGGCGCTGATCTTCGAGTCACCGGTGATCGCCGCGGTGCTGATGATCGAGGCCAGCGGACTCGGCGGCCAGCGGATGAAGCTGCTGCTCGTGCCCGGGCTGCTGGCGGCGGGGATCGGGTCGCTCGTCTCGATCGGCCTCGGCTCGTTCGGTGGCCTCAGCGACGCGGACTACGCGATCGGGACGATGCCGTTGCCGGACTTCGACCGCCCGGACGTGATCGACTTCCTGTGGACGGTGCCACTGGCCGCGGCGGTCGCGCTCGGGACGTTTGCCATCTTCACCCTCGCGCGCCGGGTGGAGCCGGTGGTGACGCCGCGCCCGTTCGTCGCGCTCCCGCTCGCGGGCCTGTGCGTGGCCGGGCTGGCGATCGCGTTCTCCGAGGTGGCGGACAAGCCGCAGAGCGACGTGCTGTTCTCGGGCCAGGACCAGCTCCCGGGCCTGCTGAGCGGCGCGGCGACCTGGTCGCTCGGCGCGCTCGCGCTGCTGATGGTGTGCAAGGGCGTCGCCTGGACGATCTCGCTCGCGAGCTTCCGCGGCGGCCCGACGTTCCCGGCGCTGTTCCTGGGCGCGACGGCGGGCGTGATGGCCTCACATCTGCCCGGCTTCGACCTCACGCCCGCGGTCGCCGTCGGGTTCGGCGCGGCCGTCGTCGCCGTCCTGCAGTTGCCACTCTCCGCCGTGATCCTCGCGCTGCTGCTGACCGCGCAGTCCGGCCCCGGCGCCGCGCCGCTCGTGATCGTGGGCGTGGTCACCGCCTACCTGACGACGGTCGCCCTCAATCGCACCTCATCCGAACCGGATGATGCCCGCACCGCCGCCTCCGGCGACCGTCGGGAGTGACTCATCGCCCCAAGGGAGGAAGCACCATGTCGATCCAACCGGCCACGCCACCTGAGACCACGGCGAGCAACGGGAGTCGCTACGGGAACGCGTTCCTGAGCAGCGACGCGCCGGATCACCGACTCCCGGCGGTCGGGATGCCCGCCGACGACGCGATGCGGTTGCTCGGCGAGGAGATCGTGCTCGACGGCATCCCGATGCGCAACCTCGCGACGTTCGTGACCACGTGGATGGAACCGCAGGCGCAGCGCGTGATCGCCGACAACCTGCACCGCAACTACATCGACCACGCCGAGTATCCGCAGACGGCGGAGATCGAGCAGCGCTGCATCCGGATGCTCGCGGACCTCTTCCATGCGCCGGGGGAGACGACCGGAACGCGCACGCAAGGCTCGTCCGAGGCGATCATGCTCGGGGCGCTCTCGCTCAAGTGGAAGTGGCGCGCGCGCCGCGAGGCGGCGGGCAAGTCCACGGACCGGCCGAACCTGGTGTTCGGGGGCGACGTCCACGTGGTGTGGGAGAAGTTCTGCCGCTACTTCGACGTCGAGCCGCGGATCATCCCGCTGCAGAGCCACAAGTTCACCATCGGGCCCGAGGACGTCGAGCCGCACGTCGACGAGAACACGATCGGGGTCGCCGCCGTCCTCGGCACGACGTTCACCGGCCACGCCGACGACATCGTCGGCATCGACGCGCTGCTGACCCGCCTGCGCGACGAGCGCGGCCTGGACGTGCCGCTGCACATCGACGGCGCCAGCGGCGGCTTCGTGTGGCCGTTCCTGTATCCGGACTCGGCGTGGGACTTCCGCCTCGACAACGTGCGCTCGATCAACGTCTCGGGCCACAAGTACGGCCTCGTCTATCCGGGCCTCGGGTGGCTGATCTTTCGCGAGCGCTCCGACCTGCCCGAGGATCTCGTGTTCTACGAGAACTACCTCGGCAAGCGCGACATGACGTTCACGCTGAACTTCTCGACCGGCTCGAGCATGGTCCTGGCCCAGTACTACAACTTCATCCGCTACGGGCACGAGGGCTACCGCTACATCATGGAGACGATGCAGCTCAACGCCCGTGCGCTGGCGGCCGCGCTCGTCGCGCAGGGTGACTTCGAGCTGGTGGGCCCGGACGGCGCCGAGCAGCTGCCGCTCGTGGCCTTCAAACTCGCCGAGGAGCGCAACTTCGACGAGTTCGACATCGCCTCGCAACTCGCGGCCGAGCGCGGCTGGATGCTCCCGGCGTACACGCTCCCGCCCAACGCCGAGCACGTGACGATCATGCGCGCACTGGTCAAGCGCTCGCTCGGCCACTCACTCGCGACCACGCTCGCCCGGGACATCGCCGACGCGGTCCAGACGCTGTCGGTCAAGGGCGGCCTGCACGAGCTCGACCGTCAGCGGGTCAAGACCGGCACCGGCTACTGAGCCGGAGCCGTGGCGCGCTGGATGGCGGCGCTGTTCGCCGCCGGGTCGCTGTGCTTCCTGCTCGGGCCGTTCCCGGGCTACGTCGACCTGGTCGGCCCCGGCGCGGCCGCCGCGACGTTCTTCGTCGGCTCGCTGTGTTTCACCGCCGGCGCCGCGCTCCAGGCCTGGGTGGAGCGCGGCGCGGCGGCGCTCGTGCAGCTCGCGGGCACGCTGTTCTTCAACGTCACGACGTTCCGGGCGCTGGATACGCAGCTCTCGAACCCGGATTACGACGCGCTGGTCTGGCGGCCCGATGCGTTCGGCTCGGTGTGCTTCCTGGTCTCAGGCGTGCTGGCGTTCCGGGCTGACCGGCACCGGTGGGCGGGGGTGAATCTGCTCGGCTGCGTCTTCTTCGGCGTGGCAGCGGTGGCGGGCTACGTCGTGCCGGCGTCCGGGTCGACCCTCGACCTCGCGGCGGCGAACTGGAACACGGTGGCGGGCGCGGTGTGCTTCGGGGCGTGTGCCGTGCACGCGTTCCGCATGGCGAGTCCTCACGCCAGCTCCGCGATCCCCTTGATCGACAAATAGAGCCCGACACCCCCGAAGATCACGACGATCAACCGATCCTCATGAGCGCGCGCGAAGGCCGTCAGCGAATCGAGCATCATCCCGGCCTTGGCCGGCGACCGGATGGCGAGTACGAGCGCGGCGACGGGCAACGAGAACCAGAGGGCGTTGTACACCCCGACCTGCCAGAGGGCCTTCGGCGTCGACGGCGACCCGGCCGCGATCGCGTTGAGGGCGATCAGGTACAGCAGCCCCGGGACGTGGGTGGCCACTCCCGCGAGCGCCGCCGCCCAGGGCGACGCGTTCCGCAGCCGCTCGGCGACCGCGGCCGTGCGGCCGCCCTGGCCGGCCCGAGGACGAGGGCGCGTCAGGCGCCCGCGCTGCACGCCCACGGCGAATCCGAGCGCGGCCACGCCGGCCACGAGGTCGAAGACGGCGGCGAACGTCGACTCGCCCGCGGTTTTTTGGGCTCCGCCGAAGCCGATCACCACGACGAGCCCGATCCCGACACTCACGACGAACCCGGTCAGCGTGAAGGTCAGCAACGACCGACGGGCCGTGGCGGAGCGCAGCAGCGCGAGCACGGCGGCCTGACTCGTCGCTGGGCGCACCGCGCTGATCAGACCCAGGATGAGCACTTCGAGGCTCACTGCCGGGGGTGATGTTCACGGACGCCGGACCCGGCCGGCCTCATGCAATCGGGGTGATCAGCGCGCCAGGTAGCCGCCGTCGATGATCAGCTCGGTGCCGGTGACGAAGCTCGAGTCGTCGCCCGCCAGGAAGGCGATCGCGCCGGAGATCTCGCTGACGTGGGCGCGGCGGCCGAGCGGCGTGAGCGGGACGACGCCGCCCTCGGGCTCGCTGGCGTTCATCGGCGTGGACACGCCGCCGGGACAGATGGCGTTCACGCGGATGCCGTCGGTCGCGAGCTCGAGCGCCGCGGTCTTGGTCATCGCGATGATCGCGGCCTTCGACGCCGTGTAGGCGATGTAGCCCTCCGACCCGGTCACGCCGAAGATCGACGCGACATTGATGATCGAGCCGCGGCCGTTGGCCCGCATGGCCGGGATCGCGGCCTGCATGCCGAGCAGCGTGCCCGTCTGGTTGACCGCGATCAGCCGGTTCCAGGCCTCGAGCGTCTCCTCGACCAGCGGGTTGACGTGGATGATCCCGGCGTTGTTGACGAGCACGTCCAGCCGCTCCGGCACCGCCGCGGCCCAATCGTCCGGGTTGGTCACGTCGAGGTGGCGATAGGCGATGCCGAGCCGCGCGGCGGTCTCCTCGCCGAGGTCGTCGAGGACATCGCCGATGATGACCTCGTAGCCCTCAGCGGCCAGGCGCTCCGCGTGCGAGGCGCCTTGGCCGCGGGCGCCGCCGGTGATCAGCGCGATCATCGCGCCACCGCCACGCCGGCCCGGTCGAGCGCCTTGTGCGCGTCCTTGAGCTGCTTGTTCCAGACCGCGCGCACGATGTCGATGCGCGTGTCCGGGACGTCGATCTCGGCGAAGTGCGCCGCGAGCGCCGACCTGCGCGCCGGGTCGAGCTTGAGCATGCGCACGACGAGCTCGGTCTGCGTGGAGTAGACCGGGAGCTGCGGGCCGCGCGGGGCGGCGAGGCCGATGAAGTACAGGTGCTCCGCGCCCACCGGCAGCGTGAGCCCGGCGGTGCGCAGCGGCACGCCGTCGCGCTCGCGAATCGTGCCCGCCTCCAGGAACGGCAGCCGGACGTTGAAGCCGGTCGCCCACAGGATCGTGTCGAACTCGCGGCTGGTGCCGTCGATGAAGTGCACGGTCTGGCCGTCGAGGCGCTCGATCGCGCCCTTGACGTCGATCCGGCCGTGATGGATCCAGTACGGCAGCAGGTTGTTGACCACCGGCGGGAGCTCGTTCAGGTTGCGCGTCGCCGGCTCGGGCAGCCCGCGGTACGCGCGCGTCGGCCCGATGATCATGTCCGACATGAAGCGGGCGATCCGCTCGTTGACCTTCACCGGCAGCTTGGCCATCCACTTCAGCTCGGCGCGCGGCACGCCGAACACGGCCTTGGGCTGGAACATCTGCCCGCGGCGGATCGAGATCGTCGACTCCAGCCGGTGGTTGGCGGCATCGACCGCGAGATCGCAGCCGGAGTTGCCGGCGCCGACCGTGAGCACGCGCGTGCCCTCGATGTCGTCGATCGAGCGGTAGGCGCCGGAGTGGATCTGGCGGCCGGTGAACTCGCCCGGGTAGTCCGGGATGCGCTGGTCCCACAGGTGCCCGTTGCACACGAGCACGCCGGTGTACCGCCGCGCTTCACCGTCCGAGGTGGTCACGTCCCAGCCGTCGCGGCCGCCGGCGCCGATCGGCGCGACGCGCTCGACCCGCACGCCGAAGCGCACGTGGGCGCGCACGCCGGTGGCGTCCGCGAAGCCCTCGAGGTAGCGGCGCATCTGGTCGCGGCTCGGGTACACGGGGTAGTCCGACGGCATCGGGTAGCCCGCGAACCCCGACAGGTCACGCGAGGTGATCAGGTGCAGCGACTCGTAGTCCGTGTGCCAGTGCCCGCCGACGCGATCGGTCTGCTCGAAGCAGTCGAACGCGATCCCGTGCCGCTGGAGGACTTCCATCGCTCCGAGGCCGGCCGCGCCGGCCCCGATGACGCAATACCGATCTTCAGCCATGTCCGGCAGACTGCCGTGGCCGCGCCGCGCCGTCCATTGCCGATGCGCGACGCTCGCTAAAGGGTGCGCCTATACCTCTTCGAGCGCGAGGTGCTGCTCAATGGTGCCGATCAGCGCCGTCATGGCTGCTGAGGCGGGCGCGCCGCGGGGCGTGATGAACGCGAAGCGCTCCATCAGCGGCGGGTCCAGCGGCACCCACGCGACCCGGTCGGCGAGGCCGAGGTCGTCGATCAGCGACCGCGAGGCGATCGTGTCGCCGACGCCGCGCACCACCAGGTCGAGCGCGGCCGCGGGTGATTCGACCTCCACGATCGGCTCGAGCCGCACGTCGGCGTCCGCGGCGCGGTCGTGGAGCTGGCGCCGGGTCGGGTCGTCGTCGCCCGCCAGCACTTCGGGGAGCACGAGCTGTGCCGCCGCGAGCTGCTGGATCGACCGCGGCTCGCCGCGCAGGCGGTCGCCGTCGGCGGTGATGTAGACCGCCTCGGTCGTCCACACCCGCTCGCCGACGACCAGCCCGCGCGCATCGACCGGCAGCGCGACGAGCCCGGCTTCGAGCTCACCGCGGCGCACCGCGTCCGCCGTCTCGGTCGAGTTGCGGCTGATGATCCGCAGGCGCACGCCGGGGTACTGGCGCCGGAAGTCGGCGATCGCGGCGCCCAGCCGGTGATGGTGGGCGGTCGAGAAGGTGCCGAACGCGACCGTCCCGGACACGATCGCGCCCGCGTCGCGCACGGCCTCCTCGGCGTCGCGCGCCGCCGCCACCGCGCGTTCCGCCCGCGGGACCAACAGCCGCCCGGCGTCGGTGAGCACCAGACCACGGTTCGTCCGCAGGAACAGCGGGACGCCGAGACCCTGCTCGAGCCGTCGCAGCTGCTCGGACAGGCTGGGTTGTGACACGAAGCACGCCTCCGCGGCGCCCGACACCGAGCCGCGCTCCACCGCCGCGAGGAAGTACCGCAGCTGCTGCAGCGTCATCAGCATTCGCGCAGGGTATAGGCATGCCCTCTATCGGGCCTCGGACATCGATGATGGACGCGGTCGCCCGCGCGAGGGAGGCTTGCGGCATGAGCAACGTCGCCGTCGTCACGGGCGCCGCGAGCGGCATGGGCCGCGCCTGCGCCGAACGCTTCCTCGCGGAGGGGTACAGCGTCGCCGCGCTGGATCTCACGGCGGCGACGATCGACGGGGCGCTCGCGGTCACTGCCGACATCACCGACCCCGCGGACGTGGCCGCCGCGATCGAGCGTACGGTGGCCGAGCTCGGCCCGCTCAAGGCCGTCGTCAACGCCGCCGGCGTCTACCCGCCGACGACGCTGGAGACCGCGTCGACCGAGCTCTACCGACGCGTGTTCGACGTCAACGTCCTCGGGACGGTGCTCGTCACCCAGGCCGCCGCGCCGCACCTCGTGGACGGCGCGGCCGTCGTCAACTTCGCCTCGATCGACGCGTTCGTGCCGTCGCCGGGGCAGCTGCTGTACTGCGCGTCGAAGGCGGCGGTGGTCGCGTTGACGCGCTCACTGGCGCTCGAGCTGGCCCCGCGCGTGCGCGTGAACGCGCTCGCCCCAGGCTGGGTGGACACGCCCGGCAACAAGGCCACGGGGCGGATGGAGGCGGCGCTGGCCGAAGTGCCGCTCGGCCGCGCGGCGACACCGGAGGAGATGGCCGACCTGGTGTGGTTTCTGGCGGGCGGCGGAGGCGCCGCCTACGTCACCGGCGAGACGCTCACCGCCACGGGCGGCAGCGCGTTCCGTTGATCAGCCCGGAGGAGCGGTCTCGGATCGCGATGGCGCGGAAGTAGCCCCCGTGGCGTCGCCCGCCGACGGGATCTGGGCGATCACCCGGGTCCCGTCACCGACGCTCGACACGATCGCGAGCTCGCCGCCCACGGCGGCGAGCCGGTCGGCCATGCTGCGCAACCCGAGCCCGCCCGTGACCCGCTCGCGGTCGAAGCCGACGCCGTCGTCGCGCACCTCGAGCCGCAGCCCGTCGGCGTCACACACCTCCACGACCACGGCGGTGGCGCCGTGCGCGTGCTTGGCGGCGTTCTGCATCGCCTCCATCGCACAGAAGTACGCGGCGCGCTCGATCTCGGGCGCGTGGCGATGGATGACGGCGGCGTGCACCGTCGTGGGCACCGGATTCCGCAGCGCCGCGGCGTGCAACGCGATGACGAGGCCGCGGTCGGCGAGGCCGGCCGGGTCTTCGCCGTGCGTGAGCGACCGCAGCTCCTCGAGCGTCCGCTCGACCTCCTCCGCCAGCCGGCGCATGACCGCGGCGGCGTGCTCGCCGTCCTCACGGCCCGTGCGGTCGGCGGCGATCCCGAGGTTGATCCCGAGCGCGACGAGCCGCTGCTGCGCGCCGTCGTGCAGGTCGCGCTCGATGCGCAGGCGCTCGCCGGCGGCCGCCGCCTGGAGCCGCGCGTGATCGGTCAGCGTCATCGCCGTGTACGCGGCCGCCGTCTCGACGAACGCCGGGTCGTCAGCGAGGGTGCGGTCGTGGACGATCGCCCCGAGCAGGCGGTCACCGTCGCGGATCTCGGTCACGCACCGTCCCGCGGCCGCGTCCGGTGCCGTCCAGTGCACGTCGTCACGCGCGTGGACGATCTCCAGCGACGGGTCGTCGAAGGCCTCTGCGAGGACCCCGCGCACCTCGTCCGGCCCGGGGTGGCCCCGGAGCCCCGCGGCGAGCCGGCGAGTCGACTGCCCGATGAACACCCACCAGCGCAGCAGCCCCATCAGGAACGCCAGCGAGGTCAGCGCCAGCATGAACCCGAGCGCCCAGAGCCACACGTCCAAAGCCGTCGAGTCCGGGGCGAACTGGCGTATCGCGATGCCGCTCCCATAGACGCCGCAGCGCAGGCAGGCGACGGTGAGCACCGGCGCGATGGTGCGGCGGACCAGCCGCGTCGAGCCGCGGATGCGCCAGGCCAACCGCGCCGCGACGGCGAGGAACAGCAGGATCACGAGCAGATCCCGCAGCGGGCGGACGACGTCCTCGACGAACGCCGGCTCTGAGCCGACGACCATGAACGCGTTGGCCGGGCAGGCGCTGTCGCAGCTCATCCACGGCCCCGGAAGCGGATACTGCTCGACCAGCAGCGCGGTCGGCAGGTAGAGCGTGAGGACCATGAGGACCATCACCGCGACCAGCGTGCGGTCGACGCGCCCGACGAGCCGGCCGGACGGGAAGACCAGCAGCAGATAGAGCAGCATCGGCTCGACCACCCAGGCCGCGATCCGGCCCACGCTGTAGAGGAGGGAGTCGTCCGCGTTCGTCAGCGTCGTGAGGAACCACACCGCCCCAGTGGCGAACAGCAGTCCGCCGAAGCGCTGGAACGGCGGCCGCCGCAGTGCGTAGAGGGCGACGCCGAGCGGCGCGGCCACGGTCAGCGCGCGCGCCAGCGCCTCCAGCCAGACCTGGCCGGTCGGTGTGCCCGTCGCGGTCACGACGGCGGCCGCCACGCACATCGCGGCGCCCACCACGGCCAGTGCCGCGAACGATCTCCTCATGGTTGGGCAAGCCTCTGCGGCGAGAGGGTGAGTCAGGGTCATCCGGTTCGGGTGATGTGACCGAGACCTGACGGTGTGAGAGTCGCGAAGGTCGAACCGACCAAGGAGCCCAGTCCTGATGGCGAGGCAGTAGCGATGCGCCGGCTCAGAGATCGTGGCGGCCCCGAGGGGACCCGCTACACGATGCGCGAGAAGCTGTTCTCGGTCGGTGACGACTTCTGGATCGAGAATGACGGCGGCGAGCGCATGTTCAAGGTCAACGGCAAGGCCCTGCGGATCCGTGACACGTTCGTGATCGAGAGCCGCTCCGGCGAGGAGCTGTTCACCATCCAGGAGAAGAAGCTCTCCGTGCGGGACAAGATGGAGGTCGAGCGCGGCGGGCGGACCGTGGCGACGGTTAAGAAGGCGCTGATCGGCATCCGCGACCGCTACTCGATCGAAGTCGAGGGCGGGCCCGACCTGTCGGCCAAGGGCAACTTCGTCGACCACGAGTTCGAGATCGAGCGCGACGGCCACAAGGTGGCCGAGATCTCCAAGCGCTGGCTGCGGGTGCGGGACGCTTACGGCATCGAGGTTGCGCCCGGGCAGGACGACGCGCTGATCCTCGCCGTGACCGTTTGCATCGACCAGATGGGCCGCGGCTGAGACCGTTCACTATCGTCGTGGCGCATGATCGTCGCGGCCGTGGCCGAGAGCGTCCGGGCCGCTGCGGGCGACGTCGCAGGTGTCGAGCTCCGCGGGCTCGAGGCGCGGATGGACGACGTCGAGTTCCTCGTGCCGCAGTGGGGTACCACCCCCGACCTGACCGCGATGCCGGCGCTACGCGTGGTCCAGGTCATGTCGGCCGGCACCGACTGGATCGACCCGTTGGTGCCGGAAGGCGTGACGCTGTGCAACGCGCGCGGCAGCCGCGACATCCCGGTGGCCGAGTGGGTCGTGGGCGCGATTCTCGGTGCGTTCACCGGGCTGCTCTGGGCGGCGCGGAACACGCGCTGGGAGTACCGGCCGCCGCGCGAGCTGTCCGGGGCCCGCGTGCTGATCGTGGGCCATGGCTCGATCGGACGCGCGACGGGCGCACGGCTCGAGGCGCTCGGCGCGCACGTCACCGGGATCGGCCGGGCCCGGCTCGGTGAGCAGCGCTCACTGGCGGCGGAGGCGGACGTCGTGGTGAACCTCGTGCCCCTGTCGGACGCGAGCCGCGGGATGTTCGATGCGGCCGTGTTCGGCGCGATGCCCGACGGGGCGCTGTTCGTCAACGCGGGGCGGGGCGCGACGGTCGATCAGGCCGCGCTGCTGGACGCGGTGCCGCGGATCGGCGTCGTGCTGGACGTGGCGGACCCGGAGCCGCTGCCCGCCGACCACCCGTTGTGGTCGGCGGAGGGCGTGCTGGCCATCACCGGGCACCAGGCCGGGGACAGCGTGGCGGCCGACGCGCGGTGCGTGGCGCTCGCTGTCGATCAGCTCCGGGCGTACGCGGCCGGGCGGCCGCTCAAGAACGTCGTGCGCGCACCGTCCGCGTGATCGTCGCCCGCGTCCCGTCGGGGGAGACGGCGACGATCCGCAGCCGCACCTTCACGGCCTTGCGCTTGATCAGGCGCTTGCCCGCCGGGGTCAGCTTGAGCGTGAGGCGGCGCTTGCCGCCGTTCGGGATCCGGGTAGTGCCGCGGGCCAGCACGGCGCTCGCGCCCGAGCGCGTCGTGAGCGTTTGGGTGGTAGACGCGACGGGCGGGTTCTTCGCGGTGCCGACCGCGACGGTCGCGCCTTTGGCGATGAGCTTGCTCGGGATGCCGGTGATTCCCGTCGCGGGTTTGAGCGCCACGGGCTTGAGCACCGGGGGCGGACCGGCGACGGGCACCGCCATGACCGGGACGGCGGGCGCCTCCACGGCGCCGGCATCGCACTGGGCCGCGCCATCGCCGTCGCCGTCGAGCGGCCGCGCGACCCCGCGCTGATCAGCGGCGCCACAGCCGGTCCCGCGATCGATCGCCGGGCTGCCGGGCAGCGGGGCGTGGGTGCGGGTCAGTCCGCCGTTGTCGGCGAGCGGCCCGAGCCGCGGATCGACACCACAGCCCGTGTTTCCGCCGCCGTCGGTGATCGTCCCGGCGCACTGCGGCGCGATCGACCCGGTCACGGTGGCGTTGCGGAGCACGCCGCCGACGATCGTGCTGGACTCGACCGCGAGCGTGCCGCTGTCGCTCTCGACCGCGGCGCCGGAGACGGTGGAGTCGATCAGCCGCAAAGCCGCGACGCCGCTGAAGCCGCTGCTGACGCCGTTGGCGACCAGGGTCGAGCGCTGGATGGTCAGCGTGCCGCGGTTGTCGATACCGCCGTAGAACGAAGCGGTGTTGCCGGCGATCGTCGCGTCGCTGATCGTCGCGGTGCCGAGCGTCACGAGCCCGCCGCCGTCGTAGGCCGAGTTGGCGTTGATCGCCCCGCGCGTGATCGTCAAAGTGGCGTTGGCGTAGATCCCGCCGCCGAACGGGATCGAGACCGGGTGCGTGGCGCGGTTGGCGGTGACCGTGGAGTCGACCAGCGTGAGGGCTCCGCCGCTCGCGTAGATGCCGCCGCCGTTGATCGCCGTGCCGTCGGTCACGACCGTGCGGATGAGCGTCACGTCGCCGCTGAGCGAAGCGATCGCCCCGCCGTTGGGCGCGATCCCGCCGTCGATCCGCGCGTCCTCGAGCGTGAGGCGGCCGTTGCCGGTCACGAGGATGGTCCCGCCGGACTGGGTGCTTGATCCGCCGCGCACCGTGAGGTTGCGTAGCGCGAGTGCGCCGCCGGCCGGCACGCGGAACACGCGGACGTCCTGCCCGCCGCCAGACCGTTGGATCACGCCGCCGTGACCGGCGATGGTGATGTCGCTCGTGATCGACGGCAGCGCGGTCGCGTTGTCGAACGCGGCCGAGAGCGAGTGCACAGAGCCCGTCGACAGCGTGATCGTGTCCGCGCCGTCGCCCGCCGGGCAGCCACCCGCGGGTGCGTCCGTGTTGGCGGCCACGATCGCGGACACGAGCGTGCACGCCCCGGCGACACGAATTCCGGGCCCCATCGCGATCGTCATGGCGTCGTTGCCGGGGACGGGGTCGGGCAGGTCGGAGCCGAGTGAGCGGGCCGTGACGACGGCCTCGCCCGGGACGGTCCGCTCGAGCGTCGCGGTCGCGCTCGACGCAAGCGCGCCGACGGCCCACACTTCGTCACCGACCTGCACCCGCACCCCGGTCGTGGGCTCCGGCCCGAGGTTGCGGACCGTCACCGTCAGCGTGGTGCCCGCGGCGGAGAGCGTGACCGCGAGGTCGGCGGTCGGGCCGAGCACGAGCGACCACAGCTCGGTGCCGATGCCCGCTTGGCTCGCGGAGAAGAACAGCCGCGCGCCGGCGACGGTCATGTCCTCCGGCTGCGAGCCGCTGGGGCCGGGGTCGATGTCGGCCACGCGCGTGGCGGTCGTCCCGTCGCTGCGCCACAGCTCGCTTCCGGTCGCGCCGTCGACGCCCTGGAAGAACGCGCGGCCGTCGGCGACGGTGAAGCGCTCGCGTCCGCCGTCGCCGTCTGGCAAGGGGTCGATGGGATGCACGGGCACCGGGGCCGTCGTGCCGTCGGTCCGCCACAGTCCGCCGGTGGCGCCGAACAGCAGGCGGCCGCCGACGGCGGTGAGATAGCGCGGCTCCGCCACGCCCGGGACGGGCTCGGCGGTCGTGCCGTCCGTTCGCCACAGCCCGCCGGCGGCCGCGAAGTACAGCCGGTCGCCGAGCGGCGTCGCGTACGCGATGTTCGATCCGGGCCAGTCCTCGATCAGCGTCGTGGTGGCGCCGTCGCTGCGTCGCAGCTCACCGCCGTTGGCCGCGAAGATCAACTGGCCGCCGAAAGCCGTGAGCATGGTCGGCGCGGAGGTCCCGAGGTTCAGCGTCGTCGTGCCGTCGGTCCGCCACAGCGCGTTGTCGGCGACGAGGTACAGGAACGGGCCGGCCGCGGTCAGCGACCGCAGCGTCGTGAACGTGCGCACGGGCACGGTGCCAACGGCCGTACCGTCGCTGCGCCACAGCTCCTGCCCGTTCACGATGAAGTACAGCTGGCCGCCGAACGCGGTGAGCCCGCTGGCCCGCACGTTCTTCACGGGGGTGGGTGTTCCGCCGTCCGTGCGCCACAGGGTGTCCAGAAGCGGGAGGTAGAGCACGTTGCCCACGACGGCGAACCCGGCGCCGCCGTCGATCCGTTGCACAAGCGTCACGTCCGTCCCGTCCGTGCGCCACAACCCGAGCCCCGTGTTGTCCGCGGCCGTGAAGTACAGCGCGCCCTTGAATGCGACGAGATCGTGCGGCGATCCGGAGCCCGCGCCGGTCCGCAGGTCGCGGACGAGCGTGGGTGGACCGTCCGCGTGCGCAGCAGGTGCGACCAGCAGGGCCACCAGCACCACAAGCGCACGCAGGAACATGGAAAACGCACCCTCCCACGCACGCGGGATGGACGTCAAAGTCCGGATAGGGTGCGCCGATGAAGATCGCCCTCGACCCGTACATGCTGCGCCATGTGCCGCTGCTCGAGCTGCCCGCGCTCGTGGCCGAACTGGGCTACGAGTACATCGAGCTCTCGCCGCGACCGGACTTCATCCCGTTCTTCGTGCACCCGACTGGAAGCGGGCGATCGAGATCGCCGTCGAGCTCGGCGTGGACACGATGAACAGCGAGTTCAACGGGCGCCCCGAGCAACAGCCACAGTCCGAGGGGCAGTTCTGGCGCTCGATGGAAGCGCTACTGCCGATCTTCGAGCGCGAGAGCATCCAGCTCCGGCTCGAGCCCCACCCGGACGATTTCATCGAGGACGGGCGCGAGGCCGCTGATCCGCGGCATCAACCACCCGAACGTGACCTTCCTGTACTGCGCTCCGCACACGTTCCACATGGGCGGCGACCTGGCCGGGGTCATGGAGTACGCCGGCGACCTGCTCACCCACCTGCACGTCGCCGACTCCTTCGACCACCGCGCCTCGTCCGGCCTGCGTTACATCGTCAACCCGCCGGGCTCCACCGCCCGCGTGCACCAGCACCTCGACATCGGCCAGGGCGAGGTCGACTGGAACACGTTCTTCGCCACCCTCGAAGCACTCCACTTCGACGGGATCATGACCGCGTGCGTGTTCGCCTGGGAGGACCGTGCCGAGGCGTCCTCGCGCTTCAGTGCGCAAGGAGCTGGACCGGCGCACGCGCGACTGGGCGCACCTCGCGTAGCTCGTTCCAGCGCCCGGAGGCGAGCCACGGTCTTGGCGGGCTGCAGCACCGCTTGCTTCCACGTGACGCGCACGACGCGGTCCGGTAGGTGCTCGGTCCGGACGGCGTCGTCGTGGCGCGCGAGGTCGTTGCCGTGGGTGCCGGCGCCGTCGGCCTCGACGATCAGACCTCGATGCGGCCAGCGGAAGTCGGGCTTGTACGGACCGAGCGGGACGTTGACGAGCGGTTCGTCGAAGCCGGCCTCGCGGATGAGGTCGTGGACGTAGTCCTCGAGGACGGACTCGGTCGGGACGATGTCGGCGGCGATTGCGCGGAGCTGCGTGGACTTTGCGCGGACGATCTCGGCAGTGGTGATGAGGCCGCGGTTGAACGCCTGCCGCACCGCGCGCCGGAACGGCGTGAACGACAGCATCGAGGACAGGTCGTCCAGCGTGCGCAGCACGGAAGTCACCGGGATGTTCTTGTGCAGGGTGCGATCCGGGCGGGTCGTCCGGTGCGCGTTGATGCCGGGATGCCGGCGCGTCGTCGGCGCGGTCACGTCGATCCTGCGCCCGTCCCAGTCCACGAGGCCCCAGAGCGCCGCTGCGGCGTAGTGGCTCAGCACCGCCCGTTCGCCGCAGGCCTTGACCGCCGCGAGCCACCGCGCCTCGACCGTCAACTCTCGATGTCCGACCGCATAGACGCCCCGATGTTTCTCGTGCAGGTGCCCGTCCTTCACCCACCGCTCGATCTCGCGGTAGGTCAACCCGCACTCGCGCAAGTCGGCATTCGTGACTACCCCTCGCTGCCGAGCGGCGCGCTCCGCCACCTGCTGGCTGGGTTTTCCACCGCCACGGTCGAAAACCCATCTCGCATCGTCCATCGGCGGATCGTCGCCCGGGTGGCTGTGACGGAACAAGACGCACGTGCACCAGCTTTGTGCCAATCTCGACGCGTGTCTGTGACGCTCGCGAGCGGGGACCTCGAGGCGACGTTCGTCCCCGAGGCGGGGATGGTCGGCTGCTCGCTCACGCATCGCGGGGAGGAGCTGCTCGGGCAGCGCGGCGGGCTCGAGGCGTACATCGCCGAGCGCAAGACGATGGGGATCCCGCTGCTGTACCCGTGGGCGAACCGCCTCTCGACCACACGCTTCACGGTCTCGGGCCGAGAGGTCGACATCGACCCGGAGCGGACGCCGCTGCGGCTCGACGGGAGCGGGCTGCCGATGCACGGGCTGCTCGGCGCCGCGCCCGGGTGGCGGGTGGAGCACCAGGACGAGGCGACGCTGGAGGCGGTGTTCGACTTCGCCGCCGACGAAGCGCTGATGGCGGCGTTCCCGTTCGATCACGCGCTGCGCATCGACGTCACGCTCGACGACATCACGCTGCGGGTCGCGACCACGGTCACCGCCGGGACGACCGGCGTGCCGATCGCGTTCGGGTTCCATCCCTACCTCATGCTGCCCGGCGTCCCGCGCGCGGACTGGCGCGTCGAAATCCCGGTCACCGAGCAGCTCGAGCTCGACGAGCAGATGCTCCCGACCGGGAACCGCACGGCGGTCGAGATCCCCGCCGGCCCGCTCGGCGACCGCACGTTCGACGACGCCTACCTCGCGCCACCCGCGCCGTTCGCGCTCGAAGGCGGCGGCCGCAGGATCGAACTGGACTTCGAGACCGGCTACCCGTACGCGCAGGTGTTCGCGCCGCCGGGTGACGCGCTGATCGCGTTCGAGCCGATGACCGCGCCGACCAACGCGCTCGTCAGCGGCGACTTCACGCCGCTCGAACCCGGCGACAGCTACCGAGCGGTGTTCGCGATCAGCGTTCGCTGACGTCCCGCGTCAGCCACTCGTCCGTGGCCTGTCAGCGCACGCTGATGGATTCCCCGGCATGAACACGTTCGCCAAAGCCGTAGGCCTCGTCGCAACCGGAGCGCTCATCCTTGCCGCCCCGGCGTCCGCTGACGAAGGGCAGATCCTGCGCGAGAACGCGGCCAACGCGATCCCCGGCAGCTACGTCGTCGTGCTCGACGACGCGGCCGTCGCCGGCCGGCCGACGGACGAGATCGCCGCGCTCGGCGAGCAGTACGGAGCGGACGTCGAGCATCAGTACGCGAACACGGTCCAGGGCTTCTCGGCGGAGATGACGCGCGAGGAGGCGCTGGCGCTGTCCACCGACCCCGCCGTCAAGTACGTCGAGCAGGACCGCGTCTTTGAGACGCAGGCCACGCAGACGCCGGCGACCTGGGGCCTGGACCGCCTCGACCAGCGCACGCTGCCGTTCGACAGCAAGTTCACGTACCCGGACAGCGCCGGCGCCGGCGTCACCGCGTACATCATCGACACCGGCATCCGCACCACGCACAGCGAGTTCGCGGGCGGGCGCGCCCTGTGGGGGACCAACACCACCGGCGATGGCCAGAACACCGACTGCAACGGGCACGGCACGCACGTCGCCGGCAGCGTCGGCGGCAAGACCTACGGCGTCGCCAAGGGCGTCAAGCTGATCGCCGTCAAGGTGCTCGATTGCGCCGGCAGCGGCTCCTTCGCGGGCGTCATGGCCGGGATCGACTGGGTCACCGGCAACCACACCTCCGGCCCGGCCGTCGCGAACATGAGCCTCGGCGCGAGCGGCGCCGACGTCGGCGTCGAGAACGCCATCCGCGCGTCGATCATCGACGGCATCACCTACACGATCGCCGCCGGCAACTCCAACGCCAACGCCTGCAACTTCACGCCGGCCCGCGTCGCCGAGGCGATCACGGTCAACGCTTCCACGAGCACCGACACGCGCGCCTCGTTCTCCAACTTCGGCACCTGCACCGACCTGTTCGCCCCGGGCCAGAACATCCTGTCCGCCTGGAACACGAGCGACACCGCCACCAACGCCATCAGCGGCACGTCGATGGCCGCGCCGCACGTCGCCGGCGCCGCCGCGCTCGTCCTCGGTGCGACCCCGAACGCCACGCCCGCCCAGGTCGGCGCCACGCTGATCAACAACGCCACGCCGAACGTCCTCGCCAACGTGGGCACCGGCTCGCCGAACCGCCTGCTCAACATCGGCGGCGCCCCGGTCACCCCGCCCGTCCCGTCCTGCGCCAAGACCAACGACGCGGACGTCAGCGTCCCGGACAACACCACGGTGTTCTCCGACATCACGATCTCGGGTTGCCAGCGCAACGCCTCAGCGACGGCCAAGGTGACGACGGACATCCGCCACACCTACAAGGGCGACCTCGTCGTCGAAGTGATCGCCCCGGACGGCTCCGTCTACGTCCTGCACAACCGCGCGGGCGGCAGCGCCGACAACATCCAGCAGACGTTCACGGTCAACCTGTCCACCGAGCCGGCCAACGGCACCTGGCGCCTGCGGGTCCGTGACGCGGCTTCGGCCGACACCGGCTACATCAACAGCTGGACCCTCGAGCCCTAGAGCAATCGCACCATCGACGACCCCGCCCGCCGCTCCTCCCCGAGCGGCGGGCGGTTGTCGTCAAGCGGCTAGCCCGCGGCCGCCTTGATCGTCTGGTCGAAGGACAGCTCGCCGTCCTTGACGGCGTAGACGCCGTAGTCGGTCAGCGTCGTGTCGCCGTTCTCGTCGATCGAGTACGTGCCGAGCACGCTCTCGCGGTCCTTGGTCGCGAAGAGCTGCTCGGTGATCGCCTCACGCTCGCCGGTCCCGGACTTCTCGATCGCCAGCAGCGCCAGCTTCATCGCCTCGTAGCCGTAGATGGCGTACGGGTCCGGGTTGTCGACGCCGTACTTCGCGGTGAAGTCCTCGAAGAACTTCTGGCCCTCCGGCGGGTACTGGTCGGGGGAGAGCGTGGCGATCGTGACCTTGACCTGCTTGTTGAGGGAAGCGGGGATGCCGCCTTCCTTCTCGGACACGAAGCCGGTCTCGGCGACGCCGTCCGGGCCGTAGAGCTTCGCGTCCGGCCCGAGGGCCGCGGCGAAGTCCTTGAACTGCTGGACCGCGTTGTTGGCCGTGATGCCCGAGTACAGGTAGCAATCGGCTCCGTCGCTCTTGGCCGCCGCGGCGAGCGAGCGGTAGTTGGACGCGTTCTTGTCGATCGCGTCGTTGGCCGTCAGCGTGAGGCCCTGCTCCTTGGCGGAGAGTTCGACGACGCGCGCGAGGCCGGCGCCGTAGACCTCCTTGTCGTTGGTCATGGCGACCTTGGTGCAGCCCTCGGCCTTCATCAGGGTCACGAGCGCGGCGGCCTGGATCGTGTCCTTCGGGACGATGCGCGTGTAGTTGCGCTTCCCGCTCGGGTAGTACTTGTCCGGCTCGCCGGGCTCGGAGCCCGGGTCGTCCGTGGTGAGGCCCACGTACGTGTTGGCCGGCGAGATCATCGGGATCCCGGCCTCATTGAGGATCGGGATCGAGATCTTCGCCGCGCCGGAGTTCAGCGTGCCGATGTAGACCGCGGTCGAGTCGTCCTGCGAGGCCTTGAGCGCGTTGCCGGACTCCGCCTCCGGCGTCCATGAACCGGCCTGCGCCGTCGAGTCGTCGAGCGACTCGTAGGTGACGGTGTGCGGGCCGGCCTTGCCGCCGGCCTGCTCGAGCGCGAGCTTCGCGCCGTTGACCAGCGCCTCGCTCTGCACCCGCGACGCGCCCTGCAGCGGAACCGACGAGTAGATCGTCAGCGCCTTACCCTCTGCGGCCGCCGGTGTGCCGGAGCTGCCGCCGGGTTCTGGTTCCTCGTCGCCACACGCCGCGACACCGAGCGCGAGCGCTGCTGTGAGGCAGCTGACCGCCGCCAAACTACGTGAACGCATACCCATCCCTCCAGTGGTTGGTAGGGCAAGCTTCTTCGCCCTGCCGTCCGAGTGCAACCGACACGCGGTACATGCGGCATCGCCCGCGCGGCGATCAGGCATGGTTGCGCGGTCGGCGGGGTACTTCGCCCGGCATGATCCGATACGCCGTATTGCCGAGCATCGCGGTGGCCGTGACGCTGGGCCTTGCACCTGCTGCCCACGCCGACACGCACTACGGCGGCACCGGCCTGTACAAGCAGACGTCGCCGGGAAATCCGGCGATCAGCCTGATCCGGCGCGACAACGGGACGGTCGACGCCCGCCTGACGCTCTCGTACTCGCGGTGCCGGGGCTATGCGAACTACGGCGACGTGCTGCGGGGCCGCGGGAAGCTCAACGGGGCGAACTTCACCGTCGTCGCGCGCCAGCGGGTCCGCGGGATGGGCACGGTCCGCGTCACGCTCACGGGCACGGTGGCCGACACCAGCGTGACCGGTGAGGCGCGCGTGCGGATCGCGCGCTGCCGGTCCTACACGCAGCCGATCGTCCTGCGCACCGAGAGCGCACCGGCGGGTGCGCCGGCGGTGCCCGCGCCGGGCACGGTGATGCAGGGATTCAGCAGCCAGTCCGCGGGCGGGCACCGGATGCCGCTGACGGTGCGGGTGACCAAGGGCGGACGCGCGTACGCGTTGTGGACCGCGGTGCTGCGCTGCGGGCGGGCGCGCCCGGCGCTGCTCGACCACACGCCGAGCCGGAAGATCGGCGCTGACGGCTCGTTCGGCGGAAGCCAGACGTACACGATCCGCTACAAGGGCTTCAGGGAGCGCTACCGGGTGACGTTCCGCGGGCAGTTCGTGGCCGACGGCGTGCGCGGCACGCTCACGGCGCGGATGCAGTACCAGGACGGCAAGCGCCGCTACATCCCGTGCCGTTCCGGCCGGCAGACCTGGACCGCCCGCGCGACTTAGACGCTCGAACATGCAAGCGCGCGCTTGAGCTATTCAGAATCTCAAGCGCGCGCGGTTGAGTACGTGGCATGAACGTCTTGCGCACGCTGTCGCTGCTGGGAGCGACGCTCACCATGGGACTCGTCACGGGGGCGTTCGCCCTCTACGCCCACGCGATCATGCCGGGCCTGAAGACCACCGACGACCGCACGTTCGTCGCCTCCTTCCAGGCGATCGATCGGGCGATCATCAACCCGTGGTTCATGCTCACCGGGTTCCTCGGCGCGCTGGTGTTCACCGGCGCGGCGACGCTGCTGCATCTCGGGCGTGACCCGCTGCCGTGGATCGCTGTGGCGCTGGTCGCGTACGTCGTGGTGTTCGTGATCACGCTGGCGGTCAACGTGCCGCTCAATGACGCGCTCAAGGCCGCGGACAGCGCGGATCCCGCGGGCGCGCGCGAGGCCTTCGACGAAGCGCGGTGGGCGGCGTGGAACCTCGTGCGCGTGGTGCTCTCCACGGGCGCGTTTGTGGCCCTGTGCTGGGCACTTGTCGTCTATGACCGCACGTAAACCTGCAAGGAAATCAACCTGCTCCGCCTAGCATTGCCCGCCGCATGCCTCACTTGCGCCTCATCGTGGCGGCCGTTCTCGTGCCCTTTGCCGTCTGGCTGTTCCTGCCCGTGCCGTCCAGCGGCCAGAGCCTGCAGGAGAAGATCTCCAAGAAGGAACGGCAGATCGCGGCCAAGAAGCGCAAGGAGCGCGTGCTCACGAGCACGATCGAGACCTACAGCCGGCGCATCAACCTGCTGCAGGGGGACATCTCGACGCTGCAGGCGCGCCAGCAGACGATCGAGGCCGACCTCGCCGCCAAGCGCGCGGAGCTGGACCGGATCCAGGACGACCTGCGCAAGGAGCGCGCGCGGCTCACGCGACTGCGCGCCCGGCTGGCCGAGTCACGAGCGGCGCTCAGCGCGCGGCTCGTGCACCTGTACAAGGCCGACGAGCCCGACGTCGTGACCGTCGTGCTGGAGTCCGAGGGCTTCGAGGACCTGCTGCAGCGCACGGAGTTCATGCAGCGCGTCTCGCGCCAGGACGCCCGCATCCTCGACCGCGTGCGCACGGCGAAGGCCGAGGCGACGGCGACCGAAGCGAAGCTCGACCGCTTCGAGGGACGCCAGCGCAAGGTCACCAAGATCGTGTCGCAGCGCCGGCTCGAGGTGCTCGCGATCAAGAACCGGCTCGTCGACCGCCGCCAACAGGCCGAGTCGGTGCGCACCGACAAGCGCCAGGCGCTCGTCTCCACGCGCGCGGACCGCCAGCAGCTCCAAGGGCACCTCGTCGCGCTGCAGAAGGAGGAGGCGAAGGTGCGCGCCCGCCTCGCCGGCTTCAGTGGCTCCGCAGGCCCGATTCGCCAGGGTTCGGGCGACATGATCTGGCCCACCAACGGCGCGTTCACGTCGCCGTTCGGCCAGCGCTGGGGTCGCCTGCACGCGGGCATCGACATCGGGGCGCCCGAGGGCACACCGATCCGGGCGGCGATGTCGGGCAAGGTCGTCGTGGCGGGCTGGACCGGCGGGTACGGCAACTACACCTGCATCCAGCACGGCGGCGCGCTCTCCACGTGTTACGGGCACCAGTCGCGCTACGCCACGTCGGTGGGGGCGAACGTCTCCAAGGGCGACCTGATCGGCTACGTCGGCAACACCGGCAACTCCACCGGCGCGCACCTGCACTTCGAGACGCGCGTGAACGGCAACCCGGTCAACCCGATGGGCTACTTGTAATCTCAAGCGTCCATGCGCAAGCGCGTGCTCGTGGTCGATGACCATCCCGCGGTGGCGCTGGCCCTGAAGCTCTACTTCAAGCGGGACGGGCGCTACGTGGTCGCCGCCAGCGCGGCCACGGCCGGGGAAGGGCTCGAGCTGCTGCCCGGCGACTACGACGCGGTACTGCTCGACCTGCACCTGCCGGACCAGTCCGGCGTCGCGCTCGTGCGGGCTTTCCGCGAGCGAGCCGGGAGCGTGCCGCTGATCCTGTACTCGGCGTCCGATGACACCGCGGAGGTGGAGGCGGTGCGGGGGATGGTCGACGCGGTGGCCCGCAAGTCCGAGGTGGCGGACGCGATCGCGGCGCTGGAACGGCTCACCTGCTGATGTGGGAGCTGCGCTACGACCTCCACGGCCGCTGCGCCGTGCGCGTGGCCGGCGGCGGGGTGATGGCGCGGCACGTCGAGGCCGTGCCGAGCGCGCCGTGGATGATCGAGGCGCGCTGCGGAATCGCGCGCGGGTGGCTGCTGGCCACGGCCGCGCCGGACGACGCCGAGCGGGAGGCGGCGCGGCTGGAGGCGGAGGTGACGCGACGGACGGCGCTGGCCCGCGAGCGGCAGGCGCTCGCGCTCGCCGCGCTGGACGCGGACCTGATCGAGCGCCTCACCCATCGTCTGCGCACGGATGTGATGACGCTCGGCGCCGTCGCCGAGGGTGCGCTCGAAGGTGTCTTCGCCGACGAGGCCGAGGAGGTGATGGCCGAGCTGCGGCGCACGAGCCAGGAGGCGCAACGCCGGATGACGGCGGCGCGCGAGGTGATGACCGTGCTCGCGGGGGAGACGGGCGCGCCGGAGCCGATCGCCGGGACGCTGCGCGCCGAGCTCGAGGGCGCGGGGCGCGACGTGCGGGTGACGGGGGACGAAGACGCCTGGACGCTGGTCCCCGGCGCGGGCTGGGCCGCGTGCGCGCGGCTGCTCGCCGCGGACGAGCGGTTCGGGACGTTCACGATTACGCCTGACGAGTGGGGTTGGCGAGTGACCGCCGGACCGCGCGCCACGGCGGTGGGCGGGCCCGGCGAGGGCGCGGGCGCGGGCGGGGCGGCTGGCGGTGGCGCGGGAGTC
>JAPDDQ010000241.1 GCA_027587225.1 Solirubrobacter taibaiensis
GTGATGATATGTGTTCTTCTTTTGGAACTAATTCAATATGTAACGTATCACTTTGTAACGATACACCGCGTTCTTTTAAAGTGATGCCAAGTGCACGGCATAGTTTGCCAGGACCGTTCGTTAAATTTTTGTACTGCGCTTTTGTAATTTCGGTCTTATTGTAGCGCGCTAGTTTTATTTCTTCTATTCCATCTACCGGCTCAAGAGCTCGAATGAGAACACCATGTGGGGTGCCCACTGGCGCTGTAATAACGTTAAAGCAATGATACATACCATAAATTAAATATACGTAAGCATGCCCTGGTGCACCAAACATAACTTCTGTGCGATCTGTCCGTCTGCCTCCGTAACTATGTGCGGCCTTATCATCTGGGCCTTTATATGCTTCTACTTCTACAATGATTCCGCTTCGCTTTATTCCGTCTACAATATGAACAAGTTTTTGCCCGAGTAATTTTTTTGCGACTTCTAACGTATCGCCTTCATAAAAGGAAGGAGGTGCCTGCATTGTACTATCTCCTTTACTAAGTGTATATGTATATAGTAAACCAAATTTTCAGTAGTAATTCTAACTCGTTCTATTTATCGGGTGTATTTCATAAATTATGGATAGAGTACAACAGCGAAGAGGGGGAGTGCGACATGATTTATCGCTTACTAGCTCTTAATATAGATGGGACACTACTATACAACAATGGAAAAATTGCAAAAGGATTAAGAGAAACAATTGAATTTGTGAAAAGAAAAGATGTATACGTTACGTTATTTACGAGTCGTAATTTTCAATCCGCTCATAAAGTAGCAAAGGCGTTAAAATTAGATTCTATATTAGTGA
>JAPDDQ010000242.1 GCA_027587225.1 Solirubrobacter taibaiensis
TTAGCAGAAATTGCTCCTGAAATCGCAAGAGCAATTTTATATGATACACCACATGCTGATCCAATTTACGAAGCGAAACATAGAGAAGCAAGTGGATTACATCCAAACTTCCAGTTATTAACGAAAGAATTTGTGCAGTTAGCACAAGAGCAAGGATATGTTTTCCGTCCATATACAATTAACGAATACAAAGATTTACAAACTATGATTGATTATGGTGTAGATGTCATCATTACCGATTGGCCAGCACGTGCCTTTGAGCTCCTTTCTTAATGGAAGGAGCTTTTTATTTTCGAAATTTCATTGTTTAAAATAAATGAAAACCCTCAATACTAATACAATAACGCTTGTATTAATGAGGGGCTGAAAAAAGATGGATCAGACTATGAATCCAAAACTTAAAAAATATAAACGTCTTTTCTTCACCGCAATGTTTTCTTGCGTCCTTTTCTTCGTTTTTTCTTTTTTTGTTATTATTATAGTTGCAAAAATTATGGGACCTCCTCCTGTTGCGGTCCCGCAAACAAGCGTCTTTTACGCAAATGATGATACTGTTATTGGACAAAGTAACGAAATTCAAAAACGTTATAATGTCTCTCTTAATGAAATTTCACCTTATGTAAAAGAAGCGACCCTTTCTATTGAAGATCAAAGATTTTATAAACATCACGGCTTCGATGTGAAACGGATTGCAGGTGCAATTGTTGCTGATTTAAAAGCGATGGCAAAGGTACAAGGAGCTAGTACAATTACACAACAATACGCGCGTAATCTGTATTTAGATCATGATAAAACGTGGAAACGAAAATTATTAGAGGCAATGTACACTATCCG
>JAPDDQ010000243.1 GCA_027587225.1 Solirubrobacter taibaiensis
TGGAATGTGTCGTACGTGTTGAAACATTTTCGAAACATGAACTTAATTGTTGAACTAAGCTTTGAAGTGTATTGTGTTGGTTATTTACAAGTTGATGCTCTTGGACAACGCTTTGTACACGATCGTGGATAGTAGAAATAGTCTCTTGTTTTTCAATATCTTTTTGTTTTAATTCTAATTCTAATTCTTGTATACGCTCTTCTAATTGAGAAATTGTATGTTGGAGTGATTTTTTTTGAGTAAACATGTATTTATTTCAACCGCCTTCGAAAGTTATATTTTCTCTATATTTGGATTTTAGCATCTTTTGTATTTTTTAAATATAGGAATTGTTAAATATTTAAGAATCTATTACATTTTATTCATAATTCTCTTTTTTTTGTCACGAAAAATAAACTGTATTTAATCGTTTTGTAAACAAACTGTAAAATAAATCATGTATAACTGTATAAGAAGGGAGTCGGATTATGAACTATTTTAAGCGAATCAGTAGTCTAGTATTAGCAGGAATTATCGGTCTTTCTAGTACAGTCGCTGTAAAAGCAGAGTCAAACGACGAGAAACTTAACAACATGCAACAGCAATTGCAACAAAACGATGCAGAAATGCAAAAGAAAGAGCAAGAAAAGCAAGCTGTTAGTAAAGAAATTAAAGGTATCGAAAACGAACTACATAATTTAAATAATACAATTGCAAAAAATAAAGAGGATCAAGCTGCTATTCAACGTAAAATTGATGAAACACATAAGCAGATTGAACAAAAAAAGGAAGAAATTGTCGTTTTAGAGGATAAAGTCCTTGCTCGTAAAGATATTATGAGAAAACGTATGGTTT
>JAPDDQ010000244.1 GCA_027587225.1 Solirubrobacter taibaiensis
CCTTGTATATCCATATGCCTTGGTGTGTGCGTAAGTGTCCTTACTGTGACTTCAATTCACATGCCGTGCCTGATGGTCAACTCTCAATGGATTTGGAACAGCAATATTTAACAGCATTGGTCGCTGACTTTGAAACACAAGTTGAAATGGCGCAGGGAAGATTAATTCATAGTGTATTTATTGGTGGTGGAACGCCATCATTGATTTCCGCTCAAGGCTATCAGTGGCTTTTTGATCAGCGTAAAGCACGTTTAAGTTTCTCAGATGATTGTGAGATTACCTTAGAAGCAAACCCTGGAACGGTAGAGCATGATTCTTTTGCGGATTATCTTTCTGTTGGGATCAATCGCCTTTCGATAGGTGTGCAAAGCTTTGATACAGAGCACTTAC
>JAPDDQ010000245.1 GCA_027587225.1 Solirubrobacter taibaiensis
AATGCTATGGATGCAATTCAGCAGGCTCGTCAAGCAGGCTTTGAGCGCGTCAATGTAGACCTTATGCATGGTTTACCCTCGCAAACTGTCGAACAAGCTCTAACAGATCTTAAGTTGGCTGTAGAGCATGGTGCAACGCATATCAGTTGGTATCAACTTACGATTGAGCCGAATACGGTTTTCTTTCGAACGCAACCTGCTTTACCGCAAGATGAGATTTTGGAGCAGATTCAAGAACTGGGTGAGGCATATTTAATTGCGAATGGTTTTATTAATTATGAGGTGTCAGCATGGAGAAAAGCAAAGCCATCAGCCCATAATTTGAATTACTGGCAATTTGGTGATTATTTGGCGATTGGTGCTGGTGCACATGGCAAGGTCACAAGACCTGATGGAGTATACCGTTTCCAAAAAACGCGTTTACCAAAAGATT
>JAPDDQ010000246.1 GCA_027587225.1 Solirubrobacter taibaiensis
AATAAAAATGCTGGTAGTGAAAATGTCGTATCTTTAAATTCTTTCCATAGGTCCGTTTTCTCTTTTTCTGGATCAAATGAAAAACCACCAAATAAAAGCGGACCCGTTCCAAATTCATATTCATCTCTTTGGACAAATGCATTCTCTTTTACTTTCTCCCACTCGTCGCGAGCGGTTTGAAAGCGCTTATGAGAAGAATTTGCTATAGTGAAAACAGAGCCAATTCCTGCAAATATTACATGCTGAGCCGGGTCTGCAAAATAACATCTATTTTCGAATGAAATCCTTTTTCCTGCTGCATAGAACAGAAGCGGATCCACCCAGTCTATTTGTTTTACAAAACTAACCAATGTTTTTTCGTTAGTTGCACGCTTGATAGCTGCAATAAGAACTTCTTGCAAGCCTTTTTGTTTCGTTTGAATCACAATTGTCTCCCCCCTATGGGCGAAAAATAGTCATAATTACGCTTGATTTTAAGATACACCTCAAACGAAAGGCCTGTCAACGTTTAGCATTTCTGAGAAATTCACCTTCTCTTCCTAGAAAATAAACGTTGACACTAAATGATGCTTTTTCTACACTTAGTTGTGTACAATATGTGACCAAAGGAGGATTCAACATGGAAATGAACGTCAAAACGAATTCCTCTCCTACGGCGCCAAAGCCAAGTAAGCAAACAGGCTGGCGCATCTGGTGGAGTTTACTACGTCCCCATACATTAACAGCCGCTTTCGTACCTGTTTTCATCGGAACAGCATATTCGATGCAGGTCGGAGGTATAAATCAAATACATCTTCCTCTTTTCCTTATGATGCTTCTTGCTTGTCTTCT
>JAPDDQ010000247.1 GCA_027587225.1 Solirubrobacter taibaiensis
AATCTCTGTTCCGCAACAAGGTGTTGTAGCGGACTATATGAACGGTAAAAAAGAGATACAGTCATGTTTTGATTATATGTTAACAGAAGATGCTTTTAAACAACGTTTACATGATTTGCGTGAAAGGGAGTTTTTCCGCCAAGATTTAGTAGCGCATTTATTAGAATATAATACAAAATTACAAGCGGGAGAATCTACACTTCAAAATGTAAAAGCGCTTGGAGATGAAAATACATATGTTGTTATAGCTGGACAACAAGCAGGGTTATTAACTGGACCGCTTTATACAATTCATAAAGTTATTTCAATTTTACAGCTTGCAAAGGAAAAGGAAGAAAGTTTAGGAGTTAAAGTTGTCCCTGTCTTCTGGATTGCGGGTGAAGACCATGATATGGATGAGATTAATCATACTTTTGTAGCGAAAAATAAAAAGATGAAAAAAACTATTTTTTATGACCGTAATCCGAAAAAGGCGAGTGCTTCTGAGTCTGAACTTTCTGTTGAAGGTTGTAGAAATTGGATTGAAGAGATTTTTAAAACATACCCAGAAACAAATTTTACAAAGGATGTATTAAAATTTGTTGATGATGCTTTGAAAAAATCGAATACGTATGTAGATTTCTTTGCTCATCTTATTACGAAAATCTTTGCTAATTCTGGTTTAATCCTTGTTGATTCACATCATCCTGAATTAAGAAAGTTAGAAATTCCATTTTTCAAGCGAATTATAAGTAAGTATAAAGAGGTACAAGAGGGGCTTCGTAATCAGCAAGAAGTAATTAAAGAACTAGGATACAGACCGATTATTGAAACGAAGTCTCATGCAGTCC
>JAPDDQ010000248.1 GCA_027587225.1 Solirubrobacter taibaiensis
ACAACAACCTGTTCCTCGTCTATACAAAGCGGGATATAAATAACTTTCTCATCTAATTGAATGACGTTAAGAGGATCAAAACATAAACGTTTTAATACTTCTTCAAAATGATACGGATACTCTAACGTAACATGTTCGCTCCACATACGTTTCCCCATCCTTTTTACACATCATTATAGCATGAGAAAACCGTAAGCATACATGCTTACGGTTGATTGCCTTTTACTAAGTCATCTAGACTTTTAAAATGATACCCTTTCTCGCGCAAATCATCAATGATTTTCGCAAGTGCTTCTGCATTATCTTTTGATATCGCATCAAGTACTAAAATAAATCCTGAATGAATCATCGTCATAACATTATTATGCGCATATTGCCATCCTCTTTGCTGATCCACTTTCCAATCCAAAAATGCAAGTGACCAAAATACATTATAATAGCCCATTTCTTTCGTAAGAGCTAACGTTCTTTCACTAAATACACCGCGCGGAGGACGTACATATTTCACTTCTTTTTGCCCAGTTACTTTTTTAATTTCTTCCGTTACACTTGTTAATTCTTCACGAAGTTTCTCATCATTTACCGCTGTAAAATCAGGATGACTCCAAGAATGGTTTCCAATAATATGTCCTTCATCCTTCATTCTTAACAATAAATCTTTTTGTGTTTTAATGTAATGCCCCGTTACAAAGAAAGTTGCTGGTACTTTTTTCTCTTTTAATACATCTAATATTTTCCCTGTGTATCCATTCTCATATCCATTATCATATGTTAAATAAATATCTTTTTTCTTCGTATCTCCTAAATAAAACCCGCCATTTTTTTGTAG
>JAPDDQ010000249.1 GCA_027587225.1 Solirubrobacter taibaiensis
GTTGATGTAGTTGGTGCTGGAACAGAAGGTATTCTTCTTTTCCAAAAGAATTCATACGATCTTGTCCTCCTCGATGTAATGTTACCAGATATAGATGGCTATAGTATTTGTAAAATTATGCGAGGACAATCTGATGTACCAATCATTATGTTAACAGGCTTACATAATGAAGAAAGTGAAATTAAAGGATTTGAGTTAGGTATTGATGACTATATTACGAAACCGTTCCATTATTCTGTATTTATTAAGGGTGTAGAGGCTGTATTAAGAAGGGCAGCAACGAAGGAAGCAGAACCTGCAACTATACTACAATTCCATGAATTGATGTTAAACTCTACAGCATATGCAGCTTATGTTCATGGTAATCAAATTGAATTGACAACAAAAGAATTTGAAATTATTTATACTTTACTGCAAAATCGAGGAAAAGTATTATCAAGAAGTGATTTGTTGAATAAGGTATGGGGCTATGAACATTATGGTGATGTAAGAGTTATAGATACACATATTAAAAACTTAAGAAAAAAATTAGGAATTCCTTATATCAAAACGGTGAAAGGCATTGGCTACAAAATCGAATCGTAGCAAAGACAACATCACCAAAAATATTTTCATCAAAACCTTATTATTTTGTATTCTTTTATCACTTTGTCTTTATCAAATTATTTACTTTCTAGCTTCAAACTACGATAAAGAACGTTTTGCGAAAGAAAATGGAACGCCGACTACAGAACAGGCGGATTCAGATAAGCAAAACGATCAAAGTAAAACGAATCAAAATAAAGCTGTGTCAGAAGGGAACATTTCTAATTTCCAATCTTCTAT
>JAPDDQ010000250.1 GCA_027587225.1 Solirubrobacter taibaiensis
TGAATATATTGATTTAGGTTGTGAAGGTGAAGCTGGTTCTGTTGATTACCCTGACTTTGCGTTTCCAGCAGCTGAAATGGTAGCGAATGGTGAAGTAGATCGTGGTATTTTAGTTTGTGGGACAGGCATTGGTATGTCAATCGCAGCAAACAAAGTAAATGGTATCCGTTGTGCGTTAGTTCATGATACTTTCAGCGCGAAAGCGACGAGAGAGCATAATGACACTAACATGCTAGCAATGGGCGAGCGTGTAATTGGTGCTGGTCTAGCGCGTGATATCGCGAAAATTTGGTTAACAACTGATTATGAAGGTGGTCGTCACGAAAACCGCGTAGGAAAAATTAAAACATACGAAACAAAGTAATAGATTCTAACTATCAGTAGTGTGAAATATAATTTGGTGAACCAACCTGTGAAAGGAAGAGGCGTAATGACAGAAATCGTAAAGGTAAGAGAACAGCTACAAATGTCGCTTTCTGATTTCCAAGAACAAGCTTCATTACAAAGCGGTCAAATTTTTGTAGTGGGTTGTAGCACGAGCGAAGTGCTAGGCGAAAGAATTGGAACATCAGGAACGATGGAAGTAGCAGAGGCGATTTTCTCTGAGTTAAAACAATTTCAAGAGCAAACAGGTATTGAATTAGCGTTTCAATGTTGTGAGCATTTAAACCGTGCTTTAGTAGTTGAGAGAGAAGTAGCGATAAAATATCAATTTGAAATTGTAACAGTTACGCCTGTTAGATCAGCAGGTGGTGCATTGGGGACATATGCGTATCACAATTTGAAAGATCCGGTAGTAGTTGAGTTTATTAAAGCTGATGCAG
>JAPDDQ010000251.1 GCA_027587225.1 Solirubrobacter taibaiensis
TTGATGACTTCGTTGAAGGCGGATTTGCAATGATGGAGCGTAAGCCTACTTACGAACAACGTGCAAAATTATTTGAAAGAATGATTACAAATAGTAAGGCTCTATCAGATGCAGGTGTACTTGTATCGGCCGAAACAATGCTAAACAAAAGAACTCTACCACATATTGAACATATTCACCGCCAAATCGTCGAAGAGATGGGCTGTAAACGTCATGAAGTTCATCCAATGTATCCAAGTGACTTCGCGAGTAATCTAGAGATTTTAACAAAAGCTGAAATTCGTGATGCGATTGAACATTTACTAGAAATTCGCGATGAAAATGTATGGATGCTATTTGGAACTTTACCTTTCTATGCTTGTAGCGATGACGAAAAAGACATAGCTACATTTAAAAAATTGCAAGAGAGCAAAAATGTAACTGTTCGTAATGATCCAGATGGCCGTTCTCGTTTAAATGTAAATATTTTCGATGGAAATATTATTGTGACGGACTTTGGTGATGTTCCACTTCTAGGAAACATACAAACAAACACATTACAAGAAGCGTATGAAAAATGGAGCACTTCAAAAACAGCAAAATCATTAAGCTGCCACTGTCCTGCAGTAAAATGTCTTGGACCAAATGTTCTTGTAAAAAACAGCTACTATCCGACAGAAGATTTCTTATCAAAAACAGCAAACATTACATTATAAAAAAAACGTCAGCTTATAAGCTGACGTTTTTTATGTTATTGCGAGTGAGAAGAAGAAATAAATTTAAAAAACAAATGATCATGAATTGGAATTGCCGCTCCAATGCCTTGAGAAGTAATATTTTTCAC
>JAPDDQ010000023.1 GCA_027587225.1 Solirubrobacter taibaiensis
GCCCGCGGGGCCTTCCCCGCGCACTCGCGGGCCGTGGCCGTCGGCGCCGAACTGCCGCGCCGGGCGTGGGCGCCGCCGAGCCGGTTCGTGGTCGCGTGCGAAGCCGTGCCGGCCTCGTCGGCACGCGCCGTGATCGCTGTGGCCGTGCTCTCCGGGGCGATCGTCGTCGGCTCCCCGCTCGGCCTCGGCCTCTCGCTCGTGTTGCTCGCGCTCGGCGTGATCGTCGCGCGCGTCAAGCGGCCCGCGGTCGCCCCCACTGAGGATCTGCGCTCCGGCGCCGCGCCCGACGTGCGCGACCGCTGGACCCGCGTGTGGTGGGCGCTCGCCGCCGGGCTCGCGCTCGTGCCGGTGCTGCGCGCGGCGGGCTGGGTCGTCGTCCCGTGCGTGCTCGTAGCGATCGCCGCGGCCTCGCTGGCCGCGGCCGACGGGCGCCGCTGGGGCGAGCTGTGGGCCGGGCTGGGCGCGGTGTGGGCGCGACTGCCGCTCGGGCCGATTCTGGCCATCGCCGGCGCGGGCCGGGGCGCGAGCTTCGGTCCGGTGGCCCGCGGCTCAGCGCTCGCGGGCGTGCTCCTGCTGGTCTTCGTCCCGCTGCTCGCGAGCGCGGACATGGCGTTCGCGGAGATCCTCGACGGGCTCGCGCCGAGCTTCGACCTGCCCGGGGTGCGCGTGGTCGTGATCGCGGCCTTCGTGATGCTCGGCGGTGCGCTGCTGTTCGTCGCGGTGGCGCCGTTCCGGCCGCGCCGCGTCGAAGTCAGGCGCACGCTCGGCCGGGCGGAATGGGTGCTGCCGCTGGGCGCGCTCGTGGCGGTGCTCGGCGCGTTCGTACTGCTGCAGTTCGCGACGCTGTTCGCCGGCGACCGGCACGTGCTCGACACGGCCGGGCTCACCTACGCCGAGTACGCGCGGTCCGGCTTCGCGCAGCTGATCGTGGTCGCCGCGCTCACGCTGGCGGTGATCGCCGCGGCGGGCCGCTGGGCCCGCGACGGCGGCACGCTGCTGCGCGTGCTGCTCGCGGCGCTGTGCCTGCTCACGCTCGTCGTCCTGGCCTCCGCGCTCAAGCGGCTCGGCCTCTACGAGGAGGCGTACGGCTTCACCCGGCTGCGGTTCGCCGCGCACGCGATCCTGCTCTGGCTCGGCGCGCTGTTCGTGCTGGTCTTGGTCGCCCGCGGCGCCCAGTGGCTGCCGCGCGCGGCTCTGACCGTCACGCTCGCGTCGTTCCTCGCCTTTGCGTTCGCCGACCCTGACCGCCGGATCGCCGAGTGGAACGTGGATCGCTTCGAGCGCACCGACAAGATCGACGCGCCGTATCTCGGGAACCTGTCGGCCGACGCGGTCCCGGCGCTGAGGGGCGTGCGGTGCGTCCCGGACGTGCCGGATTCGAACGGCCTGGCCGGATTGAACGTCGGCCGCGCGCAGGCCCGGGCCGCAGGCATCCCGCCGAAGCCCTGTCGTTGATGCGCGCGTTCTACGAGGCGTTCTGGGCCGACGCGCCCCAGGACCCCGAGCCCTACGAGTGGGAGCGCCGGCGTGGGCTCCTGCTCGGCGAGGTGCAGCCGGGCGACCGTGCGCTGGATCTCGGCTGTGGCGCGGGCCGCTTCCTCGCGCTGCTGGACAACGCGGTCGGGGTAGAGATCGCCGAGGAGGCGGCGAACCGTGCGCGGGCGAACGTGCGCGGCGCGGACGTGCGCCTGCTGCAGTCGGACGGGTCGCTGCCGGTGGGCCACGGTGAGTTCGACCTGGTGTGGTGCTCGGAGACGCTCGAGCACATCCCGGACGTCGCGGAGACCCTGGGCGAGATCCGGCGTGTCCTGCGCCCCGGCGGCCGCGCGCTCATCACCGTGCCCTACCACGGGCGCGTGCAGGCCGCGCGCATCGCGCTGACCCGCTTCGAAGCGCACTTCGACCCGCTCGGCCAGCACGTGCGCTTCTTTACGCGCCGATCGCTCGTGGGCGCGCTGGCGTTCACCGGGTTCGAAGCGACCGTGCTCCGCGACGGCCCGTTCCTGGTCGCCCGCGCTGTGCGGGCGTGACCAGTCAGCCTCCGCGGCTGGCGAGGATGCGCGCGGTCACGACGACGTCATTGATGCTCTGCGCGCCCTGCGGGTCGAGGAAGTAGGCGTACTGGAACGCGCGCAGGGCGGCGCGCGGGTCGTCCAACTGGTCGAGCCGCAGACGGCCGAGCTGACGCCAGGTCTCCGGGTTCGCGGGCTCGAGCTCGACGGCCTGCTCGAGCGCGGCCTTGGCCGGCGGAACGTTGCCGGCGGAGACCTCTATCGCGGCGAGCTGGAACAGCGGGTCCACCGACAGCGGGTTGCGGTCGTGCGCGATCCGGGCGATCGATGCCGCGGGCTCGACCTCGCCGCGCTCGAACCGCACCTGCGCGGCGTCGGCGGCGTTGACCGCGCGCACGGGCTGTAGCGCGCTCCAGGCGGCGGTCAGCGCGATCACGAGGACGAGCGTCGCTGCGGCGGCGCGCAGTCGCGTGTCCGCGGGCACCGGCGCGTCTCCGTCCGGCGCCTGGCGCTCGCGCAAGGTCTTGCGGGACGCGACGTAGCCGGCACACAGCAGCGCCGGCACCGCGTTGCCGGGGACGTACCACGTCCAGTCGATCGCCGAGTGCACGCCGAAGACGATCACGACCACGGCCAATGTCGCCAACCCCACGCGTTCGGCGTCCCAGGGCAACCGCAGCGCGCTGCGGCTCACCCCCAGCACGCGAGCCGCAGCCGCGAGGAACGCCGCCACGGCCAACAGCGAGAGCCCGATGCCCACCCAGCCGAGGTCGGCGAGCACCTGGACGGGATAGCTGTGGGCGTGGCGGACGACGCCGCGGTTGGCGCGGTAGGCCAGCCGCAACTGCCCGTACGCCCCGGCGCCCGCGCCGATCAGCTCGTGGTTGCCGTGAATCTTCGACGCTTCCTGCCAGTAGCGGGCGCGCACCGACGAGGTATCGCGCAGACGGGTCGGGCTGTTGTCGGGCAGCGCCGCTTCCGGATCAGTGGCTTGCTTCCACGCCTTGGAGACCTGGCCGTCGATCCCGCCCGGAGCGGTGGCGAGCAGCAGGATCGCCACGACGGGGACCGCGGCGAGCGCTGCGATCAACGTGCGCGTCACGCGTCGCCGCGCCCGCTGGCCCGGGGGGTGCACCGCGGTGAGGAAGCCGACCGCCAGACCGGCGATGGTCAACGCGGCGATCAGCAGCAGGAGCAGGCCGCCGAGCGCCTGGCCGGCGTCGATGCGCACGGCGAGCGGGACGCCGTCCTCGGTGAGCCCGTCCTGCGCGAAGGCCCACACGACGAGTGGCACCGTGGCCACGAACACGCCGGCGAGTGTCGCGAGCGCGCGCAGCCGCAACGGCACGACGGCGAGCCACAGCGCGAGCCCGATGGCGATCGCAAGCAGCGACCCGCGCGAGAACGCGAGCAGCAGGCACATGAGCAGCAAGCCGAGGGCGGGCCACGCGAGCACGTTGACCGCGCCGTGGCCGGAGCGGCGTGCCGCGAGCCACAGCATCGGCGGGACGCCGAGCGCGGCGCTCAATCCCACGCTGTTCCAGTACTCGAACGGCGCACGGAGCCGCGCGAAAGTCTCGTCCGCCGCGACTGCGCCCGGGAAGACCTTCGTCAGCAGCGCCCACAGGCACAGCAGCACCGACGCGAGCGCGACGCCACCGATCAGCGCCGCCCAGCGCCCGGGCGCGAGCCGGCCGAGCGCGAGCCCACCCGCGAGCGTCGCGAGGTAGGCGAGCATGCGGTTGGTCTCCAGCCACGACTCGCTCGGCGTCAGCGACCAGTTGATCGAGAGCGCGGTGAACGCGGTCAGCAGCGCGAACGCGCCGAGCAGCCACACGCCGCGCAGCCGCGCCGGCGTCCGCGACTCACGCGGGACGATCAGCGCGAGCGCGCACAAAGCGCCGCCGGCGAGCATCAGCAGGACGTAGGTCCACGTGGTCCGCTCGAGCTGCGTCCCGCCGCGCGCGAGGAAGGCGCACAACAGGATCGCGAACGCGACGCCGCCGAGGATCGTCGGCGCCGCGGGCGGGAGCGGGACGTCGATCGCCGGGACGAGCGCTCGGCGCGCCTTCCGCGGGACGTACGCCCTACGGTTGACTGGGACCCAGGCCACGCTTGCGGATCAAGGGCGCGGCGACGAGTGCGAACGCAGCCGCGGCGATCAGGGCCAGCACGCCGATCAGCGTGCCCGGCAGCGCGTTGCGGCCGACGTCGGCGCTCAGGCGTTCACCGCCGGGTGAGACCTGCTTGAGGTCGTCCGGGTTCGGGTTCACGCCCTTCTGGGCCTCGGTGATCGCGGCCCACTCAGGCGGGGCCTGAGGCACTTCGTGACCGGAGTCGATGCCGCCGGGGCCGGGGGTGGGCGTCGCGCTGGGCGTGCCGGTGTTCGGGTCGGTGGAGCCGCCGCCAGTACCGGAGCTGCTTCCGTCGCCGCCTCCGCCACCGGAGGAGGAATCGCCGCCGGAGGAGTCGTCGCTCTTCGGCTTGGCGGTCTTGTCCGCGATCGCGCGGGTGAGCACGTCACGACAGTCGCCGTACTCGTCGAGCTCGGTCGGCATGTTGTTGCGGGCGGTGCGCATCGCCGAAGCGGAGTAGTCGCCCTGTAGGACGCCGTCGTCGTTGCAGTCACGCAGGATCTCCTGCGTCTGCGCTTGAGCGGCAGACGGGACGAGGAGCAGCACCGCCGCGACAATGGCCATGAAGATGGTCCGTCGCATCGACAAATTCACGCTAGCAGGCCGCCAGCGCGCGGGACATGCCCTGCGCCCAGGCGTCGAAGGTGTACTCGGCGACGGCGTGACGGGCGTTCTCGCCCAGCCGGTGGCGCAGATCCGCGTCGTCGTGCAGGCGGTGGATGGCGGCGCGCAACGCGCGTGCGTCGCCCGCCGGGACGATCAGCCCGGTGTGTTCATGGCGCACGAGACCGCCGGCGGCGGCCCCCACTGCGTCGGTCGCGATCACGGGGACTCCTTGATGGAAGGCTTCGTTGACGACGAGTCCCCACGGCTCTAGGAAGTCACGCGTGGGGAGCGACGGCACTACTAAGACGTCGCTACCCGCGTAGAGGTTGCGGAGTTGCTCCGGCGTCCGGCCCTGCGCGACGACCAGTTCGCCCACGTCGGCGGCCTGCTCGAGGACGGCGAATCCCTTCTCCGGCGCCGGGCGGCCGGCGAACAGGAGCTGGAAGTCGGCGCGGCGGTCCGGGGTGGCTGAAGCGCCCCAGAATGCGCTGTCCACCGCCTGCGGGGCCTCGAAGACCGGTCCGCGCGGGTGCTTGGTGCGGACGTAGGCGCTGACGTGCGGGCCGTAGGTGGCGATCGCGTCCGCGTGGCGGTAGATGTGGCGCAGCGGCAGGTAGGACAGCGCGTGCGCCGGGGTGCGCGGGTGCGCCCAGATCGTGGCCCACAACACGAACGGGACGCGGCCCGCCCGGGCACCCGCGTAGGCCGCCGGCAGCGCGATCTTGCCCGAGATCCCGGCGATGACCGCGCGATAGCGGCCGCTGGCGGCGATCCGGGCGACGGTGCGTTGCGGCGGCCGGATGACGGGGAACGGGAATTCGTCGTCCTGGGTTCCGCCGCCGCCGTGGCGGACGTCGCCGCCGATCAGCGCGAACACGACGTTCTCGCGCTCGTGCAGGGCCTTGAACGCGCCGACGCGAAACGGCGGCGCGTGGTTGGTGACGAACAGGACGGGCTTCATCGCAGCGCGTCCTCGTAGGCCGCGACCGTGGCCTGGCCGCACTGGGCCCAGGTGAAGTGCTGCTCGACGTTCGCGCGCGCTTGGCGCCCGAGCGCCTCGCGGTTCGCGAGCGTCGCGGACATCGCCGCGGCTAGCTCATCCGACGTCGTCAACGTCATCCCGCCGCCGCAGCGCGCGATCTCCTCCGGGCCGTACTCGCCACGCGTGCCGATCGCGGGCAGCCCCGCCGCCATCGCCTCGATGTAGGCGACGCCGAACGCCTCCTCGGTGCTGGGCAGCACGAACACGCCGGCCTTCCGGGCTTCGTCAAGGGCTTGGCCGGGCGGGAGCGCGCCGCGGAAGATGACGTCCTTGCCCTGGGCGAGGTGTTCGAGGCGGGCGCGTTCCGGGCCGTCGCCGATGATCACGTAGCGGGCGCCGGGCGGCAGCGCGCGGATGACGTCGGCGTGGCGCTTGCGGGCGACGAGGTTGCCGACGGTGACGAAGTCGGTCCCCCGCGTGGTGTGTGCCGGGACGTCCGTGCCGAGGTGGACGACGCGCACGTCCTGGGCCCCGAGGGCGCCGCAGCGCGCGGCGATCCCCTCCGAGTTGGCGAGGACGAGGTTCGCGGCCCGCAGCGAGCGTTCGACCACCGCGCGGCCATTCGCCCATTTCGTCGCCACCCCGAGCACATCGCCGCCGTGGACGCTGACCACCATGGGCTTGCCGAGCCGGCGTACGGCGTCGCCCGCGGGGGCCGCGTAGTGCGCGTGGATGAGATCGAACGGCTTCAGCGTCTTGAGCACGAGCGCCAGCGACGGCGCCGCCCACGCGCCCCAGGACGGGTACGAGCGCGGCCGCGGCGGCGCCACGAACGGCGCGTAGGTCACGCGGATGCCGTCGAGCGTCGTGCGCAGCGGTTGTTTGAGCGGCGCGACGAGCTTGCGTACGTCGCGGGCCTTCAGCGCCGCCTTCGACGGCACGGGCCGGTGCAGCACGACGACCTCGACCTCCGCCCCCGCGTCCCGCGCCGCGAGCGCCTGCCGGTGCGCCCACACCCCGAGCGCCGGGTCCGCGGCGCGCGGGTAGTACTCCGCGACGATCACGACCCTCATACGCGGCGGTACTCGGTCATGGTCTCGCCGGCTTGCGTGCGGGTCACATAGGCGCGGCCGTCCAGGAAGGCCTCGGCCTCCGCGATCGCCGCGTCGCGCGGGTAGGAGGCCGCGACGGGCTTCAAGTGCCGGACGGGCGTGGCGTCGATCACGCCGATCGGCCAGTCGTGTTCGGCGGCGATGGCGCTCCAGCGCGCGTCGAGGCCCCAGCCCATCTGCAGGTCCGGGAAGGGCAGGAGCTCGCGCGCGGCGCGGGCGCTGAGCGCCGTGACGGGGCCGATCTCGACGAACCGCGTGCGGCGGGCGAGCACGCCGGGGCGGCGGCGCGTGATGTCCCACGCGGCGTGTGAGGCGAACGCGTGCGCGGGCTGCGCGAGCTCGAAGCCGAAGCCCTCCGCGAGTGCGAGAAAGCGGTCCAGGAAGCCGCGGGGCAGGATGACGTCGTCGTCGACGATCAGCAGCCAGTCCGCGTCGCCGAGCGGCGCGGCGGCGAGCGCGGCGTTGACGTTCGCCCACTTGCCCGCGCCCACGGCGGGCGGGGCGAGGTGGAGGGCGACGTCGTGCCGGGAGCGCGTGAGCTCGCGCCGCAGCCGCGCCACCGTCCGCAGGTTCTCCGCGCGAGCGACGCCGACGACGTGCACCCGGCGCTGCGGCAGCCGGCGCGCGGCGAGCCAGGGTGCGGGCCGGGCCCGCAGCGCGGCTTTGAGGTCTTTGACCGCCCCGATCAGCGCGGTGCGGCGCCCGAGCGTGCCGGAACGCCCGGACAGGTAGTCGGGGTCGGTGGCGCTCGGCGGTGCCGGAGCCGGGTCCAGGGCCTCCACGAGCCGCCCGAGCGCGAGCGCGGTGAGCGTCACGCCCACGCCGCAGCGGCGGCGCACGACGTGGAACACGCAGCCCGCGAGCGTGCGCAGCTCGGCCGCGAGGCTCGGCTCCGCGCCCTTGAAGACGTCGTAGCGGCGCGCGAAGCGCCCGCGATAGAAGTTCGCCCGCGACAACGCCCGCAGCGTGGCGTCGCGTCCGGTACGCCGGTGGTCCACGCCCGCGGCGGCGACGTACCCGACGCTCCCGCCCGCCGCGCGCAGCCGCCGCTGCCAATCCTCTTCGTCCCCCGCGCCGCCGAGCCGCTCGTCGAACGGCCCGATCCGCTCGTAGGCACTCCGCCGCAGCGCGAGGTTCGCGCCCCACACGAACTCCGCCTCGCGGTCCTCCGGCCCGAGATCGAGCGCCGTGACCGGGAGCGGCTCACGGCCACACGCGTGCAGGTTCGTCCCCTCGATGCGCGGCCGGATCGGGCCGCCGAGCGCCTCGTGCGCGGGCGCGGCGTCGAGGAGCGCGGAGAGCCACCCGGGCCACGCCTCGACGTCATCGTCCAGGAAGCAGATGAGGTCGCCGGTGGAGTGGGTGACGCAGGCGTTGCGGGCGACGTTGATGCCTTTCGGGGAGCCGAGCGCGACGTAGCGGCCGCCATGGGATTCGACGAGTTGGCGAGTGGGGCCGTCTTCCGTGTCGTCTTCGACGACCACGATCTCGGCGCTGTGCTGGGCTGCCTGAGGGGCGACCGAGGCGAGTGCGACCGCGAGGTAGTCGCGGCGGTTGCGGGTGGGGAAGACGATCGAGGCGGGCGGGGACACGTCGCCGTGCAGGGTACGGGCCGCGTGAACGGCGAGCACACCGTCGGCGGCCGGTGCGCCGGGATGAGCGGGAACGCGCCACCCGGGCACGCGAGCGTTCGCTTAGTTCCCTGAGCGGCAAGTTCGTGAACGCTCGCGTGGCGTGGACCGTCCCTCGCTGTCGGAAGACGTGAAAGCCGGGGCGTTCACGCAGTGCGGGGCACCCGCGGGTGTGCTCGCCGTTCCCGCGGATAGCCTCTCGCCGCGTGATCTTGCTCCTCCACCACCGCTATCGCCACGTCGGCGGGGAGGAACGGGCGGTGGCCGACCTGGAGTGGCTGATCCGCGAGCACCTGCACGAGGACGTCGAGATCCTCGAGCGGGACTCGAGCGACATCGGGGCAAAGGACGCGGCGCTCGGGCTCATCCGCGGCGGGCTGAACCCCGGCGAGGTCGGCGACGCCGTCAAGCGGACCGGAGCGCGGGTCGTCCACGCGCACAACGTCAACCCGACCTACGGCTGGCGCGCGCTCGCGGCGGCCAAGGAGGCGGGGGCCAAAGTCGTGCTGCACCTGCACAACTACCGGCTCGTGTGCGCGGTGGCCACCTGCTTCACACGCGGGGAGGACTGCACGCGCTGCCACGGGCGCAACACACTGCCCGGGCTGAGGCTCAATTGCCGGGGCGGATCGCGCGCGGAGTCCGCGGCCTACGCGGCCGGACTCGCCCTGCACCAGCGCCGGCTCACCGGCGTCGCGGACGAGATCGTGGTGCCGAGCGCGTTCGCGCTGCAGCGGCTCATCGACCTCGGCGCGCCGCTGAACGACAAGGCGCGGGTCCTCGGCTCTGTTCAGCGCGAGTTCGCGACCCGCTCCAGCGCCGCGGACGGGGAGTTCGTGCTCGCCGCCGGCCGGCTCACACCGGAAAAAGGCTTCGCGGACGTCCTCCACGCGTGTCGAGCGGTCAACCTTCCACTCGTGATCGCCGGAGAGGGCCCGCAGAAGGCCGAGTTGGAAGCCCAGGGACACGCGACGTTCGTCGGCCACGTGGCGCCCGCGGAGCTGCACGCGCTCAGGCAGCGTGCGGCCGTCGCGGTCGTTCCGAGCCGCTACGCCGAGATCCTCCCGCTCGCGGCGTTGGAGTCGATGGCGGCCGCCATCCCCACCGTCGCCGCCGCGTCGGGCGGTCTGGCCGAGGCTGTGCCGCAGGAAGGCCTGTACCCCGCGGGCGACACGATCGCCCTCGCCGAGCGCCTCCAGGCCCTGTGGCGCAACGCGGAGGCCGGCGAGCGCGCGCTCCAGGCCGCCCGCGAACGCAGTGCCCCTGACGTCATCGCCGACCAACTCCGAGCCGTGTATGGCGCAACTTCCACCCCCGCGAGGTATTGAAATGCGCATGATGCGCCGCCTGCTGCCATTCCTGCTGCTCTGCCTCGCCGTCCTCCTGGTTCCTACGTCCGCGCACGCGGCCAAGAGCCAGAAGAAAGCCATCTGGGGCCCGCTCGAGATCGACGGGGAGTCGCAGTTCCCGGTCTACAAGGACCTCGGGGTCGGCACGTACCAGATGCTGCTCGAGTGGGACAAGGTCGGCGTGCTGGAGCCGCTGGACGCGAAGGACCCGGAGGACGCGAGCTACGAGTGGTCGGACGAGATCGACACCGCCATCTCCGAGGCCAAGGGCAGCGGCATCAAGGTCGCGCTCTCGATCACGGGCAAGCCGAGCTGGGCGAGCGCGAGCGACTACAAGGACTTCGTGACCGCGGCGGCCAAGCGGTACAAGGACGTGCGCACGTGGGCGATCGGCGACGGCAAGGTGTCGCCGGCGAAGGACTACCCGCGCATGCTCGACGACGCGTACGTCGCGCTGAAGGCCGCGAACAAGTCGAACAAGGTGATCGGCGCCAACGGCAACACCCGCCTCAAGCTGGCCAACGGCAAAGAGGCGCGGATGGACTACTTCGGCACCGACCCGACGGCCCGCAAGGCGCCGTCGAAGTCCTCGCTCAACGCGCTCAAGAAGAAGGCCGGCGACCACAAGCTGTGGCTCGGCCCGGTCTCGCTGCCCACGTCTGAGGGGGCCTCATTCCGCCTCACGCAGTCCGCACAGGCGAGCTGGATCAAGACCGCGTTCAAGCTGATCAAGTCCGACAGCGACGTCGCTGCACTCTCTTACCGTAAATTGCGGGACGAGCTCGGGGCTCCGTTCACTGGACTGATGGACAGCGACGGCGAGAAGAAGCCGTCGTATAACGCGTATAAGCAAGGCTGAATCCTCGGCGCAACGGAGCGCGCCGTTCAGCAGACGTCAAGGAGGATCACATGAAGCTGCGCTACCTGGCCGTGCTGCCGGCCCTTGTCGCCGTCGCGGCGACCGCCCCGGCCCTCGCCGAGGACCTGGATTGCTCGAAGAAGGGCGCCGACACCACGCTGTGCCTGAAGACGGGCGGCTGGACCGAGATCACCGGCACCGACAAGGCCGACAAGCTGACCGGCACCAAGGGCCCGGACCAGATCCTCGGTGACGGCGGCAACGACCGCATCTTCTCCGGCTCCGGTGGCGACGAGGTCGACGGCGGCGACGGGCGCGACACGATCGAGTCCGGCAGCGGCAACGACGCGATCTACGCGCACGACAACAAGCGCGACACGATCGACTGCGGCACCGGCAAGGACGAAGTCATCGCCGACGCCGACGACAAGGTCGCCAAGAACTGCGAGAAGGTCGACCGCCGAAAGTAACTTAGAGCTGGAGCGCGCCCGCACCGAGCGAGCGCGTCACGCCGCGCAGGTCCAGCGTCAGCTGTGCCCGCGCGGCCACGTCCCCATGGTCCACTGAGGGATGCGCGGTGACGATCAGGGCCAAGTCGGCACCGTCGACCACGGACAGATCGGAGCTGCGCAGCCCGAAGTCGGGCAACTCCGGCACGTGCGGGTCGTGGTAGCTCAGGTCGGCCCCGCGCTCGCGCAGCAGCCGGATGATCTTCAGCGCCGGCGACTCGCGGATGTCGCCCACGCCCGCCTTGTAGGAGACGCCGAACACCACGATGCGTGCGCCCTTGACCGGCTTGCCCGCGTCGTTGAGAGCCCGTTCGGCCTTCTCCAGGCAGAAGTACGGCATCTGCTGGTTGACCTTGCCCGCGAGCTCGATGAACTCGGTCGAGAGGTCGTACTCGCGCGCCTTCCACGTGAGGTAGAAGGGATCGACCGGCAGGCAGTGCCCGCCCATGCCCGGCCCGGGCTGGAACGGCATGAACCCGTACGGCTTGGTGGAGGCCGCCTCGACGACCTCCCAGATGTCGATGCCCATGCGGTCGGCGAGCATCGCCATCTCGTTCACGAGCGCGATGTTCACGGACCGGAAGATGTTCTCGAGCAGCTTCGAGAGCTCCGCGACCTCGGGCGTGGAGACCGGCACGATCTCGTCGCAGACCCGCGCGTAGACGGCCACGGCGGCCTCGGTGCACGCCGGCGTGAGCCCGCCCACCACCTTCGGCGTCGTCCGCAGCGTGAAGTCCGTGCGGCCCGGGTCCACGCGCTCGGGCGAGAACGCCAGCGCGAAGTCCTGCCCCGCCCGCAACCCGGACTCCTCCAGCAGCGGCACCATGTGCTCACGCGTCGTGCCCGGGAACGTCGTGGACTCCAGGATCACGGTCTGCCCACGCCGGATCACGCCCGCGAGTGCCTGCGCGGAGCTCAGGAGCGGCCCGAGGTCCGGCTCGCGGTTGCGCGTGAGCGGCGTCGGGACGCACACGAGGATCGCGTCGGTCTCGTGCAGCTCTACGTAGCGCGTCGTGAACGAGCAGCGCTCGAGGGCGGGCGCGAGCCGCTCGTCCGGGATGTCCTCGATGTGCGAGCGCCCTTCACGCAGCGCGGCCACGCGGTCGGCGGCCACGTCCACGCCGACCACGTCGCAGCCCGCCTCCGCGAAGGCGACGGAGAGCGGCAAGCCCACATATCCGAGTCCGACGATCCCGATCTTCATACGCACTAAGACAACGCTACAAGGCGGATGTCACGGTCAGGCGAACTGCTCGACGTCGGAGCGCACCATCAGGCGGATGAGCTCCTCGAACGAGGTCTTGGGCTCCCAGCCCAGCAGCTCCTTGGCCTTCTTCGGGTCGCCGACCAGCAGGTCGACCTCTGCCGGGCGCATGAACTGCGGGTCGGTGCGGACGAACTGCGTCCAGTCGAGCCCGACCTCGTCGAAGGCGACCTCCACGCACCGCTGGACGGTATTCGTCTCGCCCGTCGCGATCACGAAGTCGTCGGGCTCGTCGTGTTGGAGCATCAGCCACATGGCCTCGACGTAGTCCTGCGCGAAGCCCCAGTCGCGACGCGCGTCCAGGTTCCCGAGCACGAGCTCGGACCGTTGGCCGGCGCGGATCGCGGCCGCGTGCCACGTGATCTTGCGCGTCACGAATTCCAAGCCGCGGCGCGGGGACTCGTGGTTGAACAGGATCCCCGACGTGGCGAACAGGTCGTAGGACTCGCGGTAGTTGACCGTGATGAAGTGCCCGTAGACCTTCGCCACGCCGTACGGCGAGCGCGGGTAGAACGGCGTGGACTCCGTCTGCGGCGTCTCCAGCACCTTGCCGAACATCTCGCTCGAGGACGCCTGGTAGAAGCGCGCCTCCGGACACACCTCACGCACGGCCTCGAGCATGCGCGTGACGCCGACACCCGTGAACTCCGCCGTCAGCGTCGGCTGGATCCAAGAGACCGCGACGAACGACATGGCCGCGAGGTTGTAGACCTCGTCCGGCTTGGCGGCGCGCAGCGCGTCGACGAGCGACCGGTGGTCGAGCAGGTCGGCCTGGTGCAGGGTGATGCGGTCGCGCAGGTGCTCGATCCGCTCGAATTTCTCGGTCGAGGACCGGCGCACCATGCCGTGGACCTCGTAGCCCTTCTCGAGCAGCAACTCGGCCAGGTACGAACCGTCCTGGCCGGTGATGCCGGTGATCAGCGCGCTGGGCAACTCTTACTAACTCCCTCGTGTGGCCGTCGCGCCGGGGGCGCGTTCGGGTTGGCGGTCGAAGTGGGTGACGGCGCCGCTGCCCGCGGGCGGGAGCTCGGCGCGCGGCGAACGGGCCAGGCCCGTCGCCACGGCGATCTCGCGGCCGGTGTCGACCAGGCCGCCGAGCGCGGCCATCACCGCGCCCACGAGGCCGACGTACATGCCGACCTGCGCGACGACGGGCGACGAGAGATCGGGCGGATCGATGATCCGGCGCAGGATCAGGGCGCCGACGACGACGCCGAGGACCGCGCGGGCGATCAGCGCGGGCCGGGTCTGGCGCAGCAACGCGCTCACGATCACCAGCACGGCTCCGCCGGCGACGATCCAGCGCAGGCGCGGGAACGATTCAAAGCCCGTGGCGGCTTCGACGCCGCCGGGCCGCTCGACGTGGTACCACGTCAGCGCGAGCGAGATGAGCAGCAAGATGGCACCGGCGGCGCTCAGTGCGCGCCCGGCGTTCGGGTTCAACATCGGGTTGATTACCTCCTGTTGGGACGGCGTGGCAGGCTAGCGCGCGGCGCTTTGCGCTTCGTGCGCCCGCAGCCACTCGACGGTCTGCGTGATGCCTTCCTCGACGCCGATCTTGGATTTCCAGCCCAGCACCCGCTCGGCCTTCTCGACCGACGGCCAGCGCCGCACCACGTCGACCTCGAAGCTCGGCAGGTGCTCGAACTCCAGCGCGTCCGGGTCGTTGCCCGACAGGCGCCAGCAGAGCTTGGCGATCTCGGCCACGGTGAGCTCGTCGCTCGCCGAGATATTGAAGTCCTCGTTCAGGCCGTCGGGATGCCCGGTGGCCGTGACGATGCCGTCGGCGATGTCGTCGACGTGCGTCAGCGTGCGGGTGTGCTCGCCCGTGCCGAAGATCGGCAGCGGGTGCAGGCGCGCCAGCGACTTGCGGATCAGGTCCGGGACGGCGTGCGCGATGCCCGGCTCGTTCTCGGGCATCTCACCCGGCCCGTAGGCGTTGAACGGGCGGCAGATCGTGTACGGGAGCCCGTGCTCGGCGTGCGCGGCGCGGCAGTAGACCTCGCCCGTGAGCTTGGAGAAGCCGTACGCGGACGTCGGCGTCGGGCACTGCGGCAGGTAGTCCTCACGCGTCGGGTACTGCGTCGCGTTCTCGAAGACCATGCTCGAGGACACGTACGTGAAGCGCTCCACGCCCTCGTCCAGCGCGGCGCGGAACACGCCGTTGTAGAGCGCGTTGTTGACCTCGGTGAGCGTGTGCGGGAGCTTGTGGAAGTTCGCGATCCCGCCGACGATCGCCGCCAGGTGGATGACGTGCGAGCAGCCGCGGATGGCCTTGCGGGCCTCGTCGACCTCACGCAGGTCGCCGCGATGGACCTCACACGCCTCCCGCATCCAGGTCGGCGCGTCGCGCTGATCGGAGACGCGCACTTCGAACTCGGGGTCGCCGATGAGACGCCGCACGACCGCGGCGCCGATCGTTCCGGCGCCCCCGGTGACAAGAACCCGGCTCATGCTCTGAGGGCCGCGACTTCGGCGACGTAGGCGAACACCTGGGCGGTGCCGAGCGCGTTCCACGGGTCCACCAGCAGCGCGTCGGGCGCCAGCTCGGCGATGTTCCGCAGCGCCTCCGGTGAGGAGTAGTCGCTGTGGTTCGTGGCCACGACGATCACGTCGGCGCCGGTCACGGCGTCGTCGAACGAGCTCGTGGGCGTGGCGACGACCGGGTCGTGGACCACGACGTCAGCCAGCTCACGCTCGAGCAAGCGGATCAGCTTGTGCGAGAGGCTGTCGCGCTCGTCGTCGGTGTCGGCCTTGAACGCGAGGCCCAGCACCGCGACCCGGCGCTCCCGGAGCGACCCGCCGACGCGGCGCTTGACGCCGTCGACCAGGAACAGCGGCACGGTCTCGTGCACGCGCGAGACCGCCAGCAGCATGCCCGGGGCGCTCGAGCGCTCCTCGGAGAACGCGAAGTCCTTGCGCAGGCAGGTGCCCGCGGTGAGGCCCGGCATCTTCATCCCGCCGCGCGGATAGTCGTGGTTGATGAGCTCGATGACGTCGAACACGTTCGCCCCGTGGCGCTCGCAGTCCATCATCAGCAGGTTCGGCAGCGCGAACGTCGCGTAGCGCAGGATGTTGGTCCAGATCTTCGCCAGCTCCGCCTGCACCGGCGTGGTCTGGAAGACCGGCGCGCCGAGCGGCTCGAACAGCTGCGCCGCGCGTTCGCCGGAGACCTCGCCGACACCACCGATGATGCACGGCAGCGTGGAGATCTCCTCCATGAACTTGTCGGCGGCGATGCGCTCCGGGACGTGGGCGACGAACAGGTTCTCGCCGACCGTGAAGCCGCGGTGCTTCTCGAGGTAGCCGGCGACGAACTCGGTCGTTCCGGGCGCCACCGTCGAACGCAGCACGATCAGCTGGTCCTCGCGCAGGTGCGGCAGCAGGTCGTCGAGCACCGTGCGGATGTCGCGGATGTCGATCTCGATGTGCGACATCGCGGGCGTGCCGAGCGTGAGCACGATCGCGCGGGCCTGGGCGGCGTCCGCGGCGCGGCTGGTGGTGTCCAGCGGGAGGCGGGCGATCAGCTCGTCCGTGCCGGGCTCCTTGAACGGCATCCGCCGCTCGCGAATGGCCTGCAGGCGATCCTGATCGGTGTCCACACCGAGGACGGACAGCCCGCTGTCGGCGAAGCTGAGAGCGAGCGGGAGACCGATTCGGCCGAGTCCGATGACGGAGACGTCGTAGCGCATTTCCGGTCCTGAGGCTAGCGGCCGGGGGCGTCGAGCCCCGCGTGCCGAGGGGTCAGCGGCCCGTTCGGTGCCGCAGGTACTGGCGCGTGAAGCCGAACACGAACAGCGGGTTGTACCGCGCGTAGCGTTTCCACAGCCGGCGCGGCTCCTGCACGAAACGGAACAGCCACTCGAGGCCCCAGCGCTGCATGCGCGGCGGAGCTTGCGGGACGAGTCCGGCGTGGAAGTCGAAAGCGGCGCCGACGCCGATCAAGACGGGCGCCTGGAGCCGCGGACGCATCCGCGCCATCCACTTCTCCTGCTTGGGCACACCGATCCCGACCCACACGACGTCGGCGCCCGAGCGGTCGATGTCTTGCGCGACGTGCTCTTCCTCGGCATCCGTGAGCGGGCGGAACGGCGGCGCGTAGCCGCCGACGATCTTCAGCCCCGGGTGCCGGAGCCGCAGCGTGCGGGTGAGCTGGGCGAGCGCCCCCTGGTTGCGGCCGCCGTAGAGGTACATGCGCTGGCCGGACTTCGCCGCACGGGCGCAGGCGAGGTCCATGAGCGACGGGCCGTACACACGGTCGCCCAGGTCGTGCCCGAGCGCGCGGAGCGCCCAGACCAGCGGCTGACCGTCCGGCACCGTGAAGCTCGCGGCGAGCACAGCGGCGCGCAGCGACTCGTCCTCCTGACACGCCATCACCGTGTGGACCGCGGCGACGCAGATGTACTCCCGGGAACGGGAGGCCACGGCGGCATCGATCCAGTCGAGCGTGTGCTCGTAGTCAGTGAGCGCGAGTGGAACGCCCAGCAGCGACTGAGTCGGCATCGCCGGGGGCGCGTCGGCGACGCGCTGCGGGGCTCTGAGGGATGAAGGCATAGGCCGTATGACTCCCTACAACGCGAGTGCGTGAAGAAAGTCGCGCGCACCCTAGCGAAAGGCTCAGCCGGAACTGCATCATCGCGCCCCTCCGCGACGGTAGCCGCGCCACTGTCCGAGCGCGCCGGACCAGCCCGATCCCGCGCGGGCCAGCGGCGCGTCACCGCGGGTGGGGGCGCCGAGATCCCGTGCCTCTCGCCAGGCGCGCAAGCCGCTCAGGCGGCCCTGAAGCGGGGCGGCAGTGCGGTCCGTGAGGCCGGCGAACAGCACGTACGCCACGTCGAAGGCCAGCATCGCGAGGCCGTACCGCGCCAGTTGCGCGCCGGTGGCGTTCTTCGCCAGCAGCCGCATCCGGTTGCGGCCGACGAGGCGGTATTTGAACGCGGAGCCCTCACGGGACGTCGCCGAACCGCGGTGGTGGGCGATCGCGCGCGGCTCGTACACGGTGCGCCAACCCGCGGCCCGGGCCCGCCACGCGACGTCGACGTCTTCGAGGTAGGCGAAGAACGCCGGGTCGAAGCCGCCGATGGCCTCGAGCGTGGCGCGCCGGTAGAGCGCCACGCAGCCGGTGGCGCCGAAGACCTCGCGCGGCGCGGCGGCTCCCTCCGTCGCCGGTGCGCCCGCGAGGCGTTCCCAGGCGACGCCGAGGCGATCGACCTCGAGCCCGGCCGAGTTCAGGACGTCCGGACGCTCGGTGAAGCGCACCTGCGCGGCGACGGAGCCCACGTCGGGGGCGCTCTCGCCCGCCTCGAGCAGCCGCGTCAAGCAGTCCGGGGCGACGTCGGCGTCGTTGTTGACGAGCGCGATCCACTCGCCGGTCGTCTCGCGGGTGCCGCGCACGACGGCGGGCGAGAAGCCGGTGTTGACGGGCTCCTCGAGCACGCGGACGGCCGGATGACGCTGCTGGACGGCGCGGGCGACCTCGCCCGTCGCGGCGTTGTCGATCACCAGGATCTCGCCGTCGAGGGGCTCGAGCGCGGCCGCGACGTGGTCCAGACACCGCAACAACAGATCGGTCGCCCGGTAGTTGACGACGATGACCGAGATCTGGGGTGCCACTCGGCGTACTACTAGCATCCGGCCGCGGTGATCTCCGTTCTCATCCCGGTCAAGAACGGCGGCGACGACCTGCGTCGCTGTCTCGAACGCATCCAGGCGCAGCAGGTCGAGCACGAGGTCGAGTTGATCGTCGTCGACTCGGGTTCGAGCGACGGCAGCGCCGAGCTCGCGCGCTCGTTCGGCGCGATCGTGTTCGAGATCCCGCCGTCGACGTTCGACCACGGCGCCACCCGCAACTGGGCCGCACAGCGCGCCCGTGGCGAGTGGCTCGTGTTCACCAGCCAGGACGCCTACGCCGAGCACGACGATTGGCTCGCGCGGATGGTCGCGCCGCTGGACCAGGAGCGCGTGGCCGGCGTCTACGGCCGCCAGCTCCCGCATCACCACGCGACGCCGCCGGAGATCTACTTCCTCGACTTCCTCTACGGGCCGCGGTCGCGGGTCCAGGCGGTCGGGGTGGACGGCGAGGGCATCTCGATGTCGACCACGCTGTTCTCCAACGCCAACTCGGCGATGCGGCGCGAGGTCTGGGAGCGCTTCCCGTTCGCCGAGGACCTGATCATGAGCGAGGACCAGGAGTGGTCGCGGCGCGTGCTGCTCGACGGCTACCGGCTCGTGTACGACGCGGACGCGGCCGTGCGGCACTCGCACGACTACACGCTCAAGGCCGCGTTCAAGCGCTTCTTCGACTCCGGCGTGTCCGCGAGCCGCTCCTACCTCGGCGGCGAGGAGGCCCAGGGCGAGCTGCGGCGGCGCGCGATCAGCTACGCCCGCGGCGAGTTCGGCTGGCTGCTGCGCACCGGCCGCGCCCGCTGGATCCCGTACACGGTCCTCTACGAGGCGACGAAGTTCGTCGGCCTGCAGCTCGGGGTGCACCACAAGCACCTGCCCGCGGCGCTGCGGCCGCGGCTGTCCGCGCTCGGCAACTACTGGAGCACGACTTAGATGAAGGCAGTGATCCTTGCCGGCGGCCTGGGCTCGCGCATGAGCGAGGAGACCGGTCTGCGGCCCAAGCCGATGGTCGAGATCGGCGACAAGCCGATCCTCTGGCACATCATGAAGACGTACTCCGCCCACGGCATCAACGACTTCGTCGTGTGCCTCGGGTACAAGGGCTACGTCATCAAGGAGTTCTTCGCGAACTACTACCTGCACGCGGGCAACGTGACCTTCGACCTCGCCAACAACGGCATGGAGGTCCACGAGTCCAAGGTCGAGCCCTGGCGCGTGACGCTCGTGGACACGGGCGCGGACACGATGACCGGCGGGCGGCTGGCGCGGGTCATGGACTGGGTCCGCGACGAAACGTTCTGCTTGACCTACGGCGACGGCGTCGCCGACATCGACATTGGAGCGCTGCTCGCTTTCCATCGTGAGCAGGGCCGGCTCGCCACCGTGACCGCCGTGCAGCCGCCCGGTCGCTTCGGCGCGCTGGAGACCGACGGGACGCGCGTGACGGGCTTCGCCGAGAAGCCACACGGCGAGGGTGGCTGGATCAACGGCGGCTTCTTCGTGCTCGAGCCGGGCGTGGAGCGATATCTCGGGGGCGACTCCACGGTCTGGGAGCGCGAGCCGATGGAGGGCCTCGCCCGCGACGAACAGCTGTCGCACTACACCCATCGCGGGTTCTGGCAACCGATCGACACGCAGCGGGAGCTCAGGCAGGTCCAGGAGCTGTGGGAGTCCGGGCGCGCGCCGTGGAAGACGTGGTAGACGCCGCCTTCTGGCGCGGACGCCGCGTCCTCGTCACCGGTCACACCGGCTTCAAGGGTTCGTGGCTGAGCCTGTGGCTGCAGTCCCTCGGCGCCGAGGTGACGGGCTTCTCGGACGCGATCCCGACCGAGCCGTCGCTGTTCGAGGTCGCGGGCGTCGGCGCGGGGATGCGCGACCTGCGGGGCGAGATCCGCGACCTGGACGCGGTCCGCGACGCCGTGGCCGGCGCCGAGGTCGTCCTGCACCTTGCCGCGCAGCCGCTCGTCCGTCTCTCCTACGAGAGTCCGCGCGAGACGTTCGAGGTCAACGTCATGGGCACGGTCAACGTCTTCGACGCCGTGCGCACCGACGGCGGCGTGCGGGTCGTGGTCAACGTCACCTCCGACAAGTGCTACGAGAACCGCGAGTGGGAGTGGGCCTACCGCGAGGACGAGCCGATGGGCGGCAAGGACCCGTATTCGGCGTCCAAGGGCGCCGCGGAGCTCGTCACGGCGGCCTACCGGCGCTCGTTCTTCTCCGACCCCGCGGCCACGCGGCTGGCCTCCGCGCGCGCCGGCAACGTGATCGGCGGCGGCGACTGGGGGGCGGATCGCCTGCTGCCCGACATCGTGCGCGCTACCACCGCCGGGGAACCGGTCCGCGTGCGCAACCCGCACGCCGTCCGTCCGTGGCAGCACGTGCTCAACCCGCTCAGCGGCTACCTCGTCCTGGCCCAGGCGCTCTGGGAGGAGCCCGGGCACGCGGGCGGCTGGAACTTCGGGCCCGTCGAGGACGACGCGCGACCGGTCGGCTGGATCGTCGAGCGGCTCGCCGAGACGTGGCCGGGCGGGCTGCAGTCGCTCGAGGATCCCGGCCCGCACCCACCTGAGGCCCACTACCTGAAGATCGACTCCTCGCGGGCTCGTGCGCGGCTCGGCTGGCGTCCGGGCTGGAGCCTCACAGAAGGCCTCGACGCGCTCGTGAACTGGCACGCCGCACACCGCGGCGAGGAAGACATGCGCGCCTTCACGCTCGCCCAGATCGAGGAATTCCGCTCCGCTAGCCTCTCGGGCCGCCTATGAGCCCGTCGCCCTGCAGATTCTGTGGCGCCCCGCTGGAGGCCGTCTTCGCGGACCTCGGCATGTCGCCGCTGGCCAACTCGTACGTGCCGCCGGACCGCGCCAACGCGATGGAGCCCTTCTACCCGCTCCGGGTGCTCGTCTGCGCGAACTGCTTCCTCGTCCAGCTCGAGGAGTTCGAGTCGCCGGACGCGATCTTCTCGGACTACGCGTACTTCTCGTCGTACTCCACGAGCTGGCTCGACCACGCGCGCCGGTACACGGAGGCGATGATCGAGCGCTTCGGTCTCACCGGTGAGAGCCAGGTCGTCGAGCTGGCGTCCAATGACGGCTACCTGCTCCAGTACTTCGTCGAGCGCGGCGTGCCGGTCCTGGGCGTCGAGCCGGCCGCCAACGTCGCCGAGGTCGCGGTCGCCAAGGGCGTCCCGACCGAGGTCGCGTTCTTCGGCGTGGACACCGCGACGCGGCTCGCCGAGCGCGGCCAGGCGAACCTGATCGCCGCCAACAACGTGATGGCGCACGTGCCGGACCTCAACGACTTCGTCGGCGGGATGAAGGTGCTGCTCGCGCCGGGTGGCGTCATCACCGTCGAGTTCCCGCATCTGAAGCGGCTGATCGACGAGAACCAGTGGGACACCGTCTACCACGAGCACTTCTCGTACTTCTCGTTCACGGTCGTCCAGCGCGTCTTCGAGGCCCACGGCCTGCGCCTGTTCGACGTTGAGGAGCTGCCGACACACGGCGGCTCGCTGCGCATCTTCGGCTGCCACGCCGACGATGCCCGCGAGGAGACCGAACGCGCCGTCGAGCTGGCCGAGCGCGAGCGCGCCGCCGGCTTCGGCGACCTGGAGACCTACACGGCCTACGGGCAGCGCGTGATCAGCGACAAGCGAGACATCCTCGAGTTCCTGATCGCGCTCAAGCGCGAGGGCAAGCGCGTCGTCGGCTACGGCGCGCCCGCCAAGGGGAACACGCTGCTCAACTACTGCGGCGTCGGCACGGACTTCCTCGACTACACGGTCGACCTGAACCCGCACAAGCAGGGAACGCTGCTTCCGGGCAGCCGGATCCCGGTGCGCACGCCGGAAGACCTCGAGGCCGACCAGCCCGACGTGGTGGTGATCCTGCCGTGGAACCTGAGGGACGAGATCACCGAGCAGCTCGCATTCATCCGTGAGTGGGGCGGCCGCTTCGCGGCACGCTCGCCCGAGCTGCGCCTGCTCGACTGAGAACTGGAGGCCAGATGACCTTGCTCAAGCGGTTGTATGTGGCGGCGCGTGCCCTCGCCCTACGGCTCGTCGCCAATCAGCAGGTCCGGCGCGTGGTGATGCCGCTGGCCGGCCTGGTGACGCGCGTGCGCACTCGCGGCATGAGCGTGCAGGAGCGCTGGAACCACTCGATCGGCTGGGAGGTCTCGTTCTGGGACGACTGGCTGCGCACCCCCGAGGCTGAGCGCCGGCTGGACCCGGCGACGCCGCTCGACGGCCCGCCGACGCTCGTGCGCTGCATCGAGCAGCTCGGCACCGAGCACGTCCGGATCGTCGACGTCGGCGCGGGCCCGGTCACGCCGATCGGTCGCGTGATGCCGGGGCACACGATCGAGGTCACGGCCACCGACGCGCTCGCGTCCGAGTACGACGAGGTGCTCGCACGGGCCGGGATCGTCCCGCCCGTGCGGACGATCTTCGCGCACGCCGAGCGCCTGTCGGAGACGGTGCCGCACGACTTCGACATCGCCTACTGCGCGAACGCCCTGGACCACATGTACGACCCCGCGCTGGCGGTCGAGAGCATGCTCGCGGTGGTGCGTCCCGGCGGTTTCGTCGTGCTCAACCACTTCGCCAACGAAGGCGAGATCCAGCACTACACCGGGCTGCATCAGTGGAACATCGACGAGCGCGGCGGCGATTTCGTGATCTGGGGCAAGGACTCCTCGGAGAACATGACGACCCGGCTTGCGGACGAGGCGACGGTCGAGTGCACGCGGTTCCCCGATCCGCGTGGATCGCGGCTCGAGATCGCGATCCGCAAGCACCCCGTGAGCTGAGGAGTGACAGCGCAACTCCCCTGACCGCTGGGCGTTTGGGGGAGCATGCTGCGCTCCCTCTCCGCGCTCGGCCTGGTCGCCGGCGCGATGCTCGTCCTCGTGCCCGTCGTCCACGCTGACCAAACCGCCCACGGGCCGGTGCACACGCCGCGCGTGAACGGCAACTACCACGTCTCGTTCACGCTGCCCGGCCGGAGCTGGCGCCAGGTCACGGGGCTTTCGGAGGGCACGCCGTCCCTGGGGTCGTTCCGGGTTCAGCTGGCGGACTACTCCCACGTCGCGCTCTATGTCCGGGCGCGGCTACAGGCGTCGCGGCCGGAGCGCCGCGGGAACAGCGTGCGGCTCGCGAAGGGCGCGCGGCTGCGGGTCGACCGGCAGGGGTCGAACGGGCCCGTGCGCTGGTGGAGCGGAACCCGCACGGACGGCATCGTCGCGGCCACGGGCTACCAGCGCGCCCCGGCCCGCCTCGATCCGTCGCGCAAGCGCTGGATCGTGTACACGGTCATGCAGGACGTCGACCAAGGCCGCGACGACGGTGACTCGTTCGAAGTCACCGCGGTCCGCACGGCCGCACGGACGATGCGTCTGGCCTGGGGCCCCGTAGAGACCCCGGATGTGCCGCCGACGATCGACTAGCGCCCAAGTCCAGCGGCGCAACTCTCCTGAATACTGGGCGTTGGGGGAGCATGCTCCGGCTCCTTGGTGCGCTCGGCCTCGTCGCCGGCGCGATGTTCACCGTCGTTCCCGCCGCCCGGGCCGATCAGCTCGCCCATGGGCCGGTGCGCGCGGTCGACAGCTACGTCGTCGCCGCCGTGGGCTACCAGCGCGCCCCGGCCCGCCTCGATCCGTCGGGCAAGCGCTGGCTCGTGTACTCCGTCCTGCCCGAGACCGAGAACGGTACCGACGAGGGGTGGCTCCTCCTCGCCGCGGTCCGCACGGCGGCGCGCACGATGCGGCTGGCCACGGGCCCCGTGGAAACCCCGAGCCTGCCGCCGACGATCGAGTAGCTAGCGCTTGAAGATCGGGGCCGCGGTCGCGATCGTCGCGCGGACGCGATCGCGGAGGCTGCCCCGCGCCCACGGCTCGGGGATCACGAGCGCGTTGAGCCGCTCGAGGCCGACCCGGCGCGAGCCCTGGATCGCGCGGCGCTTGCGCAGGATCTTCGGGAGTCCGCGGACGGCGTCGAGCCAGCCGCGCAGCGTCGCGGAGATCACGCCGTCGAGCAGGTCCTGCACGAACACCCCGGCGTTGAGGAGGACGATCTCGGGCGCGTGGACGAGCAGGGCGCGCGTCGGATAGTTCTTGAGCAGCAGCCAGAGCTGGTTGCGGCGCTGCGGGCGCCGGTAGCGTGGCTTCTGCTTGCCCGTGGTGGCGCCGCGCATGTGGTAGCCGACGGCCGCCGGGACGTAGCGCGACCCGTAGCCGAGCAACTGCGCGCGCAGGCCCCAGTCGACGTCCTCGAGGTAGGCGTAGAAGTCCTCGTCGAACGGACCGACCTCCGCGAGCGCGGTCTGCCGGTAGAGCGCCGCGCCGGCGCAGGCCGTGAGGACCTCGTCGGCGACGTCGTACTGGCCCTCGTCGCGCTCGCCGTTGCCACGGTTGATCGCCGCGCCGGACCAGCGCAGGCCGTCGCCGGCAGCGTCGATCACGTCGCGCTCGTAGAAGCGCAGCAGCTTGCCGGAGGACGAGGCGGCGGTCGGATGCTCATCCAGCGCCGCCACCAGGTGCTCGAGCCAGTCCGGCTCGAGCTCGATGTCGTTGTTGAGCAACGCCACCAGCTCGCCGCGCGCCACCTCGACGCCACGGTTGAGCGCGGCGGCGACGCCGACGTTGACCGGCAGCTCGAGCACCTCGATCGACGGCCAGCGCTCGCGCACGTACGCGGCCGACCCGTCGGAGGAGCCGTTGTCGATCACCGTGATGGTGACGTTCGAGTAGGTCTGGGCCAGCAGCGACGGCAGCGCGGTGTCCAGCAGTGCGCGCCCGTCGTAGTTGAGGACGAGCGCCGAGACCGACGGCTCACTCACGCGGGGCCGACGACCTTCGCGAGCCCGGAGATGTCGTCCACGTCCGGGAGCGGTCGCATCCCGGGCATGAACTCACGCGCCGGTTCGTCACGGTTCACGCGCAACCGGCGGCGCACCAGCTGCAGGTCCAGGCGGCTGCGCAGCCCCTTGCCGAGCGCGAGCCAGTCACGGGCCGGAAGTCCGCGCAACAGCCCGACCAGCTCGGAGCGCGACATCCAGCCGAGGCGCCAGCGCTGGTACCAGCTGAAGACCTGATGGGCGACGTAGTGATCGCGGCTGATCTCGACCCCGCGCAGCTCGGCCGGGAAGTCACGCAACAGCGCCTCGAGCGTGATCCACGTCCCGTTGAGCATCTCGTTGCCGGGCAGCCACCCGTCGAACTGCGTCGTGATCCCGAGGTAGTTCATGCCCGACTCGCGCAGCGCGCCGTCCTGTCCGCCTCCGTGCAGCGTCCGGCCGAACGACTTCGGGGACACCCCGACGATCACCAGCCGCTCAGGCGAGTACGCCCAGCGCTCGGCGCGCAGCAGCAGCGCGAGGATCACGTAGAAGTCGGGGAACGGGGGCTTGAACGGACCGCCGGGCATGCTCTCCGCGGCGGCGCGGGAGATCACGGTCGTCTGCAGGTTCAGGCAGAAGCGGAAGCTGAAGCGGAAGACGTCCAGCGCCAGTTCGCGCCGCGTCGCCGCCGGGACGAGCCCGCGCGCGGGCAGGATCGGATCGGGCGGGAACAGCGGATCGGCGTAGGCGCTGCCGGTGGCGCCGGGCAACGCGCCCGGAAAGGCGTAGCCGAACGCCTCGTAGCTGAGCGCGTCCGGGTCTCCGTGCTCGCGGAGCAGGTCCAGGATGCGGCGGATGGCGCCGGGGCGCAGGTAGTCGTCGTCGCCGAGCAGCAGGAGGTAGTCGCCGGAGGCCGCCTCGTAGGCGACCTGCCAGTTGTCGGTGACGTTCACCGGCGCCTCGAGCCGGGAGAGCTTCAGGCGCGGGTCGCCGGCGAACTGCGCGAGTACCTCACGCGTGGTCTCGTCGCTCGCGTTGTCGGAGATCACGAGCTCGAAGTCGTCGCCGTCCTGGTCGAGCACGGAGCGGATGGCGCCGTCGAGCAGGCGTCCGCCGTTGCGGGTGGGGAGCAGGATGGAGAGCTTCATGGCTTATTGAAGACGGCGGTGTAGGTGGCGCCGCGCAGGCCCGTGAGCTCGATCGGGCTCATCGCGAAGAACGCGGCCAGACCGAACGCGTTGGCAGCGGCGATGCGGGTCTTGGAGCCGTCGGGGCGCATCACTGCGTACTGCCAGCCGAACCGGTTCCAGTTTAGCCCGCCGCGATCGCGCGTCGTGAGCTTCGCGGACTCCAGACCAAGTGATGCCGCGCGCTCGATCAGCGTCTTCGCGGGGATGAGGAACAGATGGCGCGGCGCATCGATGTGCGCCCATCGCGAGCCGAGCACACGGAGCTGGAACGAGTCAGGATTGGGCATCGCAATCACCAACGTGCCGCCGGACTCGAGGTTGCGCGCGGCGGCTTGCAGGCATGCCCACGGGTCCGGAAGGTGCTCCATGACGTGCCAGAGGGTGATCGCACGGCTCGGCGGCAACGCGTCGAGCGCGGTGTGCGGGACGTCGCTGCGGACGACGTCGACACCGGCGACGGTGCGGACATGCTCCGCCGCACGCTCGTCCATCTCCACGGCGGTCACGTCATAGCCGGCACGCCGCGCGGCGTAGGAGAACCCGCCCACACCCGGGCCGATCTCGACCAGTCGGCCGCGCGGCTCACCGCCGACGAGAGCGAGCTTGTGCCGCTCGGCGGCGCGCAGGTGCTCGAGCTGCTCGGCGGACGGCAGCACGTAGTACTCGCTCGGGTAGTACCGGCCGAGATCGTCCGGGACGTTGTCGAGGAACAGCGTTGCGCAGACCGTGCAGCGGCCGTAGCGGAAGACGACGTCGCTGAGACCGCGGTTGCGGTCGCGGGTCGCGAAGTGCGGGGCGGCGATGCCGCCGCACAGTGGGCAGGGTCTCATCGTTGTCTCCGGGTCCGGGAACGCACGGCGATCATCAACTCGGGCGGGAACTGGCGCAGTGCGAGGAGCATCAAGAGGTAGATCAAGGTGGCGGCCGTCGCGGCGAGCAGGGGATGCGCCACCGCGAGCACGAGGATGCCCGCCCCGGCCGCCGGGGCGGCGGCGATCGCGATCGCGCCGAAGCCCTTCAGCGAGAAGGGGACGCCGCGGCGCGCGAACCAGAGCAGCGCCGCCGCCAACCCGAGCTCGGCGATCACCGTGGCCACCGCGGCGCCCTGCGCGCCGTACTCGGGCGCAAGCACCAGCGTGAGCACGACGCCGAGCGTGAGCGGAGCCAGGTTGCCGAGCAGGATCGCCCGGTGCCGGCGCAGCGCCAGCAGGATGTACCCGCACGGGACGGCGACGAAGGTGCACGCCAGCGCGGCCGCCTGGATCTGCAACGTCCCCACCGACGGCTCGGAGTCGTCGCCGGCGAGCACCTGGATCACGAACGGCGCCGTGAGCGCGATGACCAGCGCGACCCACACGCCGCTCATCAGCATCATGTCGAGGGTGCGCTGGGAGCTGTAGCGCAGGCGCGCCGGGTCGTCGCGGGCCGCGCGCGAGAGGATCGGGAAGGCCGCGCCGGCGAGCAGCGTGGGTACGCCGACGAGCACCTCGATGACGCGATAGGACACCGCGAAGTAGCCGGTCTCCTGGTCGCTGGAGACGAGCGACATCAGGATGATCGTGATCCGGAAGTAGATCGCGCTGATGGCGATCGCCGCGGCGTACGGCAACGTCGCGCGGGCGAGCTCCCACCAGCGCCCGAGATCCAGCGACGGGCGCAGTGGGATCAGCCGGCGGACGAGCACGAGGACGATGGCCAGCGAGACGACGCCCGCCGGGATCTGCAAGGCCAGGAACGGGACCAGCCCGGCGCCCGCGAGCGCCAGCACCACGATCAGCGCGGCCATGATCGCCGCACGGGCGACCTCGGCGACGGTCACCCAGCCGAGCCGGAGCTCAGCGGCCAGCGGGATGGAAACCAGGCTGAACAGCACGAGCGTCAGGAGTCCGCCGCCGGCGACGACGGTGCCCACGACGATCTCGGAGTCGTAGCCCGCGATGAGCGTGAACGCCACGGCCCCTGCGACACCCAGCACGGTCAGCAGCACGCGCAGGCCCAGCAGCTGGCGCATCAAGTCGCGGCGCGCGCGCTCGCCGAGCACGCTGTACTCGCGGAGACCGATCGCGCTCAGGCCACCCTCGGTGACACCCTGGACGAGCGCCATCAGCGACAGCACGAGCGTGTAACGGCCGAAGTCGACCACGCCGAGATGGCGCACCAGCAGCGGCGTCGCCGCGAGCCCGAGGATGAGGGCAACGCCGTAGCCGACGAGCCGGACCGCGCCGCCACGGATGGCGGCACCGCCTGCCTCCGGGGTGTCGAGCAGGTCGGGCGGGTGGGGCGAGTCGGGCGGTTCGGGCGCGTTCGCGGTGGCCACGCTCATCCCCGCGCGCGCCACCAGGCGATTGCGTCCTCCAGGCCCGTGGTCAGGTCGAAGCGCGGGGTGAAGCCGACTTCGTCGCGAAGTCTGCGCACCTCGGCGAGCAGCACCGGCGGCTCGCCTGCCGGCGTCTCCCGGGCGCCGAAGTCCACCGCGCCAGGCCCCTCGATGCGTCCCTGGATCTGCCCGATCAGCTCGCGCAGGCTGATCGGCTCGCCACTCGCGACATTGACCGGACCGAGTACGTCCTCGCGTGCCACGAGCGCGGCGAAGGCTGCCGCGACGTCGGCGACGTGCATGAAGTCGCGGACCTGGCGGCCGTGCGTGACCGCGACGCGCTCGCCGGCCAGCAGACCGCGGACGACCGCCGGGACGAGCCGGTTGGCGTGCTCGTGCGGGCCGTAGAGGAAGAACACGCGCCCCCAGGCCGTCGACGGGCCGTGGGCGGCGCCGTAGGCGCAGAGGAGCGTGCCGACCGCCTGCTTGGCCGCGCCGTACAGCGTGGTGGGGGCCAGCGGGGTCACGTCTTCGCCGCAGACGGAGTGCGACCAGTCGTACTCCGCGCAGGTTCCGGCGCCCACGGCACGCTGCCCGCCGGCTTCGGTGAAGGCGCGGTAGAGCGCGAAGCTCGCCTGGGCCCAGGCGAGGTTCTCCGGCGTCGTCCAATAGCGACCGGGCTCCGCGTTCCAGGCCATGTGCAGCAGATGCGTCGGTTGCACCTTCGCGATCAGGCGCTCCGGCGTGCCCGCGTCCAGCAGGTCGGCAGCGTGCCAGACGACGTCGCCGGCCTCGGCCGGCGGCGTGCGGGCGGTCGCGTGTACGTCGAAGCCGAGCGCGCGCAGGGGGGCGAGCGTCTGCCGGCCGATGAAGCCGGTAGCCCCGGTGACGAGGACGCGGGTCACGGCTGGAAGTCGGGGTAGGTCCGGTCGCGGTCGGACATGACCTGTGGCGACCCGGGCCAGTCGATGCCGAACGCGGGATCGTCCCAGCGCACGCCACGCGCGGCGTCGGGGACGTACGGGGTGCTGATCAGGTAGAGCACCTCGGCCGCATCGGTCAGGGTGAGAAAGCCGTGCGCCATGCCCTTGGGGATGTACAGGGCCGTACGCGAGTCCTCGTCGAGGTCGATGCCGAACGACTGCTTGAGCGTCGGGGAGTCCGGGCGCAGGTCGACGATCACGTCGTGGATCGCTCCGCGCACGCAGCGGACGAGCTTCTCCTCACCGTGCGGATCGGCTTGATAGTGCATGCCGCGCAACGTGCCGGCGCGCTCGTTGTAGGACACGCTGACCTGGTCGATCGTGACGGCGAGGCCATGCGCCGCGAAGGTCTCCCGATCGAACGTGCGAGCGAACAGTCCGCGTGCGTCCTGGGCCGGCTCGACGTCCACGACGAAGGCGCCGGAGAGTGGCGTTTCGCGCACGATCACGGCGCTGCAGGCTAGCGGGCGCGTCTGGGGCCTTCGCTACGATGGCGACCCGCACGGAGCAACTTCTTACCGCTCCGCCCGTTGGTCCTAGTTGTATATGAGCACCGTCCAAGACAAGCGCGCCGCTGATTCCGGCCTGTACGAGGACGAGGGAACTCTCCTCGTCTCCGTCGTCATCCCCTGCCTCAACGAGGCGGAGAACATCGAGGCCTGCGTCGCCCAGGCGCTGGCCGCGCTTGAGGCGAACGGCATCCCGGGCGAGGTCCTCGTCGCCGACAACGCGTCCGAGGACGGCAGCCCCGAGCTCGCCGCAGCCGCCGGCGCGCGCGTGATCTCCGAGCCCCGGCGCGGCTACGGCAGCGCGTACCTGGCCGGTTTCGACGCGGCGCGCGGGCGCTACATCGTCATGGGCGACGCCGACCTGACGTACGACTTCAACGAGATCCCGAACTTCGTCGAGCACCTCGAAGCCGGCGCGGATCTCGTGATGGGTGACCGCATGGACCGGATCCAGCCGGGCGCGATGCCCTGGCTGCATCGCTACGTCGGCAACCCGATCCTCAGCGGCACGCTCAACTTCTTCTTCCGCACCGGCGTGCGCGACGCGCACTGCGGCATGCGCGCCGTGCGCCGCTCCGTGCTGCCCCAGCTGGACCTGCACGCGACGGGCATGGAGTTCGCTTCCGAGATGGTCGTGCGAGCGGCCAAGGAGAAGCTGGATATCCGCCAGTTCCCGATCGACTACCACCCCCGCGGGGGCGAGTCGAAGCTGTCGACGTGGAGCGACGGCTGGCGCCATCTGCGCTTCCTGCTCGTCCACAGTCCCACGCATCTGTTCATCATCCCGGCCGCGATCATGCTGGCCCTCGGGACGCTGATCATGCTCACGGTGATGGCGAACCTCGAGATCTTCGGTCGTCAGTGGGACGTGCACACGATGATCGCCGGGTCGCTGCTCGCGATCGTCGGCAGCCAGACCATCGGTCTCGGTCTCTGTGCGCACGCGTACGGCACGTACTACCTCGGCGCCAAGGACGCGTGGTTCGACCGCATGCGCAAGCGCTTCCGGCTCGAGCACGGGCTCATGCTCGGCGGTGTCGTGACGGTCCTTGGCCTCGCCGTCGCCGCGTGGGTCCTGATCAAGTGGATCGATCGCGGTCTCGGTGCCCTGAGCGAGGTCGGCCCGGCAGTACTCGGAGCCACGCTGATCGTGGTCGGGATCCAGATCTTCTTCTCGTCGTTCCTGCTGTCGATCATCGGTCTCCGCCGCTCCGTTCGCCTGGCGCGGCAGCCGTCCTGACGCGCGTGGCGCGAGTCGCCCCGACTCGCCGCCGCTCGCTTCCGGACTGGGCGGGCGACGCGAGAGTCTGGGCGGTGGCCGGCGCGGCCGGTGCGCTCGTCCTGGTGGCGTTGCTCGCGTACCTGCTCGTCCCGCGCGACTTCTACACCGGCACCAACAGCGTCACCACGCGCAGCATCGTGGTCGAGTTGGCCGGCGGCCAAGAGGTGTGTGTCCGCGGGCTCACGATTCCCGCCGGAACCGGGCAGGTTCGCCTCAGCGCCGGAGCGAGCCATGACCCGGCGCGCAGCGTCGCCGTCGTGGTCTTCGGCGGCGGCCAGACCCTCCGGGGCACCTTCCCCGGTTCGCAGTTGCAGGGTGCCGGCAGCGTCAATGGGTTCATGGACGTGCCGATCCCGACCGTGGCGAGCGACATCGATGACGCGCAGGTGTGTGTCATGCCGCGCGGTGGGACGACCTGGCTCGGCGGCATGGTCGGGCTGCAAGGCAACTCGGTCCAGCCGACGCTCAACGGTCAGGCGTTCGCGAGCCGCGTCGGCGTCTGGTTCATGCCGCCGGCGGGCGAGCAGCGGAGTCTGCTGTCCCAGACGCCCGCGATCATGGAGCGACTCGCGCTGTTCCGTCCCGGGATCGTCGGCCCGTGGACCTACTGGCTGCTGTTCTTCGTCGGGCTGCCGGCGCTGGTGCTCGGTTCGATCACGCTGCTGGCACGCGCCGCGGCCGGTCTTCCCGCGCGGCTCCCGCGGGCCCTCGCCATCTGGCTCATCGGCTTCGCGTGTGCCGGCTCGTTCGCGTTGATCACGCCGCTCTTCCAAACTCCTGACGAAGGCGAGCACTTCGCGGCGGTGCAGTACATCGCGGAGACCGGCAACGCGAACGATCGCTCGCCTGTGCCCAACCGCTTGCCGTATTCGAACGCGGAAGCGTTCGCCCTGGAGGCGGTCAACGTCTTCTCGCTCGCCGAGAGCCCGCACGGACGGCCCCCGTGGCGCGAGGCCGATGAACGTGCCTGGACGGAGCGGGTGGCGAAGGAGGATCCCAGCCGCAGCAACGGCGGCGGCTTCGCTATCGCTACCTCCGCGCACTCGCCGCTCTACTACACCCTGCTCGCCCCCGCCTATCTCGCGGTCCGTGACAGCTCGGTGGCGAGCCAGCTCACCGCGATGCGACTGATGTCCTCCGTAATGGCGGCGCTGGTGGCGATGTTCGCGTTCCTGATCATGCGTGAGTTGCTGCCGCGGCAACCATGGGCCGCGGTGGCGGCCGGGCTGATCGTCGCGTTCCAGCCGATGTTCGGCTTCATGGGCGGGGCGATCAACAACGACATGGGCATCAACGCCGCGGCGGCCGCGGTCGCCTACCTGATCATCCGTGGGCTCCGGCGCGGGCTCACCTGGCGCGTCGGACTCGCGCTCGGAGCGACCCTCGCGATCGCTCCCCTCCTGAAGGGCACGGGCTATTTCCTGTTCCCGGTGGCGGCCTTGGGGGTCCTCGGAATGCTCGTACGCGGCCGCGACCGCCGCACCGTCGTCGCCGTCGGCACCCTGGTCGTCTCCGCCATCGCCGTCACGGCGCTGTGGGGTGTCATCGCCCCCGTGTTCGGCCGCACGATCGTCACCGCTCCGGGCGGCAACAACGTCACCTCGGGCGTGCTCGCTGTGAGTGACCCGGTCGCCTACCTGTCCTACGTCTGGCAGCTCTTCTTCCCGCCGATCCCTGGGACCGGGATGCAGAACATCTACGCGCAGCGCGTACCGGCGTTCACGATCTACATCCTGCGCGGTTGGGGGGCGTTCGGCTGGTACGCGATCCTGATGCCCGCCTGGGTGCTCATCAGCATCGGTGTCATCGTGGCGGGTTTCGCCGTCCTCGGTGGGATCGCGCTCTGGCGACTCCGCGATCAGCTGCGCCCGCTGCGCTGGGAGGTGCTTGTCCTGCTGGCGATCCCGGTGTGCGTGTTCCTGGGCGTTGAAGCGGTGTATGCCAGCGAAGGGCCGCGGCCGGGCGCCGTGCCCGAGCAAGGTCGGTACATCTTCCCGGCGATCACGGCGCTGGCGTCGCTTGCGGTCGGCGCGTGCTTCGCCTTCGGTCGCCGTCTGGCACTCCCGCTGGCGACGCTGACGGTGATCGGCGTGATCGGCCTGAGCCTGTACGGCCGGCTGCTCGAGGTCGCCGGCTTCTACACCTGAGTCAACCGGAACGGAAGCGGATCGCGTCGCGCAGGCCGGCCTCGGCCTCGTCCGCCGCGTTGTCCCAGGTGCGTTGCTGCGCGAACGCGAGCCCTTCGTGGGCGCGGCGCTCCCACAGCGCCTCGTCGTCGAGCAGGCGCTCGAGCGCGTCCGCGATCGCGATCGGGTCGTCCGGCGCGAGCTCGATCGGACCATCCTCACCGAACACGCTCTCGATGCTCCGGCCCGCGAGCTCCACGCACGGCAACCCGCAGGCCAGCATCTCCTGCGGGATCAGCGAGTAGTTCGTCAGCGACAGCGACAGGCCGACGCGCGCCTCCGAGTACGCCCATGAGAGCTCGACGGGCGAGGCGATCCCGAGGTGCTCGTAGGGGAACGGCGTCTCCGTCGGCTTCGTGTCGCCGAACAGCACGAACCGTGTGCCCGGCCGGCGCCGGTGCAGCTCCGCGAGGGCGAGCAGCCCGAGCGGCACGGCCCGCCGAGCCGTCACGTCACGGGCGTAGAAGATCACCGTGTCCGTCCGTCGCGGCACCTCGCGCGGATGGTAGATCGCGTGGTCGACGCCGAGCTCGAAGAACGTGCCGGAAGCGCCGTAGCGGTCGTGCACGAGGTCGCGCAGCCACGGGCTGGCGGCGATGACGTACAGGCCGGCCTCGTACGTGCGGGCGGCGAACAGCGACTCGGCGGAGGTGGCGAAGAACTCGGGCTCGTGGTCCTGCACCAGGTAGGCGCGCCCGGAGCAGTCCGGCAGCCGCAGCACGGGATAGACGGTGTCCCACCCGGTCGCCAGGACCACGTCGGCGCCGTACCAGGCGTCGAAGCCCTTGTACACGGGACCGGCCGTGGGGCGGAAGAACTCGCGCAGGTTCCCGCGGATGACCGCGGGCCACTCGTCCCGGTGGTAGCCCAGCGGGTCGTACAGCCACGTGGAGACCGTGTGGCCACGGTCCTCCAGGCGCGTGAGCAGGTTGTAGATCGTCGAGTGGCCGCCGCTCCCGCGCCGGAACGGCGGGATCACGACCGCGATGTGCAGGCTGCCGGAGTCGGCGAGGCCGGGCACGGGGTCCAGGAGCGGCGCGGAGCCTGCGCGCGCGAGGTCGCTGATCGCGGAGAAGATCGACTGGCGCCCAGCCGGCCGTGGCACGGTCGGCTTCGGACCGGCCAGAGCCGTGGCGCCGCGTTGCTCGAGCGACAGCGCGCGCTGGGCGCCGTCCGGAAGCCGGTGGGCCTGCGACCCGAGGGCGGACGCGAGCTTGCGCGTCGTGTGGTGCAGCGCGGAGCGGCCCGTGGCGGCTGCCAGCCTGCCCGCCGGCCAGTCGTGCTCGCCCATCCAGCGACGATCGGCGGTGACGAGCGCACGCACGTCGCGCACCGTGGAGCGCACACCGATCCGTTCGACATGCCCGCTCGTCTCGTACAGACCGCGGTACTCGTCGAAGTAGCGCCGGGCGAATCCGAGCGGCGAGTAGTCGTGCGCGTGCAGCACCGCCGCGTCGGGCGCGTAGACGCGCGCCCAGCCGTGCGATCCCATCGCCCGGGCGAAGGCCTGGTCCTCGGCGTACGCGATGTCGGCGAACCGCACCTGCTCCCAGCACGCGCGGCGGTAGCAGGCGTTCACGTTGGACAAGAACATCTGCTCGTCCGACAGCACGGTCGGCCGCCCGTCGGGAGCGAAGCCGGCGAAGAACTCCGTCAACTCGCGCGCGATCATCACCGACGTGTCGGGGCGTGGCCGGTGTGGGCCGAACGCGGCGCCCACCTCCGGGCCGATGGCGAACGCCTCGTCGTAGGCGTCCAGCCACCCCGGCAACGGCGTGGCGTCCTGCGTGAGGAAGGCGAGCAGGTCGCCGCGTGCGTGCTCGGCGGCGAAGTTGCGGGTCCGGCCGTGGCCGAATTGCGCTTTCGGGATCTCGAGCACGCGGGCGCCCGCCGCGCGCGCGATGTCCTGTGAGCCGTCGCTCGAGCCCGAATCGACGACGAGCAACTCCACCTCGTGGCCCTGGGCGAGCACGCCCTCGAACAGCTCCGACAGGAGATCTGCCCCGTCGAGCACGGGCACGATGACCGAGAAGCGCGGCGTCATCGGACGAGCTTGCGCTTGAGCAGCCGGACGCGCCGCAGCACGGCGCGCGCGATCCGCACCGCGGCGCGAAACTCGGCGGCGCCGGGCTTGGCCATCAGCGCGTTGAGGTCGAGGTGCCAGCGGTCCAGCCAGTACACGCGGTCCTGCGCGGCCGCGACGGCGCGGTTGGCCGCGGCGATCTGCTCGGCGCGTTCGCGCTCGAGGTGGGCGACCCGTGCGCGCAGCGCCTCGAGCTCGGCCCGTTCTTCGGTCGTCAAGTCAGCACTCACCGCGCCACAACGCTAGCGGGCACGACCGACCTTGCCGGCGAGCCGTAGCGCGCGCAGGAGCGCTTCGCGCGTGAACTTGCGGCTCGTGAGCGCGGCGAGCGCACGCTGCGCATCCTGCGGGAGCGCCCCGTCGGCGCCCACCAGCGCGAGGCCGGTCGGGCCGAGCTCTTGGCGCAGCGCCCAGTAGGTGCCCTCCCAGTGGCCCCGGCCCGCCTCCGCCGCCAGCGCCTGGAAGGCCTGCACGGCCGCCGCCCGCGACGGCAACGCGAGCGTCTGGTCGTAGAGCTCGAGGTACTCGCGCGCGGTGCGGTCCCAGGTCAGCTGCTCGCCGCGGGCGCGCACGGCCGCCACGATCGCGTCGGGGCGTCCGAGGGCGGGCAGCACGCGCTGCGCGCTCGTCGCGGCGTCCCACGGGACCAGCAGCGCGTGCTCGTCCCCGAGCAGCTCACGCATCGCGCTCACGGGCGCCGTGAGCGGCAGGGTCCCCGCCGCCGCCGCCTCGAACGGCACGAGCCCGAAGCCCTCGTCGGTCGAGGGATAGAGGACCGCGGCCGCTTCGCGGTAGAGCCAACGGCGTTCGCTGTCCGACACCGATCCGAGGCGGACGACGTGCTCGAGCGACCGCGCGTCCTCCTCGGCCCGCGAGGACCCGTGCTCGACGCCGGGACCGGCCAGCACCAGGCCACCCGTCCACCCGAGCGCCCGCAGCTCGTGGAGGAGGTCGATCGCGAACGGCCGGTTCTTGTGCCGCAGGTCGCTGCCGAGCTGGACGAGGAACGGTCGCCCGTCCAGCGGTTCGAGCCCTGCCGGCGGGCTCGCCGGTCCGGGGTCCTCGTGGTCGGTCCCCAGATACACGCGCCGCAGCCGCCCAGCGGGCACGAGATCCTCGGCGACCAGGTCTTGCGCGACATGGTCGGAGATCGCGACCACGAGATCGGCCGCCGCGAGCCCCGCGCCCGTCAGGCGCCGGTAGCCCGCCCAGGTGTCCGGCGAGGCGTGATAGAGCGGGTCGCGGTAGAGCAGCAGGTCCAGGTGCGTGACGACGAGCCGCTCGCCGACGTGAGCCAGCAGATGCAGGTCTTGCGCGCCGGAGAGCTGGTACGGCCGGTGGGCGATCGCGGTCCGGCGCGCGCCGACGACGTCCCGGATGAGCTCGACGCCGTCGAGCTCGACGTCCGGAGCCTGTTCGCCGACGAGCAGCCGCAGGCGCACGGCGCCGGTGCGTGTCAGTGCTCTCGCCAGCGCGAGCAATTGCACTTCGGTCCCGCTGCGCAGCGTGCGCAGCATGCGCCCGTCGAGCGTCACCTCGAGCCCGTCCGCCACGCGGCGCGTCCACGTCAGGGCGCGCTCCAGCCGCGTGGCCGGCCGTAGCGGCAGGTCAGAGTGCTCGTGGCGATCCAGCGGGTTCACGGCTGACGTCGGCTCCGTGCCCCGCACGAGCACGTCGTCGGCGACGACGTGCGCGAGGCCGAGCGCGTCGCAGCGCCCCCCGAACCCCTCGTCGAGCGGGCCGGCGAGCGCCAGCGCCGCGCGCGTGACGAGCGTGCAGTCGAGCGTCAAGCGCGTCGTCCGCGGGTGCATCCGGAGCGAGCGCTGCGCCACCTCGTCGGGATCACCCGAGCCGTGCGCGATCGCCGCGACGGTGGCCACCGTCCCGGCCTCGCCCGCCGCGGCGCGCAGGCGCTCCACAAAGCCCGCGGTGAGCCGCGCTCCCGCCCGGATGACGAGCACCTCGCCGGTCGCCGCGGACAGATCGTCGACCGCACGGGCGGTCACGCCGAGTCCGCGCAGGTGCTCGACGGTGTCGGCCGCGGGCGCCGGGTGGACGAGGACCTCCAGCTAGAGCTCCCAGCGCGAGACGGGCTGATCCTCCGGGATGGCGTCCAACTCGCCGGCGTCGATCGGCTCGAGGTCGGCGTCCGTGTAGCCCGCCTGGTCGAAGATCTCGCGCATCTTGAACTCCCGCCGGCGGCCGTCGGCCAGCGCGAACAGCCGCTCGTCGGGCGTCTTGACGACCCGCACGCCCTCGACCTCCTTGAGGCTCGGCTCACGCCGCAGGAAGCCGAAGATGTCGCGACCGCTGGTGACGGGCCACATCGGGTCGTCCGCGGCCGGCCAGTCTTTGACGACTTGATGCATCGAGTAGCGGCCGAGCTGGGCGAGGGCGCCGAGCTGGTCCTCGCTCATGTAGTAGATGTGGCCGAGCCGGTGCGGATCGTCGAACGGGCGGCTCCAGGTGTCCTGCACGAACTGGACCTCGAAGTGGTACGAGCCGCCGGGCGAGGCCAGGTTGATCGCGTGGATCAGGATCACACCGCCGGGCCGGAGGATGCGGCGCGCGTCGAGCAGGTAGCTGAAGACGTTCTGGGGCTGCAGGTGCAGCAGCACGTCGTAGCTGTAGATGAAGTCGATGCTGGCGTCCGCGACGTCGTTGAAGTTGCGGCCGGTGAGCTGCAGGTAGCGGACGTCCGGGCCCTCGCCGACGTGCGCGCGGGTCCGCGCGAGCATGTCGGACGAGATGTCCGCGCAGGTCAGGTGCCGGGTGCGCTCGCGCAGATGCGCGCTGAACTTGCCGCCGCCGCAGCCGAGCTCCAGCACATCCACATCACCCAGGTACGGCGCCGCGACTTCGTGGATGATCCGCGCCGCGAACTCGGGGCCGCCCCACTCCTCGCCGAGCACCTGGGTGCCGAGGTTGAGGTCCGGTCGGTCCGCCCACTCACGGGCGTATTTCGACCACGTCTGGTTGAGCGCTTGGACCGGATCTGCGGTTGACGGTGCACTCCCTCGGCGCTTACGCAGCTGCATGCGCAGCAGTCAAGCAGAGTGTGTCTAAAGGTTCTCGGCGATGTTCGGGGCTTCGCGGTTGAACACCCACAGGCCCAGAACGAAGACGCCGATGATGATCCCGGCGGGGATCAGCATGTGCCACGCCTCGCCCGCGGCCTCGAACACCGTCGGCGCCGTCGGGTCGACGAGCGCGTGGCGCGTCTGCGTGAGCACCGCGGCGAGCGGGTTGAGCAAGAACTCGCTCCGGTACTCCTCCGGCACCTGCGTCGCGACGTACAGGATCGGCGAGGCGTAGAACAGCGCCTGCTGCACCACGTCCCAGATCGGCGCGATGTCGCGGAAGCGCACGAACAGGGCACCGAGCAGCATGCCGAGGCCCGCGGCGAAGATCAGCAGGATGCCGATCAGCACCGGGAGCTGGAGCCAGGTCCACGTCGGCGTGACGCCGTTGAGCAGCGCGAAGATCAGGACCGCCACCATCGTCATGCCGACGTTGAAGAGCGCGGTGAGCACGATCGACAGCGGGATCACGATCCGTGGGAAGCGCACTTTGCGCAGCAGACTCTCCCGCGCTACCAGCGACTGCACCGAGCCGCCCGCGATCTCCGCGAAGAACTGGAAGAGGACGATCGAGAACAGGATGCAGACCGCGTAGTGCGGCACCTCGTCGCCGAGCTTGGCGAACTCCGAGAAGACGAGGTAGATCACGCCGAACAGGGCGAACGGGCGCGCCAGCGACCACAGGTAGCCCAGGAAGGACCCGTAGAAGCGCAGCTTCCACTCGGTGACCGCGAGCACCCAGGCGAGCGTCCACGTGCGCCGGAGCGTCGTGGGCGTGTCCGAATGGGCCGGCGTCCGTACCGTCGCGACGCTCATGCTCGCTTGATCTCCATGACCTGGTCGAGGTCGACGAGCCCGCCGGTGCTGCGCGTCGCGGACACGAGCAACGTCGCGGCGTGCTCGCGCTCGTCCACCACGTCAGCGGCGTTGCCGTTGCGGGCGATCACCGGGCTCAGCGAATACTGGCCGGCGGTGAAGCGGAACGAGAACCCGATCTTGACCACGACGGTCTCCCCGGCCTTGAACGAGCCGGTCGCGGCGCGCTCGAACTGTGAGGACGCGGCCATCACCGTCTGCCCGGACTGCGTGTGCAGCGCCCAGCCGACGATCGGGTCCTGCATGTCCTCCAGGAACTCGACCTCGAACAGCCCGAAGCAGAACTCGCCCTGCGACAGCGTGTCGACACGCTCCCAGCCCGAGTTCTCGAACCACGTGCGGGTGATCCGCGCGGACTTCTGGTCGCCGTGCCGGCCCTCTTGGACGTCGTCGTGCACGATGCCGGCGAAGTTGAGCTGGTTGTAGGCGCGCGCGATCTCGCGCGGCGCTCCGAGGGCGACCATCTTGCCCTTCTCGATCAGCATCGCGCGATGGCAGAAGCGCTCGACGGCGGACATGTCGTGGGTGACGAAGATGATCGTCTTCCCTTCGGCCTTCAGGCGCTCGAACTCCTGGTAGCACTTGTGTTGGAAGGCGGCATCGCCGACCGCGAGCACCTCGTCGACGAGCAGCACGTCGGCGTCGACCTCGATCGCGATCGAGAACGCGAGCCGCACGGCCATGCCGGACGAGTAGTTCTTGAGCTTGAGATCGACGAACTCCTCCAGGCCGGCGAAGGCGATGATCTCGTCGAAGCGCGAGCGGGCCTGCTTGGGCGACAGGCCCAGCATGGTCGCGTTGATGATCACGTTCTCGCGCGCCGTCAAGTCCATGTTGAACCCGACGCCGAGCTCGATGAACGGGGACAGCCGCCCCTCGATCGTGATCGAGCCGGTGCCCACCGAGTAGATCCCCGCGAGGCACTTGAGCAGCGTGCTCTTCCCCGACCCGTTGCGGCCGACGATCCCGAAGAACTCGCCTGGGGCGATTTCGACCGAGATGTCCTGCACCGCCTTCAACTCGTCGAAGGTGCGCGACGCGAACGGGTGCAGCACCCGCTCCTTGAGTGTCGAATAGCGCTGATGCGGGAGCCGGAAGGTCTTCGAGACGGCGTCGACCTTGACCGCCGGTCCGGCTGTCGCCACGGGCGTCGAATCCTTCTCGGGGACAGCGTCGATCACGGGCGGCAAGCGACCAACGCTAGCAACGTCAAGCGAGACGGAAGGCGAGTTCGCGGGCGTCCTCGGGCACCTCTTGAACCCCGTCCGCCGCGAACCGCACGCGGTTGGCGCCGGCCTCGAGCTCGAGCGTCAGCGCATGCGCTCCGGGCTCCAGCCGACGGTCGACGCCCCCGCCGTTGACCCGCACGCCTCCGGTCAGCACCGTGAGCGTCAACTCGTGCTGGGTAGCCGCGTCGGCGTACAGCAACAGAACGGCCTCGCGGGCACCCCAGCGCCAGGTGGTGCCGTCCTCGCCGTACTCGCGCCGATAGAAGCCGTCGCTCCACACAGTGGCCACCGGGGGACCCGCGTCGGCGTGCGGATCGCGTGCGAACGCATCGCCCTCCCACAGCCAGTCGTCGCGGATCTCGAGCTCGACGCGTTCGAAGCCCGCGCGGTGCAGCTCGTCGCTGAGCAGCACGCCCGTGAAGCCGGCGTGGTGGTAGTCGCCGTTGTACGCCTGGGTGCCGAACAGGAAGTGCATGACCTGCCGATGGCGCTCGGGATCGTCGTCGCGCCGCAGCCAGGACAGGAGCGACGTCAGGTCGGGCACGCGCAGCCACAGCCGGCCGCCCGGGGCGAGCAGCCGCCGCCACTCCTGCAGCGCGACGGGCACGTCGGCGCGTTCCAGGTGCTCGAGGATGTCCTGCGCGATGATCTCCTCGTAGCGCCCGGACGGCAGCGCCGTGAGCGCTCGCACGTCGCCCACGAGGTCCGGGTCGTGGAAGTCGTTGAGGTCCACGTTGAGGTAGTCCGGGCGGTTGTCCCAGCCGGCGCCGAGGTTGAGCTTGCGCGGGAAGTCGAGCGGGTCGAACGGCTTGGGCGGGTGCCCGAAGCGGTCCACGAGCGCGTTGCGCATCCGCATGGGCACGCGGCGTCGCCAACTGCGCGGCACGCGCGCGGCAAGATGTCCAAGGGCGATCGGCATTGGCCACGGCATGGTAGGGAACGTGCGACCACGGCTTATGTCGCGGTCGTGCACTGCCGCTAGGCTGCGCGGCTTCATGGACGTGGCGATCGTCGCACCGTGCCCCATCCCGTACCAGGTCGGCGGCGCAGAGAATCTCTGGCGAGCGCTCCAGGATCACATCAATGAGCAGACACCGCACCGCGCGGAGATCCTGAAGCTCCCGACGCGCGAGTTCTCGTTCTGGGAGCTGGTCGACAGCTACCGGCACTTCGCCGAGCTCGATCTGACGGGGTTCGACGTCGTGCTGACGTCCAAGTACCCGGCGTGGATGGTCGCCCACGAGCGGCACGTCTGTTACATGTTGCATCCGCTGCGCGGGCTCTACGACACGTACCGGTTCTTCAGGCTCCCGGACCGGCACCCGACGGACGCGGCGCCGGTGCTCGAGCTGCGGGCCCTGATGCAGGCCAACGCGGGTCGGCGTGAAGCGCTCGGCGGCTTCTTCGACGCGCTGGACGGCCTTCGGGACGCTCGCGGGCTGCCGGACGATCTCTTCGCCTTCCCCGGGCCGTTCATCCGCGAGATCGTGCACTTCCTGGACGGCATCGCGCTCGCCCCGGACCGGATCGTCAGCTACGGCGCGATCTCCCGTACCGTCGCCGAGCGTGACGGCTACTTCCCGGACGGCGGCGACGTCTTCGTCGCCTACCCACCGACCGGCCTGCAGGGGCTCCACGGCGGTCGAGGCAAGTACCTGTTCACCGCCGGCCGGCTCGACGAGGTCAAGCGGGTGGACCTGCTGATCGAGGCCCTCAAGCACGTGAAGTCGAACGTCGAGCTGCGGATCGCCGGGTCCGGCCCGGAGGAGCAGCGCTTGCGCGCCCTGGCGGGCGACGATCGCCGGATCGTCTTCTGCGGTCGTGTCCCGGCCGAGGAACTCGTCGAGCTCTACGCGCGCGCGCGAGCCGTGGCGTACCTGCCGTTCGAGGAGGACTTCGGCTACGTCGCGCTCGAGGGCATGCTGAGCGGGAAGCCCGTGATCACCTGCTCGGACTCCGGCGGGACCACCGAGCTGGTCGGTGACGGGGAGACCGGGCTCGTCTGCGATCCGACCCCGGAGGCCATCGGCGCCGCCATCGATCGGCTCTGGAGTGACCGTGGGTCCTGTCGACGGATGGGCGTCGCCGGCCTGGAGAGCGCGCGGAACGTCAACTGGGATCCTGTGATCGCGCGACTGGAAGCCGCGGGAGCGACATGAGCGCGCGTCGCAAGCTCGTCGTGGCGACGAGCTTTCCGATCCACCCGCCGCGCGGCGGCGGTCAAGCGCGCGTCGCCGGACTCTACGGCGCGCTCGCGGCGACCGGCGTCGAGGTCGACATCGTCGCGCTGACCAACGGTTCCGAGCGCGCCCGGACACTGCACCCGGCGCCCGGTCTTCGCGAGTTCCGCGTCCCGATGACCCCGCTGCACGTCGGGGCGGTCGCGCAGCTCCAGCAACGGACCGGCGTCCCGGCGGGCGATCTCGGCCTTGCGCTGCATCACGACCTCACGCCTGCCTACGGCGACGCACTGGCCGTCGCCGCGAAGGACGCGAGCGCGGTCGTCGCGTGTCATCCGTTCGTGAGCAAGGCCCTCACCGCCTCCAGCGACCTTCCGCTGGTCTACGAGTCCCAGGACGTCGAAGGGGACCTCAAGGCGGCGATGTACGCGGCGTCGGCGCACGCGGACGCGCTGATCGACACCGTTCGCGGCATCGAGGGGGAGTGCTGTGCGCGGGCGCATCACGTGACGGTCTGCGCCGACGCCGACGGGAGGAGGCTCGACGAGCTGTACGGGCTCGGCGCGACGCCGGTCATCACCGTGCCCAACGGCGCCGACCCCGCCGCCGTCACCTACACCGACCTTGACGAACGCCGGGCACGCCGCGAATCCGTCGGGCTCGGCGCCGAGCAGCTGGCGGTCTTCGTCGGGTCATGGCACGAGCCCAATCTGGTCGTCGTGCGCGATCTGCTGCGCCAGGCCGTGGCGCTCGAGGGTGTCCGCGTGCTGCTGCTCGGCAGCGCCGGGCTGGCCTTCGCGGACGAGCCGTTGCCAGGCAACTTCGATGTGTGCGGTGTCGTCGACGACGCCTTCCTGGCCAGCGTGCTGAGCATCGCCCACGTCGCGTTGAACCCGATGACCGTCGGATCGGGAAGCAACCTGAAGATGCTCGAGTACGCACTGGCCGGTGTGCCGATCGTGTCCACCCGCTTCGGCGCGCGCGGGCTGGACCTCGAGCCGGGACGCCACTACGTCGAAGCGGACGTCGACGCGCTGCCCGCGACGCTGGCGGCACTCCGCGCCGAGCCCGCCGCGACGACCGCAGCGCGCGTGCGAGCCATCCGCGAGCACGTCGACGCACATTTCACCTGGCGATCGATCGCCGCAGCCTGGCAGGCGCATCCGGCGTTCCAGGATCTCTTCGACCATTCGGTGGTAAGCGCATGATCGCAGTCGGTGTCGTCGCGGCCGGGAACGGCGTGGCCGAAGCCCGCGTGCTCGCCCGCACCCTGGGAGCCCAGCATCCTGACTGGCCGGTGACGGTGCTGGTCCTGCCCGGCGTGCGCGGCGAGCTCGACCCTGGTCGCGAGCCGTTCGAGGTCCTGCGTCCGAGCGGTCTGGCGGTCGAGGCCCTCGACGACCTGGTCGCCAGCGCGCCCAGGGGCGCGCTGGCCGCGGCCGCGCGCCCCCTGCTCGTCCGTCACCTGCTCGCGCGTGGCGCCGAGCACGTCGTGATGCTGCCGCCTGACGGTGAGGTCCATTCGCGTCTCGATCCGCTCGTGGACGCGCTCGCCGACAACCACGCGGTGCTGGTCCCTCGTCTGGGCGGGCGCCTTCCCGACGACGGCCGTCGGCCGGACGGACACGATCTGCTCGAGGCGGGCGAGATCGATGACGCGGTGCTCGCCGTGCGCGCCTCCGACACGGGTCGCGACCTGGTGGAGTGGTGGGCGGAGCAGGCGCTGGAAGCGGCGTACGCCGCGGCCGCGCTCTCCGACGCACCGGCCGACGCGACCGCACGCCTGGGCGCCAGCGTCCTCAGCGCTCCGCTGCGGATGTTCGACGGCGTGACGCTGGCCGCGGACCCCGGTTTGAACGTCTCCTACTGGAACCTTCATGAGCGGCTGCTGACGGTGGTGGACGGGACGCTGCACGCGGATGGCCGGCCCCTCCGGCTGATGCGCTGGGCGGGCTATCGCGCCGACCGTCCGTGGTGGCTCTCCGAGGACGCGACGCGGGTTCTGGTGCTCGACGACCCGGTGCTCACCGACGCCACCAAGGCGCGTTCGAAGGCGCTCTGGGAGGCTGGCTGGCTGCGCCTGGACAACGTCTCGGAAGAGTCGGGCAGGCTGCCCAACGGTGTCCTCTACGACGAGCGTCTGCGGCGCCTGCACGCCGAGGCGACCGATGCCGGCGAGGACTTCGGTGACCTGCAGACGCCGATCGGCGCCGAGGCGTTCGTGGAGTGGCTGTTGGAGCCGGCGCCGAGCGGCGTGCAGGTGGGCATGAACCGCTACGCGTACGACGCATGGCGCGAGCGGGCCGACGTGCAGTCGGCGTACCCGAACCTCAACAGCGATGACGGCGCCGGCTTCGTCGGCTGGCTCTGGGTCCACGGGCGCGAGGAGCTGGGTCTCCAGCGAACGCTGCTGCCCCCGGCCCCCGAGTCGTCCCAGTCGAGCGCCGCGCGCGTGCCGTCGGTCCTCGTCGCCGGGTATCTGCGCGGCCATCTCGGTCTCGGCGAGGCCGCGCGGTCCTACGTCGCGGCGCTGCAGGCTGCCGGCGTCCCGGTCGCCACGCACACGCTCTCGATCGATCCGCCCGTCGAGCGGCTCCCTCGCGGCGCCCGTCCGCGGCCCGAGGAACGCGACTTCGAACCGCTCGCGTTGCCGCCGGGCACCGATCCCGACGTGCACCTCGTGGTCGTCAACGCCGACCAGCTCCCAGGGTTCGTCGACGAGTTCGGAGGCGAGCGGCTCGAAGACTCGTATCTGATCGGGCAGTGGGCCTGGGAGACCGACCACATCCCCGAGCGCTGGAACCGCTCCTTCGACCTCGTCGACGAGATCTGGGCGTTCTCCACCTACGTTGCGGACAACATCGCGCGTAGCTCCAGCAAACCTGTGGTGATGGTGCCGCTGCCGGTCGCGCCGCCCGACCCGCAGGGTGCGACGGTCCCGTTCGAGCTCCCCGATCGGTTCCTGTTCCTGTTTGCGTTCGACTTCTTCTCGACGCTCGAGCGCAAGAACCCACTGGGCCTGGTCGAGGCGTTCACCCGCGCCTTCGAACCCGGCGAAGGCCCGGTCCTGGTCCTGAAGACGATCAACGCGGAGTTCCGGCCCGAGGCCCGCGAGCGGCTGCGGCACGCCATCGGCGACCGTGACGACGTCCTGCTGGTGGACCGGGTGCTCGCGCCGGGCGAGATGGCGGCGCTGTTCGCCCGCGCGGACAGCTACGTATCGCTGCACCGCTCGGAGGGCTTCGGGTTGACGCTGGCGGAAACGATGGCCCTCGGCAAGCCCGTGATCGCCACCGGCTTCTCCGGCAACACCGACTTCATGACGCCGGCCAACTCCTACCTCGTGGACTGGAGGCCCGCGTCGGTGGGCGGCGACGCGGAGCACTACCCGTCCGAGGGCACCTGGGCGGAGCCGGACCTCGAGCACGCGGCCGAGCTGATGCGCGAGGTGTGGCGGGACCAGGCGGCGCGCGCACGTGGCGCCCGTGCCGCGGCGGACATCGCCGCGAACCTGAGCGCGGAGGCGGTCGGCCGCATCGCTCGGGCGCGGCTGATCCGCATCGCTGCCCGGCGCGCCGACGCGGCGGGCTCGGCGCAGCTGCCGACGGTCGCCGACGACCTCGCACCCCGCCTGCACTTCGACCTGGCCGGGGGCGCCGCCGCGTCGGGCGTGCGCGGGGCCGCGCGCCGCGGGGTGTTCCGCGCGCTACAGCCGTACTCCACCGCCCAGCGACGGCTCGACGAGGAAATCGTCGAGACGCTGCGACGGCTGCAGGTCGACCTCGGGGCAGAACGCGCGGCCGCACGGCGCGGACGCGAGGCGGCCGCCCGGCTGCATCGGCGGGTGGAGGCGCTCGAGCACGAGCAGCGGGAGCTCGGAGCCCTTCGCGACGCACTTCAGGGGATCGACATCGAGCGCACGCGCTCCGAGCTCGATGCCGTGCTGCACGGTCTCCGGGCGATCCCCTTCGCCGCCGGCGACCCGTTCACCGCCTTCGACCACCCGGTCGCCGGCCGGGTGCTGGGTGTGCGCGGGCACGGGACGGTGCGCGACGAGGAGGCGTACCGCGCCTTCGAGGACGTCTTCCGCGGGTCGCGCGAGCGCGTGGCCGGGCTCGTGGAGCCCTACGTCGAGCTGCTCGCCGACCACGCACCCGTGCTCGACATCGGTTGCGGGCGCGGCGAGCTGCTCGAGCTGCTCAAGGACGCCGGCATCGAGGCCACGGGGATCGACATCGACGAGGGCATGGCCGCCGAAGGCCGGGCGCGCGGGCTGGCCATCGAGGTCGGCGACGCGGTCGAGCATCTGCGGGCCCAGCCCGACGGGACGCTCGGGGCGATCGTGTCGATCCAGGTGGTCGAGCACCTCTCGTTGGAGGGCCTACGAGAGCTGTTCGCGCTGAGCCGGGTGAAGCTGCGCGAAGGCGGCCTGTTCGTCGCGGAGACCGTCAATCCGCACGCCGCGCACGCGTTGAAGACCTTCTGGGTCGACCTCACGCACCGGCATCCGATCTTCCCGGAGGTGGCGCTCGTGCAGGCGGTCGGTGCCGGGTTCGCCGAGGCGTTCATCTGGCACCCCGCCGGAGCCGGCGACGTCACGGCCGATCGCTTCGTGCAGAGCTCCTACGCGCTCGTCGCCACGGCGTAGCGCGCTCCCGAGCGCGCGTCAGGGGCTATCGAGCGCGGCGATCGGCGCGTCGAGGATCTCGCTGCCGGAGACCTGCAGGCGCAGGTCGCGGGTGTCGCCCGGCGCGGGCGTCGTCTGCGGCGCGTCGCTGGCCAGCTCGAGGACGTGCTTGCCCGGCGGGAGGGTGAACGTGACCTCGGCGCGGGAGCCGGAACCCGGCGTCGCGCGGGCGCCGCCCACGCTACGGCCGTCGAGCGTGAAGGCGACGTTCGAGGGCCGGCCGCTGGTCAGGCGCGCCTCGAAGGTCATCGGCCGCGGCTCGGACCGCGGGTTGTCGAGCGTGATGCGCGCTCGCGCCTGCGCCCAGCGCCACGTGCCGGAGGTGTCCTGCTCCACGGGGTAGAACCCGGCGCCGTAGGCCAGCTCGACCGGATGCGTGAGCGCGGTGCCGACCGCGCCCGCCTCGGCCGGCGGCGTCTCACGCAGCAGCCGCGCACGCAGCGGCCGCAGGTCGAAGTACTGCAGGCGGCCGTTCTGGCTGACGATCGGCTGCTGACGGGTGAGGGCCGCAGCCTGCCGCAGGATCTCGGCGTCCGGGTTGACGTAGCCGAAGGTGTCCACCCACAGCCCGTCGAAGCCGGCCAGCGCGACGGCGCGCAGCTGATCCTCGACCGGCAACGCCGCCGCGTCGCCCTGCCAATCGGCGGGGCGCCCCTTCATCGCCGCGTAGGACCACTTGATGTCCTTGGGCGCGTGGGCGTAGCCCTTCAGATGCGAGTAGTCGACCATGTGCACCTTCGGCGGTGACTCGGGATACGCCACGTAGGGCAGCTGGTAGACCTCGCCGCGCCCGCCGAGCGTGTCGGAGATCGCGGCGACGAAGCGCGCGTCGCTGGCGAACTCGCCGCTCGTCTGCTCGTACGGCGGCCGCATCTCGGGCGAGGTCTGGTCCCACACGCCGAACACGAGCACCACGCCGACGACGCCGGCGAAGACCGGCGTCAGACGCGGGCGCCCGCGCTCTTGCCAGCGCTTGCGCAATGCGTCGAGCGCGAGTGCGACCGCGACAAGTCCGCAGAAGCTCAGCACGATGCCGATGCGGTTCCACCCGCGCAGCGAGGGGCTCACGACGAACGCGACGAGCGCGCCGCCCGCGCCGGTCGCGCCCATGAAGGCCGCCGTCGCCATGATCACCGCGGTGGCGCGCATGCGCGCGTCGGCCAGCAGCCGTGGCGCGCGCCCGCCGGCCATTCCCGCCAGCAGCGCGAGGGTGAGCAGGAGCAGCCCGAGGACCGAGAGCGTGCCGCCCCACGTGGGGCCCTCGCTCTGATACCAGGCCTTGTCCCAGAACGTCCCGCCGAGCGACGCGAACGGCGCGAAGCGGTGCGTCGGCGGCGGCAGGATCTGCCCGGCGAGGTTGAGCCCGTAGATAAGGCTCTCGTTCGGGTCGCGCTGCGCGGTCAGCGGGTTGGCGCCGTGCTCCTGCGTGTACAGGATGGTCGGCGCCAGGTTGAAGGCGAGCACCGCGCCGAGCACGACGAGCACCGTCCCGGCGGTGAACACGGTCGCTTTGCCCTCGCGGCGCGCCAGCAAGGCGACGACGGCGGCCACCGAGACGAAGATGACCGTGAAGAGGGCGTAGTAGATGCCCGTCGACGCGATCACGACGATCAGCAGCACCGTACGGACGGACGTCCACGACACCCAGCGCAGCAGGCGAGGGCCGTCGGGTGCGCTGCGCCGCCGGAAGAGCGGCAGGCCCAGCATGATCGCGAGGGCCAGATAGACGCCGAGCGGGACCGCGACCGTGTCGGCGAGCAGCAGGTGCCCCACCTCGCCGCGGAGGACGTGGTACGGAACGACGGCGAACAGCGCGGCGGGCGCGACGGCCGCGAGACGACTGATGTTCAGCCCGCGCAGCACCCCGTACGCGGCGGCGGCGCTGACCGGGAACGTCAGCATGAAGAAGGCGTTGTACGCCGTTCCGGGCTGCTGGGCGACCAGCGAGATCAGCCAGACCGCGACCCAATGCAGGTTCTCGGGGCCGTGGCTGCCGTAGTCGTGGTAGTCGAGGCCCAGCGGCGCGCCCAGCGCCGGGTTGCTCCAGACCCAACCCCAGTCCTGGATCCCCTTGAAGGTCGACACCACGCCCAGCCCGTCGCTCGCGTAGGCGATGGGCTGGTGGAGGTCCGGCGAGTCCCACAGCTGCAGGGCGATCACGGCCATCACGATCGAGGCCAGGCAGGTGAACGCGAGCGCGGCGAGCTCGCGCGCCCACGGCTCGCTTGCGCGCGTGCGAACGCGCGCGCTGAGACCTGCTGTGGAGCGCCCGGCGACGGGGGCCGTGGACTGCGACGGAGCCGGTGACGATGCGGCGGTCTCCGCGGACGACGTTTCACCCATGCGGGTCAACAGGCTACACACGGCCCGCGCGAGCGCAGCGCCGATCCAGCCGACGATAGCCTGCTCGCCGAGGTCGCGTACGCGCCTCGTTCGTCTGGCGCAACCCGAGATCGGAGAGCAGATGCTGTGGGAGAAACTCGGCCGCGTCTACGTGGCGAGCGGCGAGCAGCCGTGGGCGCAGACGCACGCCTACATCCCGACGCCGTTGGCTCTGGGCGACCGGATCCGGGTCTTCGTCGCGTTCCTCGACGAACGCAAGGTCGGGCGCCTCGGATACGTCGACGTGGCGGCCGCCGACCCCACGCGCGTGATCGGGGTGTCGGAGAATCCGGTGCTCGACGTCGGGCAACCGGGGACGTTCGACGACAACGGCGTCACCCCGCTCAGCGTGTTCCGGCGGGACGGGCGGATCTGGCTCTACTACGCGGGGTGGCAGCTGGGTGTGCAGATCCGGTACTACCTCTTCGTCGGACTCGCCTTCAGCGACGACGACGGGCGCAGCTTCCAGCGCTACGCGCGAGTGCCCGTCCTCGACCGCAGCGACGCGGAGCCCACCCTGCGGACGGGCTGCTTCGTCCAGTCGTCGGCGGACGGCTTTCGGATGTGGTACATGGCCGGTGACACCTGGGTGCAGTCGGACGGCCGGCAGATGCCCAGCTACGGCATGCGCCACATCGAGTCGGCGGACGGCATGCACTGGCCCGAGTCGGGGCAGCCCTCGATGGAGCCGCAGCCCCCGGACGAGTTCGGCTTCGGCCGACCGTATGTCCTGCAGGACGAGCGCGGGTACCGCATCTGGTACGGCATCCGCCTGCGCGAGAAGGGCTACCGGCTCGGCTACGCCGAATCGCCGGATGGACTGAGCTGGAACCGACTGGACGATCAGGTCGGCATCGACGTGTCCGAGACCGGTTGGGACTCGGAGATGGTCGGCTACCCGTGGGTCCATCGCAACGACACCGGGACCTACCTCTTCTACAACGGCAACAACTACGGAGCGAGCGGCTTCGGGGTGGCGCGCCTACTACCATGACCGCGGATGCGCCCGGGTGCTCTTGAGGAGGAGGCGGGGCTGTCCGCGAGCGAGTTGGATCCGGCGGTGCGGCCCCACTACTCGATCATCGTCAACGTCTATCTGAACGAGGACTCGATCCCGGCGCTCCTGTCGCGACTGGCCGAGATGGCCGGTCAGCTGGACGGGCCGCTGGAGGTCGTCTTCACCGTCGACGGAAGCCCGGACCAGAGCCTGCTGGTGCTCGCCGACGCCCTCGACGATCAACCGTTCAGCAGCCGGCTCCTCGCGCACTCGCGCAACTTCGGGGCGTTGGCGGCATCGAAGACCGGACTGACGCACGCGTCGGGCCGCGTGTTCGCCGTCATGGCGGCGGACCTGCAGGAGCCGCCTGAGCTGTACTACGAGTTCTTCCGCGTGCTCGATCAGGACGAGGCGGACGTCGTGTTCGGCGTGCGGGACAACCGCGCCGACCCGGCGAGGACCGCGTTCGCGGCGCGCGTGTTCTGGGCGCTGTACCGGCGCCTGGTGAACCACGAGGTGCCTCCCGGCGGCATCGACGTGTACGCGTGCAACGACAACTTCCGGCGGCATCTGGTCGCGTTCGAGGAGGCGAACAGCTCGCTCGTGGCGCTGACGCTCTGGCTCGGCTTCCGGCGTCGGACCGTGACCTACGATCGCCAGGAGCGCGAGCACGGCACGAGCTCGTGGAGCTTCAAGAAGCGCGTCCGGTATCTGAGCGACAGCATCTTCTCGTTCACCGACCTCCCGATCCGCCTCCTGCTCGGGACCGGGACGATCGGCGTGTTCGTCTCCGTCCTGCTCGCCGTGCTCGTCGTCGCGGGGCGGCTCAGCGGCGCGATCGACGTGCCCGGGTACGCGGCGACGATCGTCGTCATCGCGTTCTTCGCGGCGTTGAATCTCTGCGGTCTCGGCATCCTCGGCGCGTACGTGTGGCGTGCGTTCGAGAACACCAAAGGCCGCCCCGGCGCCGTCGTGATGCTCGACCGGCACTTCGAGTCACGGCCGAAGTCGTGATCGAGGCCACACCGGTGAGGCGTCTCGCCGCGACGTTGTTCGCGGACCAGCGGTTCCGCTACCTGCTCGTCGGTGGGTGGAACACGGTGTCGAGCTTCCTGCTCTTCGTCGCCCTGCAACTTGCGTTCGGCGACGTGATCCACTACCTCGTGCTGCTCGTCGTGAGCATGGTGGTGTCCGTGCTGCAGGCATTCGTCCTGCACCGCAAGTTCGTCTTCGAGGCCACGGAAGGACGCTGGCCCGGCCAGCTCCTGCGCTTCTCGCAGGTCTACGCCGGGGCGTTCGCCGTCAACCTCGCCCTGCTGCCGGTGCTCGTCGAAGTCGTCGGGCTGCCCGTGCTCGTCGCTCAGAGCTTGCTGTTCGTCGCCACTGTCACCGCCAGCTTCGTCGGTCACCGGAAGTGGTCCTTTGGTCGTTGAGGCGCGGGCGTTCACCGAAGCGGACGCCGAGGCGTGGGACGCGCTTGTCAGCGCCGGCGCCGCCTCGACGCTCTTGCAGACGCGACGGTTCCTCAGCTACCACGGCGACCGCTTCCAGGACGCGTCCGTGTGCGTCACCGACGGCGACGGCCGGCTCGTGGGCGTGCTCCCGGCCGCCGTCGACCTCGCGGCCGCGGACCGCGTCGTCAGTCATCCGGGCAGCACCTACGGCGGGCTCGTCCACGATGGCGCGCTGCGTGGCGAGGGCATGCTCGAGGCGCTGACCGCCGTCTCGGCGCACCTCGCCGGCCGCGGCTTCGCGGTCCTCGAGTACAAGCCGCTGCCGTGGATCTACCAGGCCCGTCCCGAGCAGGACGACCTCTACGCGCTGTTCCGCCTGGGCGCCCAGCGCTCACGCGTGGACCTCTCGTGCGCGGTCGACCTGGACTCCGAGGCCAAGCCGTCCTCGCGCCGGCGCCGCGGCCGTAAGAAGGCCGAGAAGGCCGGGGTCACCGTCCAGTCCGGGACCGAGCACGCCGGCCGCGTCTGGGACGTGCTCGAGCAGACGCTCGCCGCCCGGCACGACGCCGCGCCGGTGCACAGCCTGGACGAGATCCGGCTGCTCGGCGAGCGGTTCCCGGAGGAGATCGAGTTCCTCGTCGGAGAGCTCGACGGCGCCGCGGTCGCCGGGGTCGTCCTGTTCCACAGCGGACGGGTGTCACATGCCCAGTACATCTCCTCGACCCCCGACGGCAACCAGGTGGGCGCGCTCGACGCCGTGTTCGGGCACGCGATCGAAGCGGCCCGCGAGGCGGGCCGCCGCTTCTTCGACTTCGGCACGAGCAACCGCGAGCGCGGGCTGGTGCTCAACGCGAGCCTCTACGAGTACAAGGCCCAGTACGGCGGCGGAGGCGTCGCCTACGAGGCCTACGAGCTGCCGCTGTCCTCGACGGGCGCGGGCACGTCCAGCAGCTTGTAGGACGTGACGTCGCGCTTCTCGCTGCGCGGCGGACGGTAGACCGACGCCGGCGGGATGCTGCGCGTGAGCGAGACGTCGGGGCCGATCCAGGAGTCGGCGCCGATCTCGATGTCGTTGACGAGCGTCGCGTTGACGCCGAGGAACGTGTTCTCGCCCACCACGACGCTGCCGGAGATCACGACGTGGCTGGCGATGAAGACGTTGTCCCGGATCGTCGAGTGGTGGCCGATGTGGTTGCCGCTCCAGAGGACGACGTTGTCGCCGACGGTGACGAACGGCTGCAGCGTGTTGTCCTCGAAGATGAACACGTGCTCGCCGAGCTGGACGTTGCGCCACACGAACGCGCGGCTGGACACGTAGCTGGCCAGCGCGTACCCGCGCTCCTTCGCCGTCTTCGCCAGGCGGGCGCGCAGTCGGTTGAGCTGCGAGTAGACCATCGCCACGTACACGGAATGCTCGGCCGCGGGGTGGGTCTCCTCGAGCGTCTCGAAGTCGACGACGGGCAGGCCGAAGAACTCGTCGCGCTTGCGGTACTCGGCCTCGACGGCGAACGCCACCACTTCGTACGGCGAGTCGTGGGTGAAGTACTCGTACGCGATCTCGGCGAACAGCGAGTCGCCGACGATGACGAGCTTGCCGCTCATGGGCGCACCACCAGCAGGTCCTCACGGCGGTTGGCCATCGGCAGGCTCGGGTCCTGCGGCACGATCCAGGCGTGGAAGCCGGCCGCGCGGGCACGGGCGACCAGGCTCAGCACGACGGCGTCGTCCATGCGGCCGCGCTGGATCGCGTTGAAGGAGACCGGCGGCGGCGAATCGTCCTGCGCGAACTCCTTGTGCCGGGCCTGCCCGGCATCGGAGGCGAAGTAGCGCGAGCGCATCGACGCGTTGGGCAGGTCCCCGATCAGCAGCGCGCCGCCCGGCGCCAGGAGCTCGAGGGCGGCGTCGAGGAACCCGAACACGCTGCCGTCCTCGAAGACGTACTGGATCACGCTGTAGGCGAGGACGGCGGCGGCGGTGCCGCGCTCCTCGCCGAGCTCGGCGGCGACGTCCGGGAAGCGCCCCGGGACCTTGCGCAGCCCCGGGCCGTCGGCGTGGTGGTCGAGCATCTCCGACGAGTCCACGAACACGAGGTGGTGGTCGCGCTCCTCGCAATGCGTGCGGAGCATCTGCGGCAGCTCGCTGCAGCCGGGGCCGATGTCGACCACGACCGAGCCCGAGCCGTCGAGCGCAGGGAGCTTGCGACGTATGTCCTCGAAGATCGCCCGCTCGAAGCCCTCGCGGTAGTCATCGGGGAACCCGATCCGCTCGTAGGGACTCAGCGCTTCGTCGTGCGCCAGACGCCGGAAGTCGTCAAACGAGAGCTCCGCGAAGCGCGCGTAGTCTTTACCACCCATGCAGCCAGACCTTACTCGACGCTCGGGGTTGGTAGAGCTCCCGCTGATTCCTGATCAACGCGGCAATCTGACCTTCGTGGAAGGCGTCAACCACGTGCCGTTCGAGATCAAGCGGGCGTACTGGATCTACGACGTGCCGGGCGGCGCGCACCGGGGAGGTCACGCCTATCACCAGCTCGAGGAGTTGGTGATCGCGCTCTCCGGCAGCTTCGAGGTGTCGGTCGACGACGGTGTCCAGCGTTCCAGCTTCACGCTCAACCGTGGGTACGTCGGGCTGTACATCCCGGCGACGACCTGGCGCACGCTCACGCACTTCTCCACCAACGCCGTCTGCCTCTGCCTCGCCTCGGCGCCGTACGACGAGAGCGACTACATCCGCAGCTACCCCGAGTTCCTCGAGCTGGTGGCGCCGTGAACACGGTCGATGACTGCGCGGTGCTGGACCTGCCGCGGATCGCGGCACAGGACGGTGCGCTGACGCCGGTCGAGGGCGGGGGCGTCGTCCCCTTCGAGATCGCGCGCGTCTTCTACGTCTACGACGTCGTCGGCGGCGCCGAGCGCGGCGGCCACGCCCACCACGAGCTGCACCAGTTCATCGTGACCATCATGGGCAGCGTGAACGTCACGGTCGATGACGGGCGGCAGAGGCGCGACTTCCTCCTGAACCGACCGTACAAGGGACTGCACGTTCCGCCGCAGCTCTGGTGCGACCTGACCGACTTCTCGGGCGGCGCCGTCGTGGTCGTGCTGGCCTCGCACCCGTACGAGGAGGCCGACTACATCCGGGACCACGGCGACTTCCTCGAGTTCCGCGGATCGGTGGCGTCGGCGTGAACGTCCCCTTCCTCGACTTCACGCGGCTCGCGCAGGCGACCGCCGACGCGACCCAGGCCGCCGTCCAGGCGGTCACCGCGAGCGGCCGGGTGATTCTCGGCCCCGAGGTGCAGGCGTTCGAGCAGGCCTGGGCCGAGGCGTGCGGCGTCGGGCACGCCGTCGGCGTGGGCTCGGGCACCGACGCGCTGGAGATCGCGCTGCGGGCGTTCGGCGTCGGTCCCGGTGACGAGGTCGTCACCCAGGCCAACACCTGCCCGCCGACCGCCTCGGCGATCGCGCGGACCGGTGCCCGCGTCGTGCTCTGCGATGTCGACGAGGCGTCCGGACGCATCGATCTGCAATCGCTCCAAGGGGCGCTCACGGAGCGGACGAAGGCCGTCATCCCGGTGCATCTGTACGGGCAGTGCGCGGATGTCGCCGCGGTGCGAGCCGTGTTGCCCGACGGCGTGTGGGTGCTCGAGGACTGCGCCCAGGCTCACCTGGCGACCTTCGAGGGGCGGCCGGCGGGTGCCGTCGGCGACGCCGCGGCGTGGTCGTTCTACCCGAGCAAGAACCTCGGCGCCCTCGGGGACGCCGGCGCGACGACGACGGACGACCCGGTGCTCGCCGACCGCATGCGCGAGCTGCGGCAGTACGGGGCCTTCGGGCAGTCGGACGCCTCAGGCTTCGGGATGAACAGTCGCTTGGACGAGCTGCAGGCCGCCGTGCTGACCCGCCGACTGGAGCTTCTCCCGGCATGGACGGAGCGTCGCCGCGCGATCGCCTCGGCGTACCGGGACGCGCTCGCGGGCACCCGCCTCGAGCCGCTGGAGCTCGACCCGCGCGCCGAGCACGCCTACCACCTGTTCGTCGTCCGCAGCACGGAGCGCGACGACGTCCGGCGCCGGCTCCTCGAGCGCGGCGTCCAGACGCTCGTGCACTACGCCACGCCGCTGCACCGACTCCCCGCCTTCGCCGCCTCGGTCGCGACGCCCGTGTCCCTGGCGCGTTCGGAGCTGCTCTGTGACCAGGTCCTGAGCCTTCCACTCAATCCGTTGCTGAGCGACGCCGAGGTCGCTGCCGTCATCGAGGCGAGCCGGTCGGTCGCCGCGGGGGGTCAGAAGTAGTCCCGGCCGATTCGGTCGGACCACAGCGACGACGGGTAGTAGTCGCAGACCGGGGTGTCGGTCATCGCGAAACGAACCCCGATGCGCAGCATCCGCTCGCACAGGCCCCAGTCGTTGGGCGTCTCGAAGATCCAGTCGGTCGGTTGGTGGGGCAGGAAGCGCAGTGCGCCGTGGAACATCGAGCACTGCGTGCCCCAGTGGCCGTTGCTGGGCGGGAAGGTGCACAGCAGCACGTTGTCGTCGTCCGGATGGTGCTCGTCGATTTGACCGTAGGGGACCTCGGCCTGCTGGTCGCGAGCGAGCGCCAGCAAGGTCTCGATGTACTCCGGCCGCAATGCGTCGTCGTCGCTGTTGGAGCCGATCCAGCTGCCCTTGGCCAGCGCGAGGCCGGTGTTGTAGGGCGCGGTCCCGCTCACGTACCAGGCGCGTTCGGGCTGGTCGGGATAGGGGCCGCGATAGGGAAGGTTGACGAAGCGCACGCGGTCATCGTTGAACGAGCGGCACACCTGCTCGGCCTCGGGCGCCGCGGCGTCCCCCACCACCAGCACCTCGAAACGCTCGTAGGTCTGCGCCAGCACCGACGGCAGTGAGCGCTCCCTGAGCTCCTTGAAGTTGCGGTAGGTGGTGATGATCACCGTGACCAGCGGCTCATCCTCGGTGAACGCCGCCTCGTACTCGGGCGTCGCGCGTAGTGCCCAGAGCTGCGCGCGGGCCGCGGCGTCGTCGTCGCGGACATAGCGCAGCGCCTGCATTGTCGCGGCGTGCGCGCCGGAGTTGAACTGCTGCAGCGCCTGCACCTGCGCGGACACGTCCGCCAGTTGCGAACGCATCGCGGTCAGCTCGGCGCGGGCGGAGCGCCACGCGCCGACGGGGTTGCGAAACCTCACCGGGCGCATCCTAGCCGCGCGGCGGCTACCACATCTGCCATCTGGCCGGCGAGCGTGATCGGTTCGTCCAGTCCTCGTACGCGCTGATGGTCGCGGCCTAGACTGCTGCGCTCATGGCCAGGTTCAACAGTCTCTGGCGGGCGCTGATGGAGCCGCGCGCTGAGCCGCTTCGCTACGTGATGGTGGGCGGCCTCACGGTGGTGACCTACATCGGCCTCACGTTGGTGTTCGCCGGTGGGCTGGACCTCGCGATCCAGCTCGCGATGCTCTGCGCGTACTCACTGTCGCTCGGCCTGCACTTCACCGGCCAGCGCCTGTTCGTCTTCCAGACCCGCTCCGGATTCGAGCTCGCCATGCACCATCAGGCACGTCGCTACCTGCTGCTCGGCGGCGCGCAGATCAGCCTCTCGCTGACCGCAACGACGTTCCTGCCTGGCGTGATCGGCGTCGATGAGCGGATCGTGTACGCCGTGGCCACGGTCGTGCTGGCGATCGCCTCCTACTTGATGCTCCGCTTCCACGTGTTCCACGAGCGGCGGGCCCCGCTCGCGGCGCAGAACGCGGGCTAGTCCGCAATGTCGACACCTTCGTCTCGTACGCTGTCCACCAATGCGTTGTCCTGAACACGGAGCCTTCTCGAAGTGAGCGAATCCATGTCCCTGTCCACAGACAGCGTCGACGAGCTCACGGGGCGCTTCGGCGGCGATGACGAGATCGAGCTCTCGGTCGTCATGCCGTGCCTGAACGAGGCCGACACGCTGGAGATCTGCATTCGCAAGGCGCAGCAGGCGATGGAGGCCGGCGGGATCGACGGTGAGATCATCGTCGCCGACAACGGCAGTATCGACGGCTCGCAACAGATCGCCGAAAGCCTTGGCGCCCGGGTCGTCCCGGTCGCGGCCAAGGGCTACGGGAACGCGTTGATGGGCGGCATCGCTGCCGCGCGTGGGCGCTACGTGATCATGGGCGACGCCGACGACAGCTACGACTTCCTGGAGCTGGGCAAGTTCGTCGACGGGTTGCGCGAGGGTCACGACCTGGTCCAGGGCTGCCGGCTCGAGCGCGGCGGCGGCCAGGTGATGCCGGGCGCGATGCCCGTGCTGCACCGCCGTATCGGCAACCCGCTGTTCTCAAGGCTCGTGCGGCTGTGGTTCAACGCGCCGATCCACGACGTCTACTGCGGTCTGCGCGGTTTCACGAAAGCGCACTACGCGAGCCTGAACCAGCGCTGCACGGGCATGGAGTTCGCGACGGAGATGATCATCAAGTCGAGCTTGTACTCGGCGAACATCGCCGAGGTCCCGATCACGCTTCACCCGGACGGGCGCAAGGCGCACAAGCCGCATCTGCGCACGTTCCGCGACGGCTGGCGCACGCTGCGCTTCTTCCTGCTCTACAGCCCGCGCTGGCTGTTCCTGATCCCCGGATTGACGCTGATGCTGCTCGGGCTGCTCGGCTACGCCCTCGCATTGCCGCAGGTCACCGTCTCGGGCGCCACGTTCGACGCGCACACCCTGCTGTTCGCCAGCCTCGCGCTGCTGTGCGGCTATCAGGCGATCGCGTTTGCCGTCTTCGCGAAGGTATTCGCCATATCCGAGGGGTTGATGCCGCCCGACCGGCGCTTGCAACGCCTCGGGAAGACGATCACGCTCGAGGTCGGGTTGATCATCGGCGCGGTCGGACTCGTGATCGGGCTCGTGCTGCTGGTGCTCGCCGTCAACAAGTGGCGCGTGGCCGAGTTCGGCCGGCTGGACTACGCGAGCACGATGCGCCTGGTGGTGCCGGGCGTGACGCTGACCGCCCTCGGGTTCCAGACGCTGCTGTCGAGCTTCTTCGTCAGCGTCTTGGCGATGCGCCGCAAGTAGATGGCGCAGTCCGAGTTCGACACCTACGCCGACGACTACGAAACCGCGCTCGAGCAGGGCATCAGCCTCTCGGGCGAGGACAGCACGTATTTCGCGCAGGGCCGGGTGGACTGGGTGCGGACGCGCCTGAGCGAGCTCGGCGCACCGTCGCGCACCCTGCTGGACTTCGGGTGCGGGACCGGCACCGCGACGCCGTACCTGTTGAACCTCCCCGGCGCCGAGCACCTCGTCGGGGTGGACCCCTCGCCGGCGTCCCTGGAGACCGCGCGTCGCCGGCACCCGTCCCCGCAGGCCGAGTTCCTGCCGATGGAGCAGAGCCCGGTCGGGACCGTCGATCTCGCTTACTGCAACGGCGTCTTCCATCACATCCCGGTCGCCGAGCGTCCCGCGGCGCTGGCGACGGTTCACGCCGCGCTCCGGCCGGGCGGCATGTTCGGCTTGTGGGAGAACAACCCCTGGAACCCGGGGACGCGGATGGTCATGCGGCGGATCCCGTTCGACCGGGACGCGATCACGCTGTCGGCGCCGGAGTGCCGGCGGATGGTGGAGCGCGCCGGCTTCGAGGTCGTGAAGACGGACTTCCTGTTCGTGTTCCCGTCTCCGCTGCGCCGGCTCCGCCCGCTCGAGCGCCGGCTGACGCGCCTGCCCGCCGGCGCGCAGTATCTGGTGCTCGCGCGCCGTAGCTGAGCCGCGCGGACCAGGAGTCGAAGCTATACGAGCTTGACCGTGAACTTCTGCGCGGGGCAGGCCTGACGGATCGCTGCGCCGGCCTTGGGGTCAGAGGTCCAGATGATCGGGTTCTGCCACACGCTCATCCTGATGCAGACGTCCTGCGGGGTGCTGGAGACGAAGTAGCTCTGCACCGGCGGTGCAGGGCGCCCCAGGGCCGTGAGTCTGTTCGCCGGGACCAGCCAGAAGTTCGCGTACAGCTCTTCAGTCATGTACTCGCCCGACTTCGGCACAGCACGCGAGTCGAGACGGTAAGCGAAGCTCTCACTGCTCGCATTGAGCATGGCTCGGACGCGCTTGAGGTCCTGGTCGTTGCTTCTGCCGATGGACGTGAATGGCGCCTGGAAAGCGAACAGTGCCCTGAGTGACCCGCTCGAGTAGAGACTCTTCGCGGTCCCTAGCCCATGCAGCTGAGTGCCTGACGGTGAGGTCGCGTAGGCCATCAGGACCGCCACGAGCAGGGTCGCGCCGACTGTCGCCGGGTATCTGAGCCGCCCAAGGACGTCACGGTCGGTGAGCGCGACGAGCACCGTCGACATCGAAATCACGACGAGCGCGGCGAGCGACGTCCACGCGAACTTGATGGGGTAATACCCCCACATCGCCACCGCGCCGTAATTGAGCCTGTTCTCGGCCAGGAAGCAGGTCAGGACGGCTCCAAGCAGGGCTGCGGTTCCAAGCGATGGGAGCAGACTCCGGGTGCTCGGCGTTGCTTGCAGGCACCAGAGCAGGAACGCGGCCAGCAAAACGGCAGCTGGGACGCTCAGCTGCTGGATGGTCCCATCGAACGCGAGCAGCGACAAACCGCTGCCGTACTTCTCCGAGAGCTTGCGGAAGACCGCCTCGTAGTAGATGAGGCCCACGACGATCAGCACGACGTGCGGGACCAGGCGCCGCGGTGCGCGGAACACTTCGGCCCGCTGCCGCCAACAGATCCAGAGCAGGGCGAGCAGCGGGTAGACGACGGTCGGCGCCCAAGCGTAATGGGCCGTGATGCATGCGGCGATGAGCGTGAACGTCCCAGCAAGCGGATGTTGCGGCGATGCGCGGTAGGCGATCCAGGTGAGCAGCAGCACCAGCAGAGACGGCGGGAAGTTGATGAAGCCGCCGCTGATGGCAAGTCCCGCTATGAACCACGACAGGGTGAGAAGCTGGACGACGATGATCGGCACCCACAACCCCGCAGATCGGCGCGAGGAAGGCCGCCGGGCGGCCTGGTGTCCGATGATCCCGGCGACGAACGCCACGAACGCCCACATGACCACGATCAGGTTGGCGGACTGGCGCACGACGTCGAAGAGACGCGAGCCCATCGCATCGTCCGTGGCCGCGTGGGCCGCGACGGAGGCGAGGAGAACGTTCTTGACGGGATCCGCAATCCAGTAGTCGGTCGTGATTCCGTTGGTTCCGAGAATCCCCCACCCTTCGAGGGTCTTGCCGACCGTGTCGCCCAGCATCGCCCAGCCCGGATTACTCCGGCCATGGGCGACATAGAAGACGGCGTAGCCGAGGAGCAGGAGCGCTGGGAGCGCCAGAGCGGCGAGGAGGACACGCAGCTGTTCCGGGTCCAGCCGTCCGGAGCTTGCTGACGCGCCCGGACCAGCGAGCGCCGCCACCGCGACCGCGTTCCAGACCACGAGGTCGACGATCCAGATCGGGACCCCGGTGTGCGGTGTGAGACTCAGAAGCCAGACCTGGCACGCCAGACCGACCAAGCAGACGAGGGCGAACCCCAGATACCAGCCGAACCTTCCGGATACCCGCAGCGTGAGGATCGCCAGCACTACCGCCATCAGCAGGAACTGGTTTCCGAGGATCGCCAGGATGTCGGCCACCACGAGGGCGCCGATGAGCATCGACCTGCGCGACGCCGAGGGCACGAGCGCCAACCTGCCAGTCGCTCGCGGGCTCACGACCGGCGAGTTCGCGCGCGAAACTCACTCAGCGCGCGCACCCGTGCAGTGGTGAGCAGCGTCGAGCGATAGGGCCGGCAAGTCGTCGCCATCGGCGGCCTAGAGTACTGCGCGGTGTCGACGTGGCGAGCGCGGAGGAGACGGTCTCCGGTCGCTCGGGACCGATGCGCCAGAATGATCCGGTCCCGATGAAGCTGTTCCGCCGTACTTTCACGCCGCGCGAATTCCGGATCGTCGCTTATGCGGCGCTCGTGGTCTGTGCGGTGATCGTGTTCTCCGGCGCCGCGGTGCGGCTCACGGGCTCGGGTCTCGGCTGCCCGGACTGGCCGCGCTGCAACGGCACGAGCTTCACGCCGGAGCTGAGCACGCACACGCTGATCGAGTTCGGCAACCGGATGATGACGAGCGTCGTCGCCATCCCGTGCCTGCTGGCGGTGTGGATGGCGTGGCGGCGGCGGCCGTTCCGGCGCGATCTGCTGCTGATCGCCGGGCTGCTGCCGATCGGCGTCGCCTCTCAGGCGGTGTGGGGCGGCTTCACGGTCATCTTCGACCTGGCGCCGGGCTGGGTGATCATGCACTTCCTGCTGTCGATGCTGCTGCTGATCGCGTGCGTGGCGCTCGTCTGGCGGGCCACGTTCGAGCCGGGCGCGCGCCCGGCCGCCCGCGACAAGGTCAGCACCTGGTCGGTGCGGGCGCTGGCGGTGCTGGGGTTCGTGTCGCTGACGGGCGGCACGATCGTGACCGCGGCCGGGCCGCACGCCGGCGGCGCCGGCACCGGTGACGTCGTCAAGCGCATCACCTGGCACGGGCCGGGCGACACGCTCAGCTGGGCGATCGAGCGGCACTCGACGACGGGGACGATCCTCGGGCTCTCGGCCGTCGTGATCTGGTTCTTGGTTCGCCGGCGCGACAAGGACCCGCTGCTCATGCGCGCGATGACCGCGGTCTGCGTCCTGATCGCCTGCCAGGGCGCCGTCGGCATCCTCCAGTGGGAGAACGCGCTGCCGCCCGGGCTGGTCTGGGTGCACGTCGTGCTGGCGACCGTCACGTGGATCGCGCTGTTGACCGCTGTGTCCGCAGCGGGGCGCATCGGTGAAGCGACCCGGCTCGCTCCGCCGCCCGAGCCGGCGCCCGCCGCCCGCGAACTCGCGCCGAGCCGCTAGTTGAGCCGCCCAGGAAGGTTGTGAGCAGCGGGCGGTAGTTGTCCGGGCCGCTCCGGATGCTCTGTGGGTCTGCCAAGACACCGCGCTGGGCAGCGGGCACGAGACGCTCGTCGTCTCAGCGACGGACTCCTAGACTTGCGATCCGATGTCCACTGTGATCGTCACCGGATCCGGCGGGCTGATCGGCTCCGAGGCCGTAACGCACTTCGTCCGGGCGGGCCACGACGTGGTCGGCATCGAGAACGACATGCGTTCACGGTTCTTCGGCCCTGACGCCTCGACCGCCCGCACGACCAACCGCCTTCAGGACGAATTCAGCGCGGAGTTCCGCAGTGTCGAGCTCGACATCCGCGACGTCGACGGAGTGCTGCGCCTGTTCGAGAGCATCGGCTCCGACCTCGCCGCGGTAATCCATACCGCCGCGCAGCCGAGCCACGACTGGGCGGCTTCGGACCCGCCGACCGACTTCAGCGTCAATGCCAACGGCACCATGTCGCTGCTCGAGGCGACCCGCACGGTCAAGCCTGAGGCGACATTCATCTTCACCTCGACGAACAAGGTGTACGGCGACACGCCGAATCGCTTGCCGCTCGTCGACATCGGTGAGCGCCTGGAGCTGCCCGAGGATCATCGGTACTTCAAGGGCATCGACTCGTCGATGTCGATCGATGGGTCCATGCACTCGCTGTTCGGCGTGTCCAAGGCAGCGGCGGACCTCATGGTCCAGGAGTACGGCCGCTACTTCGACATGCCGACGGTCTGCTTCCGTGGCGGCTGCCTCACGGGTCCGCAGCACGCGGGCACCCAGCTGCACGGCTTCCTGAGCTACCTCATGAAGTGCACCGTCTCCGGCGACCCGTACACGGTCTTCGGCTACGACGGCAAGCAGGTTCGCGACAACATCCACACCAACGACGTCAGCGCTGCGATGGAGGCCTTCCACCAGGCCCCGCGCGCCGGCGCGGTCTACAACCTCGGCGGTGGCCGCGAGCACTCGTGCTCGATGCGGGAGGCGATCACCGCGTGCGAGCGCATCTCCGGCAATCAGCTCAACTGGACGTACTCCGATCAGGCGCGCATGGGTGACCACCGGTGGTGGATCAGCGACCTCGGCGCGTTCGAGGCCGACTACCCCGAGTGGAAGCAGGAGTACGACCTCGAGTCGACGCTGCGGGAGATCCACGACGCCAACGTCGAGCGCTGGGTCACCTGACCTCGCGCAAGCGACCGGTGTCCACGTCGTAGACGAAGCCGCGCGCGTTCTTGTGCTGGATGAACGCGCTGTTGCGGATGCGGTTGAGCGAGTTGCGGACCTCGGCGTCCAGGTCGGAGAACGACTCCGGTGACCAAGGCGGCTTCATCCCGGTCTCCTGGCGCAGCTGCTCGCGCAGCTCGTCGTCGGTGAACGTCAGCATCCCGCACTCGGTGTGGTTGATGACGATGATCTCGCGCGTGCTGAGCTTGCGCTGGGAGATCGAGAGCGAGCGGATGACGTCATCGGTGACGACACCGCCGGCGTTGCGGATGATGTGCGCCTCACCGTTGCTCAGCCCGAGGATCGCGAAGATGTCCATCCGCGAGTCCATGCACGTGACGACCGCGACCTGTTTGCGCGGCGGGGTCGGCAGGTGGCCGCTGTCGAAGCGCACGGCATAGGCCTGGTTGTTGATCAGGAACTCGTCGGTCGCACCCATATCTGTGCTGAAAGCCTAGACTCCTGCCCTCATGCCCGACTTGATCGAGGGACCGTCGCGCGTCGAGGCGGCGGGCACCAAGCCGAAGCTGATCGATGAGTACGTCGGCCGGGTCAACACCGGCGAGGACCGGGTGAGCGTGGCGCACATGCGCTCCCCCGCCGGATGGGTGGAGCCGGGCCAGCGGCCGGAGTTCGACGAGTACACGGTCGTGCTGAGCGGCCGGATCGAGATCGAACACGAAGGCGGCACGCTGTCCGTCGCCGCCGGTCAGGCCGTACTCACCCGCGCCGGGGAGTGGATCCGCTACTCCACGCCTGAGGGCGCCGAGTACATCGCCGTCTGCCTACCCGCGTTCGCGCCCGACACCGTCCACCGCGACGAATCGTGAAAGGCTCCGCGATCGGCGTCGTGTTGCACCCGCGACGCGACAGCCGGGAGCACATGGATCGCGTGCTGCGCTGGGCGCAGCGCCACGGCATGGAGGTGCGGACGCTCGAGGAGGCGGAGGGCCTCGTCCCGGACGGCGTGCGCACGGTGCCGGAGGCCGAGCTGGCGGTGGACGCCGGGCTCGTGATCGGCCTCGGCGGCGACGGCACGATCCTGCGTGCGCTGAAGCTCGCGACCGAGCAGTCCGTGCCTGTGTTGGGGGTGAACCTCGGCCGCCTCGCGTTCCTGGCCGAGGTCAACCTGGACCAGCTCGCCGACGCGCTGGACCGGATCGACCGCGGCGAGCACTGGCTGGAGGAGCGGGCGGTGATGACCGTCCAGGGCACCTGCTTCCCGATGCAGATCAACTCGTTCAACGACTCGGCGCTGTCGCGCATCCCGGGTAACGGTCCTGCGGCCTTGGCCGTGGAGGTGGAAGGCGAGATCTTCGCCCGCTACACCGCGGACGCTTTGGTCATCGCCACGCCCACCGGCTCCACCGCGTACTCGTTCGCGGCCGGCGGCCCGATCGTCTCGCCGCGTCATCGCGGCCTGCTGGTCACGCCCGTCGCCCCGCACGCGGCGTTCGACCGCGCCGTCTTCCTGCACCCGGAGGAGACCCTGCGCGTGCATGTGCTGGAGCGCAGCGCGCCGCTGCTGCTCGAGGCCGACGGACAGCGCGTGGCCGAGCTGCGCGACGGCGACTGCATCGAGTTTGCCATCTCTGACCGTCCGGCCCACATCTTGCGTCTCCACGCGCAGGGCTTCTACGAACGCGCCCGGCGCAAGCTGCAGATCTCGGACTCGAGCGAGCTGGCGCCGCGCTAGTAGCCGCTCGGGTGGGCCTGGAACCAGGTCCACGCGTCCCGGACCATGTCCTCCAGCGTCTTCTCCGGCTCCCAACCGAGTTGCTCGCGCGCCCGGGTGGTCGCGGCCACCAGGTTCGGCGGGTCGCCGGGGCGGCGCGGCTGCTCGCGGACCGGGATGTCGATCCCGGTCACGGCCTTCGCCGTCTCGATGACCTCGCGCACGGAGTAGCCCCGGCCCGCGCCGAGGTTGATGATGTCGTGGCGGGCCGGCTGGACGCGGTCGAGCGCGAGCAGGTGCGCGCGGCCGAGGTCCTCGACGTGCACGTAGTCGCGCACGGCGGTGCCGTCGGGCGTCGGGTAGTCCGTGCCGAAGATCGAGACCGCCGGTGTGCGGCCGGTGGCGGCCCACAACGCGAGCGGGATCAGGTGGGTTTCCGGCTCGTGGTCCTCGCCCTGGTCGCCTGACGCCCCCGCGACGTTGAAATAGCGCAGCGAGACGGCGCCGAGCCCGTGAGCGCGGGCCTCGTCGGCCAGCATCCGGTCGACGGCCAGCTTGGAGTTGCCGTAGGAGTTGACCGGGGCGGGCGGCGTGTCCTCGCCGATCGGGACCACAGCGGGCTCGCCGTAGGTCGCGCACGTCGAGGAGAACACGAGCCGCCTCACATCCGCCGCGCGCATCGCGTCGAGGAGGTTCAGCGAGCTGACCACGTTGCCGCGGTAGTACATCTCGGGCTTCGCGACGGACTCGGCCACGAGCGCGAGCGCGGCGAGGTGGATCACGCCGTCGAAGCCGGCGCGCAGGAGGTGCTGCGTCGCCTCGAGATCCAGCAGGTCGACCTGCTCGAAGCGGACACCGTCCGGCACGGCACTGCGGTGGCCACGAAAGAGCGAATCGAGCACCGTCACGTCGTCACCGCGGTCCCGCAACTGGCGGGCGACGATCGAACCGATGTACCCGGCGCCGCCGGTGACGAGGACTCGCACGGCGAAGCAGACTATCGGCGCCAGTAGCGTGTCCTTCCATGGGGCGTCGTGGGCGAGAACATAAGGGCCGGCCAGTGCCAGGGCCGGTTGCCGTGCAGACGGAGTTCGCGGCCGCGGAGATCATCGCCGACGCATCCGCCCGCACGCTCGTGCTGGATGGGCGCGAGGCCGGTGTGGTGGACCTCGCCGATCCGCGGCGGCTGGTCTTCGGCTACATGCGGCGGATCGCGGACCTGATCGACGCGTTCCGGCCCGCGGGCGCCTCGATCGACGTGCTGCACCTGGGTGGCGGCGCGTGCGCGTTGCCGCGCTACGTGGACGTCACCCGGCCGCGGTCCCGGCAGATCGTGTGGGAGATCGATCCGGGCGTGGTGGCCCTGGCGCGCGAGCACCTCGGGCTGCGGGCATTCCCGCGTTTGCGCGTGAAGGTCGGCGACGCGGCGGAGATGATCCGGCTGCGGCCCGACCGCAGTGCCGACCTCGTGATCGGCGACGCGTTCGACGGGCCGCACGTGCCCGCGGCGCTGTCGACGGCCGCGCACGTGGGGGAGGTGCGGCGCGTGCTCAAGCCCACGGGCGTGTTCGCGCTGAACGTCGTGGACGTGCCGCCGTTCGAGGAGGTCGCGGTGCACGACGGGCTGGTCCGGGACGTGTTCGAGCACGTCGCGTGGGTGGCGCCGCCGGGCGTCCTGCGCGGGCGGGCGCCGGGGAACGTGGTCCTCATGGGCGCTGCGGTGCCGTTGCCGCTGGAGGCGCTGCGGCGCGCGGCCGCGGCGGCCGTGCCGCGCGAGCAGGTGCTGCCGCGATGAAGAAGAAGCAGCTCGCCCTGGTCGCCGCGATCATGGGCTCGTTCGTCGCGGGGCTCGACGCGACGGTGGTGAACGTCGCGCTGCCGGCGATCCGTGACGACCTCGGCGGCGGCCTCGCCGGGCAGCAGTGGGTCTCCAACGCGTACCTGCTGACGCTGGGGTCGCTGATCCTCGTGGCCGGGTCGCTGGGCGATCTGTACGGGGAGCGGCGCGTGTTCTCCATCGGCGTCGGTGGGTTCGGGCTCGTATCGATCGTGTGCGCGATCGCGCCGACGATCGAGGTGCTGGTCGCCGGCCGCGCGCTGCAGGGCGTGTTCGGCGCGCTGCTCACGCCGAGCGCGCTGGCCGTGATCATCGCCGCGTTCCCGCCGGAGGAGCGCGGTGGCGCGATCGGCTCCTGGACCGCCTGGGCAGGCATCGCGACCGTCATCGGGCCGCTCGCGGGCGGCTGGCTCGTCGACGCGTTCTCGTGGCGCTGGATCTTCGCGGTGAACGTGCCGTTCGTGCTCGCGACGCTCGTGCTGGTGCAGATGGCCGTCCCGCCCTCCACCGTGCGCAAGAGCGTGCGGCTCGACTGGCTCGGCGCGGTGCTGACGGCGCTCGGCCTCGCCGGACCCGTGCTCGCGCTGATCAACCCGTCCATGTGGTGGGCGGCACCGGTCGGCATCGCGCTGCTCGGGTGGTTCGTGGTCCACGAGCGCCGCGTGGAGGCGCCGATGCTGCCGCTCGACCTGTTCGCGCGCCGCAACTTCCTGTTCGGCAACCTGCAGACCTTCGCCATGTACGGTGGACTCGGCGCGCTGTTCTTCTTCCTGACGCTGTTCCTGCAGCAGGTCGCGGGCTATGACGCGCTAGAGGCGGGGATGGCGACGATCCCGACGACGCTGGTGATGTTCACGATGTCGCGCCGTTTCGGCGCGCTCGCCGACCGCTACGGGCCACGCTGGTTCATGGGCTGTGGCCCGCTGCTGGCGGCGGTCGGTATCGCGCTGATGCTCCGGCTGGACGCCGAGTTCGACTACTGGACGGAGCTCTTCCCGGCGCTGCTGCTGTTCTCGGTCGGCTTGTCCGCCACCGTCGCGCCCTTGACCGCGACCGTGCTGGCCGACGCCGACGAGCACAACGCAGGCATCGCCTCGGCCGTCAACAACGCCATCGCCCGCGTCGCCTCGCTGCTGTGCATCGCCGCCGTCGGTGCCGTCGTGACCGCTGTCGCCTCGGCCACGCTCGACGTCGAGGGGTTCCACATCGCGGTCGCGATCTGCGCCGCGCTGATGGCCGTGGGCGGCGCGTTGGGTCTGACCGGCATCCGCAACCCGCGCCGCGAAGTCCGGTGCGCCGACTGCGCGCCGGGCGCGCAGTCGGTGAACGAGCCGGCGGTCGCGCGGACTACTTGACGCGCACGGTGCCCGTCATCCCGCGGTGCACCGTGCAGACGTACTTGAAGGTGCCCTTCTTGCTGAAGGCGCGCTTGTACGTGCCGGTCTTGATCAGCTTGCTCTTGAAGCCCGGGCCGGAGACGTCGTGGCTCTTCTTGCCCACCCAGCGCCACGTGACGGTGCCGCCGCGGGCGACGGTGGCGGTCTTCGGGGAGAACCAGTTGTCGCCCACCTGGACCGTGACGGCCTTCTGCGCGATCGAGGACTTGGCCTTCGCGGCGGGGCGCAGGGTGACCGTCTTGGTCGTAGTCGCGCCGGCGACGGTGAAGCGGACCGTGACCTTCAGGCGCCCGAGCTTCTTCAGGGCCGCCTTGCCCTTGGCGCTCAAGGCGAGGTTGAACTTCTTGGTGGCACCCGCCGCCACGGCGTAGGTGGCGCGGCCGACGCGGGTCGGCTTGGCTCTGGCCTTCAGCGGCGCGAGCGTCTCGACCACGACGGAAGCCGTCGCCGAGCCGCCCTTGATCGAGCCGGCGACGGCTTGGCCGCGCTGGGAAGCGGCGATCGTCAGCTTGGGCGCGGTGACGGTGCCGGAGTCCGCCGGGCCGCCGGCCGCGGGCGGGTTGTCGGTGCCGGCCTGCGGCGTCGGCGTGGGCGTGGGCGTCGGCGTCGCCTCGACCGGGACGGAGCCGTCCGCGTTCAGCACGGTGACCCGGCCGTCCATCTCCGAGTGGTCGACGCAGATGAAGCGATAGACGCCCGGCCCGGGGAACGTGCAGTTCCCCTGCCAGCCTGGGCCTTCGGACGTGAACGGGACCTGCTTGCCGCTCGCGCCGGTCCGTGCGCCCTTGGTCGTCGTGCAGGTGACGGCAGCCGAGCTGAACTCCACGTTGTGCACTTCCTCGCCCGCGTCATACGCGAACTTGACCGTTCCGCCGATCGACACGGTGCTCGCGGACGGGGTGTACCGGTTGTCGGTCACCGCGACGTCCGCGACCAGTTGCGGCGCCTGTGCGTGCGCGATCGCCACCAGGCACGCGAACACCGCGACCATCACTGCTCCGACCCGGATACCCGCCATGTCACAACCTCTCGTCAAGGTACCTTTACAACGCCCGTGCGGCATCCTAGCGGTTGCGCCCTGGACCGTTGTTGGGGGGATACGCGGCGATCGCTCGCTAGGTTGAACGCATGGCCGACGTCACCCAGTCCCTGCTTGCCGCCGGCTTCGTCGAAACGGTCTTCCAGTGTCCGGCCTGCGGCCTCTCCGGCACCTCGCTTTCCCGCCCGGCGGCCTTGCTCGACCGCACCTGCGCGGACTGCAACGAACCGGTCGTGACGACCGTGCTCGACCGTTTCGCGCGCGGCTAAGCGGCGCGCCACTCACGCGCGAGCAGCGCGTAGATGCCGGTGTCGTCCCACCGGCCTTTGACCCACATGTCTTCCACGTGGTAGGCCTCCTCGCGCATCCCGAGCCGGCGGCAGAGCGCGATCGAGGCCATGTTGCGCGGGTCCAGGATCGCGACCACGCGGTGCAGGCCGAGCGTCTCGAACGCGATCCGCAGCCCTGCGCTCGCCGCCTCGGTCATGTAGCCGTGCCCGTGGAAGTCCGGGTGCATCGTCCAGCCGATCTCGCCCGTCGAGTGCTCGACGCTCTTGATCGTGAAGAAGACGTCGCCGATCACCCGCCCGTCGTGCTCGACGGCGATCTGCCAGTAGTCGCCTTCGCCGGTGAGCGTGGTCGCCTGCGCGTGCTCGGCGACCTTCTCGGCGACGACGGCACGGTCGCGCGGTTCGAAGAGCAGGTAGCGGCAGACGTCCTCTCGGGACTGATAGGCGTGGATGGCGTCGACGTCCTCGGCGGTCATCATCCGCAGGAGCAGCCGGTCCGTGCGCACAGGCTCGAACGTGAACGGGAGGTGGGGCGGCATCGCACGCATCATCGCGCCTCCAGCCGCACGCTCTGGTCAGCGCGAAAACCACCCGGGATTCGGTCGATCGCGCGCCGCCGCGGTTGTGGAACAAAAGTTCCCGCGCGCCGGCGGTCTGCTTGATCGTGCAACTCGCCGTTCCTCCTCTGATCGGGCGGGGCCGCGCCCGCCGACACGGGCGCGGCGTCCCGCGCCCGATCCGCATGGCGGTTGTCCGCCACCCGGCAGGGAGGTCAGCTCTATATCGCCTGAGCGGTCGGTGCCGGATGCTCAACGGCATGAACCTCGCCGCCCTTGAGACCAGCTTCGACCTCGTTGCGCCTCACGGCGATGAGCTCGTTGATCGCTTTTACACCGACCTGTTCGCGGCCGCGCCCGCGGTGATTCCGATGTTCGCCAACACCGACATGGTCCGCCAGCGCCAGATGCTGCTGTCCGCGCTCGTGCTGCTGCGCCGCAGCGTGCGCAATCTCGAGGCGATCGTTCCGGCGCTGCGCCAGATGGGCGCCCGGCACGTCGCCTACGGCGCGCGCTCGGCGCACTACCCGATCGTCGGCGCCGTGCTGATCGGCGCGATGGCGGACGTGGCGGGCGAGGCGTGGACGCCCGAGTACACGCAGGCCTGGAGCGAGGCGTTCGAGCTGGTCGCGCAGACGATGATCGAGGGCGCGGCCGAGGTTCGGATCGCCGCCGCCGCTTAACGGCCGAAGGGCCGGCGCGGACGCCGGCCCTTCGTGCTCCTCCCACGACGACGGGCTACCAACCGCCGCCGAAGCCGGGGACCTCCTGCTGCGGCTGCTCCTGCTGCGGAGCCTGCTGCTGCTGGGTCTGGGTCTGCTCAGTCGTGGTCGGGCGCTCCCCGAGCTTGATCGTGAGCGTCTGCTGCTTGCCGCTGCGCGTGACCTTCACCTGGACCGAGTCGCCGGCCTTGTGCTCGTCCACGAGCGAGGAGAGGGCGGTCGAGTCGTCGACGCTCTTGCCGCCGAGCTCGGTGATCACGTCGCCCTGCTGCAGGCCGCCGTTCGCGGCCGGGCCACCCGCGGTGACCGCGCCGACCTGGGCGCCTGCGCCCTGGGCGTCGCCGGTCTGCACGCCGAGGTACGCGTGGCTGACCGTGCCGGTGGTGCGCAGCTGGTCGATGATCGTCTTCACGGTGTTGGAGGGGATCGCGAAGCCGATGCCGACGTTGCCGGCCTGGCCGCCGGAGCTCGAGCCGGTGGACTCGATCTGCGAGTTGACGCCGATCACCTGGCCCTGCGAGTTGAACAGCGGGCCGCCCGAGTTGCCGGGGTTGATCGCGGCGTCGGTCTGGATCACGTCGTCGATCGAGAAGCCGTTGGGCGAGGAGATCTCGCGCTGGAGCGCGCTGACGACACCGACCGTGAGGGTGCGGTCGAGGCCGAACGGGTTGCCGATGGCGTAGGCGTCGTCACCGACTTCGACGGAGCTCGAGTCGGCGAGCTGGAGCGCCTTCAGGTTCGTGGCGCTGACCTTCAGCAGCGCGAGGTCGGTCGAGGCGTCCTCGCCGACGAGCTTGGCGTCGAGCGTCTTGCCGTCGCCGACCTTGGCCTTGATCTGGCCGTTCGCGCCCTCGATCACGTGGGCGTTGGTGACGATGTAGCCGTCGGGCGAGACCACGAAGCCCGAGCCCGTGCCCGAGCCGGTCGTGATGTACGCGACGGAGTCCTTGGAGGCTTGGTACACGTCGTGCGGGGACAGCGCGGTGGACGTGTCGGAGGGGGAGGCGGCGACCGTACGGGTTTGCGTGACGGTCTGGACGGAGGGGGTGTCGTCGTGAAGAGCGGTGGTAGCGACGGCGCCCGCGCCGCCGCCGATCACCGCGGCGGCGGCGAGGGGGAGGAGGGGCTTGACAAGCTTCATGCCAAGCATCCTCGCCCTCCCCCCTGAGCGCTTCCTTCGCCGCCGCTAAGCCCTCACTCGCGGCTTTCTAAGAACCTTGCAAGAGCGGCTACTCCTGGTCCTGAAATCGGAACCAGGCGCTTTCGCGGACGGTGAGCAGCCGGTTGATCGCGTCCCGTCCCTCGATGTCGTTCACGTGCGCCTCGACACCGATCCGCGCCGCCTCGTCGAGGTAGAAGAGGTGCGGTTCTCCCGCCTGGTCATCGCAGAACTGGCCGGCGGCCGGGGCGCGCACCGGTTCGCCGAACCGCTCCGGCGCGCAGTCGCCCGCGCCGCCCGCGCTGAGCTCGGCCTGCGCGAACCACCGCTGGGCGGCCTCGGGCGTCGGGAACTGGTGGTACTCGCTGACCACGCGGGCGGCAGGGCCGCAGCTCACGCTGGCGTCGGCCTCGGGCGCCGTCTCGGACTTGGGGCTGCAGGCGTCCGGGGCCGCGGCCGCCCCGGTGATGCTGGAGACGAGGCGCTGCTCCGACTCGTTCAACGACGGTTCGCCGTCGTCTTGGAGCGCGAGTGCGATGGCCACGCCCGCGAGGGCCAGCGCGCCGGCGACGGCCGCGAGGAGCAGCGTCCGGTTGCGACGCGGCGGCGGACGGCCCTCGAGCCGCCGGACAAGGCGCTCGACGTCGTCGTGCCAGCTCGCGTCGCTGAGCTTGGTGCCCTGGCGTTCCACGAGCGGGGCGAGCGAGGGCGGGAGGACGTCGGCGGGTGGCAGGTCGGCGCCTTGGACGCACACCGGCACCACGCGGACGTCGCTCGCCAGGGCGCTCTCGATCTCGCGCCGCAGGTAGTCGTCCGCGTCGTCGAGGCGGCGGCCGCCATCGGAGTCGGCGACGTGCGCCCAGCGCGGGCCGATCAGGGCGATGAAGACGTCACACGAGGCGACCGCGCGGTGGATCTCCTCCCCGAACTGGGACCCGACCGGGATCGCGTCGATGTCCATGAAGACCTGCTCGGCGCCGTAGCGGCGGACGAGCACGTCATAGAGCCGCCCCGCGTGCCCGCTCGCGTCTTCACGCCGGTAGCTCAGGAAGATCTTCATGGCCCGCGGCCGTCGACCTCTTTCAGCAACGCCTGGACCTTGGCGTCGCGTTCCGCGCGCGCCTGGATCAGCGGGTTCAGGACGCCGCGGAGCACGGACAGGATCGTCCAGCGGCGCGGGCGGATGATCCGCGCCTGGCGGCGCTCGATGCCGGCCACGATCGCCTCGCCCGCGACCCGAGGCGGCAGCCGCTTCTGCAACACGCGCGGGATCGAGGCCCACAGCCGGTCGGCCAGCGGGTCGCGGTCGATCGACTCGCGCACCATCTCGGTGTCGATGAAGCCGAAGTACGCGACGCTCGCGCTCGCGCCGTGCTGGACCAGTTCGACCCGCAACGCGTGGCCCAGTTGCTCGACGCCCGCTTTGGCCATCGCGTACGCCGCCGTGCCCATCCCGTTGGTGAACGCGTACACCGACGCGATCACGACCACGTGCCCGCGGTTGGCGATCACGTGTGGCAGCGCCGCGCGGACGGTGCGCCACACGCCGAGCAGGTTCACCTCCAGGATGCGCTCGAACGCTTCGGGGTCGCTCGCCCGGGCGGTCGTCACCCGCGCCGCGATGCCGGCGTTGGCCACCACCACGTCCAGCCGGCCGAAGCGCTCGACCGTGGTCGCGACGGCGGCGGCCATGGCGTCAGAGTCGGTCACGTCGGCGGCGAGGCCCAGATCGAACTGCTCGCTCGCCTCCAGGTCGACCACCGCGACCTTCGCGCCGCGCGCCTGCAACGCCCGCGCGGTCTCGGCCCCGATCCCGCGCGCGCCGCCGGTGACGAGCGCCACTTTGCCGTTCAGGTCGTAGCGGGCCATGCCGCAGCTTCCCACAGGCCGCACCTCGAACGGGGTTCTCAGCTGAGCGAGCGGAGCACGAACGGTCCGAGGGTGCCCGCGAACGCCCGCGTGAGGTGGCTGCCGTCCTTGCGTACGAGCACGCCGCCGATCACCGAGGGGCACTTGCTCGCGTCACAGAAGTACGGCGTGAAGTCGAGGATCCTGACGCGGCCGCCGGCGGCCCGACGCTGCGGATCGGGTGGCAACGCCGTGCTGCGCGGCACTGCGCAGACAGAGCCGATCGTGGCGCCTGCTCGCAGGCGGCGGTCCACGCACGTCGTTTCCGGCTCGACCGCTTCGGGTGTGGCGCGAAGCACGTAGATCCGGCGGATGCTCGCGGGCAGCGAGCGAAGGGCCTCGCGGGCGCCGGTGACCGGGTCGCCCTCGAAATCCACGCTGGCGCGCGCGGCGACGAAGACCGTGTGGATCTCCCGGTGGTCCACGAGGAAATCCCGGACCTGTCCGACCCAGCGGCGGCACTCGGCGGTCTCCGCGCGCGCTCGGCGCTTCGCTCCCGCCGTGTTGAACGGGCAGCCCGCACGCGACAGCGAGATGGCGCGCCACCGCTTGGACTGGGCGACGACCTCGATCGCCGCTCGCCATTGCTCGGCGTGGCTGTCACCGAGCAGGGCGATCGTGCTCCTGGCGCGGTCTGCGGCGACACCGAAGTAGCAGGGGTAGACGAGTCCGACGGGGTTGTAGGGAGCGCACGGCGCATTCGGGATCAGCAGCGCATCGTCGGGTGTGGGGGTCACCACGGTGCGGAGCGACGGGTTCTCGCACGTGCGTCCTGGTGCGCGGGCCGCGGCGCCGAAGCACTCGGGTGCGGCGAACAGGCGGGCGCGGGCATCGACCTCGGGCAGTTGGTCGACCCCGCCATTCCAGCGCGACGCCACCGACCACTTGAACGGGCCGAAGGGAAGCCCGACGTCCGTCGGGGTGAACGCGGCCGTGAGCGTGCGTCCCTGGTGCGTCACGGTCGCGGCGATCCGGCCTGGCCGGCCGGACGGCACGAGCGGGACGCGGCGCAGAATCGGCCGTCCTTTCGCAGCCGCGACGCAGAGGGCGGTGCTCGTGTTCGCGTGCGTGAGCGTCAGGCACAGGGCGTTGGGGCCGCGGTGGTGGAGCTGGCTGGGCTCCCACGCGCCCCCGCGCGTGGTGATCTCGAGGTGGAGCTCCGTCCCTTCTTGGCCCAGTGAAGCGGACGCGATGTCCAGCGGCCCGACCTGAGGGTTGGCCGGCGACTCGTACACGACCGGTGCTGGATTCCACGGCGGTGGGGGCGCCTCGAACACATCGGCAGCCTAAACCGCAGCGGTCGAAGGACGCTCGGAGCCGTCAAGTGCTCCGCCGGCCGGCCGGAGTCGAGGGGGCGCGTCAAGGGGTCTCCCGGGTGGTTCGGCCGCGACACGGCGGCGAGGGTCGCCACATGCACGCTCCCAGCACCCGCACCGCCCCGCACGGGCGGCGCACCACTCGCCGCCGCCTGCTCGCCGCCACGGCCACGATCGGCGCGATCGGCGTCGCCACGCCCGCAACCGCCGGCGCGCAGGCGCCGCCGTCCTGCGCGACCGACGGCGCCATCGGACTCGCGTACGCGGAAGGCGTCAACTGCCGCACCGTCGAGCTCGACGGCCACCCGCGGCGCTTCCTCGTCTACGTGCCGCAGACCGCGCCGCCGGCGGGCACCCGTCGACCCGTCGTGTTCATGTTCCACGGCAGCAGCGGCACCGGCGAGCAGTTCCTCGGCATGTCCGGCTGGCGCGAGCAGGCCGACGCGACGGGTCTGATCGCGGTGTTCCCGACCGGGCTGCGCTACCGCGTCCTCGACTCCGGTCGCCTGACCACCAAGTGGAACGGCTTCGAGCTCGCAGAGCAGATCGACACCTCAGAGCTCCCACCGGGCTCCGATCCCGGAGCGCCGGTGCCCGCCGACGACGTCGGCTTCGTCGACACGATGATGGCCGACCTCCGCGCCCGGCTGCCGATCGACGGCCGCCGCGTCTACGCCTCCGGCTTCTCCAACGGCGCGGACTTCACGGCTCGCCTGTCGATCGACCGCTCGGACAAGCTGGCGGCCGCCGCCTACTCCGGCGGCGCGCTGCCGTTCGCCGCGACGCCCGACCGGGCCGTTCCCACCCTCGTCACCGTCGGCACCGACGATCCCAAGATCATCGAGCAGGTCGACCCGACCCTCCCCGCGCTACCGCTGGACCCGGTGGACATCCTCACCACCGCGGGCCTCACCGACGTCCTCGGGCGCTACCACGCGACGTTCGGACTCGATCCGAGCCTCTACAGCGTCGTCGCCGAGCCGACCTCGACGACGTTCCGCTGGCCCGCGGGTCGCCCGCAGTTCACGTTCGCGATGCTCGCGGGCGTCCGCCATCAGTACCCGAACGGCGGCAACAACCCGAACGGCTTCGCCGCCGCCCCACAGTTCTGGGACTTCTTCCGCGAGCACCGCCTGCCGTGAGCGCTCAGCACGCGGTCGACGCCCCGAGCTCGTCCAGGATCGCCCGGCCGATGGGCACGCGCGCCGCGGCGTGCTCGGGGCGCGTGATGTCGAGGTTCAGCGCGAACGTCCACGTCGTCGGCCCACGCTGCACCCATCCGACCCACCAACCCAGCTGGGGCGTGGTGGTGAACACATAGCCCGTCTTCCCGCGCAGGACCGCGCACGCGCCACGCTCGAGCACGAGGATGTCGGCGACCTCGCGCACGGCGCGCCGCGACACGGGCAGGGCCCCGTGGCTCAGGCGGTCCAGGAACTGCACCTGCTCTCGCGCGGAGATCGCGAGCGGGCCGTCGAGCCAGAAACGGTCCACTTCGGCGCCCGCCACGTCGTGGTTGCCGTAGCGCAGCCGCGCGAGCTCCCGGGTGTAGACCGGCAGGCCGATCGCGCGAGCGATGCGCTGGAAGATCGGGATGCAGGAGTTGATCAGCGCGGTCGCGAGCGTGAGGTCGCCCTCGCACACGACGGGCAGGAACGGCGCGCCGTTGACGAGGACGTTCGGGTTCGGGCCGGGATACGGCTGGTCGGGTCCCGAGGCCACGCCGCGGTCGATCGCGAGCAGCGCGTTCGGGATCTTGAACGTGGACGAGGGCAGAAAGCGCCGCGCGCTCCGGTGGGCGCCGATGAGCCAGGTGCGGGGACGGCTGCCGGAGCGCTGGACGACCATCGTGCCCGTCGTGCCCACAGCCGCGAAGTGGCGCTCGAGGTCGGGGCGCTCGACCGTGTCGGCCAGCGCGGAGGGGGCCGAGAAGAGCAGTGTCAGCGCGAGCGCGGTCAAGAGCGTACGAATGCTGTGCATGCTCCGAACCCCACCACCGCATCGGGTCTGGGGCAACACCAAGATCGTCTTGCTGCAAGATCGACTTCGATCGGTTCGATAGATACCGTGATCGTCTCGATGGACCTCGTGCGACACCTTCGCTGCTTCGTCGCGGTCGCCGAGGAGCTGCATTTCGGGCGGGCCGCGGCACGGCTGCACATGGCCCAGCCTCCGCTCTCGCAGCGGGTGCGCGCGTTGGAGACCGCGCTCGGAGCGCGGCTGCTGGACCGCACGAGCCGTCGTGTCTCGCTCACCGCGGCCGGGCGCGCCCTGCTGCCGGAGGCGCGCGCGCTGCTCGCCCGCGCCGACGCGCTCGGCGAGCTGGTGGCCGATGCCGCGGCCGACGCCGCGCGGCCCGTCCTGCGCGCGGCGGTGACGGCGGACCTGCCCGCCGAGGTGGTTGCGGCGCTGCATCGCGCCTTCCGGTCCCGCGCGCAGGTGGTGCTCGAACTCGCGCCGAGCAGCCCGGCGGTGATGCGGCTGGAGCTGGGCAGCGGCGAGTTGCACGCCGCGGTCGTCCGTCAGCCCGCGAGCCTCCCGGCCGGCGAAGTGGTGCTCACGGTGACCGCACGGCTCGGTGTGTTGCTGCGCGACGACGACCCGCTGGCGGGGCAGGCCGACGTGGCCCCGGACGAGCTCGGCGAGCGGGTCCTCGTACGCCCGGCGGACGCCGCGGGGACGGAGGACCTGCTGGCCGGGCTCGCCGCGCACGGATGGGTGCCCTCGGAGACCGCTCCGGCGCCCGATGCCGAGTGGGCGCGCGCCCTCGTGCTCGCGGGTGACGCGGTGCTGCTGACCGAGCAGCCGCCGGTCGAGGCGGCCGGACTGCGCTGGCGGCCGGTCGTGGCGCCGTTGACGGCCCGCTGCTCGGTGGTGCTCGCCGACCCTGACCTTCCGGGCGCCGCTGACTTCACGAGCGCCGCTCGCGAGGCGCTCGTGGAGACGGGCGGCTGGACGCCGCCCGCACGTCGCGCCGAGCCGCCGCCGGAAGGCTGGCTGGGATGAGCGTCGAGCGGACCATCAAGTCGGTGCTCGCCGCCGCCGGCGCCGAGGGACAAGTCCATGTCGTCGACGTCGACGACCCCACCCGCGAGGTGGCCATCGGCGCCGATGTCCCGCTGGTGCTGTCGTCGGTGTTCAAGGTGCATCTCGTCCTGGCCATGCTGCGCGCGGGCGACGCCGGGCGCGATCTGCGGGAGCGCGTGCAGGTCGGCGAGGCGCGCACCCCGGGATCGCCGGGCCTCGCGATGCTGGCCGATCCGGTCGAGATCTCGCTGCGCGACCTCGCGGCGCTCGCCCTGACCGTGTCGGACGTGGCGGCGGCCGACGCCTTGTTCGACGCGCTCGGGGGCGAGCCGGCCCTGCGCGAGCCGCTCGCGCCGCTCGGGCTTCGGGCCACGTCGCTGCACGGCTGCTGCCGCGACCTCTTCGCCGCCGTCGCGGGAGCCGAGGATCAGGCGGTGAGCCGGGCGACCCCGCGTGACCTCACACGGATTCTGGCGCTCATCTGGCGTGACGAGGCCGCGACGCCGGCCGCCTGCGCCCAACTGCGCCTGCTGCTGCGCGGGCAGGCGCTGCGCCCCCGGATCGCCGCGGGGTTCCTCGATCAGGGGTGGCGAACGGCCACCAAGAGCGGGACGCTGCCGGGCTTGCGCAACGACATCGGCGTGGTCGAGCGCGACGGGCGCCGTCACGCGGTGGCGATCAGCGTGCGCACGGCCGAAGGCACGCCGCCCACGCCCGGTGACGACGCGCTGCTCGGCCGTCTCGCCCGACTCGCCGTCGACGCGCTCGGCTAGGTCCGGATGGGCAACCGCGCCGCGCGGGCGAGCACGACCGCGGTCGCCAGCATCGCGCCGACCAGCGCGACCGCCAGGGCGGCACGGGCGTCGACACGCTCGGCCAGCACCCCCGCGGCGGCGGCGCCCGCGGCGTTGCCGAGGCGCAGCGTCGCTCCGGCCCAGCCGAAGCCTTCCGCCCGCATGGGCGCCGACGCGCGTGCGGCGAGGTCGAGCAGCAGCGTCACCGAAGCGTTGGCCAGCACCGCTCCCGTGACCGCGATCGCCAGCGTGACCCCGACGACGCCGGGCGCCAGCGGGACGAGCGCGCACGCCGCCAGCAGCACCGGCACCCGCGCGCGGAGGCGGCGAGCCAGCGGGACGGAGGGGTTGCGCGGCGCAAGCACCAGATCCCCGACGATCCCGCCGACGAACAGCGCCGCGGTCACCACGCCGGTAAGGCTGTCGCGCCCCGCTTCGAGCGCCACGGCCACAGCGCCGACGCCCAGCGCGCCGTAGATCACGCCGAGACCGCCGATGGCGGCCTGGACACCGGTGACGGACCGCAGTCCGCCGGGTGCTGCGCGGTCGCGCGGCCGCGCGACCTTGGGCACCACGAACACGAGTCCGGCACCGCCGGCGCAGCCGAGCACGACGAGGGCCACCAGCGCCACGCCTGGCTCGGTCGCGGCGGCCACGGCCGCAGCGATCAGCGGGCCCAACACGAACGCCCCGTCCTGCAACGCGGTGTCGGCGCCGAAGATGAACGGCTGACGCTCGGCGGCCACGTCGCGCGCCCACAGCCACCGCGTGACGACCGTGATCGCCGGCGCGGTCAGGCCGAGCGCGAGCACGGCGGGGGCAAGCAGCGCGTCGGGAGCGCTGAGCACGAGCGCCGCGCTCCCGGCGTGCGCGGCCGCGACGCCCGGCAAGCCGGCGACGCCGACGCGATCCACCAGCCGGCCCTGGACGATCCGGGCGACGGCTACGCCGACTGACAGCAGCGCGACGGCGAGGCCGCCGTCCGCGATCGAGGCGGTCCGGCCCTCCACGAGCAGGAGCACCGCCAGGCTGAGGCCACCGACATGGAGCCGGGTGACGCTCGCGAGGATGAGCACGCGCGCCTCCCGACAACCCACATGGCCATGGTGGCAGGCGTCAGATCGGCGTGAGCGTCCCCTCGAGGTGACCGTGGACGGCAAAGCGGTCTTCGGCCTCGCCGAACGTGACCTTCGAAGGCAGCAGGATCGGCTGCTTGAACTGCACGTCGACGGCGAACGCGTCCGGGAGCCGCAGCGACGCCAGGCAGCGCGCCTTCGTCCACATCCCGTGGGCGATCGCGCGCGGGAAGCCGAGCGCCTTGGCGGAGAGCGCGTGCAGGTGGATCGGGTTGTGGTCGCCGGACACGGACGCGTAGCGGCGGCCTAGATCGTCCGCGATGCGCCACTGGGCGGTCACCGGCGGCGCCTCGAACTCCGGGCCCCGAGGGACCGACTCGTCCCCGGCGCCGCGCTTGAGGTTCGTCGCGAACCCCTGCCAGATGAGCTCGCCGCCGACTCGCGCCTCGGTGACGAAGTCGAACGTCTTGCCGCGGCGGTGCGGCGCGAAGCTTTCGACACGAGCGGTCAGGGTCAGTTCCTCGCCGAGCAGGAGCGGGCGCTGCTGAACGATGCGATTCGCGATGTGGACGACGCCCACGGCGCTGAACGGGGCGCGCGCCAGCAGCGCCATGTGCAGCGGGAACGCAAGGACGTGCGGGTACGTCGGCGGGAGCTCGTCGCGCAGCGTGAAGCCGCACAGGTGCGCGTAGTCGGCGAGGTGGTCGGCGTCCACCGTCAGCTCGCGGGTGAGCAGGTCGCCGGGCAGGCCGTCGCCCCGCCCGGGCAGGGCGGCCTTCAGCAGGGTGAGCATCAGGCCCCCAGCAGCGACTGGCCGCACACCCGGACGACGTTGCGGTCCACGCCCGAGCCCGCGAGCCACGCGACGGTCTCGGCCACGTCGACCGGGAGCCCGCCCTGGCGCAGCGAGTTCAGGCGCCGCCCGACCTCCCGCACCCCGACCGGCATCGCCGCGGTCATCGCGGTCTCGATGAAGCCCGGAGCCACGGCGTTGATCGTGATCCCGCGCTCCAGCTCAGCGTCCGTAACCAGGTCGATCAGACCGGCCTTGGAGGTCGCGTAGTTCGTCTGGCCGGCGTTGCCGGCGATCGCGCTCAACGAGGACACGCACACGATCCGGCCCTCGTCGCTGAGCACCGGCAACAGCGCCGCGGTGATCCGCTCGGGCGCGAGCAGGTTCACCTCCATCAGCGACTGCCAGCGATCCTCGGGCATCTTGGCCAGCGTGCGGTCCTTGGTCACGCCCGCGTTGTGCACGACGATGTCGAGCCCGTCGGAGAACCGCTCCGCCAGCTGCGCCGGGGCATCCGGGTCGGTGATGTCGAGTTCCAGCTCCGCGTTCTGCAGATCGAGCCGGACGACGTTCGCGCCCTCGCGCTCGAGCACGTCCGCGATCGCCGCGCCGATCCCGCGCGAGCCGCCCGTGACCAACGCGGTCCGGCCGCCCACCGACCGCTCCTTACCCGCACCCACCCGGATGACCTGGCCGGAGACGTACGCCGAGCGCGGCGTGAGCAGGAACTTCAGCGTCGGCCCGATCCGCTCCTCCGCGCCCTCCTCGACGTGGACGAGGTTCACGGTCACGCCGCGCGTCCCGACCTCCTTGCCGAGCGAACGCGTGAAGCCCTCCAGCGCCCGCCGGCCGCCGCCGAGCACAATCACGCGCCCGCTGCGCTGCAGCCGCCCGACCGTCGGATAGAAGAACCGCTGCAACTCGACCAGGTCCGCCGACTCGACGATCCCCGTCGCGTCGAACACGAGCGCCTTGAACTTGTGGTCCGCCGGGGCGGCGGGATTGAACACCGCGGCGTCGAGCCCGGCTCGCGCGGCCAGGTCCCGCACCGGGTCGTCCAGCGCCGTCGCCGAGTCGGCGCGCAGCTCGGCCAACACCCGCGCCGCGGCCTCGGCCACGCGCCCGGCGCCGCCGAGCAGCACGCGCCCGCCCACCTCGGACGAGCCGCGGTCCAGCTCGACGGGCTGCGGGAGCCCGATCTTCTTGCCGACCGTGGAGGTGACCGGCATCCGCATCAGCTGCGTGTAGAGATCAGCCATCGCGCTACTTCTCCAGGATCGCGACGACGCCCTGGCCGCCCGCCGCGCAGATCGAGATGACGCCGCGGCCGGAGCCCTTCTCGTTCAGTGCCTTGGCCAGCGAGGCGACGATCCGCCCGCCGGTCGCCGCGAACGGGTGCCCGGCGGCCAACGAACCGCCGTTGACGTTCAAGCGGTCCGCGGGAATCTCGCCCAGCGGCGTGTCGAAGCCCAGCCGCTCGCGTGCGAACACCGGGTCCCGCCACGCCTTCAGCGTCGCCACCACCTGCGCGGCGAACGCCTCGTGGATCTCGAACAGGTCGAAGTCGTCGAAGCCGAGCCCGTTGCGGTCGAGCATCCGCGGCATCGCGTACGCGGGCGCCATCAGCAGCCCTTCGCCCTTGTGCACGTGGTCGACGGCCGCAGTCTGCGCGTCGACGAAGTAGGCGAGGATCGGCAGGCCACGCTCCTTCGCCCATTCCTCGCTCGCCAGCAGCACGGCGGAGGCGCCGTCCGAGAGCGGCGTCGAGTTGCCCGCCGTCATCGTCCCGTCATCACCGCCGAACACCGGCTTGAGCTTCGCCAGCTTCTCGACCGAGGAGTCCGCGCGCAGGTTCTGGTCGCGCTCGAGCCCGAGGTACGGGCTGATCAGGTCCCCGAAGAACCCGCGCTCGTAGGCGGCGGCCATGTGCTGATGCGACGCCGCGGCCAGCTCGTCCTGCTCGGAGCGCGTCACGCCCCAGTCCTTCGCCATCAGCGCCGTGTGCTCGCCCATCGACAGGCCGGTACGCGGCTCGCTGTTGCGCGGGACCTCCGGCACCACCTGCCCTGGCCGCAGCCGCGTCAACGTCCGCGCCCGCGAGGGGAGCGACTTCGCGCGATTGAGGTCGAGCAGGATGTTGCGGAGGTCCTCGTTGACGGCGATCGGCGCGTCGGACGCGGTGTCCACGCCGCCCGCGATCCCGACGTCGATCTGTCCCAGCGCGATCTTGTTCGCGACCGTGATCACCGTCTCCAGCCCGGTGCCGCACGCCTGCTGGACGTCGAACGCGGGCGTCTCGGGCGCGAGCTTGGAGCCCAGGACGGCCTCGCGGGTGAGATCGCGGTCGCGCGCGTGCTTGAGCACCGCGCCGGCCACGACCTCGCCGAGCCGCTCGCCTTCCAGGCTGAAGCGCTCGACGAGCCCGTCCAGCGTCGCGGTGAGCATGTCCTGGTCGGAGGCGTGCGCGTAGGGACCGTTCGCGCGGGCGAACGGAATCCGGTTGCCGCCGATGATGGCGACGCGGCGTGTGTTCATCGTGTCCTCAGTCCGGGTTCGATCGTGCGAATCAGCAGGTCGGCGGTCCGCTCCGCACTCAGCGTGCCCGTGCGCAGCCACCAGCGGCCCAGCGCCTCGGCGGCGCCGAAGATGGCCACCGACAGCGGCTCGACGGCACGGCTCTCCGTGCGCGAGGCCAGCGCGGCCGTGACCATCGCCTCCATCTCGTCGCGGTACTCCTTCACGCGCGCGGCGATCTCGCCGCCCGACGGCAGGGAGTCGTCGTGGAGCATCCGCCACGCGTCCTGGTCGCCGTCGAGGAAGCTGAAGAACGCGTGGATGCCGTCGCGCAGCGCCTCGGCGGCGTCAGACGCGTCCGACACGGCGCTCACGACGTGCTCGGTCAGCGCGTCGGCGGCGGGCTTCATGCAGGCCAGGAACAGCTGTTCCTTGTTGCCGAAGTAGTTGTAGAGCAGCGGCTTGGTGACGCCGACCGCGGCCGCGACCTGGTCCATCGTCACGGCCGCGTACCCGTGCGCGGCGAACAGCGCACGGGCCTGGTCGAGCGTCTGCTGCTCCCGCTCGGCGCGGGGCAGACGCGTTCTCACGCCGGCACCCGCTCCTGCTCCTCCGCCACCAGGCGGGCGTCGCCGAGCGCGGTCTCCGGCACGCCGAAGGCGTCCACGAGCGCGCGCACATCGGGGCGCAGCTCGCCGCACAGCGCGTTGACGGCCTTGACGACGGCCTTCGAGCGCGCGGCCGACAAGCGCCCGTGCTCCTGGAAGTAGCCGCGCTCGGTCTCGATCACGCTGAGCGCGTACAACGTGCAGAGCTTGCCGAGCAGCGCGTTGCCCTTGGCGCCCTCGACGAAGGACTCGTGGATCACGAGATCCACCCACGAGCGGGCGACCTCCAGCACGTGGTCCTGCGTGTCCACGAGCACGTCGAACGGGTCGCGCTTGGCATCGATGCCGCCCTTGAGCCGCCGCGCCGCGCCGGCCAGCAGATGCTCGTGACGCCACCGGAAGAGGTCCAGCTGCGTCTTGTGCTCCAGCAGGTCGGCGTCGTCGTCGCGCCCCGGACGGAGCGATTCGGCGAGCTTGCGCAGCGGCACGCGCTCGCCCAGCACGCTGAGCGCCTGCCCGGCGACGAACTGCGCCATCCCGAGCTTGTCGAGGTCGCCGAACGCGTCCTTGTAGTCCGTCAGCAGGTTCTTGGCCGCGAGCTGCAGCAGGATCGTGTTGTCGCCCTCGAAGGTCGTGAACACGTCCGTGTCGGCCTTCAGCGACGCGAAGCGGCTGGAGCGCAGGTAGCCCGCGCCGCCACAGGCCTCACGGCAGCCCTGGATCGTGTCCGTGGCGTGCCAGGTTGCGATCGCCTTCACACCCGCGGCGAGCGTCTCCAGCTCGCGCCGCTCACGCTCCGGCGTGTCCTCGTCCGTGAACACCGCGTGCAGGTCCTGGACGAGCCGGTTCTGGGTGAACGACAGCGCGTACGTCTTGGCCAACGGGATCAGCAGGCGCCGCTGGTGCGTGCGGTAGTCCATCAGCAGCGCTTCCTGCTCGGCGCCGGGGGCGCCGAACTGGCGGCGCTCGAGCGCGCGCCGGACCGCGATCGTCAGCGCCACCTTCGACGCGCTGATCGACGCGCCGCCGACGCTGATGCGGCCCTGGATGAGCGTGCCGAGCATGGTGAAGAAGCGTCGCGTCGGGTTCTCGATCGCGCTGAAGTAGGTGCCGTCCTCGTGCACCTGCGCCAGCTTGTCGAGCAGGTTCTCGCGCGGGATCCGCACGTCGTCGAACCACAGGCGCCCGTTGTCGACGCCGTTGAGCCCGAGCTTCGCGCCGCAGTCCTCGATCCGGACGCCGTCGCACGGGTCGCCGCTCTCGTCGCGAATCGGCACGAGCAGCGCATGCACGCCGCGCTCCTCGCCGCCCGTGATGAGCTGGGCGAACACCACGGCCAAGCGGCCGTCGCGCGCCGCGTTGCCGATGTAGTCCTTGCGCGCGTCGTCGTCAGGTGTGGTGACGACGAACTCCTGCGTGTCCGGGTCGTACGTCGCCGTGGTGCGCAGGGCCTGCACGTTGGAGCCGTGCCCGGTCTCCGTCATCGCGTAGCACCCAGGCAGCTCCATCGAGCCCACGTCGCTCAAGTACCGCGCGTGGTGGCGCTCGGTGCCCAAATGCAGGATCGCGCCGCCGAAGAGGCCGAACTGCACGCCGCACTTGACGAGCAGCGACAGGTCGCCCATCGCGAGCGTCTCGAACGCGGTCACGCCCGCGCCCGGGGAGTTCTTGCCGCCGTACTGGACGGGGTAGCCGATCGCGGTGTCGCCTTGCGAGGCGAGCTCCTTCACCCACTCGAGCACGCGGGCGCGGTGCTCCTCGAGCGGCAGGTCGTCAGCGGGTTCGTTGCCGGGCTGCGACAGCCACCACCGGACCCGCTCGCGGGTCTCCGGGTAGGGGCCGTCGAGCAGGGCGCGCAGGGTTTCGGCGGTGCTCATGCCTACAGGGTTACCCAGATATAAATTTATAGGCCGGTATGTGTGCGCATACACACAGCTAAAGGTTGTGGCCCAGACTGCCGATGTATCCCGGGCATGCGTTTGGCCGTTCTCTTTGCTGTCCTCTTCCTCGCCACGCCCGCGGCGGCCGAGGCGGCCGAAGGCGACATCATCGTCGTCCGCGAGCCCGGCGCCGACGCCCGCGAGGTCCGTCAGGACGCCGAGGTCAGGCTCGTCAAGCCGCTGTCGATCGAGCGTGCCGAGCTGGTAGAGCCGCGTGACGGCGACGTCGCCTCCGCGCTCGCCGAATTGCGCGCTGACGACGACGTGCTCGCCGCCGACGTGGACAGCGTCGTCACCGTCGCCGACGCCGCTCAGGACGCCTTCTACCCGACGATGTGGGGCCTGCGCAACATCTTCACCGCCGACGCCTGGGAGCTGAGCGAAGGCGCGGGCGTGTCCGTCGGCGTCGTCGACACCGGCGTGCAGGCCGACCACGAGGACCTCGCCGGCCAGGTCGTCGGCGGCTACGACGTCCTCTCGCGCGGCAGTGTCGCCCAGGACATCAACGGCCACGGCACGCACGTGGCCGGCACGATCGCCGCGCTCGCCAACAACAACAAGGGCATCATCGGCGTCGCGCCGTCGGCCAAGGTCGTCCCGCTGCGCGCGCTCGACGACGGCGGCAGCGGCTACATGAGCGACGTCGCCGCCGCGTTCGACTACGCCGGCGACCAGGGCCTGCGGATCGTCAACGCCTCGCTCGCCGGTGGCTACGCCGCCGTCCTGGAGACCGTGATCGCCCAGCACCCGGACACGCTCTACGTCGTCGCCGCCGGCAACGACGGCAAGGACAACGACCAGCCTGCCCAGGCGACCTACCCTTGCGCGCTGCCGCAGCCGAACATCCTCTGCGTCGCCGCCAACGACAGCCGCGACAACATCGCCTGGTTCTCCAACTTCGGCGCGACCACCGTCGATATCAGCGCGCCGGGCATGGGCATCCGCTCGACCGTCCCGAACAACCGTTACGAGTCCAAGAACGGCACATCGATGGCCGCACCGCACGTCGCGGGTGCCGCGGCGCTCGCCCTGGCCGCGAACCCGTCGGCCACGACGTCACAGCTCAAGTGGGCGCTGCTGTCCACGGTCGATGCCGCCTCCGCCTTCGTCGGCAAGTCCACCACCGCCGGGCGCCTGAACGCGAGCGCCGCGGTTGCCGCCATCCTCGGCCCGCTGCCCGAGCCGGAGCCGATCGCCGCACGGGTGGAGCCGGCGGCACCCGTCGAGACGCCGACGCCGGCGCCCGAGGTCCCCACGGCCCCGCCGACCGCGCCGCCTGTCGCGGAGACACCTGTCTCCCCGCCCGCGCCGGTCGTCCCCGCCCCCGTCACGCCCGCCCCGCAGGCGGCGGCGCGCCTCATCGATGTCAAGGTCGGCGGCTCGCTCAAGGGCGCCACGAGCAAGCTCCGCGTCACGTTCAAGCTCACGCAGTCCGCGGCGGTGCGCTTCACCGTCACGGCGAAGGGCAAGTCGTTCGGGACCTGGACGCGCCAGGCGCACCGCGGCGGCAACCAGTTCACGCTCACGCGCAAGCTGCCGACCGGCAAGACGCTCAAGCGCGGCCGCTACACGCTGTCGGTCGCGCTCAGTGGGAGCGCGAAGGCGTCTTCCGCTTCGATCCGCGTCCCGTAACCCGGCGCGGCAGCGGCACGGGCGACAGATGGTCGGCCGCCGCCCCGGCGAACGCCCGCGGCTCCAGCTTGCCGGCGATGTCGATCAGCTCATGGCGCTCGGCGGGTGTGAGTGTGCGGGCATTGCGGACCAGTCGCGCGGCGCGACGGCGCTCAGCGGGCGTCAGGGCGCCCATGTGACGGCGGGCGAGCAGTGCGAGCTGGAGGATCGCGATGACCTTGAACAGCGGCAGGCGGCGAACGGTTCTGAACATCGAGCCCGAGGCTACCCAGCTCAAGTCTGCGTCAAATAAGCCGATCACCTGGGGCGCTCCCATGATTCCCGCCCCCCAACCGCCGCTGCCGTCGCTGGCTCTGCTCCCGGAGGCGGCCGTCGTGCTTGCGCCGGGCGGGCTCGTGCTCGCTTCGAGCCCGCTGGCCGCCGAGCTGTTCCGCACCGTGCCGGTGGGCTGCACGCTCGGGGACCTCGTGCCGGATCCCGCGCGCCTGTGGGCGGCGGTCGAAGGGCTCCCCACCGGCGCCCACGTGCCGGCTGTGCCGCTGGAGGGCGTGCGCGCCGACGGCGTGCCGCTCGGCTTGGACGCGAGCGTGCGTGTGCTCGAAGGTGGAGGCCTGTTGTGCGTCTTCCGCGAGCTCGACCCGCGCGTGACGACATCGCTCGACGCCGCCTTCGACCACATGCCGATCGGCATGGCCCTCTTCAACGCCGACGGCGCGTTCGTGCGCGTGAACCCGGCGATGTGCGCGATGCTCGGCCGCGACGCGGAAGAACTGCTCCGCACCCGCGATCCGGAGCTCACCCACCCCGACGACCGGGACGGCGACATCAACGCCGCCTGGCGCATCCTGCGCGGGGAGATGCACAGCCGGCAGGCCGAGAAGCGCTACCTGCGCCCGGACGGCGAAGTCGTCTGGGTATTGGCGAACGTCACCTTCGTCCGCGATGCGCACGGCCGCCCGCTCTGCTGGGTCGGCCAGTTCCAGGACATCACCGAACTGCGCCGCCTCGCCTCGCGCGACCCGCTCACCGACGCGCTCAACCGCCGGGCGTTCGAGCTGGAGTTGGGCCGCTGCCCGGCCGGGGCCCTGCTGCTGCTCGACCTCGACGGCTTCAAGGACGTCAACGACATCCACGGCCACGAAGCCGGAGATGACCTGCTGCGCGGGCTCGCCGGCGCGATCACCCGGCGGCTCCGGCGCGACGACGTGCTCGCCCGCCTCGGCGGCGACGAGTTCGCCGTCCTGCTGCCGGGCTGCCCGATGGACGAGGCCGCCCGGGTGGCCTTCGACCTCACCGTGTTGATCGCCGAGCAACGGTTCGTCTTCGACGGCTCCGAGCGCGGCGTCACGGCCTCGATCGGGCTCTCACCGGTAGTGGCGGGTGTGGCGCCGGCCACGATGCTCGCAGCGGCGGACCGGGCGATGTACGACGCCAAGGCCGTCGGTGGCGGGCGCGTGCGGACGGTCCGGGCCTGAGCCTCGGCCGACAACGGCTCATCGAGGGGGAAGGGAGCGGCGTTTCCGCCGCGCGCCCGTGCTCAGCGCCTCCGAGCCCCGCGTGGCACGCGTGTTGCGCGTGCCGCTCTCAGTCAAATTACGTCACCTCCCAGGTGACGCGTGTTCATCACCCCTCCCAGCACGTGTTCGTTTCCGCGAGATCCGCGGGAAAACGGCGGACGAGCGTGGCGCTCCACGAAATGTCAGTGGCCCGTAACTTGACTGAGAGCGGCAAGCCACTTCGGCCGTGCCACGCGGAGCCCGGAGCCGGTGTTCGCGCCGCGCGAGTCCAAACGCCGCCCCCTTCCCCCTCGGTGCTGCTGTTCGCAGCCACGCCACACCACACCGTGGCGCCAACACTGCTTACCGCGCCTGAGCCTCCGCCCAGCCCCCGGCCGTGCGCGCGGTCACCACACACGTGCTCCCCCGCCGCCGCACCGTCACCCTCGTGCCGGCCGGAAGCCATTGCCCGCGGCCGCAGCGCCCGCTGCTCGTCACCCGCGGCGCGCGGACGGCATACGGCGCGAACCGCTTCGGCGCCGGGCCGGTGAGCAGCGGGAGGTGCGGGAGGACACGCTCGGAGACGTCGGCCGGACCCTCGCCGCACAGGCGGCGATCGGTCTCTCCACCCCAGCTCACGACGCCCGCGACCTGCAGCGCGCCGTCACGCCGGACCATCACCGGGCTGCCGCTGTCGCCGGGGCAGGCCTGGGCCTTGGTGTCCGTCGGATCCTGGGTGCAGAGGTGGAACGTGGGATGCAGGAGCCGCTTGAAGTAGCCCTTGCACGTGGCCGACGGCAGCGCCTGCTGGTTCGCGGAGAGCGGCTGCGCCGACACGTCGCTCGACGGGCCGGTGATCCCGCGGCCGATCGTGACCGTCGCCTCGCCATCGGCGGGAGCCGTGGCGGCGAGCGGTAGTGGCGCGACGTCGGTGACGGGCGCTCGCAGGACGATCACGGCGAGGTCGCGCACGGCGGCGGACGCACTTTCGTCCTCCGGGGCCACGGGGCTGGGGATGAGTCGGTAGCGCGTCGGGAAGTAGCTGCCGCGCCAGGCGCGGGAGCGGCCACCGACCACGACGTCGAAGTCGCTCGGCCCGGCGCCCTGGACACAGTGGGCGGCGGTGAGGACACGGTCCGGGGCGATCAGGCTGCCGCCGCAGAAGTGCCCGCCCTGGCGCAACGAGACGAACGCCGGCAGCTCGGCGGGGGCGCCGTGGAAGATCGACGCGGAGGCGAGCAGGACGCTGGCGAGCATCGATGAGTCATCCTACGGGCATGGCGTCGAGGCCGTCGGAAGCGATCGAGGACTACGCGAAGGCGATCTACTCGCTCTGCCGGCAGGGCGACGGGACCGCGACCACCAACGCGCTCGCGGAGCGGCTCGGCGTGACTCCCGCGTCGGTCTCGGCGATGGTCAAGAAGCTCGACGAGCGCGGGCTCGTGCGCCATATCCGCTACAAGGGCGTGGCGCTGACGCCCGACGGCGAGCGGGTGGCGCTGGAGGTCATGCGTCATCACCGGTTGCTGGAGACCTACCTGGCCGAGCATCTCGGCGTGCCGTGGGACCGCGTGCACGAGGAGGCCGAAGCGCTCGAGCACGTGCTGTCGGAGTACCTGGAGGCGAAGATCGCCGCCAAGCTCGGTCACCCCACGCACGATCCGCACGGCGACCCGATCCCGTCGGCCGACCTCGAGATCTTCGAAGGGGACGCCACCCGCCTGTCGGCGCTGGAACCCGGCGACCGCGGCACGTTCGTCCGCGTCTCGGACTCTGACCCCGCGATGCTCCGCTACCTGGACGAGCGCGGGGTCACGCTGGGGATCGAACTCGAGGTGCTTGAACGACAGCCGTTCGACGGGCCACTCACCGTGCGGTTCGGCGAGGCCGAGCACGTGCTGGGCGGGACACTCGCCAACGCGATGCACGTCGAACGTTTCTAGATACCCCCCGGTGGTATACTGGTCGCATGAGCGATCAGCTGACCTACCGCGTCGACGGCATGAACTGCAACCACTGCGTCGTGGCCGTGAGTGGCGAGGTCGGCCAGGTGGCCGGTGTGACGGACGTGGATGTCGATCTGGGCACCAAGCTCGTGCGCGTGAGCGGCGCGGGCCTGGATGATGCGGCGGTCGTGGCCGCGATCGATGAAGCCGGATACGACGCGGTGCCGGCATGAGTGCGCCGTTGAAGCTGGCCGGGTTCGCCGCGCTGCTCGTGCTGGTGTTCGGCGTCGCCGTCGCGGCCGGTGACGTGATCGGCCCGGATCGCCAGGGCTCGTCAGTACCCGAAGGGGGTATGGGTGAGCACGGCGCGGCGGTCGATCCGATCCGCGGCCTCTCGATCTCCGAGGGCGGCCTCTCGCTCGAGCTTCAGCAGACCTCGCCCGAGCTCGTGTTCACGATCGCCGAGGACGGCGAGTCCGTGCGCGAGTTCGAGGTCGAGCACGAGCGGCGCATGCACTTGATCGTCGTGCGGCGCGATGGCTCCGGCTTCCAGCACCTGCACCCCGAGCTGGGTGAGGACGGCGCGTGGCGCACGCCGCTGACCGTGACCGAGCCGGGCGTGTACCGCGTGTTCGCGGACTTCAAGCACGACGGGACGGCCTACACGCTCGCGTCCGACCTGACCGTCGACGGTGCCGCCACCTACGCGCCGTTCCCCGCGCCCACCACCGTCGATACGGTGGACGGGTATCGCGTTGAGCTCCGCGCGGACGGCGAGGAGCTGGCCTTCGACATCACGCGCGACGGGCAGCCGGTCGAGACCGAGCAGTACCTCGGCGCCGGCGGGCACCTCGTCGCGCTGCGCGAAGGCGACCTCGCGTTCCTGCACGTGCACCCGAACGAGGGCGAGGTCGCGTTCGAGACCGACCTGGAACCCGACACGCGGTACCGCCTGTACCTCCAGTTCCAGCACGAAGGCGTCGTCCACACGGCGGAGTTCACCCGATGAGCACGATCGAACTGCCGATCACCGGCATGACGTGCGCCTCGTGCGCGAACCGGATCGAGCGCAAGCTGAACAAGCTCGACGGTGTCAACGCGTCCGTGAACTACGCCACCGAGAAGGCCACCGTCGAGTACGACCCGGCGGCGGTCGAACCCGATGCGCTCGTCGGCGCGGTCGAGGCCGCGGGCTATCACGCGACACTGCCGGCAGACGAGCCCGCGGACGACGCGCCCGACGAGCTCTGGACGCTCCGCCAGCGGCTGATCATCAGCGCCGTGCTGTCCCTTCCGGTCCTGCTGGTGTCGATGATCCCGGCGCTGCAGTTCGACAACTGGCAGTGGCTGGCGTTGACCGCCGCCACGCCGGTGGTCGTCTGGGGCGCGTGGCCGTTCCACCGAGCGGCTTGGCTGAACCTGCGCCACGGCACGGCGACGATGGACACGCTGATCAGCGTCGGCACGCTGGCCGCGTGGCTGTGGTCGCTCTACGCGCTCGTGTTCGGCGAGGCCGGCATGGCCGGGATGCGCATGAGCTTCGACCTGATCCCTGAACAGGGCGAGGGCGCTGACCACATCTACCTCGAGACGGCTGCGGTGGTGACGACGTTCATCCTCGCCGGGCGCTACTTCGAGGCGCGCGCGAAGCGCAGCGCGGGCGCCGCGCTGAAGGCGCTGCTCGAGCTGGGGGCCAAGGAGGTCTCGCTCGCCGACGGGCGCACGATCCCGGTGGAGCAGCTGCAGGTCGGCGACGACTTCCTCGTCCGCCCGGGCGAGAAGATCGCCACCGACGGCGTCGTGGTGGAAGGTCACTCGGCCGTGGACCTGTCGCTGCTGACGGGCGAATCCGTGCCGGTCGAGGTCGCACCGGGCGACGACGTCGTCGGCGCGACCGTCAACGCCGGCGGGCGTCTGGTGGTGCGGGCGTCGAAGGTCGGCGCCGACACCGCGCTCGCGCAGATCGCGAAGCTGGTGACTCAGGCGCAGACCGGCAAGGCGCCGGTCCAGCGACTCGCCGACCGCGTCGCGAGCGTGTTCGTCCCGATCGTGATCGCGCTGGCCGTCGCGACGCTCGGCTTCTGGCTCGGCACCGGCGAGAGCGCGACGTTCGCGTTCACCGCCGCCGTCGCCGTGCTGATCATCGCCTGCCCGTGCGCCCTCGGCCTGGCCACGCCGGTCGCGCTGATGGTCGGCACCGGCCGCGGCGCCCAGCTCGGCCTGCTGATCAAGGGACCGGAAGTGCTCGAGTCCACCCGCCGCATCGACACGATCGTGCTCGACAAGACCGGCACGGTCACGACGGGCCGGATGACGCTCGTGGACGTGACGGTCGATGGGATCGAACGCGAGGCAGCGCTGCGCCTGATCGGCGCGCTCGAGGGCGGGTCGGAGCACCCGGTCGGCCGCGCCATCGCCGCCGCGGCGCAGTCTGACGCGGCGATCGTCGCCTTCAAGAACCGCGAGGGTCTGGGCGTGGAGGGCGTCGTCGAGGGCCGCGCGGTCGCCGCGGGGCGCCCTGCGATGTTCGACGACCTCTCCCCGGGTCTGTTGGAGGCCATCCGCGAGGCCGGCCCGCGGACCGCGGTCGTCGGTGCCGTCGACGGTGTGCCCGTCGCGGTCTTCACCGTCGCGGACACCGTCAAGCCGACCTCACGCGAGGCGGTCGAGCGGCTGCGCGCTCTCGGGCTGCGACCCGTCCTGCTCACCGGCGACAACGAGGCGACCGCCCGCGCCGTGGCCGCGGAGGTCGGGATCGACGAGGTCATCGCCGAGGTCATGCCCGCCGACAAGGCCGATGTGGTCCGGCGCCTGCAGGGCGAGGGCCGCGTCGTGGCGATGGTGGGCGACGGCGTCAATGACGCGCCCGCGCTCGCCCAGGCCGACCTGGGGCTGGCGATCGGCACCGGCACCGACGTCGCGATCGAGGCGTCCGACCTCACGCTCGTCGCCGGCGACCTGCGGGCGGCGCCGGACGCGATCCGCCTCTCCCGCGCGACGCTGCGCATCATCCAGCAGAACCTCGTGTGGGCGTTCGGCTACAACGTGGCCGCGATCCCGCTGGCGGCGGTCGGCCTGCTCAACCCGGTGATCGCCGGCGCGGCGATGGCGTTCTCGAGCGTCAGCGTCGTGCTCAACGCGCTGCGTCTGCGACGCTTCCAGGCGCATGGATGACAAGCGTCGCGTCAAGGTCTCGAAGTACCTCTCCAAGCACCTCCGGCACGAGCCGGAGCGGCTGGGCCTGACGCTGGGGCCGGGCGGCTGGGTGGCCGTCGACGACCTCCTGCGGGCGTGCGCGGACCGCAACTTCGCCGTGAGTGCCGAGGAGCTGCGCGAGGTCGTGGAGTCCAACGAGAAGCAGCGCTTCGCGTTCGACGAGACCGGCGCGATGATCCGTGCCAACCAGGGGCACAGCGTGAGCGTCGACCTCGAGTTGGTGCCCACCGCGCCGCCCGAGCTGCTGTTCCACGGCACGGGCGAGGGCTCGGTCGAATCGATCCTGCGCAGTGGGCTGGAGCGGCGCAACCGCCACCACGTGCACCTCTCCACGGACCAGGAGACCGCCCGCCGCGTCGGCATGCGGCACGGCAAGCCGGTCATCTTCACGGTCGCCGCGGGCGAGATGGCCCGGGCCGGGCACGAGTTCCTCGTCAGCGCCAACGGCGTCTGGCTCGTGGACTCCGTGCCACCCGAATATCTGCACCGATGAATTTGCGTGGCGGCGCTCGTCTAACGGAGCGATCGCCATGAAACCCCTCCTCGCCCTCTCCCTGATCGCCCGCCTGCCGGTGGCCATGCTGAGCATCGGCCTGCTCGTCCACACCGAGCACGCGACCGGCACCTACGCCGCGGCGGGCCTCGTCGCCGGCGCGTTCGCCCTCGCCCAGGGCAGCGGCGGACCGCTCCTCGGCCGCCTCGTCGACCGCCGCGGCCAGACGACGGTGCTCGTCGCCGCCGCCCTCGCGGCCGGCGTCGCCCTGGCCGCCACCGCCGCGCTGCCGAGCGACGCACCGCTCGGCGCCCGCATCGCCCTCGCGATCCTCGCGGGCGCCACGATGCCGCCGGTCGGCGCCGCCTTCCGCGCCCTGCTCCCCGGGCTGGTCACTCCGCACGCGGATCGGCGCGACGCAGCACTGCGGTCCGCGTACGCGACCGACGCGGCCGCGGTCGAGCTCACGTGGGTCGCCGGCCCGCCGGTCGTGCTCGCGCTCGGCGCGGCCGTGTCGACCGGGGCGGCGCTCGCGGCGGCCGGGGCGCTGCTCACGTTCTCGACGCTGGTGTTCGCCTCCTCGCCCGCCTCACGGCACTGGCGGCCGGAGCGCGTCGAGCGCCGCCACGGCGCCCTGCGCGCACCCGGGATGCGGACGCTCGCCGCGGTCCTGCTCGCCGTCGGGCTCGTGTTCGGCGCCGTGGAAGTCGCGGTCACCGCGTCGGCCGACGCGTTCGGCACGGCCGGAGCGGCCGGGCCATTGCTCGGCCTGTGGGGCATCGGCTCCCTGATCGGCGGCCTCGTCGCCGCCAAGCTCGGCGGCGGCGCTCGCACCGGCGCCGGCCTCGTCGTGCTGCTCGCCGCGCTCGGCGTCACCCATGGCGCGCTCGCGCTCGCCGCGAACCCGGTGATGCTCGGCGCGCTCGTCACCGTGGCCGGGGCGACGATCGCGCCCACGTTCGCCACGGTCTACACGATGGTCGACGCGGTCGCCCCGAAGGGCGCCGCCACCGAGGCATTCGCGTGGCTCGCCACCACCACCGCCGTCGGCGCTTCCGGCGGCGCGGCCGTCTCCGGTGCGCTCACTGATTTCGCGGGCGCGCCGGCCGCGTTCGTCGTCGCCGGCGCCGCGGCAGCGGTCGCGGCGCTCGTCGCCGTCACCCGTGGGCGTACGCTCCCGGGCGGCGTCCCTGCTGTTGCCCCTGCATGACCCCGAGAAGAGGAGCTCCATGACCGATGTCACCGGCGTCGACTTCGTCGCCATCATGACCAAGGACCACGATGCCGCCGTCAAGTTCTACGGCGAGACGCTCGGTCTCCCGTTCCTGAAGCAGTGGGGCAACATGCCCGGCTCGGAGTTCCAGGCCGGCAACCTCACGCTCGCCATCATGCAACCCGACGCGTTCGGGTTCGAGTGGTCGCCGAGCAGCACGATGATCGCGCTGCAGGTCGACGACGTCGCCGCCACGCGCGCACGGCTCGAAGCCGCCGGCGTGGAGTTCCGTGGCGAGATCCTCGACTCCGGCGTCTGCCACCAGTCGTTCTTCGCCGACCCGGACGGCAACCCGCTGAACCTCCACCACCGCTACGCGCCTAAGGAGTAACCCGTTCGTCGCCCGTGTAGACGTTCACGCCGCCGTGCCGCGCGAAGCCCGCGAGGGTGAGCCCGCGGTCGGCGGCGAGTGAGATCGCGAGCGAGGTCGGCGCGCCGACGCCGACGAGGATCGGCGCCCCGGCCACGACCGCCTTCTGCACGAGCTCGAACGAGAGCCGCCCACTCACGCACAGCACGCTGCCGTGCAGGGGGAGCGCGCCCTCGAGCAGCGCGCGCCCGATCACCTTGTCCATCGCGTTGTGGCGCCCGACGTCCTCGCGCACGCACAGCAGCTCGCCGTCCGGCGTGAAGCGCCCCGTGGCGTGCAGCCCGCCCGTGCGCTCGAAGCCCGGCTGACGCAGGCGCTCGGGCAGGTCGGCGAGCAACGCCCGGGTGATGCGCAGCCCCGGGGGGAGCGCGGGAGCGTGGACCGCGACCTCCTCCAGCGCGCCCTTGCCACACACCCCGCAGGAGGACGTGGTGTAGAACGACCGCGCGGACGGGTCGCGCGTCAGCGGCCCCGTCACCTCGACCGTGTTGGCCGCGAGGTCCTCCGTGAGCCCGGCCGCGCGCGGCCCATCGATCAGGCCCTCGCCCCACAGGAACCCGAGCGCGAGCTCCTCGTCGTGGCCGGGGGTGCGCATGGTCACGGCGAGCGGCGCACCGTCCACGCGGATCTCCAGCGGCTCCTCGATCGCGACCTCGTCGGAGATCCCGTCGTGCTCCACCGGGCGGGTCAGGCTCATGGCCGAAGCCCTTCGAGCAGCGCGGCGAGGATCCTGCGGGCGGCGTCCTCGCCCCCGAGCCGGACCAGCGCCCCGTTGGCCACGAGCAGCGCGCCGAGATCGTCGCGCCCGAACGGCGCCCCACCGCCCGATCGCGCCGCATCGAGCAGGCCCGCGCCCTCGTCCAGCGCGCGGTCGCAGACCGCCGCCAGCTCGGGGGAGCCCGGATGGCTGCGGGCGATCGCGTCGCTGAGCGCCGGATCGGCGATCTGCATCTCCAGCAGCCCGGTGAAGTACTGGACGACGCGTTGCCACGGGTCGTCTACCGCGAGGGCCGCGCGGGAGATGCCGTCCACGTTCGCTCCCGCCAGCTCAGGGATGACGGCGTCGATCAGTGCCTCGCGGGAGCCGACGCGGTTGTAGAGCGTCCCGACGCTCACCCCGGCCCGCCGAGCGATCTCCTCCAGCGGAGCCTCGAGGCCGCGCTCACGGAACACTTCGAGCGCCGCGGCCTTGACGCGGTCGAGATTGCGTTGGGCATCAGCACGGAGCACGAAGTTGAGGATAGCCTCAAGTTCTCTGCTACAAGTTGAGGCATGTCTCAAGTTATTGCCGTGTTCGGTGCCGGGCCCGCTCTCGGCGCGTCCGTCGCGCGTCGTTTCGGCCGCGAGGGCTACCGCGTCGCGCTCGTCGCCCGGCGCCTCGCTCCGCTCGAAACGCTGGTGGAGGAGCTGTCCCGCGACGGCATCGAGGCGGCGGCGTTCAGCGCCGACCTCACCGACCAGGCGGCCGCTCTCGCTGCCGTCGAGGCGATCCGCGCGCGCTTCGGCCGGATCGACACGCTCTACTACGCGCCGGCCGGTGACACCGGGTTCGTGCCGGCGCGGGAGCTACGCGCGGACACGGTCCGATCGCTCATGGAGCTGTACACGCTGACGCCGATCGAGCTCGTCCACGCCGTCCTGCCCGAGCTGATCGAGCGCGGCAGCGGCGCGATCGTGGTCGGGCACGGCTCGAGCGCCGTGCACCCGATACCGGGGCTGAGCGGGCCGGGCCCCGTCATGTCCGCGACCCGCAACTACCTCTACAGCCTCAACGGCGAGCTCGCGGGCACGGGCGTCTACGTCGGCACACTCGCCATCGGGGCGATGATCGCGCGCAGCGCCCCGCACACCGCGTGGACGTCCGGCGCGCTGGACCTGGGCGACGCGGAGTTCCCGGTCGTCGAGCCCGATGCGCTCGCCGACCTCGTCTGGGACCTCGTGACCCAGCGCGACCGCGTGGAGGTTCTGCACCCGTAGTCGCGTGCCCTGTAGGTTCCGCGAATGGTGCTTTTCTGGCTCGTCGGGATGGTGATCGGCGCGCTGTCCACCGCCGCCGGCCAGGCCGAGCAGGAGCGCTCCTTCTGGAGCAAACGGCTGATCGCCTGGCTCGCGGCGGTGATCGCCGCATTCGTGGCGTTCGCGATCAGCGTGCACGAACCCGACGTCCCGACCGGCTACTACGTCACCGGCCTGTTCTACGCCGTCGTCTTCGCTGTCCTCCCCGTGCTGGCCTTCTACGCCATCGGGCACAAGGCCCGCGGCTGGATCGCCACCGTCGCGTGCCTCGTGCTGCTGTGTCCGCTCGGCGCCTATCTGATCTTCGCGATGTTCACGATCGTGGACGTCGTGGCGTGCGGCCCGGACGCCTACGAGTGCCCGTTCTGATCACCACGCGCCGTCGTTGACCTTGTGCGGGTCGAGCTCGTCGACGCTCTTGACGGCGCCGAGCGTCTTCGACGCGGGGAGGTCCTTCAAGTGCTCGTCGTAGAGGCCGAACCACGGGTAGCCGTGCGCCTGGTAGGCATCGGCCGTGACGGGTGACGGCGGCACGGGCTCGCCGGTGATCTCCCGCCAGGTCTCGCTGTTGACGATGTGCACGAAGCAGCGGCCGAACGCGTCGGTGTCCCACGCGTCGATGCCGAACGGGTCCGGATAGAGCTTCTGGACCATGCGGCCGCCGGCGCCGAGGCCCATCTCCGTGGCGGCGCGCCCGCGCGGCGCGCCCCCGAACCCCGCGGCGGAGGCGGGGGCGGCGGCGGCGACCGCGTCGACGCTCTCCATGTACTCCATCGGCGGCGGCTCCGGGAACCGGTCCGGCTTGGGCTCGAAGCTCACGAGCTGGATGCCGCCGAAGCGCTCCTCGCCGGTGACCTGGCCCTCGACGGTGTAGCCCTGCCCGAGCGGCATCGCGACGAACTGGCGGATCATCCCGTCACCGGCGTTGATGCCATCCAGCCACGGCTGCTGCGGCGCCACGAGGTAGTTCTGCTCTTGACCGTCCAGGTCCATGGTGAACGGCTTGCCGGTGAGCGCGTCGACCTTGCCGACGCCGACCTTGACCGCGTTCGGCTTGTGGTAGGCGCCGTCGAAGCGCATCCACAGCGCCTCGCGCTGGTACATGGGGATCATCACGCCGCCGTGCTCGCGCCACTGCGCCGGCACGCGGTCGCGGTGGTCCTGGATGCGGGCGACCGGGAAGCGGCCGAGGCCCGCCGGTAGCGGGTAGGTGCGCCCGTCGTCGGGGATCCGCAGCGTCCGCATGAACGAGACGGAGAAACGCGGGCCGATCTTGAGTGTGTCGTCGCGGACTTCAACGTCGATTCGAGGCATCAGGGGATCGACTATAGCATCAAGTACATGATGCTATAGTTCTGCCGCGTTGGCCCGCTATCCGATCGACCGCTACGAGCACCCCGAGCTCCCCGCCGCGCTGCGGTATCTGCGGACGCGGGCGGGACTCTCGAGGGCCCAGGTCGTGGTGCGCGCCGACGGGCAGCTGTCCGCCGTCTACCTCGCCCAGTGCGAGGCGGATCCGCCACGAAGGACCCCGTCGAAGGCCAAGCTGGACGTGATGCTCGCGGCGCTGGGTTCGAACCGCGCCGAGTTCGAGGCGCTGCTCGCGGAGCGGCCGTGGGTGCGGCGGGTGGCGGAGGGCACGGAATGGGACACCACGCCGGCCGCCGTCTGGGACCGGGGGCGCGACGAGCTGCTGGCGCTCTACGACCAGGCCTCCGACGCCGAACGCGCCGAGTTGCTCGCCTTCGCCCGCCGGGCGCGCAGAGCTTAGGTTCATGTTCACCTCATACGGTGCACGGCGTGAAGCTCTTCGCCCTGACCGCTGCCGTCCTCTGTGCCATCGCCCTCACCGGCTGTGGGGAGGAGGCGGCCGAGATCCGCGACGGTGTCAACCAGGTCCAGGACGGCGTCGACGACGCCCAGCGGCTGCGGGAGGCCGTCCGGGACTTCGACGTCACCGGCGCCGAGCAGCGTGTCCGTGAGGCGGTCGGCGACGGGCAGCCGGTCAAGGACGTCTCCTGCCCCGTCCGGCCGCGGATCAACTGGGAGCTCGCGGCCGTGGAGATCGAATGCAGCGCCGTGCTGGACAACGGCGGCCAGGTCACGGTCCCGGTGCGCTACGTCCCCGGCGAGGGCTTCTCCACCGGCCGGGTCGAAGCCGCCGGCTAGCCCCAGCTCTGCTGGTAGGTGGTGACCTTCTGCTTCCAGTCGGCGACGACGCTGGCCGGCACGTCGACCAGTTCGGCGAGGCTGCCCTTGTCGTAATGGGCGGTGATGAAGACGCGGTCCTCGTCGATGTCGATGATGCCGCGCTCGATCCCGCCCGAATTCTTCTTGTGCCCGCCGGAGATCAGGAACTCGAAGTAGGGCGTCTTGTCCATCTGGTCCTTCGGCTCGAGAAAGTCGATCGTCTTGCCGTCGACGAGCGCCACCGGCTTCGGCAGCTTCCCGTGCTTGTTCCCGTGCGCGGCGGTTGAGCGGCCACTGCCCGCGATCTGGACGGGGCAGTTGAGCAGCTCGGCCTCCAGCGCCGGCGCCTCCGTGTCGTTGAACCGCGTCCACGGCACCGCCGTGATCTTCCCGTCGGTCTGGACGGCGGCCTTGAGGATCTCCCAGCGCCCGCGCTTGGACGGACCTTCGGGCGCGCCCCCGGGTGCGACCTCCTTGGCAACGGCCTTGTAGAAGTCGAGGGTCGTGGCGTATTCGCCCTTGAGGTCCTTGTGGACCACCCACTCCTGCGCGCGGGCCGTGATCTGGGCCAGCACCTCCGCGTCGTAGGCGTCCCGGATGTCGTCCGGGACGGCCGGAACCTTCGCCTTGTGGCTGACGGTCGGCGGCTTCTGGTCGCCGATCTTGACCTTGCGCTGGAGCGTCGCGGCCACGGCCTGGTTGCCCGCCGTCTGCTGCATGGCCAGCACGCGCTGCACCTCCGTCGGCGGCGCGGGCTCCTCCGTTCCCGCGGGTTCGTGCTCATCCTCGCGGCGCCGCTTCGCGCTCCTCAAAGGCATGGCCTCGACTATTCCAACGCGGCCGAATGCCTTCAAGGCCGCGGACTAGAGCATCAGCGGGCTGGTTTCAGGTGCGTGGGGTCACCGCGGGCGCACCGCCTGTCGCCGGGAGGCACGTTGGAGCGGGCCGACGGTCACGACGTCGAGCGTGAGGCGGGCCCGCGCCACGGCGTCGTAGGGTGGGCGGTTCACTTCGGGGAGGTTCGGAATGCGGGTCGCGATTCTGGGAGCGGGCAACGGTGGCGTCGCGGCGGCGTTCGACTTCGCTCAGCACGGACACGAGGTGTCGCTGTGCGCGACGCCCCAGTTCGGGACGAACGTGGTCGCGGTCAACGAGGCGGGCGGGATCTACGCCAGCGGCGACCTCGAAGGCTTCGCGCCGATCCGGTACTCCGGGCACGACCACGGGGAGGCTTTGGAGGGCGCCGAGCTCGTGGTGCTCGTGGCACCGACCTACGGGATCGAGCCGCACGCCAAAGCCGCCGCGTCGTATCTGACCGAGGTGAAGTCCGTGCTGGTCTGCCCGGGATCCTGTGCCGGGGCGATCGCCTTCAAGCGCGGGGCCGGGCTCGACCTCGACGATGAGCGCGTCATCGTGGGCGAGACCAGCACGCTGCCGTACGCGGTGCGGGTGACCGAGCCGGGCGTGATCAACGTCTTCCTCAAGCTGGCCACCGACGTGTACCTCGCCGCGCTGCCGCGCAGCGGCACCGACCGGCTGTACGACCTCGTCAAGGACGTCTGGCCCGCCGTCGAGAAGGCCGAGAGCGTCTTCCAGACCACGCTTCAGAACGGCAACCCCGTGATCCACCCCGCGGTGACGCTGCTCAACGCCGGCCTGCTCGAGCGCACTCACGGCGACTTCCTGTTCTACGAGGAGGGCGTCACGGAGTCCGTCGGCCGGATGATCGAGGCGGTCGACAACGAGCGCCTCGCGATCGCCGCTGCCCTCGGCGTGTCCATCCTGTCCGAGCCCGAGATCGGCATCCGCCAGGGCTACATGCGCGAGCACAACTACTCGACCGCCTACAGCACCGCGCCCGGGTTCCTCGGCATCAAGGCGCAGAGCCAGCTCGACCACCGCTACCTGACCGAGGACGTCGGCTACTCGCTGGTCTTCCTCGCCGACCTCGCCGCGCGCCTGAGCGTCCCCACTCCCGTGATCGACTCGCTGATCACGGTCACCTCCGTCGTGCTGGCTCGCGACTTCCGCGCCGAGGGCGTCAGGACGCTGAAGACGCTCGGCCTCGACGAGCTCTCACCCAAGGAGCTCGCCGCGCTCTAGGGTCCAGGCGAACCGCAGCGCGCGGGAAGCATTTCGTCGGAGCGTACGTCCTGTCTCGTATGAGGGACCGGGCGGAACGTGCGGCGGAACGCCGGCCGCGGCCGGAGACGCGTAGCGTCGCGCGGTGGGGCAGTGCGGAGCGCGTGCTGGCGCTGCAGCGCACGGCGGGCAACGTCGCCACCGCGCGGACGCTCGCGCGCAACGTGCTGCCACCGCCGCCCGGGTTCGACCACACCCGGATCCACGGCGCGCTGGCGCACCTGAAGGCGCTGGGGCTCCCCACGGACGCGCTCGACGGCATCGTCGATCAGCTGCGCTTCGTCAAGGGCGGGCCGCAGCCGTCCTTCCAGCCCGGGCTCCTCAACGATGACGTCGAGTTGTCGGAGCGGTACCTGTCCGGTGTGGAGCAGACGACGCTCGACGGCCCGCCGATCGTCGGCGCGAACCCCGAGGCGCTCTTCCACGAGCTCACCCACGCCTTCATGTACTTCCACCGCAAGGACGCGGATCTCGAGGCGATCCTGGCCGAGGCGCGCACCGCGTACACGGGCTCGCCGATGCAGGACGGCTCAGCCAGTGAGGACCCGGCGCGCGTGCTGCAGGAGGCGGCCGCCGAGTACGTTGGCGGCCGTGTGGCGACGTACTTCGGTGCCGTGCAGACCCTCAGCTCGGCGTCCGCCAAGGGCGCGCTCACGCAAGCCGTGGTCGACCGCGCCGCCAAGGAGTACGACCGCGGCATGGCCGTCCGGGTCTACGGCTACGAGGAGCGCGGCGGACTGTTCAGCCTGCAGACGAAGGAGGTGCAGTCCGCCGCGAACATCCCCGAGCGACTCCGCGGCTACCTCGACGCCCGCATCCTGGCCAACCGCTTCGCCGAGCACTTCGCGGACGACCCTTCGCTGCGCTCGTTCACCCCCGGACCCTGACGACGACGAAGGGCTGCCTACAGGCAGCCCTTCGTTCACGTCGTTCTGAAGCTCATGCGCGCCGCCGTGTAACGGCGCGCATGGCCGTGAAGATGCCTATCAGCCGCAGCCGGTGTTGTTGCCGCAGCTCGAGCACGTGTAGCAAGAGCCGGTGCGCTGCATCATGCCGCCGCAGTTGTTGCAGGCCGGGCCGAGGTCCAGGCCGACCATGCGGACCGGGACGACCGGCGGGGTGTCGGTCAGCGCCGAGGTGGCCGGCTTCGCCGCCGCGGGTGCCGGGGCCGGGGCCGCGAGCGCCTTGGGGGCGCCGTTGCCGTTGGCCGGGCCGGCGGTGTCGCTCGACGGCAGGGTGTTCTGTGCGATCGACTTCGCGCGGACGTCGGCGGTCATGATGCCGAGCTCTTCTTGCGTGTCCGCGTCCAGCCAGCGGGAGGCGAGCCAGCGCATGATGTAGTCCGGCATCGACTTCGCGAACGGGATCTCCGGGTTGGTGGTGATCCCTTCCGGCTCGAAGCGCATGTAGGCGAACTTGCGCACGAGGGTCTCCAGCGGCACGCCGTACTGGAGCGAGATCGAGATCGCCGTCGCGAACGAGTTCATCATGCCGCGGAGGGTGGAGCCCTCCTTGCCGATGTCGGTCAGGAAGATCTCGCCGACCGAGCCGTCCTCGTACATGCCGGCCGTGATGTAGCCCTCGTGGCCGCCGAGCGAGAACTTGTGCGTGAGCGACTTGCGCTCGCGCGGCATGCGCTTGCGCAGCGGCTCGTCCTCGCGGGCGAGCGCCTTGTCCACGGCCTTCTTGATGGCGGTCGCCATCAGGTCGTCGACCTCGGACTGCGTGAAGATCTCCTCGCCGGCCTCGACAGCCTCCACGGCCTTGGCCGGGAGCGCCTTCGTGTCCTGCGCGTCGGTGCGCAGCGCCTGGGCGGTCTTGGAGCCGTCGCGGTAGATGGCCAGCGCCTTGACGCCGAGCTTCCACGCGTTGATGTAGGCCTCGGCGATGTCCTCCACCGTCGAGTCCTGCGGCATGTTGACCGTCTTGGAGATCGCGCCCGAGAGGAACGGCTGGACCGCGCCCATCATCTTCACGTGGCCGGAGGCGGAGATCGCGCGCTGGCCGACGGCCACGTCGAACACCTCGAGGTGCTCGGCCGCGAGGCCCGGGGCGCCGACGATCGTGCCGTGCTCGGCGACGTAGGCCTCGATCTGCTCGATCGCGACCTCGCCGTAGCCCAGCGTGCGCAGCGCCATCGGCACCGTGCGGTTGGCGATGATCATGTTGCCCCCGCCGACGAGCTCCTTGTACTTCACGAGCGAGAAGTCCGGCTCGATGCCCGTCGTGTCGCAGTCCATCAGGAACGAGATCGTGCCCGTGGGCGCGAGCACCGTGGCCTGCGCGTTGCGGTAGCCGTACAGCTCGCCGAGCGCGACGGCGTCGTTCCACGTCTCGCGCGCGGCGGTGAGCAGCGGCGTGTCCTTCACCGCGCTGTCCGGCACGTGGTAGGACGCGTCACGGTGCATGCGCATGACGTTGTTGTGCGCCTCGCGGTTCAGCGCGTAGTGGTCGTACGGGCCCATCGCCGCGGCGATCTTGGCCGACTGCGCGTACGCGCGGCCGGTCATCAGCGCCGTGATGGCGGCGGCGGCGCCGCGACCCTCGTCGGAGTCGTACGCCACGCCGTTGGCCATCAGGAACGCGCCGAGGTTGGCGTAGCCCAGGCCGAGCTGGCGGAACGCACGCGCGTTCTTGCCGATCTCCTCGGTGGGGTAGCTCGACGGCGAGACGACGATCTCCTGCGCCAGGAACACGATGTCCACGGCGTGCTGGAAGGCGTCCGTGTCGAACGTGCCGTCCGGGCGGCGGAACTTCATCAGGTTCAGCGAGGCCAGGTTGCACGCCGAGTCGTCCACGTGCATGTACTCCGAGCACGGGTTGGACGCGTTGATGCGGCCCGAGTTCGGGGACGTGTGCCACTGGTTGATCGTCGTGTCGTACTGGACGCCCGGGTCGGCGCAGCGCCACGCGGCCTCGGCGATCTCGCGCATGAGCTCACGCGCACGGACCGGCTCACCGACGGGCTCGCCCGTGGTGCGCGCGATCAGGTGCCAGTCGGCGTCGTCCTCGACGGCCTGCATGAACTCGTCCGTGACGCGGACCGAGTTGTTGGCGTTCTGGTACTGGATCGAGTGGAAGCCGTCGCCGTCGATCGACATGTCGAACCCGGCGTCGCGCAGCGCGGCGGCCTTGTCCTCTTCCTTGGCCTTGCACCAGATGAACTCGCGGATGTCCGGGTGGTCGACGTCCAGCACGACCATCTTGGCCGCGCGGCGCGTCTTGCCGCCGGACTTGATCGTGCCGGCCCAGGAGTCGGCGCCGCGCATGAAGGAGACCGGCCCGGAGGCGGTGCCGCCCTTGGCCAGCGGCTCCATCGAGCCACGGATGTTCGACAGGTTGATGCCGGAGCCCGAGCCGCCGCGGAAGATCCGGCCCTCGCGCGTGTTCCAGTCCAGGATCGACTCCATCGTGTCGTCCACCGACAAGATGAAGCAGGCCGAGCACTGCGGGGACTCCTCGAAGCCCACGTTGAACCAGACCGGCGAGTTGAACGCCGCGATCTGGTGCAGCAGGATGTGCGTCAGCTCGTTCTCGAACGCGTCGCCGTCCTCCTCGGAGGCGAAGTAGCCGCGCTCACGACCCCAGTCGGCGATGGTGCCCGACACGCGGTTGATCATCTGCTTGACCGAGCGCTCACGCGTCGGCGAGTTCAGCTGGCCGCGGAAGTACTTCTGGGCGACGATGTTGGTGGAGTTCTGCGACCACGACTTCGGGAACTCGACGTCGTCCTGGCGGAACGAGCCGACAGCGGCGGTGCGGAGCTCCCACTCCACCGCGTCGTAGGGGTGCACGCCAGGCCGCGTGAACAGCCGACGCACGCTCAGCGCCTCAGGGGCACGAGACGGTTGCGTGAGCGTGGTTTGCGGCGACGTCTTTTCCATGGTGCTTTCCATCTCCCTCGGGCAGGGACTTTAAATCTTGCGGGCGGTGGATGATGCACCCGAGGCCGGACGGAAACCAGTGCGCGCGGCCTGTACGACAGAGGGAGCGAAAATCCTGCGTTTGCAGAGAAATTGTACCGCGGAAGGGGGTACGGGCAGCCGTAGAATGCCCGCTCAGTGCGGTTTAAACCGTCATCGCCCTAGCCGCAGCCAGTCGGTGAAATCCGCCCACGTTGCGCGGGTGCGGAATGTGGCCTCACGCCAGGCCGGCGAGCGGCGTCCGAAGAAGATGAGCGCGAGGGCGCCAACAATTGCAAGCGCAACCAGCAAGCCCGGGAGGAGCAGCTGGCTGCGGTCGGCCGACGTGGAGACCGACGCGGGCGTCGGGACCGCGGCTGCGGCGGGCGGGACCGTGGCCTGGGCGGCCGGCGGCACGGCGCTGGGGGCCGGGGTCGGCGTGGCGGCGAACGGGTCGTTCTCGTCCGTGGGCAGGATGCCGTCGTCCGGCGGGGGTGTCGTGGTGCCGTCGTCCGGCGGCGGGAGCGCTCCGTCATCAGTGCCGCCGTCGTCCTCGGGCGGCGGCAGCGTGCCGTCGTCCGCGGTGGCGGTCGGGGAGGCCGTCGCGGTCGCCGTGGCGGTCGCCGTGGGTGTCGCGTCGGCTTCGCAGCGCCCGTCGTCGTGGCGCGTGACACCGGCTTCGAGCGCCTCGCGGAAGTCGGGGTAGTCGGTGTCGAAGTCCGGCTCGATCGTGTCCAGCGCGTTCTCCAGATCCGCCCGCTCGTGGTCGCAGACGGCGACCTTCCCGTCGCGCCGGTAGTCCTCGTAGATCAGCTTCACGGCGTCGGACGCGCTATTGGGCGGGCCGGGCGTCGAAGTGGGATTCTGGGCGGAGGCGGCGGCGGGCCAGAGCGCCAGCGCGGCCACCAAGGCCGTGATCAGGCGCAGGGACATCGCCCTTCGAGTGTACGATCCGCCGCGCATGGACGAACGCGCATTCGCCTCCCGCGCGGAGTGGGAGGGCTGGCTGGAGGCCGAGCACGCGGACTGCGACGGCGTCTGGGTCAGGTTCCCGAAGAAGGGCACAGGACTACCAACGGTCGACTTCGTCGAAGCGATCGAAGTTGCGTTGTGCTTCGGCTGGATCGACGGCCAGCGCAAGGGTCTCGACGACACGCACTACCTGCAGAAGTTCACGCCGCGGCGGGTACGGTCGAAGTGGTCGCAGATCAACGTCGGGCGGTGCGGCGAGCTGATCGAGGCGGGGCGGATGCGGCCCGCGGGACAGGCCCAGATCGACGCCGCGAAGGCCGACGGCCGCTGGGACGCCGCGTACGCACCGGCGTCGAAGATCGAGGTCCCGCCGGACCTGGTGGAGGCGATGGAGGCTGCGGGCGTGACGGACGTATTCGCGGGGCTCAAGAGCCAGGACCGCTACTCGATCCTGTTCCAGCTCCACGACGCCAAGCGGCCCGAGACCCGCGCCCGGCGGATCGTGAAGTTCACCGAACAGCTTCGAAGTCAGCGCCCCGCAGGCGCTTGAGCGCGCGCAGCGCGTCGTTGTCCCAGCCCGCGTCGGGCGCGCCGCTGATGAACCAGTTCGAGCCGTTGTCGGCCACGAGCATCCCGTAGCGCTTGAGCGCGGTGGCGATCACGCGCGCCCGGCCCGGCAGGTCGTCGATCTTCACGCTCGCCTTGAGGCGGAAGCGCTGGCCCATGGCGGGGAGGTCCGGGTCGGTGAGGTCGGACGCGAAGTGGCGGGCGGGGAAGACGAACGCGTTGCGGGTGCGGGAGACCGTGAAGCGCAGCGCGTGCTTGATCTCGCCGCGCTCAACCTCGTCGTAGCGGGCCAGGCCGGGCAGGATCGGCAGGCCGGCGGCATCGGCGCTCGTCCAGCCCTTCGGGCGAAGCTTGTTCGAGCGCAGGTTGAAGATCGCGCCGCTGCCCGCGTGCCAGGCCCTGCCGCGTTGCTCGGCGGCGAAGAGCTCGAACAGGCGGCAGCTGCCGCGTTGCACGAGCAGCAGGTGGCGGTCGCCGCCGCCCTCGATCTTCGGCTTGGCCGGGATCGGATACGGGCCCTTGTCCGATTCGTCCGCGTATTCGAAGGTGACGCGCGATCGCTTCTGCGTCTTGGCGACGACCTGGAACGGGATACCGATCGGGCGGCCTTCGTAAGTGCCGCTGCCGAAGTCCGGATGGACGGTGTCGGCGGCGCTGATGGCCTGGACCATCGCGGTCGAGCGCGGATGGACCGGGGCGTCGTCGACGCGCTGGTTCCACGGGCTGCTCGCCGGGAAGATCGGGCACCCGGCGATCGCCAACGCGGCGAGCTTCATGCCGTCACACGATAGGGACCGGCGCGGGAGGCTTGATCGCTTGCAGGCGCAGCATGGTGAGGGCTCGTGACGCGCCCGTGCGCTTGAGGGCGAGCACGAGCCGGTGCAGGTCCTGCGGTGTGGCGGCGGCGACGTGCAGGAGCGCGTCCTGGTCGCCGGAGATCGAGTCCGCTCGGAGGACTCCGGGCATCTGCGCGACGCCGCGGGCGAAGCGCGCGTCGGCCTCCGCGCTGTGGTCGGCGAGCGTCACGAGCACGAAGGCCTCGAGCACCAGGCCGACGGCTTCGGGGGCGACCACGGCGCGGATCGCCTCGATGACGCCCTCGGCTCTCAGACGGTTGACGCGGCGCGAGGTGGCCGCGGGTGAAAGGCCGACGCGACGGGCCAGCTCGAGGTTCGGGAGGTCGCCTTCTTCCTGCAGGATTGCCAGGAGCGCGCAATCTTTGTCGTCAAGAATCGCCATGACGTGTCAATCATTGCGCAGAGCCGATGCGTGCCGCAACGATGGGCACATGTACGCCTCAGGAACCGACTACGCCCATTCCGTTGAAGTGCCTGCACCCACACGCTGGTTGTTCCTCGCCGGGACGATGGGGCTGGACGAGCGCGGGGAGCCGGGAGAGACCCTCGCCGACCAGCTGGCGCTCGTGTGGGCGAACATCCGGGACATCCTCGCGCAGGCGGAGATGACCGTCGACCACATCGTGCGCGTCACCAGCTACCTGCGCTCGACCGACTCTGCCGAGGAGAACGCGGCGGCGCGCCTGGCGGCGTTGGGCGGGCGCCGCGTCCCCACGACGGCGATCGTGGTGGAAACGCTGGACGAGCGCTGGCTGGTGGAGCTGGAGGTCATCGCGGCTGCCTAGCTAACCTCGCCCGGAATGCGTCTACTCGTCACCGGCGGTGCCGGCTACATCGGTTCGATCGTCGCGCAGCATCTCGTCGCGCGCGGGGACGACGTCACCGTGTTGGACTCGCTCTACAAGGGTCATCGCGGCGCGGTGCCCGAGGGAGCCGACTTCGTCCAGGTCGACCTGCTCGACGCCGAGGCGGTGAACGAGGCGGTCGCGCGCGGGTTCGACGGCGTGCTGCACTTCGCCGCGCTCTCGCTCGTGGGTGAGTCCCAGGAGGTGCCGGAGAAGTACTGGCGCGGGAACGTGCTCGGCGCGCTGAACCTGCTCGACGCGATGCGTGCGGCCGACGTGCGCCGCATCGTGTTCTCCTCCACCGCGGCGACCTACGGCGAGCCCGACGTCGAGCTCATCACCGAGGACACGCCCAACGTCCCGGTGAACACGTACGGGAACACGAAGCTCGCGATCGACCGGATGCTCACCGACGAGGCACGCGCGCACGGGATCGCGGCCGTCTCGCTGCGGTACTTCAACGTGGCGGGCGCGAGCGGCGCGCTGGGCGAGGACCACACGCCCGAGACGCACCTGATCCCGCTGGTCCTGCAGGCCGCCGCCGGCACGCGCGAGAGCATCGGCATCTTCGGCACGGACTATCCGACCGAGGACGGCACCGCGGTGCGCGACTACATCCACGTGGACGACCTCGCGGTCGCGCATGCGCTGGCGGTGGACAAGGCGGTCGAGGGCTCGCACGCGATCTACAACCTCGGGTCCGAGACCGGCTATTCGGTGCGGCAGGTGATCGAGACGGCGCGCACGGTGACGGGGCGCGAGATCGTCGCGGTCGAGCAGGAGCGCCGTGCCGGCGATCCCCCGCGGCTGGTGGCCTCGAACGCGCGGGCGCGCGTCGGGCTCGGGTGGGCGCCCGAGAAGACGCTCGAAGACATGATCCGGGACGCGTGGGCGTGGCATTCCGCCCACCCGGACGGTTACTGAGCCAGCAGCTCCAGCAGCGAGTCGGCGTGCTTGTCCACGAAGGACGGGCCGATGCCCTTGATCGCGAGGAGGTCGTCCGGCGTGCGCGGTTGCTGGCGGATCACCTCGCGCAGGGTGGCGTCGGTCGCGACCGTGTAGGCGGGCTTGCCGTCGGCGCGGTCCTTGCGCCAGTCCTTGAGGGTCTGCAGCTCGCTGTCTGAGACGGGCGGGCCGTCGTCCTCGGTGACGATCTTCCTGGTCTTGGCCTTGCCCGCCGTGATCGGTGGGAGCCAATCCGGCGGGTCGTGGACGTCGCAGCAGCGGCCTTCGGGCGCGCCGGGCGTCGGGTCGCCGAAGTGGTCCAGGAGCTGGCGTCTTCTGCAGCGGTCGCCGGTGGCGGCGTAGTGCTCGATCGAGCGGTAGGACTGCCAGCGGCGGTCCTTGGCGGCGCGGCACAGCTCGGCGATCCGGCCGCGGTCGATGCCGCGCTGGCTCAGGGTGATGTGGACGCGCCCGCCCTGGCCCGGCGAGAGCTGGAGCGCGCCGGCGCGCTCGGCGACGGCGAGCAGGATGCGGTCGCGGTCCTGTCCCGGGTCCATCTCGATGTCGCCCTGGGCGCGGAGCCGGTTGATCAGATTGACGACCTGTTCGACGGAGACCTCGGCCTCCTGGATGAAGCGCACGAGCCGGCCGAGGTCGCTTCTGCTCGCGAGCAGGACGGCTCTTCCGGGCTGGCCGTCACGGCCGGCGCGGCCCGCCTCCTGGTAGTAGGCCTCGAGGCTGCTCGGCAGCGCCCAGTGCCAGACGGAGCGGACGTCCGCCTTGTCGACGCCCATGCCGAACGCGTTCGTGGCCACGACGACGTCGGTCTGCCCGCTCATGAACTCGTTCTGGACGCGGGTGCGCGCCTCGGACGGCATGCCCGCGTGGTAGGCGGGCGCGTTGAGCATCGCCGCGATCTCTTCCGTCGACTTGCGCGTGCCGCAGTAGACGACGGCGGGGCGGTTCTCCGGCATCTGCACGCCCGCTTGGAGCGTGGCGCGCTTGCGGGCGACCGAGCCCTCGCCGTCGAACGGGAGGACGTCGAAGGAGAGGTTCGGGCGGTCGAAGCCGGAGCGGACGCGCTCCGGTTCTCTAAGGCCCAGTCGCGCGACGATCTCCTCGGCCACCTTCGGCGTCGCCGTGGCGGTGCAGGCCATCGTTGGCGGGTGCCCAAGCTCCTGAATGATCGCCGCGAGGCGCAGGTAGTCCGGGCGGAAATCGTGGCCCCACTCCGACACGCAGTGGGCCTCGTCCACCACGAAGAGCGCGAGTTGGCGCGCGGCGATCGCCTGCCGGAAGGCCGGGCTCGCGAACCGCTCGGGCGCCGCGAACGCCACTTGGGCGTTCCCGTTGCGGATGTCGCTGAGCGCGGTCTGGTTGTCCTCGCCCGACGCGAGCATCACCGCCGGGTGGCCGAGGTCCGTGAGCCGCTGGCACTGGTCGCGCATGAGCGCGATCAGCGGGGACACCACGACGGTCAGGTCGGTCGTCGCGAGCGCGGGCAGCTGGTAACAGAGGCTCTTGCCGCCGCCGGTCGGCATCACCACGAGCGCGTCGCGCCCGTCGAGCGCGGCCTGCACCGCCTCGCGCTGGCCGGGCCGGAAACTCGAGAGCCCGACGAGGGAGAGCAGCCCGTCGGGGGTCGCGTCGATGGCCGCGCGAGGCGCGCGCGGGGGTGGAGGGCCGGCGGCGTCGAGGAGCGAGTCCGCGGGGTGAGGAGGCTCGGCGGCGTCGCGCCACGAGTCGCCCTGCGGGGGCGCCGCGTCGGCGGGCGGCGCGGCGGCCTGCGCCGGTCCGGCGACTCGCGTTGGC
>JAPDDQ010000252.1 GCA_027587225.1 Solirubrobacter taibaiensis
GGTGTTATTTTCACAGACATCGTAACAGCAGCAACTGAGCACGCTGAACTAGTACAAAAGTACTTAATGAAAGACGGCGTGAAAGTAGACGAGCATCGTCTAACTGCACTTCATGCTGCATTAATCAACGGCGGTGCATTCGTATATGTTCCGAAAAACGTTGTTCTTGAAACTCCACTTCAAGCTGTATTCTTAGTAGACGGCGAAGAAGCTAACGTATATAACCACGTATTATTCGTAGCTGATGCGAACAGTACTGCAACTTATGTAGAAAACTACGTTGCAAATGAAAATGCTAAAGGTATTGCAAATATCGTAGCAGAAGTAATCGTGGAACAAGGCGCACAAGTGAAATTCGGTGCGGTTGATCTATTAGCAAAAGACGTAACAACTTACGTTAACCGCCGCGGCGTTGTAGGACGCGACGGCCGTATTGATTGGGCTCTAGGCCTTATGAATGACGGAAACACAATTTCAGAGAATGTTACGAACTTAATGGGCGACGGTTCATATGCTGATACGAAAACAGTAACAATTGGCCGTGGTAACCAAACACAAAACTTTACAACTAAAGTTGTTCACTTCGGTAAACACTCTGAAGGTTGGATTTTAAAACACGGTGTCCAAAAAGATAGTGCAACATCTATCTTTAACGGAATTGGTAAGATTGAACACGGTGCATCTAAATCAAATGCACAACAATCTTCTCGCGTTCTTATGTTAGATGAAAAAGCTCGCGGTGATGCAAACCCAATTCTTTTAATCGATGAAGATGATGTAATGGCAGGTCACGCAGCTACAGTAGGTCGCGTAGAGCCA
>JAPDDQ010000253.1 GCA_027587225.1 Solirubrobacter taibaiensis
TTGGGGATACTGAACTTGGATGGCTTGCTTATCCAATTACAGTATTTTGGCTTGTAGGTATTACGAATGCAATCAACTTAATTGACGGCTTAGATGGATTATCTGCTGGGATTTCATCTATCGTACTTGCAACGCTAGCATATATGGCCTTCACTAGCCCATGGGGTACTGGAACAGCTATTATCTTGCCACTTGCATTAATTATATTAGCAAGTACAATTGGATTTTTATTCTACAACTTCCATCCAGCAAAAATTTTCATGGGAGATACAGGAGCACTATTTTTAGGATACTGTATTTCTGTTATATCGTTACTTGGATTATACAAAAGTGTAACGTTATTCAGTTTTATCGTTCCAATTATCATTTTAGGTGTACCTATATTTGATACGATATTTGCAATCATCCGTCGTATCGTAAATAAAAAACCTATTTCAGCACCAGATAAATCGCATTTACATCACCGCTTACTTGCAATGGGATTCTCTCATCGCAAAACGGTACTAATTATATACGCATTCGGTATTTTCTTTAGTGTAAATGCTATTATTTTTACTACTGCAACGTTATGGTTATCCATTATTCTTCTTTTCGCTTTGATTTTCTTCACAGAAATCATCGCTGAAATAATCGGGCTTGTACATGAACGCTACAAACCAATCATTTCCTTTTATAAAAAAGTGAAAAAACGCGAAGACTAATTGTAGTATAGCCTTTTCAATTATGAAATATTCAAATAGCATCCTCTTTCTTATAAGAGGATGCTATTTTTTATTCCTTATTTTATATTTCCAAAATATAGATTGTTTGAGAGT
>JAPDDQ010000254.1 GCA_027587225.1 Solirubrobacter taibaiensis
AACTATTCGTTGTGACATTTAGGAGGGGGGTCCGATTATGAAATCGGTAATTGAGGTACAAGGGTTACGTAAAGAGTTTACAGCCTATTCAAGTCGTCCGGGCTTAAAGGGTGCATTTCGCGATTTATTAAATCGTAATTATAAAATAGTACCAGCAGTAAATGATGTATCTTTTACTGTAAAGCAAGGTGAAATGGTTGGTTATATCGGTGAGAACGGTGCTGGTAAATCAACAACAATTAAAATGCTTACGGGGATTTTAACTCCGACATCAGGGCAAATCACAGTAAATGGAATGAACCCACATAAACAAAGAGAAGAATTTGTAAGAACAATTGGTGTTGTTTTTGGACAGCGTTCGCAACTTTGGTGGGATATTGCAGTACAAGAATCGTTTCGTTTATTAAAGAAAGTGTATGGTGTATCAGACGCTCAGTATAAGGAGCATATGGAGCACGTAATTGAAACGTTAGATATAGGGCCTTTATTAGATAAACCAGTTCGAAAATTATCTCTTGGTCAAAGGATGCGTTGTGAATTAGCGGCAGCCTTAATTCATAATCCACCGTTATTATTTTTAGATGAGCCAACAATTGGGTTAGATGTACTTGTGAAATTGAAAATACGTGAATTTTTAAAAGAAATGAATGAACGTTATAAAACAACAATTTTATTAACAACACACGATATTACTGATATTGAAGCTTTATGTGAGCGCGTTATCATGCTGGATGAAGGGAATATTATGTATGACGGTTCTTTAAGTAATCTTCGTACGCAGTGGGGAGCAGAGAAGGAAATTCACTTTCAGTTTG
>JAPDDQ010000255.1 GCA_027587225.1 Solirubrobacter taibaiensis
TGATGGAGAGAAATTAAAAGATGAGGGTTTATTACATATTATTGGACAACAAGTAGATGATGCATATGCTGCAGAATTGAACAATGTCATCATTAATAAAGAAATGGTGCAAAAGGTCGGCAAAGACTTAAAAATCGTCTTTACACCATTGCACGGAACATCAAATATTTCTGTACGCCGTGGTTTAAAAGAAGTTGGATTTACAGATGTAACAGTTGTAAAAGAGCAAGAGTTACCAGATCCAAACTTCTCTACAGTAAAATCACCGAACCCAGAAGAGCACGCAGCGTTTGAGTATGCCATTCGTGACGGTGAAAAGGTAGGCGCAGATGTATTAATCGCAACTGACCCTGACGCAGATCGTCTAGGTGTAGCAGTGCGTAATCATAGTGGTGAGTTCCAAGTATTAACAGGAAACCAAACAGGTGCATTAATGCTTGATTACTTACTATCTCAAAAGAAAGAAAACGGAACGCTTCCGGAGAACGGTGTCGTATTAAAAACAATCGTAACGTCTGAGATTGGCCGTACAATTGCGAAAGCATACGGTTTAGATACAGTTGATACGTTAACTGGATTTAAATTTATCGGTGAGAAAATTAGGCAGTATGAAGAAAGCGGACAATATGAATTCCAATTCGGTTATGAGGAAAGCTATGGTTATTTAATCCGCCCATTCTGCCGTGATAAAGATGCAGTACAATCTGTTCTATTTGCATGTGAAGTAGCTGCATACTACAAATCACAAGGGAAAACGTTATATGACGGTCTATTAGAAGTATTTGAGAAGTACGGCTTCTTCCGTGAAGACCT
>JAPDDQ010000256.1 GCA_027587225.1 Solirubrobacter taibaiensis
AAATACAGTTATTATAATGGCATGTATTAGTTTATTAGTTGGAATCGTAGCTTCCTACTTATTCTCAAGAAGATTAGCAAGACCACTGCAACTATTAAAGAATCACGTTCAAAAAGTAGCAGAAGGCGATTTAACGCTGCGAATGAAAGTGACAAGTAAAGATGAAGTTGGAGAGTTGACTAAGCACTTTAATGATATGGTTGAACAAATGAATGAAATGGTAAGTAAAATTAAAAACAGCGTATCAACGGTGCAACAATCAACGAATAGTTTACATTATTTAACGAACGAAACAGTAGCGGCTAGTAGAGAAGTTTCAGGAGCGATGGATGATGTGAGCGGAGGAGCTTCTACTCTTGCGAATAGTGTGGATGAAGTTTCAGCTCAGCTCGAGAATATGGCGGAGTCAGTAGAACAAATGAATAGCTCCGTTGGTGAAATAAAAGGAGTGGCTGGCAAAGCGGAAGAGGCATCTAAGCAAGGATTAAATACAATGAGGAATTTAATCCGTACGAGGGGACAATCATCTTCGATTGTTGTTCATACAGAAGAAGCATCGGATAAGTTAGAACAAAGAGTTGGATCGATTCAAAATGTTGTTGAGCTTATAAAAGGCATTTCGGATCAAACAAATTTACTTGCTTTAAATGCATCGATTGAAGCTGCCCGTGCAGGTGAGCAAGGTAAGGGATTTGCGGTTGTTGCTGAAGAGGTTCGGAAATTAGCGGAACAATCAAAAGAGGCAACCGGAGAAATCACAACGATGATTGGTGATGTACAATTAGAAGTAAAAAGGGTTGTAGAAGTTGTAAG
>JAPDDQ010000257.1 GCA_027587225.1 Solirubrobacter taibaiensis
ATTTTTGTCACCTTTTTTCACGATACTGCTTTTCGGAACAATTGTACCAGTTGCTTCGCCAGATTTACTTGTTACGTAAACGTGGAAGCCGTTTTGTAATTCGTCACTATTATCTAATGTGACAGTGAATTGATAGTTAGAAACAGTTTTATTTTCATCCATGCTCTTTAATGGTGTAGAACCGATTTCTGTTACTTTTCCTGTCCAAGTCTTACCAGCGACAGTTTTTGATGAAACAGTTACTTCTTGCCCAACTTTCATACTAGCAAGCTCATATGCAGAAATTTGACCTTTTACTTTAAATTGACCAGCGTGACGAAGAGTAATTCCGCTCATACCTGTTTTTTCGTCAGCAGTTTTTACGATATCATCAATTACGCCATCAGCAGGACTTGTTACAGAAAGATTGTTTACTTTCTCTTTTGCTGCTTTAATCATTTCATCAGCTTTTTCAACTTCAAACTTTTTCATTTCAAGTTGTGATTCTAATTGCCCAACTTCAGCTTCTGATGCTTTTAATGCTTCAGCGGGAAGGCCTGCATTTTTATCTTTTTGTAATTTTTGTTTCGCTGCATCAATTTGTTTTTGGAGCAACGTTACTTCTTTTTGTGCGATTTTCTTTTGCATTTCTGCTTCTGTTACACCTTGTTTCGCAGTCGGATCATTGTATTTAAATAGAAGCTGACACTTTTTCACTTCATCGCCTTTTTTAACAGCTAATTCATATGTTCCTTTTGTTGGATCGAATGAAATAGTTTCAATTCCATTTGGAATAACTTCGCCACCAAATTTTTGCGCGTTTTGGATTTGTT
>JAPDDQ010000258.1 GCA_027587225.1 Solirubrobacter taibaiensis
AAAGGCTTCATTAATCTCGAATAAATCAATGTCTTCAATTGTCTTTCCTGTTTTTTCAAGCAATGCGTTAATTGCATAACCTGGAGTTCTTGGGAAATCTTTAGATTCCACTGCAATTGCTGTATGCGCCAAAATTGTCGCTAATGGCTTTCTTCCTTCTTGCTTCGCTCTGTCTTCGCTCATTAATACAAGTGCGGCACCACCATCGTTTAGTCCCGGCGCATTACCAGCTGTCACCGTCGCTGTCTTATCAAATACAGGTTTTAACTTTGCTAACTTTTCAATCGTTGTATCTTCACGTGGCGCCTCATCCTTTGCAACGACAATAGGATCGCCTTTTCTTTGCGGAATCGTTACTGGCACGATTTCCTCTTCAAAACGCCCTTCTTTATGCGCTGAAACCGCACGCTGATGGCTACGATATGCCCATTCATCTTGCGCTTCGCGAGAAATTCCATCTTCCTTTGCAACTTCTCCGCCATATACGCCCATGTGTGTACCTGAAAATGCGCATGTTAAACCGTCAGCAACGTTTAAATCAATAACTTCGTTGTTGCCCATTCTGTATCCCCATCTTGCTCCACGTAAAATGTAAGGACTGTTACTCATCGACTCCATACCGCCAGCTACAATCAGTGATTGATCGCCAGTACGAATAATCTGATCCGCTAACGTAACCGCACGAAGCCCTGATGCACAAACTTTATTCACTGTTTCCGTCTGCACTTCCCAAGGGATTCCAGCAGCCCTCGCAGCTTGGCGCGATGGAATTTGTCCCTGCCCACCTTGAATAACCGTTCCAAATATAACTT
>JAPDDQ010000259.1 GCA_027587225.1 Solirubrobacter taibaiensis
CCAAAAAGAAAAGCTCCAAGTTACTGCTACAAATAGCTTAACTGAGGGTTCTGTAGAATTAATAAAAGTAGATGATATAAATCCAGATACAAAACTTTCTGATGCAGTGTTTAACATCATCGATGCGAAAGGTAAAATTGTTCGCACTGATTTAACTACTGATAAAGATGGGAAGATTACTGCTACGAACTTACGCCCAGGAGACTATCAATTCATTGAAACGAAAGCTCCGAAAGATTACGATTTAAATAAAACACCTATTAGCTTCACTATCGAAAGAAGTCAACTAACTCACGCTTCTGTTACTGCTAAGAATGGCCTAACAAAAGGTGGCGTGGAATTAACGAAAGTTGACTCTATAGATAAGAAAGAAATGCTAGAAGGTGCGGTATTTAAAATTACTGATCTGAACGGTAACGACATTCGTACGAATTTAGTTACCAATAAAGACGGAAAAATCATCGCTAAAGACTTACAACCAGGAGACTATCAATTTATTGAAACAAAAGCTCCTAAACATTACGACTTAAATGAAGAACCAATTAAGTTCACAATCGAAAGAAGTCAAACAAAGCATGTCTTCGTTACAGCTATTAATAGCTTAACGGAAGGTAGTGTTGAGTTAATTAAAGTTGATGATGCTAAGCAAAACACAACACTTGAAGGTGCAGTATTTAAAATTGTTAATAAGGATGGACACGATGTTCTTACCGATTTAACTACTGATAAAAACGGCCGTTTAGTTGTGGATGAATTACCGCCAGGAGACTATGAGTTTATCGAAACGAAAGCTCCTGAACACTATGACTT
>JAPDDQ010000260.1 GCA_027587225.1 Solirubrobacter taibaiensis
ATGCTGCTGCCATTCCTGCACCTGTACCACGAATAACCGTTGGATACTGCTCAGGTGTATAGGCGTATAATGCTCCCCAAGCACCTAAGTTAAAGAAGGATAGTAGCATACCTGCCACAATTAATACTGTTAATGAATCCGCAACCCCAAACAAATAAGCACTGCAAGCTGTCCCAATTAAATACGTAACCAAAACAAATTTACGACCGAGACGTTCAATAAACCAAGCAGCGGTGAAATATCCTGGAAGTTGAGCTAATGTCATAATAAGTACGTATTGGAAACTTTTTATTAAACTAAATCCTTTTAGCACCATTACACTCGGTAACCAAAGGAACATTCCATAATAGGAAAAGACAACACAAAACCATAGAATCCATAGCATAATTGTTGCTTTACGATATTCCCCAGACCAAACTGATTTTATATTTTCAATAACAGATGGCCTTTTTTCAACTTTTTGGAACCTTGGGGAATCCGGTAAATTCCATCTTAAATATAAAGCATATAGTGCTGGAATTGCACTCAATACCATCGCAACTTCCCAACCATATTTAGGAATAACAAAATACGAGATAAGAGCTGCAATTAGCCATCCACCTGCCCAAAAACTTTCTAATAACACAACAATTTTCCCACGCTCATGCGCTTCAACACTCTCTGATACTAGTGTAGAGGCAACTGGAAGCTCTCCGCCAAGCCCCATACCAATTAAAAAGCGTAAAACGAGAAACATTGCAAGTGTTGTTGTTAGTGCGGTTAAACCACTACCGATAGAAAATAACAATAATGTAATAATAAAGACTGATT
>JAPDDQ010000261.1 GCA_027587225.1 Solirubrobacter taibaiensis
GCGACCAACATTGTAGATATCCTAAGTCGTAGTTTGCCAACCGTAGGCAAAGGGCGCGTCAATTTAGCGGCAATTGCTTTATTGATTGTGCTTTATTTGTTGAAAATTTTCGGGTTGATGTATCTATCAGGGCAGATGCCCCATAGTGCTGTCTATCTTGTAATTACGACATTCGTGACGATGATTCAGGATTTGATTCGTTTCTGTCGCTACTTGATTTTTGCAACGATTATTTTGAGTTGGGTGGTGATGTTTACACAGTCACGCTCACCATATATCGAAGTTATTCAGGAACTCGCAGAACCTTTACTTGCGCCTTTCCGTCGTTTACTACCAAATATGGGGATGATTGATTTGTCACCAATTTTGGCTTTCTTGGCGTTGTATATTGCTGAGATTTTGATGAATGAAGCTGCAAAAGTTCTGTTGACGGGTCTTTGATCGGTTTGAAAATAAAAAAAGGATTGTGTCAAAACAATCCTTTTTTTATGCCTACAAATTAGTGTGCGGCATCCCAGTTTAGACCTTGTCCAACTTCCACCACAAAAGGTACGGAAATTTCTAATACAGACTGCATCACATCAGCAATTTGTTTTGAAAGTTCATCTGCAATTGACACATCAGCTTCAAAAACCAATTCATCGTGCACTTGCAGTAAAAGTTTAGCTTGATCTTTAGGCAAAATTTTATCAACGGCAATCATTGCAAGTTTGATGATATCTGCTGCACTTCCTTGTAAGGGGGCATTAATCGCCGCTCGTTCAGCTGCTTGCTTGATCATTTTATTTGTTGCCAAAATATCAGGT
>JAPDDQ010000024.1 GCA_027587225.1 Solirubrobacter taibaiensis
AGCGCCTGCCCGGCCGGCCGCGCCGGCCGGCGCCGCACCCTGTCGGGCCGTCTCGCCGGCCGTCGTCGCGCCTTGTCGGCCCGTCGCGCCGAGCCGCCGGCCGAGGAGCGCGATCACGTCGAGCGTGGCGTCATCGGCCCAGTGCAGGTCCTCGATCACGAGCAGGGCGGCGTCGGCGAGCGCTTCGCGGGCGGCGGCGAGCACGTCCTCGCGGGAGCCGTCCGCGACGGCGCGGGCGAACGCGCCGCCCACCTGGCCGGCCACGTCGCGCAGCGGGCCGAGCGGGCGTGGAGTGATCAGCGGGTCGCAGGCGCCCCACAGCGCGTGGCGGCCGCGGGCCACGGAGGCCACGAGCGCGGTCTTGCCGATTCCCGCCTCGCCGAGCACGACGACGACGCCGCCGGATTCGATCGCCGCCTCCAGCACTGCCCGCTCGCCATCTCGCTCAAGCAGTTCCAACGATTGGCGAGCCTAACCGCTCACCAGCCACACGGCTAGGACGATGAGGCCGGCGCCGGCGATGCCGATCGCGCTGATCGTGTCGCCGAACACCAGAAAGGCGAGTACGAGGGTGGCGAGCGGCTCGACCGTCGCGAGGATCGAGGAGGTCGTCGGACCGACCCGCTTGAGGCCCGCGAAGAACAATGTGATCGCGCCCACCGTCGAGATCCCGGCGAGGCAGAGCAGCCACCACCAGCCCGCGAGCGTCAGGTCCCCGGGCCGGAACTCGCCGAGCGCGATGGTCGACACCGTGAGCGCGGCCGCCGCGCCCGTGCACACGAGCGTGGCGAGCATCTGTGGCGGCATCCGCTTCGCGACCCCCTCGCTGACGAGGATGTACGCGCTGTAGAGCACCGCGGCGCCCAGGCCGAGCACGACGCCGAGCGTGTCGATCGCGCCCGTGCTGCCGACGAACAGCGTCGTCCCGCCCAGGGCGATGGCGAGCGCGGACGTCCGCCGTCGGGTGAGCCGCTCGCGCCCGAGCGCGACGGCGGCGACCGCGACGATCACCGGGAACGTGAACACGAGCAGCGACAGCAGCCCGGCGTCGATGCGCGAGAGCGCCGCGAAGTACAGCCCGGCCTGCACCGCGTACCCGCCCGCGCCCAGCCCCAGAGCCAAACACGCGTCGCGACGCGACAATTGTCGCTTAAGGGGTCTGACCCCTTTAGCGACAGATGTCGCGTTTCCGGCCCAGAAGAGGCCGGACGCGAACAGGAACCGCAGCGCGAGCAGCGTGCCGACCGTGGCGCCCTCGGCGTAGGCCAGCTTGCCGAACACGGCCATCGCGCCGAACGCGGCGCCGGAGGCGAGGCAGAAGAACATGCCCGGCATCCTCCGCCTGCGACGCGCAAGTATCGACTCCGATTCCTACTGACAATTCAGTAGCGTTCCTTCACGATGCTGGAGCTGCGAAGACTGCGCCTCCTCCGCGAGCTGCACGAGCGGGGCACGATCGCCGCCGTCGCCGACGCGCTGCAGTTCACGCCCTCGGCCGTCTCTCAGCAGCTCGCGATGCTCGAGCGCGAGGCGGGCGTGAAGCTGATCGAGAAGGCGGGGAGGGGCGTGCGGCTCACGGACCCCGGGCTGGTGCTGGCCGAGCACGCCGACGCGCTCCTGCGCCGCACCGCGCTGGCCGAGGCCGACCTCGCCGCGGCCGCCAACGAGATCGCGGGACGGGGGAGGATCGCCGCGTTCCAGTCCGCCGCGTTCAAGCTCGCGCTCCCGGCCATCGCCCAGCTGCGCGAGACGGCGCCGCGCCTGCGCTGTGAGCTGTTCGAGGCCGAGCCGGAGACGGCGCTGCCCGCGCTCGCGCTGGGCGACCTGGACATCGTGATCGGCGACGAGTGGGACAACCAGCCGTGGCCGCTCGCCGACCACCTCACCCGCTACCCGCTGCTGTACGACCCGGTGATGCTCGTGGGCAGCGTGGCGCCGCTGCCCACCCTCGCCGACCAGGCCTGGGCCGCCGGGCATCCGAACATGGCCTGGACGGACGTGGTGCGCCGCATCTGCCGCGAGCACGGCGGTTTCGAGCCCGACATCCGGCACCGCTCCAACGACGCGAACGTCGCCCTCGCGCTCGCCGCGGCCGGCCTCGCCTTCACGTTGCTGCCGCAGTTCGTGCTCCCGCCCGGCACGCTCGCGTCGCCGGTGCCGTCGAGCCGCACGATCTACGCCGTGATCCGCGCGACCGACGAGCAGCGCCCGAGCACGCGCGCCCTGCTCGCCGCGATCCGTGATCAACTTCCAGCCACATGAATCGCGCCGTCCTCGGCCTCGCCGGCCTCCTGCTGCTGTTGTTCTGCCTGCCGTGGGGGACGATCGCGCTGTACGGGATCCTCGGCGGATTCCCGTACGAGACGAGCGGCGTCTGTTACGCCGGTCGGCCGTTGTGGGCGTTCGGCCAACTCGTGGTCGCGATCGCGGGGATCGCGTTCACGGGCAAGGTCTCGATCGCCGCGCTCGCCACCGCCGCCCAAGAGCGGCGGGACGTCGGCCGCCGCTGGCTCGGCCTCGGCTACGCGCTCGCGGCGATCGCGGCCTGGTTGGTCGTGGTGCTCGTGCTGGAACCCGACGGCACGCCGGTCGCGGCCGCCGAGTGCGCGTGAAGAAGCGTCGCGACGTCCGGCGTTTCGGGTCCGGCCCGTACCTGCTCGGCCTGGCCGGGGGAGGCGGCGATCCGGAAGAGCACGTCGGCTTCCCGTACGAGGCGCTCGCCGACGCGCAGCAGCTCTCGTTCGACCAGCCCGTGACGCTGCTCGCGGGCGACAACGGCACGGGCAAGTCGACGATCATCGAGGCCTGCGCGGCGGCGATGGGCTTCGCCGAGGACGGCGGAGAGCTCGAGCGGCTGGGCGAGCTCCCGGCGGTGCCGAGGACGATCTACAGGGGCTTTCTCACGCCGGTCGTGAATCGCTGGGCGCGGCCGCGGATCGGCTACTTCCTGCGGGCGGAGAGCTTCTTCAATGTTGCGCGCGGCGCCGACGAGGCGACCGACTTCACGAACTATGGCGACCGGCCACTGCACCAGCAGTCGCACGGCCAGTCGTTCCTCGCGCTGGCCTCGAACCGGTTCGGCGGCGAGGGCATCTTCATCCTGGACGAGCCGGAGGCGGCGCTGTCGGTCACCGGCGCGCTTGCGCTCGTCGCCGTGATCGCGCGCGCCGCCGAGCAGGGCGCGCAGTTCATCATCGCCACGCACTCGCCGATCCTGCTCGCCATCCCCGGCGCGAAGATCTACGAGCTGACGGAAGAGGACGGGTTCGCGGTGACGGACTACGACGACACGGACGCCGTCCGCTTGATGCGCGGCTTCCTGGACGCGCCCGAGCGCTACCTGCGCGCCGCGCTCGGCACGGACTGAATCACGCCCGCGAGGCGCTCCGCGGCGATGCCGAGCTGTGCCTCGTCGAGGGAGCTGTAGGAGAGCCGCATCTCGTTCGCGCCGCCGCCATCCACGTAGAACGGCGAACCGGGCACGTACGCCACGCCCGCTTCGGTCGCCGCCGGGCGCAGCTCCCGCGCGTCCAGCCCTTCCGGCATCCGCAGCCACGTGAACATGCCGCCCGTCGGCTCGCTCCACTCGACGCCCTCGGGCATGTGGCGCGCGAGGGCGGCCGACAGCGCCACCCAGTGCGACTCGTACAGCGCCCGCGCGTGCGGCAGCCGGCGCCCGAAGTGGCCGGCGCGGCCGTACTCCTCCACGAGCCGCTGGCTCAGGGCGCCCGCGCACTGGTCGGTCCCGCCCTTGGCGGACGACAGCTGCGCGATCAGCGCCGCCGGTCCGACCGCCCAGCCGAGCCGGGTGCCCGGGCAGAAGACCTTCGAGAACGTGCCGGCCTGCACGACGACGTCGGGGGCGAGCGCCCACAGCGACGGCAACTGCGACCCGTCGAACGAGAGCTCCTTGTAGGCGACGTCCTCGACGATCAGCACGCCGTACTCGCGGCACAACTCGACGAGCGCGCGCCGCCGCTCCAGCGTCAGCGTCCGCCCGGACGGATTCTGGAACTCGGGAATCGTGTAGAGGAACTTCGGGCGGTAGCCGCTCTCCAACCGCTCCCGCAGCCACGCGACCTCGAGCCCGTCGGCGTCCATCGGCACGCCCGTGAGTCGTGCGCCGTAGTCGCGGAAGCCCATGATCGCGCCGAGGTAGGTCGGGCCTTCGACGGCGACGTCGTCGCCGGCGTCCAGCAGCGACCGGCACAGCAGGTCCAGGCACTCCATCCCGCCGCTGGTCACCATCAGCTCGTCGAGCGCCGGCTCGCGCCCTTCCAGGTGCGTGACGCGCTCGACCAGGTATTCGCGGAAGCTCGGGAGCCCCGCGCTCGGCCCGTACTGCAGCGCGAGCCCGGGTTCGTCCTGCACGAGCCGCGCCGCGATCTCCGCCAGCTCCTCGCTCGGGAACGTCGCGGGGTTCGGGAACCCGCCCGTCATGCCCAGTGTGCCGGGCGGCGGGCCGGCGAGGATGATCGCGAGCTCGGGGTCGACCCCCGCGCGCGCCCGGGTCGAGAACAGCTGGGCGACGTCCATGCCCCTCATTGAACCAGCGTCGTGCTTACCTGTTCACATGAGCACCACCGCACTCGAGACGATCAACCACGTCATCGGCGGTGCGCAGACCGCCGGTGCGTCCACGCGCACGAGCCCCGTCTATGACCCGGCGACCGGCCAGGTGCAGCGCAACGTGCTGCTCGGCACGCCCGCGGACGTCGACGCCGCCGTCAGCGCCGCCCGCGCCGCCTTCGACGCGTGGGCCGACACCTCGGTCGTACGCCGCGCCCGCGTGATGTTCAAGTTCCGCGAGCTGATCGTCGAGCACACCGACGACCTGGCGCGGATCATCGCCGCCGAGCACGGCAAGACCGTGGAGGACGCCAAGGGCGAGGTCATCCGCGGGATGGAGGTGGTCGAGTACGCGTGCGGGATCGCGGAGCTCACCAAGGGCGAGTTCTCGGACCAGGTCTCCACCGACGTCGACCTGCACTCGTTCCGCCAGCCGCTGGGCGTGTGCGCGGGGATCACGCCGTTCAACTTCCCGATCATGGTCCCGATGTGGATGCATCCGGTCGCGATCGCGACCGGGAACACGTTCGTGCTCAAGCCTTCCGAGCGCGACCCGTCCGTGAGCAACTTCATCGCCGACCTGTACGCGCGGGCAGGCCTCCCGGACGGTGTGTTCAACGTCGTCCACGGCGACAAGGTCGCGGTCGACGCGATCCTCGACCACCCGGACGTCGACGCCGTCTCGTTCGTCGGCTCGACCCCGATCGCGAAGTACATCTACGAGCGCGCGACGCAGGCCGGCAAGCGCGTGCAGGCGCTCGGCGGCGCGAAGAACCACGCGATCGTGATGCCCGACGCCGATCTGGACTTCACCTCCGACCAGCTGATCGCGGCCGGCTACGGCTCCGCGGGCCAGCGCTGCATGGCCATCAGCGTCACCGTCGCGGTCGGCGACGCCGCCGACGAGCTCGTGGAGAAGATCCGCCTCAAGGCGCTGAAGGTGACCGTGGGCCCGGGTCTCGAGCCCACGTCGGAGATGGGCCCGCTCGTCACGCCGGAGGCGCGCGACCGCGTGAAGGACTACATCGGCCGCGGCGAGGGCGACGTCGTCGTCGACGGGCGCGAGCTGCAGGTCGAGGGCGACGGCTTCTTCGTCGGCCCGACGCTGATCGACAACGTCAGCACCGACATGAGCGTCTACCGCGACGAGATCTTCGGCCCGGTGCTGACGGTCCTGCGCGTGGACACGCTCGACGAGGCGATCGACCTCATCAACGCCAACAACTACGCCAACGGCGTCGCCATCTTCACCAGCTCCGGCCGTGCCGCGCGCGAGTTCCAGCGGCGCGTCCACGTCGGCATGATCGGCGTCAACGTGCCGATTCCGGTGCCGATGGCCTTCTACAGCTTCGGCGGCTGGAAGGACTCGCTGTTCGGCGACCACCACATCCACGGGCCCGAGGGTGTGCGCTTCTACACGCGGGGCAAGGTGGTCACCACCCGCTGGCCGGACCAGGTTTCCGATCCGACGCACCTTCACTTCCCGACGGCGTCCTGATATTAGTTTGGCGGTCAGACAAATGAGGCAGGAGGAAACCCCGTTGTCCACTATTGAAGAGCCGCGCACCGAAGGCGTCCAGGAGGGCCGTACCGGCCACCGCTTCACGTTCGGTCTCTGGACGGTAGGCAACCCCGGCCGGGACCCGTTCGGCGGCCCGACGCGTGCTGACGTCGACCCGGTCGACTCGGTCCACAAACTCGCCGAGCTCGGCGCCTGGGGCGTCTCGCTGCACGACGACGACCTGATCCCGATGGGGTCCAGCGACGCCGAGAAGGAGAAGATCGTCGCGCGCTTCAAGGACGCGCTCGACGAGACCGGCCTCGGCGTGGGCATGGCCACGACCAACCTCTTCGGCCACCCGGCGTTCAAGGACGGCGCGTTCACCTCCAACGACCGTGGCGTCCGCCGCGCGGCGATCGGCAAGGCGATGCGCTTCATCGACATCGCCGCCCAGCTCAACGCCGAGGTCTACGTCTTCTGGGGCGGCCGCGAGGGCACCGAGGTCGGCGTCGCCAAGGACCCGCGCGACGCGCTGGAGCGCTACCGCGAGGCGATCAACGTCCTCTCGCACTACGTCAAGGACTCGGGCTACGACCTGCGCTTCGCGATGGAGCCCAAGCCCAACGAGCCGCGCGGCGACATCTTCCTGCCGACCGTCGGCCACGCGCTGCACTTCATCGAGACGCTGGACCACCCGGAGATGGTGGGCGTGAACCCCGAGTTCGCGCACGAGACGATGGCGGGCCTGAGCTTCCACCACGCGATCGGCCACGCGCTGTGGGCGAACAAGCTCTTCCACATCGACCTCAACTCGCAGCGCATCGGCCGCTACGACCAGGACTTCCGCTTCGGCGCCGAGGACCTGAAGGAGTCGTTCCTGCTCGTGCGCCTGCTCGAGCGCGCGGGCTACGCGGGCCCGCTGCACTTCGACGCGCACTCCTACCGCAACGAGAACGCCGAGGGTGTGTGGGATTTCGCCGCGGGCTGCATGGCGACCTATCGCGCGCTGGCCGAGAAGGCCGCGCACTTCGACTCGCTGCCTGACGTCCAGGCGGCGCTCGCCGGTGCGTCCCAGCCCGACCTCGCCCTGAGCAGCGCCGGTGGCGACAGCGCCGACACGCTGAAGGCCGAGGCCACGTGGGAGAACCTGGACTCGCTCGCCGAGCGCGGCTACTACAACGAGAAGCTCGACCAGATCCTCGTCGAGGTCCTGCTCGGCGTTCGGTAGTTTCCGCCGAATTCACGACGCACTCATCATCAGAGGCGCCCGCGAGAACAACCTCAAGGGCGTCGACCTCGACATCCCCAAGCAGCGGATCACCGTCTTCACGGGGGTGTCGGGGTCGGGCAAGTCCTCGATCGTGTTCGACACGATCGCGGCCGAGTCCCAGCGGCTGCTCAACGACACGATGCCGGCGTACGTGCAGACGTACCTGCCCAGCTATGGGCAGCCGGACGCGGACGTGCTGGCCGAGCTCAGCCCGGCGATCATCGTCGACCAGAAGAAGATCGGCGGCAACGCGCGCAGCACGGTCGGCACCTACACGGACGCGTACACGATGCTGCGCGTCCTGTTCTCCCGGCTGAGTGAACCCAGCGCCGGGATCAGCAGCCGCTACAGCTTCAACGACCCGCGCGGCATGTGCCCGGAGTGCGAGGGCCTGGGCCGGATCGCGGCCGTGGACGAGGACGCGCTGGTGGACCCGGACAAGTCGCTCAACGAGGGCGCGATCGACTTCCCGAACTACAACGTCGACTCCTGGTACTGGTCGATCATCGCCGGCTCGGGGTTCTTCGACCCGGACAAGAAGGTCCGCGACTTCACGGCGCAGGAGCGTCACCGGCTGCTCTACGAGCCGGAGACCAAGGTCGAGCTGACGTTCGGCAACAAGACGGTCAACTCCAAGTACGAGGGTCTGGTCCTCAAGCTCAAGAAGTCCGTGCTGGGCAAGGAGCCGGAGTCGCTGCAGCGGCATCTGCGCGCGGCGGTGGAGCGGATCGCGACGCACCAGGCCTGCGCCGCCTGCGCAGGATCTCGGCTCAACGCGGACGCGCGGGCCTCGCGCCTGAACGGCAAGGGCATCGCGGAGTGCTCCTCCCTGGAGGCGCGGGAACTGGCGGCGTGGGTGCGCTCGATCTCTGCGCCGGCCGTGGCGCCGGTGGTCAACGGGCTCGCGCTGCGCTTGGAGCACCTGGACCGGATCGGCCTCGGCTACCTGTCTCTGGACCGGCCGACGGCGACGCTGAGCGGCGGCGAGTCCCAGCGCGTGCGCCTCGTCCGGCACCTGGGCAGCGCGCTGACGGGGATGACCTACATCTTCGACGAGCCGAGCATCGGCTTGCACCCGCACGACGTGCACCGCCTCAACGAGCTGCTGGTGGAGATCCGCGACAAGGGCAACACGGTGCTCGTGGTGGAGCACGAGCCGGACGTGATCGCCGTCGCCGACCACGTGGTGGACATGGGCCCGGGCGCGGGGCGCGACGGTGGCGAGGTGGTCTACACGGGCGACGTCGCCGGCCTGCTCGAGTCGGGCACGAAGACCGGCGACCACTTCGCCCGCCACCAGCCGCTGAAGACCGACCCGCGCACCGCCGACGGCGCGATCGCGATCCGGGGCGCCACCCGCCACAACCTGAAGAACCTCGACGTGGACATCCCGCGCGGGGTGCTCACGGTCGTGACCGGCGTCGCGGGTTCCGGCAAATCCAGCCTTATCCACGGGTACGTGCGCAAGGTCGAGCCCGACGCGGTGCTGATCGACCAGCGCCTCGGCTCCGGCTCGCGGCGCTCGAACCCCGCCACCTACACCAGCATCCTGGACCCGATCCGCAAGGCGTTCGCGAAGGCCAACGGCGTGGAGCCGGCGCTGTTCTCCGCCAACTCGAAGGGCGCGTGCCCGGACTGCAACGGGCTCGGGATCATCTACACCGACCTCGCCCACATGGATCCCGTGATCGACGCGTGCGAGGCATGCGAGGGACGGCGCTTCACCGACGAGGTGCTCGAGCACACGCTGCGTGGCGCGAGCATCGCCGACGTCTACGACATGCAGGCCGACACCGCCGTCGGGTTCTTCACCGAGAAGGCGATCGCCAAGCGGCTGCAGACGATCAGCGACGTCGGCCTCGGCTACGTGACGCTCGGCCAGTCGCTGTCGACGCTGTCCGGTGGCGAGCGCCAGCGCCTCAAGCTCGCCAACGAACTCGACGACAAGGCCAAGACGCTCGTGCTCGACGAGCCCACCACGGGCCTGCACATGCACGACGTGGACCGCCTGATCGCGCTGATCGACCGGCTGGTGGACGGCGGCGCGACGGTGATCGTGATCGAGCACGACCTCGACGTGATCTCGCGCGCCGACCACGTGATCGATCTCGGCCCGGGGGCCGGCCACGACGGCGGCACGATCGTCTTCGAGGGCCCGCCGCACGCGCTCGTCGCCCACGAGGGCTCACTGACCGGCCGCCACCTCGCGCGCCGTCACATCGCCCGCGCGGGATGACGCCCACTCGCCCTGCGCGCCGGGAGAGTCCCGGCGCGAATGTGGGCACGCATCGAGGACCACCTCGGCTCTGAGCAGGTCGCCCGCGTCGTCTACGGCGCGATCATCGGCATGGCCTTGGTCGTGGTGCTCGAGCACCACCCGCCGACCGCCGGCGTGACGACCGCCTCGCTGTTCGCGACCGCGCTCGCGGTCGCGCTGGCCGAGCTCTACAGCGACTGGATCGGGCATGTGCTCAAGCACCGCTCGGGCTTCCACCGCGAGCACCTGATCGAGATCGCCAAAGACGTGAGCGCCGTCGCGGTGGGGATCGTGTTTCCGGACTTCTTCTTCCTGCTGGCCACGATCGGCGTGCTCGAGCTCGACACCGCGTTCACGGTCGCGAAGTGGAGCGGGCTGGGGCTGATCACCCTCTACGGCTACGCGGCGGGCCGGCTGTCCGGTGAGTCACGGAAGCGGTCCGCGCTTCAGGCGCTCGCCGTCACCGCGATCGGTGCCGCGCTGATCGGGTTCAAAGCGCTCGTCCATTAGGCGCTCGATCGCGTCGAGGCGTTGCGCGATGTGGTCGAGCGTGATCTGCTCCGGCCCGCGCCGCTTGCGCCGAGCGGACTCGACGAAGATGGCCGTGATCGTGGCCGTGATCACGCTCATGAAGCCGATGCCGGTGACCATGACGACTGTCGCCGTGGCGCGTCCCTCGGTACTCGACGGAACGCGGTCGCCGTAGCCGACGGTCGTGATCGTCTGGATCGCGAACCACATGCCGGAGCCCAGCGTCGGGAAGTCCTCGCGATCGATGGCCCACATCACGACGCCGCCACCGATGCCGATGCAAAGCGTGATCACGGAGATCAACAGCGCCGCGCGCCGTGCGGACAGGGTCACGCGGAGATCATCCGCGCACCGGGGATGACGGTTCCTCGCCCGGGACGGGTGATGCCGGATCACCCGGCACGCCGGGACCGTCCAGGTGACCTTGCCTGTTCGCCTGATCGGCAGACTCGTCGTCGTCCTGTTGCTGGACGCCGTCGCGCTGCTGTTGCTGGCGTGGATCCTCCCGGGCTTCACGATCGACGATCCGTGGTCGGCGCTCGCGCTGGCGGCGGCGCTGGGCGTCGCGAACGCCGTCGTCTGGCCGCTCCTGATCCGGTTCGCGCTGCCGTTCACGGTCCTGACGCTGGGGCTCGGTGCGCTGGTGGTCAACGGCGCGGTCCTGCTCGTCATCACGGAGATCCTCGGCTCGGTGCACGTCGACGGGCTGTTCGAAGCCGTGGTCGTGGTGCTCGGGCTGTCGCTGCTGACGATGCTGTTCGGCGGCGTGCTCGCGCTCGACCGCGGCGACCTCTGGTACCGCCACGTGGTCCGCCGTCAGCTCAAGCGCTCGCAGTTGGCGAGCCACAACGACACTCCCGGATTCGTGTTCCTGGAGATCGACGGGCTGGCCGAGGACGTGCTCCGTCGCGCCTTGCGCGACGGCAACGCGCCGTTCCTCGCCCGCTGGGTGCACGACGACGGCTACAAGCTGCACGGCTGGGAGACGCACTGGTCCTCGCAGACCGGCGCCTGCCAGGCGGGGCTGCTGCACGGCGACGACCACGACATGCCCGCCTTCCGCTGGTGGGAGAAGGATCTCGGCCGCGCGATCGTCACCAACCACCCGAAGGACGCGGCCGAGATCGAACGCCGGCACTCGAACGGGCGCGGGCTGCTGCACGACGACGGCGCCAGCCGCGCGAACATCCTGAGTGGCGACGCCGCGCACTCGATGCTGACGATGAGCACGGTGCTCGACCGCGACCGCCCGGGGCGGATCGGGCAGGACTATTTCGCCTACTTCGCCTCGCCCTACGGCGTCGCCCGCACCGCGCTGCGGACGATCGGCGAGATCGCGGTGGAGCGGTGGTCGGCGATCCAACAGGTGCGCCGCGACGTGCAGCCACGCGTGCACCGCGGCTGGAGCTACGCCGGGGTCCGCGCGTTCGGCACCGTGATCCAGCTCGACCTGCAGGTCGCGGCGGTGACGGCCGACATCCTCGCCGGGCGGCCGTCGGTCTACACGACGTTCCTGGCCTACGACGAGGTCGCGCACCACAGCGGGCTGGAGCGGCCGGACACGCTGGCCGTGTTGCGGCGCGTGGACCGCGCGATCGCGACCATCGCCGAGGCGGTGCCACATGCCCCGCGGCCGTACCGGCTGGTGGTGCTCAGCGACCACGGCCAGAGCCAGGGCGCGACGTTCCTGCAGCGCTACGGCGAAGGGCTCGAGGACATCGTGGAGCGCTACGGCGGTGGCGACGTGCGCGCCGAGGACGCGCAGTCCGACGAGGGCCGCGCGGCGCTCACGGCGAGCGTCACGGAGTTCGCCACGCGGGACACGCCCGCCGGGCGGATGGTGAAGACCGCCACCGGCGATCGCCTCGACGAGCCCGAAGACCCCGGTGTGCCGGACGTGTCGGTGATGGCGTCCGGCAACCTCGGGCTGATCACGTTCCCGCGCATCCCGGGACGGGCCACGCGCGAGCAGATCGAAGCCGAGCGGCCCGGCCTGATCGACGCGCTCGTCGCGCACCCGGGAATCGGGTTCGTGATGGTCGACGGCGAGGTGCTCGGCAAGACCGAGGACCCGCTCGCGCCGTACGGGCCGAACGCCGCGACGCACGTGGCCCGCACGAGCGCGTTTCCGCACTGCCCGGACATCATGCTCAACAGCACCTACTGGGAGGACTTGGACGAGGTCGCGGCGTTCGAGGAGCTCGTCGGCTCGCACGGCGGGCTGGGCGGTGGCCAGGCGCACCCGTTCGTGCTCGCACCGGGCGATCTGGAGTGGCCGTCGGAGCCGGTGATCGGCGCGGACGCCGTCCACCGCGTCTTCCGCCGCTGGCTACAACTCGACGACCCCGCCGGGCTGGACGACCGTGACCTCGGTGACGCCGGTCACGGCGGCGGCGAACTCGAGCGGGGGGTCGGTGAGCAGCCGCTCGTGTCGGCGGCCGAGCCCCAGGGGAAGGAAGGTGCCCCAGTGAATGGGCACGGCGATCCGCGGCGCGATCAGGTCGATCACCCGCGCGGCGCCGGCGGGGTCGAGATGCCCGGGGCCGAGTGACGGGCCCCAGCCCCAGACCGGGATCAGCGCGCAGTCCACGCGCCCGCGCAGCGCCTCCATCGCCGGGTCGTAGTCCGTGTCGCCGGCGAACCAGATGCCGTCGATGAGGTAGCCGAGCGTGTCGAGTTCCTCCGCGCCCGGGCCGGGGCGGCGCCGGCCGTCGTGCCAGGCGGGGACGGCCTCCACCGGCACGCCGACGTCCACGACGTCACCCGGCCGGACCTCGTGCACGGTGTAGCCCGGTACATATTTGGTCGCGCCGACAGGGGCCACCGCCGTGTCGCTCAACCCCCGCAGCGAGGGCTTGTGCAGATGGTCGTGATGGAGGTGGGAGATGAGCACCGCGTCGACCGGGCCCGGGTGGACCGGGGTGGGCACCTGGCGTTTGAGGTGCAGCACGCGGTCGCTCAGGACCGGGTCGGTGAGCAGCCGCACACCGCCCGTCTCGATCAGCGCGGTGGCGTGCCCGAGCCACGTCACCCGACGTGAGTGAGGCTCTGTCACCCGCTGCTCCCGGACACTCGCCGCATGTCATTGGGACCCTTGCAGGTGCTCATCGTCAACTTCGATGAGACGAACTTCTCCGGCGCGATCGAGGCGGAGATGCGGCGGCTGGAAGAGGCCGGGACGCTGCGTGTGGTGGACCTCCTCGTGGTGGCCAAGAACCACGAAGGCGAGATCGAGGTGGTCCGCTCCCAGGCCGAGATCGCGCAGGCGCTGCTCGGCGACGAGTCGATCGAGGACCGCGAGCTGACGAGCGACGAATGGGCGGTTGCGGATGCCGTCGAGCCCGGCGGTGCGGCCGCGATCGCGATCCTCGAGCACAAGTGGGCGATCCCGCTGCGCGAGGCGATCGAAGGCGCGGGCGGCCACCACGTCGTGACCGAGTGGGTCGCTCCCGAGGCGCTCGAGGAACTGGGCGTCAAACTCACGGCTTGATCCATCGGTCGGCGATCGTGGCGCCGCCGGTGGTCGTGACGACCAGCACGGCGGCGACCGCGACGAACCACGTCAGCATCGCGAACCCGATCCCGATCACGCCGTACTGCGCCGCCGAGCTGGACAGCGCGTGCGGCATGTAGATCACCGACCAGATGCCGATGCCGGCCATGCCGATCGCGGACAGCATCGCGCTCGGCAGCAGGCGCACCGGCCGCACGCGCCGCCCGAGCAGCAGGTAGGGCGTCACCAGCCACAGGACGGTGCTCATGGTGAGCGTGACGGCCGTCAGCAGCCAGCCGCTGAACGGCTCGGTCACGATCGGCCGCAGCGCGAGCACGGCGCCGATGATCAACAGCCACGTCAAGGCGCGCGGCGTGTTGCGCATACCCAGCGTCGGCAGCCCGAACGAGCCCTCGTACATGCGCTGCAGGCCACGGGTGAAGCTGAGCGTGCTGACCAGCAGCAACACCACGCCGAGCACCGTCACGCCCGACTCCACGGCCCCGGACGGCGCGAACGCCTGCCGGACGCTCGCCGCGGCCGCGCCCTGCAGCTCGAAGCGGTTGACGATCACGTCCGCGAAGTCTTCGTTCTCCCCGCGCGGGAGCGTCGCGGAGTACACGATCACCAGCGGCAGGAACGCCGAGTAGGACTGCGCGGCGATCGCCATCGCACGGTCGATGCCCTGGACGGCGACGAAGCGCTCGAACCAGTCGCGGAAGAACTGGACTACGGCTTGGATCACGAGTGCGGGCATCGTGCGCAGGAGTGGAGCGACGGTGCCTCATCCCGTCAGGATGACGCTGGATCACACCCGGACCCGCGAGTGTGTCCTCCATGGCGACCCGAACCAAACCCGCGCGCACACCCGCGCCGACGCAATCCCGCAACGGCTGGATCACGTTCGCGGGGACCTACCTGGTGATCGCCGGCGCGCTCAACCTGATTTGGGGCGTAACCGCGCTGGCCCAGAAGGAATATTTCCGCGAGGACGGCCTCGTCTTCTCCAACCTGCAGTTCTGGGGCTGGATCGCGGTCATCATCGCCGCCGTCCAGATCCTCGGCGGCGCCCTCATCTTCATGCGCAAGGTGGGCGGGATGATCATGGGCCTCGTCCTCGGCGGCTGCGGCGTGCTGTTCAACTTCCTGTCGATCGGCGCGTACCCGGTGTGGTCGAGCATCGCGATCGGTTGCAGCCTGCTCGTGCTGTGGGCGGTCACCGTGCACTGGGACGAAGAGCTGTGATCCTCGAGATCCGCGTCCGCGGGCCGGTGGCCCTGGAAGACGCCGACCGACTCGGCCTGCGCGCCGAGACCGCGCCCGTGGCGACGGTCCTGCGGGGCCAGGTGGCCGACAAGCCCGCGCTGCTCGGAGCGCTCGAGCGGATCCGGGCCGACGGGCTCGAGCTGATCGAGGTCCGGAGGCTGCCGTCATGAGCCTCGGTGCCTCACTCTTCCTCGTCGCGGTCGGCGCGATCCTGCGCTTCGCGATCACCGCCGACCTCGCCGGGATCGACATCCAGATCGTTGGGACGATCCTGATGATCGTCGGCGTGATCGGCTTCGCGATCTCGCTCTTCTTCTACTTCCAAGCGCGAGATCGCGGAGCCGCGCCGCCGCTCTAACTACGCGAAGGCGGTGTGCTCGGTGGGGGCCTCTTCGATCTTGCTGAGGCCCCGCAGCTTCAGGCCCGCGACGATGGCGAAGACGCCGCGGAAGATCATCGTCAGGGCGAAGAAGACGGCGAGCGTGACGAGCCCGATCTCCGGCCAGGACATGATCATGATGCCGACGATGACGTCGAGCGCGCCGAGCGCGACGCCCCACCAGCGGCGGCCGTCTGAGCCGACGGCGAGGATGATCCGGATGACGCCTTCGGCGATCAGGTACACGCCGAGCACGACGACGATGGCGAGCAGGCTCTCGCCCGGGCGGCGGATGCAGACGAGCCCGGCGATCAGCGCGATGACGCCGATGATCGCGCTCAGCGCACGGCTGGTCGCGTCGCCCGTGATGGCGTCCAGGATCTCCATGAACGCCGTGATGAGGAGGTAGATGCCGGCCAGGAGGCCGAGCGCGAGGAGCGTGAGGTCGGGCCACACGATGGTCGCGATCCCGGTGGCGAGGCAGATGACCCCGAGCACCACGAACAGCCACCAGTTCTTCGCGATGGATGGGACTTCGCTGATCATGACGGCGACGCTAGGCGCGCTCGGGATGAAGGCGCCTCATCCGGCGTGGGTGACGGCCGCGCGCACCGTCGGGTGGAAGCGCTCGGGTGGGACGATCGGGGTGAGGCGCTCTTGCAGCGGGGACTTCGCCCGGGCGATGTGGAGCTCCGGGACGAGTTGGCTGATGTCGGCGAGCGCGTCGAGTCCGGCGGAGTCCACATGTGCGACCCCTTCGGCGTCGAAGACGAGCGCGTGGGTGGGGGTCGGGGCGGCGCGCAGGGCCTCACGGACCCGGCCCTTGACGTAGCCGGCGTTGGCGAAGAACAGGCGGTCGTCGAGGCGGTAGACGACGACGCCGGGTGTGATCTGCGCGCTGGGGTGCAGCGCGACGTCCGCGTAGCGGCCCAGGCGCGGGACGAACCCGAGCACCGCGTCGTGGGGACGGGCGCTGCGGCGGACGACGTCGACGAGGCTGAGCGCCACCGCGATGCCGATCGCCGGCAACACGCCGACCGCGATCACACCCACGGTCGTGATCGCGGCGATGGCGAGCTCCACCCGGTCCGTGCGGTACAGCGCGCGCCACTGGCTCGGCGCGATCAGGCCGATGCAGGCGGCGACGATGACGGCGCCGAGCACCGCCTTGGGGAGGTCGGCGATCGGCGCCGTCAGAAACAGCAGGACGAGCGCGACCACCGCCGCCGCGAGCAGCCCGGACACCTGGCTGCGGGCGCCCACCGCGTCGTTGACCGCCGTGCGCGACCCGCTCGCGCCCACCGGCAGGCCCTGCGTGAACGCGGCCGCGGCGTTCGCGGCGCCCATCGCGACGAGCTCCTGCCGGACGCCGACCTGCTGGTTGCGGCGGCCCGCGAACGATCGCGCCGTGAGGATCTCGTCGGCGAAGCACACGAGGAACAAGCCGATCGCGCCGGGGACGATGGTGGCGAGGTCCTGCAGGGGTGGGACTTCGAGTCCGGGCAGGCCCGCCGGGATCTCGCCGACCGTGGCGACGTCGAAGTCCAGCCAGGCGGTGGCGATGATCGCCCCGATCACGACGACGAGCGCGATCGGGAGGCGCGGCGCGAGGTAGCGGGCCGGGATGAGCAGGACGAGCGCCGCGGCGGAGACGGCGAGCGTGGTGCCTTGCACGGAGCCGAGCTCGCGGACGACCTCCGCCAGCTGGGGGAGCGGGTCGCGGGCGGTGATGTCGAGCCCGAGCAGCTTGCCGAGCTGGCTGATCACGAGCACGACCGCGACGCCGTGGATGTACCCGACCAGGACCGGACGCGAGAAGTAGTCCGCGACCCAGCCGAGGTTGAGCACGCGCGCGAGACCGAAGCAGGCGGCGACGATCAGCGCCATCGCGGCCGCGAGCCCCGCCGCCTCCTCGCTCCCGGCCGCCGCCAGCCCGAGCACGGTCGCGGCGACGAGGGCGGACAACGACCCTTCCGGCCCGACGATCAGCTGCTTGGAGCTGCCGAGAAAGGCGTACGCCACGGCGGGCGCGATCAGCGCGTACAGACCGTGCACCGCCGAGAGGCCCGCGACCTCGGCGTACGCCATCGCGCTCGGGATCGCGAGCGCGGCGACGGTCAGCGCGGCCGTCACGTCCCGCTGCAGCGTCTCGCCCCGGTAGGACGGCAGCTCCTTGGCCACCGGCACCGCCCGGTGCAGCATCGGCTCCGGCTCGGCGGAGAGAAACGCGGAGCCGGCGTAGGCGGGCGAGGCCTCCGCCTCGTCGTCTACTCGCCGGGGCGGACCACGCACCGGAAGCCGAGGTGGCTCGTGGAGGTGTCGATCGCTTCCCCTTGACGGGCGGCGGGACGGTAACGCAGGCAGTAGCTGGGGGCGCACAGATGCGACCCGCCTTTGATCACGCGGCGCGGGATGTCGCCCGCGGGCGGGCCGTGGCAGGCGTGGACGTCCTGCGTGAACGAGTCGGTGGTCCACTCCCAGACGTTGCCGGTCATGTCCGAGAGGCCGTAGCCGTTCGGTGGGAACGAGCCGACGGGCGCGGTGCCGCGGTGGCCTTGCCAGGGGAACTCGCCGACCCAGCGGTTGGCGAGCGCGGGGTCGTCCTCGTCGCCCCACGCGAACGCGGCTCCTTCGAGGCCACCGCGCGCGGCGTACTCCCACTCGGCCTCGGTGGGGAGCTCGGCGCCGGCCCAGGCCGCGTAGGCCTCGGCGTCGGCGGGCGTGACGTGCGTGACGGGGTGCCGCGCGCGCTGGTAGGTGTCGCTGCCGGGGCCTTCGGGCGCGCGCCACGACGCGCCGGGGACGTACGCCCACCAGCGCGTGTGGTCGTCGAGCGGGACCGGTCCGCGACTCGGCTGGAACACGAGCGAGCCGGGCACGAGCAGGTTCGGGTCCGCGTCGGGGTAGGCGTCGGCGCTGGGCGCGAACTCGGCGGTGGTGACGTGGCCGGTCGCGCGCACGAACCGCCGGAAGCCGGCGACGGTCACGGGCGACGCGTCGATCCAGAACCCGCCGACGCGCACCTCCCGCACCGGCTGCTCCTCCGGGTAGAACCGCTCGTCGCCCATCCGGAACGTCCCGCCGTCGATCCACACCATGCCTTCCCGAGGTGGGGCCTGCGCCGCCGCGGTCACGCCGCCTCCGGACTGGGCGAGTACGAGCCCTCCGGGCGAGTACTCGAAGCGACGCGAGCCGTTAGGCGAGCGTCGCCCACGTCGGCGCGCGGCACGAGCATGACCGGGCAGCGCGCGCCCGCGAGCGTTCCGCGCGCCGCTCCGCCCGGCAGCACGACGCCGGGCGGCCCGTACGCGCGTGACCCGAGCACGAGCACCCCGAGCCGGCCGGACGCGCGGAGCAACGTGTCGACCGGATCGCCGACCAGCACCAGCGGCTGGACCTCCAGGCCCGGCTCATCCTCGCGTGCGGCGGCCTCGATGGCGGCGCGCAGGATGCTCGCCGCGTCGCCCCGTTCCCAGCCGCGGACCGGGGCGGGGGCGAGGCTCGCGGCGAACCGCGCGGCGTCGGCGGGATCGGGAGAACGTCGCAGCACGGTGAGGACGAGCAACGGTGCGCCGGCCGCGCGGGCGAGCGCGGCGGCGAAACGGAGCGCCCGCCGGGAGTCGGTGGTGGGGAGGAGGCCCACCCCGACGGTGCCCAGCGGACGCTCGCCGTGGCCTCGCGGGACCACGGCCACGGCGCTCGCGGCGCCGTGCAGGACGCGCTCGGCCGTCCCGCCCACGCGCACGCGCCCATGGGCGGCGTCGTGAGCGGAGCCGAGCACGGTCAGGACCGGACGCTCGGTGGCGATCAGCCGCTGCAGCCCGGCCGCGGCCGAGGCGGCATGCTCGACGTGCACGCCGGCGAACAGGACGTGCGTGCCCGTGTCGGGCTCCGCGTCGGTCAGCCCGCTGGTGGAACGAATCGCCACGAGGCGCACATTCGCGTCGAGCAGCGGCGCAACGGCACGTGCGAACGCGACCGGGGACCGGTCCTCGTCACAGGCCGCCAGCACGACACGCCGCATCGTGGGTCACGTTAAGGACGGGTGGGGTGAAGCGCCGTCGTCCACTGGGGATGAACGCGGGGCTCACCCCGAAGGGGCGAGGCGGGCTCACCCTCGCGCGCGTGAAGGTGCGCCGCATCGACGATCTTGGCAGGGATCCGGCCGATGACGCGCTCGTGCTGCGCCTCGAACGGGCGGTGCGGCGCTTCAGGCTGCAGTCGGCGCACAACCTCCTGGACGAGGCGTTCGCCACGTACGCGCCGGATGCGCTGCTCACGCAGGTCGGCCAGCCCCTGCTGGACCGCCTCGAGGCCAAGCAGGACGACGGCGCGCTGCGCTTCGCGACCTCGCTGCTCGAGTTGCGCCTGCTGGCCCACGGGCGCGGGTGGGAGCGTGCGAGCGGACCGCTGGTGGTGCTGGGATGCGCACCCAGCGAGGAGCGGACGCTGGAGCTGATCGCGCTGGGGATCGCCGTCGCCGAGGCCCACTGCCGGATCACGTACCTCGGCGCGGCGACGCCGGTGGACCTGCTCACCGAGGTGGTGCGCAGCGAGCAGGCGTCGGCCGTGGTCCTCCAGGCCGAGCACGTCCGCCTGACACGGTTCGAGATCTCCCAGCTGCGCGCGCTGCCGGTGCCGCTGGTGTTCATCGGCGCGGCCGCGGCCACGCTCGCGCGGTCAACGCACGCCACCGCGCTCGACCCCGTCAACCCGGCGACGAGCGCGCGGGTGGCCGGGCTGGCGCGGCGGGAGTCATCCCGGCGGAGCGACGAGCCGTCACCCTCTCGCCCGCGAACATGAGCCCCAAGCGGCATGACTCTGAACTACGAGATCCGCGTGCGGGGCCGAGTCGGTGAGCATCTCGCCGATGCGCTTGGTCTCGCTGCCGAGGTGGAACCCGTGGAGACCGTGCTCCGCGGCCCGGTGATCGACCAGGAAGGCCTGCACGGCATCCTCGATCGCCTCCAGGAGATGGGCCTCGAGCTGGTCGAGGTCCGGCGGCTGCCTCAGACCTGAGCGAAGGCGAGGGCCGGGTCGCCGGTGAGCCGGCGCGCGCCGATGTCCGCGCACGCCGCCTCGTTGACCGCCGGCCCGCACAATCGCAACGGCTGCTCGGCGGCGAGGGAACGCAACGCCCCGCGAGCGCGCGTGAACGTCCACGCCATCGTGAAGCTCACGACGACCGCGTCTGGACGCAACGATCGAGCGGCCGCCTCGAAACCCTCGACCGGCGTGTCGGCGCCGAGCCACGCGATCCGCCAGCCGCGTCTGTGCAGCGCCAGCGCGAACGTGAGCGGCCCCAGCGAATGCTGCTCGCCCGGCCCGCAGCCCAGGAGCGCGAGCGGCCCCGGCCCTTCGTGCCAACGCCCACCGAGCGCGAGCAGCCGCGCCTCGAGCAGTCGTCCCGCGAAGTGAATGCGCGCCGGCCCGAGTTCCTCGCGCGCCCAGGCATCCCCGGCCTGCACGAGGGCTGGGAGCACCCGCCGGCTCACCGCGGACGCCGGATCGGGCTGCGCCAGCAGCTCGTCGAGCGCCGCGTGCACGCTGGTCGCGTCGAACGTCTCCCACGCGCGCACCAAAGAGCCGACGCTGGTCCCGGCCGCGAGCGCCAGCGACGCCGACTCACGCGCCGCCAATCCGGATGACAGATGCTCGAGCATGCGCTGCGCCCGGGCCTCGTCGGTGAACGAGTACAGCCGGAAGCCGCCCGCCGTGCGTAAGGGTGTGAACAGCCCGTAACGCGACTCCCACGCGCGCAAAACGCTCACGGACACGCCAACGCGACGGCTGAACGGGCCGATCCGCAACAGACCTTGAACCGGTGCGGCCATCACTCTTGTTTAGTAACCAATCGCAAAACTCGACAAAACCTACACACCAGCTATAGGGTCCGGCGCAGGCATGCCGTCAGGGGGCAAGTCAGATGGGTCCGGGGGCCGACGGTTGACGTCTGCACCCCGACGTACCCCGGCGCTGGTGACCCAGTTCGCCGTCCCACCCGCGCCGTTCGGGATGGTCGATCGCGAACGCCTGCGGCTGACCGTCGAGGAGCCCGTCACGCTCGTCTGCGCGCCGGCCGGCAGCGGCAAGACCGCGCTCGTCGCGGCGGAGGTGCAGCGCGGGCCGCACGCCACGGCCTGGATCACGCTCGAACCCGCCGACGACGAGCCCGGCCACTTCTGGGACGCGGTGCTGACCGCGCTGGACCTCGCCGGCGCCGTCCCGGCCGACAGCCCCGTCGCCGCGCTCGCCGCGCCGGTGCGCGAGTCGCGCAACGCCTTCATGCCGTTGCTGGTCAACGCCCTGGCGACGCTCCCAGAGCGGGTCGTGCTGGTGCTCGACGACGTCCACGTGCTGCGCAACAAGGAGTGCCTGACGCAGCTGTCCTTCCTGCTCCTGCACGCTCCCGACACGCTGCGACTGGTGCTCACCGCCCGCAGCGACCCGGCGTTGCCGTTGCACGTGCTGCGGGTGCGCGGCCGGCTGGCCGAGGTTCGTGCGACCGACCTCGCGTTCACCGAGTGCGAGGCGAGTGAGCTGCTCGCCGCGCATGGCCTCACCCTCGACCAGGAGCTGGTCAAGGCGCTGCACTCGCGCACGGAGGGCTGGGGCGCCGGCCTGCGGCTCGCGGCGCTGAGCCTCCAGGGCCGCGAGGACCCTGATCAGTTCGTCGCCGAGTTCGCCGGCGACGATCGGGTGATCGCCGACTACCTCGTCGCCGAGGTGCTCGATCGCCAGCCACCACGGCTGCGGGCGTTTCTCCTGCGTACGGCGCTCGTCGACCGCGTGTGCGGGAGCCTCGCCGACGCGCTCACCGGCGAAAGTAACGGCGCGGACACGCTCGCCACCCTGGAACGCACCAATGGGTTCGTCCTCGGCGTGGACGGCCATCGCGAATGGTTCCGCTACCACCGCCTGTTCGCCAAGCTGCTGCGCACACGCGCCGAACGTGAGCTGGCGGCCAAGCTGCCGGAGCTGCACGCCCGCGCCGCCCGCTGGTACGCCGCGCGCGGCGCCTCGGTCGACGCGCTCGGGCACGCCGTCGAGGCGCACGAGTGGGACCTGGCGGTGGAGGTCGTCGCCGACCACTGGTTCGACCTGTACGTGCGCGGCGACGCCGCCGCGGTCCGCGCGATGCTCAGCCAGCTGCCGCCGGACCGGCTCGAGCAGGACGCCGAGCTCGCCGCGGCGCTCGCGTGCGCGGCGCTCGACGTCGGCGACACCGAGGCCGCCGAGCGCCACCTCGAGCACGCCGAGCAGGTGCCGGTGTCTGAGCCGCGACGCCGTCGATACCTGGAGACGAGGGCGCTCGCCGGCCTCGCGAAGGCCCGCCTGGAGGGTGACTTCGAGGCCGCGCTGGAGGCCGCGGACGGGCTGTTGGCCGAGGCCGCCCGGCACGCCGGCGGTCCCGAAGACGGCGCCCGCGAGGCCCTCGTGCACGCGATGCTCGGGGAGACCGCCCTGTGGGCGCACAACCTCGACCGCGCCGGGGAGGAGCTGCGCAAGGCGGTCGCGCTCGCCCGCGCGCACCGGCTCGACTTCGTCGCGTTGTCGGCGCTCAGCTATCTCGCGCTGCTGGACGTGATGGTCCACGGCCCAGCCGACGAGCAGGGCCATGGCCTCCAGGCGATCGAGCTCGCCGCGCACCGCGGCTGGTCGCGGGTTCCGCAGACGGCGTGCGCGCACACCGGCCTCGCGCTGCACGCGTTCTACGACCTGCGCCCGGCCGAGGCCGTCCTGCATCTCGAGCACGCGAGCGTTGCCGCCGCCCTGCTGCGGCGCCGCCAGCTGGACTTCGTGATCGCCCACCTCGACGCGCGCATGCGGGCCGCCGCCGGCGCACCGCGCGAAGCGCTGCGCGCGCTCGACGACTTCGAGGCCCTCCACCGCCACCGCGGGCCTTCGCTGCGCCACGAACAGGTCTCCCTCGCCGCGATGCGGGCTCGCCTGCAGGTGGAGACCGGTGACCTGGAGGGCGCGGAGGCGACGCTCGCGACGGTCGCGGACGAGCCGTGGGTGGTGGTCGGCACCGCCTCGGCGCGCCTCGCGCTCGCCCGGGGGGAACCGGCCGAAGCGGTCGAGGTGCTCGAGCGATTCATCCCCGCCGAGGCCATCCACGCGGTCAGCCACGTGGAGGCCTGCGCGCTGCTCGCGCTCGCCCACGACGAGGCCGGCGAGCCAGGCAAGGCCCAGCGCGTGCTCGAGCGCGCGCTCGCCCTGGCCGAGACGAGCCGTCACCGCTGGCCGTTCCTGGAGCTCGGCCGGCGCATGGAGGACTTGCTCAAACGGCAGATCCGGGCGGGCACCTCACACCGGGCGATCGTCGGCGAGCTGCTGGACACGTTCGCTGACCGCGCGCCGGTCTCACGCCACGTCAGCCCGCTGCTGGAGCCGTTGTCCGACCGCGAGCAGGCGATCCTGCGCTATCTGCCCACGGCGCTCTCCAACCGCGAGATCGCCGCCGAGCTGTTCGTCACGACCAACACGGTCAAGACGCACCTGCGCTCGATCTACCGCAAGCTCGACGTCGCCCGACGGCGCGAGGCCGTGGAGCGCGCCCGCGACCTACGGCTCCTTTCCTCCCGGCGCTAGGGCGAGGCCCAGCAGGCCGAGCGGCAGCGGCAGCCAGTAGGAGAACAGCCGGTAGGCGAACGTCGCGAGCAGCGCGTCGCCCGCACTGACGCCGGCCAGCACGAGCATCGCGCTCAGGCCGGCCTCGACGAAGCCGAGCCCGCCCGGCGTGATCGGGATCTGCGCGAGCACCTGCGCGCCGCAGAACGCGAGCAGGACGAGGCCCGGCCGCGGGTGCGAGCCGATCGCGGCGAGCGCCGCGAGCAGCGTGAGGTAGTCGAAGGTCCAGCGCCCGACGGTGGCCAGCAGCGCGCGCTTCCAGCGCGGCCCGAGCGTGGCCAGCAGCCGGTCGCGTTCGCGCAGCAGCCGCTGCGGCAGGTGTTGCAGCGGCTCGGACGAGCGGCGCAGGCGGTTCCGCCCGCGCTGTGCGACGCGCCCGACCCACGCCAGCGGGCCGTCCGTGGTGAGCAACACCGCGCCGAGCGCGCTCGCCGCCGCGAACACGCCCAAGCCCGCGAACGCCGTGTGCGAGAGCGTGTCGTTCACGCCTCCGCGCAGCAGCGCCGGGATGGCCAGCACCGGCATCGCGAGGACCATCGCGAACACGAGCACGTTGATCGCGGTCAGCGCGGTCACGGTGGCGGCCGGGTGGGCGCCGGAGCGGACGAGGATCTTGTACTGCAGCGCCGAGCCCATCGCGCCGCCGCCGGGCGCGATCTTGGCCAGCGCGTTGCCGGCGAGCTGCGAGGTGATCACGGCGCGCCAGCGCGGACCGTGCAGCGCCACGAACTGCAGCGCCCACAACGACGCGAGCGAAGCGGCCTGCAGGCCGGCCATCGCCAGCAGCGACCACGGCGAGAAGCGCGTGATCTGCTTCCACGAGCCGAACACCTCGACGATGCTCGGGAACACGAGATAGATCGAGACGCCGGTGACGGCGAGCCAGAAGATCGTGCGGCCGAGGCGGCGAGGCGGCGCCGCCTCGGTCTCGACCGCGGTGTGCGCCTCTATCGCGTGCTCGACGCGATCCCCGAGGTGCTCAGGCGGTGGAGCGTCCGGTCCCGTAGACGGTGAGGACGTAGATGACGAGGCCGTCAAGCCCGAGGATGATGACCGACCAGATGGGATAGGCACCGATGGACAGCATGGCGACTACCGCGCTGCCCGCGGCGAGCGTCATCCCGAACAGCACTCCGGTCTCGCTGCCGCGGTGGATCAGCCACGCCGCAGACAGCTGCAGCGCGCCGACGACGAGGTAGATCACACCCCACATCGTGAGGTCGCCGAACAGCAGCTCGTCGACGCGGAACTGGTCGTCGGCCAGCAACGCGGCAAGCCCGTCGATCAGGTTGAAGCAGCCGAGGACGAAGAACAGGACGACGACGAACCTCGCCCAATCCTGCGCGCGGGTGGATGAGGGTTCCACGCTCACGACCGAGACGATCGGGCACGCGCGGGTGAGCTCGGATCATGCGAATGGGGTGACAACGCGTCACCCGTCCGTCCGTAGGCTCGTGTTCGTGACCGATGTCGCCGTCAACGAGGAGTTGGAACGGCTCCGCGCGGAGAACGCCGCGCTCGAGAAGCGCATCAACCGGCGGGTGCGCTGGCGCAGCTCGCTGTCTGGCTTGCTGCTGATCCTCGGATGTGGTTTCGCGGTGCTGTCGCTGGTCGCGGTCTGGCTGCGGGTCACGCTGCTCGACACGGACCGCTACGTCAGCACCGTCGCGCCGATCGCGGCGGAGCCCGCGGTCCAGGACGCCGTCGCGAAGAAGCTCGAGACGGCGATCTTCACGCGCGTCGATTTCGCTTCGCTGGCCCGCGAGGTCCTGCCCCAGCGGGCGGACGTGCTCGCCCCGGCGATCGAGCGGGGAGCGCAGTCGGTGATCAGCGACCGGATCGCGGACTTCACCCGCTCCGACCGCTTCCAGCAGCTGTGGGTCGAGTCCAATCGGCGCGCCCACACGCGGGTCGTCGAGCTGCTGGAGACCGGCAGCTCGCGCCGGCTCGCGCTCGACGACAACACGCTCTACCTCGACCTCTCGCCGGCGGTCGAGCGCGTTCGCACGGGCCTGACCGATCGCGGGCTGACCCGCATCGCGGCCGCGATCCCACCGAGCGTGGATGGCCGGATCGAGCTCGTGCAGTCCGGCGCGTTCGCCGACGCGCGGGGCTTCGTGCGGCTGCTCAAGGCGACGGCGATCATCCTGCCGCTGCTCGCGCTGCTGTGCCTCGCCGGCTCGATCTTCTTCGCGAGCACGTGGCGGCGCGGGGTGCTGCACGCGGGGCTCGGCGTGGCCATCGCGATGCTCGGGCTGATCGCGCTGCTCGCCGTCGGCCGTTCGCTCTACCTCGACGCGCTCGGCAACGGCGCACTCCCGCGTGACGCGGCGTCGGGCATCTTCGACACGCTCGTCTCCTTCCTGCGCTACGGCGTGCGGGTCGTCGTCGTGGTGGCGGTGCTCGTCGCGCTGTTGACGTTCCTCACGGGCCTGCCGCTGGGGCGGCTGTTCCGGCGAGTGTGGGGCAGCTCGCAGCGCGGCTGGGTGGCGCGCAACCAGCGCGTGCTGATGCTTGTCACCGGCGGCCTCGGCCTCGTCGTGCTGTTCGCATGGAGCCCGCTGACCGGTGGCGTCGTGCTCGTCACGCTGCTCGCGGTGGGCATCATCTGCGGCGTGATCGCGCTGCTGGGGCTAGAGCCCCGAGATCCCGTCGCCGAGCAGCTTCGCGCCGATGATCAAGAACAGGACGGCCATGATCACGGTGTTGTTGTCTGACATCCACGACCTGAGGTGGTCGAGGAGCGGCTTCGAGCGCTCGCCCAGCCCGAAGGAGAGTGCGAGCGGCACGAGGACGCCGAGCGTGCCGATCACGACGAACACCGCGAACGCGATCGCCTGCTCGCCGGCGGGGATGCCGGTCTGCGCGATCGCGGCGGCCGCGCCGACCGTCAACACGAGGTTCTTCGGGTTCACGCCTGACAGCAGGACGGCGATGCCCGCCGCCTTGACCGGCGTGAGCTGATCGAGCGACTGCATCCACTTCGGCGTCGCCTTCTCCTCGTCGCGCCCGCGCCACTGGCGCGCCGCGAACACGAGCAGCAGCGCGCCGAGCACGAGCTTGACCACGCTCACCCACGTGGCGGGTTCGCCTTCGTCGGACGCGTCGGCACCGCCGGCGACGAGCAGGACGAGCCCGCCGAGCGCCGTCAGCCCGCAGATCCAGCCGAGCATGAACGCCAGGCCGTTCACGTGTGCCCGCGGGGTGGCGAGGATCAGGACGATCGCGATGATCGGGAACGGGCTGAGCGCCGTGCCGACGGCGAAGGGGAGGAGGTCGCCGATGGCTTCGTTCATGGCGTCGGATGCTGCGCGGCGCCCGGGTGGGCACGCCTCACCCGTCCGAGATGAGGCGCCGTCACCCGTGCCGCTCGGAGACTGCGCGGCCATGCCTCTTCTCTTCCGACCCCGCCGGCCGCTCCTGCGCGGCGCGATGATCGGCGGCACCGCCTACATGGCCGGCAAGGCCGGCGCCCGCGCGCAGGAACGGGCGTACGGCGAGCAGGCCGCCGAGGCCGACCAGGAGGCGCGGCTGGCCGCGCTCGAGCAGCAGTCGGCGCCGGTGGCCGCTCCGCCCGCGGCTGCGGCCGGCGGCTCGGACCTCGTCGCCGAGCTCACCAAGCTCAAGGGCCTGCTGGACGCGGGCGCGCTCACCCAGCAGGAGTTCGACGCCGCCAAGCAGCGGGTGCTGGCCGGCGGCTGAGCCCCGGTGTTCTTCTCGTCGCTGCGGGGCTATGACCGGGGCTGGCTGCGCGGCGACCTGATCGCGGGCCTGACGGTCTGGGCCGTCCTGATCCCGGAGTCGCTGGCGTACGCGAGCATCGCCGGCGTCTCGCCGGTGGTCGGCCTGTACGCGGCGCCGGGGGCGCTGATCCTGTACGCCGCGCTCGGCTCGTCGCGGCACCTCGTGTGCGGGCCGATGAGCGCCACCGCGGCGCTCTCCGCGGCGACGGTCGCGGACGTCATCCCCGTCGGTGACAACCGCTTCGCCGCCTTCACCGCGGCCCTCGCGCTCACCACCGGGATCGCGGCGCTGCTCGCCGGGATCCTGCGCCTCGGCTTCCTCGCCAGCTTCATCTCCGAGCCGGTGATCAAGGGCTTCATCGTCGGGCTCGCGCTGACGATCATCATCGGCCAGGTGCCGAAGCTGTTCGGCATCGACAAGGCGGAGGGCGACTTCTTCGAACAGGCCTGGGGCGTCCTGAGCGGGCTCGGCGACACGGATGCGCTGACGCTCGCCGTCGGCGTCGCGTCGCTCGTGGTCGTGCTCGGGCTCAAGCGGGTCGCGCCCGTCATCCCGGCGTCGCTCGTGGTCGTGCTGATCGGGATCGCCGTCGTGGAGCTGCTCGATCTCGACGTCGACATCGTCGGCCACATCGACGGCGGGCTGCCATCGTTCGGGCTGCCCGAGGACGTCGACTACGGCGCGCTCGCGGCGGGCGGCGTCGCCGTCATGCTCGTCGGGTTCGCGGAAGGGCTCGGCGCCGCCAAGACGTACGCCGCGCGCCAGCACTACGAGATCGACGTCAACCGCGAGCTGCTCGGCCTCGGCGGCGCGAACCTCGCCGCCGGCCTCTCACACGGGATGGTCGTCAACGGCTCGCTCTCTAAGACCGCGGTCAACGGGTCGGCGGGCGCGCACTCGCAGCTCTCCGGGCTCGTCGTGGCCGTGCTGACGATCGTCACGCTGCTGCTGCTCACCGGGCTGTTCGAGTCGCTGCCGGAAGCGACGCTGGCCGCGGTCGTGATCGCGGCCGTGATCGAGCTCGTCGACTTCCGCGCGCTCATCCGGCTCTATCGCGACACCTCCCGCGCGCTCGGCCGGGCCTACGGCGTCGCCGCCCGCCCCGACTTCATCGCGGCGACGGCGGCGATGCTCGGCGTGCTGATCTTCGACACCCTGCCCGGGCTGTTCATCGGCATCTCGATCTCGCTGCTCCTGCTCCTCTACCGCGCCTCGCGACCGTACGTCGCGACCCTCGGCGAGTTCCACGGCACCTACGTCGACCTCACCCGCCAGCCGGAGGCGGAGCGCCTGGACGGGATCACGATCGTGCGCGTGGAGGGCGGGCTGTACTTCGCCAACGCCGACGCCGTGCGCGCCCGGTTGATGCGCGCCGGCCGGCACGTGCAGACCGTGATCCTCGACGCGGAGACGATCCCGTTCGTGGACGTGACCGCCGCCGAGATGCTGGACCGCGTTGCCGCCGACCTGCGCCGGGAAGGCGTCCGGCTCGTGATCGCGCGCGACGTCGGCCTGGTCCGCGACGTCCTCGACCAGGTCGCCTCCGAGAGCGCGCTGCACGACGTCTACCCGAGCGTGCGGGCAGCGGTCAAGTCAGTAGGTGCAGCGCCCCGCTCAACGTGAGCAGGGCGCCGAAGACGAGCATCGATCCCGCGGCGACGATGTGCAGGTGCGCGACGAGCCAGACGCGCCCGGCCTCGAGCACGCGCCCCGCGCGCCGCGGCATCACCACGTAGATCGCGAGCGGGACGAGGATGCAGAGGTCGATCGCGCCCACGAGCGCGATGTTCGCCAGCACGGGGTCACTGAGATCGGCACCCTCGATGCCCTGCAACGCCGACAGGTACACGGCGACGTCGGCGGGGGAGATGAGCAGCAGCAGTGCGCCCATGCCCAGCGCTTTGAGGGCGCTCATGTCGTCCAGCGCCTTCATCCAGCCTGGGGTGTGCGGAATCGCCTGCGCCGCGACCCGGTGCCCGACGATCCGGCGCAGCCCGAACGAGATCAGCACCTGCCCGAGGACCAGGTTGAGGATCGCTTTCGTCGAGTCCGCGAGTCCGCCGCCGCCCGCGCCGAGCACGGCCCGCATGAACACGGCGAGCCCGACGAGCACGAGGGTCCAGCCGAGCAGCAGCAGGACCGCGTTGCGCAGCGCGTGCTGCTGCGCGGCGAGGATGGCGATCGTCGCCAGCACCGCGGCGGGCGAGAGCGCGCCGATCACGGCGGCCGACACGAACTGCGTCACGAACTGGTCCACGAGAGCCGCGATGCTCCGATGCACCGGAGTGGCGCGGCATCGCCCGGCGCGGGTGATGCCCGCCCACCCACCCGCCCCGCACGATCGAAGGTATGAGCACACTCGTCGCGATCGCCTACCCCGACAAGTCCACCGCGGACGACGTGGTAGCCACCCTCAGCCGCCTCCAGACCGAGCATCTGATCTCACTCGAGGATGCAGTCGTCGTCTCGCGGGACGACAAGGGCAAGGTCAAGCTGCACCAGACGAACAAGCTCGCGGCCGGCGGCGCCGTCGGCGGCGCGCTGTGGGGCGGCCTGATCGGCCTGATCTTCTTCGTGCCGCTGCTCGGCATGGCCGTCGGTGCGGCCACGGGTGCGGCGACCGGCGCGCTGGCCGACGTCGGCGTGGACGACAACTTCATGAAGGATCTCGGCTCCAAGCTCGAGGGCGGCAGCGTGGCGCTCATCCTCCTGGTTCGCAGCGCGACGGGCGACAAGGTCCTCCCGGAGATCGCGCACTTCGGTGGCGAGGTCATCCAGACCTCCCTCGACAACGAGGCCGAAGAGCGCCTGCGGCACGCGCTCGAGCACCGCGACACGGCCGCCACCGCCTGAACCTCGCACTTCGACCCGCCTGGACCGCCGGCTACCGGCGGGAGTGGCTGCGGCGCGACATCGTTGCGGGCATCGTCGTCTGGAGCGTCGTCGTGCCGCAGGCCGTGGCCTACGGCCAGATCGCCGGCCTGCCGCCCGAGGCCGGCCTCATGGCCGCGCCAGGAGCGCTCGTCGGCTACGCGCTGCTGGGCACCTCTCGCACGCTGATCGTCAGCGCGACCACGGCGACGAGCGCCTTGAGCGCCGCCGCCGTGGGCCCGCTCGCCGACGGTGACCCGCTTCGCTACGCGGCGCTCTCGGCCGCGCTCGGCCTGCTCGCCGGGGTCGTGCTCGTCCTGGGCGGACTGCTCGGGCTCGGCGCGGTCAGCGACTTCGTCTCCAAGCCCGTCATGACGGGCTTCCTGTTCGGCCTCGGCCTCGTGGTGATGGAGGCGCAGCTGGACGCGCTCACGGGCGACAACGCGACCACGGTCGTCTTCGGGGTGACCTGCATCGTCATCCTGCTGGCGTTCAAGTTCTTGCGGCCCGGGTGGCCGGCGATGTCGATCGTCGTCGCCGGGGCGATCGTCGTCTCTTGGGCGCTCAACCTGTCCGACCACGGCGTCGCGGTCGTCGGGGAGATCCCGCGCGCGCTGCCCGACCCGGCCTGGCCGGACGTCAACGGCGCGGACCTCGTCGCGCTGCTGCCGATGGCGTTCGGCGTGCTGATCCTCTCCACCGAGGCCGTCGGCGTCTCGCGCGCGCTGGCGGCGCAGCACCACTACGAGGTCGACACGTCGCGTGACCTCGCGGCGATGGGCGCGTCCAACCTGCTCGCCGGGTTCTCGTCCGGGTTCGTGCAGTCCGGCGGGGCGAGCCAGACGGCCGCGGCCGAGAACGCGGGCGGACGCACGCAGCTCACCGCGCTCGTCGCCGCGGGCCTGATCCTGCTGACCGGCGCGTTCCTCGGCCCGCTCTTCACGGACCTGCCGAACACCGCCCTGGCGGCGATCGTGATCGTGGCCGTGTCGAGCTTCCTCAACGTGCCCGAGCTGCGGCGGCTGGCGGCGCTGCGGCGGAGTGCCATCGTGCTCGCGGGCGTCGCGGGCGTGGCCGTGGTGGGCCTCGGCGTGCTCGAGGGGCTGATCGTGACCGCGGCGATCTCACTCGCGATCGTGATCAAGCGGCTGAGCCGCCCGCACGTGACGGTGCGCGACGGCGTCGTCACCCCACACGCGCCGCTGTTCTACGCCAACAGCCACGCGGTGCGGGAGATCGTGCGCAAACAGCCGGGGCCGGTCACGCTCGATCTCCAGCATTCATTCGACCTCGACGTCGAGAGCGTCGACATGCTCGCCGACCTGAAGGTCCCGCTCGTCAACGTCCATCCGCACGTGGCGGAGATGCTCAGCCGGCGAGGGAGCGGCGATCTCGTCCGCCGTAGTTGAACAGGCCCCAGATGATGATCACGTCGACGAAGAACAGGATCAACGACAGCGCGGGGTAGCTGGCGATGGCGAGGAAGTTGGCGATCATGTTCAGGGCCGCGAACGTGATGCCGAGCCAGCGCGCCCACTCCTGCTCCATGTAGATGCCCGCCACCGTGATGAGCTGCCCGGCACCGAGGCACGCGAGCACCCAGCCCCAGAAGTTGAGGTTCGCCAGCACGTACTTCGTGTCGGCGACGAAGAACGAGGACTCACCGATCATGGCGATGCCGTAGATCAGGTTCAGCAGCCCGACGATCCCGAGCATCACGCCCGCGAAGATGAGCCAGGGCCGGCCGGGGTCGACGTCGTAGGTCGAGGGATCAACGTGCATGTCAGTCCTTCCGGGCGCCGTGGGCGATCAGCCCGTAGATGACGAGAACGTCGAGCGAGAACAGCATCGCCGCCCACCAGGGGTAGGCGGGCAGGATCAGCAGCTGGATCACAGCGTTGACGGCGACGATGCCGACGCCGACCCAGCGAGCGCCTGCCAGTTGGCCGGCGATCGCCAGCGAGGCGGCGCCCTGCGCGACCGCGACGAGGATCAACACCCAGCCCCAGGACTTCAGGCCGCCGAGGACGAACTCCGTCTCACCGACGAAGAACGTCGAGTCCGACACCGCGGAGATGCCGTAGATCAGGTTCATGATGGCCAGCAGGCCGATCATGGAGGCGCAGAACATCACCCAACTGGGCGAGCTGTCAGCGCCGAGGAAGACGCCCTCCGACGGTCGGTCGCCCGCCCGGGAGCGTGTGGGTTCGGTCATGCTCATGGACGCACGGTACGGCGCCTCCGGCCCCCTCCACATCACCCGGATGGAGTGACGTGGATGACGAGCGTGCGCGCGAGCCAGTCGTGCAGCGCCCGCCTGCGGTCGTCGAACAGGACGGGCAGGAACCCCGCGAACAGCGGGATGATCGACAGCACCAGGCCACCGAGCCGGATGAGCGCGCGAAAGAAGTGCACCCGGCCGCCGGAGTACGTCACCACCTGCAGCCGCATCAGCCGCATCCCGGGCGTCTGGCCCGTCGCGGCCCAGAACAGCGCGAAGTAGCCGCCGACGATCATGGCCCAGCCGGCGGCGGCCAGCAGCGCGACCAGCCACTGTGGGCGCAGGTCGCCCACCAGCGACGTCACGAGGCCGATCAGCGCGCCGAGCACGAGGCAGATCAGGTTCGCGAACGCCGCGTCGATGGCCAGCGCGGTGCCGCGCGTGGCGATGCCCGCCGTGACTAGGCGGCTGGGTGCGGCCGTCGCAACCATCCGCGGACCGTGCGCTCCGCGACGTCGTCGAGGGTCTCGGCGCGCGTGCGTACGCCTTGGGCCAGCTCCTCGGCCATCGTCGTGCTCTGCTTGGTCAGCGCCGCGCGCACCTCGGGGCTCGCGGCGACGTGCTCGATCACGCGCTGGAGCTCCGGGCCCTGCAGCGCGCGGTCGGTGGCCTGGACCAGCAGCCGGTCCATCTGCGGGCTGGCGATCACGGCCGCGACGGCGGCGTCGAGGTCCACCTCCGCCGCGAGCCGCTCGACGACGTGGTGCGCGAGCAGCGAGCGCACGATCGCGTCCGGCAACGTGCCGGCGATCACGCGGTCGACCGCCCGCTCGAGCTCCGGCGCACTCAGCAGCTCCAGGGTGGTGCTCTCGAGGCGTGAGCGAAGACGGGCGCGGACGTACGCCCCTTCGGTGGCCAGCCGGTTCATGCCGGGCAGGCGTACGACGAGGCCGAGCGGCAGCCGAGCGGTGTCGTACGCCACCTGCGCGACGGCCAGCGCGGCGTCGGCGACGTTCGGACGGGACTCCATGACGGCGATTGTCCGGCCCCGCCGGTGCGCGCACATCACCCGGTCGGAGTGAATCGCGACCACCCGGCCGCGCGGGAGAGTGCCGCACCATGGAACTGCACCCCGACGAGCGGATCGTGTTCGAAGGCCATCCGTCCTGGCGGGCGGTCCTGAGCTTCTACATCGGCGGTATCGTCGGCGCCGCCCTGATCGGCGCCATCGTCTGGCTCGCCGTCGGCTGGTTCGCCGCGCTGCTGGTCTTCGCCGTCCTGGTCGCGCTCGTCGTCCTCTTCGGGCTGGTCAAGCGCACCGCGACGAGCTACATGGTCTCCAACCAGCGGCTCTACATCCGGCGCGGGATCCTGGCCAAGAAGGTGCAGCAGACGAGGATCGACCGCGTCCAGAACGTCAACACGGAGCAGTCGTTGCGGGAACGGCTGCTCCGTGTGGGCACCGTCGACTTCGACACCGCGGGCAACGACGACTCCGAGTTCCGCTTCGTCGGGATCAGCGAGCCGGCGATGGTGGTCGCGGCCGTGGACCGCGCCCAGGCCTCAGTCCGCGATCCGAACCTCGCGTAGGTCCAGCCCGAACTCCTGCACCCGGCCGATCAGGCCGAACAGCGTCGCTTGGTCGACCTGCACCACGCGGATCACGCTGACGCCGTCGACGACGCGCACCGCGTGCGGTCGGAAGCCATCGGCGAGCGTGCCGATGTTCCCGGAGATCGTGATCTCGTAGGTCCGCGGGGTAGGCACCCGCGCATTGTTACCCCTAATCCTGAAGCGGATGCATCTTCAGGCACACCAGAAGCAGGTCGTGCTCCAGGATCCGGTGCAGCACGGGCATCAGCGCGTGCTGGTCACCGTGGCCTTGCAGCTGCGTGTCGGCGCCGCGGCGGCTCACGACCAGCTCGCCGAGCCCGTGCAACAACGCCGGGTCGACCTCGCCCGCGAGCACCAGTGAGAACGCCGTGCGCGTCATGCGTCAAGAGGATGGGGCGCGCAGGGCCGCCGGACGAGGCTTCCGGAGCGGTTCACCCGGGTGAATCGAGGAGCCCGAGCGCTCGCGCTCGCGCCACGGCCGCCTCGCGTGAATGCACGCCGAGCTTCGTATAGATCGCGCGCAGGTGCGTCTTGATCGTGTTGGGCGACAGAAACAGCACGGACGCGATCTCCGCGTTGGACCGACCGCTCGCCAGTTGCTCCAGCACGAGGCGCTCCGCCGCGGAGACCGGTTCGCCCGGCGGCGAGGAGCGCGCGGCCGCGAGCTCCTCGCCGAGCCGTTCGGCGCGTGCGGGCACGACACCCGCGTCGGGACATTCGTGGAGCGTGCCCCAGGCCTGCGCGAGGACGGCGCGGGCCTGCCGCAGCTCACCCCGCGCCGCGTGAGTGCGGACGAGCACGAGTTGGGCCTGGGCGCGTGAAGCGCCTGGCCCGAGCAACGCGACGGCGCGCTCGCCGGCCCGTGCCGCTTGCTCGAGCCGCCCTTCGGCGAGCGCGACGACGGCGTCCGCGGCCTGCGCCCGCCCGCCGGCCCGCGCCTCGGCGTTGCCCGAGCGGCGCGCTTCCGCGAGCGCTTGGTCGGCGCACTCGCGGGCCGCTGCCACGTGCCCCCGCTCGGCGCGGACGGTGGCGAGCACCGCCAGCGCGGACACCAGGCCGTGGGGCCGTCGCGGCGCGAGCGGGTGATGGGCGGCGGCGGCCGCCGCGCGCTCGGCGTCCTGCTCGTCGCCGACCAGCATTCGCGCCTGGGCCAATGCGGCCAGCGCGACGACGGCGTATTCACCGGTCAGGTCGTCGTCGGCGCTCGCCAGCGCGACCGCGTGTTCGGCGGCGACGGCCATCGCCGGTACGTCCCCGTCGTCGGTCACGGTCTTCAGCACCGCGAAGCCGACCTCGTGATAGTCGCTCCAGTTGTCCGATGACCGGGCGCGCTCCGCCGCGGCCGTCAGGCGCTCGACCTCCGTGCGCGGACGGTTGACGCTGGCCGCGGCGAAGGCCCCCGCCACCGGCAGGCTCGGCCACCGTGCGAGCTCGGTCTCCGGCAGCGCCGACAGCCAGCGCACGAGCGTCGCGGCGCGCCCGGTGCGCAAGAGCGCCATGTGATGCCGGTCCACGAGCTCCGCCACGCCGCGGACGTCACCCGCCTCCAACGTGTGCTCGACGGCCGGCTCGATCAGACCACGCTCGGCGAACCAGGTCGCGGCCCGTCGCGCCATCTTCGCCGCTTCGTCCGCGGGAAGCGAGGGCCGGAGCAGCTCGCGCACGAGGTCATGACAGCGGAACCAGCCATCGTGCTCGTCGAGCGCCACGACGAACAGGTTGGCGCGCACCAGCGCGGCCAGCCGGGCGGCGGAGTCGTCGCGGCCGAGGACGTGGTCGCACAACTCGGGGGACAGCCGCGCGAGCACCGACGTGCACCGCAGGAACTCCCGTTCGCCGCCGCTCAAGCCGGCCAGCACCTCGGTCGTGAGGTACTCCGACAGGTATCGCGTGGGCAGCCGGTCGGCGTCGCCGCCGCCGCGTAGCCACAGGCGCACGAGGTACACGGCCGCCGGCCAGCCCTCGGTGCGGGCGACGATCGCGTCCGCGTCGACGTCGCCGCCCAGGAGCAACGTGGCCTCCGCGGCGGTGAAGGCGAGCACCGGCGCGCGCACCTCGCCGAGCGCGCCGTGCGCTCGCAGGCGCCCGAGCCCGATCTGCGGGTCCGTCCGTGTGATCAGCACCAGCCGCTCGAACACGCGGGCGGCGTGCCCGAGCGTGGCTAGGCACGCGGGCTCGCGCAGCACGTGCACGTCTTCGAGCACGAGCGGGACCCCGCGCGCGGCCAGCCGGTCGATCGCCGCCTCCAACGGCCCTTCGCCGAGCGGCACGCCCAGCGCCGCGGCGGCGTACGTCCACAGTCGCACCGGGTCGTCGTCGGCCGCGTCCAGCGACACCCAGCCCGCCGGCCGCTCCGCCAGCCAGCTCGCCACGGCCACGGTCTTCCCGTAGCCCGCGGGCGCCGACACGAGCACTACCGCGTGCTCCGCCGCCCGCTCCAGCGCCGCCGTCACGCGCGGCCGCGGCACCACCCCCGACGGCAGCCGGGGCCGCAGCAGCTTGCTCTCGACGAGCCCGACGCTCATACGAACAAAACCTAAAGGGGTCAGACCCTTTAAGCGGCGTTTAAGAGAGGCCGGCGGCGACCGCGAAGCCGAGGACGGTGACGAGGCCGGCGATCTGGCCGGCTTTCTTGGTGGCGTCGGGGATCATCGAGTCGACGAGCATCACCAGCAGGGCGCCGGCGGCGAAGCCGTTGATGCCGGCCTTGAAGTCGCCTGAGGTGGCGTCGGCGATGGCGAAGCCGGCGGTGGTGGCGAGCATGCAGACCACGGCGACGGCGCCCCACATACGCATGATCGTGGCCTTCGAGCGCTTCGCCTTGCGGAGGTCAGTGGACGCACCGATGGCCTCGGGGAGGTTGGAGACGAAGATCGCGGCGAGCAGGCTGATCGAGATGCCTTCGCCGCTCGCGAGCCCGATGCCGAGCACGGCCTGCTCCGGGATGCCGTCGAGCAGGGCGCCGAGCGCGAGCGCGGCGCCCGCGCCGGGTACCCGCTTCTCGACGACCCGGTCGAGCGTGAAGTAGGTCAGCGCGCCGAGCGTCAGGCCGATCGCGACGGGCACGCCGCCGGCGAGCTGCAGGCCCTCCTCGAACAGGTCGAACGACACCGCGCTGATCAGCGCGCCCGCGCCGAACGCCAGCACGGCGCCGACGAGCTTGTCCGGCCACTCGCGGGCGAGTCCCAGGAACCCACCGATCACGAGCGACGCGGCGGCGACGGCGCCCCAGAGCAGCGCGGTGAGCATGCGGCGGAAGCTACTCCTTCACCCGGCCCGAACGATGAGCGCTCATCCGGGGGCGCGGGAACGTGCAGGCATGCACTCGCGCGATGTGTTGCCGATCCCCGACATCCCGGCGCCGAACCTGACCACGTATGACGCCAAGGATCCGGACACGAGCTACCCGCCGATCCACCCGCTGCTGCCGCCGGAGGGCGCGCCCAACGTCGTGGTGATCCTGATCGACGACGTGGGCTTCGGCGCGAGCAGCGCGTTCGGCGGTCCGTGCTCGACGCCCAACTTCGAGCGGCTGGCGAAGTCCGGGCTCAAATACACGCGCTTTCACACGACGGCGCTGTGCTCGCCGACGCGCTCGGCGCTGTTGACCGGCCGGAACCACCACAGCGTCGGGATGGGCAACATCACCGAGCTGGCGACGAGTGCGCCGGGCAACAACTCGATGTGGCCGAACACCGCCGCGCCGCTGGCCAAGATCCTCAATCTCAACGGCTACAGCACCGCGCAGTTCGGCAAGTGCCACGAGGTGCCGGTGTGGGAGACGAGCCCGATGGGCCCGTACCGCCAGTGGCCGACCGGCATGGGCTTCGACTACTTCTACGGCTTCCTCGGCGGCGAGACCAACCAGTGGTATCCGGCGCTCTATGAGGGCACGACGCCGGTCGAGCCGTGGGGGACGCCGGAGGACGGCTACTACTTCAACGACGACCTGTCGGCGCACGCGATCAAGTGGATGCGCCAGCAGAAGTCGCTGATGCCGGACCGGCCGTTCTTCGCCTACTACGCGCCCGGCGCCACGCACGCGCCGCACCACGTGCCCAAGGACTGGGCGGACAAGTACGCCGGCATGTTCGACGACGGCTGGGACGCGCTGCGCGAGCGCACCTTCGCGCGCCAGAAGGAGCTGGGGGTGATCCCGCCCGACGCGGAGCTGACCGTGCGCAGCGCCGGCATCCCCGCCTGGGACGACGTCGACGACGAGATGAAGCCGATCCTGGCCCGCCAGATGGAGGTCTACGCCGGGTTCCTGGAGAACACCGACCATCACATCGGCGAAGTCTTGAACGCGCTCGAGGACCTCAAGATCCTCGACGAGACGCTGATCATCACGATCATCGGCGACAACGGCGCTTCCGCGGAAGGCTCGCTGCAGGGCACGTTCAACGAGATGATCACGCTCGGCGGCTTCGGCGCGCTGGAGACGCCGGAGCTCCTGCGGACCAAGATCGACGCGCTCGGCGGCCCGGAGGCCTACAACCACTACGCGGTCGGCTGGGCGCACGCGATGGACACGCCGTATCAGTGGACCAAGCAGGTCGCCTCGCACTTCGGCGGCACCCGCAACGGCACGATCGTGCACTGGCCGGCCCGGATCGAGGCGCGGGGCGAGATGCGCAGGCAGTTCCACCACGTGATCGACGTGGCGCCGACCATCCTCGAGGCCGCGGGCCTGCCGCACCCGACGTTCGTCAACGGCGTGATGCAGAAGCCGATCGAGGGCGTCGCGATGAACTACTCGTTCGACGACGCGGCCGCCCCGGAGCGTCACGAGACGCAGTACTTCGAGATGTTCGGCAACCGCGGCATCTACCACAAGGGTTGGACCGCGGTGACCAAGCACCGGACGCCGTGGAAGACGGGCGTGGACGCGAAGGTCCCGGCCTTCGACGACGACGTCTGGGAGCTCTACGACACGACGACCGACTGGACGCAGGCGCGCGACCTGTCCGCCGAGCACCCGAAGAAGCTGCACGAGCTGCAGCGCCAGTGGCTGATCGAGGCCGTCAAGTACAACGTCGTGCCGCTCGACGACCGCTTCGCCGCACGCGGACTGCCGGAGGAGGCCGGGCGCCCGGCGCTGGTGAAGGGCAAGCGTCAGCTGCTGTTCGGTGGCATGGGCCGGCTGACCGAGTCCAGCGTGCTGTGGATGAAGAACACCTCGTTCTCGCTGACCGCCCAGCTGAAGGTGCCCGACGGCGGGATCGAAGGCGTGATCCTCGCCCAGGGTGGCGTGTCCGGCGGGCACAGCCTGTACGTCAAGGACGGCAAGCCCAAGTACGCCTACAACTTCTTCGGGCTCGAGGAGTACCTGATCGCGGGGACCGAGGCGGTCCCGCCGGGTGACCATCAGGTGCGGATGGAGTTCGCCTACGACGGCGGCGGCATCGGCAAGGGCGGTGACGTGACGCTCTACATCGACGGCGTGTCCGTCGGCAGCGGGCGTGTCGAGCAGACCGAGCCGTTGTACTTCTCGGCGGACGAGACGTGCGACATCGGCGACGAGTTCGGCTCGCCGGTCACGCGCGACTACGGCGCGAAGAAGTGCACCGGAGAGGTCGAGTGGGTCGAGCTCGACCTCGGCCTGGACGACCACAACCACCTGATCCGGCCCGAGGACCGGGTCAACCTGGCGATGGGCCTGCAGTGACGCGGGTCAGCCGAACACGCGCGGGCGGATGTCCTCGCCCCGCGCGGCCAGATCCCCGAGCTCGGAGATGAACTCGATCAGGTTCAGGTCGGGTGGTCCGAGCTCGCGGGCGTGCTGGAAACCGGAGGCCCGCGCGCCGAGCGCGATGCCGACGAGGCGCGCGATCAGATCGTCAGCGGCCTCTTGGAGCGAGAACCCCACGCCGTAGGTCAGTCCGGCGAGCGTGAGGTGACAACGGCCGGCTGACTCCCGCAATGACAGTCCCGGCGACCAAACATCAGACACAAGGAGTGGTAGTGCCCGATATCGACCGCAAACCGAACATCCTCGTCATCTGGGGCGATGACATCGGGATCACGAACCTGAGCTGTTACAGCGACGGGCTGATGGGCTACCGCACGCCCAACATCGACCGGATCGCGGACGAGGGCATGCGATTCACCGACTCCTACGGCGAGCAGAGCTGTACGGCGGGCCGGTCGTCGTTCATCACCGGCCAGAGCGTGTTCCGGACCGGGCTGAGCAAGGTCGGCATGCCGGGTGTCGACGTCGGCCTGCAGGCCGAGGACGTGACGATCGCCGAGCTGCTCAAGCCGCTCGGGTACGCGACCGGGCAGTTCGGCAAGAACCACCTCGGCGACATGAACAAGTACCTGCCGACGGCGCACGGCTTCGACGAGTTCTACGGCAACCTCTACCACCTCAACGCCGAAGAGGAGCCCGAGGCCGCGAACTGGCCGTCGATGGAGGAGTTCCCGCGCTTCAATCAGCAGTTCCGCCCGCGCGGCGTCATCCACTCGTGGGCGACCGACACCGACGATGACACCGACGAGCCGCGGTTCGGGCGCGTCGGCCGCCAGCGCATCGAGGACACCGGCCCGCTGACGAAGAAGCGGATGGAGACGATCGACGACGAGGTGCTGGACGTCGCGAAGGACTTCATCGGTCGCCAGGCCGAGTCCGAGACGCCGTTCTTCGTCTGGTTCAACACGACCCACATGCACTTCCGGACGCACCCGAAGCCGGAGAGCGTCGGGCAGGCGGGACGCTGGCAGTCGCCCTACCACGACACGATGGTCGACCACGACAAGGTCGTCGGCGCGCTGCTGGACCAGCTCGACGAGCTCGGCCTCGCGGAGAACACGATCGTCGTCTACAGCACGGACAACGGCCCGCACATGAACACGTGGCCCGACGGCGGCATGACGCCGTTCCGCAGCGAGAAGAACACCAACTGGGAAGGCGCCTTCCGGATCCCCGAGATGATCCGCTGGCCCGAGAAGATCGCCGCCGGCACGGTCTCCAACGAGATCATCCAGCACCACGACTGGCTCCCGACGTTCCTGGCTGCCGCGGGCGACCCGGACGTGATGGACAAGCTCAAGACCGGGCACACGATCGGCGACACGACCTTCAAGGTCCACATCGACGGCTTCAACCTGCTCCCGTACCTGACCGGGGAGGAGGAGCACTCGCCGCGCAAGGGGCTCATCTACTACTCCGACGACGGCGACGTGCTGGCGATCCGCTACGACAACTGGAAGGTCGTCTTCAAGGAGCAGCGCTGCGTCGGCACGCTGCAGGTGTGGGCGGAGCCGTTCGTCGACCTGCGCGTGCCCAAGCTCTACAACCTGCGCACGGACCCGTTCGAGCGCGCGGACATCACGTCCAACACGTACTACGACTGGCTGTTCGACAACGACTACATGGTGCTGGCGGGGACGTTCCTGGTCACGCAGTTCCTGGAGACGTTCAAGGAGTTCCCCCCGCGGCAGGAGGCCGCCAGCTTCACGATCAACCACGTGGTCGAGAAGCTCAACGCCTTCCTCACCGCGGGCCGATGAGCCTGGACTCCTGGAACGACGGGCCGGTGCGCCAGGCGATCCTCGACTACCTGGATCGGATCGACGACGTCGCCCCCGCGGACCGCATCGCGGTCGTCGACAACGACGGCACGCTGTGGTGCGAGAAGCCGACCTACACGCAGGCGCTGTTCATCCTGCAGAAGCTGGGCGTCGATCCCGCACACGACGAGATCCCGTCGGTGCAGGCGCTGCTGGAGGCGCACGCGGGGATCACCACCGACGAGTTCGACGCGGAGGTGGCGCAGTGGTTGGAGGCGTTCCGTCATCCGCGCTTCGGCGTGCCGTTCACCGGCCTCGTGTACGCGCCGATGCTCGAGCTGCTGGCGCTGCTCCGTGAGCACCAGTTCCGCGTGTTCGTCGTGACCGGCGGCGGGGTGGACTTCGTCCGCCCGGTCGCGACCCAGATCTATGGCGTCGAGCCCGACGACGTCGTCGGCTCGGCCATCCAGGTCGAGTTCGCCCGCGAAGACGGGCGCGTGGTCCTGAACCGCACGGCCAAGCTCGCCGGCCCACCCGACGAGGGGCCGCCGAAGGTGGTCAACATCCACGGCCACATCGGCCGCCGGCCGCTCGTCGCGATCGGCAACAGCGCCGGCGACGCGGAGATGCTCGAGTACGCGCACACCGGTTCGCTGCCGTCGCTGTGCCTGGTCGTCAACCACGACGACGAAGAGCGCGAGTACGCGTACGGCGGCGCGGCGTTGACGAACCCGGACGCCGAGGACATCCTCGTGACCGCGAAGCGGTTCAATTGGACCGTGGTCAGCATGCGCGACGACTGGAGCCGCGTCTTCGGATGAAGCTGGTAGAGGCGGGAACGTTCCGGATGGGCTCCGCGGAGCACTACGCCGAAGAGGCGCCGGTGCGCGAGGTGGCGCTTCCCGGGTTCACGATCAGCCCGTACGCGGTCACGAACGAGGAATACGCGGCGTTCGTGGCCGCCACCGGGTACGCGACCGTGGCCGAGCGCCCGCTCGACCCGGCTGACTTTCCCGGCGCCCCGGCGGCCAATCTCCAGCCCGGCTCCATGGTGTTCACGCGCACGCGCGGGCCGGTCGACCTGCGCCACATCAACCAGTGGTGGCGGTGGGTGCCGGGCGCCTCGTGGCGGCATCCGGAAGGCCCGGGCAGTTCGACCAAGGGACGCGAACGACATCCAGTCGTGCAGGTCGCCTATGAGGATGCGGTGGCCTACGCCGACTGGGCGGGCCTGCGCCTGCCCAGCGAGGCCGAGTGGGAGCGGGCCGCGCGCGGCGACCTGGACGGCGCCGAGTTCACCTGGGGCGAAGGACCGGAGTCCGGCGGCGCACGGCTCGCGAACTACTGGCACGGCGACTTCCCCTGGCGTCCCGAACCCGGCTACGGGACGACCGCGCCGGTGGGATCCTTCCCGCCCAACGGACTCGGGCTCTACGACATGGCCGGCAACGTCTGGGAGTGGACGACGGACTGGTACGGCGGGTCCGAAGCGGCGAGCCGGGACCCTGGCCAGCCGCAGTTCTCCGTCCCGCGCCGGGTCGTCAAGGGCGGGTCGTTCCTGTGCGCCGACAGCTACTGCCGGCGCTACCGCCCCGCGGCCCGGCGCCCACAGATGATCGACACCGGCATGAGCCACATCGGCTTCCGCTGCGCGGCTGATCCGTAGCTCACGGGACGGTGCCCAAAGCGCGGCGCTGCCCCGGCAGGCGGTTGATCTCGACCGGCGTGCCCCGCGGCACGGCGTCGGCCAGCTCGGGAAGCAGCTGCGGGTCGGCGCTGCCGTCCGCGCGGCCCTCGACGAGCACGACGAGGGCCGCGCCCTCGTAATGCGTGTTGACCAGCTGCTCGCCGTTGCGCTCGGCCCAGCTCGTGGCGATGTCGCTCGCGGCCGCCTGGCGCTGCTGCAGCTGGACGGTCCGGAAGGTCGCGACCGAGAGCGCGAGCACGACCACCGTGCCGGCGGCCGCGACGACGAGGTAGGCCGGGCGGCGGCGCACGCCCTCGGCTCCCGGGAGTAGCTTCAGCAGCGAGTACAACAGGCTGCCGGCGACGATGATCGCGAGCACGTTCGTCGTGAACAGCAGCAGCGCGCCGAGCGCGTCGTCCCACGCGCCGTCGGCGGCGGTGATGCCGACGACGGCGAGCGGCGGCACGAGCGAGATCGCGATCGCGACACCCGGCAGGATGTCGCCGATGTCGCGCCGGGCGATCGCGAGCGATCCCGCCAGCCCCGTGGCCGCCGCGGCCACGAGGTCGATCAGCGTCGGCGCGACGCGCCCGGTGATCTGCGCGTTGGATGCGGGCACGACGATCTGCGGCAGGACGAACTCGGCGACCGCGCCGATCAACACCACGGCCAGCCCGGCGGTGACCAGGATCCGCATCGACTGCAGCAACGCGCGCAGCTCGCCGCCGGCCAGGCCCACCGCGACGCCCTGGATCGGTGTGGCCAGCGGGGCGATGATCATCGCCCCGATCACCGTCGCCGTCGAGTCGCCGATCACGCCCGCGGACGCGATCACCGCGGACAGCACGAGCAGCAGCCAGAAGCGGCTCAGCTTGGCGGGTGCATCGCCGGCGAACAGGTAGACGGCGTCGCGGACTTCGTCCGCCGTGCGCAGCTCTCCGCTGAGCCACGGCGCGACCCGCTTGTCGGTCAGGATCGACACCACGTCCATCCTGTCGGCTGCGGAATGGACGGACGTCGCCCTCCCCGGGTGATTTTCACTCACCCATGCGGCACGCAAACTGCGCGGCGATGAGACGGGCATCGCTGGCATTGGCGGTCGTGGCCGCGGTGGTGTGGGCGGAGCCGGCGCGGGGGGAGCGACTGTCGAACGAGCGCACGCTCAGCCGCTGGGCGTATCCAGAACGGCTCGGGTGGGCGCGCAGCGCGCCGAGCACCGACGCGCGGCGGGTGGCGCGCCTGCGCACGCTCACCGAGGACGGGCACCCCGAGCTGTATCTCGCGCTGCGCGAGGAGCGAGGCTGGGTGCAGGTGCGGTTGCCGCGGCGTCCGAACGGCTCCAAGGGCTGGGTTCCGCGCGCGTACCTCGGACGGCTGCGCACGGTACGGACCGCGCTCGAGATCGACCGAAGCCGTCAGCGCGCGTGGTTGCGCCGGGCAGGTCGGGTCGTGTGGTCGGCGCCGATCGGCATCGGCAAGCGCGGCACCCCGACGCCGGCCGGCCGCTTCTACGTGCGCGAGAAGCTTCGGGGTGACGGCGCCACGTACGGATCGTGGGCGATCGGCACGAGCGCCTACTCGTCACTTTCGGACTGGCCCGGCGGCGGTGTCGTCGGCATCCACGGCACGGACCGCCCTGACCAGATCCCGGGGCGCCCCTCGCACGGCTGCGTGCGCCTCACCAACCGCGACGTCACCGCGCTGGTGCGTCGCCTTCCTCTGGGGACGCCGATATGGGTGCACTGAGAGTCCTGGCCATCGCGACCGTGGGCGCGGCGGTGCTTGCCCCGGAGGCCGCGGCCCAGCAACGGCTCGTCACGTACGCGGCACGGGCGTGTCCCAGCTACGACTCGGTGCGCGCGAACCTCGCGCGCAACGACATCCAAGAGAGCCTGCAGGACCTCGGGGCGAACACGCTGTACGTCAGCGGCGAGCTGATCTCGGCGGCGAAAGAGCTCGAGGGCCAGCCGCGCTGCCGGCCGCTCCCGAACTGGCGCTTCGTGCTGGGCACGGGCTTTCAGACGCAGGCCGTGAACGGGCCCTGGGGCTCGCTCTCGCGCGTCTCGGGCGCGTACGACACGTCGATCGTCACGCAGGCGGCGACGCCGTTGCTCGATCGCACCGGCGGACCCGTCGGCCGGGACCTGCCGGGGGCGGTCACGGTCGCGCTCACCGACGATCAGTCGGAGCGGTCACAGGCCTACAGCTCGCTGTGGCTGCAGGCGGGAGCCGTCGACGACCCGGTGCTCGACAAGGTCTACCCGGGGCAGTACGGCTTCGCGGCGCTCCGCTGCGCGGTCGACGATCTCAACGGCGACAACGTCGAGTACATCACCTATCCCAACGGCGTCAGCCACGTGCTGTGTTACGCGTACTACGTCGAGCCGCCGCCGACGAGCGGGACGATCATCGTCCGCAAGGTCGTCGACGACCCGGAGGCGACCGCGCGCCAGGACTTCTCGTTCAGCGGCAACATCACCTACAACGCGGACGGTCGCTTCACGCTGTCGGCCGCGAACGGATCGCCCGCGAGTACGACGTTCTACCGCGCCGCGGGCACGGCCGAGCCGTGGACCTTCACGGAGCAGGTGCCGGCCGGCTGGTCGCTCACCGGGCTCGCGTGCACGTCGGCGACCGGCGCGAGCACGACCACCACGACCCTGGCGACCGGCGAGACGCGTGTCGCGCTCGCGAGCGGTGACACGGTCACGTGTACCTACACGAACCGCCTGCTGCCGACGCTCGCGGGGCTGCAGCTCTCCAAGCGCACGCTTGGCGGCGTCGGCTCGTTCCGCTTCGCGATCGCCGGGCCGGACAGCGGGAGCCAGACGATCGCCACCACGGAGCCCCGCGTGGCGGTCGCCGGCACGCCGCTCGAGGGCTCACCTGGCTCCTATACCGTGACCGAGCGCTTGCCCGCCGTCACGCCCGAGGGCCGCTGGCGTCCGGTCAAAGCGACGTGTGACGGCAAAGCGTTCGACCCGCTCGAACCGGTGCGCTTCACCGTCGAGGCCGGCGGGGGCGTTGCCTGCGAGTTCACGAACGAGTTCATCCCGGCCGGCAAGCTGCGGCTTCGCAAGGTCACGCGCGGCGGAGTCGCCACGGCGTTCTTCCAGATCTCGCCGCGTGGCGCCAACGCGGAACCGTTGCTCCAGCGGGCCCGGGTGCGGCGGCAGCTCATCCCCGTGACCGCCACCGGCGACGACACGAGCGCACTGCCGCTCGGCGTCTACGACATCCGCGAGTTCGGACGGCAGGTGACGTCGCAGGGCATCTGGCGGGTGGAGTCCGTGCTGTGCGACGGGCGCCCCGTGGCCAACGCGCAGGGACGCACGCAGGTGCGGCTGACCCGCGCGGACCCGAGCAAGGACTGCACGTTCGTCAACCGCTTCGTCCGCTCGGGACCGCCTCCCCCGGAGCCCACACCGACGCCGACCCCCACGCCCGAGCCGCCGACACCGGTGCCCACCACGTCACCGACACCGGCCCCGACGCCGGAGCCGCCTGACCAGGGCGGTGTGCTGCCGGCCAACGGCCCGAACGCCGATCTGGTCGTGACCAAGCGCGTCTCCCCGCGCAGCGCGCGCCCCGGGCAGCCGGTCGAGTACACGATCACCGTCGTCAACCGCGGCCCGGACCCGGCCTCCCAGGTCGTGGCCACCGAGGTCCGGCCCCGGAACACGCGCGAGCTGACGCTCTCGACCACCCGCGGCACCTGCACAGGGACGCGGCCCGCCAGCTGCAACATCGGCACCCTCCGATCGGGCCAGCGCGCCGTGATCACGGTCGACACCGTCGCCGGGGATCCCGGCCAGAGCGTCAACCAGGTCGCGGTCGTCTCCGCCAGCGACGACCCGAACCTGGCCAACAACCTCGCGGACGCGACGTTGATCGTGCTCCCGCCGACCGCACCGCGCTTCACCGGATGAGACTCGACGAAAAGGAACACCACTGTGGCTAAGCCGTTCAAGGGCGTAATCAATCTCGACGTCCGTGACTCGGTCATGGACTGGGACGCGTTCCGGGACGACCCCGCGCCGGCGGGCTCCCCGAACGTGCTCGTGGTGCTGTACGACGACACGGGCCTCGCGGCCTGGTCGACGTACGGCGGGCGCATCAACATGCCCACGCTCGACCGGCTGGCGGCGAACGGGCTGACCTACAGCCAGTGGCACACGACCGCGCTGTGCTCGCCGACGCGCTCGTGCTTCCTGACCGGGCGCAACCACCATTCGAACGGCTTCGCGCAGATCGCCGAGGGCGCGCAGGGCTTCCCGGGGCACACCGGGATGATCCCGATGGAGAACGCGACGATGGCCGAGGTTCTCCGTGAGAACGGGTGGAACACGTTCTGGGTCGGCAAGAACCACAACGTCCCGCTCGAGGACTGGGCGATGGGCGGCTCCAAGAAGCACTGGCCGCTCGCGCGCGGGTTCGATCGCTTCTACGGCTTCCTGGGTGGCGAGACCAACCAGTGGTATCCGACGCTGGCCGAGGACAACCACTACGTCGAGCAGCCGGCGACCCCCGAAGAGGGCTATCACCTGTCCAAGGACCTCGCGGACAAGGCGCTCGGATTCATCCGCGACTCCAAGCAGTCACACCCCGACAAGCCGTGGTACATGTGGTTCTGCCCCGGCGCCAACCACGCGCCGCACCACGCCCCGCAGGAGTACATCGACAAGTACAAGGGCCAGTTCGACGACGGCTACGAGGCGTACCGCGAGTGGGTGCTGCCGCGGATGATCGAGCGCGGGATCCTGCCCGAGGGCACGGAGCTGACGCCCATCAACCCGTTGCCCGAGGGGCAGACGATCGCGACGGACCAGGTGCGTCCGTGGGACACGCTGTCCGACGATGAGAAGCGGCTGTTCAGCCGCATGGCCGAGGTGTACGCGGGCTTCAGCGAGTACACCGACGCGCAGGTCGGACGGATCGTCGACTACCTCGAGGCGTCCGGCCAGCTCGAGAACACGATCGTCATCTACGCGGCCGACAATGGCGCCTCGGGCGAAGGGTCGCCGGACGGGTCGGTGAACGAGAACAAGGTCTTCAACGCCTATCCGGACGACATCGCGCAGAACCTCACGATGCTCGACCAGCTCGGTTCGCCCGAGACCTACAACCACTACCCGACCGGCTGGGCGACCGCCTTCTCGACGCCGTTCAAGATGTTCAAGCGCTACACGTACCAGGGCGGCGTCAGCGATCCGCTGGTGGTCTCGTGGCCGGCCGGGATCAAGGCCCGCGGCGAGGTCCGCGACCAGTACCACCACTGCACGGACATCGTCCCGACGATCCTCGAGTGCTGCGGCGTCGAGTTCCCGGATTTCGTCCAGGGCTACGAGCAGTCGCCGCTCCCAGGCGTCTCGATGCGCTACTCGTTCGACGACGCCTCCGCCGCGACCGCCAAGCAGATCCAGTACTACGAGATGTTCGGGACGCGAGCCCTGTGGCACGAGGGCTGGAAGGTCGTCGCCGAGCGCGGCCCGAACCTCGGGGCGGGCAACTTCGACAACGAGACCTGGCAGCTGTTCAACACGGACGTCGATCGCTCGGAGTCCCACGACCTCGCGGCCGAGCATCCCGACAAGGTCAAGCAGCTGGTCGACCTGTGGCTCGTCGAGGCCGGCAAGTACGACGTGCTGCCGCTCGACGACCGCACGCTCGCCGAGCTCGTGGCGGTGATGCCCGAGGCCATGCTCCCGCCCGGCGGCGTGTGGCGCTACTACCCGGGGACGACCGAGGTCCCGGAGTTCGTGGCGGCGAACACGCGCGGACGCTCCTACAAGATCCTGGCCGAGGTCGAGATCGGCGGCAACGGCGGCGCGGAGGGCGTGATCTTCGCCCAGGGTGCCCGTTTCGGCGGCCACTCGCTGTTCGTCAAGGACCACAAGCTCTGGTACGCGTACAACTTCATCGGCATCCCACCCGAGCAGCAGCTCGTGTCCGAGGGGGACCTGGCCGCCGGCCGGCACGTCGTCGGCGTGGAGTTCGCCAAGCAGTCGGTGGGCGACCGCCACGAGACCCTCGGCGTGGCGAAGCTCTACATCGACGACGAGGTCGTGGCCGAGAGCGAGTGGAAGACGCAGCCCGGGCACTTCGCGCTGTGCGGCGAGGGGCTGACGATCGGACGGGACTCGAGCGACCCCGTGAGCCAGGAGTATCCGCCCGGCTTCGATTTCAGCGGCGGGCGCATCCTCGAGGTCGAGGTCAACGTGGGCGACGACGTGTACCTGGACGTCGAGCGCGAACTGGCCGCCGCCATGGCGCGCGACTAACGCGGCAGATCGGGTGAGACGTGGCGCAGCACGCGCCACGTCCGCTCGTTGAGACCGTGCATGCGCGGCGCGAAGTCGACGAGCACGAGCGCGGCGGTGACGTCGACCCCGGTCACGGCGGACATGTCCAGCCGCGGCTCCGGGTCCAACTCGAGCACGTGCCGCTTCACGCGCTGGACGTTGGCGAAGTACAGCGGCCCGTGGATGCGGATGGTGCCGTCGTCGAGTTGGTCGATCTGCGGATGGTTGAGGGCATGGAACACCAGGAGCATGCTCGCCAGCACGCCGATCAGCACGCCCTGGAGGACGCCGAGCGTGAGCACGCCGAGCAGCGTGACCAGGCCGCAGAGCACGCCGCGGCGATGGATCTCGCCGATCTGGCGCAGCGGCTCGATCTGGATCAACCCGATCGCGGACACGAGCACGAGTGCGCCCAGCGTGGCCTGGGGGAGGTCGGCGAACACGCTTGTCAGGAACAGCAGCGTGAGCACGGTGACGCCGGCCGTGACGAGGCCGGCGCGCTTGGTCTCGGCGCCGTCGTTGACGGCCGTCTGGGACAGGCCGCCGCCCGCGGGCAGCGAGCGGAACAGGCCGCCCGCGAGGTTCGCTGCGCCGAGGGCGAGCAACTCGCGGTCGGCGATGGGCTCGCGCTCGCCCTTGTGGGCGATGGCGCGGCCGGCCGCGATCGACTCGACGAAGCTCATCAGCGCGATGCCCGCCGCCGCGGGCAGCAGCGGGCCGATCAGGTCCAGGTCGGGCGCGACGGGCGTGGGCAGGCCGGAGGGGACGGCGCCGGTGAGCGCGACGTCCAGCAGGCCCAAGGCACCGACCGCGATCCCCGCGCCGACCGCGACGAGCGCGCCCGGGATCTGCGTGCGCTTGAGCGCGTACAGGCCGGCGATCGTGGCCGCCGCGAGCCCGGCCGTCGGCCAGCTGATCTCGCCCAGGTTCTGGATCGCCGAGCGCAGCTTCTCGAAGAAGGAGTCGCCGGTCTGCTCGATGCCGAGCACCTTGCCGAGCTGGCCGACCGCGATCAGCAGGCCCGTGCCCGCCTTGAAGCCCGCCAGGACGGGGTGGGAGATGAAGTCGGCGAGGAAGCCGAGCTTGAGCACGCCCGCGGCGACCAGCAGCAGCCCGGCGAGCATCGCGAGCGTCGTCGCGGCCGCCATCGCCTGGTCGGGCGGGACGGTCGCGACCGCCGCGCCGGTGAGCGCCGCGATCGTCGACGTGGTCGTGACCGACAGCGCCCGCGACGTTCCGACCAGCGCGTACGCGAGCAGCGGCACGAGCGCCGTGTACAGCCCGACCTGCACCGGCAGGCCGGCGATCGTGGCGTAGGCCATCGACTGCGGGATCACGACCGCCGCCGTCGTCACGCCCGCGAGCGCGTCTTTGCGCATGGAGCGGCATCGTCGCCGCCGCGTGGGCGAGGGCTCATCGCCCCGCGTGGGTGACAATCCCTGCATGGGCGGACCACTCCACGGCGTCAAGGTGATCGAGATCGCGAGCATCGGCCCCGGGCCGTTCGCGGCGATGCTGCTGTCCGACCTCGGTGCCGAGGTGGTTCGGATCGACCGCTCCGGCGGCGCGGGCAATCCGCTCGGCGAGGGGTCGTGGAACTTCATGCACCGCGGGCGGCGCTCGGCCGCGGTGGATCTCAAGCACCCCGAGGGGCGCGAGCTGGTGCTGCGGCTGTGCGCCTCGGCCGACGCGCTGGTCGAGGGCTTCCGGCCGGGCGTGATGGAGCGCCTGGGACTCGGCCCGGAAGCGGTGGCCGAGCGGAACCCCCGGCTCGTCTACGGGCGCATGACGGGGTACGGGCAGGACGGGCCGATGGCGGCCGTCGCCGGTCACGACATCAACTACATCGCGGTCGCGGGCGTGCTCGGGGCGATGGGCCGGACGGGGGAGAAGCCGCCGATCCCGCTCAACCTCGTGGCCGACTTCGGGGGCGGCGGCATGTTGCTCGCGCTCGGGGTGGTCTCCGCGATCCTCGAAGCGCGCGGGTCGGGGCAGGGGCAGGTCGTCGACGCCGCGATGGTCGAGGGCAGTGCGCTGCTGGCGACGATGTTCCACGCCATGCGCGCGCAGGGGATGTGGTCCGACACGCCGGGCACGAACCTGCTCGACTCCGGCGCGCATTTCTACGAGGTCTACGCGACGAGCGACGGCGGGCACGTCGCCGTGGGCGCGCTGGAGCCGCAGTTCTACGCGACGCTGCTGCGGCTGCTGGAGCTGGACGCCGACGCCTTCCCGCAGTGGGACCAGCCGCGCTGGCCCGAGTTCAAGGCGCGCTTCGCCGAGGTGTTCACCACCCGCACGCGCGACGAGTGGGCGGCGCTCCTGGAAGGCGAGGAGGCGTGCGCGACCGCGGTGCTGGCGCTGCACGAGGCGCCGCGGCATCCGCACAACGTCGCGCGTGGCACGTTCGTCGAGGTTGACGGGAAGCTGCAGCCCGCGCCCGCGCCGCGTTTCAGCCGCACGCCCGGGGCGATCTCACGGCCCCCGGCTGAACCCGGAGCCGACACCGACGCCGTGCTGCGCGACTGGGGCATCGACGACGTCGCCGGCCTCCGGGCCGCGGGGGCGGTCAGTGGGCCGGCGTGAACGGCCGCTGCAGGTCGGGACCGTCTTGGACGACCAGCGCGGACCCTTCCGGCACCTCGATCCACAGCCCCGGCAGGTCGGACAGCGGCTCGGAGACGATCGCGCGGTCCTCGCCCTTGAGCTGCTGCAGGCGCGCGTTGTCCGGATGCAGTGCGCGTACGCTCTCGGCCTCGGCGGAGCTGTACAGCGTCCGCGCATGGCCCTCGGTGGCGTAGCGGACCGCGAACAGGCGCTCGCCGTCGCTGACGCCGAGCGTCATCTGCAGGATCGCGCCCTTGGACTCGACGAACCCGGCCATCCGCTCCAGCGCGCCGACCGGGTCCTCGCCTTCGAGCCCGAAGGAGAGCGCCAGCGCGAACATCACCTCGGAGTCGGTCGTGCCGTGCATGACGTTGTAATACGCCGGGTCGACGGCGAGCACGAGGTCGCGCCGGATCTCCGTGTAGTTCGAGATCGACCCGTTGTGCACGAACAGCCAGTTCTCGTGACGGAACGGGTGGCAGTTCGTCTCCTGCACGGGGGTTCCCGTCGTGGCGCGCACGTGCGCGAGAAACAGCGGGGAGCGCACGTGCGCGGAGAGATCCTGCAGGTTGTGGTCACCCCACGCGGGCATCAGGCTGCGGTAGCGGCCGGGGACGCCGGGCGCGCGGTCGTCGTACCACCCCAGGCCGAAGCCGTCGCCGTTGAACGTCTCCACCCCCAGCCGGGCGTGGCGACTCTGCTCGATCAACGAGTGCTTGGTCTTGTAGAGCAGCTCCTCGATCAGCAGCGGCTGCCCGCGGTAGGCCATCCAGCGGCACATCAGACGGGGACCTCCTCGCGTAACTCCGCGGCTCGCAGCGCTTCCATCCGGGCACGACGTGGAGCCGTGGCCTCGCGGACGACGATCTTGATCACGGCCGCGAACGGCACGGCGAGGATCGCGCCGATGATGCCCAGCAGCGAGGACGCGATCAGCACGGCGACGATCGTCGTGAACGCGGAGAGCTCGACCGCCCGCTTGTAGACGATCGGATACACGATGTAGTTCTCCACCTGCTGGTAGATCAGCTGGATCACCAGCATGATGATCGCCTCGGTCGTGCCCACGGTGAGCGCGACGGCGACGAGGATGACCGCGGCGACGGTGGCGCCGACCTGCGGGATCAAGTCGAGCAGACCGGCGATCAGCGCGAGCACGAGTGGGAACGGGAGGCCGAGCGCCCAGGCCGAGAGACCGGCGATGGTGCCGGCGACGATCGAGATCGCGATGTTGCCGAGCAGCGAGGAGGAGATGCCCCGGATCGACTCCTCGACGACGGGATGCCAGCGCTGCTCGGTCTCGGGCCGGGCGAACCCGAACAGCCAGGAGGTGACCGTCGGGCGCTCCATCAGCAGGAACAGCGACAGGAACGTGAGCGTCACGAGCGACAAGACCGACCCGAAGATCCCGCCGGCGGCGCCGAGCAGCGTGCTCGCCGCCTCGGGCAGGCCCGCGGCCAGGTCCTTGAGCGCGTTGCTGATGGTGTCGTCGGCCCCGGCACTGTTGACGATGCTCTGGAACCAGTCCGCTTCCTGCATGTTCTCCCAGTACGTCGGCAGCATGTGGACGAACTCGACGATCTGATCCCACACCGGCCCGGCCGTGACGATCACGAGCGCGACCACGGACGCGAACAGGCCGGCGAACACCACCAGTGCGGCCTTGCCGCGGCCCCAGCCCCGCCGCACCATCGCACCCACGATCGGGTCCAGCCCGAACGCGAGCACGGCCGCCAGGAAGATCGACAGCAGTGTGCCCAGCGACAGGATCGCGAGCACGACCAGCAGCCCGAAGGCGAGCAGTGTCAGGAGTGTCCGGACACCGATGACGATTTCGACCCGCGCTGGAGGCACTGGCGCCATCGTGACGCGCGATGGGTGGCGTGGCATCACCCAAGTGGGGTGAAGTGCCCTGCGATGGGTAGGGCAAAACGGTGATGACCACTGTCGGCGCGCACATCCTCCAGCGGCTGCACGGGCACGGCGTGCGGCTCGTGTACGGCTATCCCGGCGACGGGATCAACGGCATCCTGGGGGCGTTCCACGACTCGGAGCTCGAGTTCATCCAGACCGCGCACGAGGAGCTCGCGGCGTTCATGGCGTGCGCGCACGCGAAGCTCTCCGGCGACGTCGGCGTCTGCCTGGCCACGTCCGGCCCGGGCGCGATCCACCTGCTCAACGGGCTCTACGACGCCAAGTTGGACCACCAGCCCGTGGTGGCCATCGTCGGCCAGCAGAAGACGATCTCGATGGGCTCGAACTACCAGCAGGAAGTCGATCTCGCGAGCCTGTTCAAGGACGTCGCGAGCGAGTACGTGCAGGTCGTGATGGCGCCCGGCCAGACCACGCACGTGATCGATCGCGCGGTGCAGATCGCGCGCGCCACCCGCTCCGTGACGGCCGTGATCATCCCCGCGGACGTGCAGGAGGAGGCGTACGAGGCGCCGCCGCGTGAGCACGGCGCGGTGTTCTCCGGCGGCTCGGTCCCGCGCCCGCGGGTGATCCCGCAGCGCGAGGACCTGCAGCGGGCGGCGGAGGTCCTCAACGCGGGCGAGAAGGTCGCGGTGCTCGTGGGGGCGGGCGCGCGGGAAGCGGCGAACGAGGTCGAGGAGCTGGCTGAGCTGCTCGGCGCGGGCGTCGCCAAGGCGCTCAACGGCAAGGACGTGCTCCCGGACGACCTGCCGTACGTCACGGGCGCGATCGGGCTGCTCGGCACCAAGCCCAGCGACGTGCTCATGCAGGAGTGCGACACGCTGCTGATGATCGGCTCGAGCTTCCCGTACTCGGAGTGGCTGCCGGAGCCCGGCCAGGCGCGCGGGGTGCAGATCGATCTCGACGCCACGCGGCTCGGCATCCGCTACCCGATGGAGGTCAACCTCGCCGGTGACGCGCGCGACACGTTGCGCGAGCTGCTCCCGCTCCTGCGCCGCAAGGACGACCGGGGGTTCCAGCAGCAGCTGATGGACGAGAACGACCGCTGGTGGCGGGTTCTCGAGGACCAGGCGAACCTGAAGGCCGACCCGCTGAGCCCGCTGAAGGTCTTCCACGAGCTCAGTCCGCGGCTCCCGGACGGCGTCATCGTCACCGCCGATTCCGGCTCGTCCACGAACTGGTACGCCCGCCATCTGCGCCTCCGCCGCGGGATGCGCGGCGCGCTGAGCGGCACGCTGGCGACGATGGGTCCGGCGCTGCCGTACGCGCTCGCGGCCAAGTTCGTGCACCCCGACCGGCCGGTGATCGCCATCGAGGGCGACGGCGCCATGCAGATGAACGGGCTCAACGCCCTGATCGACGTGGCCAAGCACCGCCACCGCTGGGCCGATCCGCGGTTCGTCGTGCTCGTGCTCAACAACCGCGACCTCAACCAGGTCACGTGGGAGCAGCGCGTGCTCGTCGGCGACGCCAAGCTCGAGGCCAGCCAGGTCGTCCCGGACTTCCCGTACGCGCGCTACGCCGAGTTGCTCGGGTTCAAGGGCATCCGGGTCGACGCGCCCGAGCAGGTGGCCACCGCGTGGGAGGAGGCGCTGGCGTCAGACGTCCCCGTCGTGCTCGAGGCGGTGACCGATCCGGAGGTCCCGCCGCTGCCCCCGCACATCACGTTCGAGCAGGCCAAGAACCTGGCGAGCGCGCTCGCGCACGGCGATCCGGCACGCGGTCAGATCATCCGCCAAGCCGTGATGGGCAAACTGCAGGAGTTCGTCAACCGTTGATCGGGCACCCAAGAGAGAATCCATGTCGACCGGTGAATTCCACGCATTGCAGCCTCGAGACCGCGAAGAAGATCCGGGCGAGCAGCCCACGCAGGAGCATCAGGCTCCCGAGATCACCTTTGACGAGCAGTTCTATCCCGCCCGGCCCAAGCGCTTTCGGCCGTCCGCGCGCCGTAGCCTGCGGCGCCGGCTCGCCGACCGCCTCGGCGGCGACGACATCGCGGACAACCGCGAATACGTCGAGTGGCTCGTCGAGCAGTCGATGCTCCACGACGCCAACCGGCTCGCCACGCAGCTGTCCGGCTCTGGGGGCATGTGGCAGAACCCGTTCGCGCACCCCGACCCGCGCGCCGCGGTGGAGCGCGCGTCGGTGTGGTTCACGGCCTACCCGCTGAGCTTCGTCACCGGCAAGAGCGAGACCTACCTGTCCGCGCTCGCTGACCGCCGCCTGTGGGACGCGTTCCGCCGGATCGGGATCGACGGGCTCCACACCGGGCCGGTCAAGCTCGCCGGCGGCCTGAACGGCCGCCGCCTCACGCCGTCGATCGACGGCCACTTCGATCGCATCTCGATGGAGGTGGACCCGGAGTTCGGCACCGAGGAGGAGTTCCGGATGCTGTGCGCCACCGCGGCCGAGTACGAGGGCACGGTGATCGACGACATCGTCCCCGGGCACACGGGCAAGGGCGCGGACTTCCGCCTGGCCGAGATGGCCCACGAGGACTACCCGGGCATCTATCACATGGTGTCGATCAACCCGGACGACTGGCACCTGCTGCCAGACGTGCCGGAAGGCCGGGACAGCGCGAACCTGGACGCCGAGACCGAGGCGACGCTCGAACGCTGCGGCTACATCATCGGCCGCTTGCAGCGCGTGATCTTCTTCGAGCCGGGGATCAAGGAAACCAACTGGTCGGCCACGCGCACGGTCACCGGCGTTGACGGCGTCGAGCGCCGTTGGGTCTACCTGCACTACTTCAAGGAGGGGCAGCCCTCGATCAACTGGCTGGATCCGTCGTTCAGCGGGATGCGGCTGGTCATCGGCGACGCGTTGCACGCGCTCGCCGACCTCGGCGCGGGCGGCCTGCGCCTGGACGCGAACGGCTTCCTCGGCGCCGAGAAGAGCGCGGAGGAAGAGCCGGCCTGGTCGGAGGGCCATCCGCTCTCGGAGGCCGCGAACCACTTCATCGCGTCGATGATCCGCAAGATGGGCGGGTTCTCCTTCCAAGAGCTGAACCTGTCGATGGACGACATCAAGACGATGGGCGCGTCCGGCGCCGATCTGTCCTACGACTTCGTCAACCGGCCCGCCTACCAGCACGCGCTCGTCACCGGCGACACCGAGTTCCTGCGCCTCACGTTGAACCTGGCGAAGGACATGGGCATCGACCCGGCGTCGCTGGTCCACGCGATGCAGAACCATGACGAGCTCACGCACGAGCTCGTGCACTTCTCCACCGTCCACCGCGACGACTGCTTCCCGTGGCGCGGCGAGCAGGTGCGCGGTGAGGAGCTCGCCGAGGAGGTCCGGCAGACGCTCAACACGCGCCTGACCGGCGTCCGCGCGCCGTACAACCGGACCTTCACCACCAACGGCATCGCCTGCACGACGGCGACGGTGATCGCCGCCACGCTCGGCGTGCGCGACATCGCGCTGATCACGCCCTCCGAGCGCGACCAGATCAAGGACGTGCACCTGCTGCTGGCGATGTTCAACGCGCTGCAGCCCGGCGTGTTCGCGCTGAGCGGATGGGACCTCGCGGGGATGCTGACCGTGGACGCGGCCGATGTGGCCGACCTGATCGCCGACGGCGACACGCGCTGGCTCAACCGCGGCGGGCACGACCTGCGCGGCGTCGACGAGCCCGCCGTCGAGGGGCGGATGCCACCCGGCCGTTCGCTCTACGGCACGCTGTCGGAGCAGCTCGCCGATGAGCACTCGTTCGCGAGCGGGCTGCGCCGGATCCTCGAGGTGCGCAGCAAGCACGGGATCGCGACCGCGACGCAGCTCGATGTGCCGCAGGTGTCCAACAAGGCCGAGCTGATCATGGTCCACGAGCTGGCCGACAGCACCCTGCAGATCACGGCGCTGAACTTCTCCGCCGAGCCGATCGCCGGCTCGGTGCGGTCCGAGCACCTCCCCGGCGGTGCGCGGCTGACCGACATGTTCACCGGCGAGGACCTCGGGACGGTTGACGACCTGCACACGTTCAGCCTCTCGATCGAGGGCTACTCGGGGCGTTCGCTCCTCGTCACGCCGGAGTGATCCTCGAGGGCCGACACGCGGTGGTCTACGGCGCGAGCGGAGCGATCGGCGGCGCGGTCGCCCGCGCCTTCCGCGCCGAGGGCGCGGTCGTGCACGCGCCGTCGCACGCGGAAGTCGACGCGCTGGACGAGGCGGCCGTCGACGCCCACGCCGCCTCGCTGCCACGCATCGACATCTCCTTCAACTCGATCTCGATCGGTGACGTCCAGGGCACGCCGATGGTCGAGATGGCCGTCGCCGACTACGTGGAGCCGCTCGCCCGCCAGGTCCGCACGCAGTTCCTGACCACGCGTGCCGCCGCGCGGCGGATGCGTGAGCAGGGCGACGGCGGCGTGCTCCTGTTCTTCGGCGGGATCGGCGACCCTCCGCGCGGCTTCTCGCTCGGGATGCTCCAGACCGGCTTCTACGCGGTGGAGCACATGCGCCGCCAGCTCGCCGTCGAGCTCGGGCCCGACGGAATCCGGACCGTGACCCTGCGTACGGGCGGCGTGCCGGAGTCCTTGCCCGCCGGGATGGAGGGGCGCGAGGCGATCGCCGAGAGCCTGGACGAGTCCACGCTCTCGGGCCGGAGCGCGACGCTCGAGGACGTCGGCCGGGTGGCCGCGTTCGTCGCGTCCGACCACGGGCGCACGATGACGGGCGCGACCGTGAACGTCAGCTGCGGCGCGTTGCTCGACTGAGTTCATAGAATCTCGCGCCGATGCCTGCGGTAGCGGCCCGCGAGGACTGGGAGCTGCCGGCTGAGCCGGCCAGCGTCACGCTGGCTCGGGGCCGGGTGCGTGAGTTCGCGCAGGAGCACGGCGCGACGCCCGACGACGTGGTGGATCTGACGCTGGCGGTGACGGAAGCGGTCACCAACTCCGTCATCCACGCCTTCATCGACCGCGATCCCGGCCGGGTGCGCGTGTCCATCTCCACCGCCGCCGACGAGCTGACGGTCGTCGTGGCCGACAACGGGCGCGGGATGCAGCCGCGCGCCGACAGCCCGGGGCTCGGGCTCGGGCTGCCGACGATCGGCCGGCTCGCCGCACACGTGGACATGCGCGAGGCGCCGGGCGGCGGCACCGAGCTCTCGATGACCTTCGCGACGCCCGGCGTCCGCGGCCCCGCGCGCGGCGGGCAGGTGGACGCGCGCGAGCCCGAGCTGCTGGACGCGGTGTCGCGCGTCGCGCAGGGCGCGTGGCCGGGGGAGGGCGTGGAGCGGCTCGTCGATCTGCTCGTCCCGGATGTGGCCGATGCCTGCGCGGTCGACGTGATCGGCGCATCGGGGGCCCCGGAGCGGTTCGCGGGGCGGATCGAGGGTTCGGAGCCGCTGTCGGACTGGCTCGCCACCTTGCGCCCGCGCGTGGACGCGGCCCGTTCGGCCACCCGTGCCGCGCTGGAGGACGGGCACCCGCACGTCTCCGAGCTCACGCTGGACCTGATCGAGCGGCTCACCACCAGCGCCGAGGACGCTCGCACGATGGCCGCGACCGGCATCCGCTGGTGGGCCGTGATCCCGCTGCGCGAAGGCGACCGGCTCCTCGGCCTGTTGCACTTCGGCCTGCTGCCCGCGCGCGGCCGGCCGTCCGACGAGCTGGTCGAGTTCCTGCGCACGCTGGGCGAGCGCGCCGCCGCGGGCCTCGCCCACACGCAGCTGATCGCCGAGCTGCGGCGCATGCGCCACCGCTTCGAGCGCGTGCTCGACGTGCTCGCCGAGGCCGTGATCGTCCGCGACGGCCACAGCCGGCTCGTCTACGCCAACGAGGCGGCCGGGCGGCTGTTCGGCGTCGACCAGAGCGCGCTGCGCGACCTCAGCGGCGAGCAGGTCTTCGACCGCTCCCAGGTGATGACCGACCCGGACGGCCGCCCGCTCGAGCTCGACGAGCTGCCGTACCGGCGCCTGCTCGCCGGCCTGGACGCCCCGCCGCGGCTCGTGCACATGGGCGACCGTCGGCTCGTGATCACGTCGACGCTGCTCGACGAGGGTGACCGGCTCGTCGTCTCGGTCATCCAAGACGTCACCAACGCGCACTAGCGTTGCGAGTCGCAAGTTGGCGCGCGCATAGCGGGCCCGATCGTCGTGGCTGGGTCCGCTGGTGATTCCAGCGCATACCGGGTGTACGGGCGGGATCGCCGGGGGCCGCCAGGCGCGGCGAGACGTCCGGTAGGTGCCCGCGAACTTCCGACTCGGGACGCTAGGCCGGGAAGAACAGCTCCACGCGAATCTCCTGCAGCGTCACGTCCTGCGGCGTGCCGACGGTGGTCACGAGCGAGAAGTAGCTGACGTCCAGGTCGTCCTTGACGAAGTGGACCGGGACGACGGGGGAGGCGGTGCGCGCGAAGTCGGGCGTGCGCCACGCCGGCGGCGCCGTGGCGAGGACCTCGTCCAGGAGGGTCGTCGTGCGTGGGTCCGGGATGCCGCCGACCGCCTCACGGTGCACCCGGGCGATCAACGCCTCGCCGGTCAGGTCGAAGTTCGCGACGTGCGGGCGCAGCGGGCCGAACATCAGCCGGATGACGTTCGCCGGTGCGGGTGGCGGTCCGTCCAGCAGGCGGGTGAAGAGCGCGGTCGCGGCGTCGTTGGCGTCCGTGATGTCCCAGTGGCGGTCCATCACCACGGCCGGGTACGGCTCCTGGTGGCTGAGCATGCGTTGCAGCGCGGTGTGGACCTGCGCGAGGCCCGGCGCGTCGAGCCCGGTCTCCCGGTAGTGCGGCGCGTAGCCCGCGGCGAGCAGAAGCTGGTTGCGCTCGCGCAGCGGCACGTCCAGCGCGCGAGAGAGCCGCAGGATCAGCTCGCGGCTGGGCTGCGCACGGCCGCTCTCCACGAAGGAGACGTGTCGCTGCGTCGTCCCCATCTCCGTCGCCAGCCCGAGCTGGCTCATCCTGCGCTCGCGGCGCCAATGGCGCATCAGCGTGCCGACGGGACTGGCCATGGGCGCGACTCTACGGCGGTTCGGGCCGCGAATCGATTCCCTGGGAGGGAATTGAGCCGCTGCGCGTGCGGCGGGACGCTGCCGGGCATGTTCACCGTCCACACCGCCTCCACCGCCCCCGCCGATGCCCGCAACGCGCTCGCCGCGCTGGAGCGCAACATCGGCTTCATCCCGAACCTCGCGGGGACGATCGCCGGCTCGCCGGCGGCATTGGCCGGCTTCGTCGGCCTGCAGTCCGCACTGCGCGGGTCCCGCCTGAGCGCGCTCGAGCGCGAGGTCGTCGGCCTCACCGTCAGCCGCTTCAACGCGTGTGCCTACTCGCTGGCCGCGCACTCCCGGTTCGCGGCCGCCGCCGGTGGCTCGCCGGAGCTGATCGACGCCCTGCGCGCGGGCTCGGTGCTCAGCGACGCGCGGCTCGAGTCCCTCCGCGCCTTCGCGGCCGCGGTGCTCGAGGACCGCGGGCACGTCACCGCCGGCGAGCTCGACGCAGAGGACACGCTCGAAGTCCTCGCCCAGATCGCCTACACCACGCTCGCCAACCACGTCGCGAACGTCACCGAAGTGGCGACCGACGACGCGTTCGCCGCGCTCGTATAACGTCCGAGGGCGATGGCGTCCTACTCCGTCAACGACGCGGCCGTCGCCCGGGCGCGCGAGCTGATCGACAAGCGCCAGTACGTCCTGGACTCCGACTGGGGGGACTCCCAGCCGAACGCCGAGGCGCAGAACACGTACCTCGAGAGCCACTCGTGGGAGGAGTACGCGGCCTGGCACCTCGGCCTCACCGAGGGCGCGAACGACGAGACCAAGGCCCGCTACGCGTTCGTCTACGGCGACTTTCGCCGCATCCATCGGGCCGGGCTGATCGCGTGCGTCTACCGCGCCGCCGAGTGGCGCCACAAGGGCGTCGAGCTCGCCGCCCACGACCTCCTGCAGCACCTGGACGAAGTGAGTGGCTGAGCGCGGCGCTCGTCCGCGGGTCCCCGCAGCTCGTCGCCGGCTGTTGCGGGCGGCGCGCGTGTTCTTCACGCCGTTGCTGCCCGACGACTATCTGGAGCTGATCAACCCGCTGTGGTCGAGTCGCGAGATCCGCGGCCGGATCGAGGCGATCACGCACGAGACGGACGACTCGGTGACGGTGACGATCCGGCCCGGGTGGGTCTGGGAAGGGCACGAGCCGGGCCAGTACCTGCGCGTCGGGGTGATCGTCGACGGCGTCCATCATTGGCGCGCCTACTCGATCACCTCCGACCCCGGGCGCCCGGACGGCTTCATCTCGATCACGCCGAAGCTCGTCGAGACGGGCAAGGTCACGCCGTATCTGGTGCGCAAGGCGCATCCGGGCACGATCGTGCGGCTGGGTGGGGTGGAGGGGACGTTCACGCTGCCCGACCCGCTGCCGCGGCGGCTGTTGTTCATCAGCGCCGGCAGCGGCGTCACGCCGATCATGAGCATGCTGCGCGACCTCGCCCGGCGCGGGGCGCTGAAGGACGTCGTGCATCTGCATTCGGCGCGGACGCCGGACGACGTGATCTTCGGCGAGCAGCTGCGCGGTCTGGACAGGGGGCACGCCGGCTACCGGCTGCACGTGCAGCACACCGGCGAGTGCGGGCGGCTGGCGCCGGCCGACCTGGACCGGCTGTGCCCCGACTGGAGCGAGCGCGAGACGTTCCTCAGCGGCCCCGGCGAGATGCTGGACGCGATGCACGCCCACTGGGAGGAGCACGCGGACGCCGCGCACCTGCACATGGAGCGCTTCCAACCGGTCATCGGCGGCGACGCCGCGGGCGGGGAGGGCGGCGAGATCTCCTTCCTGGCGAGCGGCGACACCGCGCACTCGGACGGGAGCAAGCCGATTCTCGTCGCCGGCGAGGAGGCCGGTGCCGCCCTGCCATTTGGTTGCCGCATGGGCATCTGCCACACCTGCGTGGGTCGGCTGTGCTCGGGACGGGTACGCGACCTGCGGACGGGGAAGGTCTCAGGCACGGAGGGCGAGATGATCCGCACCTGCATCAACGCGCCCGAAGGTCCGGTCGAGATCGACCTCTGAATCGAGGAACCCCGTGGCAACCATGATCGAGAGCCCGCTGGCTCATCTGAGCGAGGACCAGTTCGACGAGCTCGCGCGCGAGTTCGAAGCGATTCACGACGAGGTGTACGCCGAGCTCGGAGACCGCGACCGGCGCTACATCACGAGCATGGTCGAGATGCACCGTCGTCTGGCGGTGCTCGGCCGCGTGCTGCTGTTCTTCTCGCGCTACAAGCCGGCCTGGGTGGCGGGGACGGCGACGTTGTCGCTGGCGAAGATCCTCGAGAACATGGAGATCGGCCACAACGTCATGCACGGCCAGTGGGACTGGATGCAGGATCCCTACATCCACTCCTCGTCGTGGGACTGGGACTCGGCGTCGACGCCCGAGGCGTGGAAGCACTCGCACAACTACATCCACCACACGTACACGAACATCCGCGGCAAGGACAAGGACCTCGGCTACAAGATCATGCGGATCGACCCGCACCAGAAGTGGGTCCCGATCTACGTGTTCCAGCCGGTCTACAACCTGCTGCTGATGGCGTTCTTCGAGTGGGGCGTGGCCTTCCACGACCTCGACCTGGAGGCGATCTCCAAGGGCGAGAAGTCCGCCAAGGCGCTCAAGCGCGAGCTCAAGGGCATGGCGCGCAAGGCGGCCAACCAGATCGCCAAGGACTACATCGCCTACCCCGCGCTCTCCGGCCGTAAGGGCTTCAAGAGCACGCTGGCGGCCAACGTCACCGCGAACATCATCCGCAACGTGTGGGCGCACGCGATCATCTTCTGCGGCCACTTCCCCGACCAGACGTACACGTTCAGCGAGGACGAGGTCGCCGACGAGAGCCGCGGGCGCTTCTACGTCCGCCAGCTCCTCGGCGCCGCGAACATCGAGGGCAGCCCGCTGTTCCACGTGATCAGCGGCAACCTCGGCTACCAGGTCGAGCACCACCTCTACCCCGACATGCCGAGCACCCGTTACGCGGAGATCGCGCCGCAGGTCAAGGCGATCTGCGAACGCTACGAGCTGCCCTACAACAGCGGCCCGTTCCTGAAGCAGTGGGCCACCGTCCAGCGCACGATCCTGCGTCTCGCGTTCCCCGGGGGCCGGCCGCGGCCGAAGCCCGGCCCGTTCCGGCGCGACCCCCGAGACGAGACGGTCATGGGTTCGTAGTGGACAAGGTGAAGGTCAGCGTCTTGCTGTAGCTGCCGGTCCGGAGCGCGTCATTGGCGCCGATCGCCTGCTTGAACGTGATCGTCGCCTGGTCGTTGGAGACCGGTCCGGCATAGGTCTTCAAGACGCCGAGGCCCTGCAAGGGCTGCGGCAACGAGAACGCGCCATTGATCAGGTGGCCCGGAGCCGTCGCGCCGAGGTCGGCCACGGTCAACGTCGCGTCACCGGCGGTCGACGTGACCATGGCGGTGGTGGCGGCCGTGTACTCGCGCGCCACGCCCGGCGTGAAGGCGCCGAACGTCGCCGGGGCGCCGAGCGTGATCGACAAGGTCGCGGGCACGGTGCCGCCGACGCTGCCGTCGGTGTCGTCCCAGCAGCGCGGCTGGAATGGGTCGTTGGCCGGGCCGAGCACGCACGCGTAGCGCGCCTCCTGCACGATGAACCGCCCGTCGGCCTCGGTGATGAAGCGCTGCGCCACCAACGACTGGACGTTCGCCGCGACCTTCGCGACGTAGTCCGCGCGGCTCGGATACAGCGTCGCGAGCTTCTCGGCCGAGAACGGCCGCTCATACCCGGCGATCGAGCAGAACGACGGCCCGGTCGCGCTGCCGAACCAGGTGCTCGTCGGCACGTCCACGTACGGCGACCGCACACCCCCGACGACGTTGCCGTGCTCGTCGAGCACCGTCGCGTTGTTGACCCGCTGGATCAGTGCGGCCCGCGGCGGGGCGATGCCCGTCCGGACCCACCGGTCGAGGTTCTGCAGGATCGCGTCGAAGGAGACGTTGGTGGGGAAGCGGCTGCGCGGGCCCTCGTTGCAGCCCACGGGCGGCGGCACGCGACCGGCCTTGACCATGTCGGCGGGACGCGCGGAGTAGTAGAGCTCGAACGGCGAAGCGTGCCCCATCCCGGCGATCTCGTAGTGGCGATACGGGTCCTCGGCGGTGTCGCTGTCAGGCCGGCGCGAGGCGATCCCGGACACGAAGTCCGACAGCGACATCGCGCGGATGATCGGCACGCCGAGGTTGCCCGTCACGTGCCGGGGATCGCCGACCGGCGGGGTCGTCGTGCAGGCGTTGATCGGGACGAGGCCGACGAAGCCGCCACCGCCGACGGCGATGAAGTACCCGTCGTAGACCGGGGCGCCGCTCGCGAGGCTCGCCCGCTTGTGGATCGCGTTGGCGTAGGTGTTCAGGTAGCCGCCGGTCTGCGAGTAGCCGAACCCGTAGACCTTGTCGATGACGCCCCGCAGCGGGTTGGAGCTCACGCTGCTCTTCAGCCACGCGCCGACCTGGCTGTTCATGTCCCAGGCCAGGCCGCGCTCCTGGTCGGCCTCCACGCCGGTGACGGTGCAGGGCCGCTGGCTCGCGGGCAACGGGTTGGCGAACGAGACCGGCCCGTAGCGGACCGGATCGAAGCGCTTGAGCGCGTCCACGGCGTTGGGGCGGATGGTGATCCCGACCCAGGTGTCGCCGGTGCGCATGAGGTGCTCGCGCATCAGGCTCCAGCCGATGTTCAGGTCCATCAGGTTCGACGGATTGAACATCTCGACCACGGCGCTGCCGCTCGAGTTCGCGGGGTTCGCCGGGCGTCGCACCAGGATGCGTGTGGTGTACGGAGCGCCGGCCGTGCGCACCACCGCGGGCCCGGCGGCCGGCCAGTCGTAGACGTTGGCCGTTCCGCTGACGAGGTACTCCTCCTCGACGTACCCGGCCGCGGCCAGGTCCTCGGGCACGAGCTGGTACCGCGCCGCACCGAACGGGTGCGAGGCCTCCGACACGGGCAAGGGCCCCGTCAGCGTCGGAACCGGCACGACATCGGCGTCCGCGGCACCCGGTGCCACCAGTCCGGCCGTCACGAAACCCGCGGCCGCGAAGCCGCGCACCCACCTGAACCTGGCCATCTCTCTCCTCTCCAAAAGGTGGCTGGAAGCTAGCCGAGCGAGTACGACATTGTCAAACGCGGTATTGCAATGTCGCTTACTCTGGTCCAGCGTCTGACATTGACGAACTCGCTCGGTGTGTGTTCAGTCGTCCTTCGAGGGCTCTTCCTGTCCTTCGCTGAAGCGGCGTTCGTGGTGCTTGTCGCCGGCGCCCTCGGGCAAATCCTCCTGCCCCTCGCTGAACTGCCCCTCCTTCGACGGGCCGGGATCTGGGCGCTCGTCCTTGTCCGGGGTGTGCTCGTCACCGTGCATGGGTCCTCCTGGGTGGTGGTTGGTCGTCAGCAAGTCCGTACCCGCGGTGCAGCAACTCGATTGGGTGCAGCGACTCGACCCGCGTCGCCTTCTGGATGTGCCAGCGGCAGGTCTCGGAATCGCAGATGGAGGCGGTAGAGCCATGGGCCGTGATCTGGTCGAAGAGCGGCGCGCCCACGTCCATCGCGATCGCGTACTTCTCGCGCTTGAGCCCGTAGGTCCCGGCCGCGCCGCAGCACGCCGCGACGCTCTCGTCGACCTCGACGCCCGGGATGAGCGCCAGCAGCGCGAGCGCCGGCTTGCCGATCCCATGGCCCTGCTGCTGGCACGGCGCGTGGTAGATCACCTGTTCGCCCACGGGCGCGAACTCCGTGTCGAGCTCGCCGCGCTCGTGCAACCCGAGCAGGTACTCGCAGATGTCGTACGTGCGCTCGGAGACGATCCGCAGGTCCTTGTCGTCGTGCAGCTCGAGGATCTCGAGCGCCTCGCGCTTGAGCATCAGCGTGCAGCTCGTCGACGTGCCGACGATGTCGATCCCCTCGCGCGCAAACGGCGCGAGCCGCTTCGCCAGCCGGCGCACGGACGTGCGGGCGTCGTCGAGCAGTCCGTTCGATTGCAGCGGCAGCCCGCAGCAGCCCTGCTTGGGCACGTCGACCTGGACGCCGTTGTGCTCGAGCACCGCGACCGCCATACGCGCGAGCTCGGGCTCGAAGTAGTTCGCGCCGCACCCGTGGAAGTACGCGACCCGGCGAGCCGCGGGCGGCGAGTGGTGCGTGCGCGCCCAACGCCGGAACGTCTCACCGGCGAATCGGGGGAGGGCGGCGTCGCGGTGGACGCCGGCCACCTTCTCGATGCCCAGCCGCAGCGGCCGATTCGCGAGCAGCGCGTTGGCCACGGGGGCGACCGGCGTCGCGAGCCGGCCCGCAAGCGCCGGGCGGGCCAGCACCCGGTCGCGCAGCGACACACCGGTGCGCTCCTTCAGCCGCGCCCGGGCCTGCGTGTTGATCTCCGCGATGTGCACGCCCTGCGGGCACACCTGCGTGCAGATCCCGCACCCCGAGCAGTAGTCGAGCGAGTCATCCGGCGATGGCTCGTCCGCGCTGCGGAAGCGCTCGGCCTGCGGACCCGCGTACTTCGGTCCGGGGAACAGCGGCGTGACCGCCGCGACCGGGCAGTACGTCTCACAGATCGTGCACTTCACGCAGTGGTCGAGCGAGCCGCGCATCAGCAGTGGTCCGAGTACGTCCTCCGCGTCGTAGAGGCTCATCGCCCCAGCACCTCCCCCGCTGCCGCGTAGCCCGTCGCGAGGCTGATGCCGTCGCCCGACTTCTCCCGCCACGGTTCACAGCCCGCGAGCGTCGCGCCCGCGACCAGCACGTTCTCGTAGACCCGCCCGCCCGCGCCGTCGAGCGGGCGCAACCCGCCGTCGACGGCGACGCCCGCCTGGTCGACCGGGTGCCGAGCGAAGTACTCGGGCGCGAAGCGCGGGGCGCCGTGGGATGGGACGCCCGTCACCGGGAGCCCCAGTGCGGTCTCGCGCGCGGAGCCGTCCGGCCGCAGCTCGAGCCCGCCACTCGCGAACCCGCCCGACGCCACCACGATCCAGTCCGCGCCGTGGCGCTGGACCCGCAGCCCCGACCGCACCCGCAATGCCGTCACGCGGGAGCCGGCGTGCTCGGCGCCGGTCGCGACGACGTTCAACCGCACCGTGCCACCGGCGCGGCGCAGGGCGTCGCTCAGCACCCGGTGCAGCCGGATGCCGGGCACCGAGGGCGGCAGCGTCGGGATCTCGAACACCGCGTGCCCGAGCCGGCCTTCGAGCTCGGTCCAGACGGCGTCGGCCGCCGTGACGCCGAGCACCGCCGGGAACGCAACGCGCTCACGGGCCCGCAACCGCAGCCCGAGGTGCGTGACCACACGCGCGCGGAAGTCCGGGTCGTCGAAGGCGCGGGCGTAACCGAGCGAACTGACGTCGGCGCGGCCCGCCGGGACGAGATCGAGTTCGATCGGGCGCGCCTCCACGGCCGGGGTCAGGCGCCGCAACCCGTCGGCCAGCAGGGCGGGATGGAAGTCCTTGAGGGCGCTGAAGCCGACCACGGCCACCGCGTCCGCGGCCCGCAGGTCGCCGTGGGCCATCGTCGCGGGCACGACGGCGGTGGGACGGGGCACGCCGAGCGCCGTCGGCAACAGGAAGTTGCGCTCGAGCGAGCCGCTGTAGCCCGGGGCGTGCGCCTTCAGCCAGTCGACGGCGTCCACGATGCCCTCCGCGCCGACGGCGCCGTACGGGTGCCCAGGCCGCTCCTGCAGAAACGAGGGCAACCGCTCCAGCGGATGATCCACGCGTTCGGGCGCGTAGCCCAGGACGTCGATCGTGCACGGGCTCAGATGCGTGGCGCCGATGCCCTTGGCCACGACCAGCACCCGCGCGCCCGCTTCCGCGAGCCGGACCGCGGCCACCAGGCCGGCCAGGCCGACGCCGATCACGATCACGTCGTGGTGGCTCATGCCGCCAGGTGCTCCACGTCGAGCAGGCCCTGGAAGATCCAGTCGTCGAGCCGGGCCTGGCGCATCTGGTCGCCGTACAGGATCGGCCACACCCCCTTCCACCGCTCCTGCAGGAAGTTCAGCAGCGAGTGCGCCGCCGCTTCGCCGTCGAGCCGCTCGACGCGATGCAGGATGCCCGTCGCGCGGTACATGCAGAACCCGCCCTGGCACGGCCCCATGCCGAGCCGCAGGCTGCGGCGGATGTCGTCCAGGTTCGCGCTGTGGCGGGTCTCGATCTCCGCCTCCAGCCGCCGCCGGCCGATCAGCTCGCACTCGCAGATCAGCTGCTCGTCCTGCAGCGTCGCCTCGCGGCTGCGCAGGCGCGAGCCCAACGTGTAGAACGCCTGGCCCCGGCTGGCCGGTGGCTGCACCGTGTGCGTCTGGCACGGCCGTGCGTCGCCCCGTTGCTCGCCCATGGCGTCCACGAGGTCCTGCGCCATCAGCCGCAGCGTCGTCAGCTTGCCGCCGGCCACCGTCAACAGCCCGCTGACCCCGTCACGACGCGCGTGATCGACGACGAAGTGGGTCCGGGTGAGGTCACGGGTGTCGATGTCCGCGTCGGGCCGGCCGTCCTGGAACAGCGGCCGGGCACCGGCCCAGACGCGCAGCGCGCGCGTGCGCCGGAACCCCGGGACGAGCCGCTCCCCGTCCGCGAGCATCCGGTCGATCTCCTCGTGCGTGACCGGGAGCTCGTCCGGGTCGGCGACGCGGACGTCGGTCGTCCCGACCACGCACACCGTCCGGATCGGCACCAGGATGTCGCCGTCGCCCGGCGGCGCGAGGCGGTTGACGACGACGTCCACCAGCCGGTGGTTCATCGCGATCATGATCCCTTTGCCGGGGACCACGCCGACGTCCTCGATCCCCGCCATCCGCAGGATCTGCGCCGCCCATGCCCCGGCGGCGTTCAGCACGAACCCCGCCTCGATGTCGACGTGCTCGCCGGCGAGCTCGTCCTGCAAGCGGGCGCCGGTGACCGCGCCCCCGGGATCGATGTGCAGCGCGACGACGCGGTGGCGCGTGAGGACCCTCGCGCCGTGCTCGGCGGCGCCGCGGGCGAAGGACCAGCACGTCTTCCAGGCGTCGATCGACGCGTCCTCGACCGCGAACGCGCGGGCGATGCCCGGGTTCAGCCGCGGGTGGCGGCGCAGCGTCGCGGCAAGCGGGACTTCCTCGACCGGCATCCGCGCCGCGCGCGCGCCCGCGAGAAACGGTTCGGCGTAAGCCTCGTCATCGTCCGGCGTGCAGACGAACAGCCCGCCGGTGTCCTCGATGCAGTTCGGGACGACGCCGCGCAGGATCGCGTTCTCGCGCGCACATTCGGCCGCGGCGCGCGGGTCGTGGACCACGTAGCGGCCGCCCGAGTGCAGCAGGCCGTGAAAGCGCCCGGTGGTCCCCTCGGCCAGGTCTCCTCGCTCGACGAGCGTGACGTCGTATCCGCGCAGCGCAGCGTCCCAGGCCACGCCGACGCCGGTGGCTCCGCCACCGATTACCAGAACATCGGTTTTCACGACGATCGACCGTCAATCGTCGTCGTCGACCCAGTCACGGGTCCGGGCGACGGCTTTGTTCCACTTGCGGAACGACTTGTCCCGCAGTGCGGCGTCCATCGTCGGCAGCCACTCCGCCGCCCGATGCCAGTTGGCGCGCAACGCCTCCATGTCCGGCCAGAAGCCGACCGCGAGGCCCGCGGCGTAGGCCGCGCCCAGCGACGGCGTCTCGGCGACGATCGGCCGTACCACCGGGACGTCGAGCACGTCGGCCAGGAACTGCATCAGCAGGTTGTTCGCGGTCATCCCGCCGTCCACGCGCAGCGTCGTCAGGTCGACCGCCGCGTCGAGGTTCATGGCGTCCACGACCTCGCGGGTCTGCCACGCCGTCGCCTCCAGCACGGCGCGCGCGAGGTGCCCTTTCTTGATGTAGCCCGTCAGCCCGGCGATCACGCCGCGCGCGTCGCTCTGCCAGTGCGGGGCGAACAGCCCGGAGAAGGCCGGCACGAAGTAGCACCCGCCGTTGTCCTCGACGGTGCGCGCCAGCGTCTCGATCTCCGGCGCCGACCCGATCAGCTCGAGGTTGTCGCGGAGCCACTGCACGAGCGAGCCCGTGACGGCGATCGACCCTTCGAGCGCGTAGGTCGGGGGCTGCTCGCCGATCTTGTAGCCGACCGTCGTCAACAGCCCGTGGCTGGAGGCGACGCGCTTCGTGCCCGTGTTCATCAGCAGGAAGCTGCCGGTGCCGTACGTGCACTTGGCGTCGCCCTCGTTGAAGCACGTCTGCCCGAACAGGGCGGCGCTCTGGTCGCCGAGCGCGGACGCGACCGGCACGCCGCCGAGCCCGTCGGCGTGGCCGTAGACCTCCGCGGACGAACGGATCTCCGGCAGCATCGCGCGCGGGACGCCGAATGCATCCAGCAGCTCGTCGTCCCAGTCCAGCGACGACAGGCTCATCAGCATCGTCCGGCTGGCGTTCGTCGGGTCGGTCACGTGCTCGCCGGTGAGGTTCCAGATGAGCCAGGTGTCCATCGTCCCGAACAGCACCTCACCCGCCTCGGCCCGCTCGCGCACGCCCGGGAGCGAATCCAGCAGCCAGCGGATCTTGGGCGCGGCGAAGTACGTGGTCAGCGGGAGCCCACAGCGCTCCTTGAAGCGATCCTGGCCTCCGTCCTCCGCCAACTCGCGCACGAGCCGGTCGGTGCGCATGTCCTGCCAGGTGATCGCGTTGTGTACCGGCTCGCCGTTCGCGCGGTCCCAGAGCACCGTGGTCTCACGCTGGTTGGTGATCCCGAGCGCGACGAGGTCGGCCGGCTGCAGTTGTGCGCTGCGCAACGCGTCCTGGACGACCTCGAGCACGTTCGCCCGGATCTCGCGCGGGTCGTGCTCCACCCAGCCGGGGCGCGGATAGATATTGCGGTGCTCCTTCTGGCTCACCGACACGACGCGCGCCGACGCGTCGAAGATCAGGCACCGGGAGGACGCGGTCCCTTGGTCGACCGAGGCGATGTGGTTCGCGGTCATGGCTGTCTCGTCCTCACCACGGAATCGCTCCGAGGTCGCGCGACACCGCGCGTGCTGCCTCACGAACGTACGCGATCGAGTCGGTCTGTGCCGCGCCGTCCTTCGTCAGCCGTTCGACGGGACCGGAGATGCCGATCGCCCCGACGGCCACGTCGCGCCGGTCTTTGATCACCGCCGCGTATGACACCTCGCCCTGGACGAGCTCCTCGAAGTCCGCGGCCCAGCCGCGTTCGCTGATGTCACGCAGCTGGGTGCGCAGCACGTCCGGGTCGGTGACCGTCGCCGGGGTGAAGCGCGCGAGGCCCGCGTCGGCGAGCTCGTCGAACACGTATTGGCTCTCGGCCAACAGCGCCTTCCCGATCGCGGTCGCGTGCGCGGGAAGCAGTGCTCCCACCTCGAGCGCCTGCCGGCTGTCATCCGGCCGGAACACGTGATGGACCACGAGCACGCGACCCTCGTGCAGCGTCCCGATCCGCACGCTCTCGCCGGTCCGGGAGGCGAGCGCGTCAGACCAGTTCAGCGCGCGGGTCCGCAACTCGTTGCCGTCGAGGTAGCTGGACCCCATGTGCAGGAGGGCGGCGCCGAGCTGGTACTTGCCGGAGTCCGGATCCTGCTCGACGAATCCGACGTCTCTGAGCGTTCGCAGGATCCCGTGGACCGTGCCCTTGGGCAACTCGAGCGCGCCCGCGAGCTCGACGACGCCCATGCGGCGTGTACGCCCCGAGAGCAGCCGCAGAATCGCCGCTGCACGCTCGATGGATTGGATCCGGCCTGGCACGTGGACAACCCTATCCGCCGGAGCGCCCTGCTTCGGCGTGTCCGGTGGGACTTGATCTCGGTAGCGCATATCACCACCAGACGAAAACATCGGCTCCTCCGCAGCTGACCCGCAGAGCTTTCGACCCTAGCCAGCACGTTCGACATTGTCAAACCGCATTCGCGTAATCGCAATCGGGTGCCGTATGAGGGTCCGCGTAACCCGCATTCACCTCATTGCGTTTGACATTGTCGTACGGCGTTGCTTAGCATGGCCGCGCCGTCGGCCAAATTGGCCGGCACGGAGAGAGGAGAGAGTTGTGGGAATCTTCGCGGCAGAGCTGGTCGGGACCGCGCTCCTGATCCTGCTCGGCAACGGCGTCGTCGCCGGCGTCCTGCTGACCCAGTCCAAGAGTGAGAACTCGGGCTGGATCGTCATCACCTTCGGCTGGGGGCTGGCGGTGATGACGGGAGCGTTCGCCGTCGGTCAGTTCAGTGGCGCGCACCTGAATCCGGCCGTCACCGTCGCGTTCGCAGTGGACGGCAGCATCGAGTGGAGTGACGTGCCGGAGTACTTCGCGGGCGAGTTCGCCGGGGCGTTCATCGGCGCCACGCTCGTCTGGCTCGCGTACCTGGATCACTGGAAGCCGACCGAGGACCCGGGACTGAAGCTCGCTTGCTTCAGCACCGGCCCGGCGATCCGCAACCCGGTCTCGAACGTGATCACCGAGGTGATCGGGACGTTCGTGCTCGTGTTCGGGATCCTGGCCTTCTTCGCCAACCCGGCCACGGGGGAGACCGGCCTCGGCCCGCTCATCGTCGGCCTGCTCGTGCTGGGCATCGGCCTCTCGCTCGGCGGTCCGACGGGCTACGCGATCAACCCGGCGCGCGACCTCGGCCCCCGGATCATGCACGCGATCCTCCCGATCGCCGGCAAGGGCAGCTCCGACTGGAGCTACGCATGGATCCCCGTCGTCGCCCCGCTGATCGGCGGCGTGCTTGCCGCTGTGGCCTACGGCGCGCTGTTCTAGTAGGCCGGAACCTGTTCGAGGACTGAGGAGAGAGAACTCATGGCGAAGTACGCGGCAGCGATCGACCAGGGCACCACCAGCACGCGGTGCATGATCTTCGACCACGGCGGCCAGGTGGTCAGCGTCGCCCAGAAGGAGCACGAGCAGATCTATCCCAAGCCCGGTTGGGTCGAGCACGACGCGACCGAGATCTGGGCGCGCACGCAGGAGGTCATCCAGGAGGCGGTGGACGCCGCCGGCGCGGGGGACGGCGACATCTCCGGCGTCGGGATCACCAACCAGCGCGAGACGACGCTCGTGTGGGACCGCACCACGGGTGAGCCGATCCACAACGCGCTCGTGTGGCAGGACACGCGGACCGACAAGCTCGTCGACGAGTTCTCGCGTGACGGCGGGCAGGCGCGCTTCCAGGCGCAGGTCGGCCTGCCGCTGGCGACGTACTTCTCCGGGCCGAAGATCCGCTGGATCCTCGACAACGTTGACGGGGCGAGCGCGAAGGCCGAGTCGGGCGATCTGCTGTTCGGCAACATGGACACTTGGCTGATCTGGAACCTCACCGGCGGCACCGACGGCGGCCTGCACATCACCGATGTGACGAACGCCAGCCGGACGATGCTGATGGACCTCAAGACCCTCGACTGGGACGCCGGGATCATGGACGTGATGGGCGTCCCGCGGGCGATGCTGCCGTCGATCAAGGCGTCCAGCGAGGTCTACGGCGACGTCGTCTCCGGCGCGCTGAAGGGCGTGCCGCTGGCCGGCGACCTTGGCGACCAGCAGGCGGCGACGTTCGGGCAGACCTGCTTCTCGGTCGGCGAGGCCAAGAACACCTACGGCACGGGCAACTTCCTGCTGCTGAACACGGGCACCGAGCCGGTCGCGTCCAAGTCGGGCCTGCTGACCACGGTCGGCTACAAGATCGGTGACCAGGACGCGGTCTACTGCCTGGAGGGCTCGATCGCGATCACCGGAGCGCTGGTGCAGTGGCTCCGCGACAACCTGAAGATGATCCAGGCCGCACCCGAGGTCGAGGAGCTCGCGAAGTCCGTCGAGGACAACGGCGGCTGTTACATCGTGCCGGCGTTCTCCGGCCTGTTCGCGCCGTACTGGAAGTCCAACGCCCGCGGTGTCATGGCCGGCCTGACGCGCTACGTCACCGCGGGGCACATCGCGCGCGCGACACTCGAGGCGACGGCCTACCAGAGCCGCGAGGTCGTCGAAGCCATGAACGCGGACTCGGGCGTGGCGCTGGAATCGCTGAAGGTCGACGGCGGCATGGTCGGCAACGACCTGCTGATGCAGTTCCAGGCCGACCTGCTGGGCGTGCCGGTGATCCGGCCCAAGGTGCCCGAGACGACGTCGCTCGGCGCCGCCTACGCGGCCGGGCTCGCGACCGGGCTCTGGAGCGCGGTCGAGGACCTGCGCGAGAACTGGGTCGAGGACAAGCGCTGGGAGCCGAGCATGGACGCGGCCGAGCGCGACGAGTACTACAAGTACTGGAAGCGCGCCGTCGAGCGCACGTTCGACTGGTTCGACGCCGACGCCTGATCTCGATGTCCGCCCGCCTGCCCAGATAGAGCGCGTGTGATTCCGACCGGCGGTCCATACATGGGACCGCCGGTCCCCGCCAGGATCGACGGCGGGTCCAATCGAAGAGAGGGAACTCTTGAAACGCTCTATCAGCGCGCTGGCGGTCACCGGCGCGATGACGCTCGTCGCGGCTTCGCCCGCGGGCGCGGTCAACACGGTCACGACGGCCAACGGGGCCAACTGGCAGATCCATGATGCGGCGCCGCCGATCCTGGACACGGGGTCGATCCGCGCGATCTCCGACAACGCGTTCTACGGCTTCGGCGGCATCCGGGTCAAGGTGTCCGACATCCCCGCGAGCGATCCGACCGGGCGGCTCAACGGTGAGCTGATGCGCGGGTTCGGGCTCACCTACGACGGGGACGAGTCGTTCGCGACGACGACGCCGGTACCGCTCGGTGGAGTGGCGATCAGCCGCACGATCAAGGTGTCCAAGCCGGGCAACTGGACGCGCTGGCTGGACACGTTCGCGAACACGACGGGCCGCACGCTCACGGTGGACGTGACGTTCGGTGGCTCGGCGGGTCAGAACACGACGAACAACCAGAGCCGGATCACCGGCACGTCGTCCGGGGACACGGCGATCGACCCTGCGGACTCTTGGGTCGCGATCAACTCGCCCAACACGAGCGGGATGAGCACGCGCGGACCGAGCGCCGTCGTGATCGGCTCCACCACGGGCACGTCGAACTTCCAGCGCGACCCGTTCGGCGCGCCGCTGCCCACCACGGGCCTCGAGTCGAACTTCTACGGCTACCGCAACACGATCACGCTCGCGCCCGGGCAGACGAAGTCGCTCCTGCGCTACGTCGTCGCGGGCCGTACCGAGACGTCGTCGACGATCGGCGCGCAGAGCACCGTGGTCACGACGAGCGCGACGGGCCTGTCGACCACGCCCGACCTCGCCGGCCTGTCCGCGGGCGCGCTGTGCACCGTCACGAACTTCACGCTCACGGGCCAGGACTGCGCGAACACGCCGCTCCCGGCGCTCCCGAGCGTCCCGCAGGCGAGCCTCAAGACCACGGCTTCCGGCTACGACGTGGTCGACAAGTCGATCACGCAGCTCGTCGCCGACATGGAGTCCGGCCTGACGACCTCGCAGGCGATCACGCGCGCCTACCTGGACCGGATCGAGGCCTACGACAAGGGCCCGTTCGGCTTCCACGCCTTCATCACGGTGGCCAAGGACGCGATGGCGCAGGCCGCTGACGCCGACGCCAAGCGCGCCGCCGGCATCAAGGGCGACCTGCTCGGCGTCCCGGTGATCGTCAAGGACCTGTACGACACCAAGGACATGCCGACCACCGATGGTTCGCTCGCGTTCGAGGGCTGGCAGCCCAAGCGCGACGCCTTCCAGGTGAAGAAGCTGCGCGAAGCGGGCGCGATCATCCTCGGCAAGGGCAACATGTCCGAGTTCGCGAACTCCGGCTCCTACAGCGAGTCCGGCTACGGCATGGTGTGGAACGCGTTCAAGCCGTCGAAGACGTCGCTCGGCTCGTCCGGCGGCTCCGCGGTCGCGACCGCGGCCAGCCTCGCCGGCTTCGGCATGGGCAGCCAGACGGGCGTCTCCCTGTACGCGCCGAGCACCGGCGCGTCCCTGGTCACGCTGCGCGGCACGGACGGCATCGCCTCCGGCGCGGGCGTGATGCCGCTGACGTGGCTGCAGGACTTCGCGGGCCCGATGGCGCGCACGACGTCCGACATCGCCCGCATCCTCAACGCCACCACCGGCACCGACCCGGACGACCTGTTCACGCTGCACAACAACGCGGGCGAGAAGCGGCCGGCCGACTACAAGACGGCGCTGGACAAGAACGCGTTGCGGGGCAAGCGGATCGGCTACCTGCCGGCGTCGTTCACCGGCAGCCCGAGCTACGGCCAGGCCGACGGCACGATGGAAGCGGTCACGGCGCGGTTTGCCGACATCGAGGCCGCGGGCGCGACCATGGTCGCGCTGACGACGCAGCCGCCGAGCGGACCGGCCACGGGCACGCTGACGGGCAACCGCACGGAAGAGGGCTGGCAGCAGTACTTCGACCTGCACGAGAACCCGCCGTACACCACCGCGTCCGGCATCCTGAGCTCGCCGAAGGTGCTGCCGTACAACCGCCAGACGGTCGCGGTCCGCCCGCGCATGACGGCGGAGGACATCCAGAAGGTGCTCGTGGCCCGTGATGGCTACAAGGACCGCATCAAGACCTGGATGGACGAGTCAGGCGTCGACGCCGTCGTCTACCCGGGCTTCCGCTCGGACGTCTACGACAACGACGGCGCTCAGACGCTGTCGAGCGATCGCAACAGTGGCGTGCTCACGTCCAACGTGGGCCTGCCGACCCTGGTCCTGCCAATCGGCGCGAACCCGCACGGCGACCCGATCTCGATCCAGTTCGTCGGTCGCGCGTTCGACGACGCGAAGGTGCTCGGCTTCGGCCACGCGCTCGAGCAGCAGTTGGGCGGCGCGGGGCACATCGCGCCGGTCACGGCGCCGAAGCTGACGGTCGCGAAGGACACGCCGGGTACCGTCGGCGGCACGGTCCCGGCCACGCTGAACCTCACGCTCGGCGCGCCGGCGACGTTCGGCGCGTTCACGCCCGGTATCGATCGCGAGTACACGGCCACGACGACCGCCGGCGTGATCTCCACGGCCGGTGACGCGACGCTGACCGTCTCGGAGCCGGGCCACCTGGTCAACGGGCCGTTCAGCCTGGCCGAGCCGCTGCGCGTGGAGCTGTCTCCCGCGACGTGGACCGGCCCGGTGTCGAACGCGTCCGTGGCGATCGCGTTCAAGCAGCTCATCAAGCGGACGGACCCGCTGCGCACGGGCAGCTACAGCAAGACGCTCACCTTCACGCTGAGCACCACTAACCCGTAATCGGAAGTTCCGCGCTGACGGTTGTGCCGGTTCCGGGTGGCGAGACCACCCGGAACCGGCCGCGCAGCGCCTCAACACGGTCACGGAGACCGACCAGGCCGGAGCCGTCGAAGGCGGCTCCGCCACGGCCATCGTCGGCGACGGACAGCGCCAGCTCGTCGCCGGCGATGTATCGCGGCAGCGGGCTTCGCCCGCGCCAAGCGACATCGCTTGGAGATCGCTCCGCGGATCTCGGGGCGATCAGCGCCGTCACGCGGATCACGGACGCCTCGGCGTGCTTGACGGCGTTCGTGATCGACTCGGCGATCACGTAGTAGGCGGCGACCTCGACCGCTTCGGGCAGCCGACCCTCGACCACGTCGTACTCGACCGGCACCGGCGACCGCGTCGCCAACGCACCGACGGCGGCGTACAGCCCGCGGGAGAGCGCCGCCGGATGCAGCCCGCGCGCGAGCTCCCGCAGCTCCTCCAGGGCCAGCGCCAGCTCCTGGATGATCGGGTCGAGCTCGGGTGCGTCGAGCCGCTTGCGCAGCATTCCCAGCGTCAGCCGCGCGGCGACGAGCCGCTGCTGCGCGCCGTCGTGCAGGTTGCGTTCGAGTCGCTTGCGCTCGGCGTCGGCCGTGCGCACGAGCCGCTCGCGCGATTCGAGCAGCCGCTCGCGCGCGTCCGCGCTGGCCAACGCCAAGGACGCGAGCTGCGCGAACTCCGTGAGCTTTTCCTCGGCGTCGCCGGGGAGCCGCTCGCCGCCGAACGCCGCCAGCAGCAGCGCGCCCCACACCGCGTCCTCGACGACCACCGGCGTGGCCGCGCCCTCGCGCAGCCCGTGCAGGTCCTCGCCCGTGCGCTCGTACTCGTCGAAGCGCGCCGGCAGCCCGGTGTTGCGCACCAGTGTGAGCGCTCCGCCCGCGCCGAGCGGGAAGGCGGTCCCCGCAGGGAACGCGTCCACGTCGCCCCAGCGCCCGGCGACCACGGCCCCCGTGTCGGTGAAGCGCACGACGGCCGCGGCGCTTACCCCGCACACCGCAGCGGCCTGTTCGGAAATGGCGGTGAACACCTCGCCCGGCGACGCGCCGCGCGCCACCCGCACCGCGATCTCGCGCAACGCCGATTCGATCATGTCCGGGGTTATATGGCGCGCGGCACCCAAGAGGCGTAGAACCGCACCATGAAGGCACAGGACATCTGGGCCGCCGGCGACTACTCCGCGATCGCGCCACACCTCGTGAGCGCCGCGGAGGAAGTGGTGCGCCGTGCCGCTCCCGGACCGGGCGAAGACGTGCTCGACGTCGCGTGCGGCACGGGCAACGCCGCCATCCGCGCCGCGCAGACGGGCGCGCGCGTGACCGGTCTCGACCTCACGCCCGAGTTGCTGGCAACCGCTCGCGCGCAGGCGCCCGACCTCACCTGGGTCGAGGGCGACGCGCAGGACCTCCCGTTCGCCGACGCGAGCTTCGATGCCGTGCTGTCGGTCTTCGGCTGCATGTTCGCCCCCGACCATCAGCGCACCGCGCGCGAGATCCTGCGCGTCCTCCGCCCCGAAGGGCGCGTGGTGATCGCAAGCTGGACGCCCGAGGGTGAGTCCGCTCGCCTGCTGCGGCTCGTCGGCCGCCACCTGCCGCCCGCGCCGGGCGACCCGCCCGTGCTGTGGGGCGACGAGGAGCACGTCCGCACGCTGTTCCCGGACCTGCGCTGCGAGCGCGCGTTCGTCCACTTCCGCTTCGAGACGGCCGACGACGCGGCGGAGTTCTACGTGGAGAACTTCGGGCCGGTGGTGATGACCGGCGGCGCCGCGAACGCCGACGTGCACGCGTTCTTCGCGGAGGTCGGCGCCGAGTACGACGCCGAGTACCTCATTCTCCAGGCCACGGGGGGTGCGGCGGGGCGGACATGATCTCGACCCGGTGCCCGCCGGGGTCGCGCACGAACGTCCGCGGCGCGTCCCACGCGTTCGTGCCGTCGGTCAACTCGAATCCGGCCGCGGTGAGCGCGCGCAGCACGGCCTCGTAGTCGGGCGCGACGATCGCCACGTGCCCCCGGCGCGCGGGCGCGGACGGATCGTCGGTCGGCGCGTAGTGGATCTGCGTGCCTTCGCGCTCGACCCACACGAACTCGTCGCGCAGCATCGGCGGCGGGACCATCTCGGTGAAGCCCAGCAGCGCCCAGAACGCGACGCAGTCCCGGACCGTGCCGGGCGTGACTTCGAGGGTGACGTGTTGCAGCACGATCCGCAGGCTACAGCGGTTCTTCAATTCCTCTTCGCTTGGCCCGCCACCTTTCGCGGCGGTCATGTCTACGAGGTCGAAGTCACGCCGCCCGGCGGTACGAGTCCGTGGGCCGAGACGGCGCGCGCGCCGTCCCGGCAAGCGCCGCCCGGGGGCGATCACCGCGCTGCTCGCGCTGGTCGCCGTCGGCGCGATCGTCACCGCCGCGCTGAGCGTCGGCACCGACGCGCAGGGCGTGCAGGTGTCCGAGCGCACCGTCACGGTCGCGCGCGGCGTCATCGAGACGGTCGTGTCCGGCAGCGGCAACCTCGAGCCGTCCCGTCAGGCGGACCTGAGCTTCTCCGGCAACGGCCGGATCACGAGGATCTACGCGAAGGCGGGCGAGCACGTCAGCAAGGGCGAGTTGCTCGCCCGGATCGACGACCGCAGCGCCCGCGTGGCGCTCGCGAAGGCCCAGGCCGATCTCGTCGACGCCCAGAACACCTTGTCCGACGCGCTCGAGGCCGAGGCCGAGGAGACCACTGCGACGGCGACCGCGGCCGCTGAGAAGACGGTCGCCGTCGCCGCGCAGGCGTCCCCGGTCCCGTCCGCTTCGCCCGCTGCCACCCCGTCGGCCTCGCCCACTCCGGAGGCCACGCGCACCCCGGCTGCCTCCGCGCCCTCCAGCGGAGGCAGCACGGGCGTGTCCGTCGAGTCCGCGCAGGCCGGCGTCGAGAGCGCGCAGCTCGCGCTCGACGAGGCCGAGGACGGGCTCGACGACACCGTGTTGCGCGCGCCGATGGCCGGCACGGTCGCGTCGATCTCCGGCGCGGTCGGCGAGGACGCCGGCGCGGGCGGCGACACCGCGTTCATGGTGCTCGCCGCACTCTCGCGGCTCAAGCTCGAGGTGGCACTCAGCGAGGCGGACATCGGCAAGGTCGAGGCCGGTCAGTCCGCGACGATCGAGGTGAGCGCCGCGTCCGGGGAACAGGTCGCGGGCGAGGTCACCAGCGTCGGCGTGCTCTCCAGCGCGAGCGACAGCGGCTCGGTCAGCTACCCGGTGACGGTCACGCTCGACCAGTCGGCGGACGGCATCCGCGCCGGGATGAGCGCCACCGCGGACATCGTCGTCGACCGCGCGACCGGCGTCGCCGTGCCGAGCCAGGCGCTGCGCGGCTCGTCCGTGACCGTCGACGCCGACGGCCGGCGCGAGACGCGGCGGGTCACGACGGGCGTCGTGGGGGAGAGCATGACCGAGGTCGTTGACGGGCTGGAGCCCGGCGAGCACGTCGTGATCACCTCGACGAGTGCGATCCAGGGCGCGGTCACCAGCGCGCAGGGCAGCGGCCAAGCCCAGACGCAGCGCGGCTTCGGCGGCGCGGGCGGTGGCTTCGGTGGTGCGGGTGGCGGCGGCTTCCCGGGTGGCGGCGCGCCCCCCGGCGCGGGCGGCGGCGGCTTCGGCGGCGGCGCGCGGGGCGGTCCGTGAGTTCGACCCCGGTCATCGCGCTTGACGACGTCAAGCGCACCTACCGGGTGACCGAGGAGGTGATCGTCCACGCGCTGCGCGGGATCACGCTGCAGATCGCGCCGGGCGACTACGTCGCGGTGATGGGCAGCTCGGGCAGCGGCAAGTCGACGCTGATGCACATCCTCGGCTGCCTCGACGCACCCACCTCGGGTCGCTACCGGCTCGACGGCACGGACGTGCGCGACATCCCTGAGGACGACCTCGCCGACCTGCGCAACCGCAAGATCGGCTTCGTCTTCCAGGCGTTCAACCTGGTCCCGCGCACGAGCGCGCTGGCCAACGTGGAGCTCCCGCTGACCTACGCGGGCGTCCCGCGCGCCGTGCGCAAAGCCCGCGCCGCGGCGGCGCTCCGTGCCGTCGGCATGGGCGACCGCCTGCACCATCTGCCATCCGAGCTCTCCGGCGGCCAGCAGCAGCGCGTCGCGGTGGCGCGGGCGATCGTCACCAACCCGCCGCTGGTCCTCGCCGACGAGCCGACCGGCAACCTCGACTCACACTCCACCAGCGACGTGCTCGACGTGTTCGAACGGCTCCACGACGCCGGCCGGACGATCGTGCTGATCACGCACGAGGAGGACGTCGCCGCCCGCGCGCAGCGCACGATCCGCCTCGGGGATGGATTGGTCCTGTGAGCGGGCGAGAGATCCTGCGAATCGCGCTCGCGGGCGTGGCGGCCAACAAGCTGCGCTCCGGCCTGACGATCCTCGGCATGACGATCGGCGTGTCCGCCGTGATCATCCTCGTCGCGGTCGGCAACGGGTCGCGCAACGAGGTCGCGTCGCGGATCAACTCGCTCGGGTCGAACGTGCTGCTCGTGCAGGCCGGGTTCGGCAGCGACGTGCAGCTCACGCAGCGGGACGCCGACGCGTTGGCCGACGAGTTCAATGCCCCCGACGTGCTGCGGGTCTCGCCGGTCGTGAACGCCTCCGGCACGACGTTCGTCAACGGGCAGGAAACCTACGAGCCGAGCTCGGTCGTCGGCACCGTGCCGGCCTACGCGCAGACCCGGTCCTACGACGTGCTCAGCGGCGCGATGTTCACGGCCGAGGACGTGCGCCGGCACCGGCGCGTGGTCGTGCTCGGGCCGACGGTCGCGCAGAGCTTGTTCCCCGGCGCTGACCCGGTGGGGCAGTCCGTGCGGGTGAACGGCAGCAGCTTCCAGGTCGTCGGCGTGACGGAGGTTAAGGGCTCGAACGGCCAGCAGGACCAGGACGACATCGCGCTCGCGCCGATCACCGCGGTGCAGGACGCCGTCACCGGCTACGGCAGCGGCATCAACTCGATCACGGTCGAGGCGAAGTCGGGCGAGGTGCTCGACGCCGCACAGACGGAAGTGACCTCGATCCTCACGCAGCGCACGCGCAGCGCGGACGGCTTCCAGGTCATCAACCAGAGCTCGATCCGCGAGGTCGCGACCGCCTCGACCGACGTCTTCACCACCCTGCTGGGCGCGGTCGCCGCGATCTCGATGCTCGTCGGCGGGATCGGCGTGATGAACATCATGCTCGTCTCGGTCACCGAACGCACGCGCGAGATCGGCATCCGCAAGGCGATCGGCGCGCGGCGCGCGGACATCCTCGCCCAGTTCCTCACCGAGGCCGTCGTGATCAGCGCGTTCGGCGGCCTCACCGGCGTGCTCGTCGGGATCGTCGGCAGCCAGTTCCAGATCGCGGGCGTACAGCCCGCGATCGCGGCCTACTCGGTCGCGCTGGCGTTCGGCGCCTCGGTGCTCTCCGGCCTGTTCTTCGGCACCTACCCCGCGGGGCGCGCGGCACGGATGCGCCCGATCGAAGCGCTGCGCTTCGAGTAAGGAGACCCATGACGGACGAAGACCTCCTATCCACGCCGCTGCCGACGCGCCCGCGCGGCCGCGTGCTGACCGGCGCCGGAGCCCTGTTCGGGGCCGTGGCCATCGGCGCCCTCGGCTTCCTCGGCGGCGTGCACGTGCAGAAGGCGTCCGGTGACGCGGCGACCCCCGCGCGGATGTTCTCCGGTGGCGGAGCCGGCTTCGGCGGCGGCGCCCAGCAGGAGCAGCAGGCGGGTGGCACGACGGGCGAGGTCTCCAGCGTGGACGGGTCGACGTTCTACGTCGAGGACGCGAGCGGCAACACGGTCCGCGTGCGCGCGGGATCGAAGGCGAAGGTCTCCCGCAACGCCGTCGCCGACGCCGGCGAGATCCACCCGGGCGACACGGTGGTCGTCACGGGCCGGACGGCGGACAGCGGAACGGTGGTCGCGGCGTCGGTCGTCGCGACGGCGAGCAACGCGGGTCGATGAAAGGAACTGAGATGGATGAAGAGGTTGAAGGCGGCGTCAGCTGGATCGTGATCGTCGCGGTGGTGGCCATCGTGGTCGCCGCGGCGGCGTTCTTCGCCGGCCGCGCGTTGGCGGGCGGCGGCGGTCCCGAGACGTTGAGCGAGGCGGTCGCGCAGGCCCAGGCCGGTGACCTGCCGTGCGGTGACGTGCCCGCGGCGCCCACACCCGACGCGGCCGGAGGCGACCCCGCCGCGGGCGGCGCTCCCCCGATGGGCGCGGGCGGCCCCGGCGGCGCCGGTGGCGCGAGCTTTGCGCTCCGGGCCATCTGCTCCCAGACGGATGGCCAGCAGGCCGGCGGCCAGGGCCAGGGCGGGATGCCCGGCGGCGGCTTCGGCGGGCGCGGCTTCGGCCAGCAGGTCAAGTCCATCGACGGCGAGAAGCTCACGCTGACCGGCCCGCAAGGCGACACCACCGTCACCCTCGGCCCCGACACCACGGTCTCCAAGAGCGCCGCCGGTGAAGCCGCCGACATCAAGGCCGGCGACAGTGTGATCGTCAGTGGCGGCCGTCAGGGCGAGGCCGCCACCAGCGTGATCATCGTCCCGGCCCAGAACTGACTAACTGAACAGGAGCTTGGCCGCCTGCTCGGCTCGCTTGGAGGCCAAGTTCATGTTCTTGATCGCCCGCTTGGCCTTGGTGATCCCGGAGTTGCCGCCGTTGCGCAGTGCCATGTTGAGGCCCTGCTGGAAGCGGCGGAGACCCGTGGTGTAGAGGTCGAGCGCGTCCAGCAGCTTCTTCTTGGCCGACGCGACCGGCTCGGTCTCGGGCTGCTCGACGGCGAGCGCGTCGCGCCACAGCTTCACCGACGCTCCTTGGCGCCCGGCGGCGGACTTGGCCTTCTTCTTCTGCGCGCGCGTGCTGAGCTTGCGCGCCGCCTTGATGAAGCGCGCGTCCTCTTTCGCCTGGCGCTGCGCCTGCGTGGACACGACGTCACGGATCGACTGATCGCTGGCCTGTGCCGCCGGAGCGACCATGAACAACGACGCGAACAGCATCACACCACACAAAGCAACCTTGCGCATTTCGAGAATCCTCCTGGTGAATGAACCCGAAAGGCGAGTACCCAAGGACGGCTCAACCGAACCTACGGCGTGGCCAGCGCCCGCGCGGTCCGGAGCAGGTTCTTCGCGCAGGCCTCGCCGGTGGTGGTCGACCACTCCTTGTCCTCGGTGGTCAGCCACTCCTCCTCGCCCGGGCCCGGGCCCTTGTTCCAGTACGTCCAGTTCTGGCCCGGGAGCGTGTAGCCGATGTCGTTGAGCGCGCCGCCGATCTCGGCGATGCAGTGGTGCGCGCCGTCCTCGTTGCCCACCACGACCACGCCGGCGACGCGGTCGTAGGCGATCGGCGTCTCCCCGTCCTCCTTGAACTCCGAGATGAACGCGTCCATCCGCTCCAATGCGCGCTTGGAGACCGACGACGGCTGACCCAGCCACGTCGGCGTGGCGACGAGCAGGATCTCGGCCTTGAGGATGCGCTCGCGGATCTCCGGCCACGCGTCGCCGTCGGACACCTTCTCGGAGACCACGCCCGGGTCGATCTGATGATCGGCGAGCCGGATCACGTCGGTGGTCACGCCCTCCTCGCGGAGCGCGCCGAGCACGACCTCCGCGAGCGACTCGGCGTTGGACGGTTCAGGCGATCGCTTCAGCGTGCAGACAAGGCAAGTAGCGTGCATCCATGTTCGCTACCCACGTTGCGGGGCGGTGAGCCGCGGCTCGGCGCCCGTGACCTCGATGCCCGTCTGCATCAGCTCGATCACGTGCCCGTCGGGATCGGTGACGAACACGCGCTTGATCCCGTCCCCGCGGGCGAACACCTCGCCCGGCGGCGTCACGCCGGCCGCCGCGGCCCGCTGCAGCGCCGCGTCGAGGTCATCGACCACGAGCGCGAGGTGCGTCCCGTAGCCGATCACGATCTCCGCGTGGTCGTAGTGCGGCGTCATCTCCCGCGCGCGCCCGGGCTCCGTCTCCCCGATCAGGTGGAGCTGCTGCTCGCCCACCTGCAGCCACGCGCCGGGCGTGTCGAACGTCGACGGCCGCTGCACCTGCTCGAGCCCGAGCGCGTCGACGTAGAACCGCACCGAACGCTCGACATCAGCGACGAGAAGTCCACCATGGTCGATCCGCATCGCGGGATCGTAACCCCGCCACTCATGAGCCGAGCGTGAGGCGCTCATCGTCCTCGCATTTGCGGTCCGTACCGTCGGCCGGGCAATACCCTCTCGCCGCCGCGGACGGTTATTTGGACTGGCGGGTCCATCGTCCGCGGCGGCGTCCCCTCCTTCTACGGGTTCGTGGTGGAGAGGGTGAACGTGAGGGTCTTGGAGTAGCTGCCGGTGCGGAGCGCGTCGTTGGCGCCGATCGGCTGGGTGAACGTGATCGTCACCGGGTCGTTGGACACCGGGGCGGCCCACGTCGACTTCGAGAACGCGACCTGGAGCGGCTGCGGGAGCGAGAACGTCCCGTTGGTCAGCCGGCCCGGGTCGGAGACGGAGAGCGTGGCGTCACCGGCGGTGGAGGTCACGGTCGCGCTGCCGGTCGCCGTGTAGGTCGCGGCCACGCCCGGGACGAACGTGCCGAGCGACACGGCCGGGCCGAGTGTCAGGGCCAACGTGGCCGGGACGGTGCCGCCGACGTCGAGCGGGTTGGGCTCGATCCGGCCGAGCACGCCCTCGGTCTCGCCCATCGGTCCGGCGGTGTAGTAGAGGTGGTTGCGAGCGCCGCTGTTGGCGTTGCCGAAGCCGAACTGCAGGGCCCACAGGCCGGGGATCACGAGCGGGTCGCCCGCGGCGTTCTTGAGGAAGCCACTGGTGGTCCAGGTGCCGTCGGCGTTCTCGTGGAACGCATTGATGCGCCCGCCGCCGAAGTTGCCGATCAGCAGGTCGCCGGCGTACAGGCCGAAGTTGGCGTGCGCCGGAGCGGTACCCCACGGCGCGTTCAGCACGCCGCCCGGGCTGGCGATGCGGGCGAGGAAGTTGCCGTTCAGGTCGAACGCGTTGACGACGCCGAGCCCGGCGCCGCGGACTTCGCGGTACGGCACGACGGCCGGGTCGGCGGGCTGGCGCGCGTAGGTGACGATCACGCGGTTGCCGACGAGCTGGACGCCGTAGGCGCCGTAGCCGGCGGGCAGGTTCGGGTCCACGAACGCGCCGGGCGCGTCGATCAGCCCGAACTGCGCGTTGACCTGGTCGATGCGGTTGTTGCGCAGGTCGGCCACGAGGAGCCGGGACGCGGCGCCGGCCGTCACGAGCGTCATGCCCGTGTAGACGGCGTTCACGTTCTTGCGGGAGAGCCCGAGCACGCCGGCGTTCGCGGGCACGCCGCCCCGCCACGAGTAGATCTCACCGCCGAGCGTCGCGAAGATGAAGTTCGCGGGCGTCCCGAGCGTGAGGAAGTTCCCCGCGCCCGCGCCGGTCGTGATGCCGGTAGGCCCACCCGGGACCGTCACCACGGTGTTGTTGACCGCCCCGCTCGCGGGCACGATCGTCGACGTGTTCGAGCCCGCGTTGGCCGGCCACCACGGGGAGGTCGCGCTCGCGGCGAGCCCCCACGGGTTCTTCAAGTTCGGATCGGCGCGGTCCGCGGCGATCTTCGTCGTGTCGCTCGACACGATGTTGCGCACGACGTACCGGTCACTCGGCGCCGCCTGCGCGCCACTCGCCGCCGCCAACGCGGCCAAGCACGCCGCCGCGGTCCAGACCCTGAGCCCTCGCATGCCTTCTCCTCCGATTCGGATGCCCTCAGAGGGGCATTACGCGCGGGAAGGCGGGAACGTTCAGGTGCTGCTGACGCCCTGGAGGCGAATCCCGCGCGTCGTGTCCGCGCGCAGGATGGCCGGGATCTTGCCGGGCGGCTGCGCCTTGACCTGCTGCTGGCGGTGACCGGTGTCGGCATGGGCCACGCTCGGAGCGAGGAAGGGTGCGCTCGCGGCGAGCGTGACGGTCGCGACGGCGGCGGGGAGGAGACGACGGAAACGGCGCTGGGAGGTCATGCCGCAAGCTTCGGACCGCCGCGTGGGAGCCGCCTGCGAGAACCCTGGGACGTTGCTTAAAGAGGGACTGTCCCTCTTTATGTTCGGCCCGTCGGTCGGGTAGGTCTCGCCGCAGTGGACTCCCCCCAGCCGGGGGGTCATCGAGGGGGCAACAGCGAAACCGCCGGGGGGTGCTTCATGTTTTGTCTCGTGATGGCTCACGAGACTCCCCACACGGCGCCGTCCACGAATGACGCGCCGCCGTTCCCCCACCACCTTGCAGTCGCTCCGACCACGCTGGAAGGCGCGGAGCGATTGAACGCCGACCCGCCCGCCACGAGACCGCAGTGGCAGCCCGAGGAAGGCGACTTCAGCTGACGGTCGCGACGCCCTCCAGGTCGGCCGCCCGCGGGTAGCCGGCCAGGGCGAGCGCCACGCGCAGCTCGCCCTCGAGGATCGAGAACGCGCGCCGGGCGCCGGCCTCGCCCGCGGCGCCGAGCCCGTACATCAGCGCCCGCCCGATCAACACGGCGCGGGCGCCGAGTGCGAGCGCCTTGACGATGTCGGTGCCGCGGCGGATGCCGCTGTCCAGGTAGAGCTCCGCGCGGCCACCGACCGCGTCGGCGATCGCCGGCAGCGCCTCGATCGAGGCGGCGGTCCCGTCGAGCTGGCGTCCGCCGTGGTTGGAGACGATGATCGCGTCGGCGCCGTGCTCGACGCAGCGGACCGCATCGTCGGCACGCATCACGCCCTTCACGATCAACGGGCCCTTCCAACGTGCGCGCAGGTCGGCCAGGTCGTCCCACGTGACCGTCGGGTCGAACGCGCGGTTCACGGCGGACGACAAGGTCGCGGTGGCCGAGCCCTCCCAGCCGAGGTTCGCGGGCACCATCCGCGGGTTCGCGACGAAGCCGGCGCTCCAGCGCGGGTGCGTGACACCCCGCGCGAGGGTCTTCAGCGTGATCCGGGGCGGGACGGAGAAGCCGTTGCGCACGTCGCGCTCGCGCACGCCCGCCACCTGCACGTCCACGGTGAGCATCAGCGCCTCGTAGCCGTTCGCCGCGGCCCGCTCGAGCAGCGAGTCGACGAGCCCGCGGTCGCTCATCACGTAGAGCTGGAACCAGCGCCGCCCCGACGACGCGGCAGCGACCTCCTCCATCGTGCACGAGGCCATCGTCGACAGCGTCGTGATCGTCCCCGCGGCGTGCGCGGCCCGCGCCACCGCCAGCTCGCCCTCGGGGTGCTGGAGGCCCGTCAGGCCCGTGGGCGCGCCGATGATCGGCAGGGCGATCTCCCCGCCGAGCACGGTCGTCCGCAGATCCACGCTCGACACGTCCGTCAACGCCAACGGGTGCAGTGTCACGTCCTCGAACGCCGCGATGTTGCGACGCGCGGTCACCTCGTCCCACGCGGCGCCGTCCGCGTAGTCGAAGATCGGCTTGGGCACCGCGCGCTTGGCGGCGGCGCGCAGCTCGGCGATCGTCCGGCAGCGGGCTGCTCGCCCCTCATCGGAGAACCGCTTCCGTGCGCGCGCCGGAGCGTCGGCCAGGTCGGCACGCAGTTGACGCGCGGCGAGGTCGAGCAGGTCGTTCACGTCCGCCTCCTACCCGTTTAGGGTCAAAGGCAGATGACATCAGTGACTGACAACGAGCAAGGCTCCCGGTTCGAGCTGCGGGTCGACGAGGAGCTGGTCGGCTGGCTGGACTACCGCCCGGCGGGGGACAGCATCATCCTCGCCCACACCGAGGTGCTCTCGGCGCACGAGGGCGCGGGCCTGGGCGGCGTGCTGGTGCGCAGCGCGCTCGAGGGAGCCCGCGCCAAAGGCAAGACCGTGATCGCGACGTGCCCGTTCGCGGCCGCGTACATCGACCGCCACCCTGACCTGGACGAATACCTGGCGCCACACGCCCGCCGGCGCGCATAGGATCGCGCGATGAGCAAGAAGCGGCACAAGCACCAGTTCCACGTGCCCGGGCGCAAGAAGCGCAAGAAGAAGTGGCACGACCGCGTCGACGGTGACTGCTGCTGCATCGTGGGCGAGGTGTTCGACGGGCCGTGCTTCGTGGCCACCGCCGCGCACGGCGACGCGGCGGCGGAACCCGTGCGGACGCTGCGCATGTACCGCGACGCGCGGCTCGCGCGCACCTACCCCGGACGGGTGTTCACGAAGGTCTACTACCGCTACGGCCGTTACGGCGCCCGCTTCCTGCGCGCCTTCCCGGTCTTCAAGCCGGTCGTGCGGCTCGCGCTGCGCCCGCTCGTGGCCTACGCGCGGACCCGCATTCGCTAAGCGCGAGCGACGACCACGTGCCACTCGTTGGCCACGTGGTAGCTGCCATCGGGCTGGCGGCAGTGGGCGAGCGCGTCGAGGATCGCGGCGCGCACCGCGTCCACGCGCTCCGGGCCGGCGAGCAGGCCCGCCCCGCCGGCGGCGAGCATGGCCTCGGTGAGCGCGGCGGCGTCCGGGTAGCGGTAGACGCAGTCGACGTCGAACGCCTGCTCGAACTGCAGGCCGGACTCCGGCAGCAGCAGTTCGACCGCGTCCGGCCGCCAGTACTCGCGCTCGCCCTCGCGGACGGGCGCCACGGCGGCCTTCACGCGCTCGAGGTCGCAGCGGTCCGGGTGGCCGAACACCTCGGCGACCACGGTGGCGCCCGGCCGCGCGACGCGCCGGGCCTCGCTCAGCGCCCGCACGATGTCGTCGGCGAAGAAGAACGACGAGAAGCCGGTGACGAGGTCGAACGTGTCGTCCGCGTAGGGCAGCTCGGCCATGTCCGCCTGGCACAGGTCGGCGTCCGGCACGCGCACGCGGGCGAGGTCGAGCAGCCCCGCGGCCGCGTCCACGCCGGCGACCTCGGCGCCGCGGTCCGCGCACAGGCGCAGGAACACGCCCGTCCCGCAGCCGACGTCGAGCACCCGCGCGCCGGGCTCCAGTCCGGTGGCCCGCAAGGCCGCCTCGTACACGGGCGTCTGCTGGGCCTCGTTCATCGCCCACGCGTCAGGGTCGAAGCTCCACAGCGCGCCCCACCGGCGCGCCGTCTCATTCATCTGCAAGCTATGTTCCATAGTTCTACGGTAAGCTACGGAACACAGCTATGTCAAGACCTGAGTTGAGCTTGTTCTCCTACGAGGTGCTGGGCCTGGTCGGCGAGACCGGCGCCGGCCCGCACGACCTGCTGCAGATGGCGCGGCGCGGCCGCATCCTGGACTGGGCGGGCGAGAGCCAGTACTACGTGGAGCCGAAACGACTCGCGAAGCTGGGCTACCTCGAGGCCCGTCAGGAACCGGGCCGCACCCGCCCGCGCACCGTCTACTCGCTCACCGAGCAGGGCCGCGGCGCGCTGCACGAGTGGGCGGCCACGCCCCTCACCGTCACGCCGCTGAAGTCCGAGCCGCTGCTGCGGTTGTTGGTCGCGGACCTCGTGGGGGAGGAGGCCACGCGCGAGGCCCTCGAGACGTTGCGCGAGGACCTCGCCGACCTCAGCCAGCGCCTCGACGCCACCGAGATGGCTGCCGAGACGCTTCCGCACCGCGCGCCCTACCTGTTGGCGATCAACCGGTTCCTGCGCGGGTACGTCGCGCTCCACGAGGAGCTCATCGACGCGCTTCCAGAACCAGATTGAGTGGCGTCTCGGCCGCGCGCCGCACCGACCCGAATCCGGCCTCGCCCAACACGGCGGCGATCGCGGCCTGGCCGGCCTGCGTGCCCAGTCCGGCACGCCCCGGCTGTGACAACGAACCCGGCGTGCAGCACATGGTCGAGAACCCGTAGTACATGCGCCCGATCGGGTTCAGGTTCTCCTGCACCGTGTCGCCGGCGAACGGCTCCACGAGCAGGACGGTCCCGTCCGGGGCCAGCGCGGCACGGGCGTGCTGCGCCGCGGCGAGCGGGTCGCCGAGGTCGTGGAACGCGTCGAAGAACGCGACCAGGTCGAAGCCCGTGCCCACGTAGTCGGCGGCGCCGGCCACCTCGAACGTGACGCGGTCGGCGACGCCGGCCTGCTCGGCGCGGCGGCGGGCGGTCTCGATCGACCCGGCGTGGTAGTCGATCCCGACGAACCGCGAGGCCGGGTAGGCCTGCGCGAGCAGGACCGTCGAGGCGCCGTGCCCGCAGCCGACGTCGGCCACGTACGCGCCCGTCTCGAGCTTCTCCACGACGCCGTCGAGCGCCGGCAGCCAGTCCGCGACCAGGTGCGTCCGGTAGCCGACCGCGAACGCGCGCTCGGTGCCGTGCCAGAGGTCGTGGTCGTGCTCGTGCCAGCCCACGCCGTGCCCGTCGACGAACCGCTCGGCCAGCGCCTTGCGGATGCCGACGACGGCGTTCGCGGACTGGAAGGAGCCCGTGGACAGGAACGGGGACGTCTCGTCGGCGAGCACGAGAGCGTGTTCGAGCGGGAGCGAGTAGCGACCGTCGGCGTATTCCACGTAGCCGGAAGCGGCCTGCGTGTTGAGCCACTCGAGCACGTAGCGCTCCAGCGTGCCCGTGCGCTCGGCCAGCTCCGCGGCCGTGACGGGCTCGCCGTCGGCCATCGCGCGGTACAGGCCCAGCTCGTCGCCGAGCGTCACGAGCGCGACGTTCAATGCCGCGCCGATCTCGGTCGCCACGAGCCCGAAGAACGCCTCGAGCTTGGCCTCGTTGATCTCCGTGACGGCCATCGTCACGCCTCGCACTGGCGGTAGTACTTGGGCCAGGCGAATTCGTTCCACCAGTACGAAGCGGCTTCCCAGCCGAGGAAGCGCTCGATCACGCGGAACTCGCGCTCGATGCGCTCGAGCTTGCGGTCACAGCGGTCGGGGTGGGCCGCGAAGGCCGGGGTGGTCGCGCCGAACGTGGCCGCCGCGATCAGTGAGGCGAGGGCGACTCGCCAGCGATTCCTTGTCATGCCGATCATGTTCTGGGCCCCCGGCCCACCCGCCGTGACGGCTTCCTTAGCGCTTTCTGAGCGAGGTACGGGAGGCCGCCACGGGCTCGGGAGCCAGCACGCTTTCGCCGCGCCGCGGGCCGCTTTACCGTCGCGCCCAATGGATCTCTACCTCGTCTCCCGCCGCCGCGCCTGGCTGTCCGAGGAGGAGCTCGCCGCCACCGCGGACTGCACGCCCGCCGTGCTCGGCATCTTCGACGGCTCCGTCCGCTGGGTGCGCTCGTACGTCTTCGAGGAAGCGGACGGCGCGTTCAGCGCCGACTGCGTCTACGAGGCCACCTCGGTCGAGCGTCTCGAGGAGTACTTCGACGCGATGATGCTCCCGGCGGACGAGATCCGGCCCGTGGATCGCTTCGCCGCCGCATGACGTTCGGCTCGTTGCTCGCCCGCCGCGCGCTGATCGGTCGCGAAGACGAGCTGGCCGCGCTGCGCACGCTGCAGGAGGACGGCGGGCCGCTCGTCGCGGTCGTCCACGGCGTCGCCGGAGCGGGCAAGTCCGCGCTGCTGCGCGCGTTCGCGGCCGAGCACGACGACGTCACATTCGTCGATGCACGGGCCATCGAGCCCACTCCACAGGGATTCATGGGTGCGGTCGGCACCGATCCCCAGTGGTTGGTGATCGACACGTACGAGCGGCTGCGGTTGCTCGACGACTGGCTGCGCCACACGTACCTGCCCTCGCTGCCGGAGACCACGCGCGTCGTGATCGCGACCCGCGACGCGCCCGGCGCGGTGTGGCGCGCGACGTTCGGCGAGTACCTGCGCGTCGTTCCGCTCGGCCCGCTCACGCCCGCGGACGCCGCCACCGTGCTCGAGCACGCCGGCCTCGACGCCCAGCAGGCCGAGAGCGTGAACCGCTTCGTGCGCGGCCATCCGCTGTCGCTCCAGCTCGCTGCCTCGGCGCTGAAGGAGCACCCGGACGCGGTCATCCCGACCGTGGCGCAGGAGCTCGCCGCGCTGTACCTCGACGGCCTCGACGCGCCCACCCGCGCGGCGCTGGACGAGGCCTGCGTGCTGCGCCGGGTGACCCGCAGCCTGCTTCCCGACGGCTTCGACCAGCTCACCGCGCTTCCCTTCGTCGAGCTCACCCCCGACGGCCTCGTGATCCACGACACGGTGCGTGAAGCGGTCTCCGCGCTGCTGAAGGCGACCGACCCGGTCCGCCACCGCGCCTACCGCGCACAGGCCTGGCGCCGGATCCGCGCCGAGATGCCGCACGGCGGCTGGGCCTCGGTCGCGGACATGATCGCGCTCGTCGAGGAACCGCTCGTGCGCGAGGCGTTCTTCCCGAGCGCCGTCCAGCACTACGCCGTGGAGACCGCGCGGCCGAGCGATCGGGACGCGATCTTGAAGATCACCGCCCGCCACCTGCCGGGCGCGACGACGGCGCTGGTCGCCGACTGGTGGGACGCCGTCCCGGACGCCTTCCGCGTCGCGCGCAGCCCGCGCGGGATCGTCGTCGCGTACACGATCCTGTGCGACCTCCGGCGCGTCCCGCAGGGCCTGTTCCTGCGCGACCCGCTGTGCCAGGCGTGGCGGGAGCACCTGCGGGCGCACCCGGTGCCGAAGGGCCAGACCGTGCTCGCCGCGCGACTGGCGCTTGCCCACGGCACGGGCACCGCGCCGTCGCCGTGCTTCAGCGCGCTGCTGCGCGACGTCGAACGCGCCACGCTGGAGGGCCTGGTCCGGCGCATCTACTCGGCCACAGCAGGGGACGCGACCGACGCGCAGCTCGAGCCGCTCGGCTACCTCCCGATCGCCGGCGACGCGACGGTCTGCGACCTGGGCCCGGAGTCCGTGCCGGGCTGGCTGTCGGAGCTCGCCGCGCGCGGCCTGCCCGTCCAGGCCACGGCGCTGGACGTCGAAGCGCGCGAGCTCACGCTCGACGGGGACACCATCGGCCTCACGAAGCTCGAATGCGCGGTCCTGCGCTACCTGCAGGACCGCGAAGGTCAGGTCGTCCCGCGCGCGGCCTTGCTCCGGGACGTCTGGGGCTACGAGTGGGCCGGCGGTGCGAACGCCGTCGACGTGGCGATCTCAGGGCTGCGGCGCAAACTCGGGGCGCGCGCCAGAGCGGTGGAGACGGTGCGCGGCGTCGGGTTCCGCCTCAACCACCTCTAGCTTTCTCCCGGCAATGCGTGACAGCGTCGACGACATCCTCGACCAGTGGGCCCGCGAGCGGCCGGATCTCGACGCGAGCCCGATCGGGGTGATCGGCCGCACGTCGCGGCTCGCCCGGGCGCTGGAAGCCCGGCTGGAGCCGGTCTACCGCGCGCACGGGCTGGAGCCCGGCTGGCACGACCTGCTGGCCACGCTGCGCCGCCAGGGCCCGCCGTTCAAGCTGCGCCCGACCGACCTCACGGGCTCGGTGATGCTCACGTCCAGCGGGACGACCAAGCGGCTGGACAAGCTCGAGGATGCGGGCCTGATCACGCGCGAGCCCGACCCGAACGACCGCCGCGGGACGCTGATCGCGCTCACGGACAAGGGCCGCGAGCTGATCGACAGCGTCACCGGCCCGCACCTGGCCAACGAGGCGCGGCTCCTCCAAGCCTTGACCGTCGAGGAGCGCGAGCAGCTCGCCGCGCTCCTGCGCAAGCTCACCCTCGGCTTGCCACCGCTTTGAAGAACGTGTAACTGAAGGTCTCGGTCGCGGCCAGGTCGGAGACGCCCTGGTCGAAGCGGTCGGCGTCGATCAGGCCCGCCGTGACCGCTGACTCGCGCACGCCCTCGACCATCGCCGTGAACGTCTTGAGCGTGAACGCCTCCGTGAGCCCCGGCTTGCTCGCGTCCACGTAGACCACCCGCGGCGAGACCTGCGGGTTGGCGAAGCCGGCGCCGAGCAGCTGCGGATAGAGCCGCCGGCCGATCTTCGCGTCGCCGCTCTGCAGCTTCACGAGGCAGGCGATCGCATCGTCGGCGGCTTCGCTCTCGGGATGGAAGTACGCCGACCCGTGGTCGCCCTCGATCACGGTGATCGTCCCGCCGGGCTTGAGCAGCGTCTTCAGCCGCCGCAGCGCCGCGTACGGGTCGCGCAGGTGCTCGAGCACGAAGCACACGAACACGTGGTCGAACGGCTCCGCCTTGAACCCGAGCAGGTCCGCCTGCACGAACTCGACGTTGTCCGCGGTCACCCGTTCGCGCGCGATCGCCAGCGACTCGGCCGACACGTCGATGCTGGTGAAGTGCGCCCCGGGCGAGTTGGCGGCGAGCGTGACGGTCTGCGCGCCTACGCCGCAGCCCGCCTCCAGCACGCGCGTCCCGGGCGGGAAGCTCGTGTCGTGGTGGAGCAACTCGACCAGCGCACCCGCCTGGTCGTGGAGCCGCTCACCTTCGCGATCTGCGTAGCCGTGCACGTAGGCCATGGACCGTAGTCTGCATGACCGTGGCGATCGACATCGAGCTCTTCACCGACCCGGCCTGTCCGTTCGCGTTTTCCGCCGAGCCGATCCGGCAGCGGTTGCGCTGGCATTACGGCGACGGCCTGCGCTGGCGCACGACCATGATCGTGCTCACCCTCGAGCCCGGAGAGGCGGAGAAGCTGCAGGCCGGAGCACCCGGTTTGCAGCGTAAATACGGCATGCCGATCGACCCGGCGCCGTACCCCGAGCCGTCTTCCAGCGAGCCCGCCTGCCGCGCCGTGGTGGCGGCGCGGCTGAACGCGCCCGAAGTGGAGCAGCGGCTCCTGCGCCGGCTCCGGATCCGGCGCATGGATGGCGGTCTGCTCGATGACCCCGAGCTGATCGCGGCGGCCGCGACCGATGTCGGGCTGGACCCGGATCAGCTGTCGCGCTGGGTTGACTCGCCGGGCGTGGAGGACGCGCTGCAGGCCGATATCGCCCGCGCCCGCAACCCCAACCTGGCGGCCCGCGCGCTCGACCACAAGCTCGGCGGCCCGGTGCAGGAGCGGCGCTACACCGCGCCGAGCTACGAGTTCAGCTTCGCCGGCCAGACGTTCTCGCTGCCCGGCTTCAACCCGGTCGAGGCCTATGAGGCGGCGATCGCGAACCTGGACCCGACGCTGGCCCGGCGCCCGGCACCCGCGAACGTCACGGAGCTGCTGCGCTGGTTCGACGAGCCACTCGCGACGGCCGAGGTCGAGGCGATCATGGGCCGCCCGTCGCGTACCCAGCTCGGCCGGGCGGCGACACCGATCCCGGCCGGCGCGGACTGCTACTGGATCCTCTGAAGCGTGCGCGTGGTGTGTTCGTGCCCGCGCACCTCGAAGCCCACGACCGTCACCCACGGCGTCGCGGCGAGGATGAGCAGGGACCAGTGCAACGCCAGTCCCGCGCTCGCGAGCCCGTAGGACAGCACCAGCACCACCGCCGAGCCGGCGATCAGCAGCCAGTGGAACGCTTCGATCTCGCTCGTCAGGTACGTGTAGAGGCCATACACGCCGGTGATGGCGACGGCGACCGGGATCGCGACCGTGAGGATCGTGGCGGCGGCGTCGAGCTCTGAGTGGTGCTCGATGTAGTACGCGGCGACGTGCAGGCCGCCGCCCATCGCGACCACTGCCGCGATGATCGCCACGTTGCCGTAGCCCCAGCCGAACGAGCGCTCCCGGCGCGCGTGCAGGAATTCGGGCCACGGGACCACGAAGTAGGCCCACCACAGGCCGAACGTCAGCCCGATACCGGCCAGCACGACCACCGCCGCGGAGACGCTCCAGCCCGGACCCTCCGGCCCGACGATGGCGCTCACCGAGGCGATCGTGCCGATGATCCCCTCGCCGAGCGCGATGATGATCAGCAGCCCGTAGCGCTCGGCGATGTGGTGCGAATGCCACGGCGTGCCGCCCCGCCGCCGCTCGGCGATGAACGGCCCGAGGCCCTCGACGACCGTCAGGAACCCGATGGCGATGAGCGTGACGAGGATCGACGTGTGCGCGATCGCGAGCGCGATCCAGCCGATCTGCGCCACCGAGATCCAGCGCACGTACGTCATGCAGGCGTCACGGCACTCCGGCGAGGCACGGGCGGCGCGCAACCAGTGGAACAGCAGCCCGACGCGCATCACCACGTAGCCCGCGACGATCACCACGTTGTCGACGTACTCGCCCTCGTCGATCGACTTGAACAGCGCCGGCAGACCCAGCGCGAGGATCACGACGCCGATCATCTGCACCATCGTCGTGAGGCGATAGACCCAGTCGTCGACGTCGAACGCGGACGCGAACCACGAGAAGTTGATCCACGCCCACGTGATCGCGAAGGCGGCGATCCCGAAGCCGATCAGGGCGGCCTTGATGTGCCCTTCGGCCAGGTAGTGCGCGAGCTCGTCGGCCGCGAGCCCGTACGCGACGACGAACACCAGGTCGAACAGCAGCTCCAGCGGCGTCGCGACCCGGTGCTCCTCATGCGGGTCGCGCCCGCCCATGCGCGCCCGGCGATGGGCGAGCGGGTTCGTCACTGAGACAGCGTCGGGCGGCGGGCGGACAACGTCTCGATCGCGTCCGCGACGTGGATGCGCTCGATCGCCCGGTCGCCGCGCTCCACGCGGATCAGGTGAGCGTTGAACAGCACGTCGGCGTGCGTGGCGCCCTGCGGCGGTTCGAAGCGGTACGAGGCGAGCTCGATCAGCAGGCCCAGCGGGTCCTGGAAGTAGATCGAGTCCATGAAGCCGCGGTCCTTGACGCCGCTGTGGCGGATGCCGCGCTCGTCCAGGCGCTCGACGGCCTGCGCGAACATCGCCTGGCTGAGCGCGAACGCGACGTGGTGCACGCAGCCCGGGTCGGTCGGCGTGCGCGCCGCGTCCACCGGCCGATCCTCCTTGGTGAAGATCGTGATCAGGCGGCCGTCGCCCGGATCGAAGTACAGATGGCTTTCAGCCGCGTTGTCGAGGTTCGGCTGCTCGAAGATGAAGGGCATCCCGAGCACGCCCTCCCAGAAGTCGATCGACGTCTGCCGGTCGGCGCCGACGATCGTGATGTGGTGGACGCCCTGGCTCTGGAGCTTGCGGTTCATCGGCGCTCGAAATTACCAGGGCGTCCAGGCACCGTCAGCGACGGCCCAGCGGCCCGAATTCCGGCGGCGGGCTGCGATGGCGCGTCGCCGCCTCGTAGGCCGAGGCGATGTCGAACAGCGTGGCCTCCCGGAACGGCAGCGCCAGGAAGTCGACACCCACGGGCAGGCGCGCCGCCTTGGGCGGCAGGAGCTGGCCGTCCGGCCCGCGGTCGTAGACCTTGCTCGTGAACCCGGCGGGCACCGTCAGCGCCGGGAAGCCGCGGCTCGAGATCGCCGTCCAGTTGGAGCCGCGGTCGTTGACCGTCGGCTCCTGGATCGCCGTCAAGACGGCCGGCGGGATGTTCCCCGACGGGTACACCACGGCGTCCAGGTCCAGCTCCGCGAAGCACTGGTGCACGATGGTCTGCATCGTGTGCTTGCTCTGGAGGGCGCTCGCCGTCGCCAGGGTGAGCGCGCGATCGGTGCTCTCCAAACTCGCCTTGCGGTTGGTGAGCACCGGGTCCGTCCAGAAGTTGGCCTTGGTGATCAGGTCCGTGAGGCTCTTGATGTTCGCGTCGCCCCGCTCGCGGATGTAGGCGTTGAAGTTGTACCGGCCGTCACCGGCGTCGGTGCCCGTCCCGCCGATGTTGCGGATGCTCGGCCGCCCCGCCGCCGTGTGCGGCACCTTCGACAGGTCGAAGAACATGTCGAGCAGCGTGGTGTTGTGGTCGGCGCCCGCCGGGAACACGGCGGGCCACTGCGGGGTGAACTGCTGGTTGAGCCACTTCGGCGCGAAGCGGTCCACGCAGCTCTGGAACAACGCGCCCGTGGGGCCCGGGTCGACGATCGTGGCCCCGAGCCGGCGCAGGTCGCCGACGGCGCGATCGACGAGGTCGATCGACTCCGTGTCCACGGCGTTGAACAGGCTCTTGTTCATGTACTCGCGGATGACGCCGATCCGGTAGCCGTACAGGCGCCGGTCGCCGGTGTAGCTCTCGTACGGGCGCTCCGGCAGACGGCCGTTGCTGAACGCGGTGAGCTCGTCCTTGGGGTCGAAGCCGGCGTAGGCGCCGAGCACCTTCGCGACGTCCCCGACCGTCCGGCACATCGGCCCGACGCGGGTGTTGAGCCCGCGCTGGATCATGCCGTCGGCGCTGACCAGCTCACGCGTCGGGACGAGGCCGACGACGTTGTTCCAGCGCGCCGGCTTGACCACCGAGCCGCCGGTCTCCTCGGCGATCGAGCACGTGACCATGTTCGTCGCCACCGATACCGCCGAGCCGCCGCTCGATCCACCCGGGTCGCGCTCGGTGTCGTACGGGTTGCAGCCCGTCCCGCCCCATGAGCTGCGCGCGTCGCCACCCGCGTACTCGTCCATGTTCGCCTTCGCGAGGATGATCGCTCCGGCCGCACGCAGGCGCGCGACGACCGTGGCGTCGTCCGGCGGCCGGTCGTTGGCCCAGAACGCGTCCGCGCCTGACGTGGTGCGCATGTCGAACGTGTCGTACTGGTCCTTGATCGAGAAGACCGCGCCGTGCAGCGGCCCCGTGAGCCGGCCCGACCGGGCGAACTGCTGGTCCAGCCGTGCGGCGATCTCGAGCGCGTCGGGCATCCGCGGATCGGTGTCGGCGGCGTCCGTCTGGCTGCGTGCCTTGCGTGCGTCGAAGCCCCAGGCGGTGCGGTTCTTGGGTCGCAGGTTGAGGGTCATGAGCGCATTGACCTTGCCGGCGTGCGGGATCATCGTGATCGGCCCGAGGATGCCCTGCGGCTCGTTCACGCAGGTCCCGTTGTAGGCCTTGATCCGCTCGAGGTAGAGCTTGACCACGTCGGTCGTGGTGATCTGGCGGCGCTGGATCGCCTCCTGGATGTCGGCGATCGTGGCCTCTTCGATCTTGAAGCTCCGCCCGCGATCGTCCCAGTCCCAGTCTCGATCCCGGTCTCCGGTGGCGTGCGCCCCCGGTGCCGCACCCAGGCCGATGATCATCGCGAGCACGCCCGCGAAGGCCGCTTTCCGTCGCCTCATGTTCCCCCCTCGACCGAACCTGCTTCCTCGTCGGGGACGCTATTGGCGGGTCACGCACCGAACCTATGGCCCGCGGGTCGGGAGCGCGTCGACCGCGCGGCCAGGCGGGTACCCTTGCCCGCATGCCCGCCCAAGGCCCATGCCCCGCGTGCGGTGGCCAGCTCGTACAGGTGGAACGCAGCGGCGTCCGCATCGACGCGTGCCGCCAGTGCCGTGGTGTCTTCCTCGACCGCGGTGAGCTCGACGAGATCCTCAAGCGCGAGCGCAGCTACGTGGACAGCACGCAGCACGACGACGAGGACTTCTTCCGCGAGATGTCCGGCAAGCCGCAGAAGCAGCAGAGCTACGGCCTGGATGCGCAGACGGCGACGAAGCTCTTCAAGGACTACCAGTCGCACAAGAAGTCCAAGAGCAAGCACCGCAAGAAGAGCGTCCTCGACGAGCTGTTCGGCTAGCGGAACTCCACCTCTTCGCTGCGCGCCCATGGGTCGACTGCCGCTTCGTCGCGGTAGATCGTCACCTGCGCGCTGAACGGGCCGCCCTTGCGCGGCACCTGCACCCAGGTCGTGCCGGGGTACATGTCCTCACCGGCCTGCGGGCGCACCCAGGTCGTGTCGGAGAGGCCGGCGCGCTGGTTGTCGCGGTCGAGCACGAGCACGCGGATCGCGAGTTGCCGGCCGGTGAGGCCGCGGAACGTCGCGTCGTACTGGACGAGGACTCCCGGCCGGTCACGCGCTTCAGGGTCCCAGGCGCTCACATCCTCCGTGGGGTCCTGGGCCGCCCACGTGCCGAGCGTCATCCGCTCCGCCGAGACGAGCTTCACCGTCGCCACCGTCGCCAGCTTCGAGGGCGGTTCCGGCGTCTCGTGCCCCGTGGCGTTCAGCACCGCGATGACCGCCGCGGTCGCGGCCGCCACCCCGGTGAGGGCGCTCACGACGCCTTTGCCGACGCCGCTCAGGCGCTGCCACGGCGACGGCTTCGGCGGGGCCGGCCTGGGTTTGCGGCGGGTGCGCGTGCTCATCGCCGGAACTCCGCGCGCACGCTGTCGACGTACCGAGAGTTGAATTGACACGGGTTCTGTTTGCGTCGGCAGGTGGTGGAGCGCCAGCCCACAAACGGACCGTCGGCGCGCAGCCGGATCGTCGTCGCGGAACGGGCGGCGAGGGGGCACGTGGCGCCGCTGCGGCAGAATCGGCGCTGGTGGTAGACGTACACGCGCCCGGGACCGTCGACGGTCAGGACGATGTTCTTGCCGGCGCTGGCGCCCTGCTCCGGGCGGCGGCCGTTCCCGTCGCCGCCGCCACCTCCGTCGCCGCCACCACCGCCGCCGCCGCCGGCTTCGCGGAACTGGGGATTGAGCCGCGTCGGCTCTCGTGCCGGGAACGTGCAGGTGGTCCGCGCCCCGCACGGCTCCGCGTCCCAGCCGAGGAACGCGGCGGCGCCGGTCGTCACCCGCGCGGTCACGTTCGCTCCCCACGGGAACTCGCGCGTGCAGGTCAGCCCGCAGACGCGGAAGGGCTGCCCGAGCCCGACGGCACCCGGCCCCTGGCCGCGGACGGTCACCGTGACCGGCGTGAGATAGACCGACACGGTGCGCCGTGCGTCGGCCGTGAACGAGCACGTCGTGCTCGGCGCCGCGCACTCCCACACGCTCCAGTACGCCACCGTGCGGCCGGCCGCCGGAGCCACGTCGATCTGCAGGGGGACGCCGGGCGGCGCGGGGATGCGGCAGCGGTGGGCCGCTTTCGTGCACTGCCAACCCGGAAGGCGCTCGATCCGCCCTGGACCGAACAGCTCGATCACGAGGTCGTCCTCGGGCTCGACCTCGAAGAGCGGGATCAGCCGCAGTCCGGCCTCCGGCATCGTGGCCGTGCACACCGGGCCGTTGCCCTCGGCGCACGGCGTCGCGTCGTCCCAGCCGGCGAAGACGTAGCCGTCCGCCGCCGCCACCCGCGTCGTGACCGGGAGTCCCGGTTCGACCGCGCGCGTGCAGGTGCGCGCACACAGCCTGGACTCGCCGATGCGCACGGTGCCCTGGCCGGCCGGGAACACGACCTCGAGCGTCGCGGCCTCGGCCGCGGGCACGCTCATGGTGAGCAGGCACAGCGCGAGTAGGACAACTCGGTAGATGGAGAAGCTCTACACCGTCGCCGCGGTCGCTGCAACCTCGTAAGTTGGGCGCGCATGGACGCGCACGAGCATCGAGGCGATCCGGCGCTGCTCGCGATCGGGGTTCTGGGCGCCTCGACGTCGCCGCCGCTGATCGCGGCCTGCGCGGCACCCGGGCTGGCGATCGCGTTCTGGCGCACGGGCGCGGCCGCGCTGGTGCTCGCGCCGGTCCTGCTCGCGCGCGAGCGGCGGATCGTGCTGCCGAAGGGGCGCGGGCTGTGGCTGGCACTGGCCGCCGGGCTTGCGCTGGCCGCGCACTTCGGGACGTTCATCCCGTCCCTGAGCTACACGACGGTCGCCTCCTCGGCCGCGCTCGTGTGCACGCAACCGATCTGGGCCGGGATCATCGGCTGGTTCCTCGGCGAGCGGCTGCCGGGCCGGGCCTGGGCCGGCGTCGGCGTGTGCGTGCTCGGCGTGCTGGCCATCACCGGGGTGGACATCGCGGTCTCCGGCGACGCGCTGCTGGGCGACGGGCTGGCGGTGGCCGGGGGCGTGTTCGGCGGCGTCTACATCGTGCTCGGCGGGTTTGCGCGGCGCGGGCTCAGCACGCTCGACTACACCGTCATCTGTTACGGGACCTGCGCGCTCTGGCTCCTGCCGGTGTGCGTGTTGACCGGCACCGCGCTGGCCGGCTACTCCGGGGATGACTGGCTGCGGATCGCGGCCATCACCGTGTTCGGGCAGCTCGTCGGGCACTCGCTGTTCAACTTCGTCCTGCGCTCGATCAGCCCGACGATGGTCGCGCTCGGCGGGCTCTTCACCGTGCCGCTGGCCGCGATCATCGCCGCGTTCGCGCTGGGGGAGACGCCGCCGGTGGCGGCGATCCCGGCGATGGGGCTGCTCATCGCCGGGACCGCGCTCGTGATCAGTGCGCGGGCGCGCGCAACAGCCGCGTCGTAGCGAGCGCCGCGAGCAGCGCCATGCAGATTGCCGAGCCGACGCACCAGATGCAGATCGCCTCCAGCTCCCAGATCTCGACGTAGGTCAGCCAGGCCGAGAACGCCAGGCCGCAGATCGCCAGCAGCGCCGTGATCGACCGGGTCGTCTCATTGTCCTTGACGAGGGAGCCGAGGATCGCGACGTATCCGAGCAGGCCGAGCAGCGCGACGGGGATGCCGGCGAACTCGGCGTAGGTCGACTTCTGCACGGTGGCGCAGCCGTGCGCGATGGCGCAGACGGGGTCGGCGCCCGCGTAGTGGACGATCGTGAGGTAGCTGGCGATCGCGAGCCCCGCGAGCGCCACCACGATCGTCGCGGCGCGGCTCACAGCGCCTTCTCCAGCGCGGCGTTGAGGTCGCCGGCGCCGGCCTGGAGGATGGTCTCGGCGCCGTCGCCCTTCTTGATCGTGAACGTGGGGGTGGAGTCGGCGCCGACGGCTTTCGCGGCCTGGTTGGCCGTGCTGAGCGCCTGCTCGGCGTCATTGGTGCCGGCGTAGTCCATGGCGGCTTCGGCGTTCACACCCGCCGTGGTCGCGACGTTCTTCAGGAAGTCGTCGGTGGCGTAGCCCGAGTTCTCGGTGCCCTGGTTGGCGTAGAAGGTCTCGACGAAGCTCCACAGCTTGTTCTGCTGCTGCGCGCCGGCGGCGACGCGGGCGGACTTGATCGAGTCCGGGCCGAGGAAATGCATCGTGCGCATCTCGAGCTTGACCTTGCCGGTCTTGACGTAGTCGTCGATCAGACCCGGCAGGATCGTCGTGGACGCCTCGGCGCAGATCGGGCACTGCAGGTCGACGTACTCGGTGATCGTGACGGGGGCGTTCGGGTCGCCCAGGACACCGTTGCGCTCCTGGACGCCGTCGACGACGGTGCTTCGGGTGAGGCTCGCGTTCGGGGCCGCGGTGCTGTTCGAGTTCGTCGAGACGAGCGCCGCGACGGCGATCACCGCGATGGCGGCGGCGAGGGCGCCGCCGAGGATGCTCAGGCGGCGGCGACGGGTGGTCTTGGCGGCATCCGCGGCCTCGAGGGCCTCGCGGTGGGCGCGGCGCTGTTCGCGCAGCTCGCGCTTGGTCATTTGGTGCTCCTGGGTTCGTGTTGGGCTTGCCGGTGTTGCGCGTGGGAACTACGCGAACAGCGGCGGAGCCCGGTCCCGCGACAGGCGGGACGTGCGAACGAGCGGAGGAGCGACGAGGCGCGAGGCCCCGTGGACGAGCTCGTCGATCGTGGCGACGAGGAGTGGTGCGTGGAGCCGGAAGCTGCGCCCGACGGTGCGGAGCGCTACGGCGAGCAGTGCGCCCGCGGCGGCGCCGAAACCCAGCAGCGGCAGCCAGCCGCCGCCGATCAGCGCGCCCGTGTCGAGCGCGTCGGCGAGCAGTGCCTGCCCGCCCAGCGCGGCCCAGAGGCCGGCCGTGGCCACGATCCACAGCGAGCTTCTCCCGCGCGCCAGGCGGCCCACGATGGCCGCGACGGCGAGGATGTAGCCCAGGATCAGCAGCGTGCCGGCGGTGCCGAGGCTGCCGTTGGACGCGGCGCCGAGGCAACTCTGCGCGTCGGGACCGCAGATGAACGAGACGCGCGCCTGATCCAAGCCCACCGCCAGCAGCGGCAAGAGCACGAGGGCTCTGAGCATCAGGGGCAGGCGCGTCATCTCATCCGTAATGTCGGCAAGGTTCCTGCACTGAAGTTAAAGGTTCTGCTCATCGACGGCGGCCAGAGCGGCTGCCGCGCCGCGCTGCAGGTGGGCGGCGAGGTCGTCGCGCGCGAGACGCTGCCCGGTTTTGCGCGCGCCGCGCGGGATTGGACGCCGCTGCGAGCGCTCGTCGCGCGCTGGGACGCTGACGTGGTCGCCGCGGGGCTGACCGGCTACGACGGCACCGACCTCGGCGTCCCGATGGTGGTGAGCAACGACGCAGTCACCGCGCACCTCGGCGCTTTGGGCGGCGAACCGGGCGCGGTGATCGTCGCGGGGACGGGCGCGATCGCGCTGGCCGCCACGCACGAGGGCTGGGCACGCGCGGACGGCTGGGGATCGATGCTCGGCGACGACGGCGGCGGCTACTGGATCGGCCGCCGCGCCCTGGCGATCGCACTGCGCGAGCACGACGGCCGCGGCGGCACGCCGCGCGGCGGCGAGCGCGGCGGCGGCGCGGCGGAAGGCGGGGGCCAA
>JAPDDQ010000262.1 GCA_027587225.1 Solirubrobacter taibaiensis
CCCCTTAGTACATACGATAAAGTATGACGCAACGTTAGAGTCAATAAGTAAATTCATTTTCTTTCTAAAAGTTTCATCTCTCCCCTATTTCATGCATAATAGATATGTACATATATTAGAAAGCGGTGAAAGTATGGTTTCAAATACTGTAATTGCCAGCATCATTTTTCAACTCATTGTCTCGATTCTGGTCCCAATTATCGTACTCGTTTATTTCCGTAAAAAATATAATATGAATTGGAAAGTGGTCAGCGTTGGTGTTCTTATCTTTATCGGATTCACCCAAATTCTTGAAACACCATTCCACCTATTTATGCGCGGTAATCCAACAATCGCTCCATTTTTAGAAAATCCGTTTGTCTTCGCAATTTATGGCGGATTGACTGCTGGTATTTTTGAAGAATTAGGACGCTTCGTTGCCTTCTTCTTCTTACTAAAAAAATATCTAGAATATAAAGATGGCTTCGCTTATGGAATTGGTCACGGCGGAATTGAATCTATTTTAATTGGCGGTTTTTCTGCATTACAAGCATTAATCTTTGCTAATTCTATTAACGATGGTAGCTTCGCTCGACTGATTGAACAAAAACCCGAGCTTAGCATTTTACAGGATATGTTAATTCAGCAACCCGCCTACTTATACTTCCTTGGTAGCTTAGAAAGAATTATGGCACTCGTGCTTCAAATCGCCTTTACAATGCTTGTTTTATACGCAGTCAAACAGAAGAAATATATCTTCCTAGTATACGCTATACTATTCCACGCATTTGTAGACTTTTTCGCGGCACTTTACCAAACAA
>JAPDDQ010000263.1 GCA_027587225.1 Solirubrobacter taibaiensis
CTAAACGAGCCGCTTGCGCTTTTTATTTAAAAAAGGGGTGATACACCATGATTCTATTAGAGAATGTAAAGAAAATATATAAAGCAAAAAGCGGTGATGTCACTGCTGTAGATAATGCCAATTTAAAAATAGATAAAGGTGAAATATTTGGTGTTATCGGATATAGTGGCGCTGGAAAAAGTTCTTTAATTAGATTGTTCAATCAGTTGGAGAAACCAACTTCTGGCCAAATTACAATTGCAAATCGTGTCATTTCAGCAATTACAGGAAGCGAACTTCGTAAGGCAACTTACTTTGGTCACGAACAGTACGTGAAAATATTGAGTTTCCACTTGAAATTGCAGGTGTTGATAAAGCGAAGAGAAGAAAACGTGTTGATGAATTAATTCATCTTGTTGGATTAGAAGGAAGAGGAGACGCGTACCCATCTCAGCTGAGCGGGGGACAAAAACAACGCGTTGGGATTGCAAGAGCATTAGCTAACAACCCACAAGTTCTTTTATGTGATGAAGCAACGTCGGCTCTTGATCCAGAAACGACAGATCAAATTTTGGATTTACTATTAGACATTAATAAGCGCCTTGGTTTAACAATTGTACTCATTACACATGAGATGCACGTAATTCGAAAGATTTGTAATCGTGTTGCGGTAATGGAGAAAGGAAAGATTGTAGAAACAGGTCCAGTACTTGATGTATTCCGTAATCCGAAGCAAGATATTACGAAACGATTTGTACAGCAGTTAACAGACTCTGAAGATACAAATGAAACGATTCAAAGTTTAATTGAAAAATATCC
>JAPDDQ010000264.1 GCA_027587225.1 Solirubrobacter taibaiensis
CACGATTAAAACCTACTACAATATTAGAAGATGCGACTGTACCACGTTCACAAATCGCTCCGATGGTTGAAGCTATTAATGCCATTGCAAAAAAATATAATATTCCTATTTGTACGTTTGGACACGCTGGTGATGGTAATTTACATCCAACTTGTATGACAGACGCTCGTAATGCAGAAGAAATGCACCGAGCTGAACAAGCTTTTGCTGAAATATTTGCGAAAGCAATTGAACTTGGTGGCACAATTACTGGTGAACATGGTGTTGGTGCAATGAAAGCTCCATATTTAGAAATGAAATTAGGTAAAGAAGGTATTGCAGCTATGCAAGGAATAAAGCAAGCTTTCGATCCAAATAACATTATGAATCCTGGAAAAATGTTCGCGAAAGACACTCGAAAAAGAGTGGTGGTTGAGCAATGATCACATTAAATAAAGAAAATATTCAAAAAGAATTTAAAAAACGATTAAGTGAAGATGAATTACTAAACTGTATGCGATGCGGTTTTTGTTTACCTACTTGTCCTACCTACATTCAATCCGGATATAAAGAGTCACATTCACCACGCGGACGTATCGCATTAATGAAAGCAGTCGTTGATGGTTTAATCGAACCAGATGAAGATGTTGAACATACATTAAACGTTTGTCTTGGTTGCCGTGCTTGTGAACCTGTTTGTCCATCTGGTGTAAATTATGGACATTTATTAGAAGAAGCTCGTGATATTATTAATCAAAATAAAAAATTCTCATTGCCAGTGAAAGCTGTTCGAAAAGTCGTTTTTGAAGGACTATTCC
>JAPDDQ010000265.1 GCA_027587225.1 Solirubrobacter taibaiensis
TTTAAAGGTCAACTCACCGTACAATACGTATGTTGTAAAAGGATTGCCGGTAGGGCCGATCGCAAACTCTGGTAAACATTCAGTGGAAGCTGCGTTAGAACCTGCGCAAACAGATTATTATTATTTCTTAGCTGCACCAAGTGGTGAAGTGTATTATGCGAAAACATTAGAAGAGCATAATGCATTAAAGCAAAAATACATTACGAAAAAACAGTGAAATGGGGAGGGATAGCGAAAAAAGTCGCACATCCCTCTTTTTTGTGGTAAAATATATCGGGTTAAAAACTGGCAGAAGAATCGTTTTTAATATCAAAACGGGACGTACAAGCTAAGGGTAAAGCTGGCTTGTATTTTTATTGCATTCTATGTGTGAAAAGACGTCATAGAGGCACTTCTCCATGTAAATAAGGAGGACCATTTATGGAGGATGCAGTTAACGAGTACCTATTATCATTTATTGATCCGAGAGATAAATTAATTCTTGAAATGGAAGAATATGCAACAGAAAATCATGTGCCGATTATGGATCGACTTGGAATGGAATTTATGCTGCAATTTTTACGTTTAATTGGACCGAAAAGCATTTTAGAACTTGGAACAGCAATCGGTTATTCTAGTATTCGTATGATGCAAGCTATTCCAAATTCACGTATTGTGACAGTTGAGCGCAATCGTGAGAGATATGAAAAAGCACTTGAATATATAGAACGTTCCCCAGTAACAGATCGTATTTCAGTTATTTACGGTGATGCGTTAGAGACAGGTGAACAAGTAAAAGAACACGGGACATTTGA
>JAPDDQ010000266.1 GCA_027587225.1 Solirubrobacter taibaiensis
ACAAATTCGGATCATACCACACGTCCGCGTAATCTCCAGCAATTAAAAATCTGCAACCAGGTGGTAACCCTAAATACTTCTTTATTTCAGGTGCCCATTCATCAATATGTTGAACGTGTAAAGGAAGAAAGAAATCTTCTTCTGTCCCCATTTCTTCACCAGCCCAAATGTACCAACCTGTCGTTCCATTTTCTATAGGCATTCGTAACCCATTAATCGGAGCGATACCATCTTTCACATTTTGCGCTATTCCTAATTTCAAGTCATTCGGAGATTCTACATACTCCGCTTTATATTTATCACATATACTTCTCTGTTCTTTTATGTA
>JAPDDQ010000267.1 GCA_027587225.1 Solirubrobacter taibaiensis
TCCATCCTTTTAGCACACTCCCCAATTTTTGAAAGATAGATTTCTTTGCCGAAGCACTCTCTAACTTCCATACCCCACACGGATTATAAAATGGATCCTCTTGTTCATAACGTTTATCTATATAATGAGATAAACGATACACTGGAGCATCTTCTGTGAAACTAATTGTATCTCCATCTTTCAAATTAGGTTTTTCCAATATATTATGTAGGTTAAAATCATTCAATAAATCTACAGCTACTTCCGGATCTATCCCTCCGTCTAAAACAACGTCTGGTAGATTAAATGCTTGCATTCCACATGAATAATAACCGTCTTCTTCATCTCCAACTAAAGTTACAAGGTGCGAATACATCGGAAAGATTTCCTTATCCTCTGCAAGCTCTTGCCATTCTTCTTTCGAATAAGCTACACCTGCTGTTTCAACTTTTAAAGCAAGTCCACCTGCATTTAAA
>JAPDDQ010000268.1 GCA_027587225.1 Solirubrobacter taibaiensis
TCCCTTTTTATTATCCCTCACAGAAGCATCATAGTAATCTAGACGTCTTAATAAGTCTTCTTCAATGTCTACCATAAGTTGTGGGTAATCCTCAGGCAAAACCATAATCATCTTAACATCTTTACTTTCTTCTTTTGAGTTAGTTGATTTTTCCTTTGTTTCAGATGATTTACCTTCTGTCTTAGTTTCTTTACTTTCTTGTTTACCAGATTCAGCATTTGTTTTTTCTTTTTCTCCAAATAAATTTGTTACACTACAAGCTGACATAGAAACTACTAATCCAGATGCTAGTAAAATTTTACCTGTACTCTTTTTGAAATTCTTCATATGATTTTTCAATTCTCCCTTTCAAAACATAAAATAGATGTGCTTTAGCCCCTTTAAAACTAAAAAACATACCCCTTCTATATTTATTTTATAATACCTTTCTATGTATAATATTTTACAATTAATTACAGATACGGTCAAAATTTATCTTAGTTTAACGATGTTCACAAAAAAGATGCGAAGCTTTATTCCTTCAAGTAAAGATTCTAAGTGAGTTTTGATTAAAATTTTTTTATAAAAATCTCATACTTAGTTAAAAAGAGTGATTCTATTTTGATCAATCGTTTTTTCAAAATGAATTTTTTTGTTGTTAAATAAAGATTTGTGACTTCATTTTTATCAAATTTTATTCCAAACCAATATATAGTTATAGCTTTAAAATAAATTTACAAATTTGCATCTAAAAGGGGTGTTTTTGTGTCAAAAAAGAACATCTAGAATTGGTAAGTGGATAGAACTCCATAA
>JAPDDQ010000269.1 GCA_027587225.1 Solirubrobacter taibaiensis
TCCAAAACCTCCAAGTATTCGGTACACTAGATGAGCCAGTACATGCGCTAAATTTAGATGAGAAAATTCAGAATATACAGAAAGAATATCCTACTGCATTTATAATTGCTGTTGATGCATGTTTAGGAAAGTCCCAAAATATCGGATCAATCACTACTGGAAAGGGACCTAGTAAACCTGGAGCTGCTATGAATAAGAAATTACCTGCAGTTGGTGATTTGCACATACACGGTATCGTCAATCTAAATGGGTTTATGGAGTTTTTCGTTCTTCAAAATACAAGATTAAGTTTAGTCATGAAAATGGCTGATGTAATCGCAAAAAGTATAAAAGAGACGGATCAAAAATTATCCGCATTAAAAAAAGCAAACCATCTATAAATAATAAGATGGTTTGCTTTTTAATTTTTCTGTGCTAATAGTTCTAAAATACGATTTAAATCTTCTTTATTAAAAAATTCAATTTCGATTTTACCTTTTTCTTTTTTCGTCTCTTTAATTTTCACATCTGTGCCAAACTTTTCTCTTAAGAACGTTTCACGTTCTACGAAAAATATATTTCGCTCTTTTTTCACTTTTTTTGTTTCACGTGAAACGTGTTGATTAATCTCTTGGACGATTTTCTCTAATTGACGAACATTTAATCCTTCTTTTTCAATGCGTTTCAATAAGGACTTCAATTGTTCTTCATCTTTTATCGTAAGTAAAGTTCTCCCATGAGCCATTGAAAGTTGACCATTTGCAATCATATCTTGTACGAAAGAAGGTAGGCTTAATAACCGAGTATA
>JAPDDQ010000270.1 GCA_027587225.1 Solirubrobacter taibaiensis
TGCAAGTTCAACTGAAATTGTCCCTGGCATCGGAGAGAAAATAGATGGGCCAAGAATACGGCCAATACCTTCAAACACATCAATTTTACCTTGTTTCATTAAATGTTGAACGCCTTTATGAAGCTGCGTTACTATCTTCTCTTTACGCTCTTGTACTTTCGCAAAGTTTAGTTCTACATTGCTTGCAATAACTCCGAACTCTTCGCTTTTTTTAGCAGTTGCATATACTTCCGCACTACGTAAAAGAGCTTTACTAGGAATACATCCTTTGTGTAAACAAGTACCACCAAGATTTTCTTTTTCGACTAGTGCAGTTTTTAACCCTAGTTGTGATGCACGAATTGCAGCAACATATCCACCAGTACCGCCGCCAACGATGACTAAATCATATTCTTTTGCCATTATCTCAACCCCTAGCTACCGTTTCTTTTTCACGTACAACGTATTCTTTTGGAGCTTCTTCTTCACGTAATACACGAAGTGCTCCTTCTGCTAACGCTTCTAACTCATCTTCGCCTGGATGTACGATAACATCTGCAATCCAGTCCACTCGCTCTTTTATTTCATCGACAAGAATTTTACTGTATGCCAGTCCACCAGTTAATACGATTGCATCGATTTTCCCGTGAAGTACAGCGCTAGCTCCGCCAATCTCTTTTGCAACTTGATATGCCATTGCTTTATAAATAAGAGTTGCTTCAGGATCACCTTTTTCAACCATTTGCTCTACTTTAATCGCATCATTTGTACCGATTAAACTTACAAGTCCACCTTGTCCGACAAGT
>JAPDDQ010000271.1 GCA_027587225.1 Solirubrobacter taibaiensis
CTACAAATTAGAAGTTGGTACACGTGATACGTATACGAAGCAAGGTGTTCCAGTTACAGTAAATGGTGTTTCTATTATTAAAGTAGGTTCTACAATTGAAGAAGTATCTACTGCAGCTGAGCAATATTTAGGAAAAGAAACAGAAGAGTTAAAAGTAGAAGCAAAAGAGGTTTTAGAAGGTCACTTACGTGCAATCTTATCTTCTATGACAGTAGAGGATGCGTATAGTAATAGAGAGCAATTTGCTCAAAAGGTACATGAAGTAGCTTCTACAGATTTAAAGAAGATGGGACTTCGCATTGTTTCTTTCACAATTAAAGAAATAATGGATAAAAACGGATACTTAGATGCGCTTGGTCAGCCGCAAATTGCGACCGTTAAGCGTGATGCAACAATTGCGAACGCAGAGCGTGAAAAAGAAGCACGTATTGAAAAAGCACGTGCTGAAAAAGAGGCAAAAGAAGCAGAATATCAACGTGATGCACAAATCGCTGAAGCTGAAAAACATAAAGAATTAAAAGTACAGTCCTATAAGAGAGAACAAGAGCAAGCACGTGCAGATGCGGATCTTTCTTACGAATTACAACAAGCGAAAGCACAACAAGGTGTTACAGAAGAGCAAATGCGCGTTAAAATCATTGAGCGTGAAAAGCAAATCGAGTTAGAAGAAAAAGAGATTGCGCGTCGTGAAAAGCAATATGATGCAGAAGTTAAGAAAAAAGCAGATGCAGATCGCTATGCTGTTGAGCAATCAGCGGAAGCAGAAAAAGTAAAACAAATTAAA
>JAPDDQ010000272.1 GCA_027587225.1 Solirubrobacter taibaiensis
TGGACGTCAGCTTGAATTTTCATATGACGGCATCTTCTATGAAATTTTAGATGAACTTGGGGAAATGCCACTTCCTCCATATATTAAAGAGACGCTAGAAGATCGCGATCGCTATCAAACAGTATATGCGAAAGAAATCGGTTCAGCAGCAGCGCCGACTGCGGGACTTCACTTTACAGAAGAGTTACTTGAGAAGTTAAAGCAAAAAGGCGTTCAGTTAGCATTCATTACACTTCACGTAGGACTTGGAACATTTAGACCAGTTTCTGCAGACACGATTGAAGAACACCATATGCACGCAGAATATTATCATATGTCTGAAGAGACAGCGGCATTATTAAATCGTGTGAAAGAGAATGGTGGACGTATTATTACTGTAGGTACGACATCAACTCGTACGTTAGAAACAATTGCAACAGATCATGACGGTAAGCTCTGCGCCGCTTCTGGATGGACAGATATTTTCATGTATCCGGGATATGAATTTAAAGCAATTGATGGTTTAATTACAAACTTCCATTTACCGAAATCAACATTAATTATGCTTGTAAGTGCATTTGCAAATAGAGATAATGTACTTCATGCTTATAATGAAGCAGTAAAAGAAAAATATCGTTTCTTTAGCTTCGGTGATGCAATGTTCGTTGCATCTCACGCTAAAATGAGAAACAAATAAAAGGAGTAAGTTATGACAGCAATTCGTTATGAATTTATTAAGACATGTAAACAAACGGGTGCCCGTTTAGGTCGTGTGCATACGCCGCACGGTTCATTTGATACACC
>JAPDDQ010000025.1 GCA_027587225.1 Solirubrobacter taibaiensis
GCCAGGCCGGGAGTGGCCAGGCCGGGAGTGGCCAGGCCGGGAGTGGCCAGGCCGGGAGTGGCCAGGCCGGGAGTGGCCAGGCCGGGAGTGGCCAGGCCGGGAGTGGCCAGGCCGGGAGTGGCCAGGCCGGGAGTGGCCAGGCCGGGAGTGGCCAGGCCGGGAGTGGCCAGGCCGGGAGTGGCCGGGCCGGGCGACGGCACGGCGGTCGCGGTCGGGAGCGGCGTGTCCGCGCCGGACGCCGCGGGCGTGTCGTCGCCGGGCGAGGCCGGCGGCGGCGCGCTCGCGGGGAGCGGCGGCAACTTCGCGGTCGGGGCTTCGCTGCGGTCCGCGCCGCGCGTCGGGACGGAGTCCCAGCGGAGGTCAGTCATCGTCGTCGCCCCCGCGGCCCCGGCCCCGGCCGGAGTCGTCATCGCCGGAGTCGTCGCCGCCGCGCCCGCGGCCGTGGCCCGAGTCGTCGTCGCCATCGTCGCCGCCGCGCCCACGGCCATGCCCGGAATCGTCGTCGTCGCCATCGTCGTCGCCGCCGCGTCCGCGGCCGTGGCCCGAGTCGTCGTCGTCGCTGCGCGAGGGCGAGGACACGGCGGACCGGGCTCGGGCGGGCGCTGGGGCGGGGGTAGCGGCGCGGCGCGGCGTGCTCGAGGCCGGCGCCGACGCGGCCGGGGCGCTCCCGCCGCCGCCACCGCCGCCACCACCGCTGGACGCGTTCTCGCGGCGGACGACGTGGATCGTGCGGCGGATCGTCCTGGTCTGCACTTCAGGGGTCGGGGTCGCCGACGGGGTGGCGGCGGCGACCACCGGGCGCGGCGGCGAGGACGGCAGCGCGATGGCCGCCGCGGCGACTCCGCCGAGGGCGGACAGCAGGGCGACGGCGAGGACGAGAGGGGTGCGCAGGCTCATGCCTCACACCATCGGCTTCAGCCCCCCAAGCCCCCGGTAGGGCTAGGGAAAGCTTTGGCAAAACCTGCCTAGTCGTCACCGCCGCGGCCCCGCCCGCGACCTCGACCGCGTCCGCGGCCGGAGTCGTCGTCACCGCTGCCGGGACCCGAGTTGTCGTCGTCCGTCGTCGGGACGGGCGTGCTGGTCGGGCGCGGCGTGGCCGTCCGGGTCGGGCGTGGCGTGGGCGTGCGCGTCGGCGACGCCGTGCGTGTCGGTCTCGGCGTCGGCGCGGGCGTCGTCGTGTCCGCGGGCGCGAGCCCCTCGCCCGCCGTCAGCGGCTCCGAGGAGATCCCGACGCTCTGCCCCGACAACGAGCTCGCCGCCGTGGTCAGGACAGCCGCGAGGACCAGCCCGGCGACGGCGGCCACCGCGATGACCGCCGTGCGGCGCCAGCCCGTCATGCCGTGGCCTCCGTCGCCCGTGCGTGGGGCGTGGTGCCGTCGGCTGTCGGCAGCTCGATCGTCGCGACGGCCCCGCCACCCTCCGCGTTCGCCAAGGTCACGGAGCCGTGCCAGCGCGCCGTGAGCTCCCGCGCGATCGCCAGGCCGAGCCCGGTGCCGCGGCGGCGGGAGGCGCGCCCGACGGTGCCGCGGTGGAAACGATGGAACACGGTCTCCTCCTCGCCGGCCGACAGGCCCGGACCCTGGTCACGAACGCTGAGGCGTCCCGGTTCCACGACCATCGTGATCGTCTGGCCCGCGGGCCCGTAGTCGATCGCGTTCTCGAGCACGGCGTCCAGCACGCGATCCAGATCTGACGCCGTACAGCGCACCAGCGCCGGCGACCCGCGCAGCTCGATGATCGCCGCCGGGTAGCGCTCGACCGCACGCGCCGCGCCCGCGAGCAACTCGCACACCGCGTCCGGGGCCCGCGCCGCGCCCGCCTCGCTCAGCACGAGCAGCTCGTTGACCACGTCCGCCAAGCGGTCGACCTCCTCCAGCGCGCCGTCGAGCTGCTCGCGCGAGCCCGTGGCCGCGGCCTCCTCCAACCGCAGTCGCAGCCCGGTCAGCGGCGTGCGCAGCTGGTGGGAGGCGTCGGCCACGAAGTCGCGCTGCGCGTCGACCATCCGCTGCACCCGAGCGGTCATCTCGTTGAAGGCCTGTCCCACCTCGCGTTGCTCCAGCGAACCCTCGATCTCCACCCGGGCGGAGAGGTCACCGTCGCCCGCCCGCCGCGCGGCCACGGCGAGCCGTCGCAGCGGCCGCACCACCGACGCCGCCAAGAACGCTCCCGCGCCCAGCCCGAGCAACAACACGATCGCGCCCACCGCGACGAGCCCCAGCGTTGCCGACGACACGGCCCGGTCGACCGCGTCGACGCTCTGGGTGATCCGTACGGCGCCGTCCGGGCGCCCGTCGCGCAGCACCGGCACCGCCGTGGCCAGGATGCGCTCGTCGAGCGTGGAAGAGTCGCGCTCGTCCTGCGCGGTCCTCCCGCGCAGGGCCGAAGCCACCTCCGGCCGCGAGGCGTAGTCCGCGCCCACGCCGCCCGGCGAGGAATCCGCCACCACCACGCCGCGCGCGTCCAGGATCAGCACCCGCCCGCGGACCTGCCGCGCCGCGGTCACGGCCAACGCCGCGGGGTCGGACGTGTCGCCGGCCGTCGCCGCCACCACCTCCGCCTGCGAGACGGCCGCCTGCGACACCTCCGCCGAGATCCGGTCGCGCACGCTGCGCACCAGCGGCACGAGCATCGACCCGATCGCCAGCACCAGGACGTAGGCGAGCACGAGCACGAGCCGCGCCCGCAGCGTCATGACCATTCGGACGGCCCCGTGAAGCGAAAGCCCACGCCCCGCACGGTGTGCAGCCAGCGCGGAGCGGAGGCGTCGTCGCCGAGCTTCCCGCGCAGCCACCCCACGTGCACGTCCAGCGTCTTCGTGGAACCGAACCAGTTCTCGTCCCAGACGCGCGCGATCAGGTCCTCGCGGGTGACGACCTCCCCGGCGTGCCGCACGAGCTCGGCCAGCAGATCGAACTCCTTGCGCGACAGCGCAAGCTCGTCTCCCGACAGGAACGCCCGCCGGGAGCTCAGCTCGACCCGCAGCGGCCCGATCACCACGTCCGACTGCGCCGCGGGCCGAACGCGGCGCAGGACCGCCCGCATCCGCGCGATCACCTCCGCCCCGCTGAACGGCTTGACCACGTAGTCGTCGGCGCCCAGCTCGAGCCCGACCACGCGTTCGAGCTCCGTCCCGCGCGCGGTGAGCATGATGATCGGCACCTCCGACCCCGACGCTCGCACCTCACGCGCGAAGTCGCGGCCGTCGCCGTCGGGGAGCATCAGGTCGAGCAGCACGAGGTCGAACCCCGAAGGCCACGCGGCCCGTGCCTCCCCGAGCGAGCCCGCCACGACCGGCTCGAACCCCTCCCGCGTCAGGGCACTGGAGAACGGCCCGGAGATCGAAGGCTCATCCTCGACGAACAGCACGCGTGGCTTCACACCCGCGACTGTAGGTACCCGAAGGGAAAGAAACGGCTAACTAGCGACGCTCGGGCGGGGACACGAGCCCCACCTCGACCGCTTTGCGCACGAGCTCGAAGCGCTTGCGGTACGGCGCCGAAGAGTGCAGGTCGAACGCGTCGAACAGCGCCCGCATGTGTGTTTTGACCGTGTCGATGGACACCGTCAGCTCCGCCGCGATCTCCTCGTTGGAGGCCGGCCCGTCCGCCGGACGGCACAGCGCGCTCAGCACGCGCAGCTGCGCGGGCGTCAGCACCGGCACGGCGCCCGCGGACGCCACCTCGGTCAGCTTGTTGTCCTGCCCCGCCTCCGAGGGATCGTGGAAGCGCAGCCGCGTCGCGCCCACACGGATCACGTCCAGGTGGCGCAACGGGCGACGCCCGGCCACCCGCTCCTCGTTGACGAACGTGCCGTTGGTGGAGCGCCCGTCATCCAGCACGGTCCAGACGCCGTCCAGGCACTCGATCGACGTGTGCGAGCGGGAAACCTGCGCATCCCAGGGCAACGCGATCCCGGCGGTGGGCGACCGCCCGACGGTGAGCTGGCCGCTGAGCGTCACGATTCGCTGCACGCCCTCGCCGTCCCGCAGTTCCAGGAATGGGGCTTCAGCCCGCTCCGCGGCCAGACGAGCCTGCAGTTCAGCGGGGGAGGAAGCGTGACGTTCAGGCCAGTCGTGCACCACAGCCCCACTCTACGGGACGCGGACGTCGGGACGCAAAACAGGCGGTGTCTCACCCGTCGGGGTGAACGCACCCACCCCGAGGGCTAGAAGGTTCACCCCTCTCGTCGATGGTTCGCACCCGGACCATCGGGGAGGGTTCAGCCATGGCCGCCCCCTCCCTCATCTTCTTCCCCCCGTCTGAGCTCCTCAAGCCCGTCCGCGACTTCGCCGCCGAGGCCGAGCTGGAGCGGGTTCGCGCCGCCGCCACGATCGCCCGTGACCGCATCGCCGAGATCGAGGGCGTCCGCGTCCTCGGCCCGGAGGTCAAGAGCGACACGAGCACCGTGCGCCTCGCGATCGACCTGCGGGACACGGGCAAGGACGCGTGGAAGGTGGCGTGCGAGATGGCCGGCCGGGGCTTCTCCCTCGACACGGCGAGCAACCGCGTGATCGTCGTCAAGCTCAACGCCGACGACGTCAAGCAGGCGGCTCATCACCGCCTCGCCAGCGCCCTGCAGCTCGCGCTGTGGTCTACGACGGGGGCGTGAGCGTCTCCGCGAGCACCCGCCGGTGCGTAGGCCGCGCCGCTTCGTAGCGCTCGCGACCTTCGTCCGTCAGGCACACCGCGACGCCGCGCCGGTCCTCAGGACACATCGCGCGGCTCACCAGCCCGTCCTTCTCGAGCCGCCCCACTGTTCGTGACAGCGCGCTCTGGCTGAGATGCACAGCAGCGGCCAGCTCTTGCATCCTCGGCCTCTCGCCGCATTCGCACGCGAGGCGTTCGAGCACCTCGAACTCGCTCATCCCGAGCCCGTGATCGCCCAGCGCGTCGTCCAGCGCGCAGACCGTGCGCGCATGCCGTGACAACAGCTCACGCCACTCGTCGGTGAGGTCTGCAGGCATGGCTTGAATAGTACCGTGCGCATATGTTGCAGATGCATTAGATGCACATGCATGTATGCTGCGGAGCGTGACTTCCTCCTCCCCGAAGTGGGACGCCCGTCTTTGGGGCGCCCTGATCCTGCTGTGCGGGATCCTCTTCCTCGACGGGCTCGACGTCTCGATGGTCGGCGTCGCGCTCCCGTCCATCCAGGCCGATCTCGGTCTCTCCACCTCCGAGCTGCAGTGGATCGTCTCTGCGTATGTGCTCGGTCTCGGCGGCGTGCTCCTCCTCGGCGGCCGCGCGGCCGACCTGCTCGGTCGCCGGCGCGTGCTGTTCGGCGCGCTGGCCGTGTTCACGCTCGCCTCGCTCGCCGGCGGACTCGTCGACGATCCCGCGCTGCTGATCGCCGCCCGTTTCCTGAAGGGCGTCGCGGCGGCGTTCACCGTGCCCGCCGCGCTCTCGCTGATCACCACGACGTTCACCGAAGGCCCGTCCCGCAACAAGGCGCTCGCGATCTTCAACGCGTTCGGCGCGAGCGGCTTCAGCTTCGGCCTCGTCTTCGGTGGCCTGTTGACGAGCGCCGACTGGCGCTTGACGTTCCTGCTCCCCGTCCCCGTCGCGGCGATCCTGCTCGCCCTGATCCCCCGCTACATCGCCAAGGACCGCCCGTCGCTGGTGGCCAAGCGGCATTACGACCTCCCGGGCGCTGCGCTGCTGACCGCCGGCATGCTCCTGCTCGTCCATGCGCTCGTGGAGACCAACGTGCCGGAAGGCATCGTGGCCGTCGCTCTGCTGGCCGCATTCGTCGGCTGGGAGCGCCGGGCCCGCGAGCCATTGGTGCGGCTCGGCATCTTGCGCTCTGGGCCGCTCGTCCGGGCCAACCTGGGCGCGATGGCGCTGTTCGGCGCCTATGTCGGCTTCCAGTTCGCCGTCACCCTGTACCTGCAGGGGACGCTCGGCTGGAGCGCGCTCGAGACCGCGCTGGCGTTCCTCCCCGGCGGCTTGCTCGTCGCCCTCGGCGCGCCGCGTATGGGCGCCGTGATCAGCCGCTACGGCACCGCCAAGCCGATCCTCGCGTCGGCGGTCGCGTTCACGGCGGGCTACGCGCTGTTCCTGCCGGTCGACGCCACGCCGTACTGGATCGCGTTCCTGCCGTCGATGCTGCTGATCGGCGCGGGCTTCGCACTCGGCTACGGCGCGCTCAACGTGCAGGCCACGGCCGGCGTCGCCGACCATGAGCAGGGGCTGGCCGCCGGCCTGGTCCAGACCTCGTTCCAGATGGGCGGAGCGATCGTGCTCGCCGTGGTCACGGCGGTCGTGAGCAGCGGCTACCAGACCGCGATCGCGGTCGTGCTCGGCGTCGCGGCGCTGAGCATCGTGCTCGCGCTCGTCGGCGTGGCCCGGCCGAGGACCGACGAGGTGCTGGCGACGGGCTAGATCCAGCCCATGCGCCGCGCGACGGCGACGGCTTCGTGGCGGTTGGCCGCGTTGAGCTTGTTCATCGCGCTCGACAGGTAGTTGCGCACCGTGCCCGGCGAGAGCGCCGCCCGGTCGGCGATCTCGTCGATCGGGGCGCCGCTGGCGGCCAGCTCCAGCACGTCCGCCTCGCGCGGCGTGAGGGGGCTGTCGCCGGCGGCGATCGCCTCGGCGGCCAGCTCGGGATCCACGTGGCGGCCGCCCGCGTGCACGGTGCGCACGACCGAGGCGAGCGTGACCGCGGAGGTCGTCTTGGGCAGGAAGCCGCGCACCCCCGCCGCGAGCGCGCGCTTGAGGTGCCCCGGGCGTCCGTGGCTGGTGACGATGACGCAGCGGCACGCCGGCAGGTCCTTCGCCAGCTGCTCGGCCACGGCGATCCCGTCCTTGCCGGGCATCTGCAGGTCCAGCACGGCCACGTCGACGGCGTGCTCGATCGCGAGCTTGATCGCCACGTCACCCTGTGCGGCCTCGGCGACGATGGTCAGATCGTCCTCCAACTCCAGCATCTGCGCCAGCGCGGTGCGGATGAGGTGCTCGTCGTCGGCGAGCAGGACGCGGATCACTGGCCGGACCCCGTGGCACTGAGCGGGCCGGAGCCGGGGAAGTCGGCCTCGACGAGCCAGCGGTCACTGCCGTACGCGTGCGCGGCCAGCGTGACGCCGAGCGGTGCGAGGCGCTCGCGCAGCCCGCTCAGGCCGGACCCGTCGGTCGATCCGTTGGGGTGGGCGCCGTCGTTGTCCACCCGCAGACGGCCGTCGGCGTACGAGATCTTCACCACGCTCGCGCTGGAGTGTCGCAGCACGTTCGTGACGCTCTCCAGCACGACCCAGCCGGCCGGCTCGTGCCACGCCCGGGGCACGTTGTCGACGTCCAGCTGGACCTCGATGCCCGCCGAGCGCAGGAGCGACCGTGCCCCTTCGAGCTCCTTGTGCAGGTCCGTCGCCCGGTAGCCGCGCGCCAGCTCGCGGGCCTCGCGCAGGGCCTCGTGGGCGACGCCGCGGACTTCCAGCATGCGCTCGGCGGCGCGCTCGTCACCGCGCGCGGACAGCGTGGCGGCGAGCTCGGCCTGGACGGCGATGGTCGACAGCCGCCGGCCGAGGATGTCGTGCACGTCACGCGAGAACCGCAGCCGTTCCTCGGCTACGGCCAGCCGGGCTCGCGCGTCATTGGCCTCGTCGAGCTCGCGCACGATCCCGTACAACCACATCGAAGCCCGGCCGGAGAACGCGGCCGACGCGGCGACCAGCACCCCCGCGCCGAAGCTCAGCGGCTGGCGGCCGACGAGCAGGAACAGCAGCCCGCCGCCCAGGACGAGCACGACGACGCTGCGGAACTGCGGCAGCATCGACAGCGGCAAGGCCAGGCTCGTCACCACCACCAGCACGGCCGAGCCACGCGCCTCGGCCGGCCAGGACGTGGCGGCCACCGCGAGGTAGGCCGCGCTCACCAGCACCAGCGGGGTGAGGCGGCGCCACGGGAGCGAGTCGACCGCCCGGTGGCGCCGCATCATCTCCATCAGGAGCAGGGTGCTGAGCACCGTCACGGCGAGCCCGCCGACGAGCATCGGCACGGCGGGGTCGGGGTCGAGCTGCACGGCGTTCCCCAGCAGGACCGAGCCGCTGAAGACCCAGAGCACGACGTACAGGCTCTGGCGCGTGTACAGCCCGACGCGCTCGACCCGGTTGAGTTCCGACCACCGCCGCATCGGTCAGGATCGCGGCTCCCACCGCATCGAGCGTGAGGCCAGCGAGTACGCGACGGCCGACCACGCGAACAAGACGGCGAGCGGCTGCAGCGCCGGCCCCCAGCTGTCCGAGAACGTCAGCGTCGCTTCCTTGGCCAGCGGTCCGTCGAAGCCGAACCACGCGGCTCGCACGAGGTCGGACATGGCGGCGCCCGGCGTGTACGACACGAGGTCGCGGATCGTGTCCGACAGGTCAGGAATCGCGGTCAGCAAGGGCGCGGCGGAGACGATGAGGATGATCGGCAAGCTGGTCAGCTGCGCCGCCTCGGCGCTCTGGGTCCACGCGGCCGTCCAGTAGGCGAACGCCGTGAACATGATGACGATCAGGACCGCACCCGCGGCGTACAGCACCGGGTTGACCGGCAGCGGCTGGTCGAACGCGAGCGCCACCGGCACGGCGATCGCGGCCGAGAGCAGCGCGCTCACCGCGCCGGGGATCGCGATGCTGACGATCAGCTCGGCGTCGCGCACCTCGCCGGTGCGCATGCGCTTGAGCACGAGCTCGTCGCGGCGATTGACGAACTGGGCGAGCACGTTGTAGTAGACGGGGAACAGGCCCGCGACGAGGAACAGTGTCGTGACGGCGTTCGCGCCGACGGCCTCGTCGCCGCGCTCGCCCGTGAACAGGAGCACGAGCGGCAGCAGCGGCATCACGACCGCGTACACGAACGCGAGCCGGTTCCGGGTGAGCAGGACCGCGTTCCAGCGGGCCAGTTCGGCGGTGCGCTTGAGCGAGAACTCGTTGTTCATCGGACACTTCCTTCCGCCAGGCTCGTGGCTGGTTCGGGGGTACGGCCATCGGCGATGGCCAGGAAGACGCTCTCCAGGCTCGGGCTGCGAGCGTCGAAGTCGTCGAGCGCGACGTCGTTGTGCGCGGCCCAGACCATCAGGTCGGTCACCGACCGCTGCAGCGCCGCCGTCTCGAGCGTCGTGCGGCCGTGTTCGAAGGCCACGCGTGTGACGCCCGCGAGGTCGTTCGGCACTTCGAGCGCGCCCGCGAAGCTGATCGTCGATGGATGGCCCTCGGCGATCTCGGTCGGCGTGCCTGAACGGACGATCTCGCCGGCGTGCATGATCTCGAGCCGGTCGGCCAGCGTCTCGGCCTCTTCGAGGTAGTGCGTGGTCACCAGCACCGAGGCGCCGCGCTCACGCAGGTCCTCCACCAGCCGCCACACCTCGCGCCGGCTCTCCGGGTCCAGACCGGTCGTCGGCTCGTCGAGGATCACGAGCTCCGGGTCGCCCATCAGCGCACTCGCCAGATCGACGCGGCGGGTCTCGCCGCCGGAGAGCGCGGACATGCGCACGTCGGCCTTGTGCTCGAGCGACAGCATCGCGAGCATCTCGTCGACCGGGCGCGGCTTCGTGAGCGTCCCGCTCCACTGGCGGAGGGTCTCGCGAACGGTCAGATCGCCGGAGAAGCCACTGCGCTGGAGCAGCACGCCGGTGCGGCGCCGGATCTCGGCGCGGCTCGCGATCGGGTCCAGACCCAGCACGCTGACCTCGCCGTTGGTGGCCGGAGCGAGTCCTTCGATCACTTCGAGGGTCGAGGTCTTGCCGGCGCCGTTCGTGCCGAGCAGCGCGACGATCGTTCCGGTGGGGACGTCGAGATCGACACCGCGCACCGCCTCATACGCGTCGGGCCCGTGCCCGTAGGTGCGACGCAGTCCGCGCACGCGAATCGCCGCCTTGGATCCTGGGTCGTTGTTCATACCCCCAAGGTCGCTTGGGGCGGGCGCGGCGTGTAGTCCCCGGAGTCACCAGTTCGGCATGACATTCGTCACGGGGCCGCGTTGCGAACGGCGGCCACCGAGGGGGAAGGGAGCGGCGTTACTTCTTGACGTGCCGGATGGGGATCAACGACGTCCCCGGCGCAGCCTCGTAGCGCACGATCTCGGCCTTCACCGACTCGCGCTTCTCTTCGAGCCGCGCGATCTCCGACACCAGCTGCTCAGCGCGCTTCTCCAGCACGCTGACCTTGCGGACCATCCGGTCCAGCTGCTCCTCGAGCTCGAAGACGCGCTCGACGCCGGCGAGGTTCATGCCCCACTCGGTCGTCATCTCCTGGATCCGGCGCAGGCGCTCCACGTCGGCCTGCGAGTACAGACGCGTGCCCTTCGGTGAGCGCTTGGGCTCGATCAGGCCACGCGTCTCGTACATGCGCAGGGTCTGCGGGTGCATCTCTGCCAGTTCGGCGGCGACCGAGATCATGAACACGCCGCGATCGTGCTCCACCCGCGCGGTGATCCGGGTGCGGCGCACGCTCACTGCGCGCCCGCCGCCCTGAGGATGCGCTCGCGCGGGTTGCCGTTCATGACCTTCGAGAGCTGCTCGACGGCGGCCTTCTGCTCGTCGGTCAGCGTCGCCGGCATGTCGATGACGAAGCGGTAGTGCAGGTCGCCGTTGCCGGACTTGCCGAGAATCGGCGCGCCCTCACCCCGGAGCCGCTGGACCGTGCCGTGCTTGGTGCCCGGCGCCACGCGCAGCTTCTTCGTGCCGTGCAGCGTCGGCACCTCGACCTCGGCGCCGGCCAGGGCCTCGGCGACGGTGATCGGCACCTCGACCTCGAGGTTGTCGCCCTTGGGCTTGAACACGTCGGACTCGGTCACGTGCGTGATCACGTACAGGTCGCCCGGCGGCCCACCGCGCAGCCCCGCCTCGCCCTTGCCGGCGAGCCGGATCCGCGAGCCCTGGCGCACGCCCTTGGGGATGTTGACCCGGTAGCGCTTCATCTCGCGCAGCCGGCCCTCGCCCCCGCAGGTCCCGCACGGGTCCTCGATGACCGTGCCCGTGCCGTTGCAGCGCGAGCACGGGCGCGTGATGGAGAAGACGCCCTGGCCCTGGGCCTCGACGCCGCGGCCGTTGCAGACCGGGCAGACCTTGGGCTGCGTCCCCGGCCGCGCGCCCGTGCCGCGGCACGTGGTGCACGCGGCGTGGGTGGCGACCGAGACCGGCACCTGCGCGCCCGCCAAAGCCTGCTCGAACGACAGCGTGACCGTCGTCTCCAGGTCCTTGCCGCGCTCCGTGGCGGGCTTGGTGCGCGTGGTGCGCGCGCCTCCTCCGCCGCCGCCGCCGGCGTTGAAGATGCCCGACAGGATGTCCGAGAAGGAGCCGAAGTCCCCCGCTCCGCCACCGCCGGAGCCGGACGACCCGCCACCGAAGGGCGACTGTGCGCCCCCGAAGACGGAGCCGCCGCGGTCGTACTTCTTGCGCTTGTCCGGATCGCCGAGGGTGTCGTAGGCCTCGGAGATCGCCTTGAAGCGCTCCTCGGCCCCGGCGTCCTTGTTCGTGTCCGGGTGGTACTGGCGGGCGAGCTTGCGGTACGCCTTCTTGATGTCCTCCTGCGAGGCCTTCTTGTCGACCCCCAGGGTCTTGTAGTGGTCGGTACCGCGCGCCACGGCTAGAACCCCCTCGCGGCGCGGGGACGAGCCGCGAGGCGAGTCCCCGCCGGAGCATGCGAGCGCGCAGCGCGAGTCATGCGGCCACCACCACGCGGGCGGGCCGCAGCACCGCGCCGTTGATGCGGTAGCCGGACTGGTAGACCTCGCCGACGGTGCCGGACTCGACACCCTCGATCGGGGCCTGGGCCATCGCCTCGTGCTCGTTGGGGTCGAACACCTCGCCCTTGGGCGAGAACGCCTGGATCCCCACGCGCGCGAGCGCCGCCTGGATCTCCCCGGCGACCATCGCGAAGCCCTTGACCACGTCCTCGTGCCCCTCGGCCGCCTTCAAGGCGAGCTCGAGGTGATCCAGCGCCGGCAGCAGCTCCTTGGCCAGCTTCGCCACACCGCGATCGGCGGCGGCCGCGTTCTCACGCGCCATCCGCTTGCGGTAGTTGTCGAAGTCGGCCTGGGCGCGCTGCGCCAGCCCGAGGTACTTGTCGCGCTCGGCGGTGAGCGCGTCCACCTCGGGCTGTCCGAAGCCGAGCTCAGACGCGGGCGGCGCCTCCGCATCCGCGAAGGACGTCTCGCCCGCGCCCGTCGCCGCCACGTCGGGCGGCGCCGCCGCGGAGAACTCCTCCTCCGCGGCTTCGACGTTGACGCTCTCGTCCGTCATTACTTCTGCTCGTCCACGACCTCGGCGTCGACGACCTCCTCCTCGGAGGAGTCGGCGGACGCGCGGCCGTTGCTGGTCGCGTTGCCGTCGTTGTCCTCGGGCGCGCCCGTGTCCTGCTGCTCCTGGGCGCGCGCGTACATCTGCTCGGACACGCGGTGGAACGCGGACTGCAGGCGCTCGGTCTTGTTGCGGATGTCCTCCGCGTCCTCGCCCTTGACGGCCTCGTTGAGGTCCTTGATGGCCTCCTCGATCTCCGTCTTGGACGCCGCGTCGATCTGCTCGCCCAGGTCCTTGAGCTGCTTGGAGGCGTTGTAGGCCTCGGACTCGCCCTTGTTGCGGGCCTCGGCCAGCTCACGCAGGCGCTTGTCGTCGTCCGCGTGCGACTCCGCGTCGGACACCATGCGCTTGATCTCGTCGTCGCTCAGACCCGAGCCCGACTTGATCTCGATCTTCTGCTCCTTGCCCGTGCCGAGGTCCTTCGCCGACACCTTCACGATGCCGTTGGCGTCGATGTCGAAGCCGACCTCGATCTGCGGGATGCCACGCGGGGCGGGCGGGATGCCCGTGAGCTGGAACTTGCCGAGCGACTTGTTGTAGGTCGCCATCTCGCGCTCGCCCTGGAGGACGTGGATCTCGACGGAGGGCTGGTTGTCCTCAGCCGTCGAGAAGACCTCCGACTTGCGCGTCGGGATCGTCGTGTTGCGCTCGATGAGCTTGGTCATCACGCCGCCCTTGGTCTCGATGCCGAGGGTGAGCGGGGTGACGTCGAGCAGCAGGACGTCCTTGACCTCGCCGCCGAGCACGCCGGCCTGGATGGCGGCGCCGACGGCCACGACCTCGTCCGGGTTGACGCCGCGGTGCGGCTCCTTGCCGGTGAGGTCCTTGACCTTCTCCTGGACGGCGGGCATGCGCGTCATGCCGCCGACCATCACGACGTGGTCGATCTCCTTGACGCCCTTGTCCTTGGCGTCGTCCAGCGCCTGGCGGACCGGGCCAACGACGCGCTCGATGAGCGAGCCGGCCAGCTCGGTGAGCTTGGCGCGCGTGAGGCGGACGTCGAGGTGCTTCGGGCCGGAGGCGTCGGCCGTGATGAACGGCAGGTTGATCTGCGTCTCCTGCGCGGAGGACAGCTCGATCTTGCCCTTCTCGGCGGCCTCGTAGAGGCGCTGGAGGGCCATCTTGTCCTGCGTGAGGTCGATGCCCTGGTCGCGCTTGAACTCCGCCGCGAGCCAGTCGACGATCGCCTTGTCGAAGTTGTCGCCGCCGAGGTGGTTGTCACCCGCGGTGGCCTTGACCTCGAACACGCCGTCGCCGATCTCCAGCACGGACACGTCGAACGTGCCGCCGCCGAGGTCGAAGACGAGGATCGTCTGGTCGGACTCCTTGTCGAGGCCGTAGGCCAGCGCGGCCGCGGTCGGCTCGTTGATGATGCGCTTGACGTCCAGGCCGGCGATCCGGCCGGCGTCCTTGGTCGCCTGGCGCTGATCGTCGTTGAAGTAGGCCGGGACGGTGATGACCGCGGAGTCCACGGTCTCGCCCAGGTACGCCTCGGCGTCGGCCTTGAGCTTCTGCAGGATCATCGCGGCGATCTCCGGCGGCGTGTACTGCTTGCCACCGGCCGACACGCGCGCCTCGCCCCCGGAGCCGGAGACGACCTCGTACGGCACCATCGACTCTTCCTCGCGCACCTCGGCCTCTTTACGGCCCATGAAGCGCTTGATGGAGAAGACGGTGTTCGTGGGGTTGGTGACCGCCTGGCGCTTGGCGACGGTGCCCACCAGGCGCTCGCCGCTCTGCGCGAAGGCGACCACCGACGGGGTGGTGCGCCCACCCTCGCTGTTCTCGATGACCGTCGGCTCGCCGCCCTCAAGCACTGCCATGCAGGAGTTGGTCGTTCCGAGGTCGATCCCGATGGTCTTTGCCATGTGTCTTCTGCTCCCGTTCGAAATCTCAGTCTGCTTGACGCAGATTGTAGCCGGTGGGACACAGCCTCAACAGGGCGCACTCACCACATTTAGGGGCTCTTGAATGACACGTCCGACGGCCGTGCCGGAGCAGGTTCACGTGGAACTCGATCTCCTGCCCGCGCGGCGTGAACTCGAGCATCGCGTCGTGCAGCTCCTCGAACGGCGCCTTCTCGCGGAAGAGCCCCAGGCGCGTGCCCACGCGGGAGACGTGGGTGTCGACCGGGATGTCGCGCTTGCCGTAGGCGAACAGCAGCACGCAGGCCGCGGTCTTGCGGCCCACGCCGGGAAGGCTCACCAGCAGGTCGCGGCCGGCGTCGACGCTCATGGCGGCGAGGTCGTCGTCGAACGTGTCGATGTCGATCGCGCGCAGGATGTCCTGGATCCGGGCGGACTTGACCTTCGAGATGCCGCCGGGCCGGATCGACAGCTCCACCGCGGCGTTCGGCGCGTCGCGCACGGCCGCCCAGTCCTCGAAGTCCCGCCGCAGCGCGAGATAGGCGACGTCGCGGTTGCGGTCGTTGGTCGACTGCGAGAGGACGGTGAGGATCAGCTCGTTCAGGCCCTGCTCGTGCGGGGGCGCGAACGGACGGCCGTAGACGAGGCGGAGCCGGTCGCGGATCCGGCGCACACGGGCTCGGTTGGGCGGCTGCATGGGCGCTCGACCGTAGCGATGACCTTCGAAGTTGACGCCGCTACCCCGATTTGGGGGAATCCAATCGAATGGAGTAAGATTTGTGACGGGATCCGGGACTTATGTTCGCCGGATGCTCGAAGCGACCTCTAGGGTCGCGGGCCGCGGGTCGGAAGCTCGCTGGTCGTAGGACGCGCGACGGACTGCGTTCGAAAATTGGTCAATACCCCGGTGGCCTTGGTCGGGCCGCTGGTCCCAGGGGGGCTCATGTCCGTCACGTCCTTGCGACGAGCGCTGCTCGTCGCATGCTTGATCGTCTGCGTCTTAGCGCCCGGTGCGGTCGCCCAGGCGTCCGCCCGCACCGACCGCCTCGAGGCGGGAATCGTGCGTGCCATGAACGACTACCGCGCCCAGCACGGGCTGCCGAAGCTGCGCCAGCAGCGCGGGTTCGCGCGCGCGGCCGACGCGCACTCCGCCGCGATGCTGCGCCAGAACACGCTCAAGCACGGCGACTACGGCAAGCGCGTCCGCCGCTACGTCCGCCGCGTCTCCCGCGTGGGCGAGAACCTCGCCTGGATGCGGGGCTGCAACCCGAGCGACATCGTCGCCATGTGGGCGCGCTCCTCGGGCCACCGCCGCGTGATGCTCTCGCGCTCGTTCCGTCGCGTCGGCGTCGCCCAGCGCTCGCGCTCGAACGCCTGCTTCGTCACGGCCGACTTCGGCACCGCCCGCTAGCTCCAGCAACCTAAAGGGCCTGGCCCTTTAGGTATCGGTGCGAGCGGATACGCTCTTGGCGCACATGCGGCGCGCGTTCGAGCACCCTCTCGCGCCGGCGCTGGGTTGCGCGCTGGCCTGTTTGGCGTACCTGATCGCACAGCCGGCCACCGCCGACATGGCCGCGCACTCGTATCGCGCGTGGCTGTTCGAGCACCAAGGGCTGACGGTCTGGAACGCCCAGTGGTACGGCGGGCATCACGTGCTGGGCTACTCGCTGCTGTTCGCGCCGCTGGCGATGGTCTTCGGGCCGGCGCTCGTCGGCGTCGGCGCCGCGTTGGTCGCCACCGCGCTGTTCCCGCCGCTCGCCCAGGCGGCCGCGCCGTCGCGTGCCGCGGGCGCCACCGCGTCCTGGCTGTTCACCGCGGGCGTGCTCTCCAACGTCTGGATCGGCCGGATGCCGTTCCTGCTCGGGATCGCGTTCGGCGTCGCCGCCTGGGCGCTCGCCCGCGGCGGCCGGCTGCGGATCGCCGGCGTGCTCGGGCTGTGCACGATGCTCGCCAGCCCGGTCGCGGGCGTGTTCCTGATGCTCGGCGCCGCGGCGAAGCTGATCGCCGACGGGCGAGAAGGCCTGCGCAGCGCGCTGTGGATCTTCCTGCCGACCCTGAGCGGCGGTGTCCTGCTGTGGGCGCTGTTCCCCGAAGGCGGCAACGACCGCTTCACCGCCACCGCCTTCTGGCCGATGCTGGCGATCAGCGCGGCGGGCGTCGCGCTGCTGGCGCCCGGGCGCCGGACGCTGTGGGCCGGTGGCCTCCTGTATCTGGGAGTCCTGGTGGGCGCGTTCTTCGTGCCGACGCCGTTCGGGCAGAACGCGCTGCGGCTCGGTGTGCTGGCCGGGCCGTCCGTGCTCGCGCTCGCGCACCGCAAGAAGGTGCCGCTCGTGGCCGTGGCGATCGTCGGCGCCGCGCTGCTGTACCTGCAGTGGCTGCCCGCGGTGCGCGCGGTGGCCGAGGCGCACGGCGACCCGTCGACCCGGCTCGCCTTCCAGGCCGAGGCGCGCGACTTCCTCCAGCGCATGGCCAAGCCCGGCGAGCGGGTCGAGGTCCCGCTGACCAAGAACCACTGGGAGGCGGCGGACCTCGCGAAGGTCGTGCCGCTCGCCCGCGGGTGGGAGCGCCAGCTGGACGCGAAGGCCAACCCGATCTTCTACGACGACGAGCAGCTGACCCCCGTTCGCTACCACGACTGGCTGCGCGAGAACGCCGTGCGCTTCGTCGCGCTGCCGAACGCGCCGCTGGACTACTCCGCGACGGCTGAGGCACTCCTGCTCGAGGGCGGGGTCGACTACCTCGAGCTCGTCTACGACTCCCCGCGCTGGCGCATCTGGGAGCTGCGCGACCCGGTGCCGCCCGCCTCGGGCGGCGCGACGCTACTCGCCGCCGGGCCGAACTGGTTCATGGTCAACGCCTCCAAGCCGACCGTGGTCAAGTACCGCTACACGCCGTACTGGTCGACCGAGAACGCGTGCGTGAGCCGCGCGCCGGGCGGCTGGACGCGGGTGGAGCCCGAAGAGCCGGGCGTGCTGATGGTCCAGGCGCGCTTCGGCCTCGAGCGCAGCCGCCGCGCCAAGACGTGCCATTAGCGCCTGTTGGCGCCACGTGGCCGACGAGCGCGGGTGAATAGCCTGTTACGCGACGTGTTGTCCCGAGTTTCCCTCCCCCGCGGCCTGCGAGATCTTGGTTGGCAGATTCTGTTGTTCTGCGGGGCCTACTGGGTCTACCGGCTCGTGCGCGGCCAGGTCTACGACCAGTCCGCGGCCGCATTCGCCCACGCGCGGGACATCGTGGATCTCCAGCAGGCGCTGCACGTGTTCGTCGAGCCCGACATCCAGCAGTGGGCGATGCGCGCCGGCTGGGTCGAGGACATCGGCTCGTGGATGTACCTGAACACCCACTTCGTGGTGACGACGTTCACGCTCGCGTTCATCTACCTGTTCCGCCACGAGCACTACTACTGGGTGCGCAACATGTTCATGGTGGCCATGGGGCTCGCGCTCCTCGGATACGTCGTGTTCCCGACCGCGCCGCCGCGGCTGATGCCCGAGTTCGGGTTCACGGACTCGGTGATGGACTTCACCGGCGTCTCGAGCACCTCGGACGTCAACGCGCTCTACAACCCGTACGCGGCGGTGCCGTCGATGCACGTCGGATTCGCCCTGATGCTCGCGATCTCGGTGATCCGCATGACGCGCCACCGCTGGGTGAAGGTCGTGTGGGCGATCTACCCGCTCGTCGTCAGCGCTGTGGTGGTCGTGACCGCCAACCACTGGATCTTCGACGCCGTGACCGGCGCGGTCGTGGCGGTGGTCGCCGCCGTCGCCGCGCAGACCGTTTTCGCCCGCGTGCGGCCCGGGCAATGGGCGTGGGCGCCAGAACCCACGCTGGCCGCACCGGCTCGCGCCGGATAGGCTGCGCGGGCGATGGCCACACGCGACTACCAGACGGTCATGCGCAACCGTCTCATCGAATCACGGCTCACGCCGAACGCGATCTCTCTGACGGGATTCGTGCTCTGCGTCGTATCCGCCGTGCTCATCCTGCAGGGCTGGTGGATCGCGGGCGGCATCGCGTTCATCGTCGGCTCGGTGTGCGACACGCTCGACGGGCGCTACTCGCGCATGTCCGGCAAGGGCTCGCCGTTCGGCGCGTTCCTGGACTCCACGCTCGACCGCATGGAGGAGGGCATCGTCCTCGCCGCGGTCGCCGTGCAGTTCGTGCGCGACGACGATCTGACCTTCATCTTCGGCGGCGACGTCGCCGTCGGCGTCACGGCCCTGGCGGTGCTCGCCTCGCTGATGGTCTCTTACACGCGAGCGCGTGCCGAGGCGCTCGGCGTGGAGTGCAAGGTCGGCATCGCCGATCGCGCCGTGCGCGTGGTCGTGCTCTCCGCCGGCCTCGTGTTCGGCTTCATCCAGGCGATCGAGCCGGCGGTGTACCTGCTGGCCTTGATGGCGGTCATCACCGTCTTCCAGCGCATCTTCCACGTGCGCTCCGAGCTGACGAAGCCTGTAACCGAACCCGCCTAACGGCGTATTGACCGACGGTCACCAAACTTTTTCGAAGGGATTTGAGAAGCCTTGACGGCGTCTACGAACGGCAACGGCCGCTACCAGAACGAGAAGGTCCGCGTCGCCATCATCGGCGTCGGCAACTGCGCGAACGCCTTTGTGCAGGGCGTGCACTACTACAAGGACGCTGATCCCGATCAGCGCGTCCCTGGCCTGATGCACGTCGATCTCGGCGGCTACCACATCCGCGACATCGAGTTCTCCGCGGCGTTCGACATCGACGCGGAGAAGGTCGGCAAGGACCTCTCCGAGGCGATCTGGTCCGGCCAGAACAACACGATCAAGTTCGTCAAGGAAGACGTCCCGCACCTGGGCATCCCGGTCCAGCGCGGCATGACGCACGACGGCCTGGGCAAGTACCTGTCCCAGAAGATCACGAAGGCCCCGGGCTCGACGGTCGACATCGTCCAGGTGCTCAAGGACACCAAGACCGACGTCGTCGTCTCCTACCTCCCGGTCGGCTCCGAGCAGGCCACCAAGTGGTACGTGGAGCAGATCCTCGAGGCCGGCTGCGCGATGGTCAACTGCATCCCGGTGTTCATCGCCCGCGAGCAGTACTGGAACAACCGGTTCAAGAAGGCCGGCCTGCCGATCGTCGGCGACGACATCAAGTCCCAGGTCGGCGCGACCATCGTCCACCGCCAGCTCGCCCGCCTGTTCGGCGACCGTGGCGTGGAGCTGCAGCGCACGTCGCAGCTCAACGTGGGCGGCAACATGGACTTCTACAACATGCTCGAGCGCGAGCGCCTCGAGTCCAAGAAGATCTCCAAGACGAACGCGGTCACCTCGATCGTCGACCACGAGATGCCCGCGCACGACGTGCACGTGGGTCCGTCGGACTACGTGCCGTGGCTCACGGACCGCAAGTGGGCCCACATCCGCCTCGAGGGCGCGGCCTTCGGCGACGTCCCGCTGACCGCCGAGCTCAAGCTCGAGGTCTGGGACTCCCCGAACTCGGCCGGCATCGTCATCGACGCCGCCCGCTGCTGCAAGCTGGCCATGAACAACGGCATCGGCGGCCAGCTCGACGGCCCGTCGTCGTACCTCATGAAGTCGCCGATGAACCAGCAGCCGGACGACGCGGCGCGCACGGCGACCGAGGAGTTCATCGCCCACTACGCGCGCGCCGAGAAGGTCTCCCGCGCCGCGCGTGAGAAGAAGGTCTCGCAGGCCGAGAAGGTCGAAGCGCCGGCCGAGTAAGGCGCTCGCGCCGCGGACCCGCCCAGCGGGTCCGCGGCGCACGATTCACGGCTACTTGCCCTTTGCGCGCGCCCAGGCGGCCTGGGCGTAGGAACCCGCGTCGCGGTCGGACACGCGGTCGGGCAGGACGACGTCATGGACGCGGTCCACGTGCTCGAAGCGGCCCGCGGCGTGCGCGGCACCAACGGCCTTCGTGCTGGCGCCGCACGAGGAGAAGTGGAAGTCGTCGATGTCGCGCCACCAGTCGCCGGCGTCGATCGCGCGGGTCATCAGGTGCGAGCACGAGTTGCGGTGCCCGTTGCCCGCCCAGTGGCCGAGCTCGTGGGCGATCACGGTCTCGAGGTCGAACTGCTCGGTGGTCGGGAGCGCCGGGCCCTGCTGCCAGGGGGTGAACGGGTCGATCGCGACGTCGGCCTCTACGACCTGGCGGCCGACGTACTTGCGGACCGTGCGGCACTTGCGGCCCGAGAGCGTCGGGCGGCACGAACGGCGCTTGCGGTAGACGCGCGCGGTCCACGTATTCGTGGTGCCGAGCACGCCCTCCGGCCGCGGCTCGAAGCCGATCGCGTTGCGGCCGTCCGGACGGTCGAAGTTGAACATCTTCCACGACACGCCGCCGCGGGAGATGTCCCAGCGTGCGGCGGAGGCGCGGACGACCGCGATGAACCGGCTGGAGTCGACGGAGGCCGGCGCGCCCGTCGGGAAGATCGCGAGCTTCGCGTAGCTCGGGCTCGTGGTGCCGACCGAGCGCGGCATCAGCGACTGCACGAGCGACTTGCCGATCGCCGGGGCGGGCGTGGGCGCCGGCGGAACCGGGGTCGGGGTCGGCCCGCCGTTCTGCGCGTAGACGACCTCCGCCAGCAGCCGGGGCGAGCCTTCGCCGCTGAGCCACAGGCACAGCTTGTGCGCGCCCTCTCCGGCGTAGGAGGGGAAGTTCGACTCCGTCCCCGTCGCCGTCCCGATCCCGGGTTGGAGCGTGCCGACCCACACGATGGCGTCCTCATTGCACGCTTGTGCGGCGACGACCCGCGTCGCGAACGCGTACCAGCCGCAGTAGTACGGCGAATCGCAGGCGGTCTTGGTCACCGTGAAGGTGGCTGTGGCCGCGTCACCGGTCGCGCTCAGGACCTGGATCGAGCCGGTATCGGCGCGGGCGGCATCCGCCGAAACGGCGAACAGGAGCGGGACGGAGAGGACGAGAAGTGTGAGTAAGCGAGTGATCCTGAGCATCGAGGCGAAGACCGTAGCCGGGCTCCGGGTGCCGCCGTATTGGACGTTCGCTTAGTTCACGAGGATCTCCGGCGTCGCCTCGGCGATCGACGTCAATCCGCTGAGGCCCAGCGTCAGGTCGAACTCGGCGACGATGTTCGCGACGGCGTCACGGGCACCCTCGCGCCCGGCGAGCGCAAGCCCATATGCGTGCGGCCGGCCGATCAGCACCGCGTCGGCGCCCAGCGCCACCGCCTTCAGGACGTCCGCGCCGGTCCGCACGCCGCTGTCGAGCAACACGGTCATCCGGTCGCCCACGGCGGCGGCGACCGCAGGCAGTGCATCCAACGAAGCGATCGCGCCGTCGACCTGACGCCCACCGTGATTGGAGACGACGAGCCCGTCGAGCCCCATGTCCGCGGCGCGGCGCGCGTCGTCAGGGTGCAGGACGCCCTTGAGCAGCACCGGCAGGTCGGTCCGGTCACGCAGCGTCGCGATGTCCTCCCAGGTCAGCGACGGGCGCGAATAGGTCTCGAGGAACGTCTCCACGGCGGCCCGCGGCTCCGGCGAGCGCAGGTTCGCCGCGAAGGAGCCGGGGAACTTGCGCGTCATCGTCAGCAGCGTCTTCACCGCCGCGAACGTCGGCCGCCCGCCGGGCGTCGCGCCGCCGATCCCCGCCGCCAGTCGTTCCCGCACCAGCTCGCGGAAGCGCGGGTCGGTCAGGTACTGCGCGATCCCTTCCCCACGCGAGAACGGCAGCGACCCGAGGTTGAGGTCCTGCGGCCGCCAGCCGAGCATGGTCGTGTCCAGCGTGACCACGATCGCCTCGCAGCCCGCCGCCTTCGCGCGCGAGAGGAACGAGTCCACCACGCCTTCGTCCCGGCTCCAGTACAGCTGGAACCAGCGCGGTGCCTCCCCCATGACCGCCGCGCACTCCTCCATCGAGAAGCACGCCTGGCTGGAGAAGATGTACGGCAGGCCGAGGTCGGCGGCCGCGCCCGCGATCGCGCGGTCGGCCTCCGGGTGCAGCAGCTCGGCGGCGCCGACCGGCGCGAGCAGCACCGGCGCGGGAATCCTGCGCCCGAACAGCTCGGCGCTCAGGTCACGCCGCGAGACGTCCCGCAACACGCGCGGGACGATCGCCCAGCGCTCGAACGCCGCCCGGTTGGCACGCATCGTCGCGCCCTCGCCCGCGCCGCCGGCCACGTAGGCCCACCCACGGACGGACGCCTTGCGCCGCGCCGCCGCCTCCAGTCCCGCGAAGTCGGTCGGAACACGCGGACGGCGCCCGAAGACGCCGTCCCGATAGATCTTGGCCTGACGCTCTCGGCCAGGTCCGGGCTGCTCGCCTGCCATAGGCGAGGAGCCTACGTCTAGTGCGCGGTGACAGGCTCCGCGCCGTGCGCCGCCTGGATGCGGATCGACGGCACGACCAGCGCGACGACCGCGGCGCCGACGGCGAACACGCCCGCGGCCACCCAGAAGGCGACGGTGTAACCGTGCACGGTGGCGGCCTCGATGGTCGCCGCCGACGGCGCGCGGCCGCTGGCGTACGACGTGACGGCGCTCGCGAAGATCGAGCTCAGCAGCGCGGTGCCGATCGACCCGCCGACCTGCTGCATCGTGTTGACCATCGCCGAGGCGACGCCCGTGTCGGCGCGGTCCACGCCGAACGTGGCGGACTGGAACGCCGGCGGGAAGATGTTGCCCATGCCGATGCCCATGAGGATCAGTGACGGCAGCACGTGGGTGACGTAGCCGGAGTCGGTGCCGAGCTGGGTCAGCGTGAGCATCGCCGCCGTGCCGAACAGCATGCCGACGACCATGTGCGGGCGCGGGCCGAACTTGGGCAGCAGGCGCTGGCTCACGACCTGGGCGGTGACGATGATCGCCGCCGACAGCGGGAGGAAGCCGAGGCCGGTCTCGATCGGCGAGAAGCCGAGCGTGCGCTGCATGTAGTACGTGAGGAACAGGAAGAGCGCGAACATCGCGATGCCGGCGATGCCGATCCCGGCGAACGCGCCGCCGCGGGTGCGGTCAGCGAGGACGCGCAGCGGCAGCAGCGGGTGGGCGACGCGGCGCTCGACGAGGAAGAACGCGCCGAGCAGGATCACCGAGGCGACGAGCATGATGATCGTGACCGGGTGTCCCCAGGAGTGCGTCTCGGAGTTCGAGAAGCCGTAGACGAGCGCGAACAGGCCGCTTGTGGAGAGCAGCGCGCCCGGGACGTCGATGCGCGGGCGGGCCGTCTGCGCCTGGTTGGTGAGCAGGCGGAAGGCGGCGATGGCGGCCGGCAGCGCGAACAGCAGGTTCACGTACAGGCACCAGCGCCAGGACAGGATCTCGGTGAGGATGCCGCCGAGCAGCAGGCCGATGGCCGCGCCGGTACCGGCGATCGCGCCGAAGATGCCGAACGCCTTGCCGCGCTCGATCGGGTCGGTGAACGTGGTGGCGAGCAGGCCGAGGGCCGACGGAGCGAGCAGTGCGCCGAACAGGCCCTGCGCGGCGCGGGCCGCGACCAGCACCTCGAAGGAGCCGGCTGCACCACCGACGGCGGAGGCGACGGAGAAGCCGAGCAGACCGCCGATGAACGTCCACTTACGCCCGAACAGATCGCCGAGGCGGCCGCCGAGGAGCAGCAGCGAGCCGAACGCGAGCGCGTAGGCGGTGACGATCCACTGACGGGAGTCATTGGAGAAGCCGAGGTCCTGCTGCGCGCTCGGCAGCGCGATGTTCACGATGGTCGCGTCGAGGACGACCATCAGCTGCGCCACGGCGATCACCGCGAGGATGACCCAGCGGCGCGCGTGGTTCGGGTCTGTGTGTGAAGGCATGTGGGAGGGGGGTGGGGGGGAGAGAGTGGAAGCGGAAGCGGAAGGTCTTATTCCGGTTATCGGCACAGAGTAGCGCAAACTGGAGGGTGTGCTTCCACTTCCGTCTATCCTTGTTCACGAATGACCGCCACCCGCCCCCTCCGAGCCGACGCCGAGCGCAATCGCCAGCGCATCCTCGACGCCGCCAAGACGCTGTTCGCCGAGCGCGGCGTGGACGTCTCGGTCGAGGAGATCGCCGCGGCGGCGTGCGTCGGGATCGGCACCTTCTACCGGCGCTTCCCGGACCGCGAATCGCTCGTGGAGGCCGTCTTCGAGACCAAGATGGAACAGGTCGTCCAGGTCGCGCGCGACGCGCTGGAGATCGAGGATCCCTGGGAGGCGTTCCGCACCTTCGTCGTCACCGTCGCGCGCATGCACGCCCACGACCGAGGCCTGAAGTCCGTGACCTTGGGCAGCGTCCGTGGCCGCGAGGTGGCCGCCGCGTTCCGCGCGGCCATCCAGCCGCTCGCGCAACAATTGCTGGACGGCGCCAAGGCCGCGGGCGCTCTGCGCGAGGACGTCACCTCCCTCGACATCCCGATGATCTACCAGGCCGTCAGCGCCATCGCAGACCGCACCCGCGACGTCGCGCCGGACTACTTCGAGCGCACGCTGACCCTGCTCGTCGACGGCCTCGCCCGCGAGCGCACACCGACGCCGATGGCCGCTCCCCCGCTCGAGACCGAGCAGTTCCTGACGATCATGAGCCGCCACCGCCCGTAGCCCGGCGGGCGCCTATGACTATCCTCCCGCGCAGTGGCTGAACGCTTCGCCATCGCCCAGGTCGCGCCGCATCCGCTCGAGGACGCGAACGAGGTCGGAACGTTCGCCTCGGAGGTCTCGCGGGAACTCGCTGCACGCGGGCACAAAGTGCTGCTGCTCGCGCCCAGCCGGTCGCCGGAGCTGGTGCAGAGGTCGCGGAAGCTGATCCGGGCCGCGCGGGAGCATCCCGAGGAGCTGTTCGATCCCGACGGCGGGGTGCGCATCCTCGGGGTGGGCGAGTTGCTGTTCAACGCGTCGCGCAAGGGGATCAACCCGGCGCCGCCGGTGGACATCGCGCGCACGATCGAGGAAGTGCTGCTGCTCACGCCGCTGGACTTCGTCCACGTGCACGAGCCGTGGGCGCCGTCGGCCGGCAGCGTCGCGCTGCGGCATTCCCGCTCCCTGAACGTCGGCTCGTTCCACGCGCCGGCCGAGCGCACGCTGTCGACGCAGGTCGCGCGCAAGTTCGTGGAGCTGTTCTTCGGCCGGATGGACGCGCGCACCGCGTCCTATGAGGCCACGGCGGAGCTGATGAACCGCTTCTTCCCGTCGAGCTACCAGCTGCTGCGCCCCGGGGTCACGCCCGAGGCGCGCGCGACCAACGACGGCGGTCCGCTGCGGATCGCCTTCAGCGACCGCGAGGAGCGCGGGGCGCTCCGGATGTTCCTGCGCGCCCTCCGGCTGCTTCCGGAGGATCTGCCGTGGGAGGCCGTCGTGTACTCCAAGAGCGGCATCCCGACGCTGCGATCCAGCCTGCGCAACCGCGTGACGGTCGTCGACGACGAGGACGCCGCGTTCGCGGCCGCGGACATCGTCGTCGCGGCCAGCCTCGGCCAGACGACCGCGCCCGGCGTGCTGGTGAAGGCGCTCGGCGTCGGCGCGGTGCCGCTGGCGGCGCGCGTGCCCGTGTACGAGGAGGTCCTGCAGGAGGGCGACCTGGGCCTGCATTTCCAGCTGGGCGACGTCGAGGTGCTGGCCGCCCAGCTCGAGCGGGCGATCCGCGACGACGCCCTGCGCGCGAAGCTGATCGCGGCGGGCGCGGAGGCGCGCGAGGAGCTCGCGTGGTCGAAGGTCGCCGACCAGGTGGAGGCCATCTACACGGGGCTGGCGGCGCTCCGGCACGACGAGGACCCCAAGCCCGAGGTCCGTGCGCGGGTCAAGAAGCACAAGCTGATCGACGTCGACCTGCACATGCACACCGACCACTCGAACGACTGCGCCACGCCGGTCGACGTGCTGCTGGCCACGGCGGTCGAGGTCGGGCTGGGCGCGATCGCGGTCACCGATCACAACGAGATCTCCGGCGCGCACGACGCCGCCGCGAAGGCCGCCGACTACGGCATCAAGGTGATCGTCGGCGAGGAGGTCAAGACCGCCGACCAGGGCGAGGTCATCGGCCTGTTCATCAACGAGAAGATCCCGCGCGGGATGACGCTCGAGGAGACGATCCTCGAGATCCGCCGTCAAGGCGGGCTCGTGTACGTGCCGCACCCGTTCGACCGGCTGCATTCGGTGCCCGACTACGAGCACATGCTCGCGATCGTGGACGACATCGACGCGATCGAGGTCTTCAACCCGCGGATCGCGATCCCGGCCTTCAACGAGGAGGCCGTGCGCTTCGCCGCCAAGTACCGGATCGTGGGCGGAGCCGGAACTGACGGACATGTTGCACAGGCTTTGGGGTCGGTCCGGATCACGATGCGCGACTTCGACGGGCCCGAGGAATTCCTGGAATCGCTGCGTGACGCGAACATCGCCGCGAAGCCTTCTTCCCTGCGTTACGCCCAAGTTCAGGCCCTCAAGTTCCTCCAGACGAAGGCCACGCCATCGGCGGCTCGCCGGGCCACTCGGCGACGGAAGGTGGCGAAGGCGGTGGCAGGTCGCGGCGGGCAGTGACTTGCAGGGGCAAGGAGAACCCGGACTCGGCGTGAACCTCGTCGGCGGAATGCCCGCCACCGACGACGAGATCCGCGAGAAGTACCTCGAGCGCGCCATCCGCGAGCTCAACACGTTCACCCACGACCTGCAGAGCTGTGAGCGCTGCCCACGCGGCAACTTGATGCCGGTGCTGGGCTCCGGCCACCCGCAGGCCGACGTGTTCCTGCTCAAGTACGCGCCCACCCCCGCGGAGGTCGAGGAGGGGGTCGCGTTCTATGGGAGATCGGGAACCGCCCTGATGAAGTCGCTCCGGCGGCTCGACATCGACCCGCTGGTGGTCTACGGCACGCTGTGCGTGAAGTGCCCGGTCGCCGATCCCTCCCTCGCCGCGCCGGAATGCGTCGCGCGCCTGGTGGAGGAGTTCGCGATCGTGCAGCCCAAGATCGTCGTGGTCATGGGCACCGAAGCGCTCGACGTGCTCAACGACCTGCAGTTGCCGCTGGCCCGCGAGATCCTCGAGATCCCGGGTGACATCCAGCGTCTGACGCCTTCGATCGAGGCGCTCTACGTCCCCGACATCGACCGGTCGCTCGACGAGGAGTCCGCCAAGCGCGACTTCTGGCGCGCGTTCCGGGAACTGGGAACCTGGTGGAGCGACTTCCCACCGTACTAGCCCTCGCCGAGCTGGCCCGGTACCGCCTCGGCGACGGGATGGACTACCGGCCCATCCGCAAGGCGATGGGCGTCTCGGCCTTCGGCATCAACGCCTACACGGCGGACGAGGGCACCGTGATCGAGCCGCACGACGAGCTCGGCAGCGGCTCCGGAGGGCACGAGGAGCTGTACTACGTCGCCACCGGGCACGCGAAGTTCGAGGTCGCGGGGGAGGAGATCGACGCGCCGCCCGGCACGATCGTGCTCGTGCAGCCCGAGCAGCATCGGTCCGCGACGGCGCACGCCCCGGACACGACCGTGCTCGTGATCGGTGGCAAGCCCGGCGCCGCCGGCCCACCCTCACCGTTCGAGTACTGGTACCTGGCGATCGGCAAGCCGCCGGAGGAGGCCTACGCAATCGCGGCCGAGGGCCTCGAGCACTACCCGGAGAGCGGGGGTCTGCAGTACAGCCTCGCCTGTTACGCGGCGCTGGCCGGGCGCCGCGAGGACGCCCTGCGCCACATCAAGATCGCGTTCGAAGTCGAGCCGAAGTCCCGCGGGTGGGCGAAGGACGACGCCGACCTGGACTCAATCCGCGCCGATCTGTAGGACGACCTTCCCGAACTTCTTGCCGGCGCTGAACCGCTCGTAGGCAGCCGGCGCCTCCTCCAGGGCGAAGGCGCCCGTCACCGGCACCGAGAGGTCGCCGGACGCGAACCCCGGCAGCACCATCTTCTCGACGAGTCGCGCGGCGACCGCCTTCTCCTCGATCGGCCGGTTGCGCAGCGTGGAGCCGTGGATCCGCCCACGCTTGCCCATCAGCTTGCGCAGGTCGATCTCGGTCTTGGCTCCCGCGCCGACGCCGATGATGCAGATCCGCCCGCCGATCGCGAGCGCGTCGAGGTTCCCGTCCAGGTTGGGCGCACCGACCAGTTCGAGGATCACGTCGTACTCGCCCTCCGCGACGGCCTCTTCCGGGGCGATGGCGTTCACGGCGCCGAGCGCGCCGACCTGCCCGCGCGCCTGCGGATCGCGGACGGAAGCGGTGACCCGCGCGCCCGCCATCACGCCCAGCTGCACGGCCGCCATGCCGACGCCACCCGCCGCGCCGTGCACGAGCAGGCGCTCACCGACGGTCAGCCCGGCCTGGGTGAAGAGCGCGTCGTGGGCGGTGGTGAACACTTCGGGAACGCCGCCGGCCGCGGTCCAGTCGAGCTCGTCCGGGACCGGCATCGCGGTGCGCTCGTGGACGACGGCGAACTCGGCTTGGCCGCCTCCCGCCACCAGCGCCATCACCCGGTCGCCGGGTTCGAAGCGCCCGACGCGGCGGCCGCAGGCGACGACCTCGCCCGCGAGCTCGAGGCCCGGGATGTCGGCGGGAACACCCGGCGGAGGCGGATAGTGACCGGCAACTTGCAGGATGTCGGCGCCGTTGAGCCCCGCGGCGCGGACACGGACCAGGAGCTGGCCGTCCTGGGGCTCTGGAGCGGGACGATCGGCGACCTGGACCTGGCCGTCGACGATGGTGGCGGCACGCATGGCCGCGACGATACTCGCCATGCGACCGGGGTGGCCGCTCCCGATTTCGGGTAAATATGTGGACGTGGGAGTCCAGGTTCCGCATTTCCCGCCGTTCTGGCGCGAAGGTCTCGCCGGTCTCGAGTTGGCTGCGCTGCGCCGCAGCGCGGTCTGGCGTGGCGGCGGGGTGCCTGACGGAGCGGGACGCCCAGTCCTGCTCATCCCCGGCTTCCTGGCCGGCGACGGCTCACTGGCGACGATGACCCAGTGGCTCCGTCAGAACGGCTACCACACCCGCCGAGCCGGAATCCGCATCAACGTGGGCTGCTCGTCGGAGGCGATCGACCGGCTCGAGGAGCGCGTGGAGCGGTTCGCGGAGGAGTCCGGTGAGCGCGTCGCGCTGATCGGCCAGAGCCGCGGCGGCATCTTCGCCCGCAACCTCGCGGTGCGCCGCCCCGACCTCGTGAGCGGGATCGTCACGCTCGGCTCGCCCACGGTCAACCAGCTCAACACGCACCCGTTCGTGCTGGCCCAGATCGCGCTCGTCGGCGTGCTCGGCACCACCCGCGTCCCGGGCATGTTCCGGATGAGCTGCCTGCGCGGCGAGTGCTGCAAGCGCTTCCGCGATGAGTTCACGGCCGACGTCCCGCCCGAGGTCGGCTTCACCGCGATCTACTCCAAGCGGGACGGGATCGTGAACTGGCACGCCTGCCTGGACCCGAGCGCCGAGCAGGTCGAGGTCCGCGCCTCGCACGTCGGCATGGGCGCGAACGCCGAGGTCTACGCGGAGATCGGCAACGCGCTCGCGACCTTCGGTGACGAGCAGGTCTGGGCGAAGGCCGCTTAGGCTTGTAGGTATGGCCAGACACCAACCTGCAGGCCGACAGCACGCCGGCGAGCCGCCCCCGCCGAAGGTGACGATGCGTTTCGACGCCGCGACCGGCCGGTTCGTGCCGGTCGAGGAACCGCGGCAGACCACGGAGACGACCGAGGCGGCGGAGCGCCCGACCACGCCGGACGACCCGCGTCCCGCTGCCTTCCGCAACATCCCGCCGTTCGGCGGGGCCTAGCGCGCGCGGACCGTCGCGTTCGCCAGCAGCTTGCCGTCCACGTGGACGCGGACGGTGAGCTTGCCCCGCCGTGCCGGCGCGGTGATCGCCTTCCCCCGGCTGTCGGCGACGAACGTCGTCGTGTAGGCCCGCTCGCCGCCGCCGGAGACCTTGACCGCGACCTTGCAGCGGGACTGGCACGTGACGCGGCCGACGCTGATCCGGCCCTTGCTCCGCAGCGCGCGCGAGCGCAGCTTGACGACCGGCGCGGTCACGACCGGTTCGACGATGACCGCCGGCGACGGGAGGCCGAGCGGGCCGACGGGCGCGGACACGGACCCCAACGCCGTCGGCGCCGGCAGGTCGTACGACCAGCTCAGGCCCCACAGCGCGGGGACGGGGATCGGCCAGCCGCGCTGGTCCCGTGGCACGCGCGTCTCGAGCGCGAAGAGGTAGCGGCCGCTCAGCGCCGTCGGAATGCCCGCGAGCCCGCCGGAGCTGACGGCCGTCCCGCTCGCGACGGTGTCGCACGGCACCGGACAGCCCGATATCTGCGGCAGTGGCACGCAGTCCGTGCCGGCGGCAGTGCCGCACGCCGCGAGGCTGAGCCGGCTGACGTCGTCACCCCAGCCGCCGGTCCACGCGCCCGCCTGGGGCTGGGCGTCGCCCGTGGCGTAGAGCCGCCCGCTGAGGGTCGGGAGGGCCGTGCGTTGCACCTGGCCCTGCCAGGCCGGGCTCTGCTCCTCGCGGCCGTCGCGCCAGCGCACCTTGAAGGTGGTCCCGGGCGGGGTGGGCCCCGGTCGGTACTCGCCTTGGGTCCATGCCTGCGGAACGCAGGCGCCGGTGTCCGTCTCGCCGGGCGGGCAGACGAAGAGCTGCACGCCGTCCGGCGAGTACTGGCTCGTCGTGATCAACGGGTGCCCGTCGGGCGCGAGCTCCCAATACGCCTGGGCGGCGGCCGGCACCGCAAGCACGATTCCCATCGCGAGAAGAACCACTGAGCGAACCATGAGCGCCAAGCTAGCGGCAGACCACCCCGCGCGGACCTCGACATTCGTCGAAGTCCGCGCGGGTGTGCGTCGCTACGGGGTGGTGGTGCTCAACGTGAACACCAGCGTGCTGCTGTAGCGGCCGGAGCGGAGACCGTCCGTGGCCGCGATCGACTGCTTGAACTCCACCGGGACGATGTCCCGCCCGGTCGGAGCCGCGTACGTACGCAGCGTGGCCGGGAGGCCACCGAAGGCGCCGGTGCCCGACCGGACCTGCAGCGGCTGCGACAGCGAGTACGTGCCGTTGGACATGAACCCGGGCTTGGTCGCACCCGGGTCGTTGACCGTCAGCTTGGCGTCACCGGCGGTCGAGACGACCGCGGCCGTCATCGTCGCCGTGTAGTCGCGGTCCACGCCGGGCACGAAGCCGGCGAGCGGGGTGACCGGGCCGAGCGTCAGGCCCAGCGTCGGCGCCACGTCGCTGCCGATCTGCACCGGCTGCGTGACCGCCGCGCCCTCGACGGTCACCGTGACCGTCCGCTCCGCCGTGAGCTTGCCGTCGGACACGGTCACCTTGGCGGTGTACGTGCCGGCGGTCTCGTAGCGGAAGGCCGGCTTCTGCACGGTCGAGTCGACCGTGCCGTTGCCGTCCAGGTCCCACGCGTAGGTGAGCGCGTCACCGTCGGCGTCGGTCGCCGTGACGTCGAACGTCGTCGCCAGCGGCGCCGTGCCCTTGTTCGGCGTGGCGCTCGCGGCCGAGATCACCGGGGCACGGTTGCCGCTTCCGAGACGGAAGAAGTCGAACCGCACCGGCTGGCCGTTGCCGTGGTAGCCGCCGAGGCCGATCTTCGCCCCGGCCAGCGACGCCAGCGGCTTGCCGATGCTGAACGCCGTCCAGGTGACGCCGTCCATCGACCACGCGGCAGAGACGTTGGTGCCGTCGCTGCTCATCTTCAGCCACACGCCCGTCGTGTTGGCGTTCGCCGGGAGGGCGCCCGAGCGGTCACGGCTGGCGACGTTCGTCGTGGCGCCGTTGATGTCCTGACCGAACTCGATCCGGAAGCCGTCGCCCTCCGTGTCCATCAGCATGAGCTTGAGGAAGTTCCTCGCGTCCTTGTACAGGACGAGGCCTCCCTGCTCGTACGAACCGCCCTGGGCGATCTTGACCTTCGTGACGGCCTCCCACTTACCGGCCTGCGGCGCGGGCTGGAGGAGGACGTTCTTGGCCGTGTCGACCCCGTTGTAGAGGTCACCGTCGATGGCGTCGATCTGCAGCTCACCGTCGACGACGCGGGTCTCACCGGCGACCGGACGCAGGACCGTGGTCCAGCGGCAGTCGCTGATCGAGGTGCCGTCGAACTCGTCGCTCGGCGACGAGAGGTTGAACCACTCGAAGCTGGCCGGCGTGCCGGCCGTGCCGTTGAAGGCCGAGATGCCGAGCAGCGGGCTCGTCATCCGGTCCATCGGCTGCGGCGTGCCGACCTGCGTGAAGTTCACGCCGTCACGCGAGAACCAGACGGTCAGCGACGTACCGTCGCTCTGCATGCGCAGGTAGACGGTGTTGCCGGCGTCCGTCGGGAAGAGCGCCGAGCGCGCCACGTACGCGTCCGCACCGGACCGCAGTCCGACGAACTCGACGTTGCGGCCCTCCGCGGTGCGGATGAAGGCGGCCTTGTAGATCTCGGCCGTGCCCTGGTTGAGGATGATCGCCGCCTGCTCGCCATTGGCGACCTGGGCGAGGCTGACCTTCGTGGTCGCCGTCCACACGCCGGCCGGAGCCGGGCGGGAGACGACGTTCTTGGCCGTCACGGTGCCGGTCCACAGGTCACCGGCGACGGCGTTGATCTTCAGGACGCCGTTCTCGACCTTGTAGTTGGCCGCGTCCTCACGGGTGATCGTCGGCCAAACCGTGCGGTTGAGCGCGGAGCCCGTGAACGTGTCGGTGCCCGGGCAGGTGCCGAGGACCTCGACTGCGAACGACTTCGTGGTCTTGCGACCGTCGGCGTCCGTGGCGGTCAGCGTGGCGGTGTAGAGGCCACGCTCGGTGTAGGTGTAGGACGCGTTGGCCGTCGTGGCCGTCGCGCCCGGGACGCCGAAGCTCCAGGCGTACGAGACCGCCGTGCCCTCGGGGTCGACGGCGTTCGCCGTGAAGTCGACCTTCAGCGGCGCCGGGCCGGAGAGCGCCGAGGCGTTCGCGGTCAGGTTCGGGGCGGCGTTGCCGTTCGCACCCGGACCGTTGAACGTGAACTCGTCGATGTCGAAGCCGGTTGTGGCCGCGACGATGTACAGATCACGCGTGCCACCCGGATCGGTGATCGCGGCCGGAGCCTGCGTGAGGTACTGCTCCCAGTCGCCCGAAGCGGTGACCGGGACGTTCGCGACCAGCGGGCCGGTCGGCGAGTCCGCGTGAATCTCGATGCGGCCGGCGGACGTGCCGCTGGTGCGGAACGTGACGCTGTCGATGCCGACCATGTTCATCTTGTCGAAGCGCAGGTAGTCGCCGACGTCGGTGTAGCCCATGCGGCCGTTGCCACCGGCGCCGTTCGCGGCGAGGTTCGGCGTGAAGCCGTTGTTGACGTCGTACTGCTCGCCCTGCAGCGTCTTCCACTCGAGCTCGACCTGGTTGGAGCTGGTCAGCTCCAGACCGGCCGTCTTGTCCGTGTACTGGGCCGAGACGATGTACCAGACGTGCTGGGTCTTGTCCTCCCAGGCCGCCGGGATCGTGAACTCACCCGAGCAGCCGGTCAGCGACTGGTCGCCGTGCGAGTGGTCGTTGTGGCCCAGCGCGGTGTTGACGAGGACCTTCGAGCAGTCGATCGTGCCGTCCTCGGGGTCGGTGACCGTGACCGTGTACTTGATCTTGTCGCCGTAGTCGAAGATCGCGCCCTGCGCCGGCAGGTTGACCTTCACCGTCGGGGCGGTGTTGCCCGCGGTGATGTTGAAGGAGTCGAACGCCTCCTGGCCGGTGGCGTCCTTGATCGTCAGGGTCGCCGTGCGCTTGCCCGCCGTCGTGTACGTGTAGGTCGGGCTGATGGCCGTCGAGTCCGTGGTGCCGTCACCGTCGAAGTCCCACGCGTACGTGAGCGGGGTGCCGTCCGGATCGAGGGAGCCCTCGGCGGAGAACTTGACCGTCAGCGGCGCGGGGCCGGACGTCTTGTCGGCCGTAGCCTTGACGATCGGCGAGCGGGCGCCCTGGACGTAGTCGATGCGGTAGACCGCCGAGTTCGCGTCGCCCTGGAAGAAGCCGCCCGTGCCGTAGTCGAGCACGTACAGCGCGCCGTCCGGGCCGAACTGCATGTCGATCGGCTGCTTGATCGGGAAGCCCTGGAACCAGGTCTCGACCGTCGGGAACGTCAGGTCGGCGGTGCCGCCCGCGAACGTCTTGATCCAGGCGCGGCCGTACTCGTAGGCGAAGTTCTTGCCGTCGAAGTAGGCGGGGAACTTCGTCGTGGAGGGGTTGGCGGCGTTGTAGGCGTACGTCGGGCCACCCATCGGGGACTCGGAGCCCGAGCCGAACTCCGGGATCGAGCCGCCGTCGTAGTCGATCCAGGCGGGAACGGCCGCCGGGATGTCCGTCAGGCCCGTGTTGAAGCGCGACTCGTTCTTGAGCGCCGCGCAGTTGAACTTCGGACCGGTCTGCGTCGCGAAGTCGTAGTCGTTGTAGGCCTGGTTCTTGCCGATGCAGTACGGCCAGCCATAGTTGCCCGGCTGCTTGATCAGGTTGAACTCGACCAGGCCGCCCGGGCCGCGGTTCGCGTTCGCGGCGCCGGCGTCCGGGCCGTACTCGCCGAGGTAGATGTAGCCGGTCTTCTTGTCGACCGAGAACCGGAACGGGTTGCGGAAGCCCATGGCGTAGATCTCGGGCTTGGTGCCCATCGTGCCGGGCGTGAACATGTTGCCGGCCGGGATCGTGTAGGTGCCGTCCTCGGCGACCTTGATCCGGAGCACCTTGCCGCGCAGGTCGTTCGTGTTGCCGGCCGTGCGGCGCGCGTCGAAGGCCGGGTTCTTGTTCGCGCGGTCGTCGAGCGGCGCGTAGCCGTCGGACGAGAACGGGTTGGAGTCGTCACCCGTGACGACGTACAGGTTGCCCTGGGCGTCGAAGTCCATGTCGCCACCGACGTGGCAGCACTGACCGCGGTCGGTCGGGATCTGGAGGATCTTCTGCTCGGACGCGAGGTCGAGCTTGTTGTCGTCGCCGAGCTTGAAGCGCGAGACCTGGTTGTAGCCCTTGTACGGCGCGAACGCGGCGTCGTTGCCGTCGGTCGGCGCGTCCGTCAGCGGCGTGGTCAGGCGCGGGGCGTAGAAGAGGTAGACCCACTTGTTCTGCGTGAAGTCGGGGTCGACCGCGACGCCCTGCAGGCCGTCCTCGTCGTGCGAGTAGACGTTGATCGTCGCGGCCAGCGAGGTGACCGAGTTCGGCGTCGTGATGAAGACGCGGCCGTCACGCGCGGTGTGCAGGACACGGCGGTCCGGCAGCACGTCGAGGGAGATCGGCTCGCCGATCTTGTCGGCGCCCTTCGCGAGGGTCGCGATCTCGAAGTCGTCGGTGGTCGGCGTGCGCTGGCGCTCGGCGCCGCAATCGGCGTCGACGGCCTTGGCGGCCGTCTTCAGGCCGCCGAGCAGGTGCTGCAGCGCAGCCGGCTCGGAGAAGGTCGCCTGCGTGTGGCCGATGCCCGTGTACCAGGCGCGGCCGCCGTCGAAGTTCGAGCACCAGGCGATCGGGTGATCGTCGGCTGCGGCGGAGTCGTCGACCTCGTCGTACGTCGACTCGTCGACCGTCGCCAGAACGTGGACGCCGCTCGTACGCGGCGAGTAGTCCGGGATGTTCGGCTGGTTGCCGTTGACGACCGGATTGTTCGGCTTCTGGAAGTTGTACCACTCGTCATTGCGCACCCAGGCGGCCGGAATCCCCGTGGTGGAGGGCTCGTCGGCGTCCTCGATCCGGATGGTCGCCTGCGGCGTTCCGTTCGGGTGGTTGCGGAAGTAGCCGCCGAGCATCTGGCCGTAGTAGGGCCACGTGTACTCGGTGTCGGAGGCAGCGTGCACGCCGGCGAAGCCGCCACCCGCGTGCATGTACCGCTCGAACGCCTTCTGCTGATCGGCGTTGAGGATGTCGCCCGTGGTCGACATGAAGACGATCACGTCGTACTGGGCCAGGTTGGCGTCGGTGAACGCCGTGGCGTCTTCCGTCGAGGTGACGGTGAATCCGTTCGCCGCGCCGAGTGACTGGACGGCGGCGATCCCCTGCGGGATCGAGTCGTGGCGGAAGCCGGCCGTCTTCGAGAAGACGAGCACCTTCTCGAGCGGATCGGCGGCTTGAGCGGGCGTCGTACCCATCGCGCAGGTCGCCGCAGCGAGCAGCCCAAGGGCCGCTGCCTTTCTGAAACGCAAGTCTGAACCTCTCCTCCGTCGGCAACGCCCGCGAATCCATGCGGACGCCTAGGTCCGCAAAATTAGCACGCTTTTATCGCCGACTGGACGGATGTACGTTCAGCCCTCGACCAAAGTGGCGCTTCGGCGACCGGTTACACGAGTGAGCGGCCGGAAAACGCTTGCCGACTAGTCGCGATCGGGGTTCTTGACCCCGTCGGGACCGGCTTCCAGCAGCGCGACGCACTCGATGTGCGGGGTCTGCGGGAACATGTCGACCGGGCGCACCTTGATCAGGCGGTAGCCGGCCTCGACGAGCTGCGCGGCGTTCGGCGCGAGCGTCGTCGGGTTGCAGGAGACGTAGACGATCCGCTTCGGGGCGGCTTCGACGATCCGGCGCACGATCTTGGCCGAGAGGCCCGCGCGCGGCGGGTCGATGATCGCGACGTCCGGCTTGCCCTCGCGCTCGACGAGCTCGCGCAGCGCCAGGCGCGCGTCACCCGCGTAGAAGTTCGCGTTCTGGATGTCGTTGAGCTTCGCGTTGGCGATCGCGTCCGCGACGGCGGGGGCGACGATCTCGAGGCCGACGACCTGACGGGCGCGGGTGGCCATCGACAGCGCGATCGTGCCGATGCCCGAATACAGGTCGAAGACCTTCTCGTGGGCGCCGACGGCCGCGTAATCGAGCGCGACGCTGTAGAGCTTCTCGGCCATGTCGGTGTTCGTCTGGAAGAACGCCTCGGGCGAGATCAGGAAATCCAGGTCGTTGATGCTGTCGACGAGCTGCGGCGCGCCCTTGAGCAGCGTCGTCTCGCCACCGTAGGTGCTCTCGCCGAGGTCGGCGGTCTGCGTCCACCACAGGCCGTCGGCGTCCACGGCGTCGATCAGGCCGTCGACGTCCAGCTTGCCGGGAGAGGTGATCAGGCGCACCTGCGTCTGGCCCGAGCGGCGGCCCTCGCGGATCACGAGGTTGCGCAGGAACCCGCGGTGGTCCTTGCGATCCCACGGCATGTAGCCCTTGACGAAGCGCAGGACCTGCTCGCGCAGCTCGTTCACGCGTTCGGACACGAGCTTGCAGTCCGTCATCGGGACGATGTCGTTCCAGCGGCCGGGCGCGTGGAACCCGCACACGAGGTCGCCGTTCGCGTCAGCGCCGAACGAGAACTCGACCTTGTTGCGGTACCGCCACTGCTCGACGGCCGGGATGATCGGCTCGATCTCGAACTCCTCGAGGCGGCCGATGCGGCGCAGCGCGTCCTCGACCTGCTCGGTCTTCACCGCGAGCTGCTTCTCGTACGGGAGCACCTGCCACGGCGCGCCCGGATGGTCGGCGAACGGTTCGACGCGGTCGGGCGAGGGCTCCACGACCTCCACCACGCGCGCTTCGGCGTACGCCTTCTTGGCCTTGCCGACTTCAGCCCTCACCCGGTCACCCGGGAACCCGCCCGCCACGAACACCACGTAGCCCTCTTTGCGCGCCACACCGTTGCCGCCGTGGGCGAGCGTGTCGATCGTGAGTTCGAGGATGTCGCCGCGCGACGGTCGAGTAAAAGTGGGCGAAGACATGGGATGTGTGAGGATGACAGGGTGTCCATCGACTCTCCTGATGAGCTGGCCGCCATGCGCGCCGCGGGCCGCGTCGTCGCCGAGGCGATCCGCGAGATGGCCCGCCGCGTCCGGCCCGGCGTGAGCACGGGCGAGCTGGACGACGTCGCCGCGCAGGTGTTTGCGCGCTACGGCGCCCGCTCCGGCCCCCAGCTCGACTACGACTTCCCCGGCGTGACTTGCCTGTCCGTCGATGACGAGGCCGTCCACGGCATCCCCGGCCCGCGTCGCCTGCGCGAGGGCCAGCTGATCAAGCTCGACGTCACGGCCGAGCTCGACGGGTTCTACGCCGACGCCTGCCGCACCGTCCCCGTCGGCCGCGTGCGCCCGCGCGAGCAGCGGCTCATGGCCGCGTCGCAGTCGGCGCTCAAGCGCGGACTCGAGGCGGCGAAGGCCGACGTGAACGTCGGCGTCGTGGGCGCCGCCGTCAACAAGGAAGTCCGCCGGCGCGGGTTCAGCGTCATCGAGGAGCTCTCGGGCCACGGCATCGGCCGCAAGATCCATGAGGAGCCCGACGTCCCGAACATCGACTGGGACGGCCCGACCCTGACCGACGGCCTCGTGATCACGATCGAGCCGATCATCGCCGCCGGCGACGGCGAGGTCTACATGGACGATGACGGCTGGACGATCAAGACCTACGACGGCTCACCCTGCGCCCACTTCGAGCACACGATCGTGATCACCGAGGGCGCCCCGATCCTGGTGACCGCATGACGGTCGTGCCGGGCCGGATCGGCCTCGGCTGCATGGGCATGACCTGGGCCTACGGGGCCGAGGAACGCGACGAGACCGAGTCGATCGCGGTGATCCACCGTGCCGCCGAGATCGGGGTGACGCTCCTCGACACGGCCGACATGTACGGGCCGTACACGAACGAGGAGCTCGTCGGCCGGGCGATCGCCGGGCGCCGCGACGACTACTTCGTCGCCACCAAGTGCGGGCTCGTGGTCGAGGACGCCGACGAGTACGTGCTGGCCAAGAACGGTCGGCCCGAGCACGTGCGCGAGGCCGTCGACGGCTCGCTGCAGCGGCTCGGGATCGACGTCATCGACCTCTACCAGCTGCACCGCGTCGATCCGGACGTGCCGCTCGAGGAGACCTGGGGCGCGATGGCGGAGCTGGTCGCCGCCGGCAAGGTGCGGGCGTTGGGCCTGTCCGAGGTGAGCGTCGAGGAGATCGAGCGCGCACACGCGATCCACCCGGTCGCGTCCGTGCAGTCCGAGGGCTCGCTGTGGACGCGCGACGCGTTCGCGGCGGTCGTGCCGTGGTGCGCGGCCAATGACGCCGCGTTCCTGCCGTTCGCGCCGCTCGGCCGCGGCTTCCTCACCGGCGCCTTGAAGCCGCAGGCCTTCGGGTCCGGCGATTTCCGCAAGAACAACCCGCGCTTCCAGCCCGACGTGATGGACGCCAACATGGTGTTGGTCGAGCGGGTTCAGGCCGTCGCCGAGCGGCAGGACGTGACCGCCGCGCAGGTCGCGCTCGCGTGGTTGCTCGCGCAGGGCGAGCACGTCGTGCCGATTCCCGGCACCAAGCGCGTCTCGCGCCTGGAGGAGAACGCCGGCGCGGCGTCGGTGGAGCTGTCCGCCGAAGACCTCGCGGAGCTGGACGCGCTCCCCGAGGCCGTCGGCGAGCGTTACTGAGGCAGCTTCGCGTCGACCGCGTTGAGCACGGTCTTGCGGTTCGCGTTGCGGCGCTCGTAGTCGCGCACGCGGCGGAGGTCGGGAACTTCGAGCGCGCCGAGCTGGGAGACGATCTGCGCCGCGGTGAGGTCGTCGTACTCGGAGATCGGGAACTCGTCCTCGACGAGGCCGGTCGCCCGCAGCACCCGTTCCGCCGGAGCGGAGATCGCGTGGCGCACGATCGCGGCCATCAGCTCGGCGGCGTCGTCCCGGGTCATCCGGCCGCGACGCACCGCGTCGTCGAGCGTGTCCTGCAGGCGCTCACGCGTGATCACCATGACGTCCAGCGGGTTCTTGAGCTGCGGGGACATCGGACCGCGGGGAATTACCCGTCCTCCGCCCGCGGCGAAACGAGAAGCTCGAGCAGCGCCTTCTGAGCGTGGCGGCGATTCTCGGCCTGGTCCCAGATCCGCTGGCGGTCGCCGTACAGGACCGACTCGGTGATCTCCTCGCCCGGATGCGCCGGAAGGCAGTGCAGGGCGAAGGCGCCGTCATTGGCGTGGTCGAGCAGCTCGTCCGTGATCGCGTAGTCGTGGAGGGCTTCGCGCCGGGCGGCGGCGGAGCTCTCGTCGTCACTCATGCTCACCCACACGTCGGTGTAGATGGCGTCGGCGCCCTTGACCGCTTCGACGGGGTCCTCGAACAGCTCCGCGGGTGTATCCGTGATCTGGTAGCCGCTGGGCGCCGCGATCCGGACCTTCAGGCCGGCGATCTCGCCCACGACGGCCAGCGAGCGGGCCACGTTGTTGCCATCACCCACGTACGTGATGGTGCGGCCCTTGAGGTCGCCCAGCGCCTCCTTGAGGGTCAGCAGGTCGGCGATCGCCTGGCACGGGTGATGGCCGGGGCTGAGCATGTTCACCACGGGGACACTCGCATGCTCGGCGAGGCCGTTGAGCTGGTCCTCGTCGCCCGTGCGCAGACCGATGACCGCGCTGTGGCGGGACAGCACGAGCGCCGTGTCCTTCACGGACTCGCCGCGCGTGAGCTGCATCTCGTCCGGGCGCAGGATCATCGGGTGGCCGCCGAGCTCGAACACGCCGGACTCGAACGACGTGCGCGTGCGCGTCGACGGCTTCTGGAAGATGAGGGCGACCGTGCGGCCCTCGAGGGCCCGCGAAGACTGGGGAGCCTCCTTGAGCGCGGCGGCCCGATGCAGGAGGAGATCGAGCCGGTCCGCGTCCAACTCGGCGCCGGTGATGAAGTGGTGGGGTGCGGGCATTGAGCTGGAACGTCTACCACGGTCGGAGTCCGAATCCCGCCGGGAGGTCACTGCTCGGCGACTTCGCCGACGCGCTCGCGGGGTGGGAGTGGGACGTGGCACTGTTGCAGGAGGTGCCCCCCTGGTGGCCTGCGGTGTTGGCTGCGGCGTGCGGAGCGACCGAGCGGCACGTCCTCACCTCACGCAACTCCGGACTGGCGCTGCGTCGCGCTGTGGCGTCGCGCAACCCCGATCTGCTCAAGGCCAACGGGGGTGGATGCAACGCGCTGCTCGTACGTGGCGAAGTGTCAGAACACCGTGTCGTTCGTCTGACCTGGTGGCCGGAGCGGCGCTGGGCGCACGGCGTCCGGCTGCCGGGTGGGCTGTGGGTGGTGAACCTGCACGCGTCCACGCACCGCGAGGCGTGGGCGGCTCGGGACGTGGGGCGGGCGGCCGCGGGGTGGCCGGTCGGGCCGTTGCTGTTCGGCGGCGATCTGAATCTGCGACGCCCGGCGGTGGACGGGATGACGTGGTTCGGCGGCAACCACGTGGATCACTTCTTCGGGCGTGGCGTGGCGGGTTCGTCGGTTGAGGTGCTGGAGCGCGGGCCGCTGTCCGACCACCCGCCGATCCGCGTGCAGCTCAGCCTCTGAGGCCGAACCCGCGCAACATCAGCAGCGCCCGTTCCCCCGCCGTTCCCGGCTTGGGGAGCACGCCGAGGTCGATCGCGGCGCTGTAGACGTCGTAGAAGGCGCGGACCCGCAAGAACCGCTGCTCGCCGTCGAGCTCCGCGTAGACCACGGCGTGAACCTCCAGCGCCTTCTTCGTCGGGTGGATCCGGCCGACCTCACCCAGATGCGTGCCCAGGATTCGGCACGGGTTGGCGACGAAGGTGCCGTTGGAGAGTCGCTGGCCGGTGGAGTTGACCCTGGCGTCCGGCAGCGCCTTCCACAGCTGGCGGGCGTGCTTGGCGAGGCGGCGCGTCCCGATCAGCGGTGCCTCGGTGAGCGGGTCCTCGTAGTGCACGTCCGGGTTGCAGATGGATTCGAACCCCTTGGGATCGCGGCCGGACCAGGCGCGGTCCCAGGCGTCGAAGAGCTCGTCGAGATCCACGCCGCCATGATGGCTGACCGGAATGCTGGGCGTACTGCGAGAGCGAGAGTTCCGCCTGCTGTGGCTGGGGCAGAGCGCATCGACGGTCGGCGACCGGCTCGTCTTCGTCGCGCTGGCGCTGTACGTGACCGAGATCGGCACGCCGACCGACGTCGGGCTCGTGCTCGCCGCCTACACGGTGTCCCTGGTGGTGTGCGTGATGTTCGGCGGCGTCTGGGCCGACCGCGTGCCGCGGCATCGGCTGATGCTGCTCACGGACGTGGTGCGCGGCGGCGTGCACGCGCTGCTCGCGGTGCTGATCTTCACCGGCGTCGTCGAGATCTGGATGATCGTCGTGATCGAGGTCGTGTTCGGCGCCGCCGAGGCGTTCTTCCGGCCGGCCATGACCGGCCTCGTGCCCCAGACGGTGCCCGATGCGCAGGTGCAGGAGGCGAACTCGGCGATCTCGGTGGTGAATACCGTCGCGGAGTTCGCCGGCCCGGCCTTGGCGACGGTGTTGGTGCTGGGCATCGGCGCGGGCTGGGCGTTCAGCTTGGACGCGCTGACGTTCTTGGTCTCGGGCCCTGTTCCTGGCCCGGATGCGGCCGCGGTCCCGCGGGGAGGTCGTTGCCACGGCCGGCTCGTCGGTCTTGCGCGAGCTCCGCGAGGGCTGGGACGAGTTCCGCGCGCGGGCCTGGGTGTGGGGCATCGTCGGCATCTTCAGCGTGATGCTGCTGGTCGCGCTGGCGCCCTACTTCGTGCTCGGACCCACGATCGCCGAGGAGGAGTACGGGAGCAAGGCGGTGTACGGCACCCTCGCCGCCGCGCTGGGCCTCGGCACGATCTGCGGCGCGTTCATCGGCTTCCGCTGGCGCCCGGACCGGCCGATGCTCGCCGGCATGGTGATGACCCTCGGCTGGCCGACCGCGATCATGGCCTTCGCGTTCGGACTCCCTGTCGCCGTGCTCGTGGTGTGGTTCTTCGTGGCCGGCGTCGGCCTCGCGCTGTTCGACGTCTGGTGGCACACGGCGCTCCAGCAACGAATCCCCGCGCACGCCCTCTCGCGGGTGTCGTCCTACGACTGGATGGGCTCGTTGGCACTGCTGCCTTTGGGCTACCTGCTCGCGGGGCCGCTCGGCGAAGCGGTCGGCAACACGGAGGTCCTGGCGGTCGGTGGCACGATCGCCCTGGTCCTCGCGCTCTCCGCGCTGGCCATCCCAGACCTCTGGCGCCTGCGCGCTCTCCCGCAGGCAACCTGACCCGATTGCCCCTTTTACTGCCCGTCTGACTCACTGAACACAGCCCTCTGACGCTTGCGTGCCCCTCCGCACGGGGGTTAGGGTCGCCTACAGATGAGACTTCGTGTGGCGACGCTCGTGGCAGCCGCGAGCCTGGCCGCGGCCGCTCCCGCCGCAGCCGACACGTACACAGTCATCGGCTCCGGTGACAACTCGATTCCGGCCGGGTGCGCGCCGGCCGGGGCGGGCGCGTGGACCTGCAATCACCTGCGCGGCGCGGTGAACGAGTCCAACGCGCGGCCGGGCGCGGACCAGATCATCATCACGTCGCCGACCGTGACCATCGGGGTCGGGGTCTTGAACATCAACGACGACCTGACGATCTCGGGACTCGGCGCGCGTTCCACCACTGTGGACGCGTTCGGGGCGCTGGCGCCGGCGTTCCGGGTCACGGGCGCGGCGGTCAATTTCGGGTCGATGACGATCCAGGGCGGTTCGGGCGGCAACATCGACGTGGACTCCGGGTCCGAGGTCGGACTGGCGTTCGCGCGGGTGACCGCCGCGAGGAGCGGGCCGGGCATCGTCAACGGGGCCGAGCTCAACGTCACGTTCAGCCTCATTGACGGCAACCCTGGTGGCGGGATCGACACCGGCGGCTCTTCGGGCCCGACAACGCTCACCGTGGGCACGTCCACGATCGCCGGCAACACCGGTTTCGGCATCTCGTCGCATTCCAACGCCCTGAACATCGTGGACCTCCTCCACGCGACCGTCGCGCGGAACGCCGGCCCAGGCCTGCTCTTCGATGCTCCGCAAGACGCCGAGGCGAACTTCTCGATCATCGCCAACAACAGCCCGAACTGCACCGGCGTCGGGGCGTTGAGTGGCACCTTCAACGTCGAGGACACGACGAGTTGCGCGTTGAACGCGGGGGAGAACCGCGTTCCCGCCGACCCGTTCCTCGGTGCCGGTCTGAGCAACCAGGGCGGATTCACCGACGTGTTGACGATCCCGGCGGACAGCCTCGCGGCCGACTACGTGCCGCAGTGCGCGCTCGGGCTGGATCAGCGCGGCTTCCAAAAGACCTTGTTCAGCACCTGCGACGCCGGCGCGTACGATCATGACGCGGTCGACCCGGGCATCACGCAGCCGCCGCCCACGCCTCCTCCCGCGCCGCCGACGCAGCCGACCCCTACGCCACAGCCGACCCCCACGCCATTGGTGAACCAGACCGTCGTGGCTGCGGAGATCAAGGGCACGGTGAAGGTCCAGCTGCCCGGGACGAAGACGTTCGTCGATCTCGACGCAACTCGGGGCATCCCGATGGGTTCGACGATCGACACCCGAAAAGGCCGGGTCGAGCTGACTTCGGTGCCCAAGGCCGGCGCTCCTCCCGAGAAGGCGCAGTTCTATGACGGATTGTTCAAAGTGACGCAGTCCAAGGGCATCACGATCCTCACGCTCACGGAGACGCTCGACTGCGCGAAGGGCAAGGGCGCCTCGGCCTCGCAGAAGAAGCCCAAGAAGCGCAAGCTCTGGGGCGACGGCAAGGGCGCGTTCCGGACCGCGGGCAAGTACAGCGCCGCGACCGTGCGCGGCACGCGGTGGCTCGTCGAGGACAGCTGCACGACGACCACGACCAAGGTGGAAGTGGGCAGCGTGACCGTCGAGGACAAGATCAAGAAGCTGAAGAAGGTCATCCGCGCCGGCAAGCGCTACGTGGCCAGGGCGAAGAAGTAAGTGCGACGGCTGGCCATCGCCGTGTTCGGGGCGCTGGCGTTCGGCGCGGCGCCCGCGCACGCCGCCACGTTCAACGTGAACACGACCGAGGACAACGGCACCCTGCAGTGCGTCGATTCGGGCCTGTGCTCGCTCCGGGGCGCGTTGTCCCGGGCGATCGCCAACGGGAGCGTGGGCGAGGACGTGATCAACCTCCCGGCGGGGGCGTACCCGGTGGGCGAGTTCGGGCTGTCCGGCGTCGCCGCGTCGCAGATCGTGATCGCGGGCGCCGGAGCGAGCAGCACGTTCATCCAGCCCAGCGGCGCCACGCGCGTGTTCAGCCTCAGTAACCAGGCGGGCGTGACGCTGCGCGGGCTGACGGTCCGCGGAGGGCGGGCAGGCTCGGGCTTCGGCGGGAACATCTTCGTCTCGAGTGCCCTGCTCACGCTTGACGGTGTCCGCGTCACGGACGGGCAGGCGGCCGGCGGCGGCGGGATCTACGTCGTCGGCGGAAGTCCGGGCGTCGGCCTGTCCATCACGCGGAGCCTGATCGACACCAACGCCGCGACCGGGGGGACCAGCGGCGGCGGCATCTTCATGCCCGGCCAGACCCAGCCGTTCTCGGCCACGATCACGGACTCGACGATCTTCAACAACACGGCAGGAGCGGGCGCCGGGATCGCGATCACGAACAACCAGGCGCCGTCGCTGCGCGGCGTCACGATCGCGTTCAACACGGCCACCGGCGGCGCCGGCGGCATCCAGACCACGGGCAATCCCGGGGCCTCGATCCGGGGCTCCATCTTCGCCGGGAATCGCGGGTCCAACAATCAGATCGAGAACTGCCTGCTCAGCGGCACGGTCACCGACGGCGGCGGGAACGTCGACGACGACCCGGTCACCAGCCGGTGCCGGTTGACGACGCCCGCGAGCCGGGCGAACACGAGCCCGCAGCTCGCCACGTCCTTGGACGGCTCACAACCGCCCACGCTCGCGCTGCCGGAGACCAGCCCGGCCGTGAACCTGTACGACTGCGCGGCCGGCGAGTCCGACCAGCGCGGCGTCCCGCGCCCCCAGGGGCTCCGCTGCGACGCCGGTGCGTTCGAGTTCAACGTGGCGCCGGACACCGCGATCGCCGGCACGGCACCGCCGTTCACGTTCACGGCGACCGAGGCCGGCGCGACGTTCGAGTGCTCGCTGGACGGGGGCGCGTTCGTCGCGTGCGCCTCGCCACACGACCCGGGCGCCGCGCCCGGTGCGCACACGCTCGCCGTGCGCGCCGTGGACGCGCAGGGCGCCCGCGACCCGAGCCCGGCCACGGTCGGCTTCACGGTCGCCGCGCCGGCGACGCCGGTTCCGACGCCCAGCCCCACGGCCACGCCGACCGCGACCCCGGTGGTCAACCGGACGATCGTCGTGGGGCCCGCGCGCGGGACGGTGAAGGTGAAGGTCCCGGGCTCTAGCCGCTACGTCGAGCTCGACAGCACGATCGGCATCCCGGTCGGGTCGAGCGTGGACACCCGCAAGGGGCGCGTGACGCTCACGTCGATCCCGAAGGCGGGCGCGCCGCCGCAGACGGCCGTCTTCTTCGACGGCCTGTTCAAGGTCACGCAGTCGAAGGGCATCACGAACCTCACGCTGACCGAGCAGCTGGCGGCGTGCCCGAAGAAGGGCAGCCGCGCGAGCGCCGCCGCCAAGAAGGCGAAGAAGCGCAAGCTCTGGGGTGACGGGAAGGGCGCGTTCCGCACGTCGGGCAAGTACAGCGCTGCGACGGTCCGCGGCACGCGGTGGCTCGTGGAGGACTCCTGTGCGGGAACGCTCACCCGCGTCACGCAGGGCTCTGTGAACGTCCGCCACCGCAACCGCACGATCATCGTGCGGGCCGGTAAGCGCTACCTGGCGAAGCCGCGATGAGACGCGCCCTGCTCACTCTCGCGACGCTGCTCGCGTTTGCCGCTCCCGCGCAGGCGGAGGTCATCAACGTCACCACGACGAGCGAGAACCCGAACGGGAACTGCCCGTCGGCGACGCAGTGCACGGTGCGCGCCGCGCTTGCGCTGAGCCGGAGCAACGGCATCAGCACGGCCGACACGATCAATCTGCCGGCGGGCGAGTACCTGCTCAACGCCGAGCTGCAGACCGGGACGAGCCTGCGCACGGTGGCGTTCGTCGGGGCCGGCGCGGACAAGACGGTCATCCGCGGCAACGGCACCCGCGTGCTGAGCATCGGCGGTGAGTCCTGGATCGTGCTGCAGGGCCTGACGCTGGCCGGAGGCAACCCGGGCATCCGGCAGAACGGCGGCAACGTCCTGGTCACCTCGGCCATCCTGCAGATGGATCACGTGCGGATCACGGGCGGCACCGCCACGCGCGGAGGCGGGATCGCGAGCGACAACGGCACCGTCGCCGGGACGCACGTGCTGCTCGACAACAACACGGCGACCAGCGATGGCGGCGGGATCGCGACCTATGCGACGGCGGGCCTGGCGCTGCAGGACTCGACCGTCGCCGGAAACCGCGCGGGGACCGGTGGCGGCATCGCGGCCAGCGACCTCGACACGACAACACCGACGATGACGCGCGTCACCTTGGCGGGGAACACGTCGCTCGGTTCCCAGGGCGGCGGACTCGCCGTGCTCAACCAGGCCGCGGCGCCCGTCGCACAGGGCTCGATCATCGCCGCCAACCGCGGGCAGCTCGTCGACGGCGGGCCACAGGCGGATTCGAACTGCACCGGCACCGACCCGGTCGACAGCGGCGGCAACGTCGAGTCGCTGACGGACTGCGGCTTCACCAACCCGAACTCCCGGCGGACGCCGAACACGGGCCTCGCGACCACCCTGGTCAACGACGGCGGGACGATGCCCGTCCTGCCGATCAGCGCCGACAGTCCGGCCCGCGAGCTCGCGGGCGCGTGCACCGGCACCGACTTGCGCGACGTCCCGCGGCCGCAAGGCGCGCTGTGTGATGCCGGGGCCTACGAGTACGTGGCGCCGCCACCGGTGGAACCGACCCCGACGCCGAACCCCATCCCGACGACGGTCCCGACCCCCACGCCGACGGTCACGCCCGTGCCGACGCCCGTGGTGAACCAGACGATCGTCGTGGCACCCGCGCGCGGCACGGTCCTGGTGAAGGTGCCCGGGGCGAAGTCGTTCGCGAGGCTGGACGTCACGAAGGGGATCCCGGTCGGGTCGACGGTCGACGCGCGCAAAGGCCGCGTCACGCTCACGTCGATCCCCAAGCCGGGCGCGCCGCCGGAGACGGCCACGTTCTACGACGGGATCTTCAAGGTCACGCAGTCGCGCGGGATCACCAACCTGACGCTGGTCGAGGAGCTCGCCCGTTGCCCGAGGAAGGGTCGGGCGAGCGCGGCGGCCAAGAAGAAGTCGCGCAAGCTGTGGGGTGACGGCAAGGGCTCCTTCCGCACGACCGGCAAGTACAGCGCCGCGACGGTCCGCGGCACGAAGTGGCTGGTTGAGGACTCCTGTGCCGGGACGCTCACGCGGGTCACACAGGGCAGCGTCACCGTCCGACGCACGAGCGGCGGCGCCTCGAAAATCGTCCGCGCCGGCAAACGTCTCCTGGTACGACCTAGCCGGTAGAACAGGGGAACACGGGTGCGGGCAGTTAGCCTCGCTGCAAGGAGGCGGTTGTAGATGCGGTGGACACGGATGTTGCTGGTGACGGTGGTCGCGCTCTTCGCGATCGCTCCGGCCGCGCGCGCGGCCACGTTCACCGTCGCGCAGTTCGGCGACCTGCAGGGCGCGGGCTGCGACGGCGACGGCCGCTGCGAATCGATCCGTGCGGCGGTCTCGGCCTCGGCCCTGACCCTCGGAGCGGACACGATCGTGGTCCCGGGCGGCGACTTCCAGCTCGCGCAGGGCCAGGTCCTCATCAACACGGACGTGACGATCGCCGGCGCCGGCGCGCGCAACACGGCGATTCGCGGCAACGTCAACGCATTCCGCGCGTTCGAGGTCGCGGCCGGTGTGACGGCGTCGATCACCGGCGTGACGCTCCGCGGCGGTCGCGGCACGAGCTCGGGCCCGAACACGGGCTTCCAGCCCGGCGGGCTGATCCGCAACAACGGCACGCTCACGCTCGATCGTGTCCGCGTCACGGGTGGCACCGCGACCAGCGGCGGCGGCGTGGCCAACATCGCAGGCACGCTCACGATCAACCGGAGCCTGATCGACAACAACACCGGTGGCGGCGACGCGGGCGGACTCCTGAGCTTCAACGGCGGCACTGTCGTCGTCCGCAACACGACGATCACGGGCAACTTCGCCAACACGGGCGGCGGGTTCTTCTCCTGGGGCGACCCTGGGTTCGCGACCAACCACACGACGTTCGAGCACGTCACGATCGCGGGCAACAGCAGCGGCGTGAACTACGCGACGGGCGACGTCCTGCGGATGGGCAACTCGATCGTCGTCGCCAACTCCGTGAACTGCCAGACGCGGCCCACCAGCCTCGGCGGGAACGTGGAAGGCAGCGACGACTGCCTGTTCGAGACGCGCGGCGCGCAGGGCGCCGTGGATGAGACCCTGACCAACCTCGGCGGCGACACCGACGTGCTGGCGCTCTCCACCGGGAGCCCGGCGCTCGATCTCATTCCGGCCGGAACGTGCACCGCGACCGACCAGCGCGGGTTCCCGCGGCCGATCGGACCGGCGTGCGACGCCGGCGCGGTGGAGGCAGGCACGCCGACACCGGCGATCACGTCGCCCGCGTCCGGCACGACGACGGAGGCGACGACGATCGAGCTCCGCGGCACCGCCGCGTCCTACTCGACGGTCGTCGTGTACCGCAACGGCGTGGCCGTCGCGGAGACGAGCGCCAGCCCTGAGGGCCAGTTCGCCGTGTCCGTGAACCTCGACCCCGGCGAGCAGACGTTCGAGGTGGAAGCTCCCGGCGTGCCGCGCGCGTCGGTGCGCGTCGTCCGGACCGTCCCGGCCCAGCAGACGCCGACGCCGACGCCGACCGCGGTCCCCACCGCGTCGCCCACCCCGACCCCGACCGCCACGCCGGTGGTGAATAGGACGATCGTCGTCGCCGAGTCGCGCGGCACGGTCAAGGTGAAGGTGCCGGGCTCCAACCGCTACATCGACCTCGACGCCACGATCGGCATCCCGGTCGGCTCGGAGGTCGACACCCGCAAGGGCCGCGTGACGCTGACCTCGATCCCGAAGGCGGGCGCGCCGCCCGAGACCGCCGTGTTCTACGACGGGCTGTTCAAGGTCACGCAGACGCGCGGGATCACGAACCTCACGCTGAGCGAGCCGCTGGCCGCCTGCCCGAAGAAGGGCCGGGCGAGTGCCGCCGCCAAGAAGGCGAAGAAGCGCAAGCTGTGGGGTGACGGCAAGGGCTCATTCCGCACCACCGGCAAGTACAGCGCCGCCACCGTCCGCGGCACGCGCTGGCTCGTGGAGGACTCCTGCTCGGGCACACTCACCCGTGTGACTCAGGGCAGCGTGACCGTCAAGGCCGGCAAGATCACCAAGGTTCTGCGGGCCGGCAAGCGCTACCTGGCGAGGCCCCGATGAAGCGCATCATGCTCGGCCTGATGGCCACTCTCGCCTTCGCCGCGCCCGCACACGCTGACAACTACGCCGTCGACGGCGACGCGGACACCGGCGGCACCTGCGTGGGCACCGCGCCGAACTTCGCGTGCCCCACGCTCCGCGTCGCGCTCACGGCCGCCAACGCCAACTCCGGGCCCGACACGGTCCTCGCCCAGCACGGGCTGTACCAGCTCACGAACGGGCCCCTCCAGATCACCGACGCGGTGACGCTCCAGGGCGACGACGACGATCCCGGGATCATCCGCGCCGACGTCGATGGCGGACGCGTACTCGAGATCACGGGCGCCACGGCCGCGCTCAACGACTTGACGCTCCAGGGCGGCACCGCGCCGCAGGGCGGTGCCCTGCTCGCGCAGACCAGCACGGTGACGCTCAACCGCGTGCGCGTCACCGGCGGCGCCGCCGAGAGCGGCGGCGGCATCGCGAACCGCAGTTCCACGATGGTCATCAACGAGTCGCTGATCGACAGCAACCAGGCCGCGCAGGGCGACGGCACCGGCGGCGGCATCGTGAACCTCGGCGATGCGGTCGGCGGGTTGTCGACGCTCACCATCAACCACTCGACGATCGCAGCCAACATCGCCAAGGTCGGCGGCGGGCTCGTCAGCGACGGCAACCCGCAGAACGCGCTGTTCACCACCGGGGTGACGATCGGCCAGAACCGCAGCACCGTAGGCGCCGGCGGCGTGCATATCGGCAGCGGCGCGTGGACCCCGCAGCTGACGCTGGTGTCCGACAACCTGCGGGAGCAGATCCCGTCGAACTGCACGGGCACCGACGCGAGCTCCAACGGCTGGAACCTCGAGAACTTCGACGAGTGCGGCTTCACGCAGGATCCCGACAAGCGCAACGTGCTCAACGCACGCCTGGCCACGTCGCTCGCCGACAACGGTGGGCCGACCTTCACGCTCGCGCTTCTCTCGGGCAGCCAGGCGCTGAACATCCGGACCACGGGCTGCACCGGCACCGACCAGCGGGGCACCTCCCGGCCGCAGGGCACAGGGTGCGACGCGGGCGCGTTCGAGTCCGCGGGCGCGCCGTCCGGGCCGCCCGTCATCACCACGCCGGCGCCGGATCTCTACACCGCCGTTCTCGAGCAGACGTTCGCGGGCACCGCTGATCCGGGCGCGGCGATCGAGATCCACCTCGGCGCGAGCCTGGTCGCGATGACCGACGCGAACGCCCAGGGCGCGTGGACGACGACCATCGAACTGCCGGCTGCCGACGGCGCGTACACCTACGGCGTCTCCGCCAACGGCTCGGCCCGCTCCACCGTGGACCTGACCGTGGACCGCACGCGGCCAGACACGTTCATCGATGACGGTCCACCGCCGGTCAGCACCTCGTCGACCGCGGCGTTCACCTACAGCTCGAGCGAGCCGGGATCGACGTTCGCCTGCCGCTTCTTCGGGCCCGGCCACCCGGACACCACGTTCGGCCCGTGTCCGACGACCGGGCAGACGTACACCAACCTCGCGAACGGCGAGTACACGTTCGGCGTGACCGCGGTCGACCGCGCGAACAACGCCGACGCCACTCCGCGGGAGTACACGTTCGTCGTGAACTCGGCCACCGTCACCGCCCCCACGCCGGACACCTACACCCGGGCCACCACGCTGCAGTTCAGCGGCACCGCCACGCCGGCCCAGAACGTCACCGTCCTGCTCGGCACCGCGACTGCCGGGACGGCCCTCACGGACGGCCAGGGCGTGTGGACCACGACCGTCGACCTGCCGCCCGCCGACGGTGAGTACACGTACCGCATCGACTTCGGGGATGTGACCAAGGACGTGCGGATCTTCGTCGACCGCACGGCGCCGGCGGGCACGATCACCTCCGGCCCGCCGACCGGCACGAGCGGCGGCGCCGTCGCGTTCACCTACAGCAAGGACGATCCCGAGGCGACGTTCCGCTGCCGACTGGTCGGACCGGGGCGCGACGACAACGAGGAGGAGTGCCCGGGCGCCGGGCAGAGCTACGCGGACCTGCCTCCGGGTGACTACGAGTTCCGCCTGCGTACCGTCGACCGCGCGGGGAACGGCGAGACGGTGGTGTACCCCTTCACGGTCGCGCCGGCGCCGCCAGTGGTCGTGGAGCAGCCGTCGCCCACGCCGTCGGCGACCCCCGACCCGACTCCTACGCCTCGCCCGACGGAGATCCCGGCGCCGCAGCCGGACGTCGGCGAGAGCGTCGTGATCCGGCCGACGGCCGGGCGGGTGTTCATCCAGCTCCCCGGCTCGAGCCAGCTCGTCGAGCTCAGGTCGATCGGCGAGATCCCGCTGGGCGCGACGATCGACACCCGGAACGGGCGGATCCAGCTGCGCTTCGAGACCGAGGACGGCAAGGTCCAGACCGCGACGTTCTACGGCGGCATCTTCCAGATTCGCCAGGTGGGCAAGATCCTCGATCTCAAGCTCACGGAGGCGCTGGCCGCCTGCCCGAAGAAGGGCAATGCCGCCGCCGCGCAGACCAAGAAGGCGAAGAAGCGCAAGCTGTGGGGCGACGGCAAGGGCTCGTTCCGCACGACCGGCAAGTACAGCGCCGCCACCGTGCGCGGCACGAAGTGGCTCGTCGAGGACTCCTGCGCCGGGACGCTCACGCGCGTCACCAGCGGCGTCGTGGCGGTTCGCGCCGGAAAGAAGACCGTGCTCGTCCGGGCTGGGAAGCAGTACCTGGCCAAGCCGCGCTGACGGCTGCCCATTTGGACTTGTCCGGCACCTGACGTTGCGGTTAGGGTCGGTCGGTGGGCTGGCGTGCAGCGTTCATCGCACTGATAACGGCGCTGCTGTGCGCCGCACCGGCGTCGGCGGCGACGCTGACGGTCACGACGACGGATGACCCGGGCGGGTCGTGCACCGGGACGACGTGCACGACGCTCCGAGCGGCCCTCACCGAGGCCGCGCGGCTCGCGGGGACGGACACGATCGTGGTGCCGGCGGGCGTCATCAGCATCAGCAACGACTTCGTGATCAACCAGCAGGTCCAGATCATCGGCGCGAGCGCGCGCACGACGATCATCGACGCGAACGCCAAGTCACGCGCGTTCCGCGTCACCGGCGAGGGCACGCTGCAGATGGCCAATGTGACCGTCCGCAACGGCGTGTCCGGCGGTGGCGACGAGCTCGACGGCGGAGGGATCTACAACGCGGGCAACATGCAGCTCGTCAACGTCCGCGTCACGGGCAACGCGACGCAGACGGGTGGCCGCGGCGGCGGCATCGCGAACGACCTCGGGTACCTCGTCGCGGACAACCTGCTGGTCGACAACAACGTCTCCGACAACGGGGCCGGCGGCATCCACAACACCGGCGGACAGGAGATCCCGAACCTCGACGGCTGGCTGATCCTCACGGACGCGACGATCTTCAAGAACACGTCCGGCCTTGGCGGCGTGGGCGGCATCCAGTCGACCGGCACCGGCGCCGCCGTATCGCTCTCCCGTTCGACGGTCGCCGACAACACCGCGGGCGCCCGCGGCATCGGTGGCCTCGTCCCGAGCGGCAATTCGCAGGTGGTGGGGAGCCTGCTCGCGCGCAACCTCGTCCTCGGTGAGACCGTCAACTGCGGTTCGGTCAAGCCCACGGATGCCCACTTCAACGTCGAGGACGACACGGACTGCGCACTCGCACCCGGTGGGATGAAGCCCGGGCTCGCCACGGCACTCAGCAACCAGGGCGGCCAACTCGACGTGCTGACGATCACGCAGGGCGGCGACGCGTTCAACCACATGCCGTTCGGCGACACGCCGTGCGAGGGCACCGATCAGCGCGGGGTGTCGCGCCCGCAGAGCGCCGCGTGCGACGCGGGCGCGTTCGAGCTCGTGGTGCCGCCGTTCGTCACGGTCACGGCGGGTCCGGCCAACGGCGCAGTCACCGGCAGTCAGGTCGAGTTCAACTTCCAGGCCGACCGCAGCGGCGTGACGGTCCAGTGTGACCTCACGGGACCAGGGCAGACCGCGGGTTACGAGACGTGTTACAAGGAGAATGCGCAGCCCTACACCGGGCTTGCGGACGGCCCGTATACCTTCTCGGTGCGGGCGGTCAACACGCAGTATCCGGACGCCCCGGCGACTACGCGGACCTTCGTGGTCAACACCGCAGCGCCGAACACGACGATCACCGGCGGCCCGACCGGGCTGATCAACGACCCCACGCCGACGTTCACGTTCACGTCGAGCGAGGTGGGCTCGACCTTCCAGTGCCGCGTCGGTGCCGCGGCGTTCGCGGCCTGCACCTCTCCCCATACGTTGCCGACGCAGACTGACGGCGCCAAGACGTTCGAGGTCCGTGCGATCGACGCCGCGGGCGTCGTCGATCCCACGCCGGCGACGCGTTCGTTCACAGTGGACGCGACGGCGCCGGACACCACGATCGGCAGCGGCCCGACCGGCGCCACCGCCAGCACCAGCGCCACGTTCACGTTCACGTCGAACGAGGCGGGTGCGACGTTCCAGTGCGCGCTCGACGGCGCGGCGTTCGGGGCGTGCCCGGTCAGCTACACCGGCCTTGCCCAGGGCTCGCACACGTTCCAGGTCCGTGCCACCGACACCGCGGGCAACGTCGACGCCTCGCCGGCCTCGCGCACCTGGACAGTCGACACCGTCGCCCCGGACACCACGATCGCGACCGGACCGAGCGGCAGCGTGGCCAGCACCAGCGCCACGTTCACGTTCAGCTCCAACGAAGCCGGCGCGACGTTCCAGTGCGCGCTCGACGGCGCGGCCTTCGCGGCCTGCCCCGCCGGCTACACCGGCCTCGCGCAGGGCTCGCACACCTTCCAAGTCCGTGCCGTGGACGCCGCCGGCAACCAGGACGCGTCGCCCGCCTCGCGCACCTGGACGGTCGACACCGTCGCCCCGGACACCACGATCGCGACCGGCCCGACCGGGGCCACCGCGAGCACGTCCGCCACGTTCACGTTCAACTCCAACGAGCCCGGCGCGACATTCCAATGCGCGCTCGACGGCGCCGCCTTCAGCACCTGCCCCGCCAGCTACACCGGACTGGCGCAGGGTTCGCACACCTTCCAAGTCCGTGCCGCGGATAGCGCGGGCAACGTCGACGCCTCGCCGGCCTCGCGCACCTGGACGGTCGACACCGTCGCTCCGGACACGACCATCGCGACCGGCCCGAGCGGCAGCGTGGCCAGCACCAGCGCCACCTTCACGTTCACCTCCAACGAGCCCGGCGCGACATTCCAATGCGCATTCGACGGCGCCGCCTTCACGGCCTGCCCCGCCGGCTACACCGGCCTCGCACAGGGCTCGCACACCTTCCAAGTCCGTGCCGCGGATAGCGCGGGCAACCAGGACGCGTCGCCCGCCTCGCGCACCTGGACCGTCGACACGGTGGCGCCCGCAGCACCGGTGATCACCGCGCCGACGGAGAACCAGCTCCTCAACGTCGGGACGATCAATGTCACCGGGACCGCGGAGCCCAACGCCACCGTGCAGCTGACGGAAGGCGCCACCAACCAAGGCAGCTCGCCCGTCTCCGGGACCGGCACCTGGAACGTGATCCTCGCCCCGGTGAGCGACGGCACGCACACGTACACCGCCCGCACCACCGACGCCGCGGGCAACCAGAGCGTGGCCACGAACCGGACGATCCGGGTCGACAGGACGCTCCCGGAGACGACGATCGTCAGCGGGCCGTCCGGCCCGACCAACGACACGACGCCGACGTGGACCTTCTCGTCGAACGAGTCCCCGGTGACGTACGAGTGCGCGCTCGACGGCGCGGCGCACACGACGTGCTCGAACCCGTTCACGCCGACGCTCTCCGCCGGCGCTCACACGCTCAGCGTGCGCGCGGTGGACCAGGCCGGCAACCGCGACAACACGCCCGCCACCCGCTCCATCAACATCGACCCCACGGCGCCGAACCCGCCCGTCGTGCTGCAGCCGACGGAGGGCCAGTGGGTGACCACGACGAGCATGACGGTCTCCGGCACGGCTCCGGTCGGCACGACGGTCGAAGTGCGGGAGGGCCAGGTCTCGCGCGGGACGGTCACGACCACCGCCGCCGGCACGTGGGCGCTCGCGCCGGCCGTCGTCACGGACGGGCAGCACACGTACGAGATCACGGCCCGGAACGCGCTCGGGACCCCCAGTTCCACCGTCACCCGCACGTTCCGCGTCGACACGGCCGCGCCGACCGCGCCCACGATCGAGAACTCGGCCGTGCAGGGGTCGACCGTGACGCTGTCCGGCAAGGCCGAGGCGGGCGCGACGGTGGAGCTCCTCGAGGGCGCTGCGGTCGTCGGCTCGACCACCGCCGATGCAAGCGCCGGGTGGACGGTCGCGCTCGCGAACGTCCCCGATGGCGCGCACTTCTACACCGCGCGGGCTCGCGACGCCGCCGGCAACCAGGGCGTCGCGTCCGCGCCGCGCGCGGCGACCGTCGACACCGCGCCGCCGCCCGCGCCCGAGGTAAGCGGCCCGACCGGAGCGACCACCGACCCGAACCCCGCGTTCACCTTCGCCGCCGCTGAGCCGACGGTGGAGTGCCGGCTGGACGGACCCTCCGGGGCCGGGTCCTACGCGGCGTGCATCTCGCCCAAGAGCTTCAACGCGCTCACGCCGGGCGAGTACGTGTTCTTCGTGCGCGTCACCGAGCCCTCGGGCCTCCAGGCGGAGACGCGTCGCCCGTTCACGGTCACGGTCCCGCAGGTTCAGGCCGCCCAGACGCCCACGCCCACGCCGACCCCAGTGCCGACGCCGGTGCCGAACCAGACGATCGTCGTCACGCCCGCGAAGACGGGCACGGTGCTCGTCAAGGAGAAGGGCGCGTCGGAGTTCGAGCCGCTCGACATCACCAAGGGCATCAAGAACGGCTCTGAGGTCGACGTCCGCAACGGCCGCGTGACGCTCACCTCGATCCCGAAGGCGGGCGCACCGCCGGAGACCGCCGATTTCTACGGTGGCATCTTCATCGTTACCCAGAAGGGCGGGATCACCGACCTCAAGCTGAGCGAGCGCCTCACGGGCTGCCCCAAGGGCCAGCAGGCGAGCCTGTCCCTGGCTCAGAAGAAGACGAAGTCGCGCAAGCTGTGGGGGAACGGCAAGGGCTCGTTCCGCACGACCGGCAAGTACAGCGCCGCGACCGTCCGCGGCACGATCTGGCTCGTGCAGGACAGCTGCACGACGACGCTCACGCGGGTGACGGCCGGCGTCGTCCAGGTCAACGACTTCGTCAAGAAGAAGAAGTTCCTGGTCAAGAAGGGCAAGCGCTACACGGCGAAGGCCAAGAAGCGCTGACGCACCTCGTGGGGCTCGCGGGCGCGTTGGATTTCCCAGCCGGCGTCGCGCAGGAGGTGGTCGCGGCGCGCGTCGTCACGGCGGGTCGGGGCGCGGCCGTGACCTGAGCCGTCGAGCTCGATGACGAGCTTGCGGTCCGGCCAGTGAAAGTCCACCTGCTCGCCGAGGAGCTTGGTGTTCACGAGCGGGCGCGGGAGGCCCTGGGCGTCAAAGAGGGCGACGGTGGTGACTTCGCCGCCGCTCTTGGTGCCCGCCGAGCCGCCTTCGTAGAGGGCGATCGCCTCGCGTGCGAGGGTCGTCTTCCGCCCTGGGTTGCGTTCGATGGCGTCGAGGGTGGCGAGCAGGCTGAAGAGGCCCTTGTGGGCGGCTTCGTGGATGACGGCGGTGATCTCGTGGGGGATGGTGACGACGTCGGTGAGGTCGACGATGAGACGGGCGACGGTGGTGACGGGGATGCCTTTGCGGTCGGTGCGGTCGCGGGGGTGGATGGTGGCTCTGTGCAGGCGTGTGCCGGGCGGGGACTGGCGTTTGCTCGGGACAAGGGCATCGATAAGGGAGGCGCGGCGCCTCGTGACCTCCAGAAGTTCAGCTCCCGCCCAGTGGCTGATCAGGGTTTTCGGGCCGCCGAGGAGGGCGACGGCCATGAGCTGGGCGTCGCGGGAGAGCGGGCCGACCGAGAACACGCCGCGATAGACCCTCCGGAGTCGCCCCGACTCGACTCGCCTCCCGATCATCGCGCTGTTCAGGCCGGCGAGAGTGAGCTGGGCGGTCGTGATCAGCCCGTGCTGGCGATTCGCGAACGCCGAAATGGCCTGATCGATGTGGGGTGCGGTCGGAAAGGTCCGCTGAGCGGATGTTTGCGACCTCACCCCCCGATCCTTGCGCGCCCTGCTGTTCCGGATCTACACGCGTTTGCGAAAACTCTGTGCCAATTAGTACTCCGGCAAGCCGTCTTCAGGGGTGGACGCTTGCGCGTAGAGGCGCCGAGGAATCCGACCCGCGCGATACGCCAGGCGGCCGGCTTCCACGCCCAACCGGATCGCTCGCGCCATCGTGTCCGGGTCTTCGGCGCGGGAGATCGCCGTGGCGCACAGCACGGCGTCGAAGCCGAGCTCCATCGCCAACGCCGCATCCGAGGCGGTCCCGATGCCCGCGTCCAACACCACGGGGACGCCGGCGTTCTGCTGGATCAGCCGCAGGTTGTAGGTGTTCAGCAGCCCCTGGCCGGACCCGATCGGGGAGCCGAGCGGCATGACCGCCGCGCAGCCGACGTCCTCCAGGCGACGGGCCAGGATGGGATCGTCGTTGGTGTAGGGCAGGACGATGAAGCCGTCGTCGACGAGCTCCTCGGCCGCTTCCAGCAACGCCACCGCGTCGGGCAAGAGCGTGCGCTCGTCGCCGATCACCTCGAGCTTGACCCAGTCGGTCTCGAAGGCCTCGCGGGCCATCTTGGCGGTGAGGACGGCGTCGCGGGCGGTGAAGCAGCCCGCGGTGTTCGGGAGCAGCTGGACGCCGGCGCGGTCGAGCACGTCGACGATCGAGCCGTGCTGGGCCGGGTCGATCCGGCGCAACGCCACCGTGACGAGCTCCGAGCCGCTCACCTCCAGCGCGCCCGCCAACGCGTCCAATGACCGGAACCCGCCGGTGCCGAGCAGCAGCCGCGAGCCGAAGGTCTTCCCGCCGATGGTCAGTGCGTCGATGTCGGTGACAGCCATGTCATCCCCCCTGGATCGCGCGCAGGATCTCCACCCGCGCGCCTTCGTGCAACGTGGTCTTCCCCCATTGGCCGCGCGGGACGACTTCCGCGTCCACGGCGACCGCGACGCCGCGCCCTGCCCCCGGCAGGTCGAGTGCCTCCAACGCGGCCTCGACCGTGGCGCCGTCGCGGAATTCGCGCGGTTCTCCGTTCAACACGACGTTCATGCGGTGACTCCGGCAAAGCGTTGGGGGTTGGCGGGCTGCGCCCAGTCCGGCAGCGACTCGCCGGCGAGCACGCCCGCGACGAGGTCGGCGGTGACGGGCGTCAAAAGGATCCCGTTGCGGAAGTGCCCCGTCGCCCAGACGAGCCCGTCCAAAGTGCCCGGGCCGATCGCGGGCAGGTTGTCGGGCGTCGCGGGCCGCAGGCCGGCGATCAGCTCCTCGATCTCGAGCTCGAAGATGCCCGGGACCAGCTCGGAGAGATCGCGCAGCAGCTCGTAGACGCCACCGGCGGTCGGCTGTACGTCCCAGCCGCGCTCTTCCATCGTGGCGCCGAGCACGTAGCGGCCGTCGCCGCGCGGGACGAAGTAGGCGTCAGCACCGCGGATCGTGCGTTCCACGAGCCCGGGACCGGCCGGGTCGCGCAGCCGCAGGACCTGGCCCTTGACCGGGCGGACGGGCACGCGCGCCGCGTCCGGCATCCCCAACCGAGCCGAGTCCACGCCCGTCGCCACGACCACCTGGTCGGCGAGCACCGTGCCCTCGGGCGTGATCACGCCGGTCACGCGGTCGCCCTCGACCTTCAACGCGGTCGCGCGGGCGGCGTCCCAGATGTGCGTGACCTTGCGCCGGAGTGCGGCGACCAACATCCGCGGGTCGACGGAATGGTCGGACGCGATGTCCAGCGCGAGGCGGACGGTCGGCGCCAAAGCCGGCTCCAGCCGTCGAGCCTGCGACGGCCGCAAGCGCTCGACCGGCAACCCGAGCCCGCGGCGGAACTCCGCCAGGCGGTCGAGCGCCTCCGCCTCGTCGCGGTCCCGCGCGACGCACAGCGTGCCCACGCGCCGGTACCCCGGTTCCTCCAGCGCGTCGCAGAACGCCTCGTAGCGGCGCGCGCTCTCCAGCCCGAGTTGCAGCTGCGCGTGCTCGCCGAAGTCCACCTCGGACGTCGGCGCGAGCATCCCCGCGGCGACGTGCCACGCGCCCGGCTCGCCCGCGTCGATCACGACCACGCGCGCGCCACGTTCCTCGGCCTTCCACGCGCACGCCAGCCCGATCGGCCCGCCACCGACGACGGCGACGTCGAAGCTCTCTGACTGCGATGACACTGGTACGACTTGCCTCCCTACGCCGGCACGACCCGGATCAGGTTCGACGGTCGGCGCCCCGCTGGCGCCCTCTCAGCCCGATTGCGGGCTCCCGTGTTCTGGGGTTCATGGTATCCCCTGGTGGGTGACCCCACGCGAGCGTCTGTCCACCGCGCGCCTGTATCTCGTCTGCCCGGCGCGCTCCCGAGAGTGGATCGCCGCCGCGGTGCGCGGCGGCGTCGATCTCGTGCAGCTGCGCGACAAGTCTTTGGACGACGCCGGCCTGGTCGAAGCGGCGCGCGCCTTCGTCGGCCACGACGCGCTGTTCATCCTCAACGACCGGCCCGACCTGGTGGAGACGGTCCAAGCGGACGGCGTGCACGTCGGCCAGGACGACCAGACGCCGGCCGAGGCGCGCGCGCTGATCGGGCCGGACCGGATCCTGGGCCGCTCGACGCACGAGCCCGCGCAGGCCGCCGCCGCGGACGCCGACCCGGACGTGGACTACGTCGCGGTGGGACCGGTGCACGCCACGCCGACCAAGCCGGGCCGCCCGGCCGCGGGCCTGCACTACGTCGCGCACGCCGCGAGCACGGTGGCCAAGCCGTGGTTCGCGATCGGCGGCCTGGACGCGAGCAACGTGCACGAGGTGGTCGAGCGCGGGGCGACGCGGATCGTCGTCGTGCGCGCGCTGACCGAGGCCGAAGACCCGGAGGTCGCCGCGCGGGAGCTGCGAGCCGCGCTGGAGGAGCCCGCACGTGCCGGACACTGAGCGGCCGCACGAGGACGAGCTGCCGGACGGCGCCGAGGCGGCGGCCGCGCCGTACGACGAGGCGGCTGGCCTCGCCGCGGCGCGCGAGCAGGCACGGCGCGACTTCGCCGCCGAGCAGAAGACCACGCGGCGCGACACCGCCGCCGAGCGCGCGGCCGCCAAAGAGGCCGGCATGCGGCGCGGGTACGCCCGCGGGCGCGCCCGGGATGAGGCGATCCGCGCACAGCTCACGCCGCTCGGGCCGGACGAGCGTCCGCTCGGGCTCGTGCTCGCCGTCGTGGTCGTGCTGCTCATCTGCGGCGCGAACGCGATCCTCGCCGCCACCGAGGAGCACTACCTCTACGCAGCTGTGTTCGCGATCGGCGGCCTGGCGCTCGCGGGCGGGCTATGGGCGCGGATCTACGCGGTCGTGGTGCTCGTGGAGGCGCTGCTCGCGCTCGCGATCGTCTTCGCCGCACTCTCGCTCCTGTTCGCCAGCACCGTCCTCGCGGCCGTGGCCGCGCTGGCCGTGATCGCGATCAGCGGCCCGGTGTTCTGGCTGCTCATCCGTGTCATGGCGCGCCTGCAGGTGCCCCAGCAGTGACGCTCGCCGAGGCGATCGCGGTCGCCGCGGCCGGGTTCGCGGCGGGCGGGGTGAACACGATCGTCGGCTCCGGGTCGCTGATCACGTTCCCGACACTGCTGGCCGTCGGCTACCCGTCCGTGACCGCGAACGTCTCGAACACGATCGGGCTCGTGCCCGGGGGCATCTCCGGCGTGATCGGCTACCGGCGCGAGATGCGCGGCCAATGGCGGCGCGCGGGCATCCTCGCCTGCGGGACAGCGGCGGGCGCGCTGCTCGGCGGCATCCTGCTGCTGACGCTGCCGGAGTCCGTGTTCGACGCGGTCGTCCCGATCCTGATCCTGCTCGCCGCTGTGCTGATGGCGATCAAGAAGACGCCGTCGGCGAACGCCGACGCCGAGCACACGACGGCGGCGACGACCGCCTCGTTCGCGACCGGCATCTACGGCGGCTACTTCGGCGCGGCCCAGGGGATCATCCTGATGTCGCTGCTGCGCTTCTGTCTGCCGGACGACCTGCAGCGGCTGAACGCGCTCAAGAACGTGCTCGCGGGCGTGGCGAACGCGGTCGCGGCGATCCTGTTCATCGCGGTCGCGGACGTGGCCTGGGAGGCGGTCGGCCTCATCGCCGTCGGCTCGGTGATCGGCGCGCAGGTGGCGGCGAAGTACGGCCGCCGCGTGCCCTCGGAAGTGCTGCGCTGGGTCGTCGTCGCGGTCGCCACGATCGTTGCCGTGGTGTTGTTTGCGACCTAAGCGCTAACGTGCCCGCCCACTTATGCCTGAGCAATATGACTGCATCGTCATCGGCTCCGGGCCGGGTGGGTATGTCGCCGCGATCCGTGCCGCCCAGCTCGGGATGAAGACCGCCGTGGTGGAGAAGGACAAGGTCGGCGGGCGCTGCCTGAACTACGCCTGCATTCCGGCCAAGGCCGTCCTGCGCGTCGCGGACATCCTCTCCGAGATCGACGAAGCCGACGAGTTCGGCATCGACGTTCCGAGCCGCGAAGTCGACTTCTCCAAGGTCTCCGCGCGTCGGGAGAAGGTCGTCAAGACCCTCACCGGCGGCGTGGCCGGCCTCATGAAGAAGAACAAGATCGACGTCATCGAGGGCGAGGCATCGCTCTCCGACGGCGGCGTGAAGGTGGGCGACGACGTCTACCAGGCGTCGAAGGCGATCATCCTCGCCACCGGCTCCGTCCCGAAGCCCGTCCCCGGTACGACCTTCGGCGGCCGCGTGATCGGCACCGAGGAAGCGTGGGCCCTGCCCGAGCTGCCGAAGAAGATCGCCGTGCTCGGCGCCGGCGCTTCCGGTTCCGAGATCGCCTCCGCCTATGGACGCCTCGGCACCGAGGTCCTGCTGTTCGAGATGCTCGACCGCGTGCTCCCGACCGAGGACGCCGACATCTCCAAGGTCGCCGGCCGCACGCTCGCCAAGCAGAACATCAAGATCAACCTCGGCGTGCCGGTAGAGAACGTCGAGTCCCACGACGACAAGGTCACGTTCTCCTACGGCGACAAGACCGACGAGGCGGACTACCTGATCATCGCGGCCGGCCGCGGCCCGGACGTCGAGGCGCTCGGCCTGGACAAGGCGGGCGTCAAGCTCACCGACCGCGGCCTGATCGAGGTCGACGGCGCGCTGCGCACGTCGGTCGAGAAGGTCTACGCCATCGGCGACCTCGTCCCCGGCCCCGCGCTCGCGCACAAGGCCAGCGACGAAGGCGTCATCGCCGTCGAGGACGCGGCCGGCATGAAGACGCACCCGATCGAGTACGTCGACATCCCGCGCGCGACGTTCTGCACGCCGAACGTCGCCAGCTTCGGCCTCACCGAGCAGCAGGCGCGCGACGCCGGCATGGACGTCGTGGTCGGCAAGATCCAGTACGGCGCCGTCGGCGCCGGCACGGTCTACGGCGACCGCGGTGGCGTCATCAAGATCATCGGCGACAAGAAGTACGGCGAGCTGGTCGGCGGCCACATCGTGGGCGCCAAGGCCACCGAGCTGATCCAAGAGCTGGTCAACGCCAAGGCGCTCGAAGGCGGCTATGCCGAGGTGGCGCGCATCGTCCACGGCCATCCGACCCTGTCGGAAGGTGTGATGGAGGCTGCGCGTGCCGCAGACGGCTGGCTCATCCACGGCTAGCCAACAACCGCGCTTCTATTACGACCTCGCCTCCCCCGAGAGCTACCTCGTTGCCGAACGAGCGCTCCACGCGGTGGGCGAGGTCCCGGAGTGGATCCCGGTGAGCTTCGGCTCGCCGGCGTTCCGCTGCGCGGAGGAGGTCGCGTCCTACCAGGAGGACGTGGCGCGCCGGGCGGCCACGCTCGGTGTGATGCCGATCCGCTGGCCGGAGCCGTTCCCGGTCTCCGACATCACCTGGGCCACGCTCGCCGCCACATACGCGAAGTGGATCGGCCGCGGCGTGGCCTTCTCGCTCGCGGCGCTCCGCCAGGCCTTCGCCGCCGGGCGTGACCTGAGCCAGCCGGACAACGTGCTGCTCGCGGCCGCCGCGTGTGAGATGCACCCGCACGCCGTGATCAAGGGCGTCGAGCTGGGCACGACCAAGCGGGCGCTGGAGGAGTCGCACGCACGTGCAGCGGCCGACGGCGTCGACACCGTGCCCGCCATCTGGGTCGACGGCGAGGTTCTCGTCGGCGAGCGCGCGATCCCGGTCGCCTGATGCGGGCCAACCGCGCCTACGAGCTGCTCGTCCACCGGCAGGGACGCTTCTTCCGGCCGTCGGACAAGCTCGAGCAGGTCGAGGTGATCGAGATCGACACCGGCGAGACGATCCTGTTCTGGGACACCCGCCCGCGCGACACGGGCAAGCTCGCCCGCGCGCTCCGCGCCGACCTCGCCCGGATGGAAGCGGACGAGTTCGTCGAGCACTGGCGCCGCTACGAGCTCAGCTAGCGACGCGGGCCAGGTTGTTCAGCATCACCTGGATCACCGGACCGTAGGTCGCCGCCAGCGCCGGTTCCAGCGGACCGGGGGCGCTGAGGTCGATCGCCACGACACAGCCGGTGCCGCGTGGCTGCACGCGGTGGACCATCACCGCCGGACCGACGCGCCACGTCCATGAGTACTCGGACTTCGCCGTGATCTTCGCCGGCACCGGGATCACGCCCAGCAGGCGGGCCGCGCCGCGCGCGCCCGCCTGCACCTCCGGCGTCCCGAGCCCCCAGGCGCCGCGGACGTGCGGCGCCCAGCTCGACCAGACACCGGGGCGCACCATCAGGGCCCAGGCGATCGCCGCCGGGGCATCGGAGTCCGCGGTCCAGGTGCGCATCGGCGGGAGCTACCCCCGCAGCACCACCTTCAACGCGTCGTGTTCGCCCGCGGCGGCGAACACGTCGTAGGCCTGCTCGATCTCGCCGAGCGCGAAGTGGTGGGTGCCGAGCTTCTCGGCCTCCATCTTCCCGTCGCGGGCGAGCTTGAGCAGCGTCGGGATCGTGGTGCCGCTGACGAGGCCGGTGGTGATCGTGATGTTCTTGATCCACAGGTCCTCGAGGTGCAGCGTCGTCGGCGCGCCGTGCACGCCGATGTTGGCCACGGTGCCGCCCGCGCGCACGATCCGCGTGCACAGGTCGAACGTCCCCGGGATGCCGACCGCCTCCATCGCCACGTCGACGCCGGCGCCGCCGGTGATCTCGAGGATCTGGCGCTCGGCGTCGTCGCCACCGACCACCGTGTGCGTTGCCCCGAAGTTCTGCGCGTGCTTGAGCCGCGACTCTGCCATGTCGACGGCGATGATCCGCCCCGCGCCCGCGATCGCGGCGGTCATCATCGCGGCGAGGCCGACCGGCCCGGCACCGACCACGGCGATCGTGTCGCCCGGCTGCACGCGGCCGTTCTGGACGCCGATCTCGTAGCCCGTCGGCAGGATGTCGGCGAGGAACAGCACCTGCTCGTCGGAGACACCCTCCGGCACGTGATGCACGGACGTCTCGGCGAACGGCACCCGCGCGAACTCGGCCTGCACGCCGTCGATCAGGTGGCCGAAGATCCAGCCGATCCCGCCCACCGCCTCGCAGTGCGCCGCCATCCCCGCCTTGCAGGGCCCGCAGCGCCCGCAGGACGTGATCGCGGGCACGAGCACGCGGTCGCCCTCCTTCAACGACGACACGGCCGCGCCCGTCTCCACGACGGTCCCGACCGCCTCGTGGCCGAGGATTCGCCCCTCGGTCACCGCGGGCACGTCGCCCTTGAGGATGTGCAGGTCGGTGCCACAGATCGTCGTGGTGTCGACCTTGACGATCACGTCCGTCGGGTCCTTGATGCCCGGATCGTCAGCGGTGTCCCACGAGCGTTGTCCCGGGCCGCCGAATACCAGCGCCTTCATCGTCTCCCCCTTCAGTGGACGTTCGGCATGTCAACACCGCCGCGTTACCGCGCCGCTGCACGGGTAGGGGACCCGCATGGCGGAAGGGCTCGACGAAGCACTCCAGTGGCTGAAGACGATGGTGTTGATCCGGCGCTTCGAGGAACGCGCGGGCCAGATGTACGCGAAGAACAAGGTCGGCGGCTTCCTGCACCTGGCGATCGGTGAGGAGGCGACGATCGTCGGCGCCGTGCGGGCGATGCGCGACGAGGACTACCTGATCAGCACGTACCGCTCGCACGGGCACGCGCTCGCCCGCGGGACCGATCCGAAGCTCGTGATGGCCGAACTGTTCGGCAAGGCGACCGGTGTCTCCGGCGGCCGTGGCGGTTCCATGCACATGTTCGACGCCGAGAAGCGCTTCATGGGCGGCTACGGGATCGTCGGCGGCAACCTCCCGCTCGCCGCGGGGATCGCGTTGAGCTCCGACTACCGCGAGACCGAAGAGGTCACCGTGTGCGTGTTCGGCGACGGCGCGGCGAACCAGGGCACGTTCGGCGAGACGCTCAACATCGCCGCGCTCTGGAAGCTGCCGGTGGTCTTCATGGTCACCAACAACCAGTTCGGGATGGGCACCGCGCTCGAGCGCCACGCCGCACAGCCCGACCTGCACAAGCGCGGCGAGGGCTACGGCGTGCCCGGCCTGCGCTGCGACGGGATGGACGTCGGCGACACCTACGAGGTGCTGAGCGAGGCGATCGAGAAGGTGCGCGCCGACCGCACGCCGATCCTCGTCGAGGCCATGACGTACCGCTTCGCCGGCCACTCGATGGCCGACCCCGAGGAGTACCGGGAGAAGGACGACGTCAAGGAGTGGCGGGAAAAGCACGACCCGATCGAGACGTTCGCGGCCAAGCTCGACGACGTCGACCTGGAAAAGCTGGACGAGGAAGCCACCCAGACGATCGACGCAGCCGTGGAGTTCGCGGAGGAGTCCGACTTCCCCACCGCGGAGTCGATCTACGACCACGTGTACGTGACCGGGGACCAGGTCCGTGGCTGAGCTCCGCTACCGCGAGGCGCTCAACCAGGCGCTGCACGAGGAGATGACGCGCGACGAGCGCGTGTTCATCATCGGCGAGGACATCGGCGTCTTCCAGGGCGCGTTCAAGGTCACCGAAGGCCTGCTGGAGGAGTTCGGGGACAAGCGCGTGCGGGACACGCCGATCTCCGAGAACACGATCGTGGGCGTCGGCGTCGGCGCCGCGATGACGGGGCTGCGGCCGGTGGTCGAGCTGATGACGGTCAACTTCAGCCTGCTCGCGATGGACCAGATCGTCAATCACATGGCCGCGATCCCGTACATGTTCAACGGCCAGGTGACGGTGCCGATGGTGGTCCGGATGCCGCAGGGCGCCGGGCACCAGCTCGGGCCGACGCACAGCCACTGCCTCGAAGCGATCTACCTGCACGTGCCGGGCATGCTGCTCGCCGTGCCCTCCACGCCCGCGGACGCCAAGGGCCTGCTGAAGGCGGCGATCCGCGACGACAACCCGGTCGTGTTCATCGAGCACGAGTCGCTCTACGGCGGCAAGGGCGAGGTGCCCGAGGGCGAGGACGAGCTCGTCGAGTTCGGCAAGGCGGCGATCCGGCGCGAGGGCACGGACGTGACGATCGTCGGCATCTCGCGGATGGCCATCACCGCGCAGGAAGCGGCGAAGGAACTCTCGGAGGAGCACGACATCGAGGCCGAGGTGATCGACCCGCGCACGCTGCGCCCACTGGACCTGGACACGATCCTGGCTTCGGTCCGCAAGACGAACCGCTGCGTGATCGTGGAGGAGGGCTGGCCGCACGGCGGCGTCGGCGCCAACCTCGCCGCGCTCATCCAGGAGCACGCGTTCGATCATCTGGACGCCCCGATCAAGCGCGTCACCGGCCTGGATCTGCCGATGCCGTACTCCAAGCCGCTCGAGCAGATCGCGTTCCCGCACGAGCCGCAGATCATCGAGACGGTGCGGTCGCTCTTCTAAGCGCAACCGCGGTGCCGGAAGTCTTATAACCGCGCGGCGGGGGTCCCGCGTAGAGGACGGCGACCCCAACCTCAGGAGTGCCCCAAATGAGGACAGCCCTGCTGGGGGCGGCGACCGTCGCCGCCCTCGCGGCCGGCACGCTGGCTACCACCAGCGTGCTCGGCTCCTCGCATCGCGAGGCCCCGCGCATCATGCTCGACCCGAGCGCTGACAACACGGACCTGTATGCCTTCACCGCGCCCGACGCGCCCGGCAAGCTGACCGTGATCTCCAACTGGGTTCCGCTGCAGAACCCGGCGGGCGGGCCGTACTTCGGCAAGCTCGATCCCGAAGCGCACTACTACGTCAAGATCGACAACACGGGCGACGGCGTCGAGGACGTCGCCTACCGCTGGGAGTTCAAGAACGAGTTCCGGATCCCCGGCTCGTTCCTGTACGCGGTCCCGCCCGTCAACAACATCAGCGACAAGAACCTCAACTTCGTCCAGACCTACAACCTGTACCGCGAGCGCCTGCGCAACGGGAAGGTCGTGGACGAGGACCGGATCGCGCAGAACGTGCCGGTCGCGCCGGACAACGTCGGGCCGAAGACGACGCCGGACTACGCGCGGCTGTCCGGACAGGCCGTGCGTGGGCTGCCCGGAGGCGGGAAGACGTTCGTCGGCCCGGCCGACGACGCGTTCTTCGTCGACCTCGGCTCGATCTTCGACGGCATCAACATCGACAAGCCGGGCCGTCCCGCGATCGGCCTCGGCAACCAGGGCGGCGGCAACGACGACGTCTCCGGCTTCAACGTCCATTCGTTCGCGCTGCAGATCCCGCAGTCCGAAGTCACGCGCGACCGGCGGATGGTGTCCGGTCCGACCGCACGCAATGCGGTGGTCGGCCTCTGGACGACGACCGAGCGCAAGGCCGTCAAGGTCAAGCGCAACGGCAAGGCCAAGGTGGACTGGGTGCAGGTCAGCCGCCTCGGCAACCCGCTCATCAACGAGGTCGTCGTGCCGATCGGGGCGAAGGATCTCTACAACGCGACGGAACCCAAGGACGACTTGAAGAACTTCGGCGCGGGCGCGCTCGCACCGGAGCCGGCGCGGATTCTCAACCAGCTGTTCGGGCTGGGCATCAAGGAGTCCGGCCGCACGGACATCGTGCAGGCGCTGCTCACCGGCGTGCCCGGCCTCACGCAGATCGCGAAGGACGCGGTCCCGGCCGACACGCTGAAGTTCAACCTCGGCGTGCCGCCGTCCGCCAACCCCAACCGCTTCGGCGTGCTCGCGAATGACATCGCCGGGTTCCCGAACGGCCGCCGGCTGGCCGACGATGTCGTCGACATCGAGCTGCGCGTGATCGCCGGCGCGCTGCTCAAGCCCGAACAGGGCGGCAAGCAGATCCCGCTCGGTGACGGCGTCGACATGAACGAGAAGCCGTTCCGCACGACGTTCCCGTACGTCGCGCTGCCCGACAGCGGGTTCGCGGCGAAGTTCGGGCGCATCGAGCCCGCGCACGCCCCCGTCCCGCAGCCGCCGGTCGGATGATGCGGCGCGCGCTCGTTGTGGTGGCGGCCTTCGCGGTCGCGGTGGCGGTGTTCGCCCGGGGCTCTGATCCGGCGGTGCCGGTCGAGCGGCCCGTGCTCACCGGCACGACCACCGACATCCCCGGACTGCAACGCGCAGTCCGGGGCGGCCGCAGCGACCTCCGGCCCGCGTTGGCGGAGGCCTACCTGCAACGAGCGCGCGAGACGGCTGACCCGTCGTACTACGCGAAGGCTGAAACGGTCCTCGGTACGCCGAGGACCGAGGAGGCCTTCGCGACGGCGGGGGAGCTCGCGCTCGCCCGCCACGACTTCACGCGCGCCCTGACATGGGGCGCGCGGGCCGGCACGATCGGTGCGCCGATCCGCGTCGACGCGCTCGTGGAGCTGGGCCGTCTGGATGAGGCCGAGCGTGAGCTGCAGGCGATGATCGACCGCCGCCCGAACCTGGCCGGCTACGCACGGGTCTCGTACGTGCGTGAGCTGCGCGGGGACCTGCCGGGCGCGGTCGAGGCGATGCGCCTCGCCGTGGCCGCGGGCGGTCCGGCGGCGGAGAACGTCGCGTACGTGAGCGCACAGCTCGGCGAGCTGGAGCGGCGCCGCGGCCGGCCCGCCGCGGCGAAGCGCGCCTTCGCGCAGGCGCTCGCGCTGGTCCCGGGCCACGCCGGCGCCGAGCTGGGCCTCGCACGGCTGGACGCCGCGACGGCGCGGGCCGGCGCCGCGCCCGCGGCCGTGGACTCGCCCGGCCTCGACGCGGCGATCGCCCGCCTCGAGCGACTCGTCGCCCGGCTCCCGCTCCCCGAGTACGTCATCGCGCTCGGCGAGGCGCAGCTGGCGGCCGGAAAACCGGCGCAACGCACCTTCGCGCTCGTGACCGCACAGCGTCGGCTGCTCGACGCGGCGGGCGTGGACACGGACGTCGAGCTCGCCGTGTTCGAGGCCGATCACGGCGACGCCGATATGGCGGTCGCACTCGCCCGCGGCGGCTACAACGCCGCCCCGAGCGCCCGGGCCGCGGACGCGCTCGGGTGGGCGCTGACCCGCGCCGGAAAGCCGCGGGAAGGCCTTCGCTACGCCCGCCTCGCGCTCCGTGACGGCGCGGTCGACCCGCTCTGGCTGGCCCATGCAGGACTGGCCAAGGCGGCTGCGGGGAAGAACGGACGCCGAGAGTTCGAGCGCGCACTCGAGCACGGCCTCGACGGCTGGCCATGGCAGGCCCAGCGCGTTCGTCGTGCGCTGCGGTGATCCAAACCGCCTTCAGCGGCGCTATGGGACGGCAACATGACCGCCGCCGCCCTGCTCAACACCGTCCGCGCGCACGGGATGCGCGTCTCCAGCGCACGCCGCAACGTGCTCGATGCGCTCCTGAACGCCGACCAGCCGCTGACGGCCGAGGAAATCGCCGCCGGCGCCGACATCGCGTCGACCTACCGCAACCTCGACGCGCTCGAGACGATCGGGATCGTGCGCCACGTCCATCTCGGCCACGGGCCCGGCCGCTACGCCCTCGCGATGCGCAGCGGAGGGTGGGCGACCTGCGAGACCTGCGGCCGCTCGACGGCCCTCGAACCGGACGCGCTGAGCCGGATCCGAGCGGCCGTGAAGGAGGCGTCGGGGTTCGACGCGAGCTTCGGCCATTTCCCGATCGTCGGTCGTTGCCCTGAGTGCATCTAATCTTTGGGTCGCGTTGAGCGGCCCAGGCGATCGCGGACTCCGGGACGCGGCCCGGCACCTCGGTGCCGTCCTGCCGCATGGCGGAGCCTTGCCCGAAGCGGAATGGCAGTCCCGCCAGCGGGCGCTGCGGTGGCTGCTGTGGGCGCACGTCGTCGCGATCCCGATCATCACGCTGCTGTTCGACCAAGGTGTCGACCAGGCCGCGCTGGACCTGTTCACGCCGACCTTCTTCGCGATCATCGCGCAGCTCCAGCGCGGCAGCCGGCGCGTGCAGTCGCTGATCGTGACGGTCGGCCTGCTCTCGTGCAGCGCGCTGATCGTGCACATCACAGGCGGACTGACGCAGGCGTACTTCCACTTCTTCGTGATGGTCGCGGCGCTGTCGCTGTACGAGGACTGGCTGCCGTTCGCGACCGCCGTGGTGTACGTGCTGATCCAGCAGGCGGTGACCGCCGAGGTCGTCGACTACGACGAGGCGAACTCGCCCTGGCGCTGGGGGCTCGTGCACGCCGCGTTCATCGGCGCGCTGTCGCTCGTCTGCCTGGCGACGTGGCGTGCTTCCGCACGTGACCGCGAGGCGTTCCGGTCACTCGTCCAATCGCTGGAGGAAGGGGTGGTGATGATCGACCGCAACGGTCAGATGATCACCGCGAACCCCAGCGCGACCCGCATCCTCGGCATGCATCCCGAAGAGGTGCTCACCGGCTACGGGCACGCCGAGTGGTCCTTCATCGACGCCGACGGCCAGCCCTTGCCGACGCGCGAGACCCCACTGTTCATCACGGCGACGACCGGTGAGCCGCAGGTGTCGATCGTCGCCGGACTGCGGCGACGGCGGGGCGAGACGCGCTGGCTCGCCGTCTCCACGCACGCCGTCGAGACCGACCGTGACCCGCCGTACACGATCGTGGTCTCGTTCACCGACGTCACCGAGGAACGCGAGGCCGCCGAGGCGCTCGAGCGCTCCAACACCGAGCTCTCCCAGTTCGCCTACATCGCCTCGCACGACCTGTCCGAGCCGCTGCGGATGGTGTCCAGTTACCTCGGGCTGCTGCGCCGCCGCTACCGGGGCCGGCTGGACCGGGACGCGGACGAATTCATCGAGTACGCCGTCGACGGCGCCGCGCGCATGCGGACGCTGATCGAGGGCCTGCTCGAGTACTCGCGGGCGGGCAGCGGTGAGGAGCCGGCCGAGCCGGTGGAGCTCTCCGGTGTGACCGCCGACGTCCTGCGCTCGCTCGCCGCCGCGATGGTCGAATCCGGGGCAGACATCGAGATCAGCGACCTGCCGGTGGTGATGGGCAACCGCGCGCAGCTCGAGCGGCTGCTGCAGAACCTCGTCGCGAACGCGCTCAAGTTCCACGGCAACGGTCGCGCCCAGGTGTGGGTGCGCGCCGAGGGCGAGGCGCACGGCATGGCGCAGATCGCGGTCGCCGACGGCGGCATCGGCATCGCGCCCGAGAACCGGGAGCACGTCTTCGAGATGTTCCAGCGCCTGCACGAGCGCGAGGCCTACGAAGGCACGGGCATCGGCCTCGCCGTCTGCCGCAAGATCGTCGAGCGCCACGGCGGGCGGATCTGGGTCGACGGGCGCGAGGGTGGCGGCACCGTGTTTCGATTCACCCTCCCGTCCGGGTAATACTGCTGCGCATGTCAGACGTCGCCATGCCCCGCCTGTCGGACTCGATGGAAGAGGGCACGATCCTCAAGTGGCTCAAGTCCGATGGAGATGAGGTCTCCAAGGGCGAAGAGCTGGTCGAGATCGAGACGGACAAGGCCAACATGACCTACGAGGCCGACGAGGCCGGCACGCTCGAGATCGTCGCTCAAGAGGGCGACACGCTGCCCGTGGGCGAGACGATCTGCAAGCTCGGCGAGGGCGGCGGCGGGTCCTCCGACGACGACGAAGAAGACGAAGAAGCGACCGAGGCCGACGAGGAGGAAGAGGCCGAGGACCAGGGCGACGACGGCGCGGCGGACGAGGCCGCCGACGACGAGGACGAGGGCGAAGAGGACGACGAAGAGGAAGCCGAAGACGAGGACTCCGGCGACGAGCCGGAAGAGGAAGCGCCATCCGAGGAGGAGGAGGCGCCGGCCGAGGACGAAGGCGAGCGCGTCAAGGCGTCCCCGATCGCGCGCCGGATCGCCGAGGAAAAAGGCGTCGACCTCTCCACCATCGAGGGCAGCGGCCCCGGCGGGCGGATCGTCAAGGCCGACCTCGAGGACAAGCAGGAAGAGCCAGAGGCGCCGAAGAAGCAGCGCTCGGCCGACCAGGGCCGTGGCGAGATCGAGGAAGTCGAGCTCTCCCGCCTGCAGCGCACGGTCGCGCGGCGGATGGCGGAGTCCAAGGCCACCGCGCCGGACTTCGTGATGACGCTCGAGGTCGACATGGACGAGGCCGTCAACCTCCGTCAGCAGCTCAAGGCCGTGGCCGGCGACGGGGTGGGCGGGGGCGGCGTTCCTTCCTTCAATGACTTCGTGATCAAGGCCTCAGCGCTCGCCCTGAAGGACTTCCCGCGCGCGAACGGCGCCTACCGCGACGGGCAGTTCGAGCTCTACTCGCGCGTGAACGTCGGCGTCGCGGTGGCCGGGCAGGACGCGCTCGTCGTGCCCACCGTGTTCGACGCCGACAAGAAGAGCCTCGGCCAGATCGCCGAGGAGGCGCGCCGCGTCGCCGAGCGCGTGCGCGAGGGCAAGATCACGCCGCCCGAGCTCTCCGCGGGCACGTTCACGATCTCGAACCTCGGGATGTACGGCATCAAGCGCTTCGTGGCCGTGCTCAACCCGCCGCAGGCCGCAATCCTGGCCGTCGGCGAGCTGACGCCGACCCCCGTGGTCCGCGACGGCGAGTTCGCGATCCGCACCGTCATGGAGCTCACACTCACCTGCGACCACCGCATCCTCTACGGCGCCGAAGCCGCGGAGTTCCTCGGCCGCATCCGCGAGTACCTCCAGCAGCCGCTCCGCTTGGTGCTCTAAGACCGGTTGGGCAGGCGTTCGGTGTCCCGGATCAGTCCCGGCGGGGACTGGTCCGTGTTGACGAACAGGCAGATCGGGAGTCGCTCGGCGGCGATGTAGGCGCAGGCGCGGTAGCGGTCGGGCTCGAGCTCGCGGGTGTCCACGAGCGTGATGGGCGCGAACGCGGGCTCTTCGCGCGCGAGCCAGTCGCGCACGGCCGTCTCCCCCGCGGCGCGGGCGTTCTGCTGGTCCACGCGCGGGCCGCGGTGCAGCAACCCGCCCACGAGCAGTGCCAGGAAGATCGTCACGAGCAGCGCGGTCCCCGCGTAGTCGCGCGCGATCACCAGCGGGAGGTCGCGCCGCCGGCGGCGCAGCGCCATCCCCAGAAACGGCGCCACGACGGCCACCGCGAGCAGGTTGAAGAAGCCGACGATCAGCACCGCGCCGACCGCGTCGCCGCCTTCACCCTGGAACGGGAGCCACGCCACGAGCAGCGCGTCGAGCACCGTCAGCAGGGCGAAGGTCGGCCACTGCCAGGCCCCGCGCAACCGCCATCGCAGGCGCCGCCACCGATCGGACTCGACCATCGTCGCCGTCAACGATAACCCGCCATGCCGTACGCTCAACGGTGACCGGACAGCGGCGGAGATCCCGCCCGTCCGGACCGGCGCAGGCCCCGGCGATCCTGGGGAGGGCGCATAGAAACCGCGAAGGAGAGACACGCCACATGGCGACCGAAACCGCCCGAACCGAAATACCTCCGGACGTTTCCGAGCACCTGACGACGGAAGACCGCACCGGTCTTCTGCGCGCGATGCTCATGATGCGGGGGATCGAAGAACGAGCGATGACGCTCTACCGGCAGGGCAAGGTGCCGGGGAGCTTCTACGACGGCTTCGGCCAGGAGGCGGTGTCCGCCGGCGCGACCTGGGCGATGGCCGCGCAGGACCGCCTGTGCATCCTCCACCGCGACCTCGCGGCGCACATCATCCGCGGCGTCGAGCCGTGGCGCATCTTCGCCCAGTACATGGGCCGCGCCGACGGCATCACCCGCGGCCGCGACGGCAACGTGCACTTCGGCGACCGCACCAAGGGCTGCGTCGGCATGGTCTCGATGCTCCCGGACATGATGCTGATCGCCACCGGCATGGCCATGGCCTTCAAGTTGCGCGGTGAAGAGCGCTGCGCGATCACCTGGTTCGGTGACGGCTCCACCTCCCGTGGCGACTTCCACGAGGCCATGAACTGGGCCGGCGTGCAGAAGCTCCCGGTGATCTTCATCCTCGAGAACAACCAGTACGCGTACTCCACGCCGCTGGACCAGCAGTTCGCGGTCAACCCGGTCGAGCGCGCCGCCGCCTACGGGTTCCCGGGCGTGAGCGCCGACGGCAACGACCCCGAGGCGATGTTCGAGACCGTCCGTCAGGCCCGCGAGCGCGCGCTCGCCGGCGAGGGCCCGACGCTCGTCGAGGCCGTGACCATGCGCATGCACGGCCACGCCGCCCACGACGACATGAAGTACGTGCCGACCGAGAAGGTCGAGGAGTGGCGCGCGAAGGACCCGATCGACCGTCAGGTCAAGCGCCTGGAGGCGCTCGGCGTGGACACGCAGGCCGTGCGCGACAGCGTCAAGGCCGAGATCGACGCCGCCGTCGAGCGCGGGCTGCAGTCCCCGCAGCCTGACCCGAACACCGTCCTGGACGGGTTGTTCGCGGATGAGCCGTCCTTGCTCGAGGACGGCAACGCCCCCTGGTCCGGCTTCCGGAGCTAGTCCCATGGCCACCATGACCTATCTGCAGGCGATCTCCGACGCCATGCGCGAGGAGATGCGCTCCGACGAGCGCGTCTTCCTCATGGGCGAGGACATCGGGACCTTCGGCGGCGCCTTCAAGGTGACCGACGGCTTCATCGACGAGTTCGGGCCCAAGCGCGTGATGGACACGCCGCTGGCCGAGTCGGCCATCGTCGGCTGCGCCATCGGCGCCGCCGTCGAAGGGCTGCGGCCGATCGCCGAGATGCAGTTCTCCGACTTCGTCAGCTGCGGCTTCGACCAGCTGGTGAACGTCGCCGGCAAGACGTACTACCGGATGGGCCTGTCGGTGAACATCACCGTCCGGCTCCCGAGCGGCGGCGGCTTCTCCGGCGGCCCGTACCACTCGCAGAACCCCGAGGCGTGGTTCATGCACGCGCCCGGCCTGAAGATCGTCGCCCCGAGCACGGCCGAGGACGCGAAGGGCCTGCTCATCAGCGCCGTGCGCGACCCCAACCCGGTGCTCTTCATGGAGCACAAGCACCTCTACCGGCGCGTGAAGGGCGACGTGCCCACCGGCACGTACGAGACGCCGTTCACCGCCCGGATCGCGCGCGAGGGGACCGACCTCACGGTCATCGCCTACGGCGCGATGGTCCACACGGCGCTCGAGGCGACCGCGGACCTGGACGGCTCCGTCGAGGTGCTGGACCTGCGCTCGCTGGTCCCGCTCGACGAGGAGGCGATCCTCAAGAGCGTCCGCAAGACGAGCAAGGTCGTGATCATCGACGAGGCCAACCAGATGTGCGCCGCGGGCGCGCAGGTGGCGGCGATCATCGCCGAGCGCGCGTTCGAGGACCTCGACGGCCCGGTCATCCGCGTCGCCACGCCGGACGTGCCGATCCCGTTCTCGCCCACGCTCGAGCAGTCCGTCCTGCCCCAGGTCGACGACGTCCGGGAGGCGTGCCGTGAGCTCCTCGAGTACTAGTACGACGCACATCGACGTCACGATGCCCCAGATGGGCGTGTCGGTGGCCGAGGGCACGGTCGTCGAGTGGAAGAAGCAGGTCGGCGACTGGGTCGAGGCCGACGAGATCATCTGCTCGATCTCGACGGACAAGATCGACACCGACGTGGAGTCCCCGGCGACGGGCCGCGTCGCGGAGATCATCGTCAGCGTCGGCGACACCGTGGACGTCGGCGTCGTGATGGCGAAGATCGCCACCGACGCGCGTCCGGGTGAGGCGCACGCGTCCGAGAACGAGGACCTCGGCACGGGCGAGGCCGCCGCGGCGGTCGAGGCGCCCGGCGAGGCCGGCGAGCTGATCGGGGACGCGACCGACAAGTCGCAGGCCAAGCGCTACTCGCCGGTGGTGATGCGCATGGCCGCCGAGCACAACATCGACCTGTCGCAGATCGAGGGCAGCGGCCGGGGCGGGCGGATCTCCAAGAAGGACGTGCTGGCGCACCTGGAAGGCGGCGCGGAAGAGCCGCCGATGCACATCGAGTCGCCGTACCGGCCCGACGAACCGGCGCTCAAGCGCAAGCCGAAGCCTCGCCTGCAGCGGATGGACGAGATCCCGCGCGAAGCGGCCACTCCGCCCGCGGCTCCCGCTCCGGCCCCCGCCGTGCCGGTCGAGGGCGCACAGCCGCTCTCGCGTATGCGCCAGGCCATCGGCTCGCGCATGGTCCAGTCGCTGCAGACCGCGGCGACCTGCACGACCATCGCCGAGGCGGACATGAGCCGCATCGAGGCCGCCCGCAAGGCCGCGAAGCTCAGCTACCTGCCCTACCAGGCGCGCGCGACGATCGAGACCCTGCTCGAGTTCCCCATGCTCAACGCCACGCTCGAAGGCGACCAGCACACGGTCTACAGCGACGCCGTCCACCTCGGCATCGCGGTGAGCCTCGGCTCCGGCGGCCTGATCGTCCCGATCATCCGCGACGCGCAGGACCTGAGCGTCGAAGGCCTGGCCAAGCGCATCAAGGACATCGCGGTCCGCGCCCGGAACAACCAGCTCAAGCCGGACGAGGTCAGCGGCGGCACGTTCACGATCACCAACCCCGGTGGCTACGGCTCGATCATGGCCACGCCGGTGATCAACCTGCCGCAGGTCGGCATCCTCGACACCGAGGCCGTCGTCAAGCGCCCGGTCGTGATCACGGACGAGCTCGGCAACGACTCGATCGCCATCCGCAGCATGACCTACCTGTGCATGTCCTGGGATCACCGCGCCCTCGACGGCGCCTACGCCGCGCAGTTCCTCAACGCCCTGCGCAAGAAACTCGAAAGCTGGCCGATTAGCTAGACCAGAAACACTGATCTGACGGACACCCACCCCGGGCTTCCCCCCGGGGTGGGACAGATCTCTCAAGGTTCCGCTCCGGGAACCGATTGTCGGAGCAATGACCCGCTGGGCCACCTACCTCGCCCTCGGCTCGCTCGCCGCCGCGCTCTACGCGGCGCCCGGCCCGCTCCACGCCAGTGAGACGCTGCTCGGGCTGATCGGCCTCTCGTCGATGGCCGTGACGATCTACGCGATCGTGCGCTTCAAGCCCGCCGCGCCGCTCGCGTGGTGGCTGCTCGCCGCGGGCGCGATGCTCGTCTTCATCGGCGACCTCGTCCCGTCCGGCACGCCGGCGGACCTGCTCTACGTCGCGATGTACCCGGTGATGATGCTCGGGCTCGCGGTGTTCGTCCGCCGCCGCTCCGTGGGCCGCAACACGAGCGCGTTGATCGACGGGTTGATCGTGACGGTCGGCCTCGCGCTGCCGACCTGGATCCTGCTGATCGCCCCGTACCTGGCGGACGGCGCTCCGCTGACCGACCAGCTCGTCAGCGTGGCGCTCCCCATCGGCGACGTCATGCTGCTCGGCGCGGCCGTCCAGCTCGCGCTCGACGGCGGCCGCCGCGGCGGGTCCTTCTTCCTGCTCGTGGCCAGCATGGCCGCCCTGCTGGTGACCGACTTCGCCGCCGGCCTGGTCACGCTCGCCGGCGACTCCGACGATCAGGTCTGGCTCAACGTCGGCTGGATGGTGTCCTACGTGCTGTGGGGCGGCGCGGCGTTGCATCCGTCGATGCCGCAACTCGGTGAGCCCACCCCGGCGCGCGAGTCGATCCTGCTCACCCCCACGCGCCTCGCGCTGCTCACCGGGGCGTCGCTGGTCGCGCCGCTGATCTCCGCGCTGCATCACATCCAGAACCGGGAACTGGCCTTCCTCGCGATCGACGCGGCCTCGATCACGCTCTTCGGTCTCGTGCTGGCCCGGATGATCGGCCTCGCGCGCCGCCAGCGCGCCCTCGGGGAGGAGCTGCACCGCCGCGCCGGCGAAGAGCGCTTCGCTGCCCTCGTGCGCCACGCGACCGACTTGCTGATGGTCCTCGAGCCCGGCGGCGGCATCACGTACGCCAGCCCGTCCGTGGGTCGCATCCTCGGCCCCGATCCCGCCGCGTCGATCCTGATCTCCGAGGACCGCGTGCGCGTGCGGGCGTCGATCGCCGTCGCGCAATCAGGCCAGGAGGTCTCCCCCTTCGAGTGCACGCTAATCGACATCCACGACCAGCAGCGCGTCTTCGAGGTGCATCTCACCAATCTGATCGACGAGGAGCACGTCGGCGGCATCCTCGTCAACGCGCGTGACGTCACCGAACGCAAGGCGTTCGAGGCCCAGCTCACGCACCAGGCGTTCCACGACACGGTGACGGGGCTCGCCAACCGCGCGCTGTTCGTCGAGCGCGTCCGCGACGCGATCGCCCGCGCGCGGCGGACGGACGGCTCGCTCGCGGTCGTGTTCGTCGACCTCGACGACTTCAAGACGATCAACGACTCGCTCGGTCACGCCGCCGGCGACGAAGTGCTGATCGCGGTGGCACGCCGCCTCGACGGTGCGGTGCGCGGCGCGGACGCCGCGGCGCGCTTCGGCGGCGACGAGTTCGCCGTCCTGCTCGAAGGCGCGGGCAGCCAGGCCGCCGCGGACGCCGCGCAGCGCATCCTCGACGCGCTGAGCGCTCCGGTCGAAGCGGCCGGACGGGCGGTGGGCCTGCGCGCCAGCGTCGGCATCTCCGTCGCGATGGCCAACGACGACCGTCCCGCGGAGGAACTGCTGCGGGACGCGGACGCCGCCATGTACGTCGCCAAGCGCGACGGCAAGGGCGGCTACCGCTTGTTCGAGCCGACGATGCACGCGGGCGTCGTCGCCCGGCTGGAGCTGCGCACCGATCTACGCCGGGCGATCGACGCCGGCGAGCTGGAGCTGGTCTACCAGCCCGTGGTGCGCCTGTCCGACGGCGCGACGACCGGCTTCGAGGCGCTGATGCGCTGGCGCCACCCCGAGCGCGGGCTCATCTCGCCGCTCGAGTTCATCCCGCTCGCCGAGGAGACCGGCCTGATCGTCCCGATGGGACGGTGGGCGGTGCAGGAGGCGGCCGCGCACCTGCGCGCGCTCGGCGGCGACTACCGGATGAACGTCAACCTCTCGGCCAAGCAGCTCCAGGATCCCGGCCTCGTGGACGACGTCCGGGCCGCGATCACCGGGCTCGACCCGGCGCGCTTCGTGCTCGAGCTGACCGAGTCGATCGTGATGGAGGACACCGAGCACGCGGTCGCGCAGCTCGACGCGCTCAAGGCGCTCGGCATCCGGCTCGCCCTCGACGACTTCGGCACGGGCTACTCCTCGCTCGGCTACCTCAGCCGCCTGCCCGTCGACATCCTCAAGCTCGACCGCGCGTTCCTCGCCGGCGACGACTCGAAGCTGATCGCGGCGGTCGTCCAACTCGGCCAGGCGCTCGCGCTGGAAGTGGTCGCCGAAGGCATCGAAGCGGACGAGCAGTGGCGGACGCTGCGCGCGCTGGGCTGCGGCTACGGGCAGGGCTTCCTGTTCTCGCGGCCGCTCAGCGCCGCCGATTCGCTGGCCGCCGTGAGGTGATCTCTATGCTCGGAGGAGATGGCCTCCGAGCTGCTCGTCTGCCACCTGGGCCGCGTCGAATACCGCGAGGCGGCGGCGCTGCAGGAGCGCCTGCGTGAGCAGGTGATCGCGGGTGAGCTGCCCGAGCTGATGCTGCTGCTCGAGCACCCGCCGGTCTACACCGTCACGCGCCGGACCGAGTCGTCCGACCTGCCGTTTCCCGAGCGCTTCTACAAAGAGCGCGGGATCGACGTGGTGCGCACGCCGCGCGGCGGCCAGCTGACCTACCACGGGCCGGGCCAGCTCGTCGGCTACCCGATCATGCGGGTCACCAGCGTGCCGGAGTACATCCTCACGATGGAGAAGGCGCTCGTGAACGCGCTGGCTGACGCCGGCGTCGAGGCGCACACCAAGCTCGGCCACAAGCACGTGGGCGTGTGGGTGGGTGACAAGAAGATCGCGTCCGTCGGCGTGCACATCTCGCACGGGGTGTCGTCGCACGGCTTCGCGGTCAACGTCGACAACGACCTTGACCCGTTCAGCTGGGTGGTGGCCTGCGGGCTGCCGGAGGTGACGATGACGTCCGTGGCGGCTGAAGGCGTGAGCGAGTCGATGGCGTGCTTCCGCAAGCGCGCGGCGTGGCGCTTTGCCTCCTCGTTCGGGCGCCGGCAGCGGATCGTGAGCCCCGCGCGGCTCGGCATCGAGCCGCTGGTGGCCGCGTGATGGACGTCGGCGCCGCGATCTTCCTCACCGGGGACGTCCAGCACCCGGCGCAGCTCGCCCAGCGCCTGGAGGCGGCCGGCTACGAGTCGCTGATGCTCACCGAGCACACGCACATCCCGGTCTCGGCCGGGATGGTCGCGCGGGACGGCGGGCCGCTCGCGGACTACTACCGGCGCACGCACGACCCGTTCGTGGCGCTCGCGTTCGCGGCCGCGGCGACCGAGAAGCTCGTGATCGGGACGTCCGTGTGCCTGGTCACCGAGCACGACCCGATCGTGCTGGCCAAGGTCATCACGTCGCTGCAGAACCTGTCCGGCGGGCGCTTCGTGTTCGGGATCGGCGCGGGCTGGAACAAGCCCGAGCTGCTCAACCACGGCACCGACCCGGCCACGCGCCACGGGCTGATGCGCGAGCGCGTCGAGGCCATGAAGGCCATCTGGACGCAGGACGAAGCGGAGTACCACGGCAAGCACGTGGACTTCGACCCGATCTGGCAGTGGCCCAAGCCCGAGGTCCCCGTCCCGGTGCTCGTGGGCGGCAACGGGCCGCGCGTCGAGGACCGCGTGCTGCGCTACGCGGACGGCTGGATGCCGAACATGAAGGACCTCGGGGAGCTGCGCGAGCGCGTCGCGGCCCTGCGCGAACGCGCCGGGTCCCGTGTGCCCGTGACCTTCTACGGCGCGAAGCCCGAAACGTTGGAAGAGCTGTCCGACATCGGCGTGGACCGTGCGCTGATCGTCCTCGAGACCGTTCCCGAGCCATCGATACCCTCAATTCAGTGAGCGAAGAGACCCCAGTCCTGCGGATTCACCAGACCCGGTCGCGCGCGAACCCGGGCGGGATGGACGTCAGGAAGATCATCGGCGAGGACGTGCTGCCCTTCCGCTCGCGCAAGCCGGCGTGGTTCAAGGTCCCGCGTCCGGGCAGTCCGAAGTACCGCGAGCTGTCGAAGACGATCGCCGACGAGGGTCTGCACACCGTCTGCAAGGAAGCGGCCTGTCCGAACATCGGCGACTGCTGGGACCGCGGCACCGCCACGTTCATGATCCTCGGCGACACGTGCACCCGCCGCTGCGGATTCTGCAACGTCAAGACCGGCAAGCCGACGTGGAACGACCCGCTGGAGCCACTGCGCGTCGCGCGCAGCGTGGCCCGGATGGGGCTGCGCCACGCCGTGATCACGTCAGTGGACCGCGACGACCTGCCCGACTACGGCGCGTCCGTCTGGTGCGGCGTGATCCGCTCCGTGCGCATGCAGGCGCCGATGACCAAGATCGAGTGCCTCACGCCCGACTTCCGCGGCGAGGAGATGCCGCTCGCGCGCGTCATCGCCGAGCGCCCCGACGTCTTCAACCACAACCTCGAGGTCGCGCCGCGCCTGTACCCGGTCGCGCGCCGCGGCTCCACGTGGAAGCGCTCCCTGCGCGTGCTCGCCAACGCCCAGGAGATGGGTGAGGGCGAGGTCGCGACCAAGTCCGGCCTGATGGTCGGTTTCGGCGAGACGCACGAGGAACTCGTGGACGCGTTCGGCCAGATGCGCGAAGCCGGCGTCCAGATCCTCACGGTCGGCCAGTATCTGCGCCCCACCGAGCGCCACCTGCCGGTCGTCCGCTACTGGGCGCCCGAGGAGTTCAAGGCGCTGGAAGTGGCCGCCTACGAACTCGGTTTCGAGCACGTCGCGGCGGGGCCGCTCGTCCGCTCGAGCTACCACGCGGACGAGCACTTCCCGCAGGACCAGCCGGGCGTCGGCCCCCTCGCGGCCGCCCTGGCGTGAACCTAAAGGGGCCAGGCCCCTTTAGGTTCAGCGCGTAATCGTCACTTTGCTCAGCCCGCGCGGCGCATCGGGGTTCAGGCCCTTGCGCAGCGCGAGCTCGAGCGCGAGCTGCTGACCGCGCACCGAGGCGGCGATCGGGGCGAGGGCCTCCGGCAGGCCGCCGACCCTGGGCATGAGCTGGACGTCGGCGCCGCGCTGCTGGAGCGCCTCGACCGCCTCGTCCACGTCCGCGGCGGCCGGACCCTCGGCGCGCAGCGCCAGGACCGCGGCGCCCGGGTCCACAGCCGCGATCGGGCCGTGCAGGAAGTCGGCGACCGAGAAGCCCTGGGCGGACACGAGCGCGGTCTCACGCACCTTCAGCGCGGTCTCCAGCGCGGCGGAGAACATCCACCCCCGCGCGGTGACCACGAGCTGGTCGATCTCGGCCCAGCGGTCGGCGAGGTCCGCCATCCCCGCCGGGTCGGCGAGCACGCCCGCCACGGCGTCGGGCACCGTCGCGAGCTCGTCGTCTGTCCACGGCACGTCGCCGAGCGCGTCCGCGAGCACGGCGAACGCCGCCATCTGGGCGGTGTAGGTCTTGGTCGCGGGCACGGCGTTCTCCGCGCCCGCGCCGAGCTCGATCACGGTTTCCGCCGCCTCCGCGAGCGGGGAGTCGCCGTTGTTGGTGATCGCGATCGCATGGCCGCCGGTGGCCCGCAGGCGCTCCACGACGTCGACGATCTCCGGCGTCTTCCCCGACTGGGAGACGCCGACCACGAGCCAGCCGCTCGCGTCGGTCTGAGCCCCATAGCGCGTGAACAGGCTCGGGGCCGCGAGCGCGACCGGCCGGCGCGTCGCGAGCTCGAGCAGGTAGCGGCCGTAGACGGCCGCGTGATCGGAAGAACCGCGGGCGACGATGATCGTGCCTGCGGGCTCCTCCAAGCCCACCTCAATCCGGCGAGACAGCAGCCGAGCGAGCACTTCCGGCTGCTCTGCCATCTCCCGGAGCATGTCTGATCCTGGCATCGTCGTCGACCCTAGCGGCTACCGTTTCACGGCCGGATGCTCCCGCTGCGCGACAACATCCCGACCAGCCGGACGCCGTACGTCACGTACGTCTTCATCGCGGCGAACATCCTCGTCTACTTCTTCTGGCAGAAGGGCGGGTTCTCGCTCAACGGCCCGGACTCGCTCCACTATCAGTGCCAGTTGCTCGAGTGGGCGGCGACCCCGGACGAGTTCACGGGGAACAAGCAGCCGCTCCCCACGGAGTGCGGCACGGACAACGCGCCGACGCTGCTCACGCCGTTCAGCTCGATGTTCATGCACGGTGGCCTGCTCCACCTCGGCGGCAACATGCTGTTCCTGTGGATCTTCGGCAACAACGTCGAGGACGCCACGGGCCACGTGAAGTTCGTCCTCTTCTACCTGCTCGGCGGCCTCGCGGCGCTGGCGCTGCACGTGGTGACGGACTTCAACTCCACCACACCGACCCTCGGCGCCTCGGGCGCGATCGCCGCGGTCCTGGGCGCCTACGCGCTGCTTTTCCCGCGAGCCCGCGTGGTGACGGTGATCTTCATCGTGTTCTTCTTCACGATCCTGGAGCTGCCAGCGTTGCTCGTGCTCGGCGGCTGGTTCGTCCTGCAGGCGCTGTCGGCCTCGATGGACGCCACCGGCGGCGTGGCCTACTTCGCCCACATCGGCGGGTTCATCTTCGGGCTCGTGGCCATTCGTCTATTCGCCGGTAAAGAGCGCACCAAACGGCAGAACGACCGTTTGTATACACGGTGATGCGACGGGCATTGATGACACTGGTCGCGCTGGCGCTGTTCGCCACCGCGGGCTACCTCTTCTTCTTCCGAGACGGCGGGGAGTCGCCCCAGGCGCGCACGCCGGCGGGCACCGGTGCGCTCGAGGACTCCTCGACGACGCCGCTCGTCAGTGGCGGCACGGCGCCGTCGCCGCTCGCCGTGCGCCTCGATAGCGCCGTCGACCCGATCCAGATCGACTTCAAGAAGCCGCCCAAGTCGGCCGTGGTCTTCGACCTGGACACGGGCAAGGTGCTCTGGCGGCGCAACCCGACCAAGGTCCTGCCGATCGCGTCGCTGACGAAGATGATGACCGCGCTGGTGGTCGTCGAGCGCGTGCCCGAGGGCTCGAAGGTCAAGATCACCAACGAGTCCCTCCGATACACGGGTTCGGGCGTGGGCGTGCTCCCGCGCGGCAAGTGGATCGGCGTCAACACGATGCTGCACGGGCTGATGTTGCCGTCCGGCAACGACGCGGCCATCGCGCTCGCCCAGCGCGCGGCGCGCGGGAGCGAGAAGCGCTTCGTGCGCTACATGAACGAGCAGGCCGAGCAGCTCGGCCTCAAGTGCACGCACTTCGCCTCCTCCAGCGGCATCGTGGACAAGGGCAACCACTCGTGCGCGGCCGACCTCGCGGCGATCGCCCGCGCCATCATGCGCGAGCCGCGCCTCACGCGGGTGGTCAAGCGCCGTCAGGCGATCCTGCCGTTCCCGATCAAGGGCGGCCGCCTGTGGCTCTACAACCACAACCCGCTCCTGCGAGCGAACTATCCCGGCACCACGGGGCTGAAGACCGGCTACACGGATGCGGCGGGCCGCTGTCTGGTGGCCACCGCACGGCGCGGCAACGTCAAGCTCGGTGTCGTCCTGCTGGACTCGCCCGACCCCGGCAAGCAGGCGATGCAGTTGCTCGACCGAGGCTGGAAGGCCTCATCCACGGAGTAATGGGGTAGGCCCGCAGCCGTGGCCTCTCCTGAGGTAGTTCGTCAACGCCGTATCGTCGCCGTCGTGGCGCTGGCCGTGTTCGCGGCGCTCGTCGTGTTCCTGGTGACCCAGCTCACCGGCTCTGACGCGGCCGAACCGCAGCGCACCGCCGACGGCGCGGAGGCCGAGCAGGGTGAGCCGACGCCGACACCCGAGCCGCTCGTGGAGCTCCCGCGCGGCGGGCGAAAGATCCTTCCGGACTACCGCGTCGTCGCCTATTACGGGGCACCGCAGGACGACGAGCTGGGCGCGCTGGGGATCGGTTCGCCGGCCTCCGCCGTCAAGAAGCTCAACGCGCAGGCGAAGGGCTACGCCCGCAAGACGCGGCCAGTGATGCCCGCGCTGGAGCTGATCGCAGTCGTCGCGGCCGCGCACCCGGAGGAGGGCGGGCGCTACAACCTGCGCCAGTCCGACAAGGTCATCCGGAAGTACCTGAAGGCCGCGCGCAAGGCCAAGGCGCTGCTCATCCTCGACATCCAGCCTGGCCGCAGCGACTTCTTCACCGAGACCAAGCGGCTCCGCAAGTGGCTCAAGGAGCCGGACGTCTCGCTCGCGCTGGACCCGGAGTGGCGGATGGGCCCGGACGAGGTGCCCGGCCAGGTGATCGGCAGCGTCACCGCGCAGGAGATCAACGTGACCACGGACTGGCTGAACAAGCTGACCAAGCGGGAGAAGCTGCCGCAGAAGCTGGTGCTCATCCACCAGTTCACCGACGACATGGTCCCCGAGAAGGAGATCAAGGAGCGCAGCGAGCTCTCGATCGTGCTCAACGTCGACGGCTTCGGCACGCAGTCGCTGAAGGTCGCCAAGTACAAGGAGTTCACGAAGCAGGCAACCGGCCTGCGCCACGGCTTCAAGCTGTTCTACAAGGAGGACCTGGGCACGATGACGCCGGCGGCGGTCATGCGCCTGCAGCCCAGGCCCGACGTGGTCGTGTACGAATAGGCGATGGCGCTCGGCCGTCGCGGACGCGAGACGGAACAGCAGGTTCGGGATTTGAAGGCCGAGCTCGGCGGCCTGCGCGAGCGCGTCTCACGGCTCGACGAAGCCGAGGAGCAGGCGCAGATCGCGCTGGAGCTCTACGACGGGATCGCGCGCTCGCTGCACGCCATCGCCGTCGAGGCGGCGAACGCCGAGCAGCCCGCCATCACCCGGATCGCGGACGAGGCCCTGGGTGAGCTCGACCGCCTGCGCGGGATGCTCCGCGCCGCCGACGACGACGAGACCGAGCGCAGCCTCATGCAGGTCGCGACCCTGGTCGAGCGGGCTCGCGAGGGCGGGATGCCCGTGACCCTGCACGTCGAGGGCTCGCCGCGCCGGGTGGCCCGCAGCCTCGACGCGGCGGCGTTCCGGATCGTCCAGGAGGCGCTGCGCAACGTGCACCGGCACGCGAACGGCCAGCCCGCCAGCGTGCGCGTGATCTGGCGCGACGACGTACTCGGCGTGCAGGTCCGCAACACGGGCGGCCCGGCCGAGGGCGGCAGCGACGGGCGGGGGCTGGCGGTCATGCGCGAACGTGTGGAGTTCCACGGCGGCGACCTGCGGGCCGGCGCCCTCCCGAGCGGCGGCTACGAGGTCACGGCGCGATTGCCCCTCTAAGTGTCGTTTCGCACGAATACCGGTCGGGTATTCGGTCTGACACTTGAAGTCTGGCTCTCAAAGGGGGAGCAGCCACTCATGAGCAGTCTTGCCGAGCCCAACTGGGAGGCCCTGGCTCGCGATCCGGAGTTCCGTGCGCTTGTCGCGAGCCGCAGAAGATTCGTCGCGATCGGGACCGCGTTCTACAGCGCGTACCTCATCGCGTTCTTGGCCTTGTTGGGCTATGCGAAGGACTTCATGGCGAACGAGATCCTCGGGATCTCACTGGCGCTGTGGGGTGGCCTGAGCATCTGCGCGCTGACTGTGGTGATGGCGTGGCTGTACGCCCGCCGCGCCGGTGAGTGGGAAGCGATGGCCGCGCGCGTCGTCGAGGGGGCGGGGCGTCGATGAACTCCCTCTTCGCCGCGACCGGCGACTTCAACTCGCTCGCCGTCGGCGTCTTCGCCTGCGTGCTGGCGGTAACGCTGCTGATCACGCGCTGGGCCGCGAAGCGGACCCACAGCGCGACCGAGTTCTACGCCGCGGGCCGGGGCATCTCCGGGCGCGCCAACGGCGTCGCGACGGCGGGCGACTACCTGAGCGCCTCGACCTTCCTGGGCTACGCGGGCCTGATGTACCTGTACGGCTTCGACGGCTGGATCATCGGCCTCGGCGCGTGCCTGAGCTTCCTGCCCGTGCTCTACCTGCTCGCCGAGCGGATGCGCAACGCCGGCAAGTTCACCGTCGCCGACGTGCTGGCGTTCCGCCTGAAGGCCCGGCCCGTCCGGGTCGCGACCGCGATCAACACGCTGCTGATCTCCGGCATCTACCTGGTCGCGCAGCTCGTCGGCGCGGGCGCCGTGATCGAGGCGCTGGCCGGCATCAGCTTCCCGGTCGCCGTGATGATCTGCGGCGTCTTCATGGTCGTCTACGTCGTGTTCGGTGGCATGCTCGCGACCACCTGGGTGCAGATCATCAAGGCCGTGATGCTGATGATCGCGGGCGTCGCCGTCTCCGTCGCCGTGCTCGCGAAGTTCAGCTTCAACCCCGCCACCCTGCTCGACGCCGCGGCCGCCAACCACCCCGACGGCGACGCGATCAAGGGTCCCGGCACGTACCTCACGTCGCCGATCCTCGTGATCTCCACCGGCTTGACGATCTTCATCGGCACCGCCGGCCTGCCGCACATCCTCACGCGCTTCTTCACCGTGCCGGACTCCAACGCGGCCCGCAAGTCCGTGCTCTACACGATCGGGATCATCGCCAGCTTCACGGCGATGGTGACGATCATCGGCTTCGGCGCGCGGGCGATCCTGGGCCAGGGCGCTTCGGAGGCCGTCGGCAAGGGCGGCAACAACGCGGCGCCGCTGCTCGCGGGTGAGCTCGGTGGCGGCATCGGCACCGTCGGCGGCGACATCGCGCTGGCGCTGTTCTCCGCCGCCGCCTTCGCGACGATCCTCGCGGTCGTCGCGGGGCTCGTGATCGCGTCGGCGGGCGCGATCGCCCACGACCTGTACAAGAACGTCCTCGGGCGCGGTACCGAGGGCGGCGAGCGCAAGGTCGCGAGGATCGCGTCGGTCGGCGTCGGCGTGGCCGCGATCCTCGGCACGCTCGCCGTCGGCTCCGGCTTCAACGTCACCGTGCTCGTGAGCATGGCGTTCGTGTTCGCCGCGAGCGCGAACTTCCCGCCGCTCATCCTCGCGCTGCTGTGGCGGCGCTTCAACACCACCGGCGCGCTGACCGGCATCGCCTTCGGCATCACCGCCTCCGTCGTGATGATCGTGCTCAGCCCGCCCGTGTGGCCCGGCCCCGACTCGCAGGGTTCGCCCTCGTCGTTGACGTTCCCGGGCCTGGTCACGATTCCGATCGGGTTCCTCGGCTGCTGGCTGGGCACCATGCTCAGCGCCCGAGAGGAGACGACGGACGCCACCTACGACGAGCTGCTCGTGCGCTCGGAGACCGGCATCGGCTCTGAGGGAGGGCCTCAGCCGCACCGGTCAGGCCGTTTCGAGCGGGACACCGAGCCGTCGACGGTGGACGTGCGTTAGCGAGGCTTGCGTCGAGCGAGCTTGCTCATCAGACCGCGTCGTGGCACGCCCGCGACGCGGTCGATGGTCTCGCGCAGCGCGTCGAGCGCTCGCTCGGAGTCGGCTTCCAGGTGCCAGACGGCTTCCTCGGCACCGGGGGTCCAGCGGACCGTCGCGTACTCGTGCGGGCCGTAGAAGCGGTGGATGACGAGCGCGTCGGTCCGCGTGACGGGACCTCGGCGCAAAGCCAGCCGTGCGAGCGAGGCGTCGTCGAGGACCGGCCCGGTCGCGCTCAGGTGCAGCCCGCGCAGGCGCTGCGCCGCGACGAGGTCGAACGCGAAGTTCGAGAACGAGACGGACACGAGGCCCTCGTCGTCGTGGTACACGGGCGGATCGTCGCCCTCGTCCACGTAGACGTAGAACTCCGGCGCCACGCGGAGCCGCTGCTCGTCCACCTCCAGCTCCTCGAGCTGGCCGAGCACGAACCACTCGACGACGGCGGCCGGGTAGGTCACCGCGCGCTCGGGCAGCATCCGTTCACGCTCGGGGGCGGCGCTGAGCAGGTCCAGCGCCGCCGAGTGGTACTCAGCCTCCGGCGGCACGCCGTGAAGCCAGCAGTGCCCCGCCGTGGGCGCCACCGAGGTCGCCGAGCTCAGCGAGCATCACCGCGGGCGGGTCCTCGTCCACGAACAGGTGCGGGATCATCGCCTCGCGGATGCGCTCCACCCAGTCCTCGCCGAGCCGGATGCCGAGCCCGCCGCCGATCACGACCGCTTCCGGGTCCAGCAGGTTGACCGCGGAGGCCACGCCGGCGCCGAGCGCCTCGACGGCGTCCTCGAGCAGCTCGAGGGCCATCTGGTCGTCGCGCGCTAGTGCCCGCTCCCAGATGCCGGAGGACAAGCGGTCGCGGCCGCGCTCCTCCATGATCTCGAACAGGACCGTCTTCTCCTTCTGCTCCACCCGCCGGCGCGCGCGGGCCTCCATCGCGCCGCGGCCCGCGTAGGCCTCCATGCAGCCGCGGCGACCGCAGCCGCACTTGGCGCCGTTGATCCGCACCACCATGTGGCCGATCTCGCCCGCCGTCTTGCGGCCGACCCACTGGTGGCCGTCGAGGATGAGCCCACCGCCGACGCCGGTGCCCCAGAACACGCCGAGCAGCGTCTGGAAGTCCTTCGCCGCCCCGATCTGGAACTCCGCGTCCGTCGCCAGGTCCACGTCGTTGCCGAGGCTGACCGGCGCGTTGAGCTCCTTCTCGAGCGCCTTGCGCAGGTTGAAGGTGCCGCTCCACTCGCTCAGGTTCATCGCACCCGCGACGGTGCCCTTCTTGTCGTCCACGCTGCCCGGCGAGCCGACGCCCACACCCGCGAGATCGGAGGTCTTGAGCCCCGCCTCCTCGAGCGACTCGATCAGCACCTCGGCCATCCGCGCGGCGATCGCCTTCGGACCGCCCTTGAGCGGCGTCTGATCGCGCTTGTGGCCGAGGACCGTATTGTCGGCGCCCTCGTCCACGACCGCGGCCTGGATCTTGGTCCCGCCGAGGTCGATCCCTCCGTAGATGGCCATGACCGGCAGCTTAAACACCACCTTCGAGGTGTGGAGCCACGACCGCTTCCGCATCCCCCTGCCCGACGGCCACAAGTTCCCGATCTCCAAGTACCAACTGCTGCGCGAACGGGTCGAGGGACGCGTCATCGTGCGCGAGAGCGACGCCGTGCCGTGGGAGTGGCTTGCCGCCGTCCATGATGCGGACCTTTTGGACCGGATCCGGACTGGTCAGATGTCGATCCGCGAGCAGCGCGGACTGGGGCTGCCCTGGAGCGATGTGCTGGTGGAGCGCGGCCGACGGTCGGTCGGAGGCACGCTGGCGGCGGCCCGGCGTGCGCTCGATCGCGGCGTAGGGATGAACCTCGGCGGGGGCACCCATCACGCCGGCCACGACTTCGCTCGCGGCTACTGCCTGTTCAACGACGTCGCGGTGACGCTGGCCCGGTTGCGACTGGAGGGGTTGGCGCAGCGGGCGGTCGTCGTGGACTGCGACGTCCACCAAGGCGACGGCACGGCGCAGATCCTCGGTCCGGATCCCGACGCCTTTACGCTGTCGCTGCACGGCGCGCGCAACTACCCGTTCCAGAAGATCCCGTCCGACCTGGACGTGGACCTGGCGTCCGGGACCGGCGACGACGACTACCTCTTCGAGCTCGACCGTGCGCTGGACGTCGCGTTGGCCGGCGACTACGACGTCGCGTTCTACCTCGCGGGCGCCGACCCGTGGGAGGGCGACCGCCTCGGCCGGCTGTCGTTGACCAAGCCCGGCCTGCGTGCGCGCGACGAGCTCGTGTTGCGCCGTCTGCGAGGGATTCCGACCGTCGTGGTGCTGGCCGGCGGGTACGCGCCGGACCCGGCGGACACCGTGGACATCAACGCCGCGACCCTGGACTGCGTGCTCGCCTCGACGTCCTAAGCTAAGGGCCTCCCGGGGGCGTAGTGATAACGGGAGCACGAGGCCTTTGCAAGGCTTAGGTAGGGGTTCGATTCCCCTCGCCTCCATCCGAGTCCCACCACTTGGGACCGCGCTCGCCGAGCGCGACCTTGGCGGCGTGCACGCGGTCCCGGGCGGCACGTTCCGCTTGTTCGTCGCCCTTGCGTTTGGCCCAGCCGACGGCGCTGCGGGCGCTCATCAGCTCGCTGACGAGCTCCTGGCGGCGCTCCTCCGGGAGTGACGGGTCCGAACGGCGCCAGCGACGGCCGTCGATCACGATCCAGCGCTCGTCCTCTTGGGAGGGCATTGACCTCCGGCCTACCCAGGTCTAACGCACGGTCTTCGCGCGCGGCGTGCCGTCGGCGGCGAGCCAGAAGACCTCGTCGGGCGTGACGGCCACCTCGGACGCTCCGGCCCGCGTGATCACCTGCGGGCGCTTGCGATCCACGTTCCAGGCCCGCAGGACGCCCTTGGTGTCCACGGCGGCGATGACGAAGGAGCTGGCGGCGAGCGGCCCGCCGGCGCTGGGGAGCTCGCGCTTCTTGCCGCTGTTGGCGTCGAGATAGCCGACGTACCCGGGGCGGGCGTAGGCGACGTCGGCCTGGTTGATGCGCTCGACGGCCGTGGCGTTGCCGATCGGCGTCGTGCGCTTGTTGAAGCACACGTGGACGGACTTGCCCTTGCGGGTGACCACGATCCGGCGGTAGCGCGCGACCAGGTTCGCCCCCGGGCGCGGCGTGCAGTTCGTCATCTTCCGCGCCCGCAGCGACTTGGCGGCGGACGTCGTTTCCTCCGGGAGGGTCAGCAGCGCCGTGCGCGGGCCGGCAGCGGTCTGCCAGTACACGCGGCGGCCCTGGAACGCGAGGTTGAGATCCGGGCTCGCGGGCGCCGGGTCGAGCACCTCCGTGCGGCCGTCGAAGTAGCGCGCGACGATCCCGTCGGGTCCGGTGTCGACGTGCCCACCGGGCACGGGCCAGCCGGCGCCGGGCACGGCCGTGCCCGTCGAGGCGTCGTAGAGGTTGAGGCCGAGTGACTCGAGCGTGGAGTCTTCGCCGTCGTAGCCCTTGTAGCGCCCGAGACGGACCCAGCGATCCCCGAGCACGGTGTCGAGCTCCAGCCTGACCTCGGGGTCCGTGTCGCGGTAGACGTGCTCGACGCCCGTGGGCCGGACACAGGTGACAAAGCCCTTGTCGTCCTGCCACACCTGCAGGGCGGGCGAGTCGTACCAGACATCAGCCACGGGGGCCTGCCGGCAGGCGGCGTTCGCGGTAGCCGGCAGGACGATGAGGATGAAGAGCGTGAGGAGGGCGGCGCGGAGCATGGGCGGCAGTCTTCCGACCGCCGCGGCCCCGGTCGATTCGGGCAACCGGTGTCCCCCGCGGTGGCAAACCGCCACGTCAGCGCAGGCGCAGGACGGTGCGGAAGCTCTCGACGCTGGGGCGCTCGCGGAGCTCGATGCGGACGGCCAGCCGACGGTCCCGCCTGAGCAGGGAGCGTCCGAGCGCGTTGAGTCGCAGCACGACGCGGTCGCGTCGTCCCCGCGCCGACCCGACGGTCTGGCGCCCGGCATAGATGACGAAGCGAGCGGCGACGCACAGGCAGCCGTTCGCGGTCAGGACCGCCAAACGCGGGTCGGGCAGCGTCGCGCGCAGGCGGACGTCGGTCGAGAACCCCATCGCGAGCCGTTCGCAGTCGCCGGCGATGAAGTCCCGGACGCCGACGCTGTCGACGAAATCCCGGCCGGTGCCGCACCGCAGCTGGGCCCGGGCTTCGGGACGGGCGAGGAGCGTGATCGTGTCGTCGCCCGCGCCGGCGTCCACGCGGTCGCGGTCGCGCACGAAGAGCCGGTCGTCGCCACCGAGCCCGCCGATCCGGTCGTCCCCGGGTCCGCCGACGAGTTCGTCGGCGCCGTTCGTGCCGAGCAGGACGTCGTCCCCGCTGCCGCCCGTCGCGTTGTGCACGCCGACGAGCACGTCCTCGCCGGCGCGGCCGGCGCGCAGGTCGATCCGGAGGTTCGTGCGCCGGCCCTCGTAGCTCACCGACTGGCCCTCGTAGCGGTCCCGCGCGGCGTGTGCCCCGTCGTCGTCGACGATGAACTGCGCCTTCAGGCGATCGCGCCCCGGTCCGCCCCGCGCCCGCAGGCCCGCGGTCAGCACATCGTCGCCCGGACCGCCGTCGAGCTCCCCGTCCGAGGTGGCGACGTCGTCACCGTCGCCGAGGGCGGCCTTGACGGTGTAGTACACGTCCGCTCGGTCCGTGCACACGACGGCGTCCCCGGACGTGACGCACCCGGAACCGGGGCGCAGAACCGCCCCGGTGTCCCGGAAGACGAGCGTGTTCCGCGCCAGGCGTTCGACCGTGAGCCGGTTCGCCTCACCCGGCGCGGCGGTGTAGATGGCGTCGAAGTCGCAGTCCTCGCGGTAGCAACGACCGCCCAGGTGCACCTCCGCGGCCTGCGCCGGCGCGGCGGCCACGACGACCAGCCACGCGAGCGCGGCGATCAACACCGCACGCATGCCCCCTAAACGGTGAGCGCGCCCGAAGGTTGCGGGACACGAGATGTTCACCCGCCCGGGCCGCGCGCACGGAAATCTCCGCCCGCCAAGCAATTTCGAGGTCGGGGGTCGAATGTCGAAGGAAGGCTTGTCACGCCGACGGTTCCTCACGGTCGCTGGAACGGCGACCGGTGCCGTCGTGGTGTCACAACTGCCGTTTGCGAAGGCGCGGACCGCGCCGCCGCGCTTCACGGGTTATCCGTTCACATTGGGAGTAGCGTCCGGTGATCCCACGCCGGACGGGGCTGTGCTCTGGACGCGACTCGCACCCGCGCCGCTCGCCGGCAACGGCGGGATGCCGGACCGGGACTACCGGGTCGAGTGGGAAGTCGCCAAGGACGAGGCGTTCACGAACGTGGTCGCCCGCGGCGAGGAGATCGCCACGTACGCCGACGCGCACTCGGTGCACGCCGAGCCGCGCGGGCTCGAACCCGGCTACGAGTACTTCTACCGCTTCCGCGCCAACGGGGAGATCAGCCCCACGGGCCGCACGAAGACGGCGCCCGCGGGCACGGCCGCGGCGATGGCGTTCGCGTTCGCGTCCTGCCAGCAGTACGAGCACGGGTACTTCACGGCCTACAAGCACATGGCCCAGGACGACCTGGACCTGGTCATCCACCTGGGCGACTACATCTACGAGTACGACTCGAACTCGTACACCGCCACGGGCGGCAACGTGCGGGCGAACTCGAACCACGAGATCGTCAACCTCGCCGACTACCGCGAGCGTCACGCGCAGTACAAGACGGACCCGGACCTGCAGGCCGCGCACGCCGCGTTCCCGTGGCTGGTCACGTTCGACGACCACGAGATCGACAACAACTGGGCCTCGGACACGCCCGAGGAGGGCATGCCGCGGGAGTTCTACTTCCGCCGCCGCAAGGCCGCGTTCCGGGCCTACTGGGAGCACATGCCGCTGCGCAAGGCCCAGAAGCCGAACGCCGACGGGATCCAGATCTACAAGCGCTGCGCCTACGGCAACCTGGCGACGTTCCACGTGATGGACACGCGCCAGTTCCGCTCCGACCAGGCGTGCGGCGACGGCAGCCGCGCGGGCTGCGACGACCGCAACAACCCGGCGCGCACGCTCACCGGCGCGGCGCAGGAGCAGTGGCTCTACGACGGGCTGCAGGGCTCGCCGGCGAAGTGGCAGATCCTCGCCCAGCAGGTCTTCATGGCCCAGCGCGACTCCGCGGCCGGAGCGGGCGAGACCTTCAGCATGGACGCCTGGGACGGCTACACGGTGTCCCGCGACAAGCTGTTGGACTTCATCGACACCCGCCAGATCGCGAACCCGGTCGTGATCACCGGCGACGTGCACCAGAACTGGGCCAACAACCTGCTGCGCGACTTCCGCAACGCGGACTCGAAGATCCTCGGCACCGAGTTCGTCGGCACGTCGATCTCCACCACGGGCGACGGCAGCGACGCGCAGAACACGGGCGCGTTCACGGAGAACCCGTGGATCAAGTACAACAGCCAGCGCCGCGGGTACGTGCGCGTGGCGCTCGATCAGCAGATCTGCCGCACCGACTACCGCACGCTCCAGTACGTCAAGCGTCCCGGCGCGCCGATGACGACGCACAAGTCGTTCGTCGTCGAAGCGGGCAACCCCGGCCTCAAGGACGCGTGAGATGAAGCTCGCCATCCTGCTTTCGGCGGCCATCGTCGCCCTCGTCGTCGCGCTCCAGCCGGCGACCGCGGTCGACGACGCACCGAACGCCCGCGTCCAGCTGATCGAGGTCGAGCAGCAGACGCCGTACCTGGAGTCCTTCGCCGGCGTCACCGCGGGCACCGCGACGACGTCGATCATCCGCCGCGTCGCCGGCGTCACGTTCTCGAGCCAGGCCTACGCCCAGTTCGACAACCACAACGGGGACGGCAGCCGCGCGACGTTCCCGATCGAGGTCGAGGACGGTGACCTCTACGGCATCTCGGCCGCGTTCGTGAAGGGGCCGAACTTCGGCGTCGTGCAGCTCGCGCTCGACGGCCGCCCGCTCGGCGAGCCGTTCGACTCGTACGCCGCTGCTCTGGGCGTCGAGCCGCCGCGGCCGCTCGGCACCGTCGCGCTCGCCGAGGGCAAGCACATGCTCACGATGACCGTCGTGGGCAAGAACACGGCGTCCACGGACTGGCTCGGCGGGATCGACCTGCTCGTGCTGGACTCGACCGCGGCCGCCCAGCCGACGCCGACCGCCGTCGCGACGGCCGATGTGGGCGGCACGGTGCCGCCGACGCTGTCGCTGTCGCTCGGTGGCCCGGTCGCGTTCGAGCCGTTCGTCGCCGGTGTGGCGCGCGAGTACTCGGCCGCGACGACGGCGAATGTCGTGTCAACCGCCGGTGACACGGCGCTCACGGTCTCCGACCCCGGGCGCTTGACCAACGGGGCGTTCCAGCTGGCCCAGCCGCTGCGCGTGGAACTCGGCAGGACGGCGTGGAGTGCGCCGGTGTCGAACGAGAGCGTGCCGATCGCGTTCAAGCAGGCGATCGGCGCGAACGAGCCGCTCCGCACGGGTCGCTACTCGAAGACGCTCACCTTCACGCTGAGCACGACCAACCCGTAAAGGTCCCGGCTTCCCGGTCGATTACCGGGGAGCCTCAACCCCCGACTCGAGGCAAGGACGCACTACGTTTCAGCGAGGCGCGGATCCCACAGACCGCGCTTCGCTGCGTCCTCCTACTTGTCCCAGTCGAAGTCTTTGGGCGGCTTCTGCTCGAACCAGAGACGGTCGTGCTCTGGTGTCTCCTGCAGGAACTCCGGCGTCTCCTCCAGCACGTCTTCCTCGCCGGAGGGCTTGGGCTGGAGCGCCTCTTCGGCTGGCACCTCGTCGCGCTCGTCGGCGAGCCACGGGTCCTCCTCGTAGCCCGGTTCGGGCTGCGCGGGAGCGGGCGCGGGCTCCTGCTGCAGCGGCGGCTCCGGGTCCTCAGCCGGCGGAGCCGCGTACGCGGCGACCTCAGCCTCGGGCTCCGGGGCAGCCGCCTCGGCAGCCGGCTCTTCGCCCTCAGGCTGCGCGAACTCGTTGCGCATCCCAGGGCCCAGCGCCTCGCGCTCTTGGCGTGCGAGGTCGTCCGGATCAGCTCCGTGCTTACGCTTGAGCTCGAGATGCTCGCGGATGGCGTCGTCGAGAAGTCCCATAAGGCGCCGCTCCCTTCACAGCCTACTCGGCCTTGACCGTCCGATTCTTCCCCGAACGTTTCGCCCGGTAAAGCGCGGCATCGGCCGCGGCGACCAGGCCCTCCTTGTCAGATTGTGGCGAGGATACGAGGGAAGCGGCCCCGAAGGAGGCGGTGACCTTCAGGACACCGTCGCCCTCGAGCAACGGCAGCTCGAGCGCTTCGATCCGCTTGCGGACGCGCTCGGCGAAGTTGTAGGCGCCGTCCAGGTCCGTCTGCGGCAGCGCCACCGCCATCTCCTCGCCGCCGTACCGGGCGGGCTCGTCGATCTCGCGCGCCGACTGGCGCAGGACCCGCGCCACGGCGCGCAGGACCTCGTCGCCCTGCATGTGCCCGTAGGTGTCGTTGACGCGCTTGAAGTTGTCGATGTCGAGCATGATCAGGCCCATCTCGGCGTCGTAGCGGCGGGCGCGTTCGACCTCGGCGTCCATGACCTCCTGGAAGCGCCGGTGGTTGAACAGCCCGGTGAGCTCGTCGGTCACCGCCTGGCGCTGCACGGTTTCGTGCAGGTCGACGTTCTCGACCGAGACCGCCGCCTGGCTCGTCAGGTACGAGAACAGCTCGCGCTCCTGCGGGCTGAAGTTGCGGTCGCCGCGGGCGACGGACACGATCGCGAGGACGCGGTCGCCGCCCTCTGTAGCGCTCAGCGGGGCCGCGAGCGCGGACGAGCCACCGAGGCTGATCTCCGCGGCCTGGCCGGCGTCCATCACGGCCGCCTCCGCGGCGTGCAGGACGCGGTGGTAGAGGCCGGGATCTCCGGTCGTGGCGACCTCCTCCATCGGCGCTTCGGCGCGGCGGCGCATCGTGGCGCGCCCGCAGTCGCCGCCGACGCCGTCGACCGCGGTCTGCACGACGATCTCCAGCACGCCGACGCGATCCAGGCCGCGCGCGAACGACTCACCCACGCGGCGGATGGCGTCCTGCAGGCGGCTGCGTTCCTTCCGGAGCTCTTCCAGCTGGACCTCCAACTGCGACGCCATCTTGTTGAACTCCTTGCCCAGGGCGGCGAACTCGTCGTTGCCCTCGGCGGGGACCTGGACCGTGAAGTCGCCGCGACCGAGGCGCTGGGCGGCGAACAGGAGCCGCTGGATCTCCGAGGACAGAGTCCGGCTGACGATCACGGCGAACACGAACGCGAGCGCCAGGAACGCGACGATCAGGCCGACCAGCAGGTACTTCGTGTTACCGCCCGCCTCCACGGGGGCCAGCAGCCGGACGGTGACCGTCGTGCGATCCGGCTCCTCGGCCGTGAAAAACGTGGTGCGGTACTGGTCCGTGCCGACCGTGACCTCGGCGCCGCGCTCGTTCGGGATCGATGCACGGGCGGCACGCGGCAGCGTCGACGCGAGCACCTCGTCCCCGCGATCGACCCGCACGTCGAGGTCCAGGGTCCGGGCGACCTCGCCGGCGTACCGGTCGGCGGCGACCATGGACACCATGAGCCGCGACGTTTGGTCGTCGGCGCCGATGAGGTCCTGCTGGGCCGTGGCGACGGCCGTGTCCGTACCGGCCTCGTAGGTCCCGACGTCCTGGACGATGAGCACGATCCGCTGCGCGCGGGTCTCGCGCAGGAGCGCGTCGAGTCGTCGCTCGACCTCCATCGGCCGGGATCGCTCGAGCGCCGTCGCCAACTCGACGTCGTTGCGGATCTTGTCGATGGCCGGGGCCGCCGCGCGGCGATGATCGACGTACAGGTTGCGCGCCACGAGCTGTCCGGTGTTCAGACTCGAATCCGTCCGCGAGTCGTCCGCCGTGTCGATCAGCCGGAACAGCACGAAGCCCACCGCGATGATCGGAACGATCACGATGACTGCGAAAAACAGCCGTAGTCGGCCGCGGAACGAGGGTTGGAGGAGGGGCATGTCTGGGTGCCGCTGGCCTTGGCCAGACTAGCCGGGACGGCTATAATGCGTCTTTGTACGGCAGGGTCCCGCTTCCTGCTGCTGCACACATTGGGGCTATAGCTCAGTTGGGAGAGTGCCTGGATCGCACCCAGGAGGTCGCCGGTTCGAGCCCGGCTAGCTCCATCGCCCGAGTTCCCTCGCCTCTAGAGGGAGTTCGGGCGTTTGTCGTTCTAGAGGCGAACCGTGCGAGCGCCGAGCGGACCGACCAGGGTGAGTCGGACGCGCTTGCCGCAGACCCGCAGAGTTCGCGGCTTCGCGTTGCCCGCGAGCCGGCCGACGCGGCGACCATCCGCGCGCACCGTGACCGGGACGTCGGTCGCGAGCCGGATCGCGCAGCCGCGACGGCGCGCGACGAGGAGCAGTGGGGGCCGCGCACGGACGGTGACGGTTACCGCCTTCGAGCGGACGCCGCCCAGGGTGGCCGTGAGGCGATGACGGCCGGCGGGGAGCCGACCGAGCGCCAGCGTCGTCCCTGAGCCCACCCGGCGGCTCCCTGAGCGCCAGCGGACGGTCGCGCCGGTGTCGTTGCCGATCGTGGCCGTCGCGGTCACGTCGTCCCCGCGGCGGAGCTTGCGCACGGGCGTGCTGATTCGGACCGTGGGCGTCGCGCCGGCGAACGTCAGCGGCCCGGTCGTGGCCGTCACGCGGTCGAACCCGTCGGCGACGGTCACCCGGAGGCGGCCCGCTCGGGCGCGACTGCGCGGGAGGTCGGCCGCGGCGAGGCGGATGCCCGCGGGATCGCCGGCCGTGGCGAGCGTGGTCCAGGTCACGCCGCCGTCCGCCGAGGCCTGCACGGTCGTGGTGAGCGGGTCGCCGTCGGGGTCGGACGCCGAGATCCGGAGCGGGACGACTCCGGAGCGCCCGATCGAGGCGCTCGTGGCGGTGAGCGCGACGCTCGGCGCGCGCCCGCGGTCGAGTTGCGCGACGACGCGTCTATCGACGACGGCCTGCACGCGCGCCACGCCCGTGGCCGGCAGCACCGCCGTGGCGACGGCATCGCCGTCCGCGGACTCGCCGAGCACGACCGCCTGCGGGGCGGAGCCGGCGTCGGCGATGACCGTGCCGGCCGCGTCGAGCGCCCGGAAGCGCACGCGCGCATCCGCCGGCCCGGACGACGGTTGGCCGGCCGCGAGGGGGGTGACGGCGAAGCCGGTGACCTGCGTCCCGGCCACGCGGAGGGTGATGGCGATCGCGGGCGTGGTGGCGGCGAGCGAGGCCGACGCGGCGTTCGGCGTGAACGGGCTCATGTCGACCGGGCGCGGATCGAACAGGGACGCGCTCGGCGCGCAGCCGGCCGCGCCGCGGTACTGCGTGGAATCGAGGGCGCGGTAGGGGCACGGCAGGACCGCGCCGCTGGAGACGGTGTTGCCGTTGACGATCTCCGCCCGCTCCGACGCGCCGACGAGCAGCGCTTCCCAGCGGCGCGGGGAGATCCAGGTGCCGTTGTCGCCGGAGATGGTCGGCAGGCCCGGGCAGGCGCTGGTCAGGTCGCGGAGGTCGTCGCCGAAGCAGCCCGCACGGGTCGGCGCGCTGTTCGTGATCGGGCGGAAGCCGCGCCCGCCGTGGAACACCTGGATCGCCGAGCCGCCGAGGTAGCCCGCTTCGTCGGGCGCCCAGCGGGCGGCGCCGACCGCGCCGCCGCGACCGGACGCGGGCGCGAGGCCCCAGGCGAGGTGCAGCGCCCGCGCAAGACCGGAGAGCCGGAAGCGCCCACCGTCGCGGACGATCGCCGTCGGGACCATCGCCCCGGTGCCGATCAGCGGCGTGCTCACCGCCGTCCCCGCCGCACCATCGGCCGTCAGCGCGACGCTCGCGCGCGTCACCGGCAGCCCTGACGACAGGGTGTTGAGCTGCGCGAAGTAGCCGATCGTGAACGGGTCCGCTCCCGCGGGAACCACGACCAGACCGGACGGCGTGGCCCCCAGGACGAAGGGCGCGAGGCTTGTCATCGGCCCGGTCGAATCGGTGAAGAAGCGATCGTTGGGGCGGTAGGGCTCGCCGTCCGGCGGCGCTTCGTCGCTGAGCTCCTCCCGCAGGTCGGCGCAGCGCTCCGCGGTGGAATTGCCGCCCGGCCCGAACAGACAGCGCAGATGGCCAGGCGTCGTGGCCTGCAGCAGCGCGGCGCTGTCCGGCGCCACCTTCCCCGCGGAGACGATCCGGGTGACGTTGGTCGGCCGCATGCGCGAGATCGCGACCCGCGGACGCTGGATGGTCACCTGGTTGTTCGCCGTCGAGCAGTCGCCGCACTCGCGCGGCGACACGAGCCGCACGGCGATCCTCGGCACCGACGCGTCCGGCACCCAGTGGAACACATAGGGAATCGCCCCATCCGCACGCATGGCCGGCGACAGGCCGGTCTCAGGCGTGACCGGCACGGAGGTGGGCGCGGACAGCAGCGGCGCCTCGCCGTAGCGCACCACCGCGCCGTTGCGGGTCGCGTGCGAGCGGCCGAGCGTCACCCACAGCTCGGGCGGCGGCGCCGTGCTTCCCCGGATGCCGTGCGCGACGACCCAGACGCGGATCCGCGCGGCGGGCACCTCGCTGCTGAAGGACTCCGGGTGCCCCCAATCGCCCTTGGTCCCGGCGAGGATCACGCCGTCGTAGGGCGCGTCGCGGTCGGGCGGGCTCGGCCGTGCGCTGGCGGTGTCGCGCTGCACGCCCTGGCTGAGCTCGACGCCGACGATGTCGTAGTCCGGCTCGGTCTGCGCCGGCGCGACGGCGAACGTGATCGGCACCTCGAGCGTCTGCCCCGCCCCGTTGGTCACCCGCACCCGCGTGAGCGTCTGCGGCTCGGAGGCAGTGACGACGATCCGCACCGTGACCACGTTGCCCTCACGTCCGGCGATCGCGGTCAGCACGCCCGGACACGTGACCACCATCACGCGGCACACCGAGGCCTCGCCGCCGTTGCGCAGGTTGACCCGGAAGGTCACCGCGACGCGGTCACCGTCGCGCGGGCGGGGCTGGTCGAACTCCAAGCCGCCGACCTGCACGGGCGCGAGCACGGACTGGACGCCGAGATACGGGAACGTGGAGAGCGCGACGAGCGGTCCCGGCAACGCGGTGACGACCGCCGTCGACGGGGTCAGCACGGAGTTGATCGTCGGCGGGAACGCACTCACCAGCGGCGGGACCGGCGGGGGCGGAGGCGGAGGCGCGGTGCCGTCACCCACGGTGTAGGCCACGCTGGCCGCTTCGCTCACGCGCCCGAGCGAGTCCGTTGCCCGCACGGACGCGGTGGCCGACAGCGGCCCGGTGACGGTACGCGTGAGCGTCGGGGTCGCGGACGTGACGTCCACCACCCCGTCTCCGTCGGCGTCGAAGGCGTAGCTGCGCACGTCGGTCGGGCCGTCCGGGTCCAGCGTGCCGGAGGCGTCGAGCGTGATCGTCGCGGTCGGGCCGAGCGCGTTCGCCGGAGAGGCCGTGAGGGCGGCGGTCGGCGCGTCGTTCAGCGTCACCCGCGCGACGGACAACGCCTCACCGCGCGCGACGAGCGCCAGCGCCGTGTGACCGTCCCGCACGGCGTCGACGACCCGCCCCTCCCCCAGTCCGGGGCTGACCGGTGCGAGCCCGGTCCCGGCGCCCGGGTTCCAGCGCAGGTCGGTCGTGCCGTCCGGCCGCAGGCGAGCGGAGATCGTGCGCGCGCCGTCGTCGACGCGCCGGCCGAACAGCGCCAGCGCCCCGTCCTCCAGCGCGATCGCGGCCGCGGGCCGCACGTCGTTGATGCCCCAGCTCGCGCTGCGCACGACGCCGTCACCGAGGCCGTCGGCGTCCACGATCCGTGAGCGGACCGCCGCACCCGCGGCGCCGACGATCGCGAGCCCGCCGCCAGGGAGCGGCTCCAGGCGGGAGAGCGTCACCGGCGCGCCGAGACCGATCGGACCGTACGTGCCGTCGAGCGTGAGGTTCGTCCCGTAGCGCTCCACGACCGCCGGGCCGAGCGCCTGCGGGTCCCCGAGCGTGCTCACGGTCTCACGCGCCACGACGGCCTGCCCACCGGCCTGCAGGCGCAGGTCGACGATCCGGTCGAGGTCGGTGGTGGTCAGCGACGGATCGCGGGTCCCGACGCTCCCGACGGTCCCGCCCGCCGTCAGCTCCGCGAGGAAGATCCCGACGCCCGGGCCGACGACCGTCGTGCCCGCGACGACGAGCCGCCCGTCGGGCCGCTGCGCCACCGCCGCGGCGGCGGAGGCGTCACTCACGACCACCCGCGGACCCCAGATCACCCCGGTGCCGGTGGGCGTGAGCTTGACCACGGCGGCGCGACCGGACGCGTCGACGCCCGCGACGACGATGCCGTCGCCGGTGAGCAGCACCGGGCGGCCGCGCGTGCCGCCGTACGGCTCGTACGCCGGCGGGACGTCCAGCGCGAGGAAGTCGTCCGGCAGGTCGACGATCCCGTCGCCGCCGCCGAACGACGGGTCGAGCGCGCCCGCGGGGGTGAGCTTGGCCAGCACGGCGTCGTGGTCGAGGTCCGTGCGGCGGCGCGCCAGGGCGTACGCGCTGCCGCTCTGCGCCGTGATCGCGACGGGCTCGAGGCGCACGCCCGGGATCGACACCTCGCCGCCGTAGGCGGGATCGAGCGTTCCGGCGGGTCCTGCCGACGCCGTGGGCACGACGGCGAGCGCGAGCCCGAGGGCGGCGAGAGCGATCCACAGGCGCATCTCGCGACCCTACGAGTCGTGCGGCGCGTCGAGGACGACCTCAGGGATGGGGTTCGCCCACCCTCGATAATCCCGGTCCGTGCCTCTCGGCCCCTATGAGCTCACCGCCGGCGAACTGGCCACCGTCCTGGAGGCCGACCGGGCCGGAGCACCGTACGTCGCCTACCGCGCCGACACCGGCGAGCTCGTGCTCCGGGGACTGGTCACCGACTCGATGACCGTCGGGCGCGCGGACGAGAACGACATCGCGCTCGCATGGGACGCCGAGGTCTCTCGCGCGCACGCCCGGCTGGAGCGCGTCGCGGGACGCTGGACCGTCGTCGACGACGGGCTCAGCCGCAACGGGACGTTCGTCGGTGGCCAGCGGATCCGCGGACGGCGGGCGCTCGACCCCGGTGCCCTCGTCCGCGTCGGCCGCACCACGCTCGTGCTGCGGGGCGGCGCACACAACGCCGTGGGGACCGTCGCGGCCGAGGACGGCGTCGAGGCCTCCCGGGTCACGGCGGCCGAGCGCCGCGTGCTGGTCGCGCTCTGCCGCCCGGCGATCAGCGGTGGCCTCGCCACGCCCGCGTCCAACCAGGAGATCGCCGAGGAGCTCGTGCTCAGCGTCGCCGGCGTCAAGACCCACCTGCGGGCCCTGTTCGACAAGCTCGACGTGGACGACCTGCCGCGCAGCCGCAAGCGGGCGGAGCTGGCGCGCCGCGCGCTCGCGATCGGGCTCGTCGGGCCCGCCGACTACGAGTAGAACTCGAGGGCTTCGGCGTCCAGCCCGAAGTAGTGGAAGATGTCGCTGCGCGTGCCCGGGTTGCGCCACGCGACGTTGAGCTGGCTCGGGTTGCCTTCGGACTCGAACGGCTTGAACTCGACGACCTGGCCGCCCGGGACGAGGTCGGGCACGACGACCCGCGCGCGGCGCTGATCGTCGCGGAAGAGGTCGACGTGGACGGCGCCGCCGTGCTCCACGAGCGCGACGCGCACGCGCCGGCCGTCGGGCAGCGCCACGTCCCCCGCTGCCACTTCGTTGCCGGCGGGCAGCTGAGCGGCCGCGGCGCCCGTGACCTGCTTGGGAGCGGGAAGCCGCGCACCCGGCTCGAAGTCCACCTGCAACTGGAGCTCGTGCGCGAAGCCGGCCTGCTCGCCCGGCCCACGGTCGGCGGAGACCGGGTCGGTCCAGCGCTCGGTCCGGGCGCCGGGGACGTTCGGCGCCACGCCGACCGTCGCGCCGGGCACGACCGCGAGCGCGAGCAGGTCACCCGCACGGGCCGGGAGCGCCGCGGCGAAGCGCTGCACGTCCGCGGTCGCGACCTGCGGCTGAGAGCGGACGACCTGGAAGATCTGCGCGTCGCGACGGCGAAGGACCTGCAGGACGAGCTCGCCCTTCGCGCCGCGGACGGTCCAGGCGCGGATGGCGCCGTCGCGCGGGACGACGAGCGTGCGCCCCGGCAACTCGGTCTGCAGGAGCGTGCACGCCGGCGAGGCGCCCGTCGGCGCGGCGTCGCGACAGTCGCGGCCCTCGACACCATCCGCGTCGAGCGCGCTGCCCAGCGCGATGTGCCCAGGCGGCACTGGGGCGCGAGCGGGCGCAGCGCCGTCATCGCGCGCGGCGAGCGCGACGACGCCGGCGGTGACCGCGAGGGCCGCCACGGCAAGGAGCGCGAGGCGTGCGCGCGGGCGGCGGGGC
>JAPDDQ010000273.1 GCA_027587225.1 Solirubrobacter taibaiensis
CAATATATAGAACTCTCGCACCAAATCAACATGAAAAACATATAAAAAATAAAAGTTTTTCCATTAACTTATGTAAGTTATTAAACTTACGTAAGTTATGTATTTTGTATAAGTTGGTGAATCTGTTGATCTTCTATAATTTTAGCCTATACTTAACTTAAATAAGTTACGTAAGTTTAATAAAAATGATCATATTGGTTGGTGGTGAAAAGGGCGGTTCGGGTAAAAGTTGTTTAGCTCAAAATCTAGCAGTTTACTTGCAAGCGAATCATCGGGATATTTTGCTCCTCGATGCCGACCCTCAAGGAACAACAAGCGACTGGATAAAAGAACGTGATGAAAATGAGAAAGTACAAAACATTCCATCTGTTCAAGCATCGGGGAATATTCGCCAAATCCTCATAGATTTATCTAAACGCTATCAAGACATCATCATTGATGCAGGCGGACAAGATTCCGAAGCATTGCGTTCAGCCATGACCATATCAACACACATGCTGTTGCCATTTAGACCCAAAAGACGTGATCTAAAAACACTGGCTCATGTCGAGAAACTCATTCGTTTAGCTAAGGCGGTGAATCCTGAACTTTATACGAGAGCAGTGATAACGCAGTGCCCAACTTTACCAAGCCAAATGCAACGCATTCTTGACGCTAAAGAAGCCTGTGAATCTTTCGATCTAACACCTTTAAATAACTACACCTGTAATCGAAATATTTACGATGATGCGGATGAAAACGGCTTATCTGTTTTTGAAATGTCATCTGATGAAAAAGCCAAGC
>JAPDDQ010000274.1 GCA_027587225.1 Solirubrobacter taibaiensis
TCAGAAGGTGGATTTAAAAGATAAAAAAGAAGGTATCTCACCTTAGTGAGATACCTTCTTTTTTAATCTTTCTTCAGTCTTCGTGCAACACCATTTCCTAAAGACTGTAATCCTTGAACGAGGATAATTAAAATAAAGACAGTTGCATACATTACTTCAGGCTCGTAGCGTAAATGTCCGAAGCGGTATGCTAAATCCCCTAGCCCGCCAGCACCCACAAGGCCAGCCATTGCTGTTGCGCCAATTAAGCCAATTGTTGCGATTGTTAATCCAAGTACAAGGGAGGGACGAGCTTCTTTAACCATGACGTGCCAAATGATTTTTATAGTAGAGACTCCCATCGCTTGGTAGGCTTCAATGACACCGCGATCGACTTCTAGTAAAGCTGTCTCCATTAAACGTGCGATATAAGGGGCTGTGAAGACGACAAGCGGTATGATAACACCTTGCACGCCAATGGATGTTCCCATTAGAAACTTTGTAAAAGGCAAGATAAAGAATAATAGAATGATAAATGGAAGAGAGCGAATAACATTAATAACCGTATTAAGAATAGGATAGATGATTTTATTTTCATGCTGTCCACCAGGTCTCGTTAAAACAAGTGTGACGCCAAGTGGCAGTGCAATAAGGATAGAGATGAGTAATGAAATAGATGTCATTTGAAAGGTTTGGATTGTGGCTTCCCATATGACTTTACCCCATTCATCCAAAAAGGACTTGTTTCCCATAATCTGTTCTACCTCCTTCTACGATGATTCCTTGCTCTTGTAAAAATGATAA
>JAPDDQ010000275.1 GCA_027587225.1 Solirubrobacter taibaiensis
ATTTTCGTTGCAAATTACAACGAATTTTCAAACTTGGTTATATTTCTTCTTATCTTTAATATTTAGCTTTATTATTAATACACAAATTAATTTAATGACGGGAATGCTTACGTTTTTCCTATTTAATAATAGTGGAATTATGTATGCAAAACGCGTTGTTATTGATTTATTTTCAGGTCTATTATTACCAATTAGTTTTTATCCGTTATGGGCCCAAAAAGCAATGATGTTTTTACCGTTTCAGGCTATTAGTTATATTCCAAGTATGATTTTTTCTGAAGGTATACAGGGGAGTAAGTTGTATGAGGCTTTAGTATTTCAAGTGATTTGGGCGATTGTACTTATTATTCCAATTGTACTCATGTGGAGAACGGCGAGAAAACGTCTAATTGTACAAGGGGGATGATGAGATGCTATATATAAACTTATTTTTACAATATGCAAGTCAATATATAAAAACAAAATTGGAGTATCGTGGCGATTTTATCGTTGGTTTACTTTCTGATTTATCGCTTCAAGCAGTTAATTTAATATTTATTCTCGTTGTATTTGGGCATACACAAGCATTGAAGGGATGGAGTCGAGAAGAAGTAATCTTTATTTATGGTTTCTTTTTAGTACCATTTGCCATCTTTTCAGCTTTCTTTAATATATGGGATTTTAATGATCGATACATTATTAAAGGGGAGATGGATCGTGTATTAACGCGGCCGATCCATAGCCTATTTCAAATTATATTAGAAAGAATGGAACTTGAATCTTTAATTGGAGCTATTACAGG
>JAPDDQ010000276.1 GCA_027587225.1 Solirubrobacter taibaiensis
AAGAGCCTTCTGTTATTGTTTTTATAAAACCTTTAATAGCTCCAGGGGATGTAGTGGAAAAAGAAGGTGTTATTCTAAAACAAGTGCGAAATACACCGGAAGGGACATTTCGCCTGAAGTCTCATCACTATTTAAATAATATTTTAGGGAAGCGTGAAATTGGAAATGTTGTGAGTAAGGAAGGTATTTTCCTCACTGAAGCAGGTTATGTTGCAGAGGGCATTGTTTCGAATCTATTTTTTGTGAAAGGTGATGTTTTATATACACCTTCGTTAGAGACAGGGATTTTAAATGGTATCACTCGTGCGTTTATTATAAAGAGTGCTGAAGAATTAAATATAGAAGTAAAGGAAGGTTTCTTTACAAAAGATGAGCTACTTTCAGCGGATGAAGTCTTCGTAACAAACTCCATTCAAGAAATTGTTCCGCTTTATCGTATAGAAGCGCAGGATTTCCCGGGTAAAGTAGGAGTGGTTACAAAAAGTTTAATGTACCTTTATGGAATGCAAAGAGAGAAATTATGGAGCAGAAATGAACTACGAAGAGGAGATGTGTAGTTTGAAGTGGGATTATGATTTGCGCTGCGGCGAATATACATTGAATTTAAATGAAAAAACATTAATTATGGGGATTTTAAATGTAACACCAGATTCGTTTTCTGATGGTGGGAGTTACAACGAGGTAGATGCTGCGGTACGTCACGCAAAAGAAATGCAAGGTCAAGGTGCTCATATTATTGATATTGGTGGCGAATCTACTCGCCCAGGTTTTGCTAAAGTAT
>JAPDDQ010000277.1 GCA_027587225.1 Solirubrobacter taibaiensis
ATAATTAGGGGGGAAACTTCTAATTATTCATTTTCACTTTAAATGCTTTTCGAGCGATATCCTGCTGCACGATCTGCTTTTTGAAATTCGCGTTGATAGAGAACTTCTTGTGTACTAGATAATGTGTTTTTTGCTTTATCACGTTTCTTTTTATCCATTACAAATCACCTCGTGTCTTAAAGTTACTATTTATCGTTTCCAAAGACATGAGGGGATATACGCATATGGAAAATGTTAATGATTGATTATTATTTCAGAAAATTTAGATTATGCTTCTTTTAATTGATGAGCATCTTGGAAGGTTGTATCTCGCATTGTAGCAAGTGTGTATTGATCTTTTGGAATTTCATATAAGTTATATACTTCTTCGTTTGCGTTAATTTCATCATATACGGCTTTTCTTGTTTCGTTTGCTAGATTCACATATTGCAGTTTTTCTGCAGCTTTAATAGAACGAATATTTATTTTACGAATACGCATGAAAATTGTTTCAATATCTAATTCATAGAAAAGTTCACTAAAAAATGAATCTTTTGCCAATTTATTATAGCCTTTTCCATGATATGGTTTGCCAAGCCATGTCCCGAGAAATCCAGCTTTTTCTTGCACATCAAATAAAGTAATTGTTCCGATAGGGTTACCCCATTCATCTAAAATTGTGCGTGAAATTAATTCACCACGCTCTTCAGCTTCAATCGTTTGTTTTGTTAAGAATAAATATTCTTCATAAGAATAAGCCTTTTGACGCACAAAAGGGAAGACAGCTGGATAAGTCGGA
>JAPDDQ010000278.1 GCA_027587225.1 Solirubrobacter taibaiensis
TTATATTGATTTTGTCATATTGATAACAAGATAGCCGTTAATCTTTAGAATTTCTTTCACTTCTAACTTCTATTTGAATACAAATAAAAAAACCTTAGAAGAAAATTCTTCTAAGGTTTCAACTAATTAATTAGTTAATGTTGTTTTTTGCAACTGTTGCTAATTCAGCGAAAGCTTTTTCGTCATGAACAGCTAAGTCAGCAAGCATCTTGCGGTTAACTTCGATGCCAGCATTTTTAAGACCGTGCATTAAGCGGCTGTAAGAAAGACCATTCATACGAGCTGCTGCGTTGATACGTGTAATCCATAATTTACGGAAGTCACGTTTCTTTTGACGGCGGTCACGGAATGCATACATTAGAGATTTCATAACCTGTTGGTTAGCAACCTTGAATAATGTATTTTTTGAACCGTAGTAACCTTTTGCTAATTTAATTACTTTTTTACGACGTTGACGAGTAACTGTACCACCTTTTACTCTTGGCATAATATTACCTCCTAATTGTTCTATATATCAGCCGAACTTATTTTAAGTTGTCAAGCATTTGACGAATGCGTTTGAAGTCACCAGCGCTTACTACACCAGCTTTACGTAGTTTACGTTTAGCTTTTGTAGATTTGTTAGCGAATAAATGGCTTGTGTAAGCGTGAGAACGTTTCAGTTTACCTGATCCAGTCTTTTTGAAACGCTTTGCAGCGCCGCGATGAGTTTTTTGTTTAGGCATAGGTATTTCCTCCTCTATCTATTACTTATCGTTTTTCGGTGCTAAAACTAAGA
>JAPDDQ010000279.1 GCA_027587225.1 Solirubrobacter taibaiensis
TGGTTATTTTCAGCTTTATGAATCGTTAGAAGCATATACGAAAGCAGATTTTCTTACTAATCCTTCAAAGAAAACACCTGTATTTGTACGGTTCTCAACCGTTCAAGGTTCTAAAGGATCCAACGACACAGTAAGAGATGTACGCGGATTCGCCACAAAATTTTATACAGATGAAGGAAACTATGATTTAGTGGGTAATAATATGCCCGTATTCTTTATCCAAGATGCTATTAAATTTCCTGATTTTGCCCATGCAGTTAAACCAGAACCACATAATGATATTCCTCAAGGAGCTAGCGCTCATGATACCTTTTGGGACTTTGTTGCGCATAATCCTGAGTCCACTCATATGGTCATGTGGCAAATGAGCGACCGAGCTATTCCGCGTAGTTTACGAATGATGGAAGGTTTTGGAGTTCACACATTTCGACTCATTAACACAGCAGGAAAAGCCCATTTCGTAAAGTTTCACTGGAAACCTACCCTTGGGGTTCATTCATTAGTATGGGATGAAGCTCAAAGGATTGCTGGGAAAAATCCTGATTTTCATCGTCAAGATTTATACGAAGCAATTGAAAAAGGGGATTATCCTGAATGGGAGCTTGGATTACAGCTAATTCCAGAAGAAGATGAGCATGCATTTGATTTTGATATTTTAGATCCAACGAAACTATGGCCAGAAGAAGAAGTTCCTGTAAAACTAGTTGGTAAAATGACACTCAATAAAAATGTTGATAACTTCTTTGCCGAAACGGAACAGGTAGCTTTTCACCCTG
>JAPDDQ010000280.1 GCA_027587225.1 Solirubrobacter taibaiensis
ACACAATACAACATATTTTGAAGAAATCTCTATGTGAAAATTGTATATTGATTTTTAAATTCATAATGTATATTAATAAGGTTCTTTATATATTTATAAGGAACTTTTTTACGTTATCCTCTATAAAAAGATTGTATAGTATGTTAATAATAGCTAAAATCGATAATAAAAAACAAAGTGAAGGGGAGAAAGAATGATTCGTATTGAGTATGATCGATTAGTAGCTATTTTTTACAGTATAGGGGTTTTGTTATTATTAAAAATTCCAAATGATAATGAATTAATTGGGGAAAAACTATTCAATGTCTATAAGGTTCCGATACATACGTATGTTTATATGGATTATAAAGTCTCAAATATATTGATTGTTTCTTTCATACTACATGTAATTGCATTTATATTATTTTTAAAATGGCTAGGAAAAAAGGAGTCTAGTACATTTAGAAAAATGAATAAGATAAAAGTAGTAGGCATTAGTATTTTGATTGTAATGATGCCGTTTATTTTAAATACAATCCTCCAGACATTGAATAAAACATGGTACTATGCAGGAAAAACAGGGGTAGAAGCAATAGAATATAAAAAAGAAGATAGCCAGTGTAGTATGGAGAAAAATGGAGATAATATCCAACCGAAGTGCATTGTTACTTTAAAAAATTATCGTAATCATTCACAAGCATTAAAAGTTGTTTTATATGATAATGCAAACGAGGATTCAAAAAGCTATCCAGTACCGAAACCAGTCTATTTACAAAAACATGAGACAAAGCAATTC
>JAPDDQ010000281.1 GCA_027587225.1 Solirubrobacter taibaiensis
TATTCCTCTTATCTTTGTAGTCGGTTATATTATTATTAATTCTAATAAGAAACAAAAAAACACATCTATTCAAAGTCACTAATCTATTACCTTAATAGCCTCCTAAAAATCATATTCCCCTCATTTTCTTCAAATGATATGATGAACAAGGGTAAATCCCCATCACTCTTATAGCGGTGGGGATTTTAATGTCAATATGCAACATACTACACAATAGAAGGTGATTTTTATGAGAAAATACGCAGCAATTGCTTTATGTACGTCTGCCATTCTAGCAGGCTGCAATACTAGCAATGTAAGCCAAGAACCTAAAAAAGAGAAAAAGGTTCAAGAAGTAGCTATACAAAAAGCGGTTCTACAAGAACAAGGTAAAATTTCTTATACTCCCATCACACACGAATCTACAAACACAAGTATTCATATTACAGACTTAAAAGATTCTTTAAATGAAGTACAATATAAAATTTGGCGCACAGCTGATGGAAAGGAACGTGCTAAATCTTTTTCTTCTAAAGAAAAGGAGAAACAATTTACAATTCCTTTTGACATAAAAGAATTTGAAGGAAAACGCGGTGAGTTCCAAATTGAAGCAACAGGAATGAAAGAAGATGGGAAAACAATCCCGCTTACGAAATCTACTATTACTTTCGAACAAAAGGTTCCTGTTCTTATGTATCACGCAATCGATAATTATCATGGTCAAGGTATTAAAGACTTATTCGTATCACCAGCTAACTTTGAAGCACAAATGAAACATTTAAAAGACAATGGTTAT
>JAPDDQ010000282.1 GCA_027587225.1 Solirubrobacter taibaiensis
AGTTTTCGCTTCAACTTCGAACTCCATGTGAGTGAATCCTTCACCAGAGAAGTTCGCACTACGACCTAGGTAAGAACCTGCTTTATCAGCTTGTAAATAAAGATCCATAATCATGCCATCCATTGTGTACTTCATACCACCAAGTTCTGGTACCCAGAAAGCATTCATTGGGCCGACAGAAGTCAGTTTGAATTGAATTGGTACACCAGCTGGGATGTTTAAATAGTTAAGGGTTTCAATTTTTTCCTCTGGGTAACTGAATAACCATTTCCAGTTTGCAGATGTAACATAAATTTCAACTGGTTTAATATGTTTGGACTCTTTCGGAACCTCTTCCGAAGCATAAGTTGCTTTTACTGTTGGAATCGATAATGCGATAACGATAATAACAGGAACAAGCGTCCAAATAATTTCTAGTAATGTGTTACCGTGTTGTTCAGGTGGCTCATAGTCCATATTCTCTGGTTTTTCACGATAACGAATCAAGATGACTGTAAACAGAATGAATACAATTGCGATAATTAATGACATAAGCAAGAATGACCAAACAATTAAATCATACTGTGCTTTTGCAACAGGTCCTTGCGGATTTAATACTGCGAGTTTTTTATCACAGCCACCGAGGAACAGAAGTAATGATAACGGAAGAAGCGAAGCCAACTTCCAAAACGCTTTCTTTAGTTGCACGATTGAAAATCTCCTTTCTCCTTGGATTGAAACTATGCCAATAAAACAATATAAACCTATTAATTTATAGAAGGCAATAGTTTTTGA
>JAPDDQ010000026.1 GCA_027587225.1 Solirubrobacter taibaiensis
CGCCGCCCGTCACCGCGCCGGCCACCGTCACGCCGTCGGCCGAGGCCACGCCGCCCGTCGTCGCGTCGCCCGAGCCCGCGCCGCCCGTCCTCACGCCGGCGCCTGACCCCGCGCCGGACGTGCTGGAGGCGCCGCCGGCGGTCACCGTGGCCCCGACGCGACGCCTGGCGCCCTCGACGCCTCCCAAGCGTCGCCTGCCGGTCGTCCCGATTGTCGCGCTCGGCCTGGTCGCGGCCGCGGTCATCGCCTTCCTCGTGTTCTCCGGCGACGGCGACGGCGATGGAGACCCGACGCCGACAGCGACGGCGACCGTCACGGCCACGCCGACGCCGACGGCGACCGCCACGGCCGCGCCGTCCGCGGGTCCGTTCGCGATCGGCGACGGGCCGGACGGGATCGCGCTCGGTGCCGGCGCGGTGTGGGCGGTGGCGAGCGGTGACGGCACGCTGGTCCGCATCGATCCACAGACGGGCGAGACCACCAGCGTCGAGGTCGGGGAGAACCCCGACAGCGTCATCGTCGCGCTCGACTCCGTCTGGGTCTCGGTCACCGGCGAGGACAAGGTGGTGCGCGTCAGCACCGATCCGCAGCCGGAGGTGATCGACACGTTCGACGTGGGCGCGAACCCCGAGGGCATGGACGCGTCCAGCCGGGCCGTGTGGGTCGCGAACTCGGGTGACGGCACGGTCTCGCAGATCTTCGAGGCCACGGGTGAGGTCCGGACCGTCGCCGACGTCGGCGGCGAGCCGGTCGCGCTCGCGATCGGCGCGGGCGCGGTGTGGGTCGCCGACGCCGACGGCCGCAGCGTCGCGCGCGTCAACGGTGGCCGCCTCGAGCTCGCCGCCACCGTGGGCGGCATCGGGCCGAACCCGCGCGCAGTGGCGATCATCGGCCGCCAGGTGTTCGTGGCGACGGCGGACGACGGACGCGTCTGGGTGATCGACGGCGACGCGAACCAGGTGACCGGCAGCGTCCGCGTCGGCGGCCAGCCGCGGGACATCACGACCGATGGCGAGCACCTCTTCGTGACCGACCGCGAGGGCGACCGCGTCGTCGAGATCGATCCCGACGACGCGGACGTCGTCAAGCGTGAGGCGGTCGAGGGCGGGCCACTCTCGGTCGTCGCCGACGACCGCGACATCTGGGTCACGCGCTTCGACGCGGGCGACGTCGCGCGGCTCGCTCGCTGAGTCAGACCGCCTCGGCGGCGGCCTTGCTGTCCAGCGCCTGCGCCAGGTGCTTGCGCGAACGCACGCCGAGCTTCATGAACGCCCGCCCGAGGTGCGTCTCGACCGTCTTCTCGGTCACGAACAGCGCCTGGGCGATCTCGCGGTTGGTCTGGCCGCTCGCGGCCATCTCCGTCACCCGCAGCTCGCTGGGGGTGAGCCCGTCGCGTCCCGCCGCGGCGGTCCGCCGCGGCCGCGCGCCGGTGGCCAGCAACTCGCGGTGCGCGCGCTCCACCAGCGGCGCCGCGCCCGCCGCGACGGCGCCTTCCTGGCCGTCGCGTAGGCACGCGCGGGCCTCGTCGCGCGTGCCGGAGCGCAGCAGCGCGGCGCCGAGGTCGATCCGGGCGCGGGCAAGCTCCAGCGCGCCCCGCGAGGTCTCCAGCACGGCGACCGCCTCGTGCAGGAGCGACAGGCGCCGTTTGCCCGTCTCCGCCAATGCGGCCGCACGCAGCGCGACCCCGATCGCCCGCGGCATCCCGATCGCCCGCGCCAGCGCGACCTCGGCGCCGGCCAGTTCGCGCGCCTGCTCGAGCCGGCCGAGCCGCAGGCACACCTCCGCCGCCGACGACCGCCAAGCGATGATCTGCGGCGACCCGACGCCCATCTCCAACTCGCGCGCACCACAGGCCAGCAGCTCGGCGAGTCCGCCTTCGAGATCGCCCAGCGCGGCCCGCAACCAGCCGCGGGCGTGCAACGCATGGCCGAACGGGAGATCGTCGGACCGCTGCGTCGCCACGAAATCGTCCGCCAGCGACAGCATCTCGAGGCCGGCCGTGCCGCGATCGAGCGACGCGAAGACGAGCGCGTTGAGCGCGCACGCGAGGTAGCCCTGCGTGCCATGGACCACGTCGCGCAGGCCCAGGGCCGCGTCGGCGTCAGCCTCGGCGGCGCTCAGCCGCCCGAGCCGGTAGTACAGCAGCGCGCGAGCACTGGAGGCCGCCGCGAACCCGGCGTTAGCGCCGAGCCTGCGGGTGTCGTCGATCGCCCGGCCGTACAGGCGCTCGGCCTCGTCGAAGCGCTCGGTGAACAGCAGCGCCGTCGCCCCGGTGATGAGGACGTGACCCTCTGTGCTGCCCTCCGCCCCGGAGAGACCGCGTCGCGCCAGCTCGGCGCTGTGCTCGGCCGGCTGTCCTTGGATGACGCCCTCGACCGCGCAGGCGATCAGGTGCAGACGGTCCAGCGCGGTACGCGCGACGGCGGGCGCGGAGATCTCCGCGAGCTCAGCGGCGACGAGCGGGCGCGCGACGAGCGAGATGTACGCCGAGGAGATGACCTCGATGTGGAGCGCCTCGGCGAGGTCGGCGTCCGCGTCCTGCAGTTCGGTCAAGGCGCTCTTCAGGACGGCGATCGCCGCTGGCGAATCGCCGGCGAGCTTCAGGCAGCGGGCGAGGCCGAGCGCGGCGCGCGCACGAGTCCACGCGCTGTCGGCCAGCCGCATCGCCTCGCGGTAGCTCTCAACGGCCCCGGGCACACCGGCCCGGCCCTCCGCGCCCGCCAGTTCGCTGTACACCGTCGCCAGGTCGGCCGGCGGCTCCGCCACTGCGCGCCGCAGGTGCGCGGCGGCGGCGAGCGGGTCGCCGAGCGAGAGCGCGCGGCTCGCGGCGGTGCGGAGCGTCTCGACCGCCCATTCCTCCCCACGTGGCGGGGCCAGCGCGAGCTGCGTCGCGATCTCCTCCGGCGTGGCGCCCCGGGCCTGCAGGAGGCGGGCGGCGCGGCCGTGGCCCTCGCTACGGGCGCGGACGGGCAGGTCGTTGTAGATCGCGGCGAGGACGATCGGGTGCACGAAGCCGAGGCGGTCGCGGTCGCGCGTCAGCACGTCGCTGCGGCTCAGGGCCTCGATGGCCTCCTCGGCGGCCGGCTCGTCCAGGCCGGCGAGCTCGGCGGCGAGGTTCGCGTTCGCGCCTTCGCCCAGAAGCGCGATCGCGCGGGCCATCGCGGGCGCGCTGGCCGGCAGGCGCTGCAGCCGTCCGAGGACGACCGTGGAGATCGCCTCGGGCCCGAGCTCGCGCACGGTCGCCGCCTCGGCGTCGGTCGCGTGGACCTGCTGGTCTCGCACCTCGTGCAGCAGCTCGCGGATGAGGAACGGGTTGCCGCCCGTGGTCTCGTGGCAGGCGGCGCAGAACCCGGCGCCCGCGGAGGGATCGATCGTCGTGCGCACCCACTGGCCGACCGCGGCGCCGGTGAGCGGGGGCGGGCGCAGGAGGCGGGTGTCCGGGTCGGTGGTCAGGCCGCGCAGCACCTCGCTGTCCTGCTCGGACCGCGGGCGGGTGCCGAGCACGAGCGCGACCGGCAGGGCCTCCAGTCGCCGCGCGAGGAAACCGAGGAAGCTCAGGCTCGGCTCGTCGGCCCACTGCGCATCGTCGACGCAGACGAGCAGCGGCCCATCGGCGGCGAGGTTCGCGCACAGCCAGTAAAGGCCGTGCAGGCGGGTGTAGGACGATTCGTCTCCAGCCGCGCCCGCGTCCTCGAACGTCGAGCGCGCCAGCCCGGCGGCACCAGAGAACCAACGGTCGCGCTCACCCGCGTCGGCCGTGAACAGCGTCGGCTCAAAGAGCTGGCGGACGACCCCGAACGTGAAGGAGCGTTCGAGCTCGGACGCGCGGGCGTGCAGCGTGCGCATCCCCGCTTCGCGGGCGGTGCCCCGTGCAGCCGCCAGCAGACGGGTCTTGCCGATGCCGCCCGGCCCTTCGACGGCGACCATCTGGCCGTGCCCTTCACGGGCGCGCGCCAGCACGGCGGCCAGTGCCGAGAGCTCCTCTTCGCGCTCGAGTAGATCGAGGGTCCCGTACACGCAGCGTTCATCCTACGGTCGGGCGCAAGCCGAGAGCACCGCGGCGAACGCGTCGATCGCGGCGGGTGGCAGGCCGCCTAAGCGTCCAGCCGTGCCGCCTTGCGGATCACGTCCGGGAACCGGAGGCCGGTCTCGAGCTCGAGCGCCTCGATGCTCACCGGGGTGGCGGGCGCGTGGCCCCGTTCGTTGGCCACGACGAACGCCGCGATCAGGACCTGACCGGCCTGCGCACCGGGCACCACGGTCACCTTGAAGAACCGGCGCGGCGTGTGGAAGGTCTGGCGCGCGCGGACACGACCGCGGACCTCGTCGGTCACGACGTGGGCCGGGTCGTCGGCGCGCAGCACCGGCCCGCTGAAGCCGATCACCCGCCCGCGTTCGAGCGCCAGCGCCCGCTCTTGCTGCTCGAGCGCGTTCCAGGAGAACTGGTTCACGTCGGCCGTCTGCGGGGCCATGTTGGTCCAGTAGAACGCCTGCTGCATGGCGATCGTCGCGTGGCGGCTCGGACCCCACGCGACGGTCTTGGCGGCCGCGAGATGGCCGCGGTCGAAGCCGGTGCCGCGGAAGTGGGCGTCGCTGGGCTGGAAGAGCGGCGAGATCATCGGGTCGGGCTCCCAGCGGCTCGAGCGCGCCGGAACGTACGACTGCGGCTCGACGTTGTAGGCGACGCACCACGGGAGCCGCCGCGCCGGGTTCATCAGCACGCTGAAGTGCTGATAAGGGAGCTCGTCGCCGACGCCCGGGATCTCGGGGAACTCGATGTCCAGCCCGAGGAACCCGAAGTCGAACCCGGGCCGGACGACGTCGTAGCGCGACGGTGGCGCGAGGCGTTCGATCCCGCCCAGCAGCGCCCGGAGCTCGCCGTGTGCACGGCTGGCGGGCCAGCCCGCCAGCTCGAGCTGGTCGAAGGGCGGTGGCGGGGACGCCCCGTCGGCCGAGCACGGCACGAGTTTCTCCGCGGCCAGCGCCGCGTGCATCTCCCGCGCGACCCACTCGGACCCGGCCGCGTTGGCCGACCAGATCCCGACGACGGCCTTCGCCGCCTCCAGCGCCCCGAGGATCGTCTCCTCCCAGCGCGTTCCGGCGTACAGGTCCTGGTCCCACCAGACGTCCCAGCCCTCGCGCTCGAGCCGGTCAGCGACCCGCTTGGCCACCTTGGCGTCCTCGCGTGCGTAGCTGAGGAACACGTCGCTCACGCGTCGACGCTACTCGATGTCAGGTCTCGGCACCGCGGCCCGACTGAAGTCCCATGACCGCGCTCGCCTCGAACCTCACCGCCACCGTCACCGTCGCCGACCCGGACGTCGTCGGCCCGCTCGCGGTGTTCCCGCTCATCGTTACGCATCCACGGACGCTGCGCTACCAGGCGTTCGCCCAGGGCGGCGTGACCGTCCATGAGCTCGAGGAGGCCAGCGTCAACGACCTGCTCGTCAGCAACGCGCTTGACGTCCCCGTCCTGTTGTACGAGGGCGAGGAGGTGCTGGGCGCGCAGCAGAACCGCACGTTCGACGTGTCGGTGCTGGTGCCCGCGGGCACGGAGTTGCAGGTACCCGTGAGCTGCGTCGAGGCGCAGCGCTGGGACGGCGGCCGGCACGAGGAGGCGTTCACGCCTGCGCCGCAGGCGGCGCACCCGGAGCTCCGCCGAGCCAAGAGCGAGCAGATGCGCGAGCGGCTCGCGGCGGGGCAGGAAGCACGCGCGGAGCAGAGCGCGGTCTGGTCGATGGTGGCGGCGAAGGCGCAGCGCCACGGCGTGGCTTCGCCCACCGGCGCGCTGCACGACGTGTTCGACGGCCACCGGGACAAGCTCACGGCGCTCTCCAGCCGGATCGTCGCACGGCCCGACCAGGTCGGGATGCTCGCCGCGATCGCGGGTCGCTTCATCGTGGTCGACCACATCAGCGACCCCGCCGCGTTCGCCGCGCTGCACGCCCCGCTCGTGCAGGGCTACGCGCTCGACGCGGTCGAGGCCAAGGAGACCGATCCGCCCTCGACCGACAACGCCCGTCAGTTCCTGCGCGGGCTGAGCGAGGCCGAGGTCGGATTCGACGCACGGATGAACACCACGGTCGGGCTCGGCACGTTGCTGCCGGTGGTCTTGCCGATCGCGTCCGGCACGGCGCTGGTCAACCGCGGCGAATGCATCACGCTGACGGCGTTCGCGGCCGACCAGCCGCGCACGCACATCCGCCGGCCCTCGCAGCGCCGCCGCGGATAGTCACGCGCGGAGCGTCCCGCGCGTGAACGCGGACAGGATGCGCTGGTGGGTCTGGCGCGGGAGCGAGCGGGTGCCGGGCTCGCCGAACGGCGTGCCCGGACGGGGCGGCGTGGTCGCGAGCAGGTCGTCGAGGCCGGCGCGGGCGACCATCAGCAGGCCGTGCGTCGCGCGGGTGCAGGTGACGGCGAGGCGGCCGAACGCGGAGTTGAAATCGTCGAGCCGCGCGGCGCCGGAGAGCGGGTGGACGGCGATCGTGATCCGGTTCGTCTGGCCCTGCCAGGAGTCGACGGTCGACGCGCGGATGACGCCCTCGGGCAGGTCGTAGCGCTCGGTGAGGCGCTCGGCCATCTCGGTGGCGTCGTCGACGGCCTGGTTGCGCGTGGCGAGGACGACGATCAGCGGGTCGCCCGCCGGGGCCGCGGAACTGACGGTCTGTTCGTCCTGCGGATTGCCGATGCCGTCGTAGCGGCGCTCGGAGATCTCGAACCCGCCGGCGAGCAACGGCTCGAGCAGGCGCTCGACCATGCCGAGCAGCGGCAGGTCGATGTCGGCCTGCTCGGGGTCCTCGAGCCCGTCGACCTCCAGCAGCACCGGCCGCCCGGTCGCGACCGCGGTCCACACGTCGTGGGCGGGCGCCGGCAACGCGGGGAGGTGGATCGAGCGGTCACCCGGGGCGGCGACGCAGTCCAGCCGGTCCCAGTCGCCGTAGAACGCCCGCCACAACGGGAGCTGCTCGGCGGTCGGGCGCCAGACGGCGGGCAGGTCGATCGAGCACGTGCTGTCCGAGCGCTCGTACTCGGTCGGCCACGCGCGGTACGGGTTGTAGCCAGGGTCACCGCGCCACGGGTTCTCGCTCGGGTCGATCGGCGGGAGCTGGCCGACGTCGCCGACGCCGACCACGATCGGGGCCAGACCGTCGACGGTGACGAAGCGGTGCAGCGCGAGCTGCCACGCCTCGTCGACCAGGAGCACGTCGAACGGCCGCTCCCCGTTGGCCGCCGGTCCCAGATGCTCGAGCAGCCGCGTGCGCTCGCCCCACACGCCGAGCTTGTGCGAGACGCCCACGATCACCGTCGCGGTCTCCGGGATGCCCGAGCTCGAGCTCGCCAACGTGACGTGGTCCAGGACCTCCTGGGGGACGTCGGGTCGGCGCTTCTCGGCGATGAACAGGCACACCTGCTCGGCGCCGAGCTCCTTGCCGAGGTCGCCGGCGAGCGGGAAGGTCTGCTTGTTCGCGAACGCGGTGACCGCGACGCGGGCGCAGGACGGATGCTCCAGCGCCTCCTTGACCATCCGGCGCAGCGCGTACGACTTGCCCGCGCCGGCGGCGGCGCGCAGGAGGATCTTGTCCTGGTCCTCGGCGCCGTCGAGCAGCTCGCCGAGCCGCTGGATCGCCCGGTCGGCGGCGTCGAGGTTCCCGGCTGCCGCCTCGCTCTGATGGCGGGCGTCGTCCAGGGCGCCCGCGGGAGCGGGGCTGAAGTGGACGCCGTCAGTCGACGTCATCGAGCGTCAGTTCGGCGGGAACGGGCGGGGTGGCGTCGGGCGCGGGTGCGGAGGCGTCGTCGGCGAGCACGTCGAAACGATCTTCGTCGACCAGCGGCGGCCACACCTCCGGGTTGAGCTCCCCGCGGGCGCGCCGGTCGGCGAGCTCGTCCGCCCACTCGGCCTCGACCACCGTGTGCGGGCGACAACACCAGTGGTGCTCGTCCGGGGACTGCTCGTAGGAGGAGGGGGTGCAGGTCGGCTTCGGTGCCGCCTGGTTGTCGAGGCTCGGGCGGCTGACGGCGATCTCATGGCCCGAGGTGAACAGGCGGCCGAACCACGTCGCGTCCGCGACGATCAGGCGATCGCCGACCTGCAGCGGCGGGGTGACGTGCGGCTGCCAGCTGAGGGTGCCATCGGGGGTGGTCTGGATCGTGCCGAGCGGCATCCGCCCGAACTTGAAGCTGGTCTTCTGGATCTTCAGCGTCGTCAGCGGGTGCTCCGCGAGCGCCTCGTGGTTGATGTGCAGCGCGACGACGGTCATGCCGTCGACGAACCGGCGCGAGGCGATCTCGAGCCGCAGGGGCGTGGTGGACGTGACGGTTGCGACGGCGACCTCGCGCGTGCCGGGGTCCTGCGCGAGATCGTCGGCGACCTCGAAGTCGGCGAGCGCGCGAAGCTGCGCGTCGCAGCCGCCGTCGGCGTCGAGCATCTCCACCTGCGCGTTGCGCCACGGCCGGTACGTGCGCGAGAACCGCACGAGGTCGGAGGCCTCGAGCGCGAGCCGGCGACCCCAGACCGCCTGCGCGTCGGCTTCGAGTGTGCGATGCACGTCCCGCAGCACCGAATCCTCACGGCGATCGAGCACGGTGATGGCGCGCTCGAGGATGTCGATCTTGTAGTCGAGCGCTTCCTCGACGAGACGGCGGTAGGTAGTGGGGTCGCGCCGCAGCGCGGCGTGGATGGCGTCCGAGTGCACGTTCGACAGGCGCGCCCCAGGCGTCTGCGGCGACGCGGCGATCGCGTCGGAGACGGCGCGGTGCTCGAGTCCCTGCCCCTCGGCCCAGCGCACGAGGTAGTCGAGGCGGCCGCTGTCCGCGCTCGGGCCGCCGGCCACCATGTGCGCGTTCAGCACGCGGCGCAGGTCCACGACCGGGTTGCGCAGGCGCATCGCGCGCGCCCGGTCCTCCTCCAGCAGGAAGCTGACCGCGAGCCGCTGGTCCGCCTCCAGCGCATCCGGGATCGTGGCGGGCTCGCCGTCGAACGTGAGCGGCTCGCGACCCTGCTCGACGTCGTGTTCCCAGCGCAGGCGGCTGAGCTCGACCCCCGCAAGTGAGTCCGCCGCGGAGGCCAGCAGGTCGGCGGTCGGGCGGTCGGGCACGATGAGGTGGATCGGGGTCGTGCCGGCATCGATCGCCGCCTGGATGGCGGCGCCGATCATGCCCATCACGGCGCGGCGGGTGTGTGGCGACTGCGGGTCGCTGAACACGCGTTTGTCGCCTTGGACGGCGATGCCGTGCACGCCGAGCGCCGCCGCGTCGGACTTGGCCAGCACGACGTTGATCGCTCCCGGCAGGCCGGCCGGGTCCGTTCGCCGGCGCCGTGACCAGACGGGCGCGCCGGTGACGGTGGCGGTGATCTGCGCCACCGTCGCCGCGGATGCGCGACCGAGATCCGTGACCCCGTCGACGAGGCCGATCACGGCCGGGCGGGTGAGGCGGTCGACGCCGATCTCGGTCAGCAGCGATTCGGCGTCGTGCGCGGCGCGCAGCTCTTGTCGGCAGTAGTTGAACAAGTTGCACGTGACGCAGCTGTCGGGATCGAACTCGGCATGGATGTGGGCGACATAGCCCGGCAGCTGTTCCTCGGTCGGCGCTCCCGGCCCGAGCTGCTTCATCACGGCGATCCGCTCCCCGGCCCGGGCGCGCACCTCGGCCAAGTGGTCGTCGAGCCGCTCGACCTGGGCCTCGGGCTGCAGGAAGGCGTTACGGGGCACGGCCAGCGCGCCCGAGCGATGCACGCGCATGCCGTCCGGCAGTGCGCTCCACGTCGCCGCGGCCGCCGCACCGAGCGCGACCTGCAGGAACCCCTTGAGCATCCGGCCGTCGTCGATCCGCGCCCGCACGCGCTCGTAGTCCTTCGCGTCGCCCATGATCAGCCACGACCCCGTGGCCTCCTCGCGCGGGCAGACGATCGCGAAGTCGGGCTTGACCAGCGTCGCGTCCGCGCGGGACTCCATGTCCGGGTAGGGGAGCGCGAGCGCGGTGAGCATCGTCGCGATGTTCGCGCTGACCGCGTGCTCGTGGGCGGCTGCGAGTTCACTCGCCGTCGTCGTGAGCGACACCTTCCCGGAGCGCCGGCGGATCGACTCCGGACGCGAGAGCCCGAGCTGCCCGACCGCCTTCGTCAGCAGCTCGGACACGAACCGCTCCGAGTGCACGAGCGACTCGAACGTCATCGCCCGCATCCACCGCGCCTCCGGGATGCCCGCACCCACGTCCGGCGCCCCGAGCTGCGCGGCGAGCGCACGCCGGCTCACGCGCGTGATGAGCGGGTCGGTCAGCCGGAAGCGCTCGCACCCCGCGTGCGCGGACGCGGCGACCGCGCTGCTCCCGCCTCCGGTGCTCAGCGATCCCATAGGGCGATCAGGTCGACGGTGCGGCGCAGCTCGTGCGCCATCGGGCCGGCTGCGCGCGCGAGGAAGGCGTCGGCGAGTCCTTCTGAGGGGAGGTCGATGTTCGTCATCCGAAGCACTGGTCGCGCACGTTCGGGGAAACCTGACACTACCTGCGCGTCAGCCTTGCAGCAGCCGGCCGGGACGCGGGGTGGTGGGCAGGTGAATCCAGCCCTCGGTGTGCGCGAGGTCGGTGCCGAGTGTGGTGTCCATCAGATCCTGACGTGGCCGACGCTGGTCGTCCGTCACGGGCGGCGGCGGCTTCAGCGGTCGAGCAGGTGATCGAAGCTGACCTGGCCCGGATCGACCGTCGAGGGGCGCGGATCACCCTGGTAGCTCCAGTGGCCGCGGAGTTCGTCGAGGCCCGCGGAGCGGACCCGCACACTCGCGTCCAGCGGCGTGATCGCGAGCCGTCCGAGCCGCTCGACTCCACGCACACGCGCGTAGAAGACGCGGCCTCGGCTGCTCACGAGGACGAGATCATCAGGCTCGACAGGCACGGCGAATCAGCCTATTGCGTCGACGCCGGCCCGCGCGCTCCACCCCAGAAGCCCCGACGGTCTCAGCCTGAGCAAGACCGACGCCATCATCAGGTCGCCCGCGCTGAATGCTCCATCAAGCCAGTCGGCGTCGCCCAAGCGGGCAGAGAGCTGGACCAGCCGTTCGCGAATGCGATCATCGACCAGCGGCAGGCGCGCTTCGGCCAGGGTCGGTCGCCCTCCGCGAACTTGGCGGTCCTGTGAAGAAGACGGACTTGTCCTGTTCGAGTCGGGCGCGATCGTCTTCCACATCGCCGAACACCATGGTCGGGATCAGCCCGAACGGATGAACGCGCAGATACGCGGGTTCCGAAACTCATCGCCGCGCTGTCACACCCGCCCGCGTTCGCGCAACGATGAAGGTGTGGGCGACGATCGCTGATCGGCAAGCGGCGGATCGCTGCTCGCCCGGACCCGGCGCTCCCCGCCGGCTGGAAGCTCGCCGTGTACACGACCACCGGTCAGGAGTCGCCGCTGCCGGTCGTGCTGGACGCGCAAGGCCGTGAGCTGCCCAGCGAGGACCCGCGGGGCAGCTGGGCGGCGGGCAAGGCTCGCTACCCGGTCCGCAAGGTCGACCCCGCCGATCCGCCCGACGCGCCGTGTGCGATTCGCGCGGGCGAGCTCCCCGGGCTCCGCGCGGTGTCGGCGAACCTGCTCCGGCGCTTCCCGGACACGGCGCCGGTGGTCAAGGCGCCGGCCTTCCTGAGTTGCGCGACCACGGTCTTCTACATCGGCCGCACGCGCCTGCGCGTGGCCATGCTCGTCGACGCGTTCGACCACACCCGGCAGGCCACGCCGCTGCCCGAGAACTTCCAACTCAGCACCCGCCGCGAAGGCCCGGGCTGGCTCGTCGTCTTCGGCGGCACGGTGCAACAGCGCACGCAACTGCTCTCGGTGCTCCGGGTCAACGCCCCCTAGAGACCACGAACGCGCGTAGCGCGAGTGGTGTAACACCGTTGCTCGCGTGGTATCAGGCGAGCATGTTCGAGGTCCTCGCCTTGACCGACTACCAGTGGATGGGTATCGGCGGCATCGTGTTCGGCCTGCTGCTGATCGTCTGCTGCCGCCGCATCGCGGACTTCTTCGCCGTATTCGAGCGCGCGGAGGCGGATGTCGTGGAGCGTTACCTGCTGCCGAAGAAGGGCAACTTCCGCGAGATCGTCTCTATCTGGATGCGGCGTGGATCGGGCCACAGCCTGGAGGATCGGTTGTGGCGGTACTTCGGCGTCGTGTTCTTCGGACTCATCGCGTTCTTCGTCGGCCTTGCAGCGCTGTTGGGCGCGTGGGAGCGGCCTCAGTGACCACGCGCCGGGCCGTGATCGCGGTGCTGGGTGTATTGGTCGGGATCTATGCCGTGCTCTTCATTGCCGCGCTGACGCCGTCCGCTGACGGCGGCGGCTTCGCGCCCGTCTTGGGCCTCCACGTGAGCGTGATGATCCTGGCGTTCATCGCACTCGCGATCGCGCTCAAGGACATCCAGTCCAACGCCGCACTGGACGAGCAAGCGCGGTCGCTGTGGCTCGTGGCGATGGCGTGCGCGTTGCCGCTGGCCGCCATCGCGTACGTCGTCGTGTGCGCGCGACGAGGCGCCCAAGGCCACGCGAACTAGACCGAGGGTGGCGAGATCGCCAAACGGAGCCCCGGATGCGTCTGCGCGACGAGGAACGCGGGAGCGAGAGGGGCCGGACAGTCATGACGGGTCATTGCGCGTCAGGCCCCTCTGGGTCACTCAGGCGGAGAGCAGGCGCTGGAAGAACCCGCGGTAGCGCTGGAGCGTCACGCGCAGGTCCTCGGTCGAGACGTCCTCGCCGCGGCCCCACTGGCCCTCAAGGCGCTCGCGCTCGGTGGCGAACCCCTCGGCGAGCCGCTTCATCAACTCGGCCACGAGCTCGTCCGCCTGCTCGACGGTCTGGCGCGGCTCGTCGACGAACCCGGTCTGGATCTTCTCCCAACGGGTCTGGAACTCGGCGTTCTGCTCGCGCGGCAGCAGCTCGGGCGAGTCGTCGGTCGACGTGTCGCCCCGGGCGAAGGACGCGGTGCCGGTGCGCTCGGCGTCGCGCGGCTCGTCCGTCTCGGCGCGCGGCGTCTCGCGCGTGTCGTCCGCGTCGCCGGGGCGCGCTGATGCCGACTCGACCTCGCTGCGGCAGGAGGAGGGGGCCTGCTCCACAAAAGAAGTCCTCGGCCGCGAGGAGGAGAGGGTGTTGGCCGAGGCGCTGTGGAGCAGGCCCGATGTCTCTATCGGGCGCTCCGCGAGCGAGCTTTAGCGGCAGTGACGAGGCTCGAACACTCGTCCAGAGAGGATTCACGGTTCGAGCACAGTGGAAGGCTTCGTCTGCACCCGCGCGGCCAAACCTCGTCGCTACCCCTGAACGCGAACGATGGCCCCTACGAGCTTGAGCGGACTGACCACCGCTGCGCGTCGGCATCGCCGCGCGGGTGCACTTCTACGCGGCCGACAACGGCGTGATAGCCGAGCCATGCGAGCCGACACGCGCAACCGAAGAGTCAGGTTGACGCGTGGCCCTTGTGATCCCGCACGGCCTTCGCGATCGCGTGCATCTGCTCAAAGTCGCTTCTGTGTCGTTCCGATAGCTCCATCGGCGCTTGCATACCGAGATGCTCCATCGCCGCGCCGACGAACGCCGCCGAACCCCAGTCGTGGAGGACGTCCCGAGCGACGTACGCGGCCAGCGCGCTCTGCGCCTCGTGATTCGCGAGCACGACGGCAGCAACCGCAAGCGGTGGGGCGGTCAGTGACCCGTGCGACGTTTCCAGCGATTGCAGCACCGCCCGCGTCACGGCCTCGCTGTCGTGCAGGAGCGAAAACCAAGCGCCCATCACCCGCGGGCGCCATTCCCCGCGCAAGAGCCACACAACATCTACGACCGAAGCGTCCCGCCCGACTGCCACGACACGCCGCAGCAGGTCGGCCTCCGCGTACTGAAGGGCGTTGGTGCCCATCATGGCGAGGTAGAAGGGTGCGACGAAACGATCCTCGTCCGGACTCACACCGTGGAACCTAGTCGCCATTCCGACTTGGGGTTGCGCCGCTCTCGCGGCGACGAGATGTAGGTCGATCGTTTCCAAACGCCGCGAGGTCGGTGCTGGAGGCGCCGGATCATGCGGACCAGGTCGGCACGCGTGAGGCGATGTCCATGTGGTGAGAACTGGCGTGCTCGTGGGCCAGCGCAGCGCCCGACGGGCGATGGGGGTGCGCTCAGCCCGTCGCGGGGGTGCGCCGCTCGCGCTTCGGGGACACCGGGCGCACGTACAGCCACCAGTAGATCGGCATCGCGACGGGCGCTCCGAGCAAGAGCACCACGACCCACAGGGTGCGATTGTCCGGCGTCAACTGCGGGTTCTTCCAGGCGTGCACGACATAGGCGATGGCCGCAGCGAGAATGACCAGCATCGTGCCGAGGTGTACGCCGACGACGACGCCGAACGGGATCAGCAGGTCGTTATCGGGATCACCGCCGTTGCGGATCGTCGCCTCGATCACGAGGGCAGCGAAGCCGAGCATGTAGATCGGCGGCCAGAGCGCACCGAAGAGCAGAAGAACGCGACGCATGTCCGCCCATTACCCAGGTATCTCCTGATTGCACACCACGTCGTGTGAAGCCTGTTGGTTGGGCGGATCGCCGATACGTGGTCTCGTCGCCTGGCTCAGCGCCGGCCTCGCAGGAAGTAGAGGACTGGAACGGCACCGGCGGCGTTCACCACCGTGATGGCGGCCGCCCACGCCACTTTCGAACCACGGACGTGACGCGTCGGGCGCTGCGCAAGGTCGATCAAGGCCGCAATCTTCAGCCCGGCCTCCACGGCGCCGGCGAGCAGCAGCGCCTGGCGCACTCGTGGGTTCAAATCGCTCCAGCGTTGCTTGGCCACGGCCGCACTGTACGCCCCGCGGGCGCTGCACGGGATGAGCGTCGTCGCCGGTCCGCTGGGGAGGAGGGGGCCTGCTCCACAATGAGGTCCTCGGCCGCGAGGAGGAGAGGGTGTTGGCCGAGGCGCTGTGGAGCAGGCCCAGTGTCCCTATCGGACGCGCGACGGACGAGCTTTAGCGTCGGGCAAGACGTCAGTCGCAGCCGCCGCCGTCACCGCCGCCGCCATCGCCGTCTCCGCCGCCGGAGAACCACCCGCCGCCGCTGTCACCGCCGCCGCTCGCGCCTCCGCGGCGCTTGGCGTCGTACCACCACCACAGGCAGAGCGGGACGAACACGATGGCGAGCGCGGCGATGCCTTGCAGGGTCTCGCTCACGGACGCGGAGAGCGCGGTCATGCGCTGAACGTAGCGTCTGAGGCGCGAAGCTACCGACGTCGAAGCGGAGCGAGTCTGTCCAGCAGATCCGGCGCGAGGTCGATCCTGCGAGGTGCGCTCATCAGCTGCCAGCGAGAGACGCCGAGCCCCGCGATGCCGATACCGGCAAGGAGTTCCGTCAGCCCGTATCCGGCGGCTTCCTCAGCGAGCTCAAGCAGCTGAATCGTTGCGTCCTCGCTCACCGAGATGCTCACTCCGTGGTGTTCGCTACCGGTCCATGTCTCAGTCTCCGACCCGTCGTCGAAGTCGACGAACGCGCGCGCGACGACGAACACCTCGGTATCGGTGCGCGGACGGTCCGGTTGAGCGAACACAAAGCTCCGCGCCGGCTCGAGCATGAACTCGCGTCCGCGAAGCGTCCCTTCGACGGCACGGGTCTCGTCCTCCGTCGCCTGGCGGATCAACACGCCTGTCGCTGCTACCTGAGGCGGCACACGGACAGCGTAGGTCCGCGCGACGGCAGCGATGCGTTACGTCGTGACCAGGCAGAAGCCGTTGCCAAAGGGATCTGCGCAGCGCGTCAGGCTGCCCCAGCCGCCCGACTCCTGGCCCTCGACGATTCCACCGAGCCTGGTGATCTCCGATGTGGACCGCGCGACGTCCTCAACGGCAAAATCGAGGTGAACCGGCGTCCAATGTCTGGCGTATGAACGCCCCTCGGTCGCCGCGAGGAACGGCATCGAGCCCTCAGCTTGCAGGATCAGGTAGAGCTCGTTGTCACCCGCGGTCAGCCTCACCGTCCGCGAGGTCCGCCCGATCTCGGTGCACTGGAGCGCCTGGCAGTAGAACGTTCCGGCCTCGTCGAGGTCGGCCACGTCGATGCAGATCTTCACCGCCGTCACTCGGCCGCACGATACAGACAGTCGACGGGGCGGCATGGATTGCGCCCGCACTGTCCGGTGTGTCTCACCACGCCGCCGCGCAGGCATCCTTGTGCCATGCACACGGTTCGTGAGCAGTTGCTGTTCCACCTCCAGTACGGGGCTCCCCCGGCGTTCGTACTCGTGGCGCTGTGGCCACGCGCGGCGCACCTCACGTGCGCCCCCGCGTTCTGGGGTCCAAAGGGTGTCGCCGCGCACACGGCGTACCGCGCGGGCGGGTTCTATCTGCAGCGCTACGTCTGGGCCCCGAAGATGCGGGACTTCGGTGAGCGCGAGAAGCTGGCCCGGGAGGCGCTGATCGCTCGCCTGGGCCGTGAGCCCGACCCTGAAGAACTCATCGAGGACTTCGGCCGTAGGCGAGCGGAGCGCAAGCACGGCCGTCCGGCGAGGTGGTCCAGGGCGCGGAAGGGGTGGTGGGCGCCGGGCGTCGGAGGCTCGGGCAGACGCGTGTGACTCCGACGACGTTCAGACTCATGGTCGCTTGGCGAGCCCCTGTTCACGCATCGCCTTGCGGTAGTTGATCGCGACCGCGTCGAACTTCAGGTGCATCTCGGCAGCGAGGTCGAACGGCACCCGCTCCGGCCGCTGCGACTCGACGACGAGCCGGTCCTGCTCGAAGATGGTGTCCTCGAAGTTCTGCAGCACCGAGTCCGGCTGCTCGCGGTCGTAGTTGCGGGCGATCGTCACGTAGCCGACGCAGTGGTCCTCGTCGACGGGCTGGGAGGCGAAGAAGTAGACCATGCCCTTCTGGCCGCCCCATCCGAGCCGCAGCAGGATCGTGTACGGCAGGTGCAGCTGGTAGCGCGAGCGCCGTTCGGGCGCCTGCTTGGTCTCGTTGGCGAAGACCGGGAAGTCGTCGTTGCTGGGCGCCTCGGGACGGACGATGTCGTAGCGCAGGACATGCCCGTCGATCGTGACGCTGTAGTCGGGCACGACGGGCCGCTCCGGATCGCCGAGCAGCCCCGGATGCACCCACGGGAAGTGCCCGAAGTCGGTGAAGTTCTCCACCTGCCGGCTCGCGTCGCTGTTCCACGCGTATGGCCCGGCCTTGACCACCACCCAGTCGGGATCGCTGAACTCGGGCATGTCCGGGAGCTCGTAGCGCGGCGCGTCCAGCGCGACCCAGATGTGGCCGTAGCGCTCGAGCGCCGTGAACGCGTCCACCCGTGCCTTCGGCGGCACCTTCCCCGGGTCCTCCAGCTGCGGGATGTGCGTGCAGATGCCGTCACCGCGGTACTGCCATCCGTGGTACGGGCACATGATCCTGTCCCCGATGACCCGCCCGAGCGAGAGCGCGGTGCCGCGATGGATGCACAGGTCACGCAGCGCGTGCGCGACCCCGGCCGAATCCCGCCACAGCACGAGGTCCTCCCCGAGCAGCCGCACCCGCAACGGCACGTCGGTCAGCGCATCGGCGTACGCCACCGGATGCCAGCAGCTCCGCAACGCGGCGAAATCGGGAACGGACGCGGGTGGCTGCTCGACGATCATGGCCCGAGAATACGTCTGGACCACGTACGTCCATAGCCCGCCTCGGGATGTGCCCGGTCGTCGCGCGCGCCGAACCGCCGAGGTCACGTGGGTGTCAGTCGCCAGCGCGCGATGCCGTCTGACCCGCTGGAAATCCAAGACCCTGCGGGCCCGGGGCAGATCGGGTCCTCCGTCCGCGCCAGCACGGAGATGCGATCGTCAGGATCGATCGCCACGAGGACCTCATCGTCGTCGTCAGGGTTGTGCGCAGCGCAACGACCTCACAGCCGCTGTAATCCGATGCCGGAACCACCGCGAACGGCGTGCCCTCCTCGTCGAACCACGCGCAACCGGACTCGAAGTCGCCCTGCTTCCAGGCGGGATGTCGGTGACGCCACACCGGGCGACCGTCGGCGTCCAGCAACACGACAGCCGCGGACTCGGAGATCAACGCGACCCGATCGGTGACGCGAACGGCGTGCGAGCCGATGGCCTCAGCGCCGAGCCTCCAACGGTGCAGGACATCGAGGCGATCGCTGCCGAGGAGGTACAGCCCATGATCGCGGTCGGTCACCGCCAAGCAGGACCGATCCCCGTCCGTCCCGCGCACCCCGTACGCGACGACTGCCTCGTTGACGGCGATGCGTTCGAGGGATCCGCAAGCGTCGGCTGACACCCCTGCATCTTCGTCGAGCAACGCCAAGTGCACGCTGCCCGACGACATTCGCGCCGCCCTGTGGGAGCAGATCACCGCACAAACGGACGATTCGTAGCCAGAGTGACGCCGCGGCGTACTTCACCGCCCGCTACCGCCCGATCGTGCGCGTCGACACGCTGCGCGTCGTCGCGCCGGGGAACGAGCCCGGCGCGACGACTGCCATCGCTCAGCGCGCGGTGTTGACTCGCACGCTGGCCGCCGACTCGGGCTTCAGAGCGGCGTTGCCGAGGAACCGCACCTGCACGGTCACGCGCGAGGCGCGGCGGAGCGCGGAGGCGCTGACCGTCACCTTCGACGAGAACGAGCACTTCGCGCCCAGCGACACGGTGCGCGTGGAGAGCGTGCGCTTGCCGGCCTTGATGAGCACGCGCACGGAGCCGCCGCACGCGTCGGCACGCTTGAGCCCACTCGGGAGCAGGACGGTGCCGGTCGTCGTGAACGTGCGCAGCCCCGTCCGCTTGGTCCGTGACGTGAACCGGCGTGCCAGCGTCGGCGCCTTGGCGACCGCGCTGGACACCGTGGTCGGGACCGTCGGCTGCGTGATCGCGTTCGTCGACGGCGCCACGACGGGCGCCTCCGTCTCGGGCTTCGGTGCCGGCTCGATCTCGATCTCCACCGGAGTGGCCGTCGCGTCGTAACGCAGCTTCGGGAGCTTGGTGGCGGCGATCGGCGTCGAGGCCATCTGCTCGAGCGCGAACCCGAAGCTGAGCATCCGAGCGTCATCCCACGCGCGGCCCACGAACTGCATGGAGACCGGATGGCCGTGGTCGTTCAACCCGACCGGGACGACCATGCCGGGAATGCCGATGTTCGACGTCGGAGGCGAGCCGAACGAGGCGCCCAGGGCGGCGGTGTCGTTGTCGGCGAAGTCCGACGTGTTGCCCGGGTACAGGACGGCATCGACGCCGTTGGTGTCCAGGTAGGTCTTCCAGTTGGCCTTGTAGGCGGTGCGGCGATCACGCGCGGCCTGCACTTGCGCGTCGGTCATGTCGACGGCGTTCGCGGTGGTCGAGCGGTTGTAGGGCAGGCGCAGCGGCGAGCGCAGGATCTCGTTCGGGTGCGCGTAGGGGGAGTTCGGGTGGGTGCGAATCCACTCGAACCAGCCCTCGTTGCCGAGGTTGCCGGGCACGTTCGCCGGCGCGGCGACGGACCCGGTCATCTCCACGATCTCGACGCCGGCGGCCCGGAGTTGGGCGAGGATCGCGTTGTAGCGATCGATCGAGCCCTGCGTGCCGTAGCTCGGCGTCGTGTACTGATCGCGCAGGATGCCGATCTTCGCGCCCTTGAGCGCGTCGGCCTTCAGGTACGTGGTCCAGTCGGCGGGACGCTTGGCGTCCGCATCGGCTTGCACGGTCCCGAGGTCCTCAGGATCGGTGCCGGTGGTGACGTTGAGGACCTTCGCCAGGTCGGTCACCGTGCGCGCGAGCGGGCCGGCGTAGTCCTGCAGGAATGTCAACGGCGCCACCCCGGAACCCGAGCTCAGCCCGTCGGTGCCGCGCAGCGACGCCAGGCCACCGGCCGCGCTCGGCGCGTACAGCGACACGCCGGTCTGCGACCCCATCGAGAACGTGGCCATCGAGGCCGCGACCGCCGCGCCGGAGCCGCCGCTGGAACCCTGCGAGGTGGACGACGGCTGGATCGCGTTCCACACCTGGCCCCATGGGCTCTCGGAGTGGCGGCCGGAGTTCGCGAACTCGGACAGGTTCGTCTTGCCGATGATGATCGCCCCCGCGGCGCGCATCTTGCCGACCTGGAACGCGTCCTTCTGCGGCTGGAAGCCCTCGAACACCAGCGAGCCATGCGTCATCGGCATGTCCTTGGTGTCGTAGAGGTCCTTGACGGCGACGGGAATGCCGAGCAGATCGCCGGTCTTGCCGGCAGCGCGCGCCTCGTCGGCGGCCTTGGCCTGCGCCATCGCGTCGTCGGCGACCTTGATGAACGAGTGCAGGCCGAACTGGCCGGTGTCGTAGGCGGCGATCCGGTCCAGGTAGCCGCGGACGATCTGCTGCGAGGTCGTCTTGCCGGATCGCATGTCGTCCTGGAGCTGCGTGAGCGTCTTGCCCACGACGTCGTACGGCGACGTGGTCACGGGCTCCGCGCTCACGGTCGGCGAGTCGTGCGCAGGCTGTGGCGCGGCCACGGCGGTGCAGTCGAGCCCCGCGATGGTGAAGTTCACGATCGTGCACTTCTCGCCGACGCTCAGGTCGTCCAGGACCGGGGTCGCAGCGAGCGCCGCCGCGGCGGTCTTCACCGCCGCGATCTGCGACCCGGCCACGCGCCCGCCGGCCGTCTCGTTGCGTCCGATCACGACGAAGTGCACGAGCGAGATCGTCTCGCCCGGCTGGATCGTGATCGTGCGGACGTAGCCGCGCAGGTTCGCCTCCATCCCCTCGGTGGGGACCGACGAGCCGAACGGGTTGCGCGAGTTGAAGATCGAGGTCCAGGCCAGCGCGCCACGCGTGCCGGGCGTTCCGAGGACGACGGCCGAAGGCCCGTTCTGGGACGGGCCGGAGGTCGGCGTGGTGGCGGACGCGTTCGGCGTCGCGTGCTCGACCCAGCTGTCGGCGCTCGTCACGGCGGCGTCGCCGCTCGAGCTGTCGACGACCTCGGACTGGTTCTCGCCGTTGTTCTGGCCGAAGATGCCGCCGAACGTGATCCGCACGTACTGCGCGCTCTTGGTGGTGTTCTTGAACGAGTCGACCCAGCGCCCCCAGTTGGCGGTGCGCGCGAACCGCAGGTGGCGGGAGATCTCGATCCCGCTCAGGTTCACGGCGTGCGTGGTGGCGAACTCGTCGACACCGTCGAACTCGAGCCCGAACCCGCGCAGCAGCTCGCCGTCCATCCGGTGCTTGGGCGTGCCGTCGACGCTGACGCGCAAGCCGGCGACGCTCAGGACCGAGTTGTCGGTCGTGGCGCGGATGCTGCCGGTGTCGAGCCCGGGCATCGCGGCGTCGTTGACGTCCCAGGTGATCCCGTTCGCGGACGGGATGTAGTTGATCGCCTGGGCGGGCGCGGCGACGGTCGCGGCAGCGGCGACCGTGAGCAACGCAAGCGCTCCAAGCGAGGTGCGGCTAGACAAGAAGACTCCGAATCCGTTCGATTGACCACCCGCCAGTCAACGTGAAGACGGCATGGGAATTCCCCGACCGGCGGGAGAAAGAGCTTCGACCGCCGGTCGAACCGGCTACGTCTCGAGCCAGGCGAGCTGCTCGGGCGTGAGGGAGAGCTCGGTGGCGGCGAACGCGTCTTCGAGGTGGGCGCCCGAGGTCGTGCCAACCGCCGGCCACACGTACTCGGGCTGGGCGAGCACGTAGGCGAGTGCGACCGCCGTCGGGGTGGTGCCGAGGTCGCCCGCGAGGTCGCGGGCGCGCGACCGGCGCTCGCGGTTGCGCTCACTGTCCCAGCAAGCGACGTCGCGGCCGGCGAAGAACCCGGTCGCGAGGCTCGACCACGTGATCACCGTCAGGTCCAGACTGGCGAGCGACCGCAGCTCGGACGCCGTCACGGCCAGGCAGTCCGGCCAGGGCGGGGAGAGCATGTCCGCGAGCGAGAAGTGGTTGCTGAACGCCCGCAGCGACCCGCCGTCGACTTCGCGGTGCAGCGCGCGCAGCCGGTCCACCGTCCAGTTGGACACGCCGAACGCGCCGATCCTCTCCGCGGCGACCTGCTCCTGCAACGCGTCCGCCCAGGCCGCCACCGGCAGCGACGGGTCGTCGCGGTGCAGTAGGAACACGTCGAGCCGCTCGACGCCCAGCAACCCCCGCGCACGGTCGATCTCGGCGCCCACGAGCGACGGCGCGCAGTGCGGCGGATGGCACCCCTTCGCGTACAACGCGACGTCCGCGCCATCGCGCAGCCATCTTCCCACCGCGCGCGAGGACTCACCGTCGCGGTACACGTTGGCCACGTCCAGCGCGCGCCCGCCCCGCGCGACGAACCGATCGAGCAAACGCGGCTCCGGCACGTCGTACGTCCCGAAGACGAGCCGGCTCATGCCGGGGGCGCCGTGCTCTCGCGGATCTTCAGCACCGGTGGCACGACGACCCGCCGCGTCGATCGGTCGCCGGACTCGATCTCCTCCAGCAACAACAGCAGGCTCTGCCTGCCGACCTCGTTGAAGTCCTGGTGGATCGTGGTGAGCGGCGGCGTGAAGAACTGCGCCTCGGGGATGTCGTCGAAGCCGACGATGCTCACCTCGCCCGGCACATCGCGCCCGGCCTCGTGCATGGCCCGCAGCACCCCCAGCGCCATCTGGTCGTTGGCGGCGAAAATCGCCGTGGCGTCCCGCACGCCGGTGAGCCGCTGGCCGAGCTCATAGCCCGACCGCGCGCTCCAGTCGCCGGAGAGCAATGGCGGCGGGTCGGCGCCCGCCGCCGCGAGTGCGGCCATCCAGCCGTCCACGCGCTGCTGCGCCTCGAGCCAGTCCGGCGGCCCCGCGAGGTGCCAGACCGTGCGGTGGCCGAGCTCGAGCAGGTGCCGCGTGGCGGCCTGCGCGCCCGCCACCTGGTCGACCGTGACCACCGGCACCGTCTCCTCTGGCCCGGCCTCCACGGCCACCACCGGCAGCTCGCGCGGCAGGTGCGCGAACGCCTCCGCCGCGCGCTCCTGCGGCGTGATCAGCAGCACGCCGTCGACGCCCTGGCCGCGGAGGCGGTCCACGGCGCCCAGCACCAGGTCGCGATCGAGCGACGTCACGCTGACGATGCTCACGAAGTAGCCCTGGGCGTGGGCCGCGCGTTCGATCCCGAACAGGGTCGAGGCCGGCCCGTACAACGTGGTGTCGAAGCTCACCACGCCGAGCGTCTGCGAACGTCCGGTCACCAGCGCACGGGCGAGTGAGTTGGGCCGGTAGCCGAGCTCGCGCATCGCGGCGAGCACCCGCTCGCGGGTCTCCGGCCGCACGCTGTCGGCACCGTTGATGACCCGCGAGACCGTCTGGTGCGAGACGCCCGCCGCCTGCGCCACGTCGGCCATCACGGGCCGACGGCCGGGTTCGGTGTTAGCGCTCATCTTGCTTGACAATATACGGATGTGAGCGTTAACGTGCCAACGTAATGTGAACGCTCACATAGCGTTCTCGTGGAGGAGAGAGGAGCGGGACGGTGTCTGAACAGGACGGCTTGGGCCACGCGCTCGAGGTCACCCGGCGCACGGCGCTGACCGGCGGCGCGGCCGGCCTCGCGGCCTACTTCATGAGCGGCTGCGGGGTCTTCGGCGGCGACGACGACTCCGACCAGGCCGCCCGGGCTCAGGGCTCACCCGCGCCCGGCACCTTCGGCGAGCTCAAGGAGATGCGGTTCGTCTTCGTCAACCACGTGACGACGAACCCGTTCTTCGTGCCCACGCGCTACGGCGCCGAGGACGCGTGCAAGCTCGTGAACTGCTCGTTCCAGTGGACGGGCTCCGAGAGCGCGAACGTCAACGAGATGGTCAACGCCTTCAACAGCGCGATCAGCGCGAAGGCGGACGGCATCGCGGTGTGCCTCGTGGACGAGAAGGCGTTCAACGACCCCGTGCAGCGCGCGCTCGACGCGGGCATCCCGGTGGTCGGCTACAACGCGGACGTCGCCAACGCCCGGCTGTCGTACATCGGCCAGGACCTGTTCGTCTCCGGGCAGGAGATGGGCAAGCGGATCGTCGACCTCGTGGGCGAAGGCAACGTCGCGCTGTTCATCGCGACGCCCGGCTCGCTGAACATCCAGCCGCGCATCGACGGCGCGATCGACGCCATCAAGTCCTCCGGCGCCGCGATCAAGTACGACGTCATCGCCACCGGCGCGGCGCTCCCGAAGGAGCTCTCCACGGTCGACGCGTACTACGTCGGCCACAAGGACGTCAAAGGCATGTTCGCCGTCGACGCGGGCAGCACACAGGCCGTCGCGCAGGTGATCCAGAAGTACAAGCTGCGCGAGAAGGGCGTCAAGGGCGGCGGCTACGACCTGCTCGAGCCGACGATGAAGCTGCTCGCCGAGGACCAGATCGACTTCACGATCGACCAGCAGCCGTACCTGCAGGGCTTCTATCCGGTGTTCGAGCTGTTCCTGTACCAGGCGTCGAAGACGCTGACGGGTGTGGCCGAGGTCAACACCGGCCTCAAGTTCCTGACCAAGGAGACCGTGGTGCCCTACGTGACGACCAAGTCGCGGTACGAGGGCAACTCGGAGGCCGCGGGCGTCACGCAGTCCTGATGCCGGCGGAGACCGTCATCGAGAAGGCGCCGCGGGCGGCCGCCCCGCGTGACCGGGGCAAGGCCGCGTTCGGCCTCGGCCGGCGGCTGCTCACGCTACGCGAAGGCAGCGTCATCGTCATCACCGTCTTGGTCGCGGCCTACTTCGCCGTGACCACGGACGCGTTCTTCACCGCCGACAACTTCAAGACGCTGCTGCCGTACTTCGCCCCGTTCGCGATCCTGGCGGCGGGCGAGGTCTTCCTGATGATCAACGGGGAGATCGACCTCTCGATCGGCGCGGTCTACCTGTTCGCGCCGTTCATGTTCCACGAGTTCCACGTCGCCGGGCTGCCGCTGCTGGTGGCGCTCGCGCTGGCGATGGCGATGTGCCTCCTCGTCGGCCTGGCGAACGGGCTCCTGACGACGTTCCTGCGCATCAACTCGTTCATCACCACGCTCGGGATGCTGCTCGCGCTCACCGGCCTGACGCTGATCATCTCCGACGCGCAGCCCGTGTCCACGCCCGGCACGGACGTGATCGGCGAGCCGTCCACGTTCGCGAAGGTGTTCGGCGGCGGCACGTACTCGGAGCTGATCTGGGCGCTCGTGATCGTCGTCGTGCTGCAGCTCGTGCTCAGCTTCTCGCGCTGGGGGATCTACACGGTCGCGGTGGGCAGCAACCGGATCGGCGCCGCCGAGGCCGGCATTCGCGTCCGGCTCGTGATCATCCGCAACTTCGTGCTGTGCTCGCTGTGCGCCGGTCTCGTCGGCGTGCTGGAGGCCGTCCGCACCACGTCGGTGCAGCCGGACCCGAGCGGGGCCAACGAGGTGCTGTTCGGCGGGATCGCGGCGGCGGTGATCGGCGGGACCCTGCTCGCGGGCGGCTCCGGCACGGTGGTCGGCGCGCTGCTCGGCGCTCTGCTGCTGGGCGTGCTCAACGACGGCCTGATCATCACCGGCGTCAACGCCGACTACCTGAACTTCTACCTCGGCCTGGCGATCATCCTCGCGATGGCCGCCAACACCTACGTGGGGCGGGCGAGGACCGGTGCCTGAACCCGTCCTGCAGGTCGAGCACCTGACCAAGAGCTTCGGCCCGGTGGTGGCGTTGCGCGACCTGAGCCTCACGCTGCGCAAGGGCGAGGTGCTCGGGCTGCTCGGCGACAACGGCGCCGGCAAATCGACGCTGATGAAGATCCTCTGCGGCTTCGAGAAGCCCGACGGCGGGAGCATGGCGTTGCGCGGGGAGCCGTACGAGCCGCGCAGCGTCGACCACGCGCGCTCGCTCGGGATCGACGCCGTCTACCAGGACCTGGCGCTGATCGACGAGCTGTCGGTGTTCCACAACATGTTCCTGCGCCGCGAGCTGGTGCACCGCCCGCTGCCGTTCCTGCGCAACCGCGCGATGCGCACCAAGACCCGCGCCGCGCTCGACGAGATCGGGATCAACATCCCGTCGCTCGATGCGCCGGTCGCGCGGCTCTCAGGCGGGCAGCGGCAAGCGATCGCGGTGGCCCGCACCGTGCACTCGGAGGCCGACATCCTGCTGCTCGACGAGCCACTGGCGGCGATGGGCGCCAAGGAGGGCGCGCGCATCCTCGACCTGATCGAGCGCCTGAAGGAGTCGGGCGAGGTGTCGATGATCCTCGTGCTGCACAACTACGTCCACGTGCTCGCGAGCTGCGATCGTGTGAACCTGATCCAGGACGGCGTGATCGCGTTCGACAAGCCGACCGCGGAGACGTCGATCGAGGAGCTCACCGAGCTCGTGGTGGACGAGTACCGGCGAGCGCGGATGGCGTCATGACGTACGTGGTCGGCATGGACTTCGGGACGCTGTCGGCGCGCGCGCTCGTGGTCGACGCGCGCGACGGGGCCGAGCTGGGGACGGCGGTCTTCGAGTACCCGCACGGGGTGATGACGCCGGAGCCGCAGTGGGCGCTGCAGGACCCCGCGGACTACGTGCAGGCGCTGCGCGTCGCCGTGCCGGCCGCGGTCGCGGCGGCGGGCATCGACCCCGGTGACGTGCTCGGCATCGCCACTGACTTCACCGCCAGCTCGCCGCTGCCGACACGGGCCGACGGCGCGCCGCTCGGCCACGTGCGGCTGTGGAAACACCACGCCGCCCAGCGCCAGGCCGACCGCATCAACGCCGCGGGCGCGCCCTGGCTGGCGCGTTACGGCGGCCGCATCTCCTCCGAGTGGGCGGTGGCGAAGGCGCTGCAGCTGCTCGAGGAGGAGCCGGAGCTGTACGCGCGCGCGGACCGCTGGATCGAGGCCGCGGACTGGATCACGTGGCAGCTGTGCGGGCGCGAGACGCGCAACGCCGCGCTCGCCGGCTACAAGGCCATCCACCAGGACGGCGCCTATCCAAGCCGCCCGTTCCTGGGCGCCCTCGACCCCCGGTTCGCGGACCTGGAGGACAAGCTCGACGGCCCGCTCCTGCCGCTGGGGGCCCGCGCCGGCTCCCTCACCCCCCGAGCGGCGGCATGGACGGGCCTGCGACCCGGGATCGCGGTGGCGGTGGGCAACGTCGACGCCCACGTCACCGCACCCGCGGCCCAGGCCGTCGAACCCGGCCAGATGCTGATGATCATGGGCACCTCCACCTGCCACGTGATGAGTGGCGAACGGCTGGTCGAGGTGCCGGGCATGTGTGGCGTGGTGCGCGACGGGATCGTGCCCGGGCTCTACGGCTACGAGGCCGGCCAGACCGGCGTGGGGGACTGCTTCGCCTGGATCGCCGACCTGGCCGGCGACGAGCACGAGCGGCTCTCCGCGCTGGCGGCTGCGCAGGACGTCGGCGCGCACGGGCTGCTCGCGCTCGACTGGCTCAACGGCAACCGCTCCGTACTCGTCGACCACGAACTGAGCGGCGTCCTCATCGGCCTCACGCTCGCCACCCGGGCGCAGGACATCTACCGCGCGCTGGTGGAGGCGACCGCGTTCGGCACGCGCGTGATCCTCGACGCGTTCGCGGCCGCCGGGCTGCCGGCGCGCGAGCTGATGGTCGCCGGTGGGCTCATCCAGAACCCGTTCGTGATGCAGGTCTACGCCGACGTCACGCGGATGCCGCTGCACGTGATCGGCTCCGAGCAAGGGCCGGCGCTCGGGTCCGCGATGCACGCGGCGGTCGCCGCCGGGCTGCACGCCGACATCCGCGCCGCGTCGGCCGCGATGGGCTCGCTCACCCGCGACGCCTACCGGCCGGACGAGCGCAACGCCGAGGCCTACGACGCGCTGTACGAGCGCTACGTGCGGCTGCACGACCACTTCGGCCGCGGCGGCGACGACGTGCTGCACGCGCTGCGTGATGTGCGCCCGCGGGAGCTCGCTCATGGTTGAGGACCTGTGTGCGCTCCACGCCGAGTTGCCGCGCAACGGGCTGGTCGTCTGGACGAGCGGGAACGTGTCGGCGCGGGTGCCCGGCGGCATGCTGATCAAGCCGAGCGGCGTGCCCTACGAGGAGCTCACGCCCGAGTCGATGGTCTTGTGCGATCTCGACGGGACGCCGCTGGCGGACTCGCTCGCGCCGTCCAGCGACGCCGCCACCCACGGGTTCATCTACCAGCACATGCCCGAGGTCGGTGGCATCGTGCACACGCACAGCCCGTACGCGACGGCGTGGGCGGTCCGCGGCGAGCCGATCCCGTGCGTGATGACCGCGATGGCCGACGAGTTCGGCGGCGAGATCCCCGTCGGCCCGTTCGCCCTGATCGGCGACGAGGCGATCGGCCGCGGCGTTGTCGACACGCTCAGCGGCCATCGCTCGCGCGTGGTGCTGATGCGCGCGCACGGCGTGTTCGCGTTGGGCGACCGCCCGCGCGACGCCGTCAAGGCCGCCGTGATGTGCGAGGACGCCGCGCGGGTGGTGCTCGCCGCCCGCTCGCTCGGTCCACTCGAGCCGCTCGACGCCGACAGCGTCGACGCCCTCTTCCACCGCTACCAGAACGTCTATGGCCAGCACTGAAACCCAGTCGCCCCTGCTTGCCCCACCGCAGGCCACACGCCCGCGGATCGGGATGCTCGGAGTGATGCAGGACCTCTACGACGCGATGCTCCCGGGCATCACGGCGCGCCAGGCCGCCTACGGCGAGTCGGTGGCCGCGGAGTTGGCCGAGGTGGCCGACGTGGACCCCGGTGAGCCGGTCAAGGACCGGGCCGGGATCGAGGCGCGCGTGCGTGAGCTCGAGGGGCGCGGCGTCGACGGACTGCTCGTCGTGATGCTCACCTACGGGCCGGCGATGCGCGTCGCCCGCACGCTCGCGCACACGCCGCTGCCGGTCTGCCTCGCCAACATCCAGCCCGTCCCGGACGTCACGCCCGTGTGGGACATGGGCGACCTCACGTACAACCAGGGCATCCACGGCGCGCAGGACACCGCGAACGCGATGGTGCGGGCCGGCCGCGCGTTCACGGTGATCACGGATGACTGGCACGGGCCGTCGTTCCGGGCGTCCGTGGGGGAGTGGGCGCGGGCGGCCGCGGCGGTGACGCGCTGGCGGGAGCTGCGCGTGGCGGTGTTCGGCTACGCGATGAACGCCATGGGGGACATCCGCGTGGACGAGCACGCGCTGCTGCGGGCGCTCGGGCCACAGGTCGACGCGCTCGCCCCGGGGGCGCTGCATCGCGCGGCCATGGCCGCGCCCGCGGATGCGGTCGACGCGCTGATCGCGGCCGAGGACGCCCAGTTCGAGATCGACCCGCGGTTGTCGGAGCAGGAGCGCGTCGAGCACGCGCGGATGCAACTCGGCGCCGAGCGGGTGCTGCGCGACGGCGGCTACGGCGCGTACTCGACGCACTTCGGTGCGATCGCCGAGGACGGGCGCTTCGGGCGCCTGCCGCTGGCCGCCGCCTCCAGCCTGATGGCCAAGGGCTACGGCTACGGGGCCGAGGGCGACGCGCTCACGGCCGCGCTGATGTCGGCCGCCGGCACGCTGCTCGGCGAGACGCAGTTCACCGAGATGTACGCGATGGACTTCGCCACGGACTCGATCCTCATGAGTCACATGGGCGAGGGCAACTGGCGCCTCGCGCGTCCGGATCGGCCCGTGCGGCTGATCAAGCGGCCGCTCGGCATCGGCGGTCTTGGCGACCCGCCGACGTTCCTCTTCCAGTACGCGCCCGGCCCGGCGACGCTCGCGACGCTCGTCTCCCTCGGCGGTGAGCGCTTCCGGCTGCTGGTCGCGGAAGGAGAGGTGCTCGACACCGCCGAGCTGCCACACCTTGAAATGCCGTACGGGCACTTCCGGCCGGACTCCGGAGTGCGGGACTGCATGGACGCCTGGCTGCGCCTCGGAGGGCCGCACCACCAGGTGCTCAACCCTGGACGGCGGGCGCACGCCTGGCAGCTGTTCAGCGAGCTCGCGGGACTCGAGCTCGCCGTCATCTAATCCAGGAGGAGAGTCATGTACAGGTTGCTGGTCCTCGTGTGCTGCGCGGCCGTGTTCGGCGGCGCGCTGGCCACGCCCGCGAGCGCGAAGCGTCACGGCGGGTCGAGTGTCACCAAAGCGAGCTTCGGCGCGCTGCCCGCGAGTATGGGCGGCAACGCGATCGACCGCTACACGCTGCGCAACGACAGCGGCATGAGCGTCTCGATCCTCACCTACGGCGGGATCGTCCAGGAGCTGATCGTGCCCGACCGGCGCGGGCGCAAGGCCAACGTCACGCTCGGCTTCGACTCGATCGCCGGGTACACGAGCGCGGCCTACGCGGCCTCGAACCCGTACTTCGGCGCGATCATCGGGCGCTACGGCAACCGCATCGGCGGTGCGCGGTTCACGCTCGACGGCGTCACGTACCCGCTCGACGTCAACAACGGGCCGAACACGCTGCACGGCGGCTTCAAGGGCTTCGACAAGAACATGTGGACAGGCGAAGCGGTGCGGACGCGCTCGAGCGTCGGCGTGAAGCTCACGCGCGTGAGCGCGGACGGCGAGGGCGGATTCCCCGGCCGGCTGCCGGTGACCGTCGTGTACTCGCTCGACGATCGCAACCGGCTGCAGATGGACTACACGGCCACCACCGACAAGCCGACCGTGGTGAACCTGACCAACCACGCCTACTTCAACCTCGCGGGCGAGGGATCGGGCTCGATCGAAGGGCATCAACTGCGGATCAACGCCGACCGCTACACGCCGGTCGACGCGACCCTGATCCCGACCGGCGCGCAGGACCCCGTGGCCGGCACACCGTTCGACTTCCGCGGCTTCACCGCGATCGGCGCGCGCATCCGCGGCAACCACCAGCAGCTCGTCTACGGTCGCGGATACGACCACAACTTCGTCCTGAACCCGCGCCGTGGCGGCGGGCTGAACACCGCGGCCCAGCTCGTCGATCCCGACAGCGGCCGGATGCTCACCGTGCTGACCGAGGAGCCCGGCCTGCAGTTCTACTCCGGCAACTTCCTCGACGGCACGCTGTACGGCACGAGCGGCCGCCAGTACCGGCAGGGCGACGGCCTGTGCCTGGAGACCCAGCACTTCCCGGACGCACCGAACAAGCCGGGCTTCGCATCCACGACGCTGCGGCCGGGCCAGACGTACGAGACCACCACCGTGTACGCGTTCTCGACGGTGGGAGGCCACTAGTCTCCGGCGGATGCCGGTCGAAGACGCCACGGACGCGGAGATCATCGAGGCCCTGGAGAAGCTCGCGCGCGACGCGATCGACGCCGGGACGTTCGTGATCCTGGAAGCGGACACCGCCCGCAACTACTACGTCCAGTTCGCCGTCCAGGACGGCGGGATGTACTGCGAGGCAGTATCGAACCAGTACCTCGAGCCCGAGCATCAGCTCGACGACGAGCAGACGATCGCGCTCGAGGGGCTCGGCTGGCGCGAAGGGGAGTACGAGGGCCAGAACTGGGTGCTCACCTTCACGCCGAGCCGGGAGGCGTTCGCGGACATCGTCGGGCGCGCGCGGCAGGCGTTCACCGTGGTCTACGGGTTGCGCGAGGACGTGGCGCTGCGGATGACGCGCTCGTGGGACGGGCAGGTGCTGGCGGCCGAGAGCGCGATCGAGTTCGCCAGCGAGGGGCACCGGACCACGTACGAGCGCGTCACCAGCTACGTCGCCGAGATCTACCCGGACACGACGGAGTTCGCGGAGACCGAGCCGATGCTGTTCATCCAGCACGGCTCCACGGTCGCCACGGTCGCGATCAGCCCCGTGGAGATCCACTCGAGCATCGTCGACCTCTACGCGCTGCTCGTCCGCGAACCGCCGATCACGCCGGAGCTCATGCGCTGGATGCTGGAAGCCAACAACCGCTATCGGATCGGCGCGCTCAGCCTCGACGAGGATGGCGACATCGTGCTCAAGCACTGCCTGCTCGGCGACCTGCTCGCGGCCCAGGAGCTGCGCCCGGTCCTCACCTCCTTCGTCACGCTCGCCGACGAGCTCGACGACGAGATCTCCCAGAACTTCGGCGGCTACACCGCGCGCGACTGGGCTGAGCGCATGGAATGATGCGCGCCATGGAGCACTGGGATCGCGTCCCGATCGAGGCGCAGAGCGTCGGCGCCCCGCTGTCGCGCGCGGCGGTGTTTCTCGTGCTGGAGGTGGTCGACGACGCCGCGATCCGCGACGTGCTCGGCGCGGTCGGAGACCTGGTGAAGAACGTCGGGTTCCGCGACCTCAACGGGCGGCTCTCCTGCGTGGTGGGGATCGGGTCCGCGCTCTGGGACCGCCTCACGACCGGACCGAAGCCGAAGGAGCTGCACCCGTTCACGGCCGTCCACGGACCGGTGCACACGGCGCCGTCCACCCCTGGCGACCTGCTATTCCACATCCGCGCGGAGCGCGAGGACATGACGTTCGAGCTCGAGCGGCAGCTCCTCGACGTGATCGGCGACGCCGCGCGGGTGATCGACGAGACGGTCGGCTTCCGCTACTTCGACGCGCGCGACCTGCTCGGCTTCGTCGACGGGACCGCCAACCCGACCGGGGCGGAGCTGCCCGAGGCGGCGCTGATCGGCGACGAGGATCCGGCGTTCGCCGGCGGCAGTTACGTCGTCGTCCAGAAGTACCTGCACGACATGGCGGGCTGGGCCAAGCTTACGGCCGAGCAGCAGGAGGCGATCATCGGCCGCACCAAGCTCGACAACATCGAGCTCGACGACGATGACGCGCCCCGCAAGTCGCACAAGACGCTGGCGACCATCGAGACGCCCGACGGCGCCGAGCTGGCGATCCTGCGCGACAACATGCCGTTCGGCCGCCCCGGCGCGGGCGAGTTCGGCACCTATTTCATCGGCTACGCGGGCCGGTTGTGGGTGATCGAGCAGATGCTCCAGCGCATGTTCGTCGGCGAGCCGGCCGGAGCCTACGACCGGCTGCTGGACTTCTCGACGGCCGTCACCGGCACAACGTTCTTCGTACCGACCGCCGCCATGCTGGAGACCCTCGCCGAGCCGCCCGCGGCGCCGACGCGCGCTACCGCCGAGGGGCGCGACACGTCGTTGGGCATCGGCTCGCTGCGGCCGTGACCGACGTCGTCATCTGGCGTCTCCACGACGGCGCTGCCCTCGACGTGTTGGCAGAGCCGTACCGGCACCTTCACGAGGCCCAGACCGCTGTCGCACCACAACTCGCGCACATGCCGGAGCGGACCGCCGAGGCATCCTGGGAGCGCCGCCGCGCGGCGTACGAGCAATGGCTCGCGGCTCCCGACGCCTTCGTCGCGCTGGCGCAGCGCGACGTCGAGATCATCGGCTTCGCCGTGGTCACCTTCGCGGGCGCCTACCACGGGTGGGAGTCCGGCTCGCGCGTGGGTGAGCTCAAGGACCTGGCGGTGGCACCGGACGAGCGTGGCCGCGGGATCGGCTCCACGCTGCTTGACGCGGTGGAAGACGAGCTGGCGCGCCTCGGCGTCGCCGAGTACCGCGTGAACGTGATCGCGCCCAATGAGGACGCGGCCCGACTCTACCAACGCCGCGGGATGACGCGGGTCACGAGTGTGTTTCTAGCCCGGGTGGCCAACCGCCGCGATTGACGACTTGCTCGGCACGCCCTCGCCGCTTTATGGTTGCCGCGTGCTCAACTTCGACCCACTGAACCGCGTCCGTCGGCGCAGAGCACCCCTCCCAGCGTGATCCGCGACTGGCCCGGCCTCACGCTCCGGCTCGCCGCTGCCCGTGACTGGGACGGGTCGCTGACGGAGAACGTCTTCGTGCTCGGCGGACCGCACGAGACGCGCGTCACCGTCGTTTCCCAGCAGGTGCGCGCCATCAACCTCGCGGTTGCCCTGCACCGCACAGGCCGGCTCGCGGGCAAGACCATCGGCGTCGTAGGCGCGGGCGCCGCGGGCGCGACCTTCGCGGCTGCGGCCGGGCTGTTCGGGGCCGACGTCACTCTCTTCGACGAGCACGAGGAGCCCATCAGCACCCAGCGCTGGTCGTTCGATCGATATCTGCACCCCAACCTGTTCGACTGGCCGGTCGAGGGGTGGGACGAGCCGCGCGCCTGCCTCCCCGTCGTCGACTGGGAGGCAGGGCCGAGCGCCAAAGTTCGGTTGCACATGCTCGTCGACTTCGCGCTGGCGGCGTCGAAGGGCAGCGTGAAGTGGTGCTCGCAGCACTCAGTGAGCGAGGTCTGCCCGGACGGAGACACCGTGAAATTGAGCATCTGCGACTTGCGGAGCACGGTGGCACCCGACGTGCGGGCGGTGCGGGTGGCGGTTGAATCCTTCGATCTCGTGATCGTCGCGACGGGTTTTCTCCCTGAGCCGAAGGTCGAGTCGACCGCGGTGTCGGGCACGTACTGGCAGGACAGACGCCTCACGGACGTGATCGACTCTGCCGCGGACGACCACACGATCGTGGGCGACGGCGATGGAGCGCTCACGGAACTGCTGCGGCTCACGTTCGAGGGCTCTGCGACGCTCGAAGGTTTCCATCAGTCGTCGCTGATCACGATCGCGGCGGCACTCTCTCAGATCGACGGTGTCGCCGCGGACGTGCTCGCCGTCGAGGCCGGAATCAGTGGCAAGCGTGGAGGCAGTACGTTGCAGACGTACGCTGACGAACGGTTCAGCGCGGTCCGCGACATGCTCGCGAAACGACTGCGACCCGATCCGTATCGCGTCGAAGTCCGGACCGGGCGCGTCACCGCGATGCGCAACTCGTTCGCGCTCAATCGTTTTCTCGCCGCGCAGCTGATCTCGCTCGCTGACGTCCGCTTCCGGCTCGGGCATCCGATCTCGAAGGACCGCGTCACCGCGCTCGCTCCGTCGAGCGTCATCTGGCGCGCCGGCTATCGGCACCGACAGCGCACGGTCCTCGTGGAGCCCGCGCTGTCCGTTCGCGATGCCGGCGATGCGCTTGCACGCGATCCGAGTCGCCAAGACGTCATCGGCACCGTCGACGATCTCATGGACGCTTCACGAGAACGGCGCTGGGGCGAAGACGCTGTCACCCGCTTGTCCGAGCGCTCTGCGGGTTCTGCGCTCAAAGCGGCTGCGACGCTCGAGAAAGACGGTCTGGCGGCGTCGCGGGGGTTCGGATGGAAGTCGTCGGTGTGGCCCGCGTTTGTCGACGAGACGCCGAAGACGAAGCTCATCGAGAAGGTCCTGGACCTCGCCCGGATCGCATTCGCGATCGACAACGATTCTCCGCCGATGCTGTGGTCGAACTTCCACGTCACGCACGAGGAGGTCAGGCTCTCCCTCGATCTTGTCGCAGCCTCGGTGAGCCTGACCCCCACCGAGGTCGTCGATGCGTTACGGCGCCACTCGCAGCCCGGCATCGAGCTCAAACTGGTCCAGGTGGAGCGGGGGACAATGGAACTCGAACGCGTCTGGCTCCGCGTCGAACTCGACCGTCTCATCGCTCACGATCTCCCCATCCTGGACTGGAACACGGTGTCCCTGCTCTTGGCCCCGGGTTTCGCGCAGGGCGACTCGTTCCACGGCGATGGCGTCATCACGTTCGAATGGCACGCCCCGCCCACTACGGGCCACGAATCCTTGGACAAGCTGGTCCGTCGCATGCTGGCGGAACGCGCCGTCGTGATGGCGTTGCCCATCACCGACGCAGCGACGGAGGAAGTAGCCCGCGACGACACCCTCTTCGATGCCGCGTGTGCGGGACAAGCCGGGGCCGAGGAAGCCTTGCTGACCGTGGCGCATCGGCGTCTTGGTGGCGCCGACGCTTTCGAGTTTCGTTTGGGGCTCGTCGAACTGGCACGGCTGGCCGCGTCTCCCTCGCTGCTGGTCCACAAGTACTTGACGAGAGTCCTTCGGGCTGACGGCACAAACCACACCGATGCGCTGTTGAGCGCGGCGTTCGGGCCGCTGGCCCGCCGAGATCCGACAACCGGGAAGCTTGAGCCGCTACTCCGCCACGATGCGCGACTGCGAGAGCACTTGCCAGAGGATCTCAATCTGCGGGCGAGTGGATCGGGCGCCGCGGGCGCACTCGATCTCTCGGCGTTCGCGGTGTACGTCGTCGACGCGAGTCAGGAGACCTGAATGAACGCGCTGGGCATACCGAGTACCTGGCCCCTGTGGCGACGCAGGCGATTCGCGACGGACTCGCAGCGCATCGACGAGTTCGTTGCGCTGGCACGCTACGCGACAACGGATGCGTTGCGCGGGTTCAACGAGCCCGACAACGTGGTGCCGGGCCTGGCGGTGCCCGAGATGCTGTCGAGGGTGTACCAGACGTTCGTTCGCAGTCGGTGGGTCTACGTCGAGGAGCCCAAGCGACCTGCGCCACTGGCGTCAGGCGCCACACAGCAGATTCGGGCGCCCCGGGACGTGGAGCGCTACCGCGCGGCAACGTGCCTGGACGCCAGCCTCTTGTTCGTGGCGCTCGCGCTGCGTGCCGGCGCTCGCCCGCTCGTCGTCATCGGTCGCAGCCACGCTTTCGTGATTGTCGGTGACCGCGTGACAGGGACACCATCGGGAACCACCGGCATCAGTTTCGCCGACGCGACGACGGTTGAGCTGACCACTGGGGGACAGGCGCTGGCGATCGACGTCGTACAAGCGCTGCGGTCCTTGACGCGAGAGGAACCTGAGGCGTTTGAACGAGCCGGGGAGGTCGGGGCGCGTCTTGTCGCGACTGCGGTCCGATCCGGCTCACCGCTGACGATGATCGATGTGGCGCGCGTCAACGAGACGCAAGAGTCGACGCCGCACATCCCCGATGCCGACCTCACGTTCATCCCGCGCAGCCTCCCCGCGGATGCTGGTGAGTTGCCTCTGTACAAGAACCAGTCACTCACCTGCTCGCGCCTGAGCGGGAAGCATGGGGTGCTCGTCATCCACGGCAGCTCGGGTAGCGGCAAGACGACCGCGGCGCTGCACCTTGCAGCTGCACGTGAGGCCGGGCCATCGCTCCTGCTGGACGCGTCATCGGGAGAAACCGTCGTCGCTTCCGCCGCGAACATCGCGGCACGTGAGCGAGGCACCTCCGCGGATCGGCTCGAACCTCAAGAGCGTGACGGAGAGGCGGCCGCGCTGCTCGCACGCCTGCGCACGGCTCCTGGCCCTTGGTGCGTCGTCTTCGACAACGCGGATGGTGATCCATCGAAGGTGCTCCCGCGCCTGCCACGCCCCGATGCGGCCAAGGGACAAGTAGTGATCGTGACGACCACGAACCCCTCGTGGTTGCGACTCAACCTCGTGGATGAGACCGAGTTGCTCTCGCCGATCGATGACGTCGATGTCGAGGCCGCGCTAGGTGAGCATCGCGAACTGAAACCGCTCGTCGAAGGTCGCGCGGTGACGTTGCGCGCCTTCCTACGGTACCTGCGCAAACACGACTCAGCAGACTTGCTGGGTCACGCCGACAACGACGCCGCGAGCGGTCTGCAGGGTCCCATCGCGCTCGTCCGTGCCGTCCTCGCACGACACTCCGACCTGCGTCCCGCGCTGCGTCGTTTGACACTCCTTCCGCCGGACTACCTCCCGGTCGACGACGACGTGGCCGACAGCGAGACGTTGCGGCGACTCGAGGCCCTTGGTCTCGTCGATTTCACGCCCCACACAGGCATTGCGCAGATGCATCGCCTGATCGGGAGCGCGGCGGAGCATGTCCTGGGTTCGGAGGACGAGGGCCGGGCTGCTGCTGACTTGGTGAGGCATCAGGGCAGCTTCAACGCGCTCTCCATGGCAGCAGATCCAACCCTTCTCGCTCGCTACACGAAACTCATCCTCGAGGCCTTCAGTGGCCCGGCGGTTTCCGTCGAGGATGGCGAGGTCCTCCAACAGGCGGCGAGCCTGATGGAGTTGCGTGGGCGTGTCGAGGATTCGTACAAGCTCGCGGGACCGGCAGTCGACGCCCTCTCCGCCGCGGAGGGAACCGAGCCGATCGCGCTTGCCGATGCGCTGCAGAGCCGCGCCCGTTGGACCAATCAACAGCGCGCTCGTGACGCGAACGCGCTCACAGAAGCGCGGGCGCAGATGGAACTGGCGCAGCGGGTGGCGGCGCGCCACGGCGACGAGCGACGGGCGGCCAGGTCTCGTCGGCTCGACGGACTGCTTCGCCTGAAGCAGGGCTGGCTGAACAAGGACCGCGCTGCCGGAACACAGGAGATAGTGGACGCGCTGGCGGACCTCGAGCACGAAGCGAACCTCGCTGAGCTCCCGGGCAGTGGCGTCGACGCCGGGGAGGCACTGCGTGCTCGCTTCAATGTCGCCGGCCCTCGGGTCACGCTGGCCCAACGGTTCCCGACCGACGCCGCTGAACATCTCACTGAGGCGGACAGGACCTACACCAGGGTGCGGGCTGGCCGCCAAGCGCTCTATCCCCAGACCCAGCACCCACATGTGGCTGCATGCATCAGCGGCCAAGCACTCGTGCGCTACATGCAGGCCAACCTGGTGGCGGTGGCGTTCGACGCGCGACAGCAGTTGTTGCGCGAGGCGAGCGATCTGGAGCACGAGGCGCTCACGGACCGCTTCGACCTCGAAGGGCCGCTGGGCGGTGGAGACACAAGCAAATCGTCGCGGCTGCTGACGAAAATCGGCTACGCCCGGCATCGTCTGAATGACAGTGGCGTTGCGAGTCCCGTGCTCAGAGAAGCGGGCGACGAAGTCCTGCTTCCACGGATGACGGCGGCCACCACCGACCTGCACGCATTCGCGAAGCGCTGGTTCGGCTCGCCGCAACTCGCAGCCGTGCTGACTCTGTTTGACGCGGCTTCGCCCGCCGAGCTGGACAAGGTCCCCGGCGAACGGCTCGTCGACGTCCTCGAGACGCGCACGATCCTCAGTGCCGCGCGGGCTCTCGGGCTCATGGACACGGAGCTACCGATTCGACGCGTGTTCGACGATCTCATCGTCATTGATGGTCCGTACGTCGAACAGGCAAAGGCGTTCGCCGACAAGCTGATCGCTGGCGGTGAGGTGTCGGCGCGCCGTGTGCTCTCGACGCTGGAATCGCTGGACGGTACGCACGTAGTGCTGGTCACCCCGCACATCGATCGCCTCAGACGGACTGCGGAAGCGCGACGGCTGACCGGTCGGGCCGTCGACGCCATCGGCTTCGAACCCAATCCTGGAAGCACGACGTTCCGACCCTTGGACTACCTGCAGGAGCTGAGCGCGACGGCACGCGTCCTGCAGGACTGGCTGGACTAGCGCACGCGGTCGTCGTCTAGCATCGCCGCCCATGTCTGAGGTCGATCCGCGCACGCGCCCCTCCGAAGGTGATGCTCGGCCATGGATCGAGGCTTGGGCCGCTGCGCCGGAGCTGGCCGAGCTGGTGGTCGCGTTCGGGGGTGAGCGCGTCGAGGGACGTGATCTGCAGGCATGGCTCGAGTACCTGGAGGGGTTCTCGGCCCGGTGGGACTACCGGAAGGGCAAGGAACGCAACCTCGTTGCGGACCAGGAGTTCTCGCCGGAGCTCGAGGAGCAGGTGCTGGCCGCCGCCGACGCGTTGGGGTTGCGCGGGGTGACGGCGCCCGCCCATCGCGAGTACGAGCTGGTCGTGATCCTTGGTGGGTTGGTACGCGCGTGTCTGGCGCGACCGCGGCACGCGGCGGACCTGCTGGCGGACGGACGCGTGACCGCGCACTCGGTGGTGGGGCTCGGTGGGCTGCGTGAGCTCGGCGGGAATGAGCACGAGCTCGTCGCGGAGCTGGTGGATGAGCCGGTGGACAATGAGTTCGGCGCGATGGACGCGGGCATCCGGGCGGCGTTCGGGCCTCTGGCCGCGGCGGAGCCGGAGCCGGCGGACCTGCTCGACGGAGCGGTCGCGGCGACGAGCTATCGCACCGCCGGCGGGCTGCCGGTCCATGTGGTGGCTGCGCCGCCGCTGGAAGGCCGAGCGCGTGCGAACACGCCGGACACGTTCGCGTGGCTCGCCTCGCGGCGGGGACTGGTGCTGCCCGGCGATCGGCTCCTGCTGGTGACGACGTCGATCTACGTCCCGTACCAGCATGCCGGGGCGTTGCGCATGCTGGCGGTGCCGCACGGGATCAAGGTCGACACGATCGGTGTGGAGCCGGGTTTCGTCGACCCGCGGCTCGAGCAGCCGTTCAAGCCCCACAGCTACCTGCAGGAGATCCGCTCGACGATTCTCGGGCTGCGGCAGCTGCTGCTAGACGCGTAGGGTCGCGATCGTTGCGAAGCGCCCGGTGCCATCGGGCTCGGCTCGGTGCGAGAAGAAGTCCTCGAGGGAACGGGCGGTGGACACCCCGGCGATCTCGACGTTCGCCCGCGGTACGCCCGCGGTTTCGAGGTCGCGGACGTTCGCTTCCCAGAGATCGAGCAGCGCCTTGCCCCCGCCACCGATGGGGCGCAGCACTGTCCGGTCGGACAGCTGGGCGGTCACGTCCGGGCCGACCTCGTAGTCCTCGGGGCCGATCGAGGGCCCGATCGCGCACCGCAGCCGACTCGGGTCGACGCCGAACCGGTCGACCATGACGCGCACCGTCGTCGAGGCGATGCGCGCCATCGTGCCGAGCCGGCCGGCGTGGACCACGCCCAGCGCGCCACGCTCCAGGTCAGCCAACACAAGCGGAACGCAGTCGGCCATCAGCACGCACAGCGTCAGCCCTGCTCGGTCGGTGACGAGCGCGTCAGCACCCAGGTAGGACCCTGCGGCCGTGGCCACAGCGATCTCGCCGCCGTGCACCTGCTCGCACCACGCGCTGCGCTCGAGTGACAGTCCGTAGGACGAGAACAGTGCTTGCCGGTTGCGGTCGACGCTGCGCTTGTCCGGGGTGACGTGGTAGGCCAGGTTGCCGCAGCTGCGGGTCGAGACGAACGCGTCCGGCAGCGAGTCGAACCGCCACACGCGCCGCTCACCGCGCTCCTCAAGCCGCACGGGCGAGCTCCGCGAAGTGATCGCCCCGCGCAGCGAAGTTCTTGTGCGTGTTGAAGCTCGGCGCGGCGGGGGAGAGCAGCACGACCGTCCCCGGCACCGACAGCTCGCGAGCGTACGCAACGGCGGCCGGCAGGTCGGCCACGACCTTCGCCCGGTCGGGCGCCACTCCCGCGGCGCGCGCGGCGTCCACGAGGCGGGCGCCGGTGTCGGGCAGCCCGAGCACGACCGCGTCACGGGCGGCCAGCGCGACGCCGAGCGCCGCGTAGTCCTGCTCGCGGTCGAACCCGCCACCGATGAGGACGATGTCCGCGTCCGGGAAGCTCTCGATCGCGAACTTCGCGGCCTCCGGTTCGGTGGAGATGCTGTCGTCGACCCAGCGCACGCCGTCGGCGGCGTGGACGATCTGCAGCCGGTGGTCGAGCCCGACGAAGTCGGACAGCCCGCCGGGCACGAACGGGACCCCGACGGCGTCGAGCGCGGTCAGCGCCCCACACACGTTCAGTGCGTTGTGGCGGCCGATCAGCGGCAGGTCGGAGACGACTTCGTCGCCACGCGCGACGGCGCCGTCGCCGACGACGTGCCAGCCCGGGGCGACCCCGAACGTCAGCACGTCCTCCGTGCCGCGCGGCGCGGCCATCACCTCCGGAGCCGTCGCGTTCAGGACACAGCGTTTGACCCCCGGCAGCGTGAGCAGCCGCAGCTTGTCGCGGCGGTAGACCTCGACCGACCCGTGCCAGGGCAGATGCTCCGTGTACACGTTGGACACGAGCGCGACCTCCGGCCCGTTCTCCAGGTCGGCGATCTGATAGCTGGAGAGCTCGATCACGGCGAGCGTGTCGTCGCCCAGCAGGTCCAGCGCGGGCACGCCGATGTTCCCGCCCAGCCGCACCGGCACTCCGGCCTTCGCGATCAGGTGCGCGATCAGCTTCGACGTCGTCGACTTGCCCTTCGTCGCCGTCACCCCGATCACGTCGCGCCCCTCACGCTCGCCCATCCACAGCGCGGTCGGCGTCGTGGTGGTGAGGCCCTGCAGCTCCGGGCGGTAGATCGAGACGCCGGGCGAGCGGACCACCACGTCACAGTCGCGCAACGCCTCAGCGCCGGACGCGTCCACGACGCGGGCGCCGTCGGTCAGCTCCGGCGCGTCGGCCGGTTCCTCCAGCACGACGGTCGTGATCCGCGCGCGCGGCAGCTTTTCCGCCACGTGTCGCGCGAACGAGCGCGTCTCGAGTCCGGCGCCCCAGACGCCGATGCGCAGGCCGTCAAGCGCCGAGAAGCGCATGCACGTCGTCGATCAGCTCGGGCGGGACGGAGTGCTCGTCGCTGAGCGCCAGGACCGCGGCGACGTCCACGTCGCGCGCCGCCAGGACGTCGGCGACGAGGCGGGCCACGACGGGCCGGTCCCGCCAGCGCTCGTCAGCCGCGAGCAGGCTGATGGCCGCGAGGCACTCCTCCTCCTCACCCACGCACTCGAACGGCTTGTGCCCGCCGGTCGCGGTCAGCAACGCGAAGCCCTCGTACTGGTCGAGGTCGTCCAGCATCGGCTTGTGGAAGATCCCGCGCATCGCCTCGGGGTCCAGGTACGGCGCCAGGACCAGGAACACGAACCGGCACTTCGGGCAGTTCGCGCACCAGGACGTCGCGCGCAGCGCCGGGTCGAGCCGGAAGATCGTGTTGCAGCTCGTGAACGCGCTGTGGTACTGGCTCAGCCGCGCGAACGTGCGCGCGATCCCGAGCTCCGAGGCGGGGCGCAGCAACGAGAAGACATTCACCGGCGAACCGGTCTCTTCCACCGCGCCGCGTAGCAACGCCTCGGCCCGGGCGCTCTTGGAGAACTGGTGGTTGACCTCGATGCCGTCGTAGACGACGTTCCCGGCCGATGCGCTGCGCTCGTTGGCGAGCGTCACCGCGTCGTAGCCGTTCAGCGCGGCGGTCAGCAGCGCCACGCAGGAGACGATGGCCGTGATCGGGACGTGCCCGTTGAGCGCGCCGCTGCGGTTGAGCTCGCCCAACAGCTCGAGCGGCAGCCGCCGCTGCGCGACCTGCAGCTCCAGTCCCGCCACCGCCGCCGTGCGCTGCATCGCCGGGTTGTCGCGCACCGAGAACAGCGTGAAGTCCAGCCCGGAGCGGCGCACGATCTCCAGCGCCACGATCGAGTCCTTGCCGCCCCCGACCGGGACCAGCACGCGCTCGAGCGCCTGCGGCGTCGCGGCGCGGGCCTCCCCGTCGCGCGGGAACACCGGCCGCGGCAGCGCGGGCAGCGCGTTGACGACCGCGAACTCGCCCAGCCCTTCCGAGTACAGCGCCTCCAGGAAGTCGGCGGCGGCCGGACCGGGGTGCGCGCCCTCGCACACCACCGTGGGTGGCGCGGCGGTCTTGTAGTACGAGACGCCCGCGACCCAGTGGAGGAGGTCCAGGATCGGCTCCACCGCGGCCAGGTCCGCGCCTTCCGGGATCGGGACCTCGAGCTCCTCGACGAACTCGTACTCGTCGTCGAGCGCGTAGTGCAGGCGAACCGTGCCATCAGGGGACAGCGAGCGCTCGGTGAAGCGGAACGTGCGGTATTTCGAGGGGTCGAACAAGCCGCGGTTGAGGTTATCGGCGCCCTCGGGCGGCGTCGGCGCGTGGCACCGCCTACCATCGGCGTGACGTGCTCTTTCGCTTCCGCTTGACGCCGCCGTAGTGGCGATCTGCGTGGTGCCCGCAACGGCGCCGCGTAGTCCCCACTCGTTCGTGTCGTCATTCAGCCGCCATCGGTGGCGGGTCAGGGGCGCGGAATGTCTTCGTCGTATCGCGCGGTCTTCGCGCTCCCGGGAGCGCGGTCACTCGCGCTGTCATGCGGGCTCGGCTGGTTGTCGTTCGCCAGCTACGGGCTTGCGCTCGTACTTGCGCTTGAGGCGGCCACCGGGTCGTTCGCGGTCGCCGGCGGCGCTGTAGCGGCGTTCTCGGCCGCGTCGGCGTTGCTCGCGCCGGCGCGCGGGCGGCTGGTGGACCGGCGTGGGGCACGCGCGCTGCCGTGGTTCGCCGCCGTCCATGCGCTTGCCTCGGAGCTCGTCGTGCTGGGCTGCATGGCGTCGCTCCACCCCGTGCTCCTGCTCGCCGCAGCCGGAGCGGCTGGTGCGTCCGTGCCGCCGCTCATCGCCACGGCCCGTGCCGTCTGGCCGACGATCACCGGACCCGAGCTGGCTCGGGCCGGACACGCGGTCAACGCGGCCTTGGGCGACGCCGGTCAGGTGATCGGGCCGGCGCTGACCGGCGGCATCGCCGTCCTCGTCTCTCCGCTGGTAGCCCTCGCGGTCCTGGCGCCCGGCGTGGTGATCGGCTCGATCCTGATCGCTGCCAGAGCTCCGGACGGAGCAGGACCCGTCGTCCGCCCGGCCGAGCATCGAGTCTGGGGCGTCCTCGGCGAGAGCCCCGCGCTCCGTGCGGTCGTGCTGTGCGAGCTGCTCCTCGGCGGCTCGTTCGGGGCGCTCGATGTCGCGGCGCCAGTCGTCGCGGCCGAAGCCGGCGCAGCCGAGTTGGCCGCGATTCCCCTGGCCGCATTCGCCGTCGGCAGCGTCGCGATGTCGATCTGGTCCGGAACCGCGCGACTCGACAAGCCCGCGGCCTCGCGCTACGTCCTCGGGTGCGTCGTGGTCGCCGTCGCCTTGCTCGCGTGCCTGGTCACCACGACGCTCGCCGGTCTGACGATCGTGCTCGTGGGCGCAGGCCTCGGCTACGGCCTGCTCAACGTGGCGGTGTTCGAGCTGCTGGAGCAGATCGTGGCGCAGGACCGCGCGGTCGAAGCGTTCACCTGGCTCACCACCTGGGCCGGTGTCGGTCTCGCGGCCGGCGCGATCGTCGCCGGGCAGCTCTCGGGCGCCGGGCCGGCGCGCACGCTCGCGAGCGTTTCGATTCCCGCCTTGCTCGCGGCCGGTGTCGCCGTAGGGGCTGGGCCTCGTCTTCTCGGTCCCGATCGACGTGCTCGGTGACGTTGCCGGGCTCGGAAGCCGTTGATAAGAAGATTCTCATTCAGGCGTCGAGCTGCGGGCGCCGACCTGTGGGGTGTGGAGCTCTCAGACACGACGCAGCAAGCCCTCGGCGCCGCCCTCCGCGGTGCGCAGGCGCGCCACCAGGCCCTCGCCGGCAACATCGCGAATGCCACCACTCCCGGCTACGTCCGCCAGGACGTCGAATTCCACGCTGCGCTGCAGACCGCGCTCGCCGCTGGACGCAAGCCTTCGGAGATCGCCTTCACGCCGAGTCCTGACGCTGCGGCAGGAGCGGTCCGCGCCGACGGCGGCACGATCGACATCGACGCCGAGTCGGCGAAGCTGGCGGCCAACGCGCTGGAGTACCAGGCGATCGTCGCCGTCAAGGAAGCCCGTGGGGCCGCCATGAAGGCCGCCCTCGGATTGGGGTAGAGCTCGCGCGAGCACGGTCAGCATCGCCGTACAGTCCGAGCCCGTGACCGCTGACCCGCTGCTGCACGCGATCATCGCCGGCGACGCGCGCGCGGTCGTCGAGGCGCTGCGCGGCGTGCCCGAGAGCGGGCGGCGTGAGCGGGCGGCGGCGCTGCTGGCGCTCGCGGACGCGACGGACAACCCGCTCCGGCTCATCGACGGCAACGGAGACCCGCAGCCGATCGCGACCGACGACGGCGCGACGTGGCAGCGCGCAGCCGCGCAGCGACGGGCGCTCGAGGTCGCCCTCGCCGGCACCGCTTCGCTGCCCGAGCAACGCGCGCTCGACGACTTCTTCCCGGCGTTCCTCGACGTGCAGCGCGCGGCACAGGCGATGCTGGACCGAGATCCCCCCTGGCTGGGCGAGTGGGCGCAGTGGCAGTTGAAGGCCGAGGGGCCCGAGGGGCGCTGGCCGCTGGTCCGCGTGCAGGTGCGCGCGGGGTTGATCGAGCGTCCGCCCGACGATCTCGATCAACTGCTCGGCACGTTCCGGCTGGACGCGCGGGAACTGCTCGAGGACGACCCGGACCTCGACGTCTGGGCGCTGTTGAAGCATCACGACGGCAAAGAGAGCCTGCGCTCCGCACAGGACCGCGGCGCGCACTGGCGGGAGGCGTTGATCGCGCGCCTCGACCGCGAGCGGCTGATCGACGCGGCGCTCGACGCGCTCGGTAGCGACCTGAGCGCGCATCGCGCCGCGTTCTACACCGGCTTGTGGCGAGCGCTCGACGTGGCCGAGCATGAGCGGGCCGCCCGCCACGAGCGGCTTCGCGGGCTGCTCGGCGCGGCCGCGCCGAATGTCGTCGGCTTCGCGGTCGACGAGCTGCTGCGCGACGAACGCGCGGTGCCGGCGCACGAGTTGGCGGCGGCGGTGTCGGCGCGCGCGAAGAAGACGGTCCGCGGCGCGCTCAGGTTGCTCGACCGCGCGCCGGACGCCGCCACCGCGGCGATCGCGCTCGGTCACCCTGACGCCGCGATCCAGGGCGAGACGCTCGACCGGATCGAGCGCTGGGGACCGGACCGTGACGTGTTGGCGCGCCACGTCGACGCGCTCGCGGCCACGCAGCGACCACGGGCGCAAGCCCTGCTCGGCAGACGAGTCCCGGACGCGCCCGACGCGGTGCCGGAGGTCGACGTCGACGCGATCGCACCGGACATTCGACGCGCGCTCCGCTTTGGCGGCGGCGTGCCCCGCGCACCCGTCGCGGCCGAGCCGGTCCTTGGAGCACCGATCACGCCGATCGGCTCGCTCGAGGAGCTGGCAGCAGAGCTGGCCGCGGTCTTGCACGAGCCATGGCTCGGGGACGAGCGCCTGCTCGACGGCGTCCTGCGCCACTGTGATCAGCCGTTCCAGGGTCCGCTGCAACCGCTGGTCGAGCGTCTGCTGGACCTGGACCGCTGGTTCTACTCGCCGGTGACCGTCGCGGCGTGCTGGCTCACCGGCGACGTGCAGGCGCCGTCGGAGCACGCAAGCGCGTGGGAGCTGCGGCTCTTCGAGGCCGTGCAGCGTGCCGCTCGGGGCCAGGCGCGACCGCTCCTCTCGTTGCCGACGCACGCGGGTGGCTGGATCGAGTCGCGCGTGTTCGTGCGGCGGCTGCACGATGATCCCGACGAGCTCGACCTTGCCCAGGCGCTGCTGCGACTCGCGCCGGACGGACGGGAGCACGCGGTCAAGTCGGTGCGACCTCGCAAGGCCGCCGCCGAGGCGGCCAGAGCGGCACTTGCCCCGAACGCCTACACCGTCCGCGTCGTGTACGCGGACGGCAGCCCGGAGGTGACCGTCGACGGGCCGCGGACGCGTCACCCGGGACCGCTGCGGGAAGCGCTGGACCCGGACGCGCATCACTGGCTGAGCACGTTCCCGGACTGGTCGTTGTGGCCGCAGCGTCGCGACATCGCGTGCGCGATCGCGCTCCGGCACCTCGTCGGCAACCTCGACACCGGCAGCGGCCGCGACACCGGCGTCGCGCTCCTGCTCGAAACGCTGCTCGACCAGTCGCTCCCGCCGCTCGCGCTGCGCCTGCTCATCCAGGCGCTCGGCTCGGCCTACACCCGCGAGCACCTGGCGGCCACGGACCTGCTGATCGCCGGGATCGCCGACGGTCGAATCGACGCGGCGACACTCCCGCTCGACGACCTCGGCCTGCTCAAACCCAACCGCCTCGCCGCGCGACTGCAGAGCGTCGCGGACGCCGGCCCGCTGCAGCGCATCGTCGTGCGCGACTTCCTCGACGCCGCCATCCCGCTCGTCCCCAAGCGCGCCAAGCCACTGACCACACTCCACGACGAGCTACGCGCCCAGACCCACGCCGCCACCCCATCGGACGAAGCGCGGCTCGCTCTCGCCGCCCGCGTCCGCAGAGCGGAGCGCTGGACGCAAAGGCTCGCCGGGGCTCGCCGGTCAGCGCAGGACGGAGAGGTTCTCGCGGAGGTGCTCGATGTTCAGCGTGCCGGGGATGGGCAGGACATTGGGTGAACGGTCGAGCAGCCAGCGGAGCTTGTCGGCGTTGGTCCCGTCGCCGCCCTTGAGGGGGTAGAACGGGACGAAGACGGTGCCCTCGGCGGCAAGCTGGTCGATCAGGTCGTCGTCCCCGCGCTCGGCCTGGTTGTAGTGGTTCTGGACGGCGGCGATGTCGACGATGCCGCGGGCGAGCTCGATCTGCTCGCGGGTGGCGTTGGAGATGCCGACGTGGCGGATGTTGCCCTTCTCGACGTGCTCCTTGATGGCGCCGAAGCTGTCCTCGAGCGGCGTGCCGGCGTGGATCCTGTGCAGGTAGTAGAGGCCGATGGTGTCGGTGTTCAGGGCCTTCAGCGACTGCTCGATCTCGGCGTGCAGGTTCTCGGGCGAGCCGTCGTTCCATCCGCCCTTGGTGGCGACGAGCACGTCGTCGGGCACGCCGGCCGCGCCGATCGCCTGCTCGCTCGCGCCGCCCTGGTACAGGCGCGCGGTGTCGATGTGGCGGACGCCGGCGTCGATCGCGGCGCGGATGAAGTCGGTGCGCTCGGGGGTGAGGCGGTTGGTGCCGAGGCCGATGCGCGGGACCTCGACGCCGGCGAGGCGAAGATTGTTCACACAACCACCGTAGCGATGGGGCAATGCGTGAAGCTATCATCGAATTCGATGACTTCTTCATCGATCTCGGTGCCGCTGTCGATCCTCGACCTCGCGCAGATCCCGGAGGGCGGTAACGCCCAGACCGCTCTTCATCGTTCGCGTGAGCTCGCGCAGCACGCGGAACGCCTCGGCTACCAGCGCTTCTGGCTGGCCGAGCACCACAACATGGCCGGAATCGCGTCCGCGGCCACCTCGGTCGCGATCGGCTTCGTCGCCGAGGGCACGAGCGCGATCCGCGTCGGCGCCGGCGGGGTGATGCTCCCGAACCACGCGCCGCTCGTGATCGCGGAGCAGTTCGGGACGCTCGAGGCGCTCTACCCGGGCCGGATCGATCTCGGGCTCGGCCGCGCGCCCGGCACCGACCAGCCGACGATGCGCGCGCTGCGCCGGGACTTCACGAGCGCGGACACGTTCCCGCAGGACGTCCAGGAGCTGCAGGCGCTGCTCGGTGACGCGGCGCCCGACCAGCACATCCAGGCCGTGCCGGGCCAGGGCTCGCACATCCCGCTGTGGATCCTCGGCTCTTCGCTGTTCGGCGCCCAGCTCGCCGCCGCGCTCGGCCTGCCGTATGCGTTCGCTTCGCACTTCGCGCCCGCCGCGCTCGTCCCGGCGATCCAGGTCTACCGCGAGCGCTTCCAGCCTTCCGCGCAGCTCGCCGAGCCGTACGTGATGCTCGCGGCCAACGTGATCATCGCCGACACCGACGAGGCGGCGCGCAAGCTCGCCACCTCCCAGCAGAAGTCGTTCATCGACGGCGCGTTCCGCCGCAAGCGCACGCTGCTGCAGCCGCCGATCGACAACATCGACGACTACTGGCACCCGCAGGAGAAGGCGCAGCTGGAGTCGATGCTGAGCTGCTCGTTCATCGGCTCGCTCGAGACCGTGCAGGAGCAGGTGACGGGCTTCATCGGCGAGCACCAGCCGGACGAGCTGATCGTGGCCACGAGCACCTTCGACCAGCAGGCGCGACTGGAGTCGCTCGAGCGCCTCGCGAGCCTGACGGATGCCGCCGTACGCGCTTGAGCCGGCGGCTTCCGAGCACGCTGAGATCCGGGCCGCCCTGCACGAACTCGTCGGCCGCTTCCTCGCGGACTACGAGCGCGCCGCGAACGCTCACGGGCTGACGCTCACGCAGGCGCGCGTACTCGGGTTCGCGGCCTGCGAGCCGCTCTCCCAGCGGCGGCTCGCGGAGCGCTTCGGCTGCGACCCGTCGAACATCAGCGTGATCGTGGATCGGCTCGTCGAGCGCGAGCTGGTCGAGCGCCGGCCGGATCCGGGTGACGGGCGCGTGAAGTTGATCGCGGCCACGGACGCCGGCCGCGGGCTCGCGGACCGCTGCTGCCAGGACCGCGAGTGGCTCGGGCCCGCGCTCGACGGTCTCACGGCGGATGAGCTCGAGGCCGTCCGTGCGGGACTCACACTGCTCACGCGCGGGTGACGCGACAATCCAGGCTGTGGAGCACCTCGACGTCGTGATCGTCGGCGCCGGTCTGAGTGGGATCGGCGCCGCCCACCATCTGCAGGACCGCCTGCCCGGGCTCTCCTACGCGATCCTCGAAGGCCGCGAGGCGATCGGCGGCACGTGGGACCTGTTCCGTTACCCGGGCGTGCGCTCGGACTCGGACATGCAGACGCTCGGCTATCGCTTCAAGCCGTGGACGGACGAGAAGTCGCTCGCCGATGGCCCGTCGATCCTCGAGTACGTGCGCGAGACCGCGCGCGAGGCCGGCATCGACCAGTACGTGCGGTACGGGCACCAGGTCCGCGGCGCCGCGTGGGCCGACGGGCGCTGGACGCTCGACATCGAAGGCCGCGAGCCGATCACGACCAGCTTCCTCTACGTGTGCGGCGGCTACTACCGCTACGACCAGGCGTATCTGCCGTCCTTCGACGACGCCGAGGCTTTCACGGGCGAGATCATCCATCCGCAGTTCTGGCCCGAGGACTTCGACTACACGGGCAAGCGCGTCGTCGTGATCGGCTCCGGCGCGACCGCGGTGACGATCGTGCCCGCGATGACCGACAAGGCCGCGCACGTGACGATGCTGCAGCGCTCGCCGACATACATCCTCTCGCTGCCCTCAAAGGACAAGCTCGGCAACGCGCTGCGCCGGTGGCTGGGGAACCGGCGCGGCTACCAGGTCACGCGCTGGAAGAACGTCGCCGTCTCGACGCTCGTCTACCAGCTCTCGCAGCGCTTCCCGAAGCTCATGCGCCGGCTGATCCGCAAGGGCGTGCTCGCCCAGGTCCCGGCCGGCTATCCCGTCGACACCCACTTCAACCCGACGTACGGGCCGTGGGACCAGCGCCTGTGCCTCGTCCCTGACGGCGACCTGTTCCGAGCAATCAGCCGCGACAAGGCCTCGATCGTCACCGACCGCGTCGAGCGCTTCACGCCCACCGGTGTCGCGTTGGCCTCGGGCGAACACCTCGACGCCGACGTGATCATCACCGCCACCGGCCTGAACCTGCAGGCCTTCGGCGGCCTCGCGCTCACCGTCGACGGCGCGCCCGTGCATCTCCCGGACCACCTCGCCTACAAGGGCATGATGCTCTCCGACGTCCCGAACTTCGTGTTCACGATCGGCTACACGAACGCGTCCTGGACGCTCAAAGCCGACCTCGTCGCCGAGTTCACCTGCCGCATCCTCGCCCACATGGGCCAGCACGGCTCCACGACCGTCGTCGCGCACGACGCGGCGGGCGTCGAGCGCGCACCCCTGCTCGACTTCGAGGCCGGCTACGTCCAGCGCTCGCTGCACCTGTTCCCGCAGGCCGGCGCCGAGGCCCCGTGGCGGCTCGGCATGAGCTACGCGCAGGACGTCGTCACCCTGCGCCACGGCAAGCTCGACGACGGCGCGCTCCGCTTCTCATAGAGTCCGCGGCCTGTGGCCGTTTTGCTGATCGGCACCCTCGACACCAAGGGGGAGGAGCTCGCGTTCCTGCGTTCGCGGCTGCGCCAGGCCGGGGTGGAGGTGCTGCTGGCCGATGTCGGCACCGGCGGGCCGCCCACGGTGCAGCCCGACATCACGCGCGAGGAGATCAGCGATCGCGACGCGAGTGATCGTGGCGCGGCGGTGCGCGCGATGGCCGAGGGCGCGGCACGGCTGGCCAAGCGGTTGCACCGTGAGGGCGCGATCGATGGCGTGCTCGGAGCGGGCGGGTCCGGGAACACCGCGATCGCCACCGCGGCGATGCGGGCGCTGCCGGTCGGGGTGCCGAAGCTGATGGTGTCGACGATGTCGGCGGGCGACACGCGCGACTACGTCGGCGGCACCGACGTCACGCTGATGGCGTCGGTCACGGACGTTGCCGGGCTGAACTCGATCAGCGCGCAGATCCTCGCGAACGCCGCGGGGGCGATGGCAGGGATGGTGGGCGCGCCGCCGATCGAGCCGCACGGCACGAAGCCGCTCATCGGGGCGACGATGTTCGGCGTCACGACGCCGTGCGTGGACCACGCGCGCAAGCGCCTCGAAGCCAGCGGCCACGAAGTCCTCGTGTTCCACGCCACCGGCACCGGGGGCCGCGCGATGGAGGCGCTCGTGGAGTCCGGCTTCCTCGCGGGCGTGCTCGACGTCACCACCACCGAGCTCGCCGACGACCTCGTGGGCGGCGTGCTCACCGCGGGCCCGGACCGCCTGCTGGCCGCGGGCAAGGTGGGGATCCCGCAGGTGGTGTCCCTGGGCGCGCTCGACATGGTCAACTTCGGCGCGCGCGCCACGGTGCCGCCGCAGTTCGAGCAACGCACCCTGTGCGAGCACAACCCGTCCGTGACACTGATGCGGACCACCCCGGACGAGTGTGCGGAGCTCGGCGCGCGGATCGCGCGCAAGCTCGCTGCCGCCACCGGACCCACCACGCTCTTCCTGCCGCTCCGCGGCCTGTCGCTGCTCGACTCCCCCGGGCAGCCGTTCCACGATCCGGAGGCGGACGCGGCGCTCTTTCGAGCGCTGCGCACCGTCGACGGCGACGTCGAGGTGATCGAGATGGACTGCAGCATCAACGACCCGGCCTTCGCGGAGGCGATGGCCGACAAGCTCCTCGCGCTGCTGTGACGGGCGAGGAGGCACGGGCGCGCCTGCGGGCGACCCTCCGACGCGGCGGCGTGATCATCGGCTCCGGGGCGGGCACGGGCCTGTCGGCCAAGTGCGCGGAGGACGGCGGCGCGGACCTGATCATCATTTACAACTCGGGCCGCTACCGGATGGCGGGCCGCGGCTCGCTCGCCGGCCTGATGCCCTACGGCGACGCGAACGCGATCGTGCTCGAGATGGCGCGCGAGGTCATCCCGATCGTCAAGGACACGCCGGTGCTCGCCGGCGTCTGCGGGACGGACCCGTTCCGCTCCATGGACCGCTTCCTCACCACCATCGAGGAAGAGGGCTTCGCGGGCGTGCAGAACTTCCCCACCGTCGGCCTGATCGACGGCACGTTCCGGGCCAACCTGGAGGAGACCGGCATGGGCTTCGGGCTCGAGGTGGAGATGATCGCCACCGCCGCGAGCATGGGCCTGCTGACCGCGCCGTACGTGTTCGACCCCGGCCAGGCGACCGCGATGGCCGAAGCTGGGGCCGACGTGCTCGTCCCGCACATGGGCCTGACCACCAACGGCTCGATCGGCGCGCGCACGGCCAAGACGCTCGACGAGTGCGTCAAAGACATCCAGGCCATGCGCGACGCGGCGGTGGAGGTCAACCCGAACATCATCGTGCTCTGCCACGGTGGCCCGCTCGCCGAGCCCGAGGACGCCCAGTACGTGCTCGACCACACCGACGGCATCGCGGGCTTCTTCGGCGCGTCTTCGACCGAGCGCCTGCCCGTCGAGAAGGCGCTCACCGACAACATGCGCCGCTTCAAGGCGTTGACTGCGTGAGCCCGATCGGGATCGCCTTGAACTGCTCCGTGGTCGAGGACAGCGCTTCCTCCACCGGCAACCGCTCCACGCTCGAAGCGCCGACGAACCCGACCGCCCCCGTGCGGCTCATCACGTAGGCCGCGTCGTCCGGGGTCGCGATCGGCCCGCCATGACAGAGCACCAGGACGTCGGGCTGCTGCGTCACCGCCGCGGCCCCGATCGCCTGCACCTGCTCGCACGCCACGTCCAAGGACATCGCCTCCTCGGCGCTCATGCCTATGCTGCCGCCGACCGTCAGGCCCATGTGCGCGATCACCGCGTCCGCGCCCGCCGCGGCCATCGCCGCCGCCTCCTGCGGCGTGAACACGTAGACGATCGTGAACAGCCCGAGCTCGTGCGCGGTGGCGATCATCGCCACCTCGCGGGCGAAGCCCAGGTCGGAGGCCTCCAGCTCACGCCGGATCCGGCCGTCGAACAGGCCCACCGTCGGGAAGTTGTTCACGCCCGAGAACCCGGCCTCGCTCACCTGCCCGAGGAAGCGGCGCATCACGCGCGTCGGGTCGGTGCCGTTGACCCCCGCGATCACCGGCGTGCGCTGGACGACGGGCAGGATCTCGCGCTCGCCCATCTCCATCACGATCGCGTTCGCGTCACCGAGCGCGAGCAGCCCGCACATCGAGCTGTGCCCGGCCATCCGGAAACGGCCGGAGTTGTAGACGATCACGAGATCGGCGCCGCCGCGCTCGATGAACTTCGCGGAGATCCCCGTGCCCGCGCCGGCGCACACGATCGCCTGCTTTCGGTCGATTTGGCTTTGCAGGCGACTAATGACCTGCTGCCGGGTGAACTGCATCCAGCGCCTCTCCCCAATTTCGTCGACAAGCAACGTAAATATACCGATGATGCAAGTTATCCGCTGTGTCAACGACGTATAGTGGGCGTACAAGTGGCAGTTCCGTCGACAGTTCGGCTCGCGCGCACCGGTGAGGTCCTGGACCTGCTGCGGCGCGGCGGAGCGGAGACGACGGCCGACCTCGCGGCCGAGATGAGCGTCGCTCGCTCGACGGTCACGGAGCGGCTCGAGGTGCTCTTTCAGCACGGCCTGATCGTGACCGTGGGGGAGACGAGCGGCGCGCGCGGGCGCCCCGCTTCCCGGCTCGCGTTCAACGCCGCCGCGGGTGTGACCTTGGCCGCCCAGGTGGGCATGAGCGGCGTGCTGATGGCCGTCACCGACCTCGCCGCCGAAGTGCTCTGGTACCGCAAGGTGGACCTCGACGTGTCCAAGGGGCCGGAGGAGCTGCTGCGCGTCCTGGACGCGCACTTCGGTGAGGCGCTGCAGGAGCTCGGCCCGCGCGCAGGCCGCCTGTACGGCATGGGCATCGGCCTGGCCGGCGACCTCGAGATCGCCGGGACCGCGGTGTCCTGGCGCGCCTTCCCGCTCACCGACCGTCTGCGCGCGCGGTTTGAGTGCCCGGTGCTCGTAGACCGCGACGTGAACTTCCTCGCGCTCGGCGAGCACCGCACCTCGTGGCCCGAAGCGCGCGTGTTCCTGTGCCTGAAGGTCGGCACGGTGATCGCCTGCGGGCTGATCATCGACGGCCAGGTGGTCCGTGGCGCCACGGGCTTGCTCGGCGAGGTCGGCCACACCAAGGTCGCCGGCCAGGACGCGCCGTGCACGTGCGGGAGCAGCGGCTGCCTCAACACCGTCGCCAGCGGCACCGCGCTCGCGGCTCAGCTGCGCGAGAGCGGGTTCGACGTCCACACCGCGCGCGAGGTGTCCGAGCTCGCCGACCGCGGTGTGCTCGAGGCCGTCCAGGCCGTGCGCGCGGCCGGCCGCCAGATCGGCGAGGTGATGGCCGCCGCCATCAACCTGCTCAACCCTGACGTGATCGCCGTCTGGGGCTACCTCGTGGACACCGGCGACCAGTTCCTGGCCGGGATGCAGGAGGCGATCTACAAGACCGCGCTGCCCGCGAGCGCCCGCGCCGTCTCCCTTGCGCGCCCGCCGCACGGCGACGACGCCGGCCTCCGTGGCGCCGCGCTCACGGTCATTGACTACACGCTGAGCCCCGAAGCAATCGATGCCTTTGTCGCCGAATCAATGGCGCATTAGATCGACGATCCACAAAAAGAGTTGCGCGGCCGCGTTTAATCTGTAGGCTCCCCCTCGGAACGAGGAGAGGAGAGGCGATGAACCCTCTGGGCGCATCGACATGGATCTGGACGTCCCCGTTCGGGGATGAATCGCTCGAATTGGTTGTTCGAGCCAAGCAATTCGGCTTCGACGTGCTGGAGATCGCCGTGGAGGACCCGGACCGCATCACGGGGTCGCTCCTGCGCGAGGCCGGCGAGCAGGCCGGCATGACCTTCACGGTGTGCGGGGCGTTCGGGCCCGACCGTGATCTGTCGCACGACGACGCGGCCATCCGCGCGATCGGGATCGAGTACGTCAAGCGCTGCGTGGACCTCGCGGTCGAGCTCGGCGCGCCGCACTTCGTCGGCCCGATGTACTCGGCGGTCGGCAAGACGCGGCTGCTGGACCCGCTCGAGCGCGGCGCCCAGCGCGCGCTCGCCGTAGAGAGCCTGAAGGTCGTCGCCGACTACGCGGGCGAGCGCAACGTCGCCCTCGGCGTCGAGCCGCTCAACCGCTTCGAGACCGACCTCGTCAACACGGCCGAGCAGGCGCTCGAGCTGATCGACCTCGTCGGCTCGCCGAGCCTCGGCGTGCTGCTCGACAGCTTCCACATGAACATCGACGAGAAGTCGCTCGGCGACGCCGTCCGGCTCGTCGGCGGCCACTTGCTGCAGGTCCACACGTGCGAGAACGACCGCGGCACGCCCGGCACCGGCCACGTGCAGTGGACCGAGCTGTTCGCCGCGCTGCGCGACATCGACTTCGACGGCCCGCTCGTGATCGAGTCCTTCACCCCGGCGGTCAAGGAGATCGCCAAGGCCGTGAGCCTGTGGCGCCCGCTCGACGCCGAGCCGGATGAGCTTGCCCGCCGCGGAGCGGCCTTCCTGCGTGCGTCGCTGACCCCCGTCGTGGCCTGAAGCCAAGGAGCAGTTGTGATTCGAGTCGCCATGATCGGCCTCGGCTTCGGCGCCGAGTTCATCCCGATCTACCAGCAGCACCCTGACGCCGAGCTCACGGCCATCTGCCGCCGTGACCAGGCGGGCCTGGACGAAGTGGGCGACCACTTCGGCGTCGCCAAGCGCTACACGGACTACCGCGAGCTGCTGCAGGACCCCGACATCGACGCGGTCCACATCAACTCGCCGATCCCAGACCACGCGTGGATGACGCTCGAGGCGCTCGAGGCCGGCAAGCACGTCGCGTGCACGGTGCCGATGGCAACGAGCATCGAGGACTGCAAGCGGATCGTCGAGGCGGTCGAGCGGACCGGCCTGAAGTACATGATGATGGAGACGGTCGTCTACGCCCGCGAGTACCTGTTCATCAAGGACCTGTACGACACGGGGGACCTGGGCAAGCTGCAGTTCCTGCAGGCGAGCCACATGCAGGACATGGACGGCTGGCCCGACTACTGGCCCGGCCTGCCGCCGATGTGGTACGCGACGCACTGCGTCGGCCCGATGCTGGCGCTCACCGATGCGGCCGCCGAAGTGGTCTCCTGCTTCGGCTCCGGCACCATCCGCGAGGACTTGATCGAGCACTACGGCTCGCCGTTCGCCGTAGAGTCCGCGCACATCAAGCTGCAGGACTCCGACGTCTCCGCGCGCATCTACCGCAGCCTGTTCGACGTCGCCCGCCAGTACCGCGAGAGCATCGACGTGTACGGCTCCAAGCAGGCGTTCGAGTGGACGTTGGTCGAGGGCGGCAAGCACGTGCTGCACACGGCCAAGCGCCCCGAGCCGGAGATCCCCGAGGAGATCGACGTGCCGGACTTCGCGCACCGCCTGCCGGAGCCGATCCAGCGCTTCACGACCAAGGGCGTCTACGACGACGAGGAGACGCACCTCTCCTTCACCCAGGGCGCCGGCCACGGCGGCTCGCACCCGCACCTGGTGCACGAGTTCGTCTCCGCCCTCACCGAGGTCCGCGAGCCGTTCCCGAACGCCCGCCGCTCGGCCAACTGGACGTGCGTGGGCCTGTGCGCGCACGAGTCCGCGCTCAAGGGCGGCGAGCTCGTCCGCCTGCCCGACTTCACGCTGCGGCCGGAGGCCGTCGCGGGCTGATGCAGCAGTTCGTCACAGTCACCCTCAACGGGCTGACCCTGGCCGCGCTGTACTTCGTGGTCGCCAGCGGCTTCACCCTGATCTTCGGGCTGATGCGCGTGGTGAACATGGCGCACGGCGCGCTCTACCTGCTCGGCGGGTACATCGCGCTGGAGATCCAGACGCGCTGGTTCAAGGCCGAGGACTCCGGATTGGGTCTCTCGCTCAGCGGCGCGTCCGACGCCGAGTACAGCGTGTTCGCCTGGTTCATCCCGCTCGTGCTGGCGACGCTGATCATCGGCGTCATCGGCGTGGCGCTGCAGCAGATCTTCCTGCGCTGGAACCAGGGGCAGGACCTGCGCCAGGCGCTGATCACGATCGCGCTCAGCGTCATCCTCGCCGACCAGATGCTCGCCTACTGGGGCGGCATCTCCAAGGACATCTCCGCACCTTCGAGCTGGCCGACGTCGATCGTGCTCCCGGGCGACGTGCGCTTCGGCTTCTTCCGCGGCGTCGTCGTGCTGGCCGCGGCCGTGCTGATCGGCGTCGGGCTCTACCTGATCATCAAGCGCACGCGCTTCGGCAAGATCGTGCGCGCCGGCGTCGACGACCGCGAGATGGTCTCCGCGCTCGGCATCAACGTGAACCGCGTGTTCATCGGGATGTTCTTCCTCGGCGCGTTGCTCGCGGGCCTGGGCGGGGTGCTCGGCGGCACGATGATCTCGCTCGCGCCCGGGCAGGACACGGCCTTCCTGCTGAACTCGCTGATCGTCGTGATCATCGGCGGGATGGGCTCGCTGGGCGGCGCCGCGATCGGCGCGCTCGCCCTCGGCCTGGTCGACGCGTACGCGGACGTCTACCTCGTCTTCGGCGACCTCGACCTCACGAACTACTCGATCATCGTGACCTTCGCGCTGCTGGTGGGCGTGCTGGCGGTGCGGCCGCTCGGGCTCTACGGGAGGCCGGCATGAACCCCAACGTGTCCACGCAGCGGATCGCGTGGCCGGCCCTGATCGTGATCGTCGTGGCCGCCGCGGTCGCGCCGCTGTTCGTGAGCGACTTCTTCCTGAACTCGATCCTCACGAAGGCGCTGTGGCTCGGGATCGCGGCGGCGAGCCTGATCTTCCTGGCCGCGTACGGCGGGATGGTCTCGCTCGCCCAGGTCGGCCTCTACGGCATCGCGGGCATGGCCTACGCCAACCTCGTGCTCGCCGACGGTGGCGCAGGCGCGGCGTGGAACCCGTACGTCGCGCTTGTCGGCGCGCTCGTGATCGCCACGGTCGTCGGGCTCGGCTTCGGCTGGATCGCGGCCCGCAGCGAAGGGATCTACTTCCTGATGATCACGCTGGCCTTCAGCGTCCTCGTCTACTACTTCTTCAGCCAGGTCACCGGGCTCTCGGGCTTCGGCGGCATCAACAGCGTCGACCTCCCGAGCGTGGTCGGCTCTCCCGAGCAGGACCCGCTGCCGCGCTACTTCCTGACCCTGGTGGTCGCGGTCTTGGTGTTCCTCGGCCTCGGCGCGCTCTCGCGCACCGCGTTCGGGCTCGGCATGCAGGGCGTGCGCGACGAACCGGCCCGCATGCGTGCGCTCGGCTTCGACGTGAACCTGCACCGCACGCTGGCGTTCGGCGTCGCCGCCTTCGTCGCCGGGATCGCCGGCGTGCTGTCGGTGTTCTACAACACCCGCATCACGCCAGGTTCGATCAACCTGGCGCAGACGATCGACGTCCTGATCGTGGCCGTGATCGGCGGCCTGTACCGGCTCGAGGGAGCGTGGGTCGGCGCGCTCACCTACGCGCTGATCGACAACTACTCGCGCGAGTGGGTGCCGGAGGTCGGCAACGTCCTCGGACCCGCGCGCTTCAACACGCTGATCGGCGTGCTGTTCCTGATCATCGTCCTGGCGTCCCCGGGTGGCCTGATCGGCATCTGGGACCAGCTCAAGACGAAGATCAAGACGCCGCGCCGCCCCGCACCGGCACCGACGCCGGTGCCCCAGACGACCGAATAGCTGACACGAGGGGAGAGAGGGAATGTTCCGACGTTCAAGCGTCGCGATGGTCGCTGCCTGCGCAGCCTTCGCGGCCTGTGGTTCTGAGTCAAGCAACGAGGGCGCCCCGAGCAACGCCGGCGGCGGCGAGAGCAACAGCGGTGGCGGCGACACGATCAAGGTCGGGTTCCTGTCGGACTGCGAAGGCGCGTTCGGCTCGTTCTTCGAGCCGACGGCCTCGGGCGCGAACCTGGCGCTGATCAAGTTCGCCGGCGCGAAGCCGGCAGGTGACAAGCCGACGGACGGCGTCACCGGCGCGAAGATCGCCGGCAAGAACGTGGAGATCGTCGGCTACGGCTGCGCGGACGACACGGCCGACAAGGCGATCGAGGAGACCCGGCGCCTGATGGAGCAGGAGGACGCCGACGTCCTCATCGGCCCGCTGTCGGGCGACGAGGGCATCGCGGTGGCCAACTACGCCAAGGAGCACCCGGACAAGACGTTCGTCAACGGCATCGCCGGCGCGCAGGACTCGACGCTGAAGGTCAACGCGCCGAACTTCTTCCGCTTCCACCCGGACGGCGCGCAGTGGTCGGCCGGCCTCGGTGACTACGCGTACAACCAGCTCGGCTGGAAGAACGCGGCGATCATCGGCGACGACTACTCGTTCCCGTACACGTCGCTGGCCGGCTTCGTGGCCGAGTTCTGCGCCGTCGGCGGCCAGATCCCCAAGCGCGTGTGGGCGCCGTTGGGCGAGGAGGACTACTCGTCCTACATCTCACAGATCCCCAAGGACGTCGACGGCCTTTACGTCGGCATCGGTGGCTCCGGCCTCATCAGCTTCATCAAGCAGTACGAAGAACAGCGCGGCCGCGTCGACACCGAGCGGATGCTCGGCAACGTCTTCTGGGACGACCCGCTCGTGCTCAAGGAGGTCGGCAAGTCGCTCGTGGGTGGCGTGACGTCCGCCATGACCGCGGCCGACTCGGACTCACCCGAGGTCGCGGCCTACATCCAGGGCCTCAAGGACAACTACGGCGACGAGATCGCCGGCGCGGGTCCGTCCGTGTTCACGTACGGCTACTACACCGGCATGACGGCGCTGATCAAGGCGCTCGAGGCCTCCGGCGGCGACGTCGCCGACCAGAGCAAGCTGCAGGCCGAGCTGGCCAAGACGACGCTCTCCGGTGACGAGGCGCCGTGGGGCGACGTCAAGCTCGACGCGAACCGCCAGGCGATCTCGAACGTGTTCCTGAAGAAGATCGTCGAGGACACCACGGGCGACGGCGTGCCGGACGTGGAGACGTTCGCGCAGGTCAACGACGTCGACCAGACGTTCAACGGCGCGTTCTCGGCCGAGACGCCCGCGCCCGACCGCGAGAACCCGAAGTGCGAGGCCGGCGAGGCCCCGCCGTGGGTCGGCAATTCCGAAGCCGTGAGCTTCGCCAAGTAGCGCCATGGGTCTCCCAGCGACAGACGCAGAGCCGGCGGTCCTTCGCCTCGAAGGGATCGACCGCCGGTTCGGAGGGGTCCACGCTGTGCGCAGCGTGGACCTCGAGGTGCGGCCCGGCGAGCGCCGGGCCGTGCTCGGCCCCAACGGGGCCGGCAAGACGACGGTGTTCAACCTGATCTCCGGGGAGTTTCCCCCGAGCAGTGGTCGCGTCGAGCTCTTCGGGCAGGACGTGACGAACCTGCCCGCCCGCAAGCGCGCCCGCCTGGGCCTCTCGCGGACGTTCCAGACGTCGCGGCTGTTCGCTGGGCTCTCCGTCGAGGACAACCTCTACCTGGGCGCGCTCGGCGTCGCCGCGGGCCATCTGCGGATGGTGCCGTCCGGCAAGGACGACGTCCTGCGTGAGAAGGCGCGCGCGATGAGCACGCAGGTGGGGTTGGAAGAGCGGCTCGGGGACTTCGTCGCCGACCTTTCACACGGCGAGCAACGCCAGCTCGAGGTGGGCATGGCGCTGGTGGCCGAGCCGCGGCTGCTGATGCTCGACGAGCCGGCCGCGGGCCTCTCGCGCGCCGAGCGCGTGCGGCTGACGGAGATGCTGATCGGGCTCGATCCCGACATCACGCTGATCCTGATCGAGCACGACATGGACGTCGCGCTGAAGGTCGCCAAGTGGGTCACGATGATGCACGACGGCCGCGTGATCGTGGAAGGCACGCCGGAGCAGATCCGCTCCAACCAGACCGTGCACGACCTCTATCTCGGCTCGGGGCTGATCGAGCATGCTTGAGGTCTCCGGCCTGAACGCCTACTACGGCGCGGCGCACGTGCTCCAGGACGTGTCGCTCACGATGGGCGCCGAGCCGGTCGCGCTGATCGGCCGCAACGGCATGGGCAAGTCCACGCTGTGCAAGGCGCTCGCGGGCGTGCTCGGCCCGGGCAACCGGGTCACCGGCTCGGTCACGCTTGACGGCGTGGACGTGAGCGGCAAGCCCGCGCACAAGCTCGCGAGAGCCGGGATCGGCTTCGTCCCGCAGGGCCGGCGGCTGTTCCAGTCGCTGACCGTCGACGAGCACCTGCAGATCGTGGGCGCCTCGTCGAAGGCGGCGTGGACGCCCGCGCGCGTGTACGAGCTGTTCCCGCGGCTGGCCGAGCGCAAGCACGTCTCCGGCACGTCGCTGTCCGGGGGCGAGCAGGAGATGCTGTCGATCGGCCGGGCGCTGCTGACCAACCCGAAGCTGCTCGTCATGGACGAGCCGTCGGAAGGTCTGGCGCCGACCGTGGTGGAGACGTTGATCGAGACGATCAAGGACCTCGCGGCGGGCGGGATGGGCCTGCTCGTGGTCGAGCAGAACCTCGGTGTGGCGACGGCGCTCGCCAACCGGGTCGTCGTGATGGTGTCCGGGTCGATCGCGACCGAGACGACGTCGCAGGAACTACTGGCCGACCCGGAGGCGCAGAAGCGTTTTCTCGGGGTCGAACCGTTGGCGGCTTGAGGAGAGAGAGCATGAGACTGAGATGGAAGGCCGTGGCGCTGGCCGCCGCGGTGTTGGGAGCCACAGCCGCGCCCGCGGCGGCGCAGAGCGCCCGCTACGACGTGCTCGTCTTCTCCAAGACGACGGGCTTCCGCCACACCGACGCCATCGACGCCGGCAAGGCCGGTATCCAGGCGATGGGCGTGGAGAAGAACTTCAACGTCACGCTGACCGAGGACGCGACGACGTTCACCGACGCCGGTCTGCGGCCGTACGAGGTCATCGTGATGCTGCACACGGACGGCGAGGGCATCCTCACCGCCAACCAGCGCACCGCGTTCGAGCGCTGGTACCAGCGCGGCAAGGGCCTCGTCGGCATTCACGCGGCCGCCAACGCCGACCGCAACTGGGACTGGATGACGGAGGCCCGCGGCGGATCGCTGTTCAACAACCACCCCGCGATCCAGCAGGCCACGGTCAACGTCACCGACCCGAATCATCCCGCTACGCAGGGGATTCCGGCCACCTGGGTGCGCACCGACGAGTGGTACAACTTCACCAAGGAGCCCGAGGGCGTCCACGTGCTCGCCAAGCTGGACGAGAACACGTACAACGAGGAGGACGGCACCCCGGAGGCCGACGACCACCCGATCGCGTGGTGCTCGAACTTCGACCGCGGGCGGCACTTCTACACCGGGCTCGGCCACAGCGGCACGGCCTGGCAGGAGGCCGACTACCGCAAGCACATCCTCGGCGGCATCGAGTGGGCCTCGGGCCAGGTGGCCGGTGAGTGCGGCGCGCCGCGCGACGGCACCCCGACCGACGCGTCCTTCGACAAGGTCACGCTCGACGACAACACCGAGAACCCGATGGAGATCGCCATCGCGCCCGGTGGCAACGTCTACTACGTCGAGCTCGCCGGCAAGGTCAAGTACTACAACTCCAGCACCAGCGCCATCCGCACCGTGGGCACGATCCCCGTGCACCGCGGCAACGAGAACGGCCTGCTCGGCATCGCGCTGGACCCGGGCTTCGCCACCAACAAGTGGCTGTACCTGTTCTACAGCGCGCCCACGCCCGAGGAGCAGCACGTCTCGCGCTTCACGGTGGGTGAGAACGGTCTGATCGACATGGCCTCCGAGAAGGTGCTGCTGAAGATCCCGCACCAGCGGATCGTCTGCTGCCACTCCGCGGGCTCGATGACGTTCGGCCCCGGTGGGCTGCTGCACATCTCCACCGGCGACGACACCGAGCACTCGCAGTCGCAGGGCTACAACCCGATCGATGACGACGTCATCCGCAACAACGCGGGCGACAACCCGGACGCCGACCGCGCCTACGACGCCCGCCGCACCTCCGGCAACACGAACGACCTGCGCGGCAAGATCCTGCGGATCAAGCCCGAGCCCGACGGGACGTACTCGATCCCGCAGGGCAACCTGTTCCCGCCGGTCATCTCGGACCCGCTGAAGACCAAGCCCGAGATCTACACGATGGGTCATCGCAACCCGTTCCGGATCTCGGTCGACCAGGAGACGGGCTGGGTCTACAACGGCGAGGTCGGGCCGGACGCCAACAGCGAGAACGCCAACCGCGGCCCGCGCGGCTACGACGAGCTCAACCAGATCCGCCAGGCGGGCAACATGGGCTGGCCGTACTGCATCGCCGACAACAAGGCCTACCGCGACTGGACTTTCCCGAGCGGCCCGGCCGGTGAGACGTTCGACTGCGCCGGCGGCCCCAACAACACGTCCAACTACAACACGGGCCTGGCCAAGACGCCGGGCACGACGAGCGCGCTGCTGTGGTGGCCGTACTCGCCGTACCCGACCGGCTTCCCGTGGGCGACGGGCGCGACCGCGATTCCCACGGGGGCCGGGCGCACCGCGATCGCCGGCCCGATCTATCACCACAGCGAGGGCGGGGCGGACACCAAGCTGCCCACGTACTACGACGATCAGGTGTTCTTCGCCGACTGGTCGCGCGACTGGATCGCGACGATGCGCCTGAACGCGGAAGGCAAGCCCGCGGAGATCCGCCGCTTCATGCCCAACGCCGACTTCCGGCACCCGCAGGACATCGAGATGGGCCCGGACGGGCGCCTGTACGTGCTCGAGTGGGGCCGCGACTTCAACTACGCCGGCTCGGGCATCAACCCCGACTCCGGCCTCTACCGGATCGACTACGTCAAGGGCTCGCGGACGCCGATCGCGAAGGCCACGTCCAACAAGGACTCCGGCCAGTCGCCGCTCGCCGTGACGTTCTCCAGCGACGGCTCCGAGGACCCCGACGGAGACGTGTTGACGTACGAGTGGGACTTCGGCGACGGCACGGCCAAGTCGACCCAGGCCAACCCGACGCACACCTACACGGCCACGGGCACGTTCACGGTGCAGCTCAAGGTCACGGATACCAGTGGCAAGTCCGGCTCCTCGTCGGTGCTGGTGACGGTCGGCAACACGCGCCCGACGGTGGTGCTCGACGTGCCGCAGGGTGGCGTCTACGGGTGGGGCGACGAGATCGCCTATCGCGTGACCGTCACCGATCCCGAGGACACGACGATCGACTGCTCGAAGGTGGTCGTCTCGCCCGGCATCTTCCATGACGAGGGCGGCAACGCCCACGTGCACCCCGGCGTGAACAAGACGGGCTGCGAGGGCACGATCCAGGTCGAGCAGGAGTCCGGGCACGAGAAGAGCGCGAACATCGCGCTGGTCCTGACCGCGACGTATCTGGACAACGGCGCGCCCGGCTCCCAGCCGCTGGAAGGGGCCACGACGCGGCGCCTGAACCCGAAGGAGATCCAGGCCGAGCACTACGTCGGCCAGACCGGCGTCTCGGCCGTCGACAACGCGTCGGCCGACGGCGGGCGGCGCGTCGGCGGGCTCGACGCGGGCGACTCGTTCTACTTCGAGCCGGTGTCGCTGAAGGGCGTGCGGAGCGTGTCGCTGCGCTACTCGTCGGCGGGCGCGGGTGGCCTGGCCGAGTTGCGCTTGGACTCGCCGACCGGTCCCGTGGTCGGCACGGCCGATCTGGTCGCGAGCGGTGGCGCGTATCGAACCGCGGTGGCGAACGTCACGGCACCGGACGAGGCGAGCCACAAGCTGTACGTCGTGGTCGCGGCGAGGAGCGGTGGTCCGACGACCGCCGTGTACGAGATCGACTCGCTCACGTTCTCCGGCAAGGGCGTGGCGGCCAACGCGGCGCCTGAGGTGTCGATCACGGCTGACTCCGTCAGCGGCGTGGCCCCGTTCCCGGTGTCGTTCGTGGGCAACGTCTTCGATCCCGAGGGCGGGACGTTGACCTACGCCTGGGACTTCGACTCCAACGGCACCGTCGACGCCACGACGAAGGACGCCACGCACGTGTACTCCTCGGTGGGGACGTTCACGGCGACGCTGACCGCGACGGACGCGGGCGGCAAGCATCAGAAAGCGACGATCCGCATCGATGCGACCACCGCGGTCGCTTCGTGCCCGGGCGATGACGACTTCCTCGGGACGTCGCTGAACACCGGCAAGTGGACGGTCACGCGTGAGAACGCCGCGACGCTCAACGTCAGCGGCGGGTCTTTGAACATCACGTCGGAGAACTTCGACATCCACGCCGGGTCGACCGGGTTGCGCAACATCGTGCACCAGCCGCTGCCCGCGAGTGGGCCGTGGACGGCGACGATCAAGGCCAACTGGGATCCGACGGCGAACTACAACAACGCCGGCCTGATGGTCTACGGCGACGACGCGAACCTGATCAAGGCCGGCATGGTCTGGAGCGGCGGTCGCAAGTTCGAGGCGTTCAAGGAGCTCAACAACACCGCGACCGGCCTCGGGGCGGCGACGGCCAACATGCCGGCGACGTTCCCGACCACCTGGTACCTGCGGCTGACGTCCAACGGCACCACCATCCAGCCGGCGTACAGCGCCGACGGGATCACCTGGACCAACTACGGCGCCACCACGAACCTGACCGGGATCACCGCGCCGAAGATCGGCGTGTACGCGACGTCGGCGAACGCGACCGTCAACCGTGAGCTGAAGATCGACTGGTTCAAGCTCACGACGCCGGAGGCTCCGACGGACGAGTTCGACGGCGGCGCGCTCAACCTGTGCCGCTGGAACAGCATCGTGCGGCACGAACCGGGTGGCTACGGCGTGAGCGACGGGAAGCTCGTGCTGCCGGCCGCGCACGGCGACTTCTTCGCCAACGGCGCGAACAACAACCCGAACATGCTCCTGCAGTCCGCGCCGAGTGGGCCCTGGACGATGGAGACGCGGCTCGCGTTCAACCCGAACGAGAACTACGAGCAGGCCGGCCTGCTCGTGTATGGGGACGACGCGAACTACGTCAAGGCCGACTACGTCTACGCGGGCGGGCGCAAGCTCGAGTTCCTCAACGAGACCAACAACGTCGCGGCCGGGTTCGACAACACGGCCGACGTGGCCTCGCGGCCGACGACGGTCAACCTGCGGATCGTGTCGGACGGGACGACGCTGCGCGCGTACTACCGCTTCGACGGGGACGCGGGCTGGTCGACGTTCGGGTCGCCGACACCGATCTCGATCGCCGGGACAACCCCGAAGATCGGCGTGTACGCGAACGACTCCAACGCCACTGTGACCTCGCGCGACAACGCGGTGTTCGAGTACTTCCGCATCACCGCGGGGCTGCCGGACACGGCTGCGCCGACGTCGTCGGCGACGTCCGCGGGCACCGGACCGGTCACGGTGACCGTGACGGGTGCGGACGAAGCGGGCGGATCGGGCCTCGACAAGCTCGAGTACCGGCTCGACGGCGGCGCATGGACGACGTACACGGAGCCCGTGGTGGTGTCGGCCGTCGGCCCGCACACCGTCGAGCACCGGGCCACGGACAAGGCCGGGAATGTCGGGACCGTGGGCAGCGTGACGTTCACGATCACGGCGCCCAACCCCGGCCAGTCCGTGGATGACGACGTCGTCCTCGGCGGCAACGTGCCGAGTGTGCTCGCGCTGGCGATCGGCGCGACACCCTCGTTCGGCACGTTCACCCCGGGCGTGACGCGCGAGTACACGGCCTCCACCACCGCGTCGGTGACCTCCACCGCCGACGCGGCCACACTGACGGTGTCCGACCCCAGCACCACCAACGCGGGCAAGCTGGTCAACGGCCAGTACGCGCTCGCACAGGCGGTCCAGGTCAAAGCCACCAGCACCCGCGCGGCGGGAACGGCGTTCGGCGCGCTCAGCGCCCCGATCGCCCTCCTGACCTACACCGGGCCGGTGGGCAAGGACACCGCGACGATCGACTTCAAGCAGTCGATCGCTGAGACGGACGACCTGCGTCGCGGCACCTACGCCAAGACGCTGACGTTCACCCTGTCGACGACAACCCCGTAGTCGACTCCGGGCCGCGGAACCCTCCTTCTCCGCGGCCTCTCCTCCAGTAACCCGGGCGACCTGTGCACGCAGGTCGCCCGGGGTGGTTACCGCGGTCGCGTGCTGCTAGCTCCTGAGCTGCGCGCGGAGCGCTTCGGCGAGGCGCACCGAGGCTTCGATCTCCACGCGACGGATCGAGACGCTCTCGACGTTGATGCCGAAGGGAACGCCGAGCGTGCGGCAGTACGCGATCAATTCAGTGGCGGTCGTGAGCGCCTGTTGGTAGGAGGCTTCGAGTGGGTCAGCGGCGTGTCGAAGGTCGTTCTCGATCCACCGCGGCACGTCGACGCCGAGCCACCGCAGGAAGGCCAACGTCTTCATCGACCCGCAGACCGAGAACGTGAAGACGAGCGGGGCCCGTGACACGCCGCGCGACCGGCACTCGTAGTGGTAGTCGGACACGAAGTTCTTCGCGGCGTTCAGGTCGTAGACGACCTGCGTGACGAAGAACCGGCAACCCGCCTCCTGCTTGGCCAGCAGTCGCAGATGCTCATCCTCGCGCCGGCTGTGACGCTCGGGGATCGCGACGCCGCCCAGCTTGAGCGCCGGGTTGGCGTCCCGGCGCATCGCCTGGGCGTCGGCGAGCGACGTTCGAGTGGCCGCGGTGCTCGAGGCCGCTCCGACGAGGACCGTCATGACCCGTGCTGGATCCTGCGCCGTCAGCCATGCCCGGAGCTCATCAAGCGCGTACTTGCCCACCGCGCGATACACGATCACCGGCGTCGGCCACGTGTTGAGGTGATCGGCGAGGTAGTCGGCGGGATCCAGCGTCGGCATGAACGGGAACGGGCGCTCGGCCTGGGTGCGCTCCGCTTCGTCGGCGATGTCGTAGAGGATCAGGCCGTCCAGACCGAGCGGGCGCAGACGCGCGGTGGTCACGTCGGCGATCTCCCGCACCTGCCCGGGTTCCGTCGCTAGACGCGGTGGGGTGAGGGAGAAGAGCAGAAACTCGCCGTGACCAGCCTCGATGCGGCGGATGAGATTCACGGGCGAAACCGTACCGGCGGGGTGAGGGGCTCGATCACGTCCGCCTGGCATGCGCAAAGCAGCAGTAACCCGGATCGGGTGATGACCGCAGGCGGTCCGCCGTGGAGAGTGGCGAGACGCGCAACCGGTGGAGAGGAACTTTGTGAGCCAGGCTGAGTCCGATGGACTGCATCGCGGCGTGCTGCCGATTTCGGACACGCCGTTCGAAGGGGCGCTTCCGTACGACGCAAAGGACCCCGACGCGACGTTCGCGGCGATCAAGCCGCTGCGTCCACCGAAGGGTGCGCCCAACGTGCTCATCGTGTTGCTCGACGACGTCGGCTTCGCGGCCTCGAGCGCGTTCGGCGGGCCGTGCGCGACGCCGACGGCTGAGCGCTTGGCTCAGAACGGCCTGAAGTACAACCGTTTCCACACGACGGCGTTGTGCGCGCCGACGCGGGCGGCGTTGCTGTCGGGGCGCAACCACCATTCGGTGGGTATGGGGGTCATCACGGAGCTGGCCACCGCGGCGCCCGGCTACAGCTCGGTCCGTCCCAAGAGCTGCGCGCCGCTGGCGCAGACGCTGTTGCTGAACGGCTATTCGACGGCCCAGTTCGGCAAGTGCCACGAGGTGCCGGTCTGGCAGACGAGCCCGATGGGCCCGTTCGACGCGTGGCCTACCGGCGGCGGGGGGTTCGAGTACTTCTACGGCTTCATCGGCGGAGAGACGAACCAGTACTACCCGGCCATCTACGAGGGCACCACGCCCGTCGAGCCCGAGACGACGCCGGAGGAGGGCTACCACTTCACCGAGGACATGACCGACAAGGCGATCCAGTGGACCCGCCAGCAGAAGTCACTCATGCCCGACACGCCGTTCTTCATGTACTACGCACCGGGAGCGACGCACGCTCCGCATCACGTTCCGACCGCGTGGTCGGACAAGTACAAGGGCCGCTTCGACGCGGGCTGGGACGCGCTGCGCGAGGAGACCCTGGCGCGGCAGAAGGAGCTCGGGGTCGTGCCCGCGGAGACGCAGCTGACGGCGCGGCACGACGAGATCCCCGCCTGGGATGACATGCCCGATGAGCTCAAGCCGATTCTCGCCCGTCAGATGGAGGTCTATGCCGGCTTCCTGGAGCACACCGATCACCACGTCGGACGGCTCGTGGATGCGCTCGACGACCTCGGGGTGCTCGAGAACACGCTCGTCTACTACATCATCGGCGACAACGGCGCGAGCGCCGAGGGCACGGTCAACGGCAGCTTCAACGAGACCTTCATCTTCAACGGCGCCGCGGCGCTCGAGACGCCCGAGTTCTTGGCCGCGCACATCGACGACTTCGGCACACCGAAGGCGTACAACCACTTCGCGGTCGGCTGGGCGCACGCGATGGACACGCCGTATCAGTGGACCAAGCAGGTCGCCTCGCACTGGGGCGGCACGCGCAACGGCACGATCGTCCACTGGCCGGGCGGGATCGCCGCGCGCGGTGAGGTCCGCTCGCAGTTCCACCATGTGATCGACGTCGCCCCCACGGTGCTCGAAGTCGCCGGGCTCCCCGAGCCGACGGCCGTGAACGGCATCCCTCAGCAACCGATCGAGGGCGTGAGCATGGCGTACTCGTTCGACGACGCGACCGCGGCTGACCGCCACGAGACGCAGTACTTCGAGATGTTCTGCAACCGCGGCATCTACCACCGCGGCTGGACCGCGGTGACCCGCCACAGCGTGCCGTGGGTGATGGACCCGCTGCCTTCGTTCTCGGAGGACGTCTGGGAGCTCTACGACACGAACGTGGACTGGAGTCAGGCGCAGGACCTCGCCGCCGAGCTGCCGGAGAAGCTGGCGGAGCTGCAACAGCTCTGGCTGGAAGAGGCGCGCAAGTACAACGTGCTGCCGCTCGACGACCGTCGCATCGAACGCTTCAACGCCGAGCTCGTCGGCCGCCCCGAGCTGGTGAAGGGCAACTCACAAGTGCTCTTCGGCGGCATGGGCCGGCTCAGCGAGAACAGCGTCCTGAACATCAAGAACAAGTCGCACGCGGTCACCGCGGAGGTGGTCGTGCCCGACGCGGGCGCCGAGGGTGTGATCATCGCCCAAGGTGGCGCGTTCGCCGGCTGGAGCCTGTACGCCAAGGACGGGCGCCCGACCTATTGCTACAACCTGCTCGGCCTGCAGCGCTTCAAGATCGAGTCCGGTGCTGTGATCGCGCCCGGCACGCACCAGGTGCGCATGGAGTTCGCGTACGACGGCGGCGGTCCCGCCAAAGGCGGCACCGTGTCGCTCTACATCGACGGCGACAAGACCGGTGAGGGGCGCGTCGGCGCCACAGTGCCGCTGATCTTCTCCGCGGACGAGACCGCCGACGTCGGACGAGACAGCGCATCCCCCGTGAGCGACGACTATCACGGCGAGAGCAGCGTCTTCACCGGCACGGTCAACTGGGTGCAGATCGACCTCGGCGAGGACGCAGGCAGCGCCGAGCACGTGATCTCACCCGAACTGCGTCTGCGCGTCGCGATGGCGCGCCAATAGCCAACGCCCCAACCGGCCAAGAACAAGGAACGAGCGATGACAGACACATCCCTGGATGACCTCGGCCCCGTCGACTACCTCGTCGTCGAGTTCCCAGCGGGAACGAGCAACTTCACCGGCGAGATGGCCGCAGAGCTGCTCGCGCTGATCGACTCCGGAACGATCCGCGTGATCGACATCGTGATCCTGACCAAGGACGCGAACGGAGCTGTCGAGGCGATGGAGCTCGCCGACATCGGCGAGCTCGGAGAGCTGCAAGCCCTGGAGGCCGAGCTGGCCGAGCTGCTGGCCGCGGACGACATCCTGCACCTCGCTGCGGCCATGGAGCCCAACAGCACCGCCGGAGTGCTGATCTGGGAGAACCTGTGGGCGGCGGGCTTCGCGTCGGCGGCACGGCGCTCGGGCGGCCAGCTGATCGCCAACGGACGGATTCCGATTCAGGCGATCATCGCCTCCATCGAGGCCGAGAACGCACTTGCGACCGTAGGAGACTGAGCATGCCCCTCAGAGCAGCGCGTGTGGGAAGAGTGGGAGTCGTCGGAGCGCCGGTGGCGAGGACCGTCGCGCGGACCGCGGTGGTGGCCAAGGCCGTCACACCCGGCCCCGCGCCGGTCGCGAAAACCGCGGTCGTGGCCGCGGCCGTCACACCCGGACGGCCGGGTCGCCGACGCCGGATCTAGCCCGGGCTGGAGTCGCCGAGACGCTGACGTCCGCCGCCGGGCAGGGTGCCGGCGGCGGATCGCCATGACGCTTTCTCAGCCTGGCTGCGAGGAATGACATGACCTGGGCTCTGGCGACGATCGCGCTGCTGCTGATCGGCTACGCGACGGTCTCGCGACGGCTGGAAGGCCTCAACGTCTCGGGCGCCATGTTCTTCACCACCGCCGGCCTGCTCGTCGGGCTGGTGGGATTGGTGGACCTGGAGGTGCACGGGGAGCAGGTGAAGCTGCTGGCCGAGATCACCCTGACCTTGGTCCTGTTCGCCGATGCGTCACGCATCTCACTGCGGGCGCTGCGCCACGAGTCCGCAGTGCCGCTCCGCCTGCTCGGGATCGGCCTCCCGCTCACGATCGTGGCGGGTGCCGTGATCGGGGCGGCGGTTCTGCCCGGCGTCAGCTTCGCCGAAGCGGTGGTGCTGGCGATCGTGCTTGCCTGCACCGACGCCGCACTCGGCCAGGCCGTCGTATCCGACCAACGCGTCCCCTCGCGCATCCGACAGGGTCTCAACGTCGAGAGCGGACTCAACGACGGGCTGTGCGTGCCGCTGTTCTTCATCGCCATCGCCTTCGCCGAGACCGACGCCGGCACCGCCTCATCCGCGTCCGCGGCCGAGCTGGTGTTCGAGCAGATCGGCTACGGGCTCGTAGGCGGCATCCTCGCCGGGGCGCTCGGCGGCCTCGCGCTGCGGTTCGCCACGAGCCGGCGGCTGATCGAGCCGCACTGGCTGCAGATCCTGAGCGTCGCCTCGGCGCTGCTCGCCGCCGGCATCGCGACCGCCCTCGGCGGCAGCATCTTCATCGCCGCGTTCACCGGCGGCTTCGTGTTCGGCACGCTGCGCCGCGACACCAAGGGTGAGGTCACCTACCTCGTCGACGAGGGCGGCGAGCTCTTCAACGCAGTCACCTTCATCGTCTTCGGCGCCGTCATCCTCGGCCCGGCACTCGACGAAGTGACATGGCAAGTCGCGCTCTACGCGCTCCTCAGCCTGACGATCGTGCGAATGCTCCCGGTCGCGCTCGCGATGCTCGGCACCGGCGCTCGCTCTCCGACCGTCGCGTTTCTCGGCTGGTTCGGGCCCCGGGGCCTCGCCTCGATCGTCTTCGCGGTCATCCTGATCGACGACACGGAGCTCCCGCACCTGCAGACGATGCTGCTCGCGATCACCGTCACGATCGCGCTCTCCGTCTACGCACACGGCCTCTCGGCAAGACCGCTGACCGAACGCTACGCGCGCTGGTTCAACGCACATCCGCGTCACGCGCTACCCGCGATGGAGAACACGCCCGCACCAGAGCACCGCCTCCGCGCCCCCGCGGAAGCCGGGCATGGTCGACGGTGAAGCACTCTGCGTCGAGCAATCCGATCAAGCCGAGCGTCGGTCTGGACGATGAGGGTGTATGAGCACACCGAACGGCGCGAAGGTCCGCAAGCTGCGACGCATGCTCATCGCGTCCGCGGTGATCGTCGGCCTTGCCATTGTCACCAACTTCGCGGTCCGCAGCACACAGGCGTGGGAGCGCGATCTCGACCGATCGCTGCAGAGCGTCCAGCGGTCACGCTGAAGTCAGCTCGACCTTTGCGAAGAACCGCGAGCGGCAGACCGATCGCTCGCGCTGGGTGAAGCGACGGCGGAGTTACTCGACGATCTTCCAGAAGGAGTCCTTGCGGCTGATCTTGCCGTCAGTGAACTCCAAGAGGTCACACCCGCGGACCTCGATGCGCTCACCGGTGGACTGGGTGCCGCGGATGGTCCACTCGGAGACGCCGCGGTCGTCGCAGGTCCAGTGGCGGTCGTCGGTGTATCGGATGTCAGGGATCCCGTCGAATCTGGACTGGATCCCTTCCCGTACCTGCTGTCTGCCGGTCAGGCGCCGGCCCCCAGGATCGGGCCCGCGGGGCATGTCGAGGACGCAGTCGTCGGTGAAGAACGACATGATCGCGTCGAGGTCGTGGGCGTTGAACGCGTCGAGGAACGCCTGCAGCGTCGCGGCGTTTGGGTTGGCCATGGTCTCGTCTCCTCGCTCGGAGAGCCGAGCCTCTCGCACCCACGTGGCGCACGCAACCCACATCGACCGGTTGACGCGATTGTCGGTTTGTAAGACAATTCTCGGCACGCCGTCGTAGCCCCTCCCGCGTCGGCCGTGACAACCCGGCTCGCCGGCCATTCCCTCCTCGGGTGGCCGGCGAGCAGCCGGTCTTCTCAGGGTGCGGTGGTCGACAGCGTGAAGGTGACCGTCGCGCTGTAGGTGCCGGTTCGCAGGGGCTCCGTACGACCGATCGCCTGCTTGAGCGCGATCGCGAACGTGTCGTTGCTCGTCGGGCCGCTCCACGCCGTCTTCGCCGGCGTCACGGCGACGGGCTGCGCGAGGCGGAAGGCGCCGTTGGCGAGCGTCGCCGGGGAGGCGGTGAGCGCCGCGTCGCCGGCGGTCGAGGTGACCGTGGCGGTGGTCGACGCCGTGTACTCCTGCTCGACGCCAGGCGTGAACGGCCCGAACGTCGCGGGAGCACCCAACGACAACGCCAGGGTCGCGGGCACGGTGCCGCCCGCAGACTGATCGACGACGTTGGCGAGGTCCGCGGTGGTGACGGTGACGGGAGCTTCCGCGCTCTCGTGGAAGCCGTCGGACACGCGAACCTTCAGCGCGTACGCCGTCAGCTCGTCGAGCAATTCGGGCTTGGCCACGGTGAGCTCACCCGTGGCGGGCGCGACGGCGTAGATCCCGGCGTCGTTGCCGCCCGTGATCCGCCAGGTGAACGTGCGCAGGTTCGCGCGGTTGATCTGCGACGCCCAGTCGTCGGCCTGCAGCGTCCCGACCCGGTTGGCGTTCCCGTCGGCGACGGTGAACGCCTGGTCCGCGCGGATCGCCGGGGCGATCCCGCGCACGTAGTTGTAGAGCCACAGCGCGGCGGGCTTGGGCGTGTCGTTGGAGAGCACGATCGGCGCGTTCTGCGCGTTGCGCCAGTGATTGGGCTGCCGCCAGCCCCACAAGGTGAATCCCTCTACCCGCGGGTGCTCCCAGAACGTCGGGACCACGTTGCGGTAGTAGGAGAGCTGCATCTCGTCGCCGGGAACGCCGCCCACCGCGAACCCGTCCAGGTCGAGCTCGGTGATCTGGATCGGGATGCCGGTCGCGGCGAGGCGGTCGAGGTTGGCCTTGTGCACCCGCATGTCCGTGACTGGCTCATACGGGTGGCCGGGGATCGAGGGGACGTTCGGGTTGTTGGGAATGAACTCGAACGCGTGCGCCTGGAGGCCGACCACGTCGACCAGGTTCTCGGCCTTGAGGATGTTGATGATCTTCAGGTACTCGTCGGTCGACGCGGTCTGGCCCGTGATCGCCACGTCGTTGAGCATCAGCTTGGTGTTCGGGAAGTACTGCTTCGCGAGCCGGAACGCGGTACGGATCCAGTCGTAGCCGGTCTCGCCCGCGCCGCCCATTGCCTGCACGTAGTTCCCGCTCGAGGCGAAGTTGGTCCCGGCGTTCTTGGGCACGGAGCCGTCCGGCGGATCCCACGTGGGCTCGTTGACCACCTGCAGCCACTCGATCTTCGGGTAGCGCTCGGCCACGGCCGCGTACCACTTCTTGATCTCGGCGAGTTGTTCCTCGGGCGGCAGCGTCGCCATCCATGTCGGCTGCTGGTTGCCCCACAACAGCACGTGGAAGTTGAACTTCATGTTGTTGGCGACGGCGTAGTTGTAGGCCGTGTCGAGCTGGCCCCAACGCATCGCCGCCGTGCGGGTGGTGCCCGCGGCGACACCCCACTTGCCGCCGTTCTCCGGCGTGATCTGGTTGAAGTACTGGTTGAACAGCGGGCGCGTGAACTCGCTGATGCTGCCCAGGAACTTGTCCTTGCTGTACGTCGGGAACTGCGCGTACGCGGACGCGGGGGTCAACGCCAGCGTCGCGCCGGCGAGCGTGATCGCCCATCCCTTCCGGGATCGGTGCATCGTCTCTCTCCTCCCAACCGATTGTCGGTTCGTCAGACAAAACGTACCATTTATGAGAGAGTTCGGATGGTCGTCCAACTTTTGGGGGAGAGGGTATGTCCAGGTACCGAATCGCGTGTGCGCTGGCCGTAGGAGCGACGTTGATCGGCGCTGCGCCGGCGGTCGCGCAGAGCGGTCCGAGCTTCCCGGTCTACGGGAAGGACAAATGGCTCGGCAATGTCAACGAACTGACCCGGCCGCTGTTCACGCAGTACTTCAACCAGGTCACGCCGGAGAACGCAGGCAAGTGGGGGAGCGCGGCCGGGACGACGCGGACCGCGGCCATGCGCTGGGGCAACCTCGACACGGCCTACAACTTCGCGCAGGCCAACAGCATGAAGTTCAACTTCCACGTGCTCGTCTGGGGCAACCAGCAGCCGACGTGGATGGCCGCGCTGCCCGCCGAGGAGCAACTGGTGGAGATCAAGAAGTGGTTCGCGGCCGTGGCCGAGCGCTACCCGAAGATCGAGTGGCTCCAGGTCGTCAACGAGCCGCTGCACGACCCGCCGGACTGCACCCACGCCGCCAACCAGGGCAACAACTGCAACGCGAGCGGCAACTACGCCCGCGCGCTGGGCGGCGCCAACGGCACGGACGGCACCGGCTGGGACTGGATCCTCAACGCCTTCCGGCTGGCGAAGCAGTACTTCCCCAACACCAAGCTGATGCTCAACGACTACAGCATCACCAACTCCAACACCGCGACCACGCAGTACCTGCAGATCATCGACATCCTCAAGCGCGAGAACCTGCTCGACGTGATCGGCGAACAGGGCCACGCGTTCTCGACCACAGGCAACATGGCGGTCCACCAAGGCAACCTGGACCGGCTCGCCGCGACCGGCATCCCGCTCCAGATCACCGAGCTCGACATCGACGGTGTGGCGGCCGGCGGCGTCCCGGGCGACGAGGTCCAGCTGCGCGCCTACCGCCGCATCTTCCCCGTCTTCTGGCAGCACCCGGGCGTCGAGGGGGTCACGGTCTGGGGCTGGCGGCAGCCCAACCACTGGCGCAACGCGCAGAACGCGCCGATCGTCCTCTCCGACGACACGCCCAAGCCCGCGGCCCTGTGGCTGCATGACTACGTCCGCGGCATCGCGCCGACGATTCCGGCCGGTCAGCGCCTTCCGCTCGATGACTCCAGCGCGGCGGTCGGGGCGGTCCAGGCCGAGGACTGGGCCTCGAGGATCAACCGCCCGAACCTGCGCACGTTCACCTGGCGGATCACCGGCGGCAACGACGCCGGCCTGTTCGCCATCGCGCCGACTACGGGTCAGCTGACCGTGGCCAAGCCGCAGCTGCTGGACGAGCTGACCACGTACACGCTCAAGGTGCGCGTGTCCGACGGCTTCCACGAGAGCGCTGAGACCGACGTCGCCGTCGTCACCGGTGACCTGGCCAACGTCGCGGACGGTGCCGCGGGCGGCACCGTCGCCGCGACGCTGTCGCTGACACTCGGCGCCCCGGCGTCGTTCGGCCCGTTCACGCCCGGCGTCGCGCAGGAGTACACCGCCGCGAGCACCGCCACCGTCACCACGACGGCCGGCGACGCGGCGCTCACCGCGTCCGCGCCCACGCTCGCCAACGGAAGTTTCCGACTCGCGCAGCCGGTCACGATCACGCCGGAGAAGACGAGCTGGAGCGGCCCGGCGAGCAACGACACGTTCGCGATCGCGTTCAAGCAGGCGATCGGCCGCACGGAGGCGCTGCGTACCGGCGCGTACAGCGGGACCGTCACGTTCACGCTGTCCACGACGACGCCATGATGAAGACGCGACTGACCGCGCTCGTGCTGGTCGCGAGCGGCTTCGCGGCGGCGCCGGCCGCCGCCCAGGACCTCATCGCGCACTACCCGTTCGACGAGACGAGCGGCACCGTGGTCAACGACCGCTCGGGCGGCGAACGCCACGCGGCCGTCGTCAACGGCAACGCCGCGACGGTCTGGAACGCGGGACGCGGACTCACGCTGCCCGGCGGCAACGGTGGCACGGCCCCCGCGGTGCGACTGCCGGACGGGCTGCTCTCGGCCCTCGATGAGGTCACGATCACCTACGACGTACGACTCTCCAGCACCACGCAGGGGCCGGTGTTCGCGTTCGGTCGTACGGCCGACAACGGCGGCTCGCTGACCGCCTCACCGGGCTCGGGAACGACCCCGCACCAGGCGTCGATCGCGGGGCCGGGTGCGAACCCCGCGGTGCAGACCGCGGCCGCACCCGTGTCGCTGCTGACCAACACGTGGATCCACGTCGCGGTGACGGTCAAAGGTGGGGACGTGAGCGCCCCCGGACAGCTGCGGCTGTACGAGGACGGCCAGCTCATGACGTCCAACGACGCGTTGACGGTCAAGCCCCGGGACATCACGTCGGCGGTCGGCTTCGTCGGCCGCTCCAGCACCGCGGCCGGACAGCAATTCCGAGGACGGATCAAGGATCTCCGGATCTACTCGAAGGCGCTGACCACCGAGCAGGTCCGCGCGCTGTCGGACGCGGCCGCGCCCGGCAACCTGGCCGAGCTCGCGGGTTCGATCGACCTCGGCGACACGAGCGCGATCACGCGCAATCTCACGCTGCCGGCCGTGCCGGGCCTGACCTGGAGCACCAGCGATCCGTCCGTCGTCACGGCCCAGGGCGACATCATCCGTCCGGCGGTCGGGCAGGGCGACGCCACGGCCACGCTCAAGGCGACGTTCACGCACCGTGGGCTCACCGACTCGCGCTCCTTCCCGATCACGGTCAAGCAGCGCGTGGCCGTCCCGGCGGACCAGCTGCGCGCCGGGCTGCGGCACTTCTTCAAGCTCGACGAGACGAGCGGGACCAGCTTGGCCAACTCGGGAACGGCAGGCACGGCCGCAACGCTCGTCAATCCCGCCAAGGCGACGCGCACCGGGACCGGTGTCACGCTCAACCCCGACGCCTACGCCGACTCGCTCGCGGGCGCGTACGTGAAGCTGCCCGACGACGTCACCGCGGGCATGACCGAGGTGAGTGTCGACTACGACATCCGGGTCGATCCGGCCAACGTCGGCGACCACCACCTGTGGAGCTTCGGGCGCAAGACGGACTGCGACGCGAACACCGGCTACGCGGGCTCGATCTTCGGGTCCAACACCGGGCGTCTGCGCACGGGCCTGAGCGCGACGACGCCGACCACCGGCGCCAGCGTGCAGCGGTCCGCGACCTACGGGCTGCGCGAGGGCGTCTGGAAGCACTTGACCTACACGCAGCAGCGCAACGCCGGCGGCACGAGCTGGACCGGCGTCCTGTACGAGGACGGCGTGGAGATCGGGCGCACCACCAACCTGACGGTGCCGCCGACCGTGAACGCGGCGGGCACCAACTGCAACTTCCTCGGTCGCTCGCAGGCGCCGGCGCACTATGCGCTGCGCGGGACCCTGCGCAACTTCCGGATCTATGACCGGGCGTTGTCGGCGGATGAGGCGATCGCGCTGTCGGAGGCGCCGGGGGTCACGGGCGTGCAGGCGGACGCCGCCGCGATCGACCTGGGCCTCACCTCGGCCATCGTCGACGACATCGCGTTGCCGGCCGTCGGCTCGGTGGCCGGCTCGCGCATCACCTGGGCGAGCTCGAACCCGGCCGTGGTGACGGCCGCCGGTGTGATCACGCGCCCGGCGCGCGGGCAGGCGCCGGCGACGGCGTCGCTGACCGCTCGGCTCACGAAGGGGCAAGAGGTGGCCACGCGCGAGATCACCGTGACGGTGCCGGCCGAGTTCGACGACGCGCAGTCCGTCGCGCGCGACCGGGCCGATCTGGACGTGGCCGGGCTCGACGACGTCCGCGGCCATCTCACGTTGCCGGACGTGGGGGAGTTCGGCGCCGCGATCCGCTGGACCGCGAGCCCGAACCTGATCACCCCGACCGGCGAGGTGACGCGGCCCGCGTACGGGCGTCCGGACACGGCCGTCACGTTGACTGCCACCCTGACCAAGGGTGCGGCGACGGAGACCAAGACGTTCGCGGCGCGCGTGAAGGCGAAGCCGCGGGCGGAGGATCCGGAGCGGTACTTCCTCGGGCACTTCACCGGCGAAGGCACGGCCGACGGCGAGCAGCTGCGCTTCTCGATCTCGACCGGCAACAACGCCCTGGACTGGGTCGGCCTCGCCGGCGGTCGCCCCTCGCTCGTCTCACAACTGGGGGACCAGGGGCTGCGTGATCCGTTCATCATCCGGTCGCCCGACGGCGACACCTTCTACATGATCGCCACGGACCTGAACTGGTTCAACCGCAACCGCGACTACCAGATCAACGACAGCCAGTACATCGAGGTCTTCGAATCGCACGACCTCGTGCACTGGTCCCCGCAGCGGCACGTGAAGGTCGCGCCGGACAACGCCGGCAACGCGTTCGCGCCCGAGGCCTACTGGGACGACTCGATCGGCGCGTACGTGGTCTTCTGGGCGCAGGCGACGTGGCGCGATCCGATCGGCCGCACCAACCCCGGCAACCAGCAGATGTGGTTCGCGACGACGCGCGACTTCCGCACGTTCTCGCCACCTGCGGTGTGGCAGGACCCGTACCCGCAGTCCCGGATCGACACCACCGTGATCAAGGTCGGCGACTGGTTCTACCGCTTCACCAAGAACGAGGCCGGCAACGCCGGCTCGGACGTGTTCTCGGAGAAGCACACGCGCCTGCGAGACACCAACCTCGCCAACTGGACCCCGGTGGCGCCGTCCGTCGGACGCAGCACGTGGGTCGCCAACCAGGGCTACGAGGGGCCGCTGGTGTTCAAGGCCAACCCGGGTGACACGGCCTGCCCCGGGGAGTTCTACTTCTGGGCGGACCGCTACACCAACGGGGGCGGCTACCAGACCTCGTGCAGCGCCGACATCGAGGCGCCGGTGTGGACACCCAAGACCCCGCGGTTCACCAACACCGGCACCGTCCGGCACGGCACAGTCACGCCGCTCACGCTGCGCGAGTGGAACCGCATCCTCGGTCAGCCGAACGCGGACGTCGCCACGACGACCGACCTGTCGTTGCCGTCCTCGACCGTGCCGGAGGGCGAGGCGTTCATCGCCACCGCGAAGGTCCGCGCCGCGGATGGCTTCGAGGTCGGCGGCCAGGTCCGCTTCTCCGCTCCGGGGTGGCAGGAGACCGTCTACCTGGACGGCGGGGTCGCCTCGGCCACCGTGCCCGGCCGAGTCGGCGCGGGTATGCAGGCGGTCACCGCCGAGTACGTCGGACACGAGTTCCTGACGGCCTCGGCGGACACCGCCTCGATCATGGTCACGCCGGTGGTGTCGGCGCCCGTCGGCGGCACGGTGCCGGCGACCTTGGCGCTGACGCTGGGCGCTCCGGTGTCCTTCGGTCCGTTCACCCCAGGGGTGGAGCGGGAGTACACCGCCTCCACGACGGCCACGGTCAACTCGACCGCGGGTGACGCGGCGTTGGGTGTGTCGCCGGTGACCTTGGCCAACGGCGCGTTCCGACTCGCGCAGCCGGTCACGATCACGCCCGAGAAGACGAGCTGGAGCGGCCCCGTGAGCAACGACACGTTCGCGATCGCGTTCAAACAGAGCATCGGGCGCACGGAGCCGTTGCGCACCGGCGCCTACAGCGGGAGCGTCACCTTCACGCTGTCCACGACCCAGCCCTAAGGGCGACGCACGGTCCGTGCCAGACCGAACGCCTCGAAGAGGGCGGTATCGGCGAACCAGGTCAGCGCGGACACGGCGTCCCCTTCGAGCGTCAGGACGAACAGACCGGCGGCAACGGCGTCGCCGGTCCGCGCGTCGGGCGTGTAACAACCGAACGCAGGTTGGGCGTTGGCCCACGTCGGCACGACGCGCAGCGGCGTGCCGCGCGCCTGCTCGCGGAAGCGCAGGAAGTCCGCGATCGCCTCGCGTCCCTGGTACTCGAGCGGGATGGGCGGCATCGTCAGCAGCGCGTCGTCGGTGAGCAGCGAGACCATCCGGTCGACGTCGCCGCTCTCGACGGCTTCGGCAAAGCGCCCCGCGAGTTCCCGCTCGCGCGTGGAGCGCGGGCCCGGCGAACCGGCGACCGGACGCGCCTCGAGCGTCGCTCGCGCGCGTTGCAGCGCGCTGTTGACCGAGCCCGCGCTGCTGTCGAGCATCTCCGCCACCTCGGCCGCGTGGAAGCCGAGCACGTCGCGCAGCACGAGCACCGCCCGCTGCCGCGCGGGGAGCCGCTGGATGGCGGCCACGAACGCCAGCGTCACCGTCTCGCGCAGCTCGAAGCGGGCCTCGGGCCCGGCCAGCCACGCGTCCGGATACGGCTCCAGCCACAGCGGTTCCCCGTGGCGCGTCGGCTCCGGGAGCTCGAACGGGAGGCCCGGCACCTCGCGCGGGCGCCGGTCGCGGTCGCGCAGGAAGTTCAGGCAGCGGTTGGTGGCGATCCGGTACAGCCACGCTCGCAGCGAGTCGCGCTCCTCGTATCGGTCAAGGCCACGCCACGCGGCCAGCAAGGTCTCCTGGACCATGTCCTCGGCGTCCTGGATCGAACCCAGCAGGCGGTAGCAGTGCAGGTGCAGCTCACCGCGGTGGGGTGCCATCCGGGCACGAAACGCGTCGTCCGCATCCACTTCAAAAGGTCTAACACCAAACGGCTCGAGAACTCATCGCTGAGTTCCCGTCGCGGGCGGTGTTTCACGGGCATGGGAACGATCGTGTTGAGTGGACCACAGAACAGCTCCTTGGACGGCGTCGTCCAGGACCCGGACGGTGCGGAAGGCTTCCGGACGGGCGGCTGGTTCGTCGAATCCGGAGGCCAGGATCTCGAGGCCTGGAACGAGCTCGCGCTCGCGGATGCGCTGGGCGCCGAGGCCTGGCTGCTGGGACGCGTCAGCTACGAGTTCTTCGGCACCCGTTGGCGGCCCCGGACCGGAGCGCTCGCCGACCGGCTGAACCGCATGCCCAAGTACGTCGTGTCGTCCACGCTGGTGGAGCCCGAGTGGGACAACTCGACGGTCCTGGGCGGCGATGCGCTCCAAGCGGTGTCGCGGCTCAAGCAAGAGCTCGACGGGGAGATCGTCGTCCCCGCGAGCTATCGGCTCGCGCGCTCGTTGATCGCACACGACCTGGTCGACGAGCTGCGGCTGGTCGTGTTCCCGGTCGTGCTCGGGGCCGGCGAGCGCCTCTTCGACGAGACCACCGGCAACCAGCGCCTACGCCTCGTCGACACCCGGACCGTCGGTGCCGGCCTCGTCTATCTCCACTACGAGTTCGTCCGTTAAGCCCCGAAGGGCGCCGGCTCGTGCAAGCCGGCGCCCTTCGGTTGCTTGGAGAGCGCTCCGGGAGCGCAGGGCTCCCGGAGCGTTGGCCTCCCGTTAGGGAGTTGTGGACGACAGCGTGAAGACGACCGTCTTCCCGTAGCTGCCGCGCAGCAGCGGTTCGTCTGCCGCGATGCTCTGCTTGACGTCGATCGCCACGGCGCGCGAGGACACCGGAGCGGGGAACGTCGCCAGGGTCAGCGCGCTACCGCTCAGGGCGGCGAACGCGGAGCTCCCCGACTTGAGCTGCAGGGGCTGGGTGAGCGCCTGCGAGCCGTTGACCAGGCGGCCCGGAGCGGTGCTGCTCGGGTCGCGGACGGTCAGGGCCGCGGCGGTCGCGCTCGACGTCACGGTGGCGTTGAGCGTGGTGGTGTAGTCCTTCGCGACGCCCGGCTGGAACGTGCCGAGGTCGCCGGAGGTGGCGCTGAGCGTGAGCCCGAGGACCGTGGGCACGTTGCCCGTGATCTGCACCGGGACGCTCGTGCCGGGCTCCGCCGCGACGGTGATCGCCGCCAGCGTCTTGGTGCTCGAGCCGCCCTTGGCGTCCGTCACCTTGACGACCGGGGTGTAGGTCCCGGCGGTGGTGTAGGAGAACGTCGGGTTCTGGCCCGTCGTCTCGAACGTGCCGTCGCCGTTGAGGTCCCACGCGTAGGTGAGCGCGTCACCGTCGGCGTCGGTCGCGGTGGCGGTGAAGGACACCGACAGCGGGGCCGTGCCGGAGGTCGCGGACGCCGTCGTCGCCCCGATCACCGGGTTGGCGTTGGCGGGTGCGACGCCGCAGGCCGCGGAGGCGAGCTTGCCCGCCGCGATCTCGATGCCGGCCGCGATGTGCGAGCGGATGCCCGCCTCGCTGTAGGAGGCCTGGGTGTGACCCATGCCCGTGTAGAACGAGCGGCCGCCGTCGAACTTCTTGCACCACGCGATCGGGTGGTCGTCGTCCGTCGTGTTGCCGTCGTCCTCGTTGTACGTGGTCTCGTCCATCGTCAGCAGCACGTGGACACCTTCGGTGTTGCGCGGGTTGTAGTCCGTGCCGCCACCGTTGACCACCGGGTTGACCGGCGATTGGTAGTTGTACCACTCGTCCGTCCGGCTCCAGGCGTCCGGGAGACCGGCCGTGGACGGGTCCGTCTTGTCCTCACGCAGCACCGTCGCGGTGGGCGTGCCGGACGGGTGGTTGCGGAAGTACGCGCCGACCAGTTGGCCGTACCAGGCCCAGCCGTACTCGCCGTCGGCGGCCGCGTGCAGACCGAAGTAGCCCTTGCCCGAGCGGATGAAGCGCTCGAACGCGGCCTGCTGGTCCGTGGTGAGGAAGTCACCCGTGGTGGAGTTGAAGACCACCACGTCGTAGTTGGCCAGGATCGCGTCCGTGAACAGCGCGCCGTCCTCGGAGGCGTCGACCTGCCAGTTGCGTTCCGTGCCGAGGGCCTGGATCGCGGCGAGCGAGGTCGGGATGTGGTCGTGACGGAAGCCCGCCGTCTTGGAGAAGACGAGCACCCGCAGCTTCTTGGTGGTGTCGGTGGCCGCCAGCACCGTGACCGTGACGTCCCGGGTGGCGGTGCCGCCCTTGCCGTCGGTGACGGTCAGCTTCGCCGTCTTGGTCCCGGCGGTGGTGTACGTGGCGGACGCCGAGGCGCCCGTCGCGTCCGCCGTGCCGTTGCCGTCGAAGTCCCACGAGTACGTGAGCGCATCGTTGTCGGCGTCGGTGGCCGCCGCGGTGAACGTCGTCGCCAACGGAGCGACGCCCGCCGTGTTCGACGCCGTCGCGGAGGTGATGACCGGCGAGGCGTTGGTGGAGCCGCCGCTGCCGCAGCCGGCCTGGCCGTTGACCTTCAAGTAGTCGAAGGTCACCGTCTTGCCGGCGCCGGCCGCCTGCACGCCGAGCGCGTAGACCCCGAACTTCGGAGCGGTCTGCGTGTTGGCGACGGTCGCGAACGTCGAGACCCAGGTGGTCCCGTCGAACGAGTACTCGCCCTTGTAGGTCGTACCCGTCTTCGTCAGGCGCAGCCAGAAGTTCGTCGTCCCGGTGGGGACGGCCGTACCGGTGGCCTGCGGCTGCGGGTTCTGGGTCGCCCCGCCTTGCTCGGAGCGCAGTTCGATCCGGTTGATCCGCGTCTGGTTGACGTCGGAGATCGCATCGAGCTTGACCCAGTTGTCGTCGTCGGTGTAGATGATCAGACCGCCCTGGCTGTAGCCGCCGGTGATCGTGCCGGAGAGCTTGGTCTCGAGGACGTAGTCGCTCCCCGCGTGATCGGCGGACTGCAGGAACAGGTTGCGCGTGCCCGACGGGTCGCTGGTGGTGTTGATGTCACCTTCGACCGTGGTCGTGGTGAGGCCGCCGCTGCCGACGGTGTACTTGGTCGCGTCCTCGCGGACGATCGCGTTCCAGCGGGTCTTGTCCAGCGTGGTGCCGTCGAAGTCGTCACCGGGGGTGAACGGCGCGGGCACGTTGGCGCCCTCGAGGGTCACGTAGTCGAACTTGGCGTTGACGACCGTCGTCGCCGCGTTCGAGAGGGCGAAGACGCCGACCTTGGCGTTGGCCGGCAGCGCGGCGCTCTGGCCGACGGGCGTCCAGGTCGTGCCGTCCACCGAGTACTCACCGCTGATGGTGGTCCCGTTGGACTTCACGCGCATGAACACGTCGTTGCCGAACGTCGAGGCCAGGTTGCCCGTCGCGTCGGCGCTGCCGTTGCGCGGCGTGCCTGCGACCTCGTTGATGAACTCGAACTTCTCGACCGCGGTCGCGGTGGCGGCGTTGGTGGAGACGCGATCGAACTTCGTGTAGTTGTCGTCGTCGCCGTAGACGATGATGCCGGCCTGCTGGTACTGCACCAGGCCCTTGAAGTTGAGCTTGGTGGTGAAGGTCCAGGCGCCGGACGGAGCCGTGCGCAGGACGATGTTCTTGGCGTTGTTGGCCGTCTGGTAGACGTCGCCGGCCGCGGCCGGGATCGTCAGCACGCCGTCGGCGACCGTGAGCGTCTGGTCACGCCGGACGACGTCCCAGCCGGCACCGAGGTCCCCGCCGTTGAAGTCGTCCTTGTAGCCGTTCACACAGCCCGAGGGCGCGTTGACCGTGACCGCGATGGTCTTGGTCACCGTGCCGCCCTGGCCGTCGGTGACGGTCAGCGTGGCCGTGTAGGTGCCCGCGGCCCCGTAGGTGTACGTCGGATCCTCGGCCGTCGAGACGTCCGTGGTGGTGCCGGGCACGCCGAAGTCCCACGCGTAGGTGAGCGTGCCACCGTCGCTGTCGGTCGCCGTGGCGTCGAACTTGACCGCCTGCGGAGCCGTGCCGCCGGTGGCGGGCGTGGCCGTGATCGCGAGCTCGGGCGAAGCCGTCTGGGCGGCGCCCTTGCCGACGAACTCGATCCAGTTGACGTTGAACAGGTTCGCCGTGCTGCCGCGGTTGCGGAACACGAGGAACAGCTCGTTGGTGCCGGTCGGCGGGCTCGTCAGGTTGAGCTGCACGTCCTTGAACGTCTGCCAACCGCCGGTCGGGGTGATGGTGTCGGTGGTGCCGATGAGCGTGCCGGTGGGCGAGCCCGTGCGCACCTCGATCGTGCCGCCCGCACCGGCCGAAGCCACGCGGAAGCGCATCGCGGTGACGTCCTTGAGGCTGACCGGCTTGTAGGAGACGTAGTCGCCGTCCTCGACGAAGCCGAGGCTCAGCCCGCCGCCCTGCACGTCGGTCGTCGTCTCCGTCGTGACGCCCGCGGTGCCGGCGGTGGTGCCGTCGGTGGTGCGGCCGGTGGAGGCGAAGAACTCCGCCTGTTTGGTCTTGGGCTGCAGGATGGCCTGCGCGCGGCCCGTCAGCGGCGCGACGCCGCCCTGGCCACCCTTGTCGGTGTAGGCCACCGAGATCACCGTGAACGTGTTGGCCTCAGGGCCGTGGCCGGCCGCCAGGCCGGAGGACAGGACGCCCTCGCAGCCGGTCGCGCTCGACAGGTCGTGCGCGTGCTGGTCATGGCCGAGCGAGATCTTGACCTGGATGTCGTTGCAGTTGATGCCCGCTCCGGTGCTGCCGTCCTCGGGGTCGGTGATCGAGATCTTGTAGGGGATCTTGTCGGTGAAGGACGCGACCTGCCCGTCGAGCGGCGTCTCGATCGTGACCGTCGGGGCGCGGTTGCCCACGGCGATCTGCACGTTCGCGACGGCGGTCAGGCCGGTGGAGTCCTTGACCGTCAGCTTGGCGGTGTAGGAGCCGTTGGCCGTGTACGTGAAGGACGGGTTGGCGGCCGTGGAGTCCGTCGTGCCGTCGGAGGTGAAGTCCCAGGCGTAGGTCACCGGGAGACCCTCGGGGTCACTGGAGCCGGCGGAGCTGAAGTTGACCGCCAGCGGCGCCAGGCCACTGGTGACCGAGGCGCCGGCCGCGGCGACCGGGGCCTTGTCGCCCGCGACGTAGTCGACGCGGTAGATGCCCGAGTCGGCGTTGTCGCCGTTGAAGCCCGAGCCCCACTCGATCACGTAGAGGGCGCCGTCGGGACCGAAGTCGAGGTCCATCGGGCGCTTGTAGCCCGTGCCCAGCGCGAACGGCTGGATGGCGCTGCTCATCTGGCCGGTGGAGCTGAGGTCCGTGGTCTTGATCCAGCCGTTGTTCCACTCGGCGATGAACCACTTGTCGTCGTAGTAGGCCGGGAACTTGCGGTCGGAGACCAGGTTCGCGTCGTAGTGGTAGCGCGGGCCGCCCATGGGGGCGCCGCCCGTGCCGAGTCCCGTGTAGCGGGAGTCGGTCTCGCTGAAGCCCATCCACGCGCTGGCGCCGCGGGCCGGAGGCAGATCCGTCAGGCCCGTGTTGTTGGGCGAGTCGTTCTTGGGGGCCGCGCAGTCGAACTTCGAGCCGGAGGTCGAAGTCGCGAAGTTGTAGTCGTTGTACGCCGTGTTGTCGCGGATGCAGTACGGCCAACCGAAGTTGCCCGCGCTCGTGATCACGTTGTACTCGACGGAGCCTTGCGGGCCGCGGTTGGCGTTACCCGTGCTGGCGTCGGGGCCGTAGTCGCCCATGAGCACCCAGCCGGTCTCCGGGTCGACCGTGAAGCGGAACGGGTTGCGGAAGCCCATGCCGAAGATCTCCGGACGGGTCTTGTCGCTGGCGGCGAACAGGTTCCCGGGCGGGACCGTGTACGTGTTGCCGAGGCCGGGAGCACCCGTCGGGTTCTCGATCGGCTTCACGCGCAGGATCTTGCCGTTGAGGTCGTTCGTGTTGGCGGCCGTGCGCTGCGCGTCCCACGCCTCGCGGCCGGAGCGCTCGTCGATCGGGTTGAAGCCGGCCGAGTCGAACGGGTTCGTGTTGTCGCCGGTCGAGATGTAGAGGCTGCCGTCGGGGCCGAAGTTCAGGGAACCCGAGGAGTGGCAGCACTGGCCGCGCTGGTGCTGGAAGGTCAGGATGCGCTGCTCGGAGGTCAGGTCGAGCGTGTCGCCGTTGACCTTGAAGCGGGCGATCACCTGCGTGTTCGAGCTGTCGGGCAGCTGCGAGTAGAACAGGTAGACCCACTTGCTGGTCGCGAAGTCGGGTGCGAGCTGCAGGCCGAGCAGGCCGTTCTCCTGGCTGTTGGTGACGGGCACCGTGCCGGCGGTCACCGTCTGACGCGTGTCCGGCTTCCAGATCATCAGGCGCCCGTCGCGCTCGATGTAGAAGAGCCGCCCGTCGGGAGCGATGTCGAGCTCCATCGGGTTCTTGGTGTTGTCGTCCAGCGTGACCTTCTGGAAGTCGCCGGCGGCGGGCTGCTGTGCCCGGGCGGCGCTCGTCCAGCACAGACACACCACGAGCACGGCGATCGCGGCAGCGATCGGCCTCGGTAGACCCATTCTCTCTCCTCCTGTTGTTCGGCCAGCCGTACAACTATTCCGACAGGCGCGGAGGAATCGTGTAGGACTGTCTGACAAAAGTCAAGACGGAACGGCTTGTGAGAGCCATATGAAGGGCTTGTGCGCGCGTTAGCGGGTTCGCAGGTTTAAGCAACTATTCGAACGGATAAGGTCGGGCGACATGGATGTTCGCGCGGCACTGATCACCGGCGGCGGGACGGGCATCGGCGCCGCGGCCGCTCGCGCCCTCGTCGCCGACGGCGTGCAGGTGGCGATCACCGGCCGCCGACGCGAGCCACTGCAGGCGGTGGCGAACGAGATCGGTGCGACCGTGATCGTCGGCGACATCGTCACCGACGCCGCGCGAATCGTCGCCGAGACCGTCGAGGCGTTTGGCGGCCTGCACATCGTGGTCAACAACGCGGGCACGATCCGGCGCAACCGGCGGCTGCACGAGATCGAACCCGAGGTCTGGGACGAGCAGATCGCGACGAACCTGACCGGCCACTTCCGCGTGCTGCACGCCGCGCTCCCGGTGCTGCTGGCCACCGAGGGTGACCGCTCGATCATCAACGTCGGCTCGACCCTGGCGCACAAGCTCGTGCCCGGGATCGGCGCGTACGCCGCGGCCAAGGGCGGGATCGTGTCGCTCACGAAGGCGCTGGCGGTGGAGTACGGGCCCGACGGCATCCGCGCCAACGCGGTCATGCCGGCGGTGGTCAAGACCGACCTCGCACACGCGGAGCGGCCCGACTTCGAAGAGCGCGCCACCGCGATGGCCGCGGCGTATCCGCTCAAGCGCCTGGGGAAGAGCGAAGACCTCGCGTCCGCCATCGCGTGGCTGGCGTCGGAGCGCGCGGGCTGGGTGACCGGGACCGTCCTGGACATCGATGGCGGCTTCAGCGTCACCTGAGATCGAGCTCACGCGCGAGCTCGTCGCGCTGAACACGGTCAACCCGGGGTTGGTGCCGGGCGCCCCCGGCGAGTGCGCCGCGGTCGAGCGGCTGGCCACGCGCCTGGAGCCGCAGGGCTTCACCATCGAGATCGTCGGCCCGGATGACCGCCCGAGCCTGATCGCGACGCGCCGCGTGACGGACGGTCCGCTGCTGGCCTTCAACGGCCACCTCGACACCGTCGGCGCCGGCGGGATGGTCGACCCCTTCGTGCCCCGGATCGAAGACGGCCGCATGTACGGCCGCGGCACCTGCGACATGAAGGCCGGCGTCGCCGCGTGCGTCGTCGCGGCCGAAGCGGTGCCGGAGGCCAACGTGATGCTCACGCTGGTCGCCGACGAGGAGAACGACAGCCTCGGCACGCTCGCGGTGCTCGAACACCTCGGCACGGACCTCCCCGCTGCGTGCGTCGTCGCCGAGCCGACCTGGATGGAGCTCGCCGGCTCCCACCGCGGCTTCAGCGTCGTCGAGGTCGAGCTCCGCGGCCGCGCCGCCCACTCCTCCCGCCCACACGACGGCGACAACGCCATCGACCACCTCGGCCGCCTCCTGCACGCCGTCGAGCTCCCGCTCATGGCCACGCTCGTCCGCGGCGGCTCCGCCCTCTACACGATCCCGGACCGCGCCCACGTCACGATCGAGCACCGCACCCAGCCCGGCGAACCGCTCCACGCCGGCCTCGAAGCCGTTCGCGCATTGATCGCCGAGCTGGACCTCGACGCCACCGCGACCGAGCTGATCGCCCGCGAGTCCTGGCAACTCGGAGACCACCGCCTCGTCTCCCTCTTCGACGCGGCCCTCGACACCCCGCCCCGCTTCGACGCTCCCTACTGGATGGAATCGGCCCTCTGGGAAGCCGCGGGCGTGCCGACCGTCGTCTGCGGCCCCGCGGGTGGCGGCCTCCACACCGACCTCGAATGGGTCGAGCTCGACCAGCTCACCCGCTACACGACCGCGCTGCGCGAGATCATTCGCGCATGGCCAACATCGCACTGACGGTCAACGAGGACGGCAGCGCGCTGCTGGATCTCTCAGGCGGCGGCGAGATCCGCGAGTCGATCTCGCTCGAGGACGTGCCCGACGGCCCGCCCGCGCTGGAGTCGATCGTGTTGCACTTCGACTTCTACGGCCGGCTCGCGCGGATCGAGGTGACCGACTCGGCCGCCTCGGTGCTGCCGCCGGGCCTGCTCGATCAGGCCTGAAAGTCGGCGTCGGTCAGCTCGATCGGCACGCCGTGCGGCGTCCGGTGCGCCGCGCGGTCCCAGGCCGCGCGTAGCCCCGCCAGCTCGTCCACCGACGTCAATCCGCGTTCGACGACCACTTGCTCCAGCGCCTGGAGCAACTCGAGGTAGTCCGTCTTGCCGGACACGTCCTTCCAGTCCAGGAGCAGGACGGCCAAGGCCTGGACCTCGGCCTCCCAGGGTTCAGTGAGCGGCATCCAGATACGGCTCGAAGGCGTCGATGCACACGGAGGACGTGGGGTCGCCGTCCGGGCCCCACAGCTCAGCACCCGAGAACGCCACCGCGTAGAGCCACTGCGGGTCCTCGCCCGTGCCGGTCGAGTTCACGTCGGGGAACACGTGGAAGCCGTGCACGCGCTCGATGACGCCGACCTTGCCGCGCGCGTAACGGGGCAGGCGCGTGTGGCCGACGGGGTTGATGTTTCGCGTCAAAACCCGGTCACCGACCGCAAACGCGGCTTCCCGCACGGGTTCCCGGTTCACCGGGCCGCCGCGCGCCAACACCGCGGGCACGTCGGCGGCGTGGAGCACCCGCGTCGGCATCCCGCGCTCGGCCAGCAACCGCTCCAGGCCCGCGAGCCAGATCTCGTAGTACGACAGCGACAGGTACTCGGCCGGCGACCGGTTCTCACGGGCGAAGCGGCTGATGTCGATGTTCCAGAGCCCGCCCGCGCCGCACGCCAGGACCATCGCGAGCACGCGCTCTTCCCACTCGCCGTGGAAGATCGGCTCGTCGACCTCCGGCACGACGGGCCCGAAGCCGTGCTCGCCGCCCATGTCGTGCGCGCCGTTCACAACGTCCCGACGCCGATCATCGAGTCGCGGGTCACGACCGCGGCCAGCTCCTCCTCGGACCAGCCGTCGGAGCCCGCGGGCCGCAGCGGCAGCACCAGGTACCGGACTTCGGCGGTGGAGTCCCAGACCCGCACCGACACGTCATCACCCAGCGTCACACCGAAGTCAGCAAGCACGCCGCGCGGGTCGGCCACCACGCGCGACCGGTACGGCGCGCTCTTGTACCAGACCGGCGGGAGCCCCAAGACGCTCCACGGGTAACACGAGCACAGCGTGCACACGACGACGTTGTGGACTTTCGCGGTGTTCTCCACGGCGACCATGTGCTCGCCCTGGCGCCCGGAGATCCCGAGCTCGGCGATCGCCGGGGTGGCGTCGGCCAGCAGCCGCGCCCGGTAGGCCTCGTCCACCCACGCCCGCGCGACCACGCGCGCGCCCAGATGCGGCCCGACCTGCGTCTCGTAGGTCTCGACCAACGCGTCCAGCGCGGCGGGGTCGACGTGCCCGCCGGCGACCAGCGCGCTCTCGAGCGCTCGGACCCGCACCTGCACGGGCGACAGATCACTGTGTGTCATCAGCCCGTCAAACCATAAGGCAGGACGTTGGGAGACGGCAATGTGGGGGTACGAGCGGCCCACGAATGGACGACGACCTCACCATCACCGAATCACGCGACGGCAGCACCGTCATCGTTGCCGCGGCCGGCGAGATCGACTTGTCGAACGTCGGGGACCTCCGCGCCGCGGTGACCTCCGCCTGTGAGAACTGCGACCGCCTGCGACTCGATCTGAGCGAGATCGAGTTCATCGACAGCACCGGGCTGGGCGGCCTGCTCGAGCTGCGCAGCACGCTCCGATCACGCAACGTCACGCTCGAGATCGTCGCCGGTGACGGTCCGGTGCGCCAGGCTGTGGAGATCACCGGCCTCGGGGAGCTGCTCGCGCACTAATACTGCACGGGTGCGCAGCGCCACCGTCGTCACCCGCTTCCTGCTCGGCAGCCTCGCTGCGATCGCGGTGATCCTGATCGGCGGCTTCTTCGCGCTCCGCGGGGTGGCCACGGAGGAGGCCGAGCGCGACACCCAGGAGCGCGTCGAGCTCGAAGGCAAGCTGGTCGAAGCCGCGGCGCTCTTCGACGACGGCGTGCTCACGGGCGACCCGGAGGCCCTCGCGAGGATCGACAACGTCGTCCAGGGCCAGATCCTGGGCGAGTCAGTCGTGCGCGTGAAGATCTGGGCGAAGGACGGCACGATCCTGTACTCCGACGAGCCGCGGCTCATCGGCGAGCGCTTCGCGCTGGGAGCGGAGGAGGCCGAGCTGTTCGAGACCGGTGGCGCGGACGCCGAGCTCTCAGACCTCTCCGAACCCGAGAACCGCTACGAGCGCCAGGAGGACAAGCTGCTGGAGGCGCACACCGTCATCCGGACGCCCAACGGCACCCAGGTGCTGTTCGAGATCTACCAGCGCTTCAGCTCCATCAACGCGTCCGCGAGCCGGATCCTCGGCACGCTGGCGCCACCGATGGTCGCGGGGCTGCTGGTCCTGCTGCTCTTCCAGGTCCCGCTGGCGTGGTCGCTCACCCGCCACCTGCAGCGCGGCCACGAGGAACGTGAGCGGCTGCTGGCCGGCGCGATCGAGGCGCAGGACCGCGAGCGCCGCCGGATCGCCGCCGACCTGCATGACGGCGTGGTGCAGGATCTGGCCGGCGTGGCGTTCGGTCTGGCCCCGCTGGCGGCCGACGCGCGCCGCCGTGGGAACGACGAGGAGGCGCGCGTGGTGGACGATGCCGTCGACACGCTGCGCCAAGGTGTGCGGGACATGCGCACGCTGCTGGTCGAGATCCACCCGCCCCGGCTGGAGTCCGCGGGCCTCGAGCCCGTCCTCGACGACCTGCTCAGCCCGCTGCGGGCGCAGGGGGTCGAGACCCACCTGTCGGTGGACGAGAGCGGGCGCGACGACGCGCTCGTCTACCGCGTCGCTCGCGAGGCGCTGCGCAACGTCGCCGCGCACGCCGAGGCGCGCACCGTCACGGTGACCGTCACGCCCACGACGCTCACCGTCACCGATGACGGCCGCGGTTTCGACGCCGCCCAGCGCGCCGGCCGCGCCGAGGAGGGCCACGTCGGCCTCTCGCTGCTCGGCGACCTCGTCGCGCAGGCCGACGGCACGCTCACCATCGACTCGGCCCTCGGGCGGGGCACGACCGTCACGCTGGAGGTCCCGCGATGATCCGCGTCCTGCTCGCCGACGATCACGGCGTCATCCGTGACGGCCTCGGCCGCCTGATCGGCGGGCTCGAGGACGTGGAGCTCGTCGGCACCGCGGCCGACGGTGCCGAAGCGATCGAGAAGGCCACGCAGCTCCGGCCCGACGTGGTGGTGATGGACCTCGACATGCCGCGCGTGGACGGGATCGAGGCCACGCGCAAGATCCTCGCCCAGCTCCAGACGAACGTGCTCGTGCTCACCGCGTTCTCCGACCGCGCCCGCATCCTCGGCGCGCTCGAGGCCGGGGCGTGCGGCTACCTGCTCAAGGACGCCGCGTCCGAGGACGTCGCCGAGGGCATCCGCGCCGCCGCCCGCGGCGAGTCCCCGCTGGACCCGCGCGCCGCGCGCACGGTCCTGAGTGCCCGCAGCGAACCCGACCCGCTCGCCGGTCTGTCCCAGAGAGAGCGAGAAGTCCTCGACGCACTGGTCGAAGGCCTCCCCAACAAGCTGATCGCGCGCCGCTTGGAGATCAGCGAGAAGACCGTCAAGTCGCACCTGACGCGCGTCTTCCGCGAACTCGACGTGACCGACCGCACCCAGGCCGCGCTGTGGGCGGAGCGCAACGGAGTGGGCCGAAAGTCTCATTGAGTCCCGGACCGTCGCGGTGGCACCTTGCGAGGTGCATGCCGCGCCGCCGTCTGCTCCTGCTCGTCCTGCTGCTCACGGGCTGCGGGAGCAGCGTCCAGGCCGCCGCCGAGTGCCTCACGCTCGACCTGCGGAGCGACGGGAAGGAGATCGAGGCCACGGTCCGCGTGACCGAGCCCGCGGACTGGCGCGTCGTCGTCGTCCACGAGGGCCACGTCGCCTGGCGCGGCACCCGCCACGGCCCGTTCACCTACACCCACCGGATGAAGGACTACAGCGGGCCGGATCGCGTGACCGTGCGCGCCATGGGACCGGGCGGAAAGGTCTGCACGAAAACCGATCAGGTTTACGAGTAGTTGCATCTGAAATTGGTTGCGCTACAGTGTCCTCCGTAAGCGGAATCGGTTCCGTTTACGGGTCAAGCCCAGTCTTCGGAGGACATCCCATGAGCACCACCACCAGCCCGCTCGCCGGCACGTACAACGCCGATCCCGTCCACTCGAACTTCGCGTTCGCCGTCCGTTATCAGGGTGTTTCCCTGTTCAAGGGCACGCTCGACGAGGTCACCGCGACGCTCGTCGACGGCAAGCTCGAGGGCGCGGCGAAGGTCGAGTCGATCTCCATCCGCACGCCCGAGCAGTTCCGCGCGCACGTCCTCAGCGACGACTTCTTCGCCGCCGACAAGCACCCGGAGGTCACCTTCGTCTCCACGGACATCGCCGTCGCCGACGACAACACCGCCGAGGTCAAGGGCGACCTGACCATCAAGGGCATCACGCACCCGGTCACCGCCAAGGGCACCTGGGTCGCGCCGGCCGCCGACGCCTTCGGCAACACGCGCGCGCACCTGAACCTCGAGACCGTGATCGACCGCACGCAGTGGGAGATCAACTGGAACGCCCCGCTGCCGTCCGGCGGCAAGGCGCTCGCCAACGAGGTCACGCTGATCATCGAGCTCGCGCTCGTCGAGCAGGCCTAACCGCAGTGCGGATCCTCGGTATCGCCGGCAGCCTGCGCCGAGGATCCCACAACCGTCGGCTCCTCCAGGCGGCGAGCACCCTGCTCCCGCCTGGGGTCGAGCTGGTGGAGTGGGACAACATCGCGGGCATCCCGGCCTTCGACGAAGACCTCGAGACCACTCCGCCGGAGCCGGTCCTGGAATTCTTCCGCGCGATCGAGGAAGCTGACGCTCTGCTGATCGCCACACCGGAATACAACGCGTCGCTCCCCGGCGCGCTCAAGAACGCGCTGGACTGGGCTTCGCGCCCGTTCCCCGAGAACGTGCTCAAGAACAAGTCCGCCGCCGTCGTCGGCGCGAGCACCGGGCTGTTCGGTGCCGTGTGGGCGCAGGCCGAGGTGCGCAAGGTGCTCAAGGCCTCCGGCGCACACCCGGTCGAGACCGAGCTCCCGGTCGGCCTCGCCGACTACGCCTTCGCGGACGACGGCAGCCTCAACGACCCCGAGCTCACCCAACGCTTCAAGGATCTCCTCGCCGACCTGGTGCGGGAGGTCACGGCCCCGGTCGAGGCGTGATGTTCGAGCTCCCGCAGTTCCAAGAGCAGCCACGCGAGCGGGCCGACGCGGCCCGCAACCGCGAGCGGATTCTCGCCGCGGCGGGCACGCTCGTCGACGAATGCGGGGGCATCGACGGCGTCTCGATGGACGACGTCGCCAAGCGCGCGGAGGTCGGAACCGGCACGCTGTACCGGCGCTTCGGCGACCGGGCCGGGCTCGCCTTCGCGCTGCTCGACGACCAGACCAAGGAATTCCAGAACGCGCTCATCTCCGGGCCGCCGCCGCTCGGTCCGGGCGTGCCGGCCGCCAAGCGGCTGCACGCGTTCGGCGCGGGGTTCCTCGACCTGCTGGAAACGCACGCGGAGCTGATGGTCGCGGCCGCGCCGACCGTGAGGGAGTCCGCGGGCGTGCTCGCGCTCTACACGACGCACCTGCGGATCCTGCTCGAGGAGGCCGCGCCGCACCTGGATGCGCGCTACACGGCCGAGTCGCTGATCGCGATGCTCGACCCGGCCCAGCACCTGCGGATGCGCAGGCTGCTCGGGTACTCACTCGACCAGCTGGTCCGCGGTTGGGACCAGCTAATCGCTGCGCTCACCAGCGCGCCGCGAGTTCGCGAGGCGTGACACACCCGGGCTCGGCTCCGCCGAACTCGCCCAAGCGTCGCCCCCTGGGCGACGCGACGCTTACGCGGCGCCCTTGAAGGCTCGGCGGTAGCCCATCACGATTCGCGCCTCACCCGTGACGGCGCACATGGTGTGGTGGAAGCCGGCGGGCACGATCGCTTCGCCGCCGGGGGAGAGCAGATGCTCTTCGCCGTCGTAGCGCAGCGCGATCACGCCGTCGATCACGCGCAGGAGCGTGTCGTCCCAGGGACGAACGCGAAGGGGAGAGTCGGCACCGAGCGTCTCGAAGGTCAGCGTGACGCCGTAGCCGACGGAGTCGGAGCGGGAGGAGGTCAGTGCAGCCATTGCGATCGATCATCTCCGGCTTGACCTCCCCCCGCAGACAGGGAGGCGCGAGTGTGGGGGTGCGGTTACCCGAACGCGGGCATGACGCGGTCGTGAACGAGCTTGAGCTGGCCCTGGATGCTGGGCACGTTCGGCACGTCCTCGCCGCTGAAGAGCTTCACCAGGGCGGGGTCGGCCAGCGACAGGATCATGTGGTTCACGCCGGCCGGCTCGATGTCGGTCTTGATCTTCTCCACGACCTCCTCGGGCGTGCCCGCGAGGCTGAGCTTCTCGGCGTAGTGCGGCTCGAACAGGCTGATGGCCTTCGCGACGTCGCCGCCGCCGAGCGCCTCCACCACCGGGGCCAGCTCGCTCGCGTCGATGCCGTGGCGCGCGAGCTGCTCGGGCGGCATCGAGGAGATGTAGAACGCGACCAGGATGCGCGCCGCCGTCTTGGCCGCGGCGGAGTCCTCGCTCACCACGGTCACCGTCCAGGCGCCGTTGTCCAGGTCCTCGTAGGAGCGCCCGGCCTTCTCGGCGCCTTCCTTGAGCAGCCCGGACGAGTAGTCGTAGGCCTCGCGGCTGTACGCGAGCGCCTGGTGCATGCCGTCGGCGATCTCGCCCGCCGTGCGGAACGAGCGCGGGCCCTTCATCGCGCCCATCTTGATCGGGATCCCGCCCTCCTGGACCGGCCGGGCGAACGTGTACAGGCCGCTGTACTTGAAGAAGTCGCCCTCGAACGTGATCGCGCCCTCGGCGAGGAAGGTGCGCATCACGTGGATGGCCTCCTTCAGGCGGCTGAGCGGCTTCTGGCCCTCCCAGTCGATCTTGTACTGGCTGAGGAGGCCGAAGTTGCCGGTGGAGACGACGATCTCCGTGCGGCCGCCGGTGAGCTCGTCCAGCGAAGCCATCTGCTGGCAGATCAGCGTCGGCTCGCGCAGGAACACGTGCGTGACGTTCGGGCCGAAGCGGATGTTCTTCGTCTCCCGCGCGGCGGCGCTGAACAGCACCCACAGGTCCTTGTGCCAGGTCTCGTCGACCGAATAGCACGCATAGAAGCCGAGGTCGTCCGCCGTTTTGATCATGTCGATCATGTCGTCGAACGAGTAGTCGGGCAGCATGCAGTAGCTGAACCTCATGAGTGCTCCTCTGGCATCGTCTCGGAGTCCTCGCCGGCGAGCAGGACCTCGTCGGCGAAGTGGTCGTGCATCCAGTCCAGGTGATCCCAGCGGGCGTTGAAGATGCGGCGGGAGTCCCAGACCGGCATGTCCTGCTGTGGGGTGATCTGCATGAGGTCGGGGTCGACCTCGTACTGATGCTCCAACCGTTCGATGACGGTGTCGGTGATGCGCTTCGCTTCTGGCGGCGTCTGATCGCCGAGGCGCCAGATGGTCATTCGTAGGCCTCGTCGAGTGACTGCTTGCCGGGGTTCATGATGTTGTTCGGGTCGAGGGCTTTCTTGATCGCCTTCACGACCGGCCAGGCGCTGCCCATCTCCTCGGGGACGAGGTCGGCGTCGCCCTCGCGCGTCGCGCCGTGGCAGGCGGTGATCGAGCCGCCGTACTTGAGGCTGACCTCGGCGATCTCGCGTTTGCAGCTCACCCAGGCCGCCCAGTACTCGTCGTTGAGCTTCTGCTCCCAGATGCCCACGTCGATCTCCACCAGGTAGTCGGCCCAGGGCTTATGGGCGCCGGACGTGTACGCGAACATGCCCCAGTCGTCGAAGATGCCGTACTGCTCGCGGTAGCGGGCGACGATCGCGTGCCACTCCTCGCGCACCTGCGGGAGGACGGAGTAGTTGAGCGCGGCGTCCTCGCAGTGCCAGCTCATGAGCACGGCCTGGCCGTTGAGGTCGCGGCCGTGCAGGGGCGTGGCGTAGCGGTCGTGGCGGGAGGCCCAGTCGCCGGCGGAGATCTCGTCACCCAGGTACTTGCCGGTGTTGCTGCGGCCCAGCCGCATGATCTCCTTCGACGCCGGCTCGACCTCGATCTTGCGGCCGTACATCGCCACGGCCACCACGGCTCTGACGGAGTCCGGCTGCGGGATGTAGGCCTCGTCGTCCCGGCGCAGGTACTTGATCTTGTGCTCGTCGAAGAGCACCACACCCGCGATCGTGGCCAGGCCCGACTTCGTCAGGATGCCGGTCGTCTCCCAGGCCTTCATGTAGTCGTCGAAGGCGAAGAACGCGGCGAACTCCACCTCGGGGCGCGGCACCAGCTCGAGCGTCGCCTGGGTCGTGATCCCGAGCGTGCCCTGGTGGCCGGTGAATAGCTGCTTGAGCGTGAGGCCCGTGGAGGACTTGCGCAGCTTGCGGCCGCCGCCCTCGGCGATCTCGACGATCTCGCCGGTGGGGAGGACGACCTCCATGCTGATCACGAGGTCGCGCGTGTGGCCGTAGCGCGAGCCCAGGAGCGACCAGCCGCCGGTGCCGATCCGGCCGCCGACGAGGCTGCACGGGTACGAGGCGGGGTCGTCGGGATAGATGACGCCGTGCTGCTTGAGCTCCTCGTTGAGCTTGAGCATGTTGATGCCCGGCCCGACGGTCACCGTTCTGTCCACGAGGTCGATCTCGTGGATCTGGTTCATGAGCTTGCAGTCGATCATGATCCCGCCGCGGAGCGGGACGGCGCCGTCGGACAGCCCGGTACCGCCGGCGCGGGGGACGATCGGGATCCGGTGGCGATTGGCGAGCTTGACGACCTCGCTCACTTCGAGCGCGGTCTTGGGGAGGATCACGACGTCCGGGAAGTGATCGGCCCAGCGGTGCACCGGGAACGGCGCGGGGACCCGGGAACGGAACGCGCGGGACGATTGGTCGGCGCGGACGCGCAGGTCGTCGCCGATGATCGCCCGGAGCTCGTCGATGACGTGGTCGTCGACGGCGCTCTTGAAGGCGACGGGGCTCACGGCTCGATCCCCGCGCTGATCGCGAGCAGCTCGAACAGGTCCATCACGCCGATGTTGGCCTCGTGCCCGGCGGTCGAGAGCGGGCGTTCGGACCACGGACAGGCGCTGATGAGCGTGTCGACCTCCAGCTCGGCCGCCTTGGCGACGCGCCGCTTGGAGATCTCGGCCGTGATCTCCGGCTTCTCGATCGGCAGTCCACCGCCGCCGCCGGAGCAGTAGGACCACTGCGTGACGCGGTCCACGTCCTTGAAGGTGATGCCGGGGATCGCGCGGATGAGCTCCCGCGGGGCCTCGTGGACGCCCTTGCGCTTGTTCAGGCGACACGGGTCGTGGTAGGTGACCGTGCGCTCGACGGGGTGCTTGAGCTCGATCTTGTTCTGCTGCACGAGCTCGTGGATCAGGTCGATGCCGAGCACGATCTCGAACTCATAGTCGCCCGGGAAGTACTTGGGGTAGTCCTCGGTGAACGCGATGAAGTCGTGCGGGTCAGGCGCGATGATGCGCTTGGCGCCGACCGCGCGCCAGTCCTCGACGTTGTGCTTGGCGTGCTTGAGCGCCAGGTCCCGGTAGCCCATCTCGGCCGCCGGGCCGCCGCAGCACCACTGCTCGCGCATCAGGCCGAACTCGTAGCCGGCCATCTGGAGGAGCTGCGCGAAGGCACGCGTATAGGAGGTCCGGTAGAACGCGGCCTCGCAGTCGACGAACAGGATCGTGTCGCCGCCGATCGGGATGTCCAGCCCGTCGGCCCAGTCCGCGACGTGCTCCTGGCTGACGCGGACGTCGCCCAGGACCGGCTCGTTGTGGTCCTGCGCGAGGCGCTCGTTCCACAGTTTCCAGTTCGGCTGCTCGTTGCCCGTGTCCACCATCAGGGCCCGCATGGCCTTCACGACGTCCACGGTTCGAGTCCGGTGGCGGTAGAAGTCGCCGGTGAACAGCGTGTTCGGGCAGCGGAGCTCGCACGCGCCGCACTGGGTGCAGTGGACGAAGTCGTCGGCCACGTCCTCCACTTCGACGAGGCCCTTCTCCATCGCGACGATGCTCGCGTGGAAGGCCGTGGGCGTGTGATTCTCGTTCCGCGTGACCTGCATCACGGGGCAGACTTCGCGGCAGAATTTGTGCCCGGAGGAGAAGCAGCCGTACGCGTTGTCGCGCCACTTTTCCGCGAACTCGAGTTCCTGGTCGCCCACCCGTCTCTCCCTCGTCGTGGTGCCTTGTGAAGATCCTATGGCGTGGGCGATGCATGAGGAGGCAGGATCTGTCTAGAATGTGTGGGGTAAGGGCCAACAAGGCCATCAGTAGTGCGCAGCGCCCGCAAGTTGCTCCAAGGCTCCTCCGCGTTCGCAGCACACAATCCCACGTGGAGGCATCACCCAATGGCAACCGGAACCGTGAAGTGGTTCAGCGATGAGAAGGGCTTCGGCTTCATCACGCCCGACGACGGTGGCAAGGACCTGTTCGTCCATCACACCGGCATCAACAGCAACGGCTTCCGCACCCTCGCCGAGGGCGCGAAGGTGTCCTTCGAGGCCGAGAACGGCCCGAAGGGCCCGAACGCCGTCAACGTGACGTCGATCTAAGAACCATTTCGTTCTGAGGCGGGCGCCCGCGGCCGAGAGGCCGCGGGCGTTTGTCGTTTAAAGGGCCTCGTCGAAGAAGCCGACGACGCGGCGTTCGTACTCGGCCGGCCGGGCCTTGATCGCCTGGATGTGCTTGGACTCGGGGATCTCCCACAGCTGAGCCTCTGAGCCCTCGGCGTAGACGCGGTTGAGCTTCTCGCCGTTCCGCGTGTTCGGCGCCGCGATCAGCAGTGTGGGCTGCTCGATCTTCTCCACGAGAGAGCCCAGGTGCTCCGGGGGCGTGTCACCCGTGCTCACGAAGATCCCCAGGTCGTGGAGCGCGTACTGGACGGCCCCGAGCCAGCGATCATGCGTGGGGCGGCCCGGAAGGTCGAACGTCTCGGCCATCGTGCGTGCGCCCGCGCCCTCGGAGACGACCGCGTCGAGCTTCGTCGTCTTCGTCGCCGCCTCGAGCATCAGCTCGCCCCCGACCGAGAGGCCGATTCCGCCGATCCGGTCGATGCCGCGGGCTTCCAGGAACGCGATCGCGCCCTTGATGTCGGACTCGCCGCCCCAGCCCATCGCGTTCGGCTGGCCGTCAGAACGGCCCTCGCCGCGGCGGTCGAACAGCAGCACGCCGTACCCGTGGCGGGCGAGCATCCGCGCCTGGTCCTGCGGGCCGCTGCGACCGGGAAAGGCGATGATCGCCTTGCCGTTGCGCGACGGGACGTACCAACCGTGCAGGGTGAGCCCGTCGCTGGACTCGAACGAGACGGTCTCGTGCGGGATGCCCAGCCGGTCCGCGGGCACGACCGCCCGGGCCGTGTGCGTCTTCACGTAGCCGACGGCGAACGGCATCACGCCGAACGCGAGCGCGACCAGCCCGCCCGCGCCGAGCGCGGTGCGACGGGCGAGATAGCGGCCGGTCCGCCGGCGCGTCCGCCACAGCGTGGCGCCGGCCAGCCCGATCAGGCCGACGCTCGCGGGCAGGGCGAGCCAGCCCGTCACGTCCTGGGAGCGCAGCCCGAGCTCCTGCGTGTAGTAGACGGCGTCAACCCCGGACGCGATCCCGAGCACGCCGACGAGGATCGTGAGCGCGGCCCGTGCAGCGCCTCTCAGCCGGGAATAGGCCCACGCGAGCAGCGCGAGGGCGGCGAGCGGCAACAGCGCCGCGAGCGGCCGCTCCGTGACGGGCACGCCGGCCGGCGGTTGCAGGACGGTGTCATCGAACACCCGCAGCGCGAGCACGCCGAACCCGGCCCGTGCGAGCCGCGTCTCGGTGCGGGAGGAGAGGGTCGTGAGCATGCCTCCACAGTCCCAGCGCGGCGACCCCGCGCCCATGGGGCCGCCGCGAGAACGCGTCGCGGAGAGTGGCCGCGCTCAGGGGTGGCCAACCGCACCGCACCCGATCCGAGCGGCGAACGCCCCGGGGACGGCCAGCTCCCGGGACTCCGCGCCGCCTCGCGCCTCGCAACTACCGAGCCTCGTCTCGCGCGGCCGCACCGCTCCGTGGCCTCGCGCCGCCCGAGCCGCCGCGCCTCGCGCCGCCGCGTCGCGCCTCGCGCCGCCC
>JAPDDQ010000283.1 GCA_027587225.1 Solirubrobacter taibaiensis
AAGTATTAGCCAAATTGGTGCAATCGTTGGTACAATCCGTGCCCTTTCTGAAAAGCAAGGAAGCGTTGTTTCTAAATTTGGTTGGAAAATGCTATTTGCATCAACACTTGCTTCTATTTTATCTGCGACAATCGCTGGATTGTTTATTTAATAAAAAAACACCTTACTTTAACATGAAGTGAACCCCGAAAACGGGACACCAATCAAAACACCTAAACCACTTGTTCCCTAAATTCTTTAGGGGATAGGTGGTTTAATTTTTCTTGAATTCGCACACAATTGTAGTAATGAATGTATTCTAGCACAATCTTTCGCACAGTTGTGTTGGATACTTTTGTTATCTTTTGTGAATAGAAAGCTTCACTTTTCAAATGACCAAAGAAGCTTTCCATGACGGCATTATCATGGCAATTTCCTCTCCGGGACATGCTGGTGATCATGCCGTTTTCTTTGGCATACGCTTGAAATTCTTTTGCTGTATAAATACTTCCTTGATCCGAGTGAAGAAGTACATCTTTTACTTTTCGCCCTCTCATTGCTTGTTTTAATGTCTTCATCGCCAATGTCAGTGTTTGTGATTCGCTGATGACACAACTAATAATTTCACGATTAAAGGCATCCATAATCGTTGATAAATACAAGGTACGCTCTCCAAATAATAAATAAGTTACATCCGTAAACCACTTTTCATTTGGTCTAGATGCATCGAATTGGAGCTCCAATCGATGAGGGGCTACCATTGGTTCCGTACCATTGATATATTTCTTTTTC
>JAPDDQ010000284.1 GCA_027587225.1 Solirubrobacter taibaiensis
GAAATTCAAGAAGTTATCAAATATGCGAACGAATATAATATTCCAGTTACGTTTTTAGGAAATGGATCGAATGTCATTATTAAAGATGGTGGAATTCGCGGGATTACAGTAAGTTTAATTCATATTACAGGTGTTACTGTAACAGGAACGACGATTGTAGCACAGTGTGGTGCAGCAATTATTGACGTATCACGTATTGCCTTAGACCATAACTTAACGGGTCTTGAGTTTGCTTGTGGTATTCCAGGTTCAGTTGGCGGAGCATTATATATGAATGCTGGTGCATACGGCGGTGAAATTTCGTTTGTATTAACAGAAGCTGTCGTAATGACAGGTGATGGAGAGCTACGTACTTTGACGAAAGAAGCATTTGAATTTGGATATCGTAAGAGTGTATTTGCGAACAACCATTACATTATTCTTGAAGCGAGATTTGAACTTGAAGAAGGTGTACATGAAGAAATTAAAGCAAAAATGGATGATTTAACGTTTAAACGTGAGTCAAAACAGCCTCTAGAATATCCTTCATGTGGTAGCGTATTTAAGCGCCCACCAAATAACTTTGCTGGTAAGTTAATTCAAGACTCAGGACTACAAGGTAAGCGAATTGGTGGAGTAGAAGTTTCTTTAAAACACGCTGGGTTTATGGTGAATGTTGATAACGGAACAGCACAAGATTACATCGATTTAATTCACTTCGTACAAAAGACAGTTGAAGAGAAATTTGGCGTGAAGTTGGAGCGAGAAGTAAGGATTATTGGAGAAGATAAA
>JAPDDQ010000285.1 GCA_027587225.1 Solirubrobacter taibaiensis
ATCGTGTTCAAGTTATGCTTACTCCGATTCTAGATGATAACGGTAAGGATGCGCTTGGTGTTATTTACATTGTGGCATCTATGGAAGATGTATATAAACAAATGAAGGATATAAATCAAATTTTTGCTACGGGAACAGTAATTGCTTTATTAGTAACGGCCGTACTTGGGATTTTATTGGCTCAAACAATTACAAGACCAATTTCAGATATGCGGAGACAAGCAATCGAAATGGCAAAAGGAAATTATTCGAGAAAAGTAAAAGTGCATAGCCATGATGAAATTGGACAACTGGCATTATCCTTCAATAATTTATCAAAAAAATTACAACAAGCTCGTTCTTCTACAGAAAGTGAAAGGCGTAAATTATCATCTGTTTTATCACATATGACAGATGGAGTAATTGCTACTGACCGAAAAGGGGATATTATTTTACTAAATGATCCTGCGGAAAAGATGTTAAATGTTTCTCGTGAAACAGCGCTCGATCAATCTGTTTTAGAGGTATTAGGGATACAGGAAGAATTTACGCTCGATCATTTATATGAAGAGCCAGATTCTGTTTTATTAGATTTTAGTACGAGAAACGAACCATATATTTTACGTGCTAGTTTCTCTGTTATTCAAAAAGAAACAGGGAAGGCAAACGGCTTAATTGCTGTACTATATGATGTAACAGAGCAGGAACGTATAGAACGGGAACGCCGTGAGTTTGTGGCAAATGTCTCTCATGAATTAAGGACGCCATTAACGACGATGCGCAGTTATT
>JAPDDQ010000286.1 GCA_027587225.1 Solirubrobacter taibaiensis
GAAACTAGCTTCCATATGCTCACGAATTTCACGAGTTGCATTAATGTTAGCGATTGAGAATGCATGCTCTTTTAATCCTGTAATTCCGAATGTTTCTGATTCGAAACCAAGACCAATTACTAAGTAGTCATACTCTAACTCGCCGTCTTTTAAGATAATGCGTTTTTCAGCAGCTTTAATTTCTACTACTGTGTCTTGTACAAAGTTCACTTTATTTGTATCAATAACGTCTTGAATATCTAGACAGATTTTTTCATCTTGTAATGTACCAGCTGCGCTCTCGTGTAACCAAGTCGCTTGGTAGTGATAGCTGTTGTTGTTTACTAGCGTAATTTCAGCTTCATTTACAGATAATGCTTTTTGCAGACGAACAGTCGTAATCATCCCGCCATAACCTGCACCTAAAACTACGATTTTTGGAGTCTTCACCAAATCACAACCCTTTTCTTTATATAATAGTAATGAGAAATAATACCAAGTACTAAAAACTCTATTTGTCAAGAATGTGGAATTTATCACATTCTATATCATAACAAAACGCAGTCAAAAAATCGTACGAATTTTGTCATAGAAATTTAACATAATACTTCCCTATATTAGTCGGTTTTATTCCAGAATTCAAGCGTCTGGAGAATTATCAATATTTTAAAATAACATAGCGTTTTCAAGGGTTTTTTAGACTTTTTTTCATGTATTTTCCTTTCTGAATATTTTATACAATAAAAAAGAACCTATGCGCAAACTTACACACAATTCAGTCGTTTTCA
>JAPDDQ010000287.1 GCA_027587225.1 Solirubrobacter taibaiensis
CCTCTTTCATTCGCCCAACATAGCCAATTCCTTCTTTATCACCAACGCCACGCGTTAATGAATCACCTAAACTAACGATTTGTAACGTTCCCGTTTTCTTTTTCTCTTTTGTCACTACATCGGTCTTTTTAATTAAATTTGAAGCTTTCGGATTTAATACATCATTTACACCTGAAACAAAGCCATATGCAAATAAACAGAAAGATGCAATTGTAATGAGTAGAATTACTTTTACTACTTTTGATCTCATATCAAAACCCCTTTTAGCCCTCATAGATTGTCCATAATTATACCAAACGAAATTTTGAAAAGCGATTTTCACACCTTCTCAATTATGTCGTTTCTCTATCTACTAACTCTGGTAATAACTCTATATGCTTCACATCTAATTTCTCTTCATTAATCTTTTCATATAATAATTCAAACGCTTTTACTCCAACGTTTTTACTAGAATGCGAAATCGTCGTTATACCCAATATATCTGCCACCTCTTGATCATCACACCCGATAATCGTAATATCCTCTGGAATACGAATTCCTTGTTTTTTTGCTTCTGTAACCATCCCCGCTGCAATATGGTTACAAGATACAAGGAACGCCGTCGGTTTTACTGACATATGAGCCCATTCTCTAATTACATTGCGTCCATCTTCCACTGTAAAACATCCCTCAAATTTCCAGGTCTGTAACGATGTTACGATACTCTGTTGAAGCGAATCTTCGTACGCCTTCTTTCGTCTTTGGCTATTAACGCTATTACTTCTTCC
>JAPDDQ010000288.1 GCA_027587225.1 Solirubrobacter taibaiensis
GAACATCGCATTATTGAAAATGCAAACATCTTCGACTTTGAATTAAGTGCTGATGATATGAAAGCAATTCAAGCTTTAAATGAAGATCGTCGCGTTGGTCCAGATCCAGATAACTTTAACTTCTAGTAGAAAACTGAAAATTTAAACTATATTTCATTTAGTTGACACTTCATTATTCAAGGTGTAAGATTTTGAATTATCAAAGAAACACAAAAATTAATAAAATTTATTCGTTTACTCATTGTATCAAGAGAGGTGGAGGGACTGGCCCTTTGAAACCTCGGCAACAGGTTCATTTTGAATACTGTGCCACTTCCTGCAAGCTTTATGCTTGAAAGATAGAATGAGGGACTTCGTTTATATACGGGTGCATAACTTGTACGTAAAAATCCCTCTTTCTCAATATGAAAAGAGGGATTTTTTATTTTTCATTTCCCTCATCATCATCCAAACTTAATTATTTAGGAGGAAAATCAAATGAAAAAGAAGTTTGTACCCGGTATTGCATCAGTTGTAGGAGTAAGTATTTTATTAACTGGTTGCGGTAGTTATAAAAACGAAGCAAGCGGAGCAAATGCAAAAGACGAGGTACCTAGTAAACAGGTTTTAAACTTATCTTCACCTACTGAAATACGAACAATGGATACGGCTCGTGCTACAGATACTGATTCTGGTCAAGTAATGAGAAACGTATTTGAAGGTTTGTATAATCTTGGTGAAGGTAACAAACCTTTCCCTGGCGTTGCAAAATCTCATGAAGTAAGTG
>JAPDDQ010000289.1 GCA_027587225.1 Solirubrobacter taibaiensis
ATGTAGTTAAATGTGCTTGTATATGTGAAATTAGAGAGGGAAGCTGTGTAGAGATGTTTCTACACAGTTTTTTAGGATATGAAAAAATTACCAAAAAATGTTAAAATAACATTGTCATACAACAAGGGGGATTTGTTTTATGGAAAATGGACATCTTGCTAAAGTAGACTTAACGAAAAAAATTGAATCAAAATCTAAGTACAATAAGAAACTCGAAAAATATCAAAGGCGCTTATTAGCATTACAACAAATTTTGAAAGAAGAAAAAATCGCGGTTATGCGTGTTATGGAAGGATGGGATGCGGCTGGTAAAGGTGGGGCAATTAAGCGGGTGACGGAACATCTTGACCCACGTGGGTTCCAAGTAGATCCAATTGGAGCGCCTGCACCTCATGAAAAACGTTACCATTATTTGCAACGTTTCTGGCGCAAAATTCCACAGTACGGGCAAATTACTATTTTTGATCGCTCATGGTACGGTCGTGTGTTAGTTGAGCGTGTTGAAGGTTTTGCTACAAAGGAAGAGTGGATGAGAGCATATGATGAGATTAATGATTTTGAAAAACTACTAACAGATGACCATTACATAATGGGGAAGTTCTTCTACCATATAAGTAAAGAGGAACAGTTAAAGAGATTTAAAGATAGAGAGAAAAATCCTTTGAAAAGATGGAAAATTACAGACGAAGATTGGCGTAATCGTGAAAAATGGGATGAATATGTTGAAGCAATGGAAGACATGTTTGAAAAAACAAGTAAGCCAA
>JAPDDQ010000290.1 GCA_027587225.1 Solirubrobacter taibaiensis
ATCTCAAGAAGTTCTAATGTATCTTCTACGAATTCCTTCTCTTTTGCAACTTCTAAATAACGATCTGCATATTTCTTCGCCTGTTGAAATAACCCCATATATGCATAATTATTTGCAATAAAATAATAGCACTGTTCAAGTTCAGGATTAGATCTAACTAACTTTAAGAAGGTTTGATTCGACTCTTGATATTCACCAGCCTCAGATAATACTGTTGCTAATTGACATAAAATAAACGGCTCCTTCTCACTTTGTGCCGCTCTTCGAAAATATTTAATTGCATCTTGCAATTTTTGTCCTTTGTAAGCTCTCATCCCTTTTTTATAAAAGAAGTCCGCTAATTGATTAAAAGAGATAACTTGTCCGTTCTCCTTATATATCCTTTGATTTTTCCCCATATATCCTCCAGTTTTTTGTTTTCTTCGTTCACACATTCTTCTATCTATAAGTATAAACGATTCCGTAAAAAACAAAACAGTATATTATACTCAATTATTTCCTTTTTATTCATAAAAAAAGAGGAGAAATGTTACATTTTCACCATGAACCTTCTCTGGCGGTCATTTGCTCTTTCGTATAAATAATACGCATTGGATTTCCACCTACGAAAGCACCGCTCGGTACATCTCTATGAACAAGTGTGCCAGCTGAGACAGTCGCACCGTCTCCAATTTTCACACCTGGTAATATTGTTACATTCGCTCCAATCATCACTTCATTTCCAATGACGATTTCCCCAAGTCGATATTCACGAATTAAATAT
>JAPDDQ010000291.1 GCA_027587225.1 Solirubrobacter taibaiensis
AATGCAAAATGTAGCTTTTCTAATGAATAATTCATCCCTTCATCTCGCAACGTTCTCTGTAATGAATATAAAACTGCTTTTTCCGTATCTAACATTGTTCCGTCAATATCAAATATAATTCCCTTCATTTTTACGTCCCCCTTTACTTCACTCCAGTGATTAGCTCAATTCCATATTCTTTCACTACTCTTTCTAAATTGCCGGGAATAAGACCATTCGTAATAATTGTATCTATTGATTCTAATGACAGCGCCTTAAAGTTTTGACGTTGATTCATTTTTGTCTCATCGGCAAGTAAAAACACTCCATTCGTTTGTTTAACAATTTGACGCTTAAAATGAATATCTTCCTCATACGCATAATAAACACCATCTTCTGTAAGACCGGGTGATCCAATAAAAACTTTATCAAAATGATAATCTTTTAGTTTCTCCATTGCAGAAAAACCCGCCATATAACGTGAGTGTTTATTTAATTCTCCACCCAAAATATGAATATTTACATTCTCCATATCCATTAAATGATTTACTGTATCAATTGAATTCGTAACAACCGTTATGTTACTTGCTGTCAAAAATGAAGCCATACAGTTAACAGTTGTTGAAACATCAAGATAAATAATTTCATTATCTCCTACAAAAGAAGCAGCTTGCTTTCCAATAGATATCTTATATTCAATTTCTTTTTCCTCACGATTTACATAATCCGATATTTTGCGGTGGAAAGATGATAAAGCTACACCACCATGAGTTCGTATTATTG
>JAPDDQ010000292.1 GCA_027587225.1 Solirubrobacter taibaiensis
AAGTATGCTGCTATTCTATCTAACCCTCCAATTCGTGCGGGTAAAGATATCGTACATGAGATTTTAGAAAAAGCTGTGGAGTATTTAGTTCCAGGTGGAGAACTTTGGATTGTTATTCAAAAGAAACAAGGTGCACCGTCTGCGCTAAAAAAACTAGAAGAAGTATTTTCTGAGGTTGAGGTTGTAGAAAAGAAAAAAGGATATTATATCATAAAATCAAAAAAACGTTGACGGTTATTTTTGGCTATGTTAACATTATACAATGCCAATATATGATTTTCTGCGTTGAGAAAGATGTATATTTTTGTTTCTCTTGGAAAAGATAGTAAAATCAGCAGATTATGAAACAGAATGATGGTTTTCTTATAGAAGCCATTTTTCTTTTTTGAGCAGGTAGAAAGACTCAACGTATTTATCTTTAAGAGAAAGAGACTACGCTAATAGCAGTAGTTGTATTTATTTGTGATTTTGCACAAATTTTTTTGTGCATTTATAATACTCATGATTTGAGGGGTGAAGCAGTTGACAGGTCAACTAGTTCAATACGGACGCCACCGCCAACGAAGAAGTTATGCCCGTATTAGTGAAGTATTAGAGTTACCAAATCTTATCGAAATTCAAACCTCTTCTTATCAGTGGTTTCTTGATGAGGGTTTGCGAGAAATGTTCCAAGACATTTCTCCGATTGAAGACTTTACGGAAAATCTATCGCTTGAATTTATCGACTACAGCTTAGGTGAACCTAAATACTCTGTAGACGA
>JAPDDQ010000027.1 GCA_027587225.1 Solirubrobacter taibaiensis
AGCGCGCCGCGTTCGCGGCGGCCGCCCGGCGCCCACGCGCTGTGGCGGCGCAGGCCGGCGGCGGCAGCCTCGCGTTCGCGCGCGGCGGCGACGGCTACGTCTCCGCGCCGGACGGGTCGCGCGAGGCGCGGATCACGACCGACGGCGGCTACGCGTGGCCGAGCCAGGCCGACGATGGCACGCTCGTCGCGGTCCGCCAGACAGCCGAGGATGGGCGTACGCCGCGCCGGCTGCACCGCTTCCGGCGCGACGGCGTCCGCATCGGCGCGCCGCTGGAGACGGTGAAGGTCGACAACCGCAACTTCGTCGGACCGCTCGCGCCACAGGTGTCGCCCGACGGCACGAAGATCGCCTACCACTTCTTCAACACGGGCGTGCTGAGCGATCGCGAGCGCACCACCGTCGCGTACACGAGCGTCGACCAGGGCACCGAGCCGGGCGTCTTCGCCGGCTCGCTCGGTGGATACCTCACGCCCTCGTGGACCGCGGACGGTCGCGTGCTCGTGTTCTACGGCGCGCAGCGCACGTCGCACGTCGGCATCGACACGATTGGCGCCGGCTACGCCGACTGGTTCGGCGATCCGGGCGTGGAGACGTTGCTCACCGACGGCGAGCTCACGCGTCAAGGCGACAAGCTCGTCGCCATCGGCGACCAGAACGATCTGCGCTTCTACGACGCCAACGCGCAGTTGCGCTGCGTGATGACCGGCTTCAACGGCGACGTCAGCGAGCCCACATGGTCGCCGGACGGCACCGCGCTCGCGTGGGAAGAGGCGGACGGCATCCACGTCGCCTCGCTCGCGGACCCGACGACGTGCGCGTCCGTCGCGCGGCCGCTGGTGATTCCCGGTGGCCAGAACCCGGACTGGGGCCCGTCCGCGCCGTCCGCGCCGGTGACCGCTGATCCGCCCCCGGCCGCGCCGGACACCGGTACACCCCCGGCGAAGCTGCGCGCCGACCTGTCGCGCTGGCGCGGCAGCGTCCGCCGTGGCCCGGCGATCACCGTCCGCTGCTCGGCCGCCTGCACGCTCTCGGCGAAGCTCACGCTGCGCGCGAAGCCGCCGCGCACGCTCGCGATCGCGCGCGCGACCCGGGCGGGGACACTCAAGTTCCGTGTGAGTCGCAAGGTCAAGCGGCGAGCCGAAGCGACGTTGACCGTGACCGCGACCGCCGGTGGGCAGCGCGTGAGCGTCACCCGCCGCGTGCGCCTCACCCGCTGACGCAGGCGCGCGATCTCGGCCCGCGGGTGCGGGATCGGCGCGCAGCACGTGCTGCTCGTACCGGCGGGACACGCCGTCAGAGGGCCGCGAACCGACGCGGGCGAAAATGTTCGGGCGTCACACCAGCAGTCGGATGCGCGACTGTCTGGGTTCGTCGAGAAGCGCGAGTACCGCGACGTCGCCCAAGCGCTTGGCATCACCGAGCAGACGGCCCGTGCCCGCGCGAGTCGAGCTCTCGGCCTCTTGCGCCGTCATCTCACCCAGGAGCCCAACCGTGCCTGACCTCCTCGAGGACCTGCGCGCGGAGCTCGACTCAGCCTTCGAGCGTGCCGAAGACGCGGCCGGCGTCAAGCGACATCGACGGTCGGCGAGCGTCGGCGCGCATGGCGCGTACCGCCGGTTGCGTGGCCTGATGATCCTGGTCTCCGTGTCAGCGGCTGCGGCCGTGTTCACCGTGGTCGTCGCGCCGGCGCTGAACCAGGAGCGCATCCCGGCGGAGCCCCGCGCCACCGACCAGCTTCCCGAGCAGCAACTGGGTGCGCGCAGGCTCGAGTCGATTGGTCGCGCGCACGACGAATCGCCACCCTCGAAAGCGGGCGCGGGAGGTGGATGCGGCGTCTTCACGGTCAGCAAGGCCAACCGCCAGCCGAACTGGAGCAAGATCTTCCTCGGGGGCCGACGTGGTGCCGTCTACACCCTGCTCTTGCCCGACGGGGTCCAGCGCGTCCAGATCCACCACAGCGATGGCAGCGTCGTCACGCGTACGGTTCAAGACAACGGCTTGTAGGGAGGTTGAAACGCTCGTCGGGGGTAGCGGCGGCTTGGTGGTGATCGGTCGCGTCCACGATGAACAGGTCGGCGTCTCGGCTGAGTTCGCTCAGCGCAGGGTCCGCGCCGGTGTCCCCGGTGTATGCGAGCGTCCAATCCGGCGTGGTGGGCCACGCGGCGCAACCGCCGAGCACTCGCAGGCTGTCGGTCGTCACGTCGGCCAACTGACGCACATCTTCTCACCCAGTCCACCGGCCGCGCTGGATTCCGTGGTCGGCGAAGTACTCGCTAGCGTTCCGCCTCATGGCCATCGTGTTCGCCAGTCCCGAGGCGTCGCTCGAGATTGGCGACGGGCCCGCTTCACCCGGCGCCGCGTACTGCGCGATGCACCTTCGCGTCGGCGGTCTCGGAATCACGTGCGACATCGACTCGTTCTGGTTTCGCGACGACCTGCTCGCGCTCGCCGCTCTGCTGCGCGCGCTGCGCGACGCACCGGACGCCCTGGAGGGCATGACGGTCGATGGCCATCGCGGCCCCGGCCTACGTGTGCTCCGAGTTCAGACGGCCGACCCACCTCTAGTCGAGCTATGGGCGACCGCCTCGATGGACGACCCGGCTGTCGGCGTGACGTTCTGGCTGTACTACGACGAGGACGACGAGCTTGAACGCGCGCTCGCCGGGGTTGAGGTGACGGAGGCGACGCTGGCGGAGTGAGTGCTTCTCACGTGACGCTGTTCCTTGGCCTCGTCAAGGTGCTTCATGCCGTTGATGCCCTGGCTCGCGTCCACTGAAGGAGGGCGCGGTTGATCAGTGTCGCCGCGGTGGCCGTCAAGGCGAAGAGAACGGTGACACCCGCAGGGATGTTGAGGACCGCCAAGCCCTGCGCCGTGAGGACCAGGGTCGGTTGCACGAGGGCGACGTAGGCGATGAGCGCCAGCGTGGTGAGCGTGATCCCCTTGGCGAGCCGGAATGCGCCGACGTTCGTTGTGCCGTAGTTGCCGGTCAGTGCCAGGCAGGCCAGTCCGCCGACGATCGCGAAGGGGAGTGTCTGGACGAACAGATCGTGGTAGCGACCAGGCGGATCGCCGTCGAATCGCAGCAGATAGGCCGCGTAGTACGCGAGGCCGAGCGCCAAGGCATCGCAGGTCAGCCGCGGGAGACGCGTCGGGCGCTTGAGCCCACTCTGCGCGCGCAGCTCAGAGGCGGCGTGCTGCAAGCCGATCGCCCATCGCAACGACGCCCATCGACGATCGCCCAGCACGGCGAGATCGGCGCGCCATTCCGCTTCGTAGCGCGAGCGGAGCTGCTTGGGCAGCCGCTGCAACGCCCGAGCGAGCAGGTACTCGATCATGCAAACCTTGCTTTCGCGGGCATCGGCGCCCGACTGACCTCGCGGAACGGCTCGAGCGCCTCCAGCGTGCCGGTCAACCCGGTGGGCGTCAGGTGATACAGGCGTCGGGCCGATCGGACGGCGACGTGCCGGATTCGACGCTCTCCCACCGATTGGCTCAGATCAACAGCTCGGGGAGTGCGTCTCGAATGACGGTCTGGTGGTCCAGGTCGGGAACCAAGATGGTGTAGCCGACGCCGGCGTCCAGGACCTGGCTCGCCTCTGCGGTCAGGTCCAGTCGCAGCTCACCGTTCTCCAGTTCCCAGCGCGTGATCCCGCCGTAGATCACGGTGGCGTACTCGTCGACCAGGCAATACGTGTCCTGGCCGAGTTCCCGGTCCTGCTCGTCGTCGACCAGAGCGCGTTGGATGTCGAGACGCTCGCCCGAGTGCTCCTCTTCGGCCATCGCAAGGGCCTTGAAGTTGAGCTTCTCGTCGACCCAGAAGGCAACCGCTCTGGCCGTGAACGTCCTACGCATGCGAATGCTTCAGCTTGTCGGCAGCGATCGCCTGAGAGAACCTGGCCATCACGTCGGCGGGATCAGCGCTCACGGCGTCACACGGTACTCCCGCCTCGGCGGCGCGAGGTGGCGCATTGCCGCTAACTTCGGCATGGTGAGCAAAGCCCGACTTCCGCCGCGCTGGATCATCCGCACCTTCTGGACCTTGCACCGCTCGGTGACCCGCTGGACCGGCGCGCGCGTCGGTCTTTGGCGTCCGAAGCCGGGCAAGTACGGCACCCTGCGCCTGGTCACGGTCGGGCGTCGCTCCGGCCGCGATCGCGAGGTCCTGCTGGGCTACTTCGAGGACGGGCCGAACCTCGTCACGATGGCCATGAACGGCTGGGGCGACCCCGAGCCGGCCTGGTGGCTCAACCTGCAGGCCGCCCCGGAGGTCACGGTCGAGCTCGTCGATGGCCCGCGCGCGGTCACGGGCCGCGCGGCCGAGGGCGAGGAGCGCGAGCGCCTGTGGGCGCGGTGGCAGCAGATCGACAAGCACCTCGACGCGTACGCCGCGCGGCGCTCCCGGCCGACGGCGGTGGTCGTCTTCGAACCACGCTGACGGCCGCGGGCAGGCACCGTCAGCAACTACACGCTGCAGTGGGTCGGCTTCGCGACCTCGTTCGCCGTCCACCAGTGCCTGGGCCCGGCGACGCCCACGACCACAGCGCTGCAGCTCGGCGCGATCAGCGTGCCCGCGGGCGGCAAGCTGTCGTACACGCTCGCCAACTCCGGCACCGTCTCACGCACGAGAACTCGGCGATGTTCGCAGTCACGTCGCCGTAACCGGCTGCCCCCGCGTCGATCAGCGCTTGGGTACCAGGATCTGTGCGAGGGCCCCGCTCTTGAAGCGTTGTTCCTCGACGACGTCCAGCTTCAGGTGCCCTCGCAGTTCGGCGAACGGGCTACGCCCCGCGCCGATCGCGATCGGGACCGTCGTCAGCTGGTACTCGTCGACGAGGCCGAGGGAGCTCAGTGACTGGGCGAAGCCGGGGCCGCCGTGGGCCAGGACCGTGCCGTCGTCGTCCCGGGCCTTCAGGTCAGCGATCCCCGCGGCCAGGTCCCCGAAGATCTCGGCCGGTCCCCAGTCCGCCTGCTCCAGGCTGCGGGAGAAGACGGCCTTCGGCTTCTCGTTCATCGCGGTGGCGATCGGCCCTTCCGACGCGGCCCAGTGCGGGCCCATGATCTCGTAGCTCCGGCGGCCCATCGCGTGGACGCCGGCTTCGTCGAGCGCGCGGCGGTTCCACTCGCCCGACTCCTCGCCGAAGTACTCGAACATCCACTCGTGGGTCCCGTCAGGGCTGGTGACGAAACCGTCGAGGGACATGACCATCTTGAGAACCACTTTCCGATCACTCATGTCAGTGGAGACGCATCCCCGCGCATGAACTCATCGGTCTCGGCGCCACTTCCCTGACACCCCGTCAAGTCGTGCAATGGGGTGCCGAACAAATGGTAAGTGCGTGCCCTCCCGCTTCTCCTCCTCTTCCTGCTGCTCGCTCCGGCGAGCGCCCATGCCGCGACCGTCTCGTTCGCCGACGGCACCGTGACGTACGCGGCGGCGCCCGGTGAGACCAACCGCGTGACGCTGACCAGCGCGATCGAGGTGCGCGACTCGTCGGCGACGCTCACGGCCGGGACGGGCTGCACGCTCGCCGCGCCCGGTCGCGTGACCTGCACGACGGCCACCCGGTTCGCGATCGACCTCGGCGACGCCGACGACACGCTCACCACGAGCCTCTCCGTCCCCGCGACCGTCAGCGACGGCGCGGGCCGGGACACCGTGACCGGCGGGTCCGGCGCCGACGTATTCGTCGCCGGAGCGGGCAATGACGTCTACAACGGCGGCACCGGAACCGACCGGATCGACTTCTCCGCGCGCAGCGCCACGGTCGTCGCCGACCTCGCCGCGGGCAGCGCCGAGGGCGACACCTTCACCGCCGTCGAGGACCTCACCGGCGGCGCGGGCAACGACGACCTGACCGGTAGCAGCGCGACCAACACGCTCGACGGCGGCCCCGGCGACGACCTGCTGGACGGGGCGGGCGGCGCCGACGCGCTCGAAGGCGGCGCGGGCCTCGACACCGCGGACTACAGCTCCCGCACCGCCGCGGTCACCGTCGACAACGACGGCATCAACGACGACGGCGCGAGCAACGAGCGCGACGACGTCCGCCCGAGCGTCGAGCGCGTGCTCGGCGGCAGCGCGGGGGACACGCTCAGCGCCTCGATCCTCATCGGCAACGGCGGCAACGACCGCCTCACCGGCACCAACGGCGACGACACCCTCAGCGGCGGCTCCGGCGACGACACGCTGACCGGCGCCGCGGGCGCCGACGTGCTCGACGCAGGCGACGGCAACGACACGATCACCGGCGGCGACGGCGGCGACGCGATCTCCTCAGGCACGGGCAACGACAAGGCCTACGGCGACGAAGGCGCCGACAGCATCGCCGGCGGCGACGGCACCGACACGCTCGAGGGTGGGACCGGCGGCGACACGCTCGACGGTGGCACGGCCAACGACACCCTCAAGGGCGGTGACGGCAACGACACGCTCGACGGCGGCAGCGGCGACGACCAGGCGTGGGGCGGCGCCGGCGACGACGCGCTGATCCTCGAGGACGGCAACGACACGGGCCGCGGCGAGGACGGCGACGACCGCCTGGACGGCGGCACGGGCCGTGACACGCTCGAAGGCGCTGCCGGGAACGACGGCATCGACGGCGGAGCCGACAACGACTCTCTCACCGGCAACGACGGCAACGACACGCTCACCGACCCGACCGGCGCGGACAAGCTCGACGGTGGCAGCGGGGACGACGCGCTCGCGGCCGGCGACGGCGCCGACACCCTGTACGGCGGAGACGGCAACGACGCCCTCGACGGCGGCGCGACCGACGACAAGCTCGAAGGCGGCGCGGACCACGACAGCCTGACCGGCGGCGCGGGCAACGACTCGCTGACCGGCGGCGACGGCAACGACACCCTCAACGACGGCGCGGGCGCGAACAAGCTCGACGGCGGCACCGGTGACGACAGCCTCGCCGCGGGCGACGGCGACGACACGCTCACGGGCGCTGCGGGCCACGACGGACTCGCCGGCGGCGGAGGCAACGACAAGCTCAGCGGCAACGACGGCAACGACACGCTCGACGGCGGCGCCGGCAACGACCAGCTCTACGGCTCGACCGGCAACGACACGCTCGTCGACGGCGCCGGCGCCGACCTCCTGCAGGGCGACCAGGGCGACGACCGGCTCGACGGCGGCCCCAACGACGACAAGGTCTACGGCAGCGACGGCGCGGACCTCGTCAGCGGCGGCGACGGCAACGACGACGTCCGCGGCGACAACGGCGCCGACCGGCTCAACGGCGATGGGGGAGGCGACGACATCAAGGGCGGCGATGGGGACGACGTGCTGATCGGCGGCGCGGGCGCGGACAAGCTCTCCGGCGATGGTGGCGGCCGTGACGTCGCCGACTACTCGGCGCGCGCCGCGGCGCTCACGATCACGCTCGACGACCAGGCCGACGACGGCGAGCCCGGCGAAGGCGACCTGATCGCGACCTCGATCGAGGGCGTGATCGGCGGCGCCGGGGGCGACAAGATCACCGGCGGCGCGGCCCACGAGCAGCTGTTCGGCGAAGGCGGTGACGACACCATCCGCGGCGGAGACGGCAACGACACGATCTCCGGCGGCGAGGGCAAGGACCGGCTCTGGGGCAACAACGGCGTCGACGCCGTCGACGGCGGCAATGGCAACGACCGCCTCGACGGCCGCGACGCGACGACCGAGACGCTGCGCTGCGGCGCCGGCAAGGACGAGGCGTGGGCCGACAAGGCCGACAAGCCCGTCAACTGCGAGAAGACGCACAGCACGAAGGCCAAGTCGGCGGGCCAGGAAGCGGCCCCGGTCGCGGTCGAGACCGTCACCGCGACGGCGACCGTCCGCGGCATCTCCAAGGTCACGAGCCGCGGCCGGTTCGTCGGCATCCCCGGCTTCCCGGGCGAGCGGATCGACTCCCGCCTGCTGGCCGACGTCCGCTATCTCGTCGCCAAGTACAAGATCCGCATCACCGACGGCTACGCGATGGAGGGCCACGCGGCCGCGGGCGAGCACCCGATCGGCCTCGCGCTCGACATCGTCCCCGGCCCGGGTGGTTCGTGGAACGACATCGACCGGCTCGCCAAGTGGGCCGAGCCCAAGCAGGGCCGCCCGCGCGCGCCCTTCCGCTGGGTCGGTTACAACGGCGACGCCAACCACGGCCGCGGCAACCATCTGCACCTGAGCTGGCGCCACACGCCGTCCAAGCGCGGCCAGCCCGCCGCCGCCGTCTGGCGCCTGAACCTGAGCAACCCGAAGACGCCGAAGATCGCGTCGCTCGTCTCGCTCGCGTCGCGTTCGAACATCCGCCTCGGCCGCAAGCCGAAGGTCAAGAGCGGCCTGCGCTCCCCGTCGCGCTGCAGCGGCGCGGCGATCCTGAAGCCGATCTTCAAGAGTGCGGCGAAGGCGTTCGGCCTGCGCTGGCAGGTGCTCGCGGGCCTCACCGAGGTCGAGTCCGCGCACGGCTGCAACATGGGCCCGTCGAGCGCCGGAGCGATCGGCTGGACGCAGTTCATGCCCGCCACCTGGAAGGAGTGGGGGATGGACGCGAGCGGCGACGGCAAGGCCGACCCCTACAACGCGGTCGACGCGATCTACTCCTCGGCCCGCTACCTGCGCGCGTCCGGCGCGCCGAAGTCCTATTACAAGGCGTTGTTCGCCTACAACCACGCCGACTGGTACGTCAAGAAGGTTCTGGCAGCGTCCAAGAAGTACAAGTAGCCAGGTGCGCATCACCGCGCTCGGGCGCGTGTTCTCTGCGTAGTGCGCTCCTCCCGAATCATGACCCTGCTGTGCCTGGCCGTGCTGCTCGTCCCCGCCGCACAAGCGCGCGGCGCCGTCCCCGCCGACGCCGTGCCCGACGCTCCGGCGGACTTCCGCGTGAACTTCCAGACGCAAGCCGGGCCCGTCGTCCAGGCCGTGACCATCAGCGGGCTCCAAGCGGGTGAGCGCGTCGCGCTCTCCTGCCAGAACTGCCTCGGCCAGACCGCGGTGGAGGCCGAAGCCGCCGGCGCCCGGCACGTCTTCCGGCCCAAGCTGCGCCTGCGCGGCACGTCTCGGCTCGAGGTGCGGGTGGTCGGCCGCAACTTCAGCCGCACGCGGGCGTACCGCGTCACGGGCGGACAGCTCGAGCTCGATGCCCGGACGTGCTTCAGCGTCGCCGAGAACCGCCGGGTGCGGTGCGCGTCGCTCACCGCACCGCGGCCGTGGGCGACGATGAACGTCTGCTCGCCTTCGGAGGTCGGGATGCGCGCCGCCAGCCCCAGCGGGGGTCGCGCGAAGGACAGCGTCGCGGCCCGCTTCCGGCTCCAGTACGCCGAGGGCGGGCGCTGGGTCGACGTCCCGAGCGCCGCGTCGCCGTGGACTGCGCTCGGGCGCGCCAACCGGTCCTGGCAGGGCGGCTACACGTTCCGCTTCAACGCCGTCAAGGGCCGCACGTTCCGAGGCGTCGCCGAGTTCGAGTGGCGACGCGGCACGCGGGTCGTAAGGACTGCGGCGCGTTTCACCTCACCCCGTCGCACGGCCGGCTTCTCGTCGTCGGTCTGCGCCGTGTGACCGCCGCGGCCGAGGCCGCCGCTACCGGATCGTGAAGGAGCGGATCGTGCTCTCGATGTTGCAGTCCTCGGTGCCGTCGCTGCAGTCGATCGCGTAGGCCTGCCAGTACCACTTGCCCTTGCGGTTGAGCCAGTGCGAGGAGAGCGCGGGGTAGCTCTCGGCCTTGTGGGAGAACGTGCTGCCGCTCTGCTTCATCGAGCGCATGTACTGGCTGTCGTCGATGAGGCCGTCGGCGCCCTTCTTCTTGGACTTGGAGACGATGATGAACACGCCGGAGGCTTCGGACGAGGAGTCCAGCTTCGCCTTGAACGTGAACGCCTTGCCCTTGGAGATCTTCTTGCCGTTGGACGGGCCGCTGAGCGTGGGCGCGATCGCGGCTTGAGCGGAGGCCACCGGGGTGGCGAGGAGCGCCGCGACGGTGGCGGCGACGAGGAAGCGGGGAAGGTGAGGCACGCCAGAACGCTACGGCCAACGCGCGGCGCGGTCAATCGGGTCTTCACCCTGAACTTAAGAGAACAGGTCCTTCACAACTGGCCCGATCAGCGCGCATATGGTCGCCGTCATGACCATTCGGCGTGCCCTCGCCGCGGTCGTGGGGGCAGCCGTGTTTGCGGCTCCCGCCCCTGCGCTCGCCGCGGTTGACCTCTCCAGCTACGTGCGCATCGAGCGCCACGACCTCCCCGCGGTGGCGGCCGAGGCCTCCGCCGTCACCTACAACGCCGCGACGGGCTCGCTCTTCATCGTCGGTGACGAGGGCACGTCCGTCCTGCAGGTGAGCAAGACCGGCGCGCTGATCGATGCGATGAATCTGGCGCCCGGTGCGTTCGACGACCCCGAAGGCATCACGTCCATCGGCGGCGGCCAGTTCGTGCTCGCCGAGGAACGCGTCCGCCAGCTCAATCGCTTCACGTACGCGGCGAACACGACGCTCACGCGCGCGCAGGTCCAGAGCGTCAAGCTCGGCACGACGATCGGCAACGAGGGCTTCGAAGGCCTGTCGGCCGACCCGTTCAGCGGCGGCTTCGTGGTCGTCAAGGAGATCAACCCGCAGGGCGTCTTCCAGACGACCGTCGACTGGGCCGCGGGCACGGCGTCCAACGGCTCGCCGACGACGGTGAACTCCACGAACCTCTTCGACCCGGCGAGCCTGAGCCTGCTCGACATCGCCGACGTGTTCGCACAGGCCGACGGCCAGTTGCTGATCCTCAGCCAGGAGTCGGCCAAGGTCGTCAACGCGACCCGCACCGGCACGGTCACGAGCTCGCTCAACCTCGGCACCGCCGCCGAGGGCCACGAGGGCGTGACGATGGACGCCGCCGGCCGTGTCTACGTGGTCTCAGAGCTCGGCGGCGGCGACCGCCCGCAGCTATGGGTGTACGCGCCGTCCGGCTCCGGCGGCCCCAACCAGGCGCCGACCGCGGTCACGCTGACGAACCCGATCGCGTCGGTGTCTTCCGCGGCCACGCGCGTGAAGGTCGCCGACATCGTCGTCACCGACGACGCGCAGGGCACCAACACGCTGAGCGTCGTCGGCGCGGACGCCGCACGGTTCGAGATCGACGGTGGTGCGCTGTACCTGAAGGCCGGCACGCCGCTCGACCGCGCGAGCTTCAGCGTCGCGGTCGCCGTCGACGACAGCTCGGTCGGCGCCACGCCGGACGCGACGAGCGCCACGCTGACGCTGGCGGTCTCCACCGTGGCCGTCACCGAGGCCGCGCCGTGGAGCAGCGGCGACAGCCCGGTCGGCGCCGACTGGTTCGAGGTCACCAACCGCGGCACGACGCCGATCGACCTGACCGGCTGGAAGGTCGACGACAACTCGAGCACCTTCGCCAACGCGCTCGCGCTCAACGGCGTCGGTGTCGTCGCGCCGGGCGAGTCGGTGCTCTTCACCGAGGGCACCGCCGCCAAGGCCGCCGAGTTGCGCGCCCACTGGAACCTGCCCGCGACGGTGCAGATCGGCTTCTACAGCGGCGGCGGCATCGGCCTCTCCACCGACGGCGACGCCGTCAACCTGTTCAACCCCGCGGGCACGCGCATCACCGGCGTGACCTTCGGCGCCTCCACGAGCGGCTTCACGTTCGAGAACGTCAACGGCCTGAAGTTGAGCGTCGCGGGCGTCAACGGCGCGTTCACCCGTAACGCCGAGACCGGCTCGCCGGGCACGATCGCGCCCAAGCTGGCCGTGACCGAGGCGTCGCCGTGGAGCAGCGGCGACAGCGCCTACGGCGCGGACTGGTTCGAGGTCACCAACCTCGGCGCGCACGCCGTCGACCTCGCCGGCTGGAAGGTCGACGACAGCTCCAACGCCTTCGCCAGCGCGATCGCGCTCAACGGCGTGACCAGCGTCGCCGCCGGCGAGTCCGTGCTGTTCATCGAGGGCACCGCCGCCAAGGCCGACCAGCTCCGCAGCGCCTGGGGGCTCGCCCCGACCGTGCAGATCGGCTACTACAGCGGCTCCGGCATCGGCCTGTCGACCGGCGGCGACTCCGTGTACCTCTTCGACACGGCCGGCGCGCGCATCGGGGGCTTCGACTTCGGCGCGGCCACGACGGGCTTCACGTTCGAGAACGTCAACGGCGTCAAGCTCAGCGTCGCGAACGTCAACGGCGCGTTCGTGCGCAACGGTGAGACCGGCTCACCCGGTCGCATCGCGGCGCCGTACGCCGAGGTCAAGACCCCGGCCACGATCGTCGCCAACGTACCGGCGCAGCTCTCGCTCACGCTCGGTCTCCCGGCCGTGTTCGCGCCCTTCACGGCGGGCATCGCGCGCGAGTACACGGCGGCCACGACGCTCACCGTCACCTCCACCGCGGGTGACGCGGCGCTGTCGATGTCCGACGCCGGGCACCTGACCAACGGCGCGTACCAGCTCGCCCAGCCGTTGCAGGTCGCGCTGTCGAAGACGGCGTGGACCGGGCCGGTCTCCAACGAGGTCGTCGACGTCGCGCTCAAGCAGGCCGTCGGCGCCAACGATCCGCTCCGCACCGGCAGCTACAGCAAGACGATCACGTTCACGCTGAGCACCACGAACCCCTAAGCACGACGAAGGCCCCGCTGGTCAGGCGGGGCCTCAATTTCGTCGTAACTGCAAGCCGGCGTCGTCGGGAGGCGAGCCGCGGTCCGGGGGAACGGACGTCGGGCGGATCGCGAACGACTGGAGGAGGGAGAGAGAGAAGTTGTCCTGAGGTCTTCGGCTTGAGGTCTTGCTTACAACCGGAACTCTCTCACTCGCCAGTCGCGCATCCGGTGATGGAGGCAGGCGTATCGGGGTGGGGCTAACCCAACCGCGCGTGTTCGTGCGCGGGCCCGACGGCCACGTAGTTCGACAGCGCGAAGCTCTCGTCGCGCAGATCGCGGTCGCTGAGCGGCATCAGTCCCCAGGGCACGATGCGGTGCAGCGCGTAGCCGGCCGGGAAGCGGTCCAGCACGTCGCGCAGGCGCACGCCGGCGTCGATGTACGTGCCGCCGTACTCGAACTGGACGATCCCGATCGCGCCGCTCTCGAGCCGGCGTTGCGCTCCGGCGAGGACGTCGCGCTCGTGGCCTTCGACGTCGATCTTGAGCATGTCGACGGTGTCCAGTCCGAGATCGTCGCAGAGGTCGTCCAGGCGGGCGACTTCGACGTCCACGGTCGAGTCCAGCGCCATCCCGAACGCCGCCAGGTCACGCTGGTGCAGCGAGCTGAGGATCGTCATGCCCGGGTCGAAGTGCAGCGTCGCATGGCCGGGTTGCGCGCCGAGCGCCATCTGGTGGCAGGCGACGCCGAGCGGGCGCAGCGTCTGCTCGAGCTGAGCGAACGCGCCGGGGTGCGGCTCGAAGGCGTGCAGGGTGGCGTTCGGGAACAGCTTCGCCGCGTTCTGCGACCACGCGCCGACGTTCGCGCCGACGTCGAAGATCACGGGCCTGGGGCCGAGCGTGCGCGCGACTGCCCGCAACAAGCGCGCCTCGCCGTTGACGCGGTGGTCGTCGAGGTTCTCGCCCTGGAGCGCGCGGCCTGCCTTGAGCAGGACCCGGGAGGCAGCGCGCGCCGCGGGGTTCAGCGCGCGTGATCGCTTCGAGATCACGCGCGTAAAGCTAGCGCGGTCAGCCGCGGCTGCCCGTGGGGCGCGGCTTGCGCTTGGCGGCGGGCTCGTCGGCTGCGGCCTGGCGGCGCGCGGCGGCCTCTTCCTTGAGCTTCTCCTGGTGCGCGGCGAACTCGGCGCTGCGCTCCTGCGGGGAGGCGTACTTGGGACGGGCGGACGGCTTGGGGGGCGTCATCGGGACACCGGGGCCAGGCGCCGCGCGGCGGCGCGGGCGGCCACGAGATCGCGCTCGCGAGCGGCGATGGTCTTGCGTTCCGCGGCGATGCCGACCGCGGTGGTCACCGACTCAGGGCGACTCGCGGGTACAGAAGGGTCCTGCTGGGTGCCGGTCTTCATGGCCGGGCCTCCAAAAATGGTTTGTGCCACGGCGTGGGCACGGGGCGCCGGGGGGAAACCGCCCGGCTTGTACTGCTCCACCGTACCAGTCGGCGGTGATTCGAGTTACCGGTCAGCCGACGTAGGCGATCGTCTGCGGGCCCTCGGGCAACACGCACACCGTGGCGCTGTCACCCTCGGCCGCGACGGTCGCGGTGATGTCGCGCGTCTGCTCCAGATGCACCGCGCGCAGCTCCTCGTCCGTGAGGTGGCCGGTATGCATCACAAGCCGTGCATGGTCCTGGATGTTGTATTGGATCTGGACCTGCCACTGGTCGGGCGTGACGTGGTCGGACTGCTTGATCGCGCTCAGGAAGTCACGCGGGGAGGCGTGGCGTTCGAGCAGCTCGCGATAGGAGCCGTGACCGGGGAAGCCGTCGCGGCATTCGGCCGCGCACACGATCAGCCCGCCGGGCTTGACGACCTTCGCCGCGGCCGACATGCCCTTGACCGCCTGGTAGAGGTTCTGGTCGAGCGGATAGCCGGAGTTGCTCGTGATCACGACGTCGAACGCCGCGGGCACGGCTTGCATGGCGAACTGGCGTGCGGCCTCACAGGCGGCGGCGTGCATCGGCCCGAGCTCCCCGCCGAACGCCTCGATCACGCGCTGCTCGCGGTTGAGGATCACGTCGAAGGCGAAGTGCGGCGGCGCGGCGGCGGCCGCGGCGCGGATGTCGGACTGGACGGGGTTGTCGTCGATCTCGCCCCAGGTCGCGCGCGGGTCGCCGATGCGGGCGGCGTCGTGCAGCACGAGCACCGTGTCGAGCCCGGCCAGGCCGGGCGTCACGAGCTTGGGCCCGCCGCTGAATCCGGCGAAGAAATGCGGCTCGACGAACCCGGTCGTGATCCGCAGGTCGGCCTCGACCCACTCCGTGTTGATCCACACCGGCACGTCGCGGCCGTGCTCACCGAGGTAGGTGAGCGTGGACTTGTCGCGCGCGTCGTGGTTGACCACCCGCACCCGCTCCACCAGCTCGTCACCGAGCATGCCGCGGATCTCCTCGTCGGAGTTGCCGCGGTGCGTGCCGGTGGCGACGAGGATCACGACGTCCTCGTCGGGCACGCCGAGCTCCTCCAGCACCGCGGGGATCATCTTGTCCCGCGGCTGGGCGCGCGTGCCGTCGCACATGGAGATCGCGACCTTCATGCCGGGCTTGGCGAGCTCCCGCAGCGCCGGGCCGGCGACGGGGCGCTGGAGCGCCTCGCGCAGCACCGCGGCCTCGTCCTGCGCACCGGCGTGGTACGCCGGCTCCACCACGGTCGTGCGGTCGTCGGGCAGCTCGACCTCGAGCCCGCCGACGCCATAAGCGAGTCGGACCTTCACGGAAGATGACTCTAGGACAGCGCGCCGCTCAGCTGCGTACGCGACGCGATCCCGAGCTTGCGGTAGGCGTTGCGCAGGTGGTACTCGACGGTCGCGGTGGTCACGAACAGCGTCTCCGCGATCTCGCGGTTCTGCTGGCCGGCGGCGGCGAGCTCGGCGATCCGCCGCTCGCTCGGTGTGAGCGCGCCCTTGCCCGTGGCCAGGCGCCTGCGCGGCCGGGCGCCCGTCGCGCGCAGCTCGGTAAGCGCCTCGTCCTCCAGCGCGCGGGCGCCCCAGCGGTGCGCGGCGTCGATCGCGTACCGGAGCCGTTCACGCGCCGGCTCGGCCTCACCCGCGCGGCGCAGCGCGGCGCCCAGCGCCGCGTGCGCACGGGCGCGTTCGAGCGCGGCCTCCGACGCGTCGAGCACGGCGACCGCCTCCTCCAGCACCGCTCGGTCGTCCTCCACGACCCCGACGGCCCGCAGCGCGATGCCCACACAGCGGCGCCCGCCGAACACCCGGGCGCGCTCGAGCTCCTCGCGCGCGAGATCGCTCGGCCGGCCGAGCGCGTGCTGCACCTCGGCCAGCGCCGACCGCCACGGGAGCACGGCGGGGTTGACGTGGTCGATTCCGAGCGCCCGCCGCCCGCACTCACCCAGCTCAGCAGCGGCGCCTTCGAGGTCGCCCTGGGCGCGCCGCAACAGGCCGCGCACGCGCAGGACCCAGACGTTGGCGTACACGTGCGGAAGCGGCTCGTCGCCGAGCACCCGCGCGGCTTCGTCCAGCTCACCGCGCTCGAGCAGCACCTCACCGAGCGCGGACGCCGCGAACGCGATCCCGAGCGGCCAGCCGTACCCGACCGCGATCTCCCGCAGGGTGCGCGCGTCCACCTCGGCGTTCTCGAGGTCGCCCAGGTGGAGGAACAGCTCGGCGCGGAACGTGAGCGCCGTGCCGACGTCGATCACCGCGCCGCGAGCCTGTGCGTGCGCATGCGCGGCGTCGAGCGCGGCGCGCGCCATGTCGTAGCGCTCGGTGATGATGAGCGAGCGGACGGCGTTGACCCACGACCAGCCCGTCGCGGTCGTGGCCGACCCGCGCTCGGCGAGCACCGCGCGCACGCCGATCTCCGCCGTCGCGGCCGCCGGTGCGCCCTCCATGCCCAGCTCGGCCGCGATCGTGCCCAGCACGGCCGGGTCGTGCTCCTCACCCGCTTCGACCCGGGCGCGCATGCGAGCGATCACGGCGTCGGCGCGGCGGCGTGTGCGCGGGTCGATCCGCGTGATGTTGGCCAGGGCGGCTTCGATCGGTCCGCGCAGGGCGGGGTCGGCGACGATCGCGTCGAACTGCTCCTCGACGACGTCGGCCGCGTCCACCACCTGCCCGGTGTGGCCGAGCACGCCCGCGAGCAGCAGCGTCGCCTGCAGCCGCCGCTCGCCCGCGATCTCGCCGCGCAGCGCCTGGCGCAGATGCGTCACCGCGGCCGGGGCATCGAAGTGGCCTTCGGCGGCCCCGAGGCCGAGCAGGATCTCGTCGCGGCGCGCGGGCGGCGCGGGCTCCTCCAACGCACGCTGGAGGTAGGTGGCGACGGCTTCGGGCGCGTTGTGCGCGCTGCGCGCGGCCTCGACGAGGCGCTCGAACGCCCACACGCTTCCCGCGGGCGGGCAGCGCAGGAGCTGGGCGGCGATGCGTTCCGGCGGGGCGCCTTCGTCAGCGAGCAGGCGGGCGGCGCGACCGTGCTCGGCGGCGCCTGCGGCCGGACCCATGCCGGCGTACACGGCGGCGCCGATCAGCGGGTGCAGGAACTCGAGCGGGTACGCGCTGCGCAGCACGCCGGCCGCGATCAGGGCGTCGGCGGCGCGCGTGCCCTCCGTCCCCGCGAGCGCCGCGGCCTGGCGCAGGTCCGCGCCGCTGCCCAGGACCGCGGCGGCGCGCGCCAGCGCGGTCACCGCCTGCGGGAGCTGCGCGAGCCGCGCCGCGATCTCGCGCGTCACGCGCTCTGGGCTCTGCTCGGCGACGTTCGTGGGAGAGACCCGACCGTCGCGCGTGGCCCGCGCGAGCTCGTGCAGCGGAAACGGGTTGCCGCCCGTCGCGGCGTGGCACGCGCGGCAGATGGCCTCGTCGGCGTCCGGGACGAGCGCGCGCACCACCTGGGTCGCCGCCGCCTCGCCGAGCGGGTCGAGCGTGAGCTGCGTGGCGCGCGCACGCAGCGGTTCGAGCGCGGGTTCGGGGCGCGTCGCGACGACGAGCGCGAGCTGGATCGTCGGGATCCGGTTGGCGATGTGGGCGAGCACGCCGAGCGACGGTGCGTCGGCCCAGTGCGCGTCATCGACAATCAGCGCGAGCGGCCGCTCCCACGCGAGGTTTGCGGTCAGCCAGTAGAGCGCGTGGCGGGCGGCGAACGGGTCGTCCTCGGGGAGCGGCTCGCCTTCCAGGCCGAGCAGCGGCGCGGCGAAGCGGGCGACGCCGGTGAACAGCTCCGGCCGGCGCAGGACGGGGTCGAAGAGCTGGCGGACGACGCCGAAGCCGAACGCCCGCTCGAGCTCCGCGCCGCGCGCTTTGAGGACGAGCAGGCCCGCGTCCTGCGCCGCGGCGTGCGCGGCGTCGACGAGCGCGGTCTTGCCCACGCCCGGCGGCCCTTCGAGCACCACGAGACCGCCTGAACCGTCCGCGGCGCCGGCGAGGACGTGGCGCAGCGTGGCCAACTCGGTGTCGCGTTCCAGGAGCGGCAAGGGCTTATGCCTCGGGTCAGGGCAGGAAAACCCTACCGTTGCGCCGGCGCCGCACGGTCGGCAGATTCGAGGGCATGAATCCTCCCCCCGTTCTCGACCGTATCCGCAACGGCGTCGACAGCGCGCAGATGTATGGCACGCTCGACGCGATCAAGGCCACGCCGGAGCTCGGCGTCTTCCAGTTCCGGGCCCGCAACGTGTGGGTCGACGGCGCGCACAACCGCTCGACCATCCGCGACTTCTACGGCGCCGGCCAGGAGGACGAGTCGCGCACGGCGGCGTTCTCGGTCGACGCCGGCGAGCCCGCGATCCTGCTCGGCCACGACACCGGCCCGAACCCCGCCGAGTTCGCGCTGCACGCGCTGGCGGCGTGCCTGACGACGACGCTCGTGTACGTCGCGACCGCGCGCAAGGTGCGGCTGAGTGAGGTCGAGTCCGTGCTCGAGGGCGATATGGACGTGCGCGGCGCGCTCGGGCTGTCGGACGACGTGCGCAACGGGTTCTCGCGGGTGCGCGTGACGTTCAAGGTCCGCGCGGACGCGCCGCAGGAGAAGATCGCCGAGCTCGTGCAGCGCGCCACCGCGCGCTCCGCGGTGTTCGACATGCTGTCCAACGGCGTGCCGGTCGAGGTCTCGCTGGCGCCGTGATGCTCGAGCTGACAGCCAAGACGGAGGCGGGCGCGCGGCTCGTCGCGCTGGCGGAGACGCTGGCGCAGGAGCTCGCGCGGCGCGCCCCCGAGCACGATCGCGAGGCGACGTTCCCGCACTCCGGCATCGACGCGTTGAAGGCCGCGGGGTACTTCACCGCACCCGTGCCGGTGGTGCACGGTGGGATGGGCGTCACGTCCGTGCACGACACGATCGTCGCCTCGGGCCGGCTCGCCCGCGGCGACGCGTCCGTCGCGATCGGCGTGAACATGCACCTCGTCGTGCTTTTGAACGTGGTGCGCCGCTGGCAGGCGGCCCTGGACGGTGGCGACGCGCGCCGCGCCGCCGCGTTCGCGACCTTCATGGAGGACCTCGTCCGCGACGAGGTCGTGATGGCGGCGGCGATCTCCGAGCCCGGCCAGGACCTCACGCGCCCGCGCACCCGCGCGGTGCGCGTGGACGGCGGGTGGCGGATCGACGGGCGCAAGGCGTTCTGCACGATGTCGCCGGCCGCCACCGTCCTGCACACGGCGGTGACGTTCGTCGATGCGAGTGGGGTGGAGCGCTACGGCTACGCGCCGGTGCCACCCGATGCGCCCGGCGTGACGATCCACGGCGACTGGGACGCGCTCGGCATGCGCGCCTCGGGCAGTCACTCCGTGACGTTCGACAGTGTCGTGGTGCCGGCCGGCGCGTTGCGGGGCGGGTTCGTCGTGGGCGACGCGAACGCCTACATGGAACGCAACCTGGTGGCGGGGCTCTTCCACGCCTCCGCCTCGCTGGGCATCGCGGAGAGTGCCGTGTCGTGCTCGCTGCGGTCGGTGCACCTCGAGCCCGATGCGCGTTCTCGCATGCTGCTCGCCGAGAACGCGATCGAGCTCGGCGCCGTGCGGGCGTCGTTGTCGCGGGCCGCGACGCTGGTGGACGAGGGCGAGCACGAGCTGCTCGCGCTGTTCGCCGAGACGCAGGCGGCCAAGGCGTTCGTCAACGACGCCTGCGCCCGGATCGTCGACCGCGCGCTCGCCCTGTCGGGCGGCGCCGGCTACCTGACCGGCAGCCCGCTCGCGCGGGCCTACCGCGACGTGCGCGCCGGATCGTTCATGCACCCGCTCGGTGCCAACCGTGCCTACGACCTCCTCGGCGATGTCGCGCTCGGCCGCGAACCCGTCCTGCACTGACGCGCCGGACGGCGCTGTCCTGAGGCAGGCGTTCGGGCGGTTCGCGACCGGCGTGGCGTTCGTGACCGCGTCGGTCGGCCACATGCCACACGGGCTGATCGTGTCCTCCTTCACCGGCGTCTCGATGGCCCCGCCGCTCGTGTCGTTCTGCCCGTCGCGCGCGTCGTTGACGTGGCGGCGGATGCGCGCGGCGGGCGCGTTCGACGTGCACGTCCTGGCGGCCGCGCACGCCGGGTTCGTCCGCCGCGTGGCGCCGGCGGGAGCGGACCGCTTCGCCGAGCCGCTGCAGGACGCGCTGGCCGTGCTCTCGTGCGTGATCGAAGCCGAGCACGCGGCGGGTGACCACTGGATCGTGGTGGGGCGGGTTGTCGGAGTGCGAGTGAGGGACGGTGACGAGCCGTTGATCCACTTCGGCGGGGCGCTCCGCTCGGATCGCCGCTGACTGACCAGCCGCGCTCTTGTGCGGGTGAGCCGGTTGCACCGGGTGCGGGCCGGAGCGCCTGTTCGGCGGGGGTTGTGCACGATCCGGTCCTGTCAGGACCGGTTTGTTCCTCACCCCCGCGCGGGCGTGGACCGTCCCTCGGCGCGAGAGCCGTTGACGTCTAGATACCGTTGGTATTAGAATACCAACGGTATGTCAGCCCCGGCCCGACTCACGCGCCTCGAACAACAGGAACAGACACGCGAGCGCATCATCGAGGCCGCGGACGCGCTGTTCGTCGAGCGCGGGTTCCACGCGTCCAGCGTCGGGGACATCGCGGCTGCGGCCGGCTACACGAAGGGCGCGGTGTACTCGAACTTCGCGGCGAAGGAAGACGTGTTCTTCGCGGTCTACGAGCGGCGGGCGGAGCGGGCCGTCGAGGAGATGGAGCGCACGTTTGCGGCCACGGCCGTGCCGGAGGCGCTGGACGCGATCTCGATCGCGGCGGCGCGGCGGCGCGGCACGGTCGAGGACGGCTGGCTCGCGGCGTTCTTCGAGTTCTGGGCGCACGTGATCCGGCGTCCGGCGTTGCGGGAGCGCTTCGCGGAGATCCACCTCCGTGCGCAGGAGCCGCTCGCGGCCGCGGTCGGCCGTCACCTCGGCCGCGACGCGCAGCAACTCGTCGTGGCCGTCTACGCCATGGAGCTCGGGCTCTCGCTCGAGCGCCTCACGCTGCCTGAGCTGGTCGACGAGGAACTCGGCCTGCGCATGGGGCGGCTGTTCTTGGAGGAGATGCGCGATGCACCGACTGGCTGACTTCGTCGCGGCGCTGAAGCTCTCGCGCACGCCGGCGGACCGCGACGTGGACACGTTCGTCGCGCACGCCCGGGCCCACTCGCCGTTCTACCGCGAGTGGGACGGCGCGCCGCTGACGAAGGCGACGATGATGGAGCGCTTCGACGACATCGTCACCGACCCGCGGCTGCGGCGTGAAGCGCTGCTCGCGCACGTGGAGGAGATCACCGGCGACGACCTGTACCTCGGCCGCTACCGGGTGATGACCACCAGCGGTTCCTCGGGCCGCAAGGGCCTGTTCGTGTACGACCGGCCGGAGTGGGTCGCGCTGATGTCACAGTTCCTGCGCTACACCGAGGCGGCGGGCAGCCGTCCGCGCTTTCCGCGGCGCCTGCGGGTCGCGTGCGTGCTCAGCCCGAACGGCACGCACATGAGCCGCCGCGTGCTGCACTCGATCATCGTTGGCGTGCACCGGATGCTCGGGCTCTCGGTGACGTCGCCGCTGAGCGAGATCGTCGCGCAGCTCAACGCCTTCCAGCCGCAGTCGCTGAACACCTACCCGACGATCGCGGTCCAGCTCGCGGAGGAGCAGCGCGCGGGCCGGCTGCGGATCGCGCCCGAGCTCGTCTCCACCAGCAGCGAGCTGCTTACGCCGGAGATGACGGAGCGGATCGAGGAGGCGTGGGGCGTCGCGCCGTTCAACCTGTTCGCGAGCACCGAAGGGTTGTGGGGCGTGGACTGCCGCGAGCACGCCGGCGTCCACCTGTTCGAGGACATGACCCGCGTGGAGAACGTGGACGCCGACGGGCACGCGGTGCCGGATGGCGAGCCAGGCGCGCGGCTGCTGATCACGAACCTGTTCAACTTCACGCAGCCGCTGCTCCGGCTCGAGCTGGCCGACGCGGTGACGCTGACGAGCGAGCCGTGCGCGTGCGGGAGCCCACTGCGGCGGATGCGGACCATCGCCGGGCGCAGCGACGACGTGCTCACGCTCGGCGGGGTGCGCGTGCACCCGCTGCAGTTCGCCGTCATCACGCGCGACCGCGACGTGCTCGAGTTCCAGGTCGTGCAGACCGGCGCGGCGAGCGTGCGGGTGCGCGTCGTGGCGGGCGCGGACGTGGCGGACCGGGTGCGGGAAGCCGTCGGCGCGCGGCTGCGCGAGCTCGGCGTCCCCGGGCCACGCGTGGAGGTCGAGCTTGTCCCGGAGCTGCCGCGTCCGGCCTCCGGAAAGCTCCAATTGATCGTTGCGCTTGACTCTCCAGTAGGTGGAGACCTGACCATGTCCGTATGACCGCCCTGCTGAGCATCGGAGAGCTGGCGTCGCGCACGGGATTGCCCGTGCGGACGATCCGGTTCTACTCCGATGCCGGCGTGGTGCCCGAGGCCGACCGGACGGAGGCCGGCTATCGCTTGTATGGCGAGGACGCCCTCGCCCGGCTCGGGCTGGTGCGGACCCTGCGCGACCTGGGGATCGATCTGCCGACGATCCGCCGGGTGCTGGAGCGTGAGGTCAGCGTCCCGGACGTCGCGGCGGCGCACGCCGCGGCGCTCGAGGCGCAGATCCGCGTCCTGCGGGTGCAGAAAGCCGTGCTGGAGGCGGTCGCTCGACGTGGAAGCGACCCAGAGGAGATGCAACGGATGCACAAACTCGCCCAACTGAGCGACGACGAGCGCAAGCGGATCGTCGCCGACTTCCTGGACACGGCCTTTGAGGGCCTGGACATGGACCCGACGTTCGTGGCGCAGATGAAGTCCGGGCTGCCGGAGCTGCCGGAGGACCCGAAGCCGGAGCAGGTGGACGCCTGGATCGAGCTCGCCGAGCTCGTGCAGGACGAGACGTTCCAGGCCAGCATCCGCCGGATGTCCGAGCAGCACGCCGCCGCGCGTGCGAGCGGGGAAGACCTGCGGCCCGACGCGGGCTGGCAGCAGGCCGCGGCGCTCGTCAGCGAGCGCTCGAGCGCGGCGCTGGCGGCGGGGCTGGACCCGACCTCGCCCGAGGCACAGGCCATCGTCGACGAGGTCCTCCCGGCGTTCCCGGGCGACCATGACCGCGCGGCGCTCGCCGACCGCTTCGCGACCGGCAGCGACTCCAAGGCCGAGCGCTACTGGCAGTTGATGGCGATCATCAACGGCTGGCCGCCCGTGCCGACGACCGTCCCGGCGTGGGAGTGGTTCATCGCCGCGCTCAGAACCGCACCCGGTCCCGAGCGCCCGCGCTGAGCAACCACCGGTCGGTGATCTCGGCGCGGTAGAGCCGCAGCGGGCTCGGTGCGGTGATGTCGGCGTGCGTCCACTCGCCGCGGCCGTGCTCGAGCGAATAGGCGCTGAACGTCCCGATGCCGTCGTCGACCTGCTCGGCGACGGCATCGAAGTACACGGCCGCGGCGTCCTCCGACTGCACGCGCGAGTCGAAGATCGCGATCGCCAGGCGCGGCTGCGCGCGCAGGTTGCGGGAGTGCCGTGCCTCCGGGCGCGACAGCCACAGCACGGCCCGCTCGCCCTCGGGAGCGAACCACACCGGCGTCGCCCACGGGACGCCGTCCGCGTCCGCGGTGGCGAGCGTCATGTAGTCGGTGGCGGCGATGATCGCGGCGGCTTCGTCCATACCGGTGGGACGTCCGCGCGCCGCGGAACTCATCGCGCGACGCGGGCGATCTCCGTCGCGGAGAGCGCGCCGTCGTACAACCGGATGTCGCGGATACGGCCCTTGAACCCGCCGATCCGCAGCGCCTGCGCCGTGGCGGCGAGGGTGGTCCCGGCCCGTTTGCTCGCGACGAGCTTGCCGTTGCGGTAGGTCCGGACGGTGGTGCCGTCGTAGGTCATGGCCACGTGCGTCCAGCGGGCGCGCGGGACCGACAGACGCGCCGTGCTCTTGCCCACCTGGCCACCACGGGTGGTCAGCTTGAACGCGGAGCCGCGCTGCACGATCGTGCCGGCGCGCGTCACGCGTACCCGGGCCATCAGCGTGAAGCGGTCCCGCACGACCGGGGCGCGCAGCGACCGTGTCGCTCCGAGGCTCAGCGTCTTGCTCCACGCGCCCACGAGCTTCGGTGCCGCGGCGATGGTCTCGCTGTCCACCACGTCCGGCGTCGGTGTCGGCGTGGGCGTCATGGCGGGCTGCGGCACGGGTTCGAATTCGAAGTCGCAGCTATCGCTCCGGCACGGGCCAGCGGTCGCGGTCGGCGTCGGCGTGGCCGTCTCGGTCGGCGTGCCTGTGGGGGTCGGGGTCGGGGTGGGGGTTGGCTCGACCACCGGCGCTGCGTCCGGCCACGCGCCGCCGGACACGTGCCCGTCGACTTGCCAGCTTCCCGGCGCGGTCACCCACGTGGAAGGGAACGCGCTCAGGTCCCGGGTCTGCCCGAGCCGCGGCGTGGCGGCGCGGTCCGTCCACGCGAGCGTGCCCGTCGAGGTCGGCGGGTTGAGCACCGACAGCCAGTACCAGCGCCCGGGGACCACCGGCACGCCGGCCGGCAGGAACGCCGTGTTCCAGGCGCCCGCGACAGGCCGCTCGACGGTCGCGGAACCGAGCAGCGAGCCCGGGTAGTTGCTCGCGTCCGAGTACAGCGCGAGCCCCAGGCGCGAAGCCCGGCTGGACGCGTCCACCCACAGGCGCAGCGAGTTCGCGGTGCCCGCGACAGCGCCGGTCAGCTGGTAGATCGAACTGCGGCCCGGGGGAGCCGTCGCCACGCGCTGGCCGACGAGCTCCGCGCCGGCAAGGCCCGTCCGCGACGGGCGCGTGAAGCGCCCGGTCACGGTCGCGCCGCCCGCCGGCGGCGCGGTGATCGCCCCGGTGGCGGAGGCCCCGCTCCAGCTCCCGAACGTCCACAGCGCGTCGTCGAACGGCTGCGTCGGGGTCGCGCTGACCTGGTTCGCCGAGCGGGCGAGCACGGTGCGCGTGAACGGCGTCAGGAGCGTCTCGCTGCCCAGCGAGATCTCCAGCCCGGCCGGCTCGCTCGCGATCGTCAGGTCGGAGGTGCGCGGCATCAGCGTCGCGGTCTGCTGTGTCGTCACCCCGGCCGTGTCCCTCGCCGTCACCGACAGCTCGAGGTGCGACGGGTACTCGTGGTCGGGCGCGACGAAGCTGCTGGAGGCGACGCCCACGTAGTCCTGGATCGCGTGCGTGTGGCACACGCTCGCGTCGATCCGCGAGCAGTGACGCAGCCGCAGCGACCACGTGAGCCCGCTCGCGGGGACGCTCGAGGTGGCCGAGAAGTTGATCGTGTCGCCGACCGCCCATGGCGTCGTCGGCACGTTGATCGAGACCGTCGGCGGCGCGCCGACGGTGATCGTCTCCGTCGTGGTGCCGCTCAACTGGCCGGGGTCCGTCACGCTCAGGCGCACCGTCACCGTGCCCGGCGAGCGGTACGTGAACGACGGGCGGGAGGCGGTGGAGTCGTCGTAGCCACCGTCCCCGTCGAGGTCCCAGGCGTACGTCAGCGTGCGGTTCTCCGGGTCGGTCGAGCCGGTGCCGTCGAAGTTCACCGTCAGCGGCACCACACCCGTGCGCGGCGTCGCCGTGATGCGCGCGGTGGGCGCGCCGTTGTCGGAGGCGATCCGGCGCACATTGCCCTTCTCGAGGTCCGCGTAGTAGAGCGCGCCGTCCGGACCTTGGGTGAGCCACACCGGACCGTCGGCGGCCGATGCGAACGTCTCCCGCGTGCTCATGTCCGGCAACCCATCGGCGCCCTTGTACGCGACCCAGATGCATTTGCGCGAGAAGTCGCTGAAGAAGAGCGCGTCGCGGTACTTGGCCGGGAACGAGGTGCCCGTGTAGAAGTGCAGCCCGGAGATCGAGGAGCCGCCGCTCGGGCACGCCTCGTTGGTGACCACCTTCTCGTTGTGGTGGTAGGCGAAGTAGGGCGCGGTGACGGCGCCGGCGCCCTGGCTGTAGAGCGTCTCGCAGGAGTTGATGTCCAGGGTGTCGTAGGAGCTCATCCGCGGAGTGCCCTCGTAACACGGCCAGCCGTAGTTGCGGACCTGCGCGATGTTCTGCGTGCGGTTGATCTCCTCGTACTGATTCCAGCCGACGTCGCCGGACCAGATCTCGCCGGTGCCCGGCCGGAACGTGATCCGGAACGGGTTGCGGAGCCCGTGCGCGACGATCCGGCGCCGGTTGACGTTGGCGTCGGAGATCGCGGGGTTGCCGTCCGAGGCCGCGCCCGTGTCCGGGTTCACGCGCAGGATCGAACCGTCGAGCGTGACCGCCTGACCCGCCGGGCGCCGGAACGCCTGCGAGCGCACGGCGCCACCCTGGGCGGTCGCCCTGGACCCGGCCCCGGGGTCTCCGCACGGGTTGATCGGGTTGCCGTCTTGGCCGTAGTCCGCCCAGTTGAACGACGCGCCGTCCCCGGAGGACACGTACAGCTGACCGTCCGGCCCGAATTCGATCGAGCCCGTGGAGTGGCTCGGGTACTGCTGGCACCAGTCCTCGATCAGCACGGTCTCGGCGCCGTTGGGCGCGAGGCGCGAGAGCCGCCCACTGATCACGCACCCGTCGTCGGTCCCGCCGGGCGGCGTCGGGCACCCGTCGCCCCAGCGCGGCTGCAGCGTGCTGTTCGGCGCCTTGTCGTACGCGTAGAGCACGTACACGTACGGCCGGCCCGTCGTGAACTGCGGGTCCAGCGCCATGCCGAGCAGCCCGCGATCCCAGTAGTCGTGGACGTTGGTGCGCAGGTCGACGAACTGCGTCGGCGACGGGTCCTGGAGGTTGTCGAAGACGTTGATGATCCCGCTCTTGCTCGCGACGAACACCTTCCCGTCGGGCGCGAACCGGATCACCGTCGGATTGCCGAGGCCGCTCCACTGCGTCGTCTGCGTGAACCCGCTCGGCAGCACGACGTCGGCGGACGCGCTCCCGGCAGCGCACAACGCGCCGATGACCACGAGCAATCCGATGAGCCTCCGCATCGCTCCGAAAGTAATTGGAATGCAGCCCAGATTGGAGAAACATTCGTCCAAGCCGTGCTTGCGCAGTGAACGCTGAGTGCCTAGCCTCCGCGCCGATGATGAGCACGGAAGCTCGCCGCGGCATCGGCCCGGCCTGGGTCGGAATCGCGCTGGGCGCGATCGTCGCGCTGGCGTTCGTCGCGTCGGCGCTGCTGGACCGGACGGCCACCACAACGTCCCTGGCGCTGGGGCCCATCTGGCTTCACGACGTGTCCGACGGCGCCCGAGTCGCCGGGTTCAACGTCTCCAACAGCGGGTCCGATGACATCAAGGTCCTCGAAGCGACCGTCTCCGGCGTCCCGGCGGCGAAGTTGGTGACCGATAGCGTGCTGGTCGCGTCCTTCGATTCGGCGAGCATTCCGATTCGGTTCCCGTGCCCGAGTTCCCCGCGGTTCGAGAAGCTCGTTCTGCGGCTGCTTGTCGACGGTCGCGAGGCGACACAGACGCTTCAGACCGCCGCGCGCGTGGAGATCTGCTCATGACGAGGACCCGGCTGGGTCCGCCTGTGCCGGTGGGCTGCGCCTAGATGAGCACGGAGACACTGCGGGTCGGGTGGTGGCGGTCGATCTTCGCCGTCTTGGTCGGCGGGTTCTTCTCGGGGCTCGCTCGGGCTGGCCGTGGCGGGGCGACGGGCCGTGGAGCGTGGCGGCGGACGTTGGGCCGGCGCTGGTCTACGGCTTGCTCTTGACCTGGGGCGCCGACATCGTCCTGCGTGTGCAGCCGAACGTCACGGCCGTGCGGCCGTCGCTGGTGTTCGTCGCGAGCACGCTGACGATGTTCCCGCTGGGCGCGTCCGGGGCGCTGGTGGCGGTCAACGTGGTGCCGCTGGCGATCGACCGCCTCCACGTGCGTATGCAGGTCGGGGCGGACCGCGAGCTCCGTCAGACCGTGCGGCTCGAGTCGCCCGTCACCGTCTGCGCGTGACGTCCTAGGCGCGCCGCCGTGCGGCGACGCGCCCGCGACGGAACGCGACGTGGGTCACGAACAGCACCGCGAAGGTCCCGACGAGCGGCCAGGCGAGTTCGGGCTGGCCCGTCGCGAGGTAGCCGATCGCGTACACGGCGGCGAGCCCGCCGCCGATGGTCAGGACGAGCAAGCTCATCCCGACCGCGAAGTCCCAGAACGGTGTGGTCGAGGCGTCGGCGTACGGATCAGGCTGATCCCGGGGCACGGTCGCTCATCGCGACCCTACGCCTCTTCGGCCTGCTCGCGCAACCACTGCTGCATCACGGCGCCCGTCCGTAGGCCGAGGTCGACGGTGCCGCGGAACGGGTGCCGGAACGGGAGCGCGTCGAGCTGCTCGGCGGTGGCGCGCAGCATCGCGACGTACTCCTCGGCGTTGGCCAGTTCGCGTTCGACGGCGGCACGCCGGTCGTCGGGTTCGAGGAGCGCGAGCAGGAACCAGCGGACCGCGGTCTCGTTGCGTTGCGCGCGGTTCGCCTCGGTCTCGAGCATCCAGGTGCGGATCTCGTCGTGGCCGGCGTCCGTGACCGCGTAGGTGCGGCTGTTGCGCGCCCCTTCGCCGACCACCTCGACCATCCCGGCCTCGTGCAGACGAGCCAGCTCCGGGTAGATCTGGCTGTGGCTCGCGTGCCACGCGGTGCCCATCGAGGCCTCGAACTTCTGCGCGAGCTCGTACCCCGTGGCGGGGGCGACGGCGAGCAGGCCGAGCAGCGCGTGGCGCAAGGACATCCCCGTGAGCGTACTGTAAAAATTGACATGTCGAACTTGACACGTCGAAAAAGACATGTAAATCTCGACATATGGAACTGACACCGAAACGGCAACGGCTGCTGCTGGCGGCCGTGATGTCCGGCTTGCTGCTCGCAATGCTCGATCAGACGATCGTCGGCACAGCCCTGCCCGAGATCGTCGGACGGCTCGGGGGAGACTCGCTGTACGTGTGGGTCGTCACCGCGTACCTGGTGCCGGCGACGGTGTCGCTCCCGATCTACGCGCGGCTCTCGGATCGCTACGGGCGGCGGCTGTTGCTGCTGGTCGGCATGGTGATCTTCCTGTTCGGTTCAGGGCTCTCGGCCGCGGCGCAATCGATGGAACAGCTCGTCGCGTTCCGCGCGGTGCAAGGCTTGGGCGCGGGTGCCCTGGAGGGCCTGACGTTCATCCTCGTCGCCGACCTGTACTCGGGCAAGCGCAACGCCGCGCTGCAGGGCGCGATGGCCGGCCTGATGGGTGTGAGCTTCATCCTCGGCCCGCTGCTGGGCGGCTTCATCTCGGACGGGATCGGGTGGCGCTGGGTGTTCCTCGTGAACCTGCCGATCGGCCTCGTGGCGCTCGCCGTCGTCGCGTCCGTGCTCCCCGCGAGCATCGGTCGCAGCGAGGACCGGCGCATGAAGCTGGACCTGAAGGGCATCGCGCTGCTCACGCTCGCGATCGGGCTCGTGCTCATCGGCCTGAGCGAGCGCGAGGCCGTGCTGCTCATCGCCGGCCTGGTGCCGCTGGCCGCGTTCGTGTGGGTCGAGCGCCGCGCGTCCGCGCCGATCATCCCGCCCGCGCTGTTCGCCGAGCGCAAGACCGGGGCGATCCTCGTCGCGGGCGCGTTCGGCGCCTTCGGGATGTTCGCCAGCCTGCTCCTGCTGCCGCGCTACTTCCAGGCGGTGGAGGGCGCCAGCGCGACGCACTCCGGCGTGCTCATCTACCCGCTGCTGATCGGCTTGATCATCTCGGTCAACGTGGCCGGCGGCGTGATCGCCAAGCGCGGCGAATACCGCACCGTGGTGCTCGGCGGCATGGTGCTGCTCGTGCTCGGTGCACTCGGGTTCGCCACGTTCGACGCGGACACGCCGAAGTGGGAGAGCCTGCTGTTCATGGCGCTGATCGGCCTGGGTGTCGGGCCGCAGCTGTCAGGCCTGCAGATCGCGATGATGCGGGTGCTCGAGCCGGCACGCATCGGCGCCGGGCTCGGGACGCTGATGTTGCTCCGCCAGGTCGGCGCGGCGGTCGCGCTCGCGGCGGCGGAGACGATCTACGCGCGCGGAGACGATCCCGCTGTCGCTACGGGGACGGGGATCGTCGTGATCGCGGTGGTGGGTGCGGTGATCGCGACCGCGGCGCTGCTCTCCGTGCCACGGCCAGCAACGCGGTTCGCGCTGGCAGCATGAGCGCGAGCAGCGCGGGGGCGAGGAAGCCGAGCGGCAGGAACAGCGCGAGCCCGAACGCCGTCCCGAGCTGCGCGCTCGTCGCCAGCACCGCCGAAGCGATGCCCTGATCGGCGGCGTCGATCGCGGCCGTGCCCCGCGCGGTCGACGCCACCGAGGCCAGGCCCAGTCCGCCGCCCATCAGCACGAACGCGACGAGCATCACCGGGATGGCGGGGGAGATGGCGAGCGCGATCCCGCCGGCACCGATGGCGGCGAGGCCGCCCGGGATCGCTCCGCGCCGCGGACCCGCCAGCGACGCCGCGATCACCGCGAGGTTGAAGGGCGGGAACAGCAGCCCGGCCGTCGCGGGGGAGAGCTCGAGGTCCTGCTGCGCGTGCAGCACGCACAGCAGCGCGATCGGCGTCGTCGTGGCGGTGAGCACGGCCGCGACCGCGTTGGGTGCGAGCACAGCGCGGCGCCCGAGCACGCGCGGGTCGATCAGCGGGTCCCGCGCGCGGCGCTCGACGAACACGAGCGCACCGAGCAGCACGGCGGCGGGCACGAGCGCGAGGGGATAGCCCGACAGCGCGAGCACGAGCGCGCCGAGTCCGGTGGTCACGAGCACCGCGCCCCCAACGTCGATCGTTGGGGACAGATGGGGGCGGTTCTCGGCGAGCACGCGCGGGGCGAGCAGCGCGGCCACGAGGCACACGGGGACGTTGACGAGGAACACCCAGCGCCAGTCGAGCCAACCGCTCAGGAGGCCGCCGAGCACCCAGCCGCTCGCGCCACCGCCCGCCGCGGCCGCGGTCCACCAACCCAAGGCGCGGCCACGCTCGGGGCCGGATGGGCGGGCGGCCGTGACCAGCGCCAGCGCGGCGGGGGAGACCAGCGCCGCGCCGACGCCCTGCACGACGCGGCCGCCGAGCAGCACCGCGCCGCTCGGCGCCAACGCGCACAGCAGCGAAGCGCCGCCGAACACCCACAGCCCGTACGCGAAGACACGCCGCCGGCCGAAGCGATCGGCCACGCGGCCAGCAGCGAGCAGGCACCCGCCGAACACGAGCGGATAGACGGTCACGACCCAGGCCAGCAGCACGTCCGACAGACCCAGGTCCTCTTGGACGACAGGCAGCGCGATGGCCACGATCGTCACGTCCAACACGATCACGAACTGGGCGATGCACGGCAGGCCGACCTTCACCTCACAAGGCCTGCCCACGCTCGTGTTACCCTCAAACACAGTTATGGTGGAAACACCACCGACGGCGGCGAACATGCGCCTCGACGGCGGCCATCCAGCGCTGGACCTGATCAACACGCTCTATGGGCAGGTCCGGCAACCGCCTGAGTACGACGTGCTACGGACGCCCGATGACCTGCAGACGTTCGCCGCGCGGGTGGGTGTGGGCGGCGAAGCCACGAGCGCCGCCGCGGTCACGGCCGCGCGTGCGCTGCGCGCCGTGTGCGAGGACGCGTTCCGCGACGGCAAGTGCGCCGGGCTCGAACGCGCCGCGCAGGCCGCGTACGCGGCCGGAAGCCTCCAACCCGGTGGGTGGGTGTGGAGCGACGCGCCGATGGGCGTCGTCCATCGGCTCGCGCACGCGGCCACCGAACTGCTCGCGAGCGAAGAGCTGGATCGCCTCCGCGGCTGCGACGACTGCTGCTGGCTGTACCTGGACCGCTCGAAGAACCGCAGCCGCAAGTGGTGCTCGATGGCGGACTGTGGCACGAACGCCAAGAAGCGGCGCTACATCGAGAAGCGCCGCTCCAAGCTCACTTGACCGGCGGTGCCGCGGGCCCCTGGCCCTGCAGCCGCTCCTCGGTCCCGGCGAGGATCCCGCGCGCCCAGCGCTCGGAGAACCCGGCGACGATCGCCAGCGCGATCACGAAGTTCGTCCCGGCGGCGCCGTCCGGCTGGTCGATCGGGACGATCCCGGCCTGCAGCAGGACGTAGGCGACGATGCCGGAGAGCCCGCCGAGCAGCGGCCGCAGCGCGCCCGCGGCGACCATCGGCCCGAACCCGGACTCGGCGCTCGCGAACAGCGTGTGCAGCTTCAGGTTCCCGGATGTCATGCCGTAGAGCACGCTGAGGACCGCGCCCATGCCGCCGGCGATCAGCGAGGCGAGGAACATCGGCGCCTGCTCCTGAAGATCGGGCAGCGAGGCGAGCCCGATCGAGAGCAGTGCACCCATGCCGGCGATGATCGTGAGCCCGCTCGTCATCCCGCCCAGGTAGCGCATCTGCGCGCGGCGTTGCGCCGCGCGCCGGAAGTAGCTCTCGGTCCGGGCGCAGGCCTGCTCGAGGTACTTGAGCTGCGTGCACTCTGAACGCTCCTCGCCGGCGACGCGCATGGCCTCGGCGCGGTCGAGCTCCTTGAAGATCCCGGCGATCACGCCGTAGACCATCTGCAGGCACAGCGAGCGGTCACGCCCGGACTCGAAGGTGAGGTGGACCTGGCGCGAGAGCGAGTACGCGCGGAACAGCAGCTCCTCGACGTCCTGCTTCATCCGCACGCGCGGGCCGGCGGTGAACGTGAGCCGGTCGCGCCGCTCCTGCTCGTTGCGGTACAGCAAGATCGAGACGTCGATGCACGTGCCCTCGTAGCGCTCGATCACGTTGTTCTCTCGGCGAGCGAAGCGCGGTTCGAGCGCCGCAACCGTGTCCGTCTCCTGCGCCACGAGGGTCATCACAGCTGAGAATGTCCCGCTGATGAACACTTAGTGCCATCACTCACAAGGGCGAACCCGCTCACCCCTACGGGTGCGGATACCTCGCACCCCAACAGCGGGGCACCTCTGAGGGAAAGGCGGCGGCGGTCGAGCAAGCTGGCGGCCACCTCGATCGGTAAGGAGACCGGCCTGATGACGTCCCCGGTGAAGCGGCTCGTCCTGCTCATCACATTGCTCACGACCCTGTTCGCCGCGCCGGCGGCGCACGCCGCCAAGCCCAAGCTGACCGGCGTGCCCGCGTCGATCACCCAGGGCGGCACGTTCACCGTCAAGGGCACGGCGAAGCAGAAGGTCGTCCTGACGCTGTCCAAGGACAAGAAGTCCGACAAGAAGGACGTCAAGCTCGCGACGCTGAAGGCCAAGCGGGGCAAGTTCGCGGGCAAGGTCACGATCAAGGCCGCGCCAGGCCGCTACCAGCTGCTCGCGTGCGTCGGCAAGGCGTGTGTGGCGAAGGCACTGCAGGTGACCGCGAAGCCCGCGACGCCGCAGCCCGCGCCCAGCGTTCCGAGCGCGCCGATCTCGCGGCCGGCCCCCGGCAACGAGAACCTGCCGCCGGCGCCCACCGTCACGCCCACGCCCGGCTCCGGCAACCCGGACCCGACGCCCGTCCCGGTCCCCGCGGACCCGAAGGACGTCGCCCCGGAGCTGGACCCCGGCGCCGCGACCTCGGTCTACGACGCCACGAAGTTCCTGTACTCCGGCGCGAGCCCGATCCAGCGCAACGTCGAGCCTGGTGCGATCAGCGAGAAGACCGTCGCCGTCCTGCGCGGCACCGTCCAGGACCGCGAGGGCAAGCCGCTCAAGGGCGTGACCGTGACCGTGGTCGATCACCACGACCTCGGCTTCACCCGCACCCGCGAGGACGGCAAGTTCGACCTGGCGGTCAACGGCGGCGGCGTCACGATCCAGTTCGAGACCGCGGGCTTCCTCACCGTCCAGCGCACGCTGTCGCCGAACTGGCAGGACTACGAGACCGTCGACGACGTCGTGATGGTCCCGGTCGACCCGAACGCGAAGGTCATCGACCCGAACTCCGCGCAGCCGTTCCAGGTCGTGCAGGGCACCGAGTCCGAGGACAAGGACGGCGAGCGCCAGGCCACGCTGCTCGTCCCGAAGGGCACCGACGCCACGATGGAGCTCCCGAACGGCCAGACCAAGGACGTCGGCGAGCTCAAGATCCGCGTCACCGAGTTCACCTACGGCAACCAGGGCGACGAGGCCATGCCGGGCAGCCTGCCCGCGAACTCCGGCTACACGTACGCCGCCGAGTTCAGCGTCGACGAGGCGCTGAAGGCCGGCGCGACGCAGGTCGACTTCGACAAGCCGCTCATCAACTACACCGAGAACTTCATCGGCGCGGCCGTCGGCTCGCCCGTGCCCACGGGCTACTACGACCGCGAGACCGCTGAGTGGAAGGCGTCTGAGAACGGCCGCGTGATCGAGGTGCTCAGCGACGGCGTCGACACCGACGGCGACGGCAAGGCCGATTCCGGCCTCGGCATCTCCGCCGACGAGCGCGCCCGCCTGGCCTCGCTGTACCAGCCCGGCCAGGAGCTGTGGCGCGTGCTGATCACGCACTTCACGCCGTGGGATCACAACTGGCCGTACGGCCCGCCGCCCGGCGCCAAGCCGCCGAAGCTCAAGGAGTTCGAGTGGAAGGACCCCAACGACCCGTGCCAGCAGCAGGGCTCCGCGATCGGCTGTGAGACGCAGTCGCTGAGCGAGTCGATCCCGGTCACGGGCACCGGCATGACGCTCGACTACTCGACCGAGCGCACCCCCGGCTGGCGCGTGGACGAGACGCTGCAGATCCCGATCACCGGCGGGACGCTGCCGCCGCTGCTGAAGGGCATCTCGATGACGATCGACGTCGCCGGCGAGAAGATCGAGAAGCGCTGGTGTGACCCGAGCTACGCAAGCACCGGCGCGGCCACCTGCAAGGACTATCCGCTGATCACCCCCAACCTGGACTTCGCGTTCCGCTGGGACGGGCTGGATGCGTACGACCGTGCCATCCAGGGCCGCGTGACGGCGAAGATCAACGTGATCTACGTCTACGACTTCAAGTACTACGAGGCGACCGAGGACTTCGATTCGTCGTTCGGGCAGTTCGGCTCCGACACGCAGGTCTTCGACGGCCGCTTCGCGTGCGGCAACCGGTCGGGCTCGATGGACACGCACTTCTTCTGCGGCATCCCGATCGGGCAGACGATCACCCGCGCGATCGGCTCCTGGGACGCGCGCCCGACGGACGGTCTCGGCGGCTGGTCGTTGAACGAGCACCACGCCTACGACCCGGTGGAGCGCGCGCTGCGCCGCGGCGACGGCTCGACCGTCCGCTCGGAGGCGCTGCCGCCCGTCGTGGAGACGGTGGCGGGCAACGACCGCAGCGGTGTCGGCGGCGGCCGCGGCTCGGGCAACTACCCGAAGGACGGCGCGCCGGCCAACGAGGCCAACATCGACTACCTGGCCGACTACGTGCGCTCGCCCGACGGCAACCTGTACCTGCACAATGGCCTCAACCGCAACGACATCTTCCGGGTCAGCCGCGACGGCAAGATCTACCTGTTCGCCGGCAACGGCACCAAGGGCGGTGCGCCCACCGGCGACGGTGGCCCGGCGAAGAACGCCGGTCTCGGCTCCGTCCAGCAGCTCGCGGCGGCGCCGGACGGCGCGTTGATCATCGCCTCCTACGACGGCGACTACGACACGGAGATCTTCCGCCGCGTCTCCCCGGACGGCTCGAAGATCGAGACCATCGCGGGCACGCTGGACCGCTACGCGCCGCTGGGCGACGGCAAGCCGGCGCGCGAGGCGCACATCGGCATCGTCAACGACCTGATCGTCGCGCCCGATGGCACGATCTACTGGACCGAGCGCTACAGCCAGCGCGGCGGCTGGAAGGGGCGGCTGCGCAAGGTCGCACCGGACGGGATCGTCACAACGGTCGCCGGTGGCGGCGACAAGCTGCCGGAGAACGGCACGCCCGCAGCGGAGACGGAGCTCGGCAGCGATCCGAAGGGCCTGGCGATCGGCAACGACGGCTCGATCTACATCGCCCAGCGCGACGAGAAGAAGGTCACGCGGATCGACCCGTCCGGCCGCACGTTCCGCTTCGCGGGCAAAGGCGTGCGTGACGAGCGCGGCCAGATCGTGTCCGGCCGCCAGGCGTCCGAGAGCTACATCGACGGACCGATGACGCTCGCCGCGGGCACGGACGGCAACGTGTACATCCGCACCGGTGGCTACGACGTCTCGCCGTCGTCAGCCGTGATCCTGCGCGTCGACGACAACGGCATCCTGCAGCAGTACGCGGGCCGCTTGACGGGCACCTGCGGCGCGGGCGGGATCGACGGCGAAGGCGCGACCAGCGTCTGCATGCAGAACCACTCGTGGACGATCGGCGTCGACGGTGACAACGGCCTCACGTTCGCCGACGGCCGCTACCTCATCCGCAAGGTCGCGCCGCCGCTGCCGGGCTTCAACGCCGATGGGCTCGCGCTCCCGTCCGGCGACGGCTCCGAGGTGTACGAGTTCGACCGCAACGGGCGTCATCTGCGCACCCGCAACGGACTCAACGGGCAGACGCTGAAGACGTTCGAATACGACGCGGCGAAGCAGCTCGTCGGCGTGGTCGACGCGTTCGGCAAGCGCACGCGGATCGAGCGTGACGGCGCGGGCAAGGCACTCGCGATCGTGGCGCCCGGTGGCCAGCGCACGACGCTGGCCGTGAACGCCGAGGGCTGGCTCGAGAGCGCGTCGAACCCGGCGAACGAGCGGTTCTCGTTCACCTATGCCAACGGGCTCATCAAGTCCTTCCGCAAGCCCAAGGGCGGCACGACGCGGTTCGACTACGAGGCCACCGGCCGGCTCAGCGCCCATCACGGCGCCGACGGTGAGGAGCGCACGCTGACCCGCGAGGCGATCGAGGGTGGCACGCGCGTCACGGTGACCACGGGCGGCGGCAAGCAGACGCGGTACTCGATGCAGGTGCTGGACTCGGGCGACCGCGTGCGCACGATCGAGACGCCCACGGGCGCCAAGACGAAGGTCACCGTGCGCGTGGACGGCGTCACCGAGAAGGTCGACCCCGACGGGACCAAGACCGCGTTCGAGACGGCGCCCGACCCCCGCTGGGGCGCGCAGGTGCCGGTGATCGCCGTGAAGACCGTGACCACGCCGGACGGCAAGACGTCGACCGTCAAGCGCAAGGACACAGTGTCGCTGTCCGTGCCGCGCGATCCGTTCTCGATGACGTTCCTGCGCACGCAGTTCACCGAGACCGGTGGCGGGACGCGCAGCTGGGAGTACAGCGGCGGCACCGTGACCGAGACGAGCGCCGAGGGACGCACGACCAGCACCAAGCTGGACGTCTACGGCCGCATGACCAAGCAGACGCTGGACTCGTCCGTAGCGGCATTGGAGTACGCCTACGACGAGTTCGGCCGGCCGAAGACGATGAAGCAGGGCGCCGAGTCGGTGACGTTCACCTACGACGCCAAGCATCGCCTGGCGACGGAGACGGATGCCGGCAACAACGTGACCAGCTACGTCTACGACGACGCCGACCGTGTGAGCGAGAAGCGCCTGCCGGGCGGGCGCACGTACCGCTACGCGTGGGACGACAACGGCAACCTCGAATCGATGACCACGCCCCGCGGCAAGGTCCATCGCTTCGACTTCACCGCCAACGATCGCGCGAAGGAGTACACGCCGGCGTCCTCGGACGCCAAGTACGCCCGGGCGTATTCCTCCGACCGGGCGCTGGAGCGTGTGGCGCTGCCGAGCGGTGCGGCACAGGTCATGGGCTACGACGCGGGCGGGCGCCTGACGTCGGAGAACCACGTGGCGTCCAAGCGTTCGTTCGCCTACGACGGTGAGCAGGACCGCTTCGGCAAGGTCACGCGTGAGCTGGCCGACGGCTCCGAGAAGCAGACCGTGGACTTCACCTACGACGGGCTGCTGCCCAAGGCGATGGAGTTCGGCGGCGTGGCCGGCGGGCGCTACGAGTACACGCTCGGCGACCGCGTGCTGCCGACGTCGGAGAAGCTCACCGTGGGCGCGTTCTCGTCCACGCGGGCGCTGGCGTTCGACAAGGACCGCATGGCGACCAAGACCGGGCCGTTCACGATCACGCGCCAGGGTCCCGGCGGCGCGGTCTCGAAGATCGCCGACGACAAGCTCTCGCTCGCGTACACGTACGACGCGAACGGGCGCCCGGTCGGCCGCACGCTGACCGTCGGCGGGACCGAGCGCTTCTACCAGAAGCTCACGTTCGGGAACACGGGCCGCGCCGCGGGGCGCGAGGAGCGCGTGGCCGGTGGCGCGCTCGACGCGCTCACCTACGGCTACGACGGCATCGGCCAGTTGCTGTCCGTCAAGCGCGGCGCGGCCGTGCTGGAGAACCACACCTACGACCTCGACGGCAACCGGGAGTCCGGCGGCGCGGTGTACGACGACCAGGACCGCCTGACCACGCGCGGCGGCGTGAGCTACGCGTGGGACGCGGACGGCTTCCTGTCCAAGCGCGGGGCGGACACGTTCGTCTACTCGCGCTCAGGTGAGCTGCTGAGCGCGAAGGGCGTCACCTACGCCTACGACGGCGTCGGGCGGCGTGTGGCCCGCACCGAGGGCGCGACGAAGACGACCTACCTCTACGGCAACCCGGCCAATCCGTGGCAGGTGACCGCTTCGACCGTCGGCGACGTCGTCACGACGTACTACTACGACGCCGACGATCGCCTGTTCGCGCTCGAGCGTGGGGGCGAGCGCTACTACGTGGGCGCGGACGCGAACGGCTCTCCGCGCGTCGTCGTCAAGACGAGCGGCGAGGTGGTGCGCACCGTGACCTACGACGCGTTCGGCGTTGAGACGAACGTCACCGGCGCGTTCGACCTGGCGCTCGGGTTCGCGGGCGGGTTGCGGGACAGCGTCACCGGCCTCGTGCGCTTCGGCCTGCGCGACTACGACCCCGCCTCCGGGCGGTTCGTGGCCAAGGACCCGAGCTTCTTCAGCGGGTCGCCGCAGAACCTCTACAACTACGCCGGCAACAACCCGATCACGATGCGCGACCCGTCCGGGCTCGTGTGCATCGGCTGGTCGATGTACGCGACGTTCGGCGGCGGCGTCCAACTGTGCCGCGAGAACAAGTGGGACCTCGACGCCGACTGGTCCGTGTGCGGCGAGGCCGGCCTGGGCCTCGGCGGCGGTGCCGACCTCGATCTCATGGGCGGCGCGGCCGACACCGGCGGCACCGCGTTCGCGGAGCTCAGCGGCAAGGCGGGCTGGGTCGGCGGCACGATCGGTGCCGAGCTCGACCTCGGGTGCATGAACGCCAAGGCGGGAGCCAAGGTGATGGTCGGATCGGTCACGGTCGGCGCCGACACCGGCGGTGGCTTCGCCGGCGGCGTCGGCCAGAACGACCTGCCGATGCCGGGCGCCCGCCTCGAGGGCAAGATCGGCATCAAGGCCTGCAAGAAGTTCTGAGCCTTGCTGTGCCCACCGTCGGATGGCGGTGGGCACCGCGGCACTCGCCCCTCCGTCGATGACCTCGCAGGCTTGAACGCCGGCTGATCGACCTCAGCAGCTCGAGACCTACCGATGCGCGAGATCAGGCCCGAGCAGCGCCGTGACCAGCGGGGCCGGGCCGGGCCGGGCGAGGTGGAAGCCCTGGGCCAGGGCGCACCCGTGGGCGGCGAGGAACTCAAACTGTGCCTGGTCCTCCACGCCCTCGGCGACGGCGATCAGCTCGAGGGCATCGGCGAGGGCCACGATTGCCGTGACGATTGCCGCGGCGCGCCCGTCGCCCGGTACGCCGCGCAGGAACGAGCGGTCGATCTTCAGCTCGTGCACCGGCAGGTCGCGCAGGCGGGCGAGCGAGGAGAAGTCGGCGCCGAAGTCGTCGATCGCAAGCCGCAGGCCGGTGGCGGCAAGACGGTCGAGCAAGGGGCCGGTGCGCTCGGGGTCGGCCATCGCCGCGGACTCGGTGATCTCGGCAATGAACTGCGCCGGGTCGGCACCCGCGGCGCTGAAGCGACCGAGCAGGCGGTCGGCAAAGCCCGGGGAGCGCAGCTGCCGGGGGGAAAGATTGAACGCGATGTCAGGCGCGAGGCCCAGCGCGCGCCACGCCGCGGCCTGGGCGATCACCGCGTCGACGACCCAGTCGCCGATCGGCTCGATCAGGCCACTGTCCTCGGCACCCGGAATGAACTCGCCGGGCGGCACCATTCCGCGTTCGGGGTCATTCCAGCGCAGCAGCGCCTCGACCGCGACCGCTCGGCCGCTCGCCACGTCGAAGACGGGCTGGTAGTGCAGCTCGAACTCATCGCGGGCAAGTGCGCGGCGCAGCCGCGCTGAGAGCGTGAGCTGCCCCGCGGCCGAGGCGCGCTCGGCCGCTGGGAAGCGGATCGTGCCGCGACCGTCGCCCTTGGCTTGATACAGCGCACCGTCGGCGCACTTGAGCAACTCGGGGAGATCGTTCGCGTCCCGCGGAAACGTCGCCACGCCGACGCTCGCGGCGATCTCGAACTCCTGGCCCTCCATCAGAAACGGCGTCTCGAGCGTCCGCAGCAGGTTGCGCGCGACCGTACGCGCCGTCTGGACGGCGTCGCCGTCGATGTCGGTGAGCAGCAGCATGAACTCGTCGCCGCCATGGCGTGCGACCATGTCGCTGGCCCGGCAACAGTCGGAGAGCCGGGTCGCGACCTGACGCAGCAGCTCGTCGCCGGCGGCATGGCCGAGCGTGTCGTTGACCACCTTGAAGTGGTCCAGGTCGATGTAGAGCACGGCCACCGAGGACCCGCTGCGGCGCGCGCGGGCCAGCGCGGCCGTGAGGTGCTCCTCGAGCTTCGCGCGGTTGGCCAAGCCGGTGAGCGCGTCGTGGTAGGCCATGTGCCGCACGCGCTCCTGGGCGATCCGCTGCTCGGTGACGTCCTCGCCCGCGACCAGCATCCCGACGCCGTCGCCCGTGGGCACGATCCGGCTGGTCCACGCGATGCTGCGGCGCGCGCCGGCGCGCGTGATCACCGGGCTCTCGGGGCTCGCGTCGTCCAGCGTGATCCCGGCGAGCGCGGCCGCGAACGCGGCCCGCGCAGCCGTGCGCGCGTCCGCGGGGAGGGCGAGCTCGAACCAGTCGCGGCCGACCAGCTCCTCCTCGCGGTACCCGAGGACCTCGCAGCTGCGGCGGTTGACCTGCAAGACCAGTCCTGCCGCGTCCATGACGACGATCATCGTCCCGGCGACGTCGAGGTAGCGCTGCGAGCGGCCGTGCTCGTCGGCGAGCTGGACGGCGCGCCGCTCGCGCCCGCGCGCCTGCCAGACGCCCATCACCGCGGCGAAGGCCAGTGCCATCAGCCAGAACGTCGTGTTCTCGGACGACTGCCCAGTGACGGCGGATGCAGCCGCGGCGGACACGAGCATAAACGCGGCGACGACCGCCGTCATCAGGACGGGATACGAGATCGCGGCAAAGATCATCGGAAGGATGAAGCCGGCCAACAACGGCGTTCCGGGCCGGCCCTCGATCACGACCCCCGCGGCGATCGAGCCGACGACCGTGGCGCTCCAGGCCATGAAGAACGGCTCGCGCCAACGCGACGCGACCAGGCGCCGGCGCGGCAGCAGGCACAGCCCCGCGCTCACCAGCACCCACCCGACGCACACGACGGCGAGCAGCGCGCGATGGCGGCTCCCGGACGATTGGGCGAGGTAGGCGATGATCGCGATGCCCGTCGCGACGCCCAGCACGCTGCCGATCACGATGTCGCGCGCGCGGAACTCGATCTCCTCGGGATCCTCGAGCGGCATGAAGAGGCGCGTGCTCATTACCAGTGTGGTCGGCATGAGGGCCGCAGGCTGAACCAGCGCAACGCGGGCGAGCGCGATCGCGGAGCGTCAGCGACGGTGTGAACCCGTGCCCCGCGCTCCTGCGAGGTGATTCCCGCCGCAGGGTGAAGGTCATCGATGAACCCCGAGCGCGCTCCTCGCGGATGTCTTAGCCGGGGGTGCCGAGTTGTCCGGTCCTCGGACCGTCGGCGCGCGTCCAGTACAGCGTGGTGCCAGTGCGTGCCAGCGAATGGAACGCGATGTCCATCGCCTGAATGTAGTTCGCGAGGTGCTCACTCCGCTTGCTCGACTTGTCGTGCTGGACTCGCCGGCGACCTCCTTGTCGAGCCCGCCGTCACCGGGGTGCGAAGGCCGACGGTCACGCCCACGTCGCGTACGAGTTGGGCGGGTGCCGGACCGGCCGTAGTACGGTCGGTGCACATCTCGACGAACAGGACCGTCATGCCCGGCGACACCATCGCGTTTCGCGTCGACCACGCGGAGCGCACCGAGTTGGTCGCGCGCGCTGCGCGGGAGAAGCTCAACCTCTCGGACTACATCCGAATTCGCCTCGGCTTGCGGGCGCTTGGGTCCGAGGAGGACGCGGCCATCATCGCCGGTGACTCCCAGGATGCGTTGCGCCTGCAGGTTGCCGATCACGAGGTGCGGCTCCGCGCGCTGGAGGCCAGGTAGCCCGGAGCGCACGCGGCGGGAGGAGCCTGGGTCTATTGAGGAGCCCTCCCGCCGCGTTGCGCGCTCAAGGCCCCGACGCTCAGGGTGTGGTGTGCGTCGAAGCCTTCGAGGTGACCGCCGTCGCCCCGAGAGGGACGGTATTGGCGCACGGCCGCGCTGTCAGCACTTCGGCGGCCATGTTCACCACCTCGTAAGAAGCGGTATTTCACTGCTCCGTCACGTCGGACGGGCGGTGAGGTGGAACCGTGCGGCGCGTGATCAAGCCGAAGATCTGCGCCGCGGCGGTGCTCGCCACCGCCGCGCTTGCTGCCGTACCTGCCTCCGCCTCCGCCGGCGCCACGTTGCTGAGCGTCAATGACTCGCTGGACAAGACCACGTTCGGTGGGCTCGCCGTCGGCGGTCTCTCCGCCCTGGCACACACGAGCGGGAGCCAGGCGCTCGCGCTGACCGACAACCAGGGCGCCACCCCCGCCCGCTTCTTCACGCTGAAGCTGCGCGGCGACCGGGTGGAGACGACCAAGGTCACGACGCTCAAGCGGGTGGATGGGACGCCGTTCACCGGCCAGGACTTCGACGGTGAGGGCCTCGTGGTGGAGCCGGGCGGCACGCTGCTCATCAGCTCGGAGACCGAGCCGGTCATCCGCCGGTTCGACAAGCAGGGCCACCAGCTCGCCCAGCTCAGCACGCCGCCGCGGTTCGGGGTTGCGCCCAACGGTCAGGCCGCCACGAACCAGACGTTCGAAGCGCTCACCGGCACTCCGGACGGGAAGACGCTGTTCGCCGGCATGGAGGGCGCGCTCAGCGCCGACGGCGCCACCCGCAACCGCATCATCCGCTACGACAGGCCCAAGCAGGGCGACTTCGTCCCCACGACCCAGTACGCGTACAAGACCGAGCCGAACGCCGGCCTCGTCGAGCTGTTCGCCATCGACGACGAGCGTCTGCTCTCGCTGGAACGCGCCTTCGTCAACGGCCAGAACACGATCCGGGTCTACGAGGTCTACCTCGGTGCCGCCCAGGACGTCAGCCGGGTCGCCGCGCTCACCGATGCCAGCCCGTTCCTCTACAAGCGCGAGCTGATCGACTTCGCCGACCACACGCCGCTGATCGACAACGTCGAGGCCATGGCGCTCGACGGCGACGTGCTCACGCTGATGAGCGACGACAACTTCAGCGCGACGCAGAAGACGTACGTCTACCGCTTCAAGGTCGAGCTGCATGCGGAGCCGATCCTGGAGGGCCGCGCGCTCTACAGCGCGACGCAGTACCAGCCGGGCCCGAGCTCCGGCAACAGCGGGGTCGGCGCCAACAACGGCGTCGTCCCGCCGTTCCCGGGCCAGCCGATCCCCGGCTTCAGCGGCGCCCTGTACGAGGGCAACAACCGCTACCTGGCGATGCCCGACAACGGCTTCGGCACCAAGGGCAACTCGCGGGACTTCCTGCTGCGCGTCTACCGCATCACGCCCAACTGGTACACGAACAAGATCGAGGTCAACGGCTTCCTGAGCCTGCGTGACCCGGACCGCAAGATCCCGTTCGAGATCGTCAACCAGAACACGCCCGACCGGCTGCTCACCGGCGGTGACTTCGACATCGAGGCGATCGCCCGCGACCGCAAGGGCGACCTCTGGTTCGGGGAGGAGTTCGGCCCGTACCTGATCCACACCGACGCCACGGGCAAGGTCCTCGACGCCCCGGTCGCGCTCCCGGGCGGCAAGTCTCCGTCCAGCCCTGACCTGCAGCCGGGCGAGCAGCCCACGATCCAGGGCAGCCGCGGCTGGGAGGCCGTCGCCGCGAGCAAGGACGGCCGCACGCTGTATCCGATCGTCGAAGGGGCCCGCCTGGACGATCCCGACAAGCTGCGCCGCTACATCTACGAGTTCGACATCGCGAGCAAGCGCTACACGGGCCGTCAGTGGGCGATGAAGTCCGAGGGCCCGACGCTGCAGATCGGTGACGCGCAGGCCGTGAGCAAGACCGAGCTGCTCGTGATCGAGCGCGACGACTTCGAGGGCGCCAACGCCCGGATCAAGAACGTCGTCAAGCTCGACCTGTCCGACACCGACGCGCAGGGCTTCGTGCACAAGCGCCACGTGCTCGACCTGATGCGCATCCGCGACCCGTTCGACATCGGCAAGCTCGGCGACCCGTTCACCTACCCGATCCAGTCGCTGGAGACGATCGTGCCGGTCAGCGAGGACCAGCTGTTCGTCGTCAACGACAACAACTTCCCCGACTCCAACGGCCGCATCGCGGGCAAGCCGGACGACGTCGAGGCGATCCTCGTGCACGTCCCGGAAGGCTGGGACGACTGAGCGGCCTGAGTTCGCCCGGCGGCAGCGTCGCGTTGGCCTAGGGGTACCTTGAGAGGTCGTTCCGAATCGGGGGCTCGTGCCGGAAGCGAGTCCAGACTTCGAGCGGCCAGATCACCGCGGATGCCACGACGACGCCGATGAGGGCGCTCCAGGCGCCCGCGCCGAGCAGCAGGGCGAGGATCGCCCCGACGGGGTAGGTACTCGCCCAGATCCGCCGCGCATGCGGGAACTGCCAGTCTGTCCATGACGCGAACATCTGGCGAGCGTAACCGGGCTCGACCCTTCGACGCAAGCGTTGGGCTCAGTCCTCGTCGATGCTGTCGCCCTCGTCGAACGACTCGTCGTCGTGGTTCTTCTTGCTCTTCTTCTTCGGCGTCGGGTTGTCGTCGTCGTCCAGCTTGCGCTTGTGCTTGCCCACTTGGTTGTCGTACGCGGTCTCGGCGGTGAGGCGCGCATGGCCCGCGGCTACGGCGATGGCGACCGACGCTCGCTTGCTCAACGCGAGCTTCGTCACCGCGAGCAGATACATGAGCGAGTCGGCGTCGCTGAACGCGGAGCGTCTGACCGCGTCCGGATAGGCCCGCGTCATCAGCGTGACGTGCTTGCTGATCGCGTCCGCGGCGCGCGTCGTCGGCTCCTCGCCCGGAACCGTCCCGGGACGCTCGTCCTTCTCGTGTGCGTCGTCGTCGAGCTCTTCGAGCAGGTTCTCGACCGCGACGACGTCGCACAGCCCCCACAGCGCCTGGATCACCTCCCAGCGCGCCGGCTCGCCCAACACGGCCGCGCCCACGTTGGCCGCCAAGGCGGCGGCGCGGTGCTGCGCCTCGCGTGCCGAGTTGGCCGGCCCGCCGGATTGCACGGCGGAGAGCGGTTGCGCGTTGAGCAGCCCGAGCACCGAGGACGCAAGGGCCTGCGCGCGGGCGAGGTCAGGCGTCTTGTTGTCGAGCGCCACCGCGCGGTCGAACTTGTCGACCGCGTGCGCGATCCAGAACGCGGCTGTCGCGTTAAACGACGTCGCGCGAGCGGGGGTGCGGTAGGACTGGCCGAGCGCGACGAGTCGCACGCGGGCCTGATTCGGCTTGACGCCGACGATCGCCGTGCGGACGACGTCGACGAGCGCGCTCCAGGCAGTGACATGCGAGCCTTGGGCGGTACCGAAGACGCCGCGCGGGCGGCCTCCGGTGGTCAAGTCGGTGATCGTGCCGTCGGGTGCGGTGATGATCTGGGCGGCGAAGCGCTTGTCGGGATCTGTGAGCGTCACGTCGACCCGACGCCGGTGCGCGCCGTCCGGGCCCGGCAGATTCGCCCCCCGGATGCGCGACACGAGCGGCTTTATCCACTCTCGAGGCAGGCTCCCGGTCTCGATCACATCGTCCACGTAGGTCGCGACCGATGGCTCGCCCGCGATCTCCGAATCGTTGAATGACCGCGGATACGAGCTTCGCATCGTCGTCAGGTGGTCGCGAACCACATCGGCGATGCGCTGTTGTAGCTCTTCCACGCCGCCGCTCGCGTCGATGCCGGGCGCCTCGCGCGGGTGCGTCCGGCGGTTGCCGAGCTTGGCGACGGCGCGCACGTCGAGCTGGCCCCACAGCGCCGTGCGCACCGCGGGCAGCGGCGGCGTCGGGTCCTGGCGGGTCTCGTACTTGCGGATCGGGTCCAGGTCTGCGCCGCCCTCGGGCAGGCCGAGCTTGACCGCGGACAGCGGAACCGAGTTGCGCAGCTGGAGATAGGCGGCGGCGAGCTCCTGCAGCGCGGAGACCAGGGCCGTTCCCTTCGGCGCCTCGCTGCGCCGTACCAGCTGAGCGACGTGGCACGCTCGCAGCGCCCGGAGCTTGGCAGCCTGGAGCAAGTCCGCGGGCTTCACCGCGTTGGCGACCGTGCTCTCCGCCTGCCTGAGGAACGGTTCGCGTGACATGCTCGGGAGCGCCAACGCGACCTGGATCAAGTCGATCACGCGGTCGATCCCGGTCCGCATCGAGTACCCCACGATCTCGAGCCGAAGGCCGTCGCAGAACGTCTCCCACGCCACCGTGTGGCTCTTCTCCCCGGAGCCGAAGATCCCCGGCGGGCGATGGCCGATATTCAGCTTGGCGACGACCAGCGACTGGAAGTCGTTGCGCTCGGTGTCGATGGTCACGCCGAAGCGGGCAAGCGACCGCCGCCCACCGGACGCGCCGAGCAGCCGCGACACGGCGTGGTTGACAGCGCCGCGTTGGATCGCGAGCACGGCGCTGACGTCGGGCACCGTCGGCGCGAGCGCGGCGGCGACCGGACGCACCGGCTCCAGGTCCGACCCGCGCTCGATCCGCGTTTGACCCACTCCCGCAACGCTAGGGGCGCCTGAGCCCGGGGAATCCGGTGCTACGGGCGCGCGGCGACCGACGGTGATTTGACGATTCCAGGTGCAGTCAGCGCGCTGACCGTTCGAGGAGAGCCGGGCGGCACACGCGCGGGCTGGACTTCTCGCGTTGCGCCCACCGTAGGATCGGTATGCGCGCCCTTTCAGCCATGGCCGCCGCCCTGCTGATCATGGCGTGCGGGGGCGAGCCGCCCGAGCGCCTCGCGTCGACGACGCCCAGCGTCGTCGCGAACGGGCTGAGCGCCGAGCTTCCCGCCGGGTGGCAGGCAGCGCCAAGCACGCTCACGCCGCACCTACAGGACCCGCGGGAAGTGCTGGCCGTCGGCACCTATCCGCTCCAGTACCGCGAGACCGACTGCGCGCACGTGCCGGGCAGCGCGCTCGAGGACCTGGGACCGGGCGACGCGCTCGTGACGCTGCAGGAACGCGGGCTCGACCGCGACTCCGCGTGGTTGGGGTTCCCGGAGCGGCCGGCACGATTCGGGCCTGAACTCGGTTCTAGGTCGGAAGCGTCGCAGTGCGCGCCGGCGGCGCGCTTTGTCGACCACTGGTTCGCGTTCACCGACGGAGGCCGGCACTTTCACGTGCTCGTCGCATTCGGCGAGCGGGCCTCGGCGGCTGTGCGCGAGCAGGCGTGGTCGATCCTCGACACGGTGCGCGTGGACCCGAGTCGCGTGCCGGACTGGCCCTCCGTCGGCTGACCAGCGTTCTCGCCCGGACGGAAGCAACCGAAGTCTCCGCACGCAATCCGACGGGCCCGCTCGACGACCTCGCCACTCCGCCGGCCACTGACATGCGGCCTTCCCCGCGGACGCACCGCCTCGTGGAGGCCGGCCCGCCCGGCAGTAGCGTTACACGCATGCACCCCTTGGGCAGGCCTCCGGACTGGCTGGATGCGCCTGCTGCCGCCGTTCTTCGCGATCTGCAGGGCGCGCAGCCGATCGCCGGGATCTCCGTCGTCGCGTACCGTGCCGTCGACTTGAACGGCCTGCACCTCGCGATCGTTGTGGGTCCCGAGGTCAGCGAGCCGCTGCCACAGCTGGAAGACGACCTCGATCCTGGCGAGCCCACCGAATACGGGGGTGGTAACTGGGTGCCGCGAACTCTGACTGGACCCGCGCTGTTGGTCCTGGTCGCCGACCTTCTCCAAGAGGATCTCGCCGAGACATCGGCCGGGTGGGGACAGTCACGGCCGCCGTGCCCGCAGCATCCGCACCCGGCGCGTGCCGTCATTCGCGACGGCGAAGCGTGGTGGGTCTGCGAACGCGACGATGAACTGCTGTACCGCATCGGCAAAGGCGAAGTACCGGTGCGCCCGGGACCCCCGCTGAGCTGGAATAAGCCCAGGCGGAGCCGGCGAGCAGAGAAACGCAGATACGGGCGCGAACGAAACGGCTGAGCAGGGGACCGCGACACTGGTAGGGGGGCGTGGTCGCGGGTGTGCTCGGCGGCGGACCGGCCACGCGTTGGGTCTGCGACCAATCGTCGCTGCACTGCTGCCGACCCTACGTGCTCTCACCCGACCGCGCGAAAGTGGTGTTTGTCGGTTGAGAACCGGCACTTCGCCAGGGCGCCCTCGCTGGTCGATGCTTCAGGTCGCTGAAGCGCCGGACCGAACTGTGAACGGGGGAGGTTCGCTCGCGCGGCTACGGCTCGCGCCCGCACCGCGGCCGCCGCTTGACGGCGTACTGGAGGGCCGCGCGGAAGTCGGGGTACTGGGTGTCGAAGTCCGGCTGGAGGGAGGCCAGTGCCTGCTTGAACGCCTGCAGGGAGTGCTTGCAGATGTCGATCTTGCCGTCCCGGCGGTAGTCGGTGTAGATCTGCCGCACCGCGCGGGGGAAATCCTTCGTCACCGGCGGCCGGGGAGGCAGGAGCAGCAGCGTGGCGTCGGCGCGCGTTTCGTCCGGGTAGCGATCGCCGTCGTCCGTGCGCACGTCGGCGATCACCACCGCGCGCGTCGGCCCGGGAGGCCGGTCGTCGCGCTCGAGGTTGCGGCGTGCGGCCCGGTAGCCCGGGTCGGTGAGGCGTACGCGGACGCGGCGCGTGCTGCCCGCCGGGATCGAGAAGCGCGTCCGGCGGCTGATCACCTGCTCGCGCCGAGCCTCGTAGTCGGCGGCGGTGCTCAGGCGCAGCGTGCCGCGGCAGGCTCCCTCCGCGGCGACGCAGCGCAGCGCCACCGAAAGCGTGCGGGCGAGGCTCGGGCCCGTCTGGGTCGGCAGGTCGACCTCGCTGCGGGCGCACGGGCCGGGGGTGGGCGCGGCGGCGGCCGGGGCGCTCACGTCCTCCGCCAACACGCATCCGTTGGCGCGCCAGACGACGCGCGTCCCGGCGACCGCGAAGCCGCGCAGGTCGGCGGTGCGGACGCCAAAGGGACGGATACGGCCGCCCGGCTCGACCACACGGAGCCCGTCGCGTGCGCTGTAGACGAGCGAGTCACCCGCGTAGGCGACCCCGCCGCTGCCGCCGGCGACCCGTCGCGGACGCTCATCAGGGCGCAGCTCGTACAGCGCACCCCCTTGGACCGAGGCGGCGACGCGTCCGTCGGGATGCAGGGCGATCGCGCCGATGTCGTCGAGCAGGTCGTCGGCGCGCAGCACCACCCCGGTTCGCCAGTTGCGCAGGACAAGCACGTTGCCGTAGTTGCGGTCCTCGTCGGACTCGCCTACGGCCCGAGCGCGGTACGCGACGAGGTCGCCGGCGAACCGGGCCGACTCCGACTCGAAGACCGAAGCGAACGGCACTTCGCGAACCTCGGCGTCCCGTGCCACGAGGCGGGCATCGAACTCGTCGTGCCACTCGCCGGTGAAGAGGCGCTCGCCGTCGACCTGGAGGTTGAAGATCGACAGCGGGCGCTGGACGGGGCCTGGATCGTCGAACGGCGCTTGCAGGCTCCATCCGCCCGTCAGGGGCCCGGCGAAGAGCAGCGTCGTGCCGACGGCGTCCCGGACCGAACGCGTCATCTCCAGCGCGAACGCGGCCCGCTGGGGCGACGCGGCGAGTCGCGTAGTCAACACGCGCAGTCCCGACGGCACCGAGAACGAGAAGACCTCACGTGGCGGACCGCCCGCCGTGGGCAGCGCGAGCACGCGCACGGTCGGCTCCCGCATCTCGGTCACCAGCACGTGCTCGCCGGCCGGCACGAACTCCCAGGAGCCGGCGTCGCGCGCCAAGGGCAGGGGCGCAGCCTGAGCGGGCACGCTGACGGTCAAGAAGAGCAGCGCGATCAGGAACCAGCGCCTCATTGCCGCAGTGTACGGTTGCCGGCGGCTGTGAGCCAGTTGTCCTCCCCCGGAGGTCTGCCGCGCGGCTTGGCCCCGCCGTCTGCGACCAACGGAACGGTCCTGGTCGGCGACGACTCTGCCGTCGGACCCGCCACCTTGGGCGACTGGCGCTTGTAGCGTTGCGCGGCATGTCACACCTTTCACGGCGCGCCGCGGCGCTGTTGGCCGGCGCAGTCTCGCTCGTCGCGTTCTCCGGATCCGCCGCCCATGCCGCGAGTCCGGCTCGCGTGACGTGGATCGACGGCCTGAAGGTCGCCGGTACGCCGGCCAAGTACGACAAGGTCGGCATCCTCAAGATCGGGCCGGCCAAGGCGCGGAACGTGCTCGTCCTTAATCCGGGCACCTCTGCGAGTGCCGCGTACTTCGCCCCGTTGGCGCGTGCGATCGTCGACCGGGCGCCGGGTTGGCAGGTGTGGGCGGTCGAGCGGCGCGAGAACCTCCTCGAAGACCACAGCGTCCTGGACCGCGCCAAGGGCGATAAGGCGACGCAGCAGGAGGTGTTCGACTACTACCTGGGCTGGGCCAAGGACCAGACCATCACAACGCACTTCCAGACGATCCCGGACGCGCAGGTGACCTACGCGAAGCAGTGGGGGATGAACGTCGCGATCGAGGACCTGCGCCGCGTCGTGCGGCGCGCCGAGAAGCTCGGGGGCAAGGTCGTCGTAGGCGGCCACTCGCTCGGCGGGACGATCACCACCGCCTATGCGACCTGGGACTTTCACGGTCGGGCCGGCGCCGACGGCCTCGCCGGCTTGGTGTTCATCGACGGTGGCAGCGGCCCGACCTCGGTCACCAAGGCGGCGGCGACCAAACGCCTGGCCGACCTGGAAGCCGGTTCACCGTGGCTGCAGTTCGGTGGCATCCCGTCGCCGTTCGCGGGGCTGTTCAACTCCACCGGAGCACTCAGCGTGCTCCGGGATCCCACCAGCCCGTCGCTTGCGCAGGCGTCTGGTCTGCTTCCCGCCGGCCTTGTGCCGCCGGTGCCGGTGACCAACGCGGGTCTGTACGGATACGCGCTGGACACCGAGACCTCACCGAGTTCGCTGGCCGCGGCGCAGTCACACCTCGGCCACCTCGCCTCGTCGGGCGACCCGCGCGGCTGGGATGACGACGACGAGCTGACGCCGCTGCGACGGATGGCGGAGGCCTTCGGCGGCCGAGGCCTGCAGGGTCTGGACGGCACGGCCTGGTATCACCCGCTGCGGCTGACGATCGACGCAGGGGCCGTGGCGGCCGGCAACGCCAACTCGGCGCAGGAGGTCCTCGACGTCCACGCCACGCACGGCGACGACCTGCCACGCAGCGTCAAGCTCTACGCGTTCGCCGCCGCGCTGGGCGGCACACGCGTCCTGGACGCCGCCAAGACCCTGGCCAAGCAATCACGGCTCCCGGCCAACAGCCTCACCCTGGTCGACCGTCACAACACCTACGCCCACAACGACCCCACCACGGCCGAGCCGTCCAAGAACGAGTTCCTCAAGAAGCTGGTGCCGTTCTTGAAGGCGTTGGACTAGGGCCGATGGGCTGGTCGCCGCCGGCCCGTTCACCTCGCTCGGCGGAACCAGCCAGACAGGGATCGGAGTCGTTCCGTTATCTACAAGCGAGGACTGGTGTGGCTCTCCGCTAGCCCTGCGCGACGCTCGCCGAGGCGACTCGGCCGCCCTCGATCACGACGTAGAGGAACATCGAGTCGATCCCCAACCCGTCCGGTCCCATCTCCCACGCAAGCCCTTCGGCGTCGCGCTCGACAGGCGCGCCGAGCAACCGCTCGAGCTGCGGACCCGTCATCCCGATCAGCCGCTCGCACGCCGCAAGTTGATAGCCCTCATCCGTCTGGGCATCGCCGCCGCTCGACCACGCCGAGCGAGAGAACGGTGTCCCGTCGCAGCCGACGACGGCCTCATGACGCGGCCACGCCACGAACGCGATTCCGCCGAGCAGTGCCACACCAAACACGCCGACAACCAACGCCGACCAAGACACACGCGTTCGACCCATAGGCCCCGATCCTAGGCGCCAATGACCGAGACGACGTCAACCGGTCGCTTGCGTCATCAGCGCCTCCAGCGCGGCGATGTGCACGTCCATCGCCGCGTCCACCCGCTCCACCTCGCCGGTGGCGAGCAGGTCCAGGAGCAGTCCGCGTGTCACGGCGATCCCGAGGCGCGCGGCCGCGGCACCATCCGGAAAGCCGAGTTGCGTGAAGATGGTCGCGGCGGGTTCCAGCCACGCGTCGATGATCCCTTCCAGCAGCGCGACGGTCCCGGGCCGGCCCTGCAACGCCTGCCCGTAGAGCTCGAAGAAGAGCCGCTCGTTGGCCCACAGCGCCTCGTGCGAGATGTGCTTCCACCACGCGCGCATGGCGTCGCCGGGAGACGCACCCGGATCGGGGACGACGACCAGCGCACGCTGACGCTCCTCCACCGTCTGCACGACCGCGACGAGTAGCCCTTCGCGCCCGCCGAAGTGGTGGATGAGCATGCGGTGGCTGGACCCGATCGCGCTTGCGAGCTCACGCAGCGAGAGGTCGCTGATGCCGCGCTGCGCGATGTGGTCGATCGCGGCGTTGAGCAGTCGTTCGCGGGGGTTGACGCCTGCCATGGGCAAAGTGTACCGTGTGGTACATGTCCTCCCCAGTCACTGTCTCCGTCGATGTCCCGCAGAACCGCTCCGACGTCTACGCCTACCTCGACGTCATGGCCAACCACGAGGCCTTCACCGATCACATCCTCACCGAGTGGCAGGTGTCCGGCCCGGCCACCGGCGTCGGCGCGAGGGCCAACGTCGTCACCAAGTCCGGTGGGATGAAGGACCCCGCCGAGATCGAGGTCATCGAGGTCGAACCCGAACGGATGATCCGCGAGCGCAACAAGGGCGCGAAGGGCAAGCGCGTCGCCACCGGCACGTACGTGCTCTCCGACCTCCCGGACGGTGGCACCCACATCGAGTTCACGTTCATCTTCGAGGAGGTCCCGGCGATGGAGAAGCCGCTCGTCCCGCTCATGCGCAGGATGATCCGCAAGGGCAACGAGCGCGCGATGGAGCGCCTGGCGGAGCAGCTCGCCGTGGCGTAGGCTCGCGTCGAGCATGTCGGCGCGGCTCCTCCTCGCGATGGTGAGCCTGCTTCTCGCGCCCGTCTCAGCGGACGCGAGCGAGGTGCTCGCCACCGTGCCCGGCGCGGAACGGCTGTCGGCCTACGACGGCTGGATCGTGCTCTCGGTCGCCGGTCCTGACCAGCAGCGCAGGCTTGTCACGTGGCACGACGGGGTCGTCGCGCCACTGAACGTCCGGCCGAATCCGGACATCTTCGACCACGACGTCGGCCCCGACACGCACGGGCGCCCGACGGTCGTCTACTCACGGTGCGTCAGACGTCCGCGCGGCTGCGATCTGTTCGCCGTGACGCTCGGTGAGGGCGTGGAACGGCGGCTGCCAGTGTCGCGAGCGCGCACCAGCGAGTTCGCGCCCGCGATCTGGGGCGACATGCTCGTGTTCGGCCGACGCGCCGCCGGTCGACGCCGCGCGGATGTCGTGCTGACCCAGGCGGGACGGCCCGTCCGGCGGCTCGGCGTCGGGACGCTCCCGTCGCCGTGCGCGGACGTCGAGTCATGCGAGGGGCCCGGGGAGGGCTTTCCCTCCGAGAGTGATCTTGGGCCCGAGATCGTCGCCTACAACTGGCGGCTCGTTGGCGGCAACGCCATCTTCGGGGACAGCTCGGAGCTGCGCGTCGCGCGCCTGGACGGTCGCCGGGCCCGGATCGCGGCCGTGGGGTGGGGCGATGGGACGTGCGGGGCGGGCATGTCGACGCCGAGCGTCGCCGGTACCGGCGTTCGCTACGGACGCTCCAGCTGCGGCACCACGTCCGCCGAGCGGTTCGAGCTCGCGGGCCTACGCCGCTTCCGCGCCCCGGTCCCCGACGCGCAGGTGTACCACGCGCTCGCCTGGGACGGGGATGTGTTGTACGACGCACGGTTCACGGGCGAGCTCGTGCGTCTCGGGCCGCCGGCGTGGCAGGAGGTGCGGGGCGGCGAGCCCCGCCCGCCGCTCGAAGGCTGAAGCGGCGCGGAGGTCCGGCCGCTGCGCCACGATCCCGGCATGCTGGAGACCATCGCCCTGTCGCTCGCGTTCGCGATGCCCGCTGAGATCGCGTTCACGTCGGACACGGGCATCTTCAGCCTGAAGGCCGACGGGAGTGGCCGCGCGCCGCTCGTCCTGGCTCCCAGGGGCGAGGTCGTGAGCGGCGCGGCGTGGTCCCCCGACGGGACCCGGCTCGTCTACGACCAGGGCGACGAGGACACCTCGCGCCTGATGCTCAAGGACGCCACCGGCACGCGCGAGCTCACCACCCGCCGGGCCGGCGTGTCCGACCTCGGGGCCGTCTGGTCACCCGACGGGAGCACGCTGCTGTTCACGCGCTTCACGCTCACCGAGACGACGATCACGACCCAGATCGTCACGCGTGAGATCGCCACCGGCGCCGAGCGGGTGCTCGTCACGCAGGACGCGGGCAACCGGCTGGCGTCCGTCAACGCACCCACCTACTCGCCCGACGGCGCCACGATCGCGTTCACGTACGGTCGCTACGACCGCGACGTCTACTTCCTGCCCGAGATCCGCACGATGCCGGCAGCCGGCGGACCGGCGAAGACGCTGATCAGGCGAGCCCAGGGCCCGAGCTACTCGCCCGACGGGACGCGCATCGCGTACGGATCGATCGCCGACCACAACGGCGACTCCTGCGGCTCGGATCAATGCTCGTGGGCCGCTGAGCTGTACGTGGCCAACGCGGACGGGACGGGGCCGCGGCGACTGACCAAGGACGAGGGCGGCCTCGGCGTCCCGCGCTGGTCCGCGGACGGCAGCCGCATCCTGTTCGCCTCCGACCGCAACCTGCCCGACGCGAACTCGACGGAGCTGTACTCGGTCGCCCCCGACGGCAGTTGCCTCACCTGGCTGACGAACGGCGTCCCGTCGTCCGGCGATCCGGCCTGGCGACCCGGCAGCGGCGACAGCTTCAGCGCGAACTGCGATCCGAAGGCCCGGCCCGCCACCTACACGCCCCCGAAGCCGAACCGCTACCGCGCGAACCTGTGGCTCGGTGCCAAGTACAAGGGCCTGCTGCTGACCCACGTCTCGCGTGAATCGCTGTGGTACTCGGACTGCGAGCGCTTCAGCGGCTGCCCGGACGACGTCAGCCTGACCGCCAACAACCCGTGTCAGCGCAGGCACTCGTCGCAGTACAAGCTCAGCGTCCGCCGCGGAATGCTCGTTGCCGACTACGGGGGAGACACAGGGCCGCTGTTCTTCGGCGGCAGGATGGCCACGCTCGCCCCGCCGGGCGTCACGGACCTCAAAGTGTTCCGGCGCGAGACACCGCGGATCCCGCGCACGTTCCTCGCCGCTCTCACCGCCACGCAGCGGGCGAAGCTCAAGCCGTACCGTGTCTGCTGAATGCAGATCAGCGTCTCGGTCAACGGTGTCGAGCACACTCGCGACGTCGAGCCGCGGCTCTTGCTCGTGCACTTCCTGCGCGACACGCTGCGGCTGACCGGCACGCACTGGGGGTGCGACACCTCCAACTGCGGGACCTGCGTCGTGCTGATGGACGGTGAGCCCGTGAAGTCGTGCACGGTGCTCGCGGCCACGGCCGAGCGCTACGAGATCACGACCGTCGAGGGCCTCGAGCGCGACGGCGTGCTCGACCCGGTGCAGCAGGGCTTCCACGAGGAGCACGGGCTGCAGTGCGGGTTCTGCACGTCGGGGATGATGCTCACCGCCCGCGCGCTGCTGGACCGCAACCCGGACCCGAGTGATGACGAGATCCGCACGGCGATCTCCGGTCAGATCTGCCGCTGCACGGGCTACGCGATGATCGTGCGCTCGATCCGCTGGGCGGCCGAGCATCCCGACGTACCGCCACGGGCGTAGTCGCGCGTACGCCGCACAACGGATGCCGGAGGGCGTCCACGGACCTATCCTCGGCGAGGTGAGGAACGTCGTCATCGCCATCGTGGTCGCGACCGCGACGGTCGTCATCACCGCGTTCGGGGTGGAGGACGGTGACGCCGACGCGCTCACCCTGGTGCTGTGCGCGATTCCCGGCCTGGCGCTCGCGTTCCGCACGCGGTTCCCGGTCGGCCAATACGCGGTCGCGCTCGGCGCGGTGTGCGTGTACAACGCCACGGGGCAGCCGGGCGGGCCGATGTACGCGGTCGCCTTCGCGTCAGCGCTGCTGATGGTCGCCGAGGCGCGCGCGTGGCTCGCCCCGGTGGCGATCGGGGCGGCCGCGTTCATGGCCGCCGAGGTGGTCGACAGCGGCTGGACGGCGCACGCCTTCGCCGCCGGTGCGACGTTCCTGCTCGGCCCGCCGCTGTTCGGCCAGGCGCTGCGCTTCCAGCAGGCCCGGCGGGAGTTGACGGAGCGCACGCGCGAGGAGGAGGCCCGCCGCCACCTGGCCGAGGAGCGGCTGGAGATCGCGCGGGACGTGCATGACGTCGTCGGCCACAGCCTCGCGACGATCGCGCTGCAGGCCGGCGTGGCCGAGCACCTCGCCACGGACGACACGTCGCGTGAGGCGCTCAAGACGATCCGGCGGCTCTCGAAGGAGTCGCTCGCGGAAGTCGGCGCCATGCTCGACGTGCTGCGCGAGGGAGCCGCGGAACGCGCGCCGGCGCGGGACCTCGCGACGCTGGTGAGCGAGGTCCGCAACGCGGGGCTCGACGTCGAGCTGCACGCGGACGGCAGCCCGGTCAGCGGCACGGTCTACCGGATCGTGCAGGAGTCGCTCACGAACGTCGTCCGCCACGCGGGGCCGGGCGCCACCGCACGCGTGCAGGTGCAAACACATGACGGTCAAGTTGAGGTTGAGGTACGCGACGACGGATGCGGCCCCGGCGCGACGCTGCACGAGGGCAACGGGCTCACCGGCATGCGCGAGCGCGCGGCCAAGCTGGGCGGGACGTTCAGTGCGGGCGCGGCGACCGACGGCGGCTTCGCGGTGAAGGCGGTGCTCCCGGCGCGATGATCCGGATCGTGCTCGCCGACGACCAGGCGCTGATCCGCGGCGGCCTGAAAGCGCTGATCGACGCCACCGACGGCATGGAGGTCGTGGGGGAGGCCGCCGACGGCGAACAAGCCGTCCGCGTGGTCGAGGAGACCAAGCCCGACATCGTGCTGATGGACGTCCGCATGCCGGTCATGGACGGCCTGGAGGCGACGCGGCGGATCACCGAGGCACGCGTGATCGTGCTCACCACCTTCGAGATCGACGAGTACGTGTTCGAGTCACTGCGGGCGGGCGCGTCCGGTTTCCTGCTCAAGGAGGAGGAGCCGACCGAGATCCTGCGCGCGATCACGGTCGTCGCCGCGGGCGAGTCGCTGCTCAGCCCCAGCGTCACCCGCCGCGTCGTGGAGACGTTCGTGTCCGGCCCGGCGATCGACCTCCCCGCGCTGGACGAGCTCACCGACCGCGAGCGCGAGATCGTCGCGCTCGCGGGCACCGGCCTCTCCAACCAGGAGATCGCCGACAAGCTCGTGATCAGCCCCGCGACCGCGCGCACGCACGTCTCCCGGGCGATGCTGAAGCTCGGCGCGCGCGACCGCGCCCAGCTCGTCGTGTTCGCGTACGAGTCCGGCCTGGTCCAGCGCGGCATACGCCCGGCGACGTAGCGCAAGAGCCGCTCCCCGCCCGACGACAAATCGCGCCGCGGCGCCGAGCATGGCCGCCATGAAGCCCAGCTCGCCTCTCAGCCGCCTCGGCGGCCTCGCCCACCGCCGCCGCGGTCGCATGGTCCTCGCCTGGGTCGTCGCGCTCGTCGCCGTGATCGCGCTCGCCCCGCTGCTCTCCAAGGAGGCGGCGACGGACTTCTCCACGCCCAACTCTGAATCCGAGCGCGTCGAGCAGCTACTCGCCAGCGAGTTCCCCGGCCGCACCGGCGACGTGGTCACGGTCGCGTGGGAGGCGGACGACGCCGCCGCGCAGCTCCCGCGCATCGAGCAGCTCGCGCGCGACGCCCGCGGCTTGGAGGGGGTCGGTGAACTGCAACCGGCGCGCTATTCGCGCGACGGCACGATCGGCGTCGCCCAGCTCACCCTCTCCGAGCGCGGCTTCGACATCCCGATCACGACCGGCGAAGGGCTGGTGCGGCTCGCCGACGCCACGAGCGACGACGACCTGACGATCGCCCTCGGCGGCAACCCGATCCAGGAAGTGGGGGAGGGCGGTGGCGCGCCGGAGAGCTTCGGGCTGATGGCGGCCGCGCTCATCCTGCTGCTCGCGTTCGGCTCGGTCGTCGCCGCCGGCCTGCCGCTCGCGGTCGCGCTGTTCGGCCTCGGCATCTCCGCGAGCCTCATCGGCGTGCTGGCGAACTTCGTCGGCGTGCCGGACTTCGCGCCCGCCGTCGCCGGGTTGATCGGGATCGGCGTCGGCGTCGACTACGCGCTGCTCATCCTCACGCGCTTCCGCACCGCGCTCGACGACAAGGACGTGCGCGAAGCCGTGATCGAAGCGGTCGAGACGGCGGGCCGGAGCGTGCTGATCGCCGGCACGACCGTGCTCATCTCGGTCAACGGCCTGTTCCTGATGGGCGTCGACTACCTGCGCGGTGTCGCGCTCGCGACGAGCCTCGCCGTGCTGGTCGTGATGGCCGCCGCGGTGACGCTGCTCCCGGCGCTGCTGGCGTTCGCCGGGCGCCGCGTGGACCGGCTGCGGATCCCCGGCCTGGGACGCTCGCGTCGGACACCGGCGGCCACCTGGGCCCGCGCCGTGCAGCGCCGCCCGGTGCTCGCGCTCGTGCTGGCCACCGCGGCCATGCTCGCGCTCACCGCGCCGATCGCGACCCTGCAGCTCGGCTTCCCCGACGCGAGCAACGACACCGAAGGCTCCACCACCCGCACGGCCTACGACCTGGTCAGCCGCGGCTTCGGCCCGGGCGCGAACGGCCCGCTCGTGCTCGCCGGTCCGGCCGCAGCGGTCGAGCGCGTGGATGTGCCGGGCCTGTTCGTGAGCGACCCGCAGGTCTCCGCCTCCGGCGAGAGCGCCCTGCGCATCCTCACCCCGAGCACCGCACCGCAGGCCCAGGCCACCACGGACCTCGTCCATCGGCTGCGCGACGAGCTGCCGGAAGGTGTGATGGTCGGCGGCACGGCCGCGGCGCTCGCCGACCAGAGCGAGCTCGTGGCGGGCCGGCTGCCGCTGTTCATCGCCGGCGTCGTCAGCGTGTCGTTCCTGCTGCTGCTGTACGCCTTCCGCTCACCGCTGATCGCGCTCAAGGCGGGCGCGATGAACCTGCTGAGCGTCGGCGCCGCCTACGGCGTGATCGCGCTGTTCGCGCAGGGCGGGTTCTTCGGCGGCCTGATCGGCATCGAGACGGCCACGCCGGTCGCGCCGTTCATCCCCGTGATGATGTTCGCGATCCTGTTCGGGCTCTCGATGGACTACGAGGTGTTCCTGCTCAGCCGCGTGCGGGAGGAGTACCTGCGCCACGGCGACACGTCCCGCGCCGTCGCCGAGGGCCTGGCCCGCACCGCGCGCGTGATCACGGCCGCGGCGGCGATCATGGTCGCCGTCTTCCTCGCGTTCGTCACCAGCGGCGCGGTGTTCCTGAAGCTGCTCGGGATCGGGATGGCGACGGCGATCCTCGTGGACGCCACGATCGTGCGGATGGTCCTCGTCCCCGCGCTGATGCAGCTGTTCGGCAAGGCCAACTGGTGGGCGCCGAAGTGGCTCGGGGCCACTAGCCCAAGGAGCGCCACAACGTGACGTGCGGGGCGCGCCGGGCGCCGCCCACGGCCCCGGCGCGCCCGGACGAGATGGCCTGCGTCGCCTCCGGCGTGGTGGCGAACCGCTGAAGCGCCAAAGCCGCCGGGAGTGCCCGGCCGAGGCCCAGCGTCGACGCGTGCCACATCTCGAGGATCGGCGTGCCGCGCACGTCCAGGCGCACAAGCGCGCGGCGGCGGACCTCGTCGGCGACGGCGTGGGCGAGGGTCAGCACGATGCCCTCGCCGGCCGCCGCGGCGGCGATCGCGGCCGCGCCGGACGAGAACGTGGACACCCGCGGCGTGAGCCGGTGCCGGGTGAAGAACCCTTCGAGGTCGTCCGCCGTGAGCCAGTGCTCATCGCCCAACGCCGCCGGAGCGATGGCGCGTGCGGTCGCCAGCGGGTGCGAGGGCGCGGCGACGATGATGAATCGGCAGCGCAGGAACGGCGCGGCGGCGATCGAGCTCGCCGCGCCCGGTGAAGGCCCGAGCGCGATGTCCGCCCGCCGGTGCTCGAGCGCCTCGGCGAACGCGGCACCTGGCAGTTCGGTGAGTGACAGCTCCAGCTCGGGGTCGCGCGCGGCGAACGCGTCGATCAACGGCCCGACGTGCTCGGCCACCGTGGGCGTGGCGGCGACGACGAGCCGGCGCGACTCCGAGGCCACCGACCTCCGCGCCTGCTCGGCCAGGCTGAGGATCTCGGTCGCGAGCGTCGCGAGCTTGCGCCCGCCCGGCGTCAGCGCGATCCCGCGGCCGTGACGCACGAACAGCTCGTCACCCAGTTCCTTGCGCAGCGCGGCCACCGCGACGGACACGGCGGGCTCGGTGACCTCGAGCTCCGCGGCGGCGGCCTTCACCGATCCGTGGCGGGCCACGAGGACGAAGGACTGCAGCTGGGCAAGGGTCATAAGCGATCGCTTAGGTCCAGTTGACAAGGCGACCATAACACCGGCAATGTGCGTATCAGCACGACCGATGGGGAGGAGAGCCCTGCAGGTTCCAGCGCCATTCGCGTACGAGCGTGCCACCTCGGTGGACCATGCGCTCGCGCTGTTAGAAGAGCTCGGACCGGAGGCCCGGTTGCTGGCCGGCGGACACTCGCTGCTGCCGATGATGAAGCTGCGGCTCGCTCAGCCGGAGTACCTCGTCGACATCGATCCGCTCGCGGACGAGCTCGGCTACATCACCCTCGCCGGCGCAGAGCTGCGGGTCGGCGCGATGACCCGGCATCGGGACCTGCTCGAGTCGCCGCTGCTCGCGGACACCATCTTCACCGACGCCGAGCGGGTGATCGCCGACCCGGTGGTGCGCAACCGCGGGACGATCGGCGGGGCGCTCTGCCAGGCGGACCCCTCCGAGGACCTGTCCGCGGTGTGCGCGGCGGTCGGCGCGCGGCTCGTGATCCGCTCCCGCGCGGGCGAGCGCGTCCTGGACATGCACGCTTTCAGCCTCGGTCCCTACGAGACGGCGGTCTGCCCGGCGGAGCTGCTGACGGAGATCCGCGTCCCGCGGCGCTCCGGCAGCGCGTACGCCAAGGTCGACCGCCGCGTAGGGGATTGGGCGATCGCCGCCGTCGGGGCCGCGCTCGACGTCCGCGACGGTGTGATCACCCACGCGGGCCTGGCGCTGACGGCGGTCGGCGGTGAGCTCACGGTGCGGGCGGCCGAGGACGCGCTCGTCGGCGCCGGCCCTGAAGCCTTCAAGCGAGCGGCGGAGATCGCCGCCGCGCAGTGCGACCCGGTGACGGATCAACGCGGGTCGAAGGAGTACAAGCGCCACGTCGTCGGCGTGCTCTGTGAGCGCGTCCTGCAGCGTGCGTTCGCGCGCGCACAACACTCGGAGGAGGTGTGAGATGTCAACCGGATGGACCCTGGGCTTGATCCTGGGCGTCGTCGTCATCCTGATCGCCGCGGCGATCGTCATCACCATCGTCATGCTCGCGCGGCGGATCGCCGATCAAGCGCGCACGGCGGTCGGGGGCGTCGATGTCGTACGCCAGCAGACGGACGGCCTGCCCGGCATCAACCGCATCAACGACTCCGGCGTGCGCATCCTGCGCACCGCCCGCGCCGTGCGCAAGGTGGCGGTGGGCAAGTGAGCAACGACGACGCCTGGGTGCTCGCGCTGGTCATCGGCCTCGCCGCCGCATTGATCGTCGCGGTACTGCTGCTCATGCTCATCCGCGCCTGCCGGGACATCGAGTCCTCGGTCGGCGGGCTGCTCGAGGTGGCCGGCAAGGTCGCGGGCAACACCGCCAACATCCCCGCCCTCGCGGCCACCGCGCCCGTGCTGGGCAAGATCGTCGACGAGGCCATCGTCCAGGACGGGTACATGAACGCGCTCACCGACGGATTCGGGGGCAGGTAGATGGCGGTCCTTTCCATCCTGCTCGCCGTCGTCGTCATCGCGGTGCTGGCCGCCGCGTTGCTCGAGGTCCGGCGCAGCCTGCACGCTTCGGCCACCGGTTTGGCCACGCTGGCCGACGCGCTCGAGACCGTCGAGTCCGAGCACCTGCGCACGCTCGAGCCCTCCGTGAAGGCCATCAACGCGCAGTTCGACACCATCCTCAGCGCCCTGCCGGGCATCGGCGCGAAGGCCGCGATCGTGGCCGAGAGGAGGCCGCGATGATCGTCGTCGCTCTGATCCTGCTGCTGGTGGTGTTCCCGATCGTGGTGATCCTGCTCCGCAACGTGCTCACCGAGGCGACCTCGATCGTGGGCAGCATCGAGCGCATCACCGCCGCCGCCCGCGCCGGCTCGAAGGATCTCGACGCCGCGCCGCTGCTGCTCACGACGCAGCAGCAGGTGCGAGACACCGTCGCGAACGTCGCCGCGTACGGCGGCTCCCTCGACGTGATCGTGGACGACGCATGACCGTCGCCGGAGTGCTGCTCATCGTCGCGGTCGTCCTCATCGTCGCCGCGCTCGTGTTCTTCCTGGTGTCCGTGATCTTCGCGCTGCAGAAGATCACGAAGGGGCTCGACGCGACCATCTCCGCGGTCGGTGAGATCGTCGAGAAGTCCAAGCCCGTCAACGAGATCGTCGAGGACATCAACGCCAACCTCGACGCCGCCGTCGACGCGCTCGAAGGCCTGCTGGTGAAGAAGGCCGGCCTGCCCGAGGCGATGGGCCTGATCGAAGGCCTGTACCCGGGCGCGAAGGCCGAGGGCCTGCGCAACTTCCCCGACAGCGCCACCGTGCGCTCGCCGCGGATCTCCGAGGTCTACACGCGCGGCACGCTCACGCTTGCCCGCCTCGGCCGCGAGGCACCGATCGCCGCCGCCAGCCCCAACGGCCCGGCCCTGCGCGACGCGCGCTACGGCAGCCGTGCCTCACGCGGGCTGTACCCGACCGACCGGCCCGGTCGCTCCCCGATCATCGGCACCGACTCGCCCATCCAGTACGAGGCCACAGATGCAGACCCCAGCGCGGTTTGAGTACGAGCGGGCGACGAGCCTGCAGGGCGCGATCGCGTCACTGAAGGAGCACGAGGACTCACGCGTGATCGCCGGTGGCCACTCGTTGCTGCCGATGATGAAGCTGCGGCTCGCGAGCCCGACGCGGCTGATCGACATCAACGACCTCACGGACCTGCAGTACATCCGCGAGGAGGGCGACGAGATCGCGATCGGCGCGCTCACACGCCACGTCGAGCTGCTCAAGTCCGAGCTGCTCGCGCAGCACTATCCGCTCTTCCACGACGCGGAGATGGTCATCGCCGACCCCGTGGTGCGCAACCGCGGGACGATCGGCGGCTCGCTCTGCCAGGCCGACGCGGCCGAGGATCTGTCCGCGGTGTGCGCGGCCGTGAAGGCCAAGGTCGTGATCGCGGGTGCCGACGGCACGCGCACGGTGCCGATGGATCAGTTCCACCTCGGGCCGTGGACGACCGCCGTGGGCGAAGGCGAGATCCTCACCGAGGTGCGCCTGCCGAAGAAGCCGGGCGGCGGCTCCGCGCACGAGAAGGTCGAGCGGCGCGCCGGCGACTGGGCGATCGCGGCGGCCTCCGCCGCGGTGTGGATCGACGGCCAGGCGTTCTCGGACGTCGGCATCGCGCTCTCCGCGGTGGGGCTGACGACGATCGACCTCACCCGGGCCGAGGAGTTGCTGCGCGGGCAGACGCCATCCGAAGCGCTCTTCGAGCAGGCGGGCGCGATCGCGTCCGAGGACTGCATGCCGATCCCCGACGGCCGCGGACCGGTCGACTACAAGCGCCACCTCGCTGGCGTCCTCACGAAACGCGCACTGCGGAAGGCGACGGCACGGGCACTCGCATGAACATCTCCATCTCCATCAACGGCGAGACCGTGACGCGCGACGTCGAGCCGCGCACGCTGCTCATCCACTTCATCCGTGACACCCCGGGCCTGACCGGCACCCATTGGGGCTGCGACACCTCCAACTGCGGCGCGTGCGTCGTGCAGATGGACGGGCAGCCGCTGAAGTCCTGCACCGCGCTCGCGGCGATGTGCGAGGGCCACGAGATCCGCACCGTCGAGTCGCTGGAAGTCGACGGCGTGCTCGACCCGCTCCAGCAGGGCTTCCACGAGAAGCACGCGCTGCACTGCGGGTTCTGCACGCCCGGCATGTTGATGACCGCGCGGGCGCTGCTGGACGAGAACCCGAACCCCACCGAGGCCGAGATCCGGATGGCCATCAGCGGCGCGATCTGCCGCTGCACGGGCTACAAGAACATCGTCGCCGCCGTCCAGTGGGCGGCCGAGCAAGAGAAGGAGACGGCGCGATGACCGCGGTAGGCGACCGGCCGATCGGCTTCGGCCCGCTCAAGCGCAAGGAGGACGCGCGCTTCATCCGCGGCCAGGGCACCTACCTGGACGACATCCGCCTGCCCGGCATGGTCCACATGGCGATCCTGCGCTCGCCCTTCGCGCACGCGAAGATCAACTCGATCGACACGAGCGCCGCGCTCGCGCTGCCCGGCGTGGCCGCGGTGATCACGGCCAAGGACCTGGAGACGCTCGGGCTCGCGTGGATGCCGACGATCTCCTACGACACGCAGGCCGTGCTCGCCGGCGACAAGGTCCGCTTCCAGGGGCAGGAGGTCGCGGCGGTGATCGCGACCGACGAGTACATCGCCCGCGACGCGCTGCAACTGATCGACGTCGACTACGAGCCGCTGCCCGCGGTGGTGAACGCACGCAAGGCCTTGGATGACGACGCGCCGCTGATCCGCGACGACAAGGACGGCCAGGTCGACAACCTCGCCTCGCCGACGTGGGAGGCGGGCGACGAGGACGCCACCGACGAGGCGTTCGCCGAGGCCGACACGATCGTCAGTCGCGACATCATCTACCCGCGCTGCCATCCGGCGCCGCTGGAGACGTGCGGGATGATCGCCGACTTCAACCCGGAGACCGGCCAGCTCGACCTCTACAACGGCAACCAGGCGCCGCACGCGCACCGCACGGTCTACGCGCACGTGGCGGGGCTGGCCGAGCACATGATCCGGATCATGTGCAACGACATCGGCGGCGGCTTCGGCAACAAGGTGCCGGTGTATCCGGGCTACGTGTGCGCGATCGCGGGCTCGATCGTCGCCGGCGTGCCGGTGAAGTGGATCGAGGACCGCTCCGAGAACCTGATGAGCACGGGCTTCGCCCGCGACTACATCATGAAGTCCGACATCTGCGCCAAAGACGGGAAGATCACCGGCCTGCGCGTGGACGTGATCGCCGACCACGGCGCGTTCGACTCCACCGCCCAGCCGACGAAGTTCCCGGCCGGCTTCTTCCACATCGTCTGCGGCTCCTACGACCTGCAGGCGTCGCACGTGAAGGTCAAGGCCGTCTACACCAACAAGGCGCCGGGTGGCGTCGCGTACCGGTGCTCGTTCCGCATCACCGAAGCCGTGTACCTCGTGGAGCGGATGGTCGAGGCGCTCGCGCTGGAGATGCAGGTCGATCCGATCGACTTGCGCATGCAGAGCTTCATCGGCACCGAGCAGTTTCCGTACGAGACGACCACCGGGTGGACGTACGACTCCGGCGATTACCACAAGACCATGCGCGTGGCGATGGACATCGCCGGCTACGAGGATCTGCGCCAGGAGCAGGAGGACAAGCGGGCGCGCGGCGAGCTGATGGGCATCGGCATCTCGTTCTTCACCGAGGGCGTCGGCGCCGGCCCGCGCAAGCACATGGACATCCTCGGGCTGGCGATGAACGACGGCGCCGACCTGCGTGTGCACCCGTCGGGCAAGGCCGTGGTCTCGTTGAGCGCGCAGACCCAGGGCCAGGGCCACGAGACGACGTTCGCGCAGATCGTGGCCGAGGAGCTGGGCATCCCGCCGGAGGACGTCGACGTCCGCCACGGCGACACCGACAAGTCTCCGTACGGGCTCGGCACCTACGGGAGTCGCAGCACTCCTGTAAGTGGCGCCGCGGTCGCCGTCGTCTCGCGCAAGGTGCGTGACAAGGCTCGAGCGATCGCCGCGCAGATGCTGGAGACGCGGCCGGAGGACCTCGCGTGGGAGAAGGGCCGCTGGTACGTCAAGGGCGACCCGTCCGCGGGCGCGTCGATCTTCGACATCACCCAGCGCGCGTACTCCGGCGAGTCCCTGCCCGAGGGCATGGAGGGCGGCCTGGACGCACAGGTCATCTACGACCCGCCGAACCTCACGTATCCCTACGGCGCGTACATCGCGGTCGTCGACGTGGACCCGGAGACCGCGCACGTCGTCGTGCGGCGCTTCATCGCGGTCGACGACTGCGGCGTGCGCATCAACCCGATGATCGTCGACGGGCAGATCCACGGCGGCCTCGCGGAGGGCGTCGGGATCGCGTTGATGGAAGTCATCACGTTCGACGAAGAGGGCAACTGCCTCAACGGGTCGTTCATGGACTACCTGATCCCGACGGCGCTCGAGTGCCCGGACTTCGAGCTCGGCGCGACGGTCACGCCGTGCCCGCATCACCCGCTCGGGGCGAAGGGCGTGGGGGAGTCGCCGAACGTGGGCTCGCCGCCCGCGATCGTGAACGCCGTGATCGACGCGCTGCAGCCGCTGGGCGTGAACCACATCGACATGCCGTGCACGCCCGCGCGGGTGTGGGCGGCGATGCAGGGAAACGCGGCCCCGCCCCAGTGAACGAGCTCCCTGAAGATGTCGAGACGCTCGCGCGGCGCCTGTCCTCCGTCGACTACCTCGTCGACGAAGGGCTGGCGACGGCGCTCTTCCTCGCGCTCCGCCTCCCGCAGCCGCTGCTGCTGGAGGGGGAGGCGGGAGTAGGCAAGACCGAGGCCGCCAAGGCGCTGGCGCTGGCGCTGGACACGCCGCTGATCCGCCTGCAGTGCTACGACGGCATCGACGCCGCCGAGGCGCTGTACGAGTGGAACTATCCGCGCCAGCTGCTGTCGATCCGGCTGGCCGAGGCGACGGGCGAGAAGCTGAGCGAAGGCGACCTGTTCGGCCGTGAGCACCTGATCGCGCGGCCGTTGCTGCGGGCCTTGGAGCATCCGGGCCCGCGGCCGGCGGTGCTGTTGATCGACGAGATCGACCGCGCCGACGACGACTTCGAGGCGTTCCTGCTCGAGCTGCTCGCGGAGGCGGCGGTGACGATCCCGGAGCTCGGCACCATCCGCGCCGAGTTCCCGCCCGTGATCGTGCTCACGTCCAACCGCACGCGTGACCTGCACGACGCCGTCAAGCGGCGCTGCCTGTACCAGTGGCTCGACTATCCCTCGAAGGAGCGGGAGCTGGACATCGTGCGCCGCCGTGTCGGCGGTGTCTCGGACGGGCTCGCGCACAAGGTGGTGGCCGCGGTTGCGGTGATGCGCGACAGCGACATCCAGAAGCCGCCCGGCATCGCCGAGGCGATCGACTGGCTGCGCGCGCTCACGCTGCTCGGCGTGACCGAGCTCGACGAGACGACGATCGAGCGCACGCTCGGCTCCGTCCTCAAGTACGCCGAGGACCAAGAGCTGATCCGCGCGGGCGGCCTGGAGAGCCTGCTGTGATCGCGGAGCTCGCCGCCGCGTTCGGCCGCCGTTTGCACGAGGCGGGCCTTCCGGTCACCCCGGAGCGGTCGGCTCGCTTCGCCGACGCGCTGTCGTTGACCGAGCCGGTGGCGCGGACGCGGCTGTACTGGGTCGCGCGCGCCGTGTTCGTCTCCGACCACGCGCAGGTGAAGGCGTTCGACCGCGTGTTCTTCGAGATCTTCGGCGGCGAGCGCTTCTTCTATGACACGCCGCCGGACGAGGTGCACGAGCTGGCGGTGGCCGACAACCGGCCGGCCAGCGCCAACGCCGCGGGCGGCGCGCCCGGCGGCGCCTCGCCCGCGCCGGGTGACGGGGAGTCGTCGAACGACGCGGTGTCGGTGGTGCCGGTGATGGCGAGCGCCGAGGAGCGTCTGCGGGACAAGCACTTCGACGCGCTCGAACCGGCGGAGCTCGCCGCGCTGTACCGGCTGATGAGCGAGCTCGAGGTGGCGGCGCCGATCCGGCGCACGCGCCGAGCGAAGCGCGATCGGCGCGGCGCCCACATCGACCTGCGCCGCACGCTGCGCGGCTCTCTGCGCACCGGCGGCGACCCGATCCACCTCGCCCGTCGCGACCGCCGCGAAGTGCGACGGAAGATCGTCCTGCTGTGCGACATCAGCGGCTCGATGGAGCCGTACGCCCGCGCGTACCTGCAGTTCGTCACGTGCGCGGGCCGGGACGCCGAGGCGTTCGTGTTCGCCACCCGCCTCACACGCATCACCCGCGCGCTGGCCACGCGCTCTCCGGAGCGGGCGATCCAACGCGCCGCCGCGGCCGCGCCCGACTGGTCATCAGGGACGCGGATCGGCGATGCGCTCAAGGCCTTCAACGATCGTCACGGCCGGCGCGGGATGGCGCGCGGCGCGGTCATCGTGATCCTGAGCGACGGCTGGGAGCGCGGCGACCCGGCGCTCGTCGCGCGGGAGATGGAGCGGCTGGCGCGGCTCGCGTACCGGATCGTGTGGGTGAACCCACGCGTGGCGGCCTCCGGCTACGAGCCGCGGGTCGGGGGGATGGCGGCGGCGCTCCCGCACATCGACGCGCTCGTCTCCGGCCACACGCTCGACGCCCTGCACGAGGTGATCCACGAGATCGGCGCCGAGCGGACGCGCAAGCTGACCGCGCTGGAAGAACAAGAAGAGCAGTGGGCGAGCGCGACCCCGGTCGCCGGCTCGTCCGTCGCGATGCCGAGCGGCTACAGCCCGAGCCGAGGAAAGACGACGCCCGGATGGATTCTCCATTGAAGACGTGTATTTACCCGGGGTGCGACCGGCCGGTCGTGCCCCCGCCCGAGGCGGGCGGCCCGCCGTCGGCGTTCTGCGACCGCGAAGACCACAACGCGCTCACCGCGCACCAGGAACGCAAAAGACTGGAGGAGCAAGGTGGCTGACGAGGCCTATCGCGCGGTGTTCCTGCGCATCCATCCGACCGGCAAGATGGTGCTCAGCCTCACGACCCGCGCCGACGGCAACGAGCCCGGCTACGCGCAGCTCGTGGCCGACGAGCTCGGCGTGCCCGCGCTGGACGTGAAGGTCGTGCCCGCCGACGAGAACCGCTTCGGCTCCGGCCACGGGTACAACGAGACGCCGTCGCCCGGCACGCCCGCCGCGATCACGGCCGCGACGGGCAAGATCCTCGCCAAGGCCAAGCTGCTCGCCGGCGTGGACCTCGGCACGGACGAGCTCGAGTGGGACAACGGGGCGTTCGTGGCGGGCGATCAGGCGCGCACGATCGCCGACCTCGCGCTCTACGCGCACGGCACCGGCGCGCTCCCGCCCGGCGTCGAGGGCGGGCTCGACGCCCAGACCGTGTACCGCGACTGATGTACGGCCCCGAGAACGCCGAACTCACGATCCACACCAAGCGCGGCGGCGCGGCGGCCAAGGCCGGCCACGACCTGACCATCCTCGTCGAGCGCTGGAGCGCGACCGTCGACGACGACGGCGCTGTCACGCTCGACGCGGACCCGCGGAGCTTCCGCGTGGTCAAGGGCGAAGGCGGCATCACCTCGCTCGGCGACGACGAGAAGGCCGGGATCGAGCAGACGATCGACGAGGAGATCCTCCAGGGCCAGCCAATCCGTTACGCGGCGGGCGAGCTCACGCTCAACGGGTTCACGCGACCGATCGACGTCACGTTCGACGGCACGGAAGGCCGTGCCGTGATCAAGCAGACCGATTTCAAGATCAAGCCCTACTCGGCGCTGTTCGGGACCCTGAAGGTCGCCGACGTCGTCGAGGTGAAAGTGAGGACCAATGGTTGAGCTCAACCACCGCTTCGAAACCGGCAAGGACCAGGACTACAACTGGGGCGCGATCCTCGACCTGGACCGGATCATCCCGTGCGTCGAGGGCGGCAAGGTGCTCGAGCGCGAGTCCGACGAGAAGGCCAAGGCCGAGATCAAGGTCAAGATGGGCGCGATGTCGATGACGTTCCGCGGCACCGTGGAAGTCACCTCGCGCGACGACGCGGCCCACACGGCCGTGCTCGCGGTGCGCTCCAAGGACACCGGCGGCTCCGGCTACGCGAACGCGGACGTCACCTTCGATCTCAGCGGTGAAGGCGGCGCGATCAACACTAAGGCGACGATCAACGGCAAGGCCGCGTCGATGGGCGAAGGCGTGGTGCAGACCGTGCTCGACGCGATGATCAAGGACTTCACGACCAAGCTGGCCAAGATCTGAGATGGCCGAGCGGATGGTCATGCGGCGGGTGCGTGAGGGCGAGGTGCCGCCCGACGGCGCCACCGCCTTGCAGGACGACGCGAACCGCCCGGTCTTCCGCGGTAACGGGCCATACGACTACGTGTGCGTCGAGTGCGGCAACGTGCTCGCCGCCTCGATGGGGATCGAGCAGATGACCAAGCGCGTGCGGGTCAAGTGCGGCGCGTGCAAGACCGTGAACGTCGCGGTGTTCGACGCGAAGGGCGAGACGTAGTGGCGTTCGGCTCAGTACGCCGCAAGGAGGACGCGCGGCTCATCCGCGGGCAGGGGCGGTTCGTCGACGACATGGACCTGCCGGGAATGCTGCACGGCGCCGTGTTGCGCTCCCCGTACGCGCACGCGGAGATCCTCTCGATCGATGTGAGCGCGGCGCTCCAGCACCCGAAGGTGCACGCGGTCTTGACGGCGGCCGAGCTGGGGGACATGGCGTGGATGCCGACCCTGTCGGCTGACACGCAGGCCGTCTTGGCCGGCGATCGCGTGCTCTTCCAGGGGCAGGAGGTGGCGTTCGTCGTCGCGGACGATCGCTACTCGGCTCGGGACGCGCTGGAGCTGATCGAGGTCGAGTACGAGCCGTTGCCGGTCGTGATGGATGCGCGCTCGGCGCTCGCTCCGGGCGCCACCCCGGTCCGCGACGAGGGCAACCACGTCTTCGACTGGGAGGCCGGCGACCGTGCGGCGACCGACGCCGCGTTCGCCCGGGCGGAGGTCGTGGTGGAGCAGGACATGGTGTTCCCGCGCTCGCATCCCGCGCCGATGGAGACGTGCGGCGCGATCGCCGCGTACGACCGCGTCGAAGGCAAGCTCACGCTGTGGTGCACGACGCAGGCGCCGCACGCGCACCGCACGATGTACGCGCTCATCACCGGCCTCCCCGAGCACCGGATCCGAGTGGTGTCGCCCGACGTCGGCGGCGGGTTCGGGAACAAGGTCCCGGTCTATCCCGGCTACGTGTGCGCGATGGCCGCTTCGATGCAGCTCGGCCTGCCCGTGAAGTGGGTCGAGGACCGGTCCGAGAACCTGATGTCGACCGGGTTCGCGCGCGACTACGCGATGCGCGGGCGGATCGCGGCCGCGCGGGACGGGCGCATCCTGGCGTTGGACGTGGACGTGCTGGCGGATCACGGCGCGTTCAACGCGACCGCGCAGCCGACGCGCTATCCGGCCGGGTTCTTCTCCGTCTTCACCGGGTCCTATGACGTCGAGGCCGCGCACTGCCGCGTGACCGGCGCGTTCACCAACAAGGCGCCGGGCGGCGTGGCCTACGCGTGCTCGTTCCGGATCGCCGAGGCCGTGTATCTCGTGGAGCGGCTGGTGGACTGCCTGGCGCGCGAGCTGGGGGTCGATCCCGTGGCGTTGCGGCGGCAGAATCTGATTCGCCCCGAGCAGTTCCCGTACGCGTCGAAGACCGGGTGGGTGTACGACTCGGGTGAGTACGAGGCGGCGCTCGACGAGGCGCTGCGGCTCGCGGACTACAGCGCGCTGCGGGCCGAGCAGGCGTTCAAGCGCAGTCGCGGCGAGCTGATGGGGATCGGCATCTCCTTCTTCACGGAGGCCGTCGGCGCCGGCCCGCGCAAGCACATGGACATGCTCGGGCTGGCCATGAACGACGGCGCGGCGATCCGCATGTCGCCCACCGGCACCGCGCAGGTTGCGATCAGCGTGCAGACCCAGGGCCAGGGGCACGAGACGACGTTCGCGCAGATCGTCGCGCACGAGCTCGGGCTGAGCGTCGACGACGTCGACGTGATCCACGGCGACACGGACAACACGCCCTACGGCCTCGGCACCTACGGGTCGCGATCGACGCCGGTCAGCGGCGCCGCGACGGCGATCGCCGCGCGCAAGGTCCGCGACCGGGCGCGTCTGGTCGCCGCCGCGATGCTCGAGGTCGCGCCCGAGGACCTGGTGTGGCGCGAGGGTCGGTGGTCGGTCGCGGGCGATCCTTCAGTGGGCGCTTCGATCCCGGAGATCGCGGCCGCCGCGCGGGGCACGATCGATCTGCCCGCGGGGGTCGAGACCGGCTTGGACGCGGAGGCCGTGTACGACCCGCCGAACTTGACCTTCCCGTTCGGCGCCTACGTCTGCGTCGTCGACATCGACCCCGGAACGGCGGTCGTGAAGGTGCGCCGCTTCATCGCCGTCGACGACTGCGGCGTGCGCATCAACCCGATGATCGTCGAGGGCCAGATCCACGGCGGGCTCACGGACGGGATCGGGATGGCGCTGATGGAGACGATCGCGTTCGACGAGGACGGCAACTGCCTCGCCGGGTCGCTGATGGACTACCTCATCCCGACCGCGGTCGAGGTCCCCGACTGGGAGACCGGCATGACCGTCACGCCTTCGCCCCACCACCCGATCGGCGCCAAGGGCATCGGCGAGTCCGCCACCGTCGGTTCCCCGCCCGCGATCGTCAACGCCATCTGCGACGCGCTCGAAGTCGCCCACATCGACATGCCGTGCACCCCCTCGCGAGTCTGGGAGGCCATGCCTTGATCCCCGCCCACCGCATCGACGAGCTCACGGCCGCGCGCGTCGCCTTCGTCGTCGCGACCGTCGTCCGCGCCGCCAAGCCCACCAGCGTCCGCCCCGGCGACTCCGCGCTCGTCTTCGGAGACGGGACGATCGAAGGCTTCGTCGGCGGTGTCTGCGCGCAGGAGTCCGTGCGGCTCCAGGCCGCGCGGGCGCTGGAGACGGGGGAGGGTGTGCTGCTGCGCCTGTTGCCCGGCCTGGCCCTCACCGAGCGCGACCCGCTCGACGGCGTGATCGTCAGCCACAACCCCTGCCTGAGCGGAGGCGCCTTGGAGATCTTCCTCGACCCGCAGCCCGTCGCCCCGCGGATCGCCATCGTGGGCGACACCCCGATCGCCCGCTCGTTGGCCGCGATCGCCCGCGCCGCCGGCTACGACGTCGGCTCCGAGCTGCAGGCGGATGACACCGCGCTCGTCGTCGCCTCCCACGGCGAGGACGAGGAGCCCGCGCTCGCCGCCGCCCTGGAAGCCGACGTCTCCTACATTGCCCTCGTCGCCTCCCGCAAGCGCGGCGCCGCCGTGCTCGGCTCGTTGGACGAGGCGCTGCGCTCGCGCGTGCACACCCCCGCCGGCTTGGACATCGGCGCTCGCACGCCGGCCGACATCGCGATCTCGATCCTCGCCCAGCTCATCGCCCAGCGCACCGTCACCCCGGAGGCCGTGGCCGTCGAGACGGCCACCGACCCGATCTGCGGCATGGAGGTGCTGGCCTCCGACGCCACCGTCCATCTCGACACCGTGGAAGGCCGCGTCTATTTCTGCTGCGAAGGCTGCCGGTCGGCATACGTTCACTAGAAGCGGGTACACGATGCGCCATGTTCAGGCTCATCGTCGCGGCGTTGACCGCGCTCTTGATCGCCGTGCCCGCCACCGCCGAAGCGAAGACGCTGCGCGGCAAGACCAGCCAGGGACGCTCGATCACCATGAAGCTCGGATCCGACGGCGTGCCCACGAGCTTGCGATTCAAGTGGAACCTGTCCTGCAACAAGTCCAAGGAAACCGGCGCGACGAGCAGCAGCTTCCTGCGCCCGTTCGACCAGGCCACCGCCGACGTGCTCAACGACGCCGACCGAGTCAGCAAGCGCTACCGCGGCGGCCTGCGCGTGCGCACTAGCGGCACCCTCACGGGCCAGCGGGCCGGCGAGACCTGGTCCGGCACGCTCTCGATCAAGCGCGAGTTCTTCCGCAAGGGCAAGCGCTTTGACACCTGCAAGGCCGAGAACGTCACCTGGTCGGTGTCCTAGACCATCCCGTAAAACCGGACGGTCACGTCGCCGCGCGTGCACACGTGACGGCTGGCGTAGACGTTGCTCTCCGCGTCGCGCCAGTAGTGGATCCGGCACGTGTAGCCGGAGACGTGGCGCGGCATCGTGGCGCCTTCGGCGCGCGCGGCGTACGTGCGCATGAACCGCACGGTCGCGGTGCAGGTCGTGTGCCGGGCCGAGGCCCACTTGAAGAACCCGTGCCACGCCACCGCGTCCGCGCAGCGCGTGAACCCGCGTGGCACGTCGTAATTCGGACCCGCCGCCACGGCCTGCGTGGGGAGGGCGAGAACTCCGATGGTCAGCACGAATGCCGTCAGCCAGCGCGTCACATCGCCTGACGATGACCGGCGCGGCTCATCCCCCGCTAAGGGGCGCCTGCGGATGTGGTAAATGCGCTCAAGTTTCCTGGGCGTCGGACGACCTTCGTGGATGTGGTGCGCCCTTCTTCAGCAGTGTTCACGATCGCCGTTTGGGGCGGAGTGCTGGCCGTGCTGGGAATGGCCTGCGCGCTTGTGATCGATGCGCGCGGCGCCGCTGAGGCGTCACGCCAAGCGTCAGCCAGCGACCGCATCAGCTACGCGTTTCGTGAGGCGTACGTCGCGCACAGCCGCGAGCAGAGCGCGCTGTTGACGCGCGACGCCACCGCGCATGTGCGTGCCGCGGCGGACGTGGAAGCGGCGCTGACCGAGGCGGGTGCGAGTGCGAGGACCCTGCGGGACGACCATGCCACGTACCGGCGGTTCGCGGACCCGGTGTTCACCGACGACGCGAGCGCAGACGTAGCGCGCGCGCTGGCCGCGTATCTCGGCAACACCCTGGTGCGCGAGGCCGACGATGCGACCGACCGCGCGCGCGAGCTCGGCGAGGCCGCAAGCGCGAAGCTGGACACCGTCATCCGTGGCGCGATGATCGTGATCGTGGCTGCGGCGGGCATCTTCACACTGCTGGGTTTGCTGCTGCGCGGGCAGCGGCGCCGGCTCAACGCGGCCCGCGCCGAGGAGCTCGAGCGCCTCGCGACGATGGCCAGCTCGGATCCGCTCACCGGCCTGCGCAACCACCGCGTGTTCCATGAGGATCTCGCGCGCGAGCTGCAGCACGCCTCGCGCACGGGCCTGCCTCTGGCCTTGGTGCTGGTCGACCTCGACGATCTCAAGACGCTCAACGACACGCACGGCCACCAAGCGGGCGACGAGCGCATCCGCACACTCGCCGACTCGCTGCGCGCGACGATGCGCGGCGCGGACCAGGCGTATCGCATCGGCGGCGACGAGTTCGCCGTCATCCTCCCGGGCACTCGCGCGTGGGGTGGACTCGAGTTCGCGCAGCGGCTGCGCGCCGCGCTCCCCGGCTTCTCCGCCACGGCGGGCATCGCCGAAGCCGAGGCGCTGCGCCCACGCGATGAGCTCATCCGCGAAGCCGACATGGCCCTGCTGCGCGCCAAGGCGCTGCGCCAGCACGCCGCGATCTACACGCTCGAGATGGACCCCGACGGAGACGAGCCTCGGGTCGACGAGCGGCACACGCAGACACTCGCCTCCGCGCTCGCGCGCGCCGTGGACGCGAAGGACTCCTACACGCGCAGCCACTGCCAGACGGTCTCCCAACTCGCGGCGCTGATCGCCACCGAACTCGGATTCACCGGCGACCGGCTGGCCCGCATGCGGCTGTCCGGCCTGTTGCACGACGTGGGCAAGATCGGCGTGCCGGACATCATCCTCAACAAGCCCGCCGCGTTGACCGACGACGAGTACGTGACGATGCAGGCCCACGCGACGCTCGGCTTCGAGATCGTGCAGGCCGCCGGCCTTCCCCAAGAGGCGCGTTGGGTGCGCCACCACCACGAGCGCGTCGACGGCCGCGGCTACCCGGATGGACTCGCGGGCGACGCGATCCCGCTCGAGTCGCGCATCATCCTCGTCGCCGACGCCTACGAAGCGATGACTTCCGACCGCCCCTACCGCAATGCACCCGGTCAGGCGTTCGCGGTTCAGGAGCTGCAGCGTGGCGCCGGCACGCAGTTCGATGCGCGCGTCGTCGAAGCGCTCTGCCGTGTACTCGACCGGCTCGGCACCAACGCCACGTCGAATCCCGACGCGAGCGAGACCTTCACGGCGTAGGGCGCACGATCCTGGCGTCCGCTCGGCGCCGCTGACGCTGGCGCGCGGCGGCTTCTGCGGCGCGGCAGGCGAAGACCACGATGGCCAGTGTGCCGATGCCGACGAGCGCGCCGCCGGCGACGTCGAACGGGTGGTGCATGCCGCGGTACATCCGGGACACGGCCACGAGGATCGGCATGGCGATGGCCACCGCCACGGCGGGCACCACCACGCGCCGGTGTGGCGTGGCTGAGGCCAGGAGCAGCATGAGGCCCGCGTAGACCGCGATCGACGCGGCCGTGTGCCCGGAGGGGTAGCTGCCACCCAAAGGGAGATCCTCGAGGCGAGCCACCCCAGGGCGCGAACGCGGGACGAGATTCAACGTCAGGCGGTACGCCGCCGTCTCGATGGGGAGCAAGAACGCGACGAAGACGGCGATCGTCCAGTTCCGCCGCACCGCCGCCACGACGACGATCAGGCCCGCCAGAGACGCGAGCACCGGGCCTCCGCCGAGACCAGAGACCACCGCGGACGCGTCAGTGAGCGCGGGTGCGCGCTCCGCGACGAGCGCGTCGATGATGCCGTCGTCGGTCTGTCTGACCCAGCCGACGTCCAGCACGACGCGGGTGACCAGCGTCCCGATCAGGACCGAGACCACGGAGAACGCGACGAAGCCGGCCGACAACGCGAGGGCGAAGACTGCGGCGGGCGGCCACCCCGCCACCCGCGACGCCAGTCGCTCGGCCGGCCCGGAAGATGCCGGACGAAGCAGCGGCGGCACCCAACGCGTCGGTGTCCGGAATGGGTCGATGGCTCACATCATCGCGGTCAGGTCTCGGCCAGCACGTGGCCGGCCGCGTCGAGGGCACGGACGGTGGTGCCGAGCGGCACGCGCGTCTCGAAGCCCGTCCGTGGGACCGGCGCGGTCCCGTCGACCTGCCAGGCGGCGACATCGGTCGCGCCGTTCCAGCTCACGTACATCGAACTCCCGCGGCGGACGACCGACGGCTTGGTGGTCGGGCGGCCGGTCCAGGCGCCGCGATAGGCGCGGTAGTTGTCATTGCCGCGAGACAGGCGGCCGTCCAACACCAGCTTGCCGCTCGCGTCATATTCGCTGAACCAGCGGTTCGAGCCCCAGCCCACGAACGTGTTGCCGTTGGGCAGCGGTTGCATGCCGCCCTGACTGCGGGAGAGCAGGTTGCGTGGGTGCACCAACGACCGCACGAGCTCGGCGCGCGTGCCGTCCAGCCGCAGCGTGATCGCGCGGGAGCGGCCGCGCTCGGCGTTGTCGAACAGCGTCAGCGTCCCGTCCGGCTGGGGCCGCGCGTCGTGCTGGAGCGCGAACGACGCGCCCGCGCCGAAGGAGAACGACGAGCGCTTGCCACCGAGACGCCAGACCACGTGACCGGTCGCCCGCGAGACCTTGTAGATCGCGTTGGTGGAGCGGGCGGAGAGCACGAAGTCGCCGGCCGGGTCGAGCGCGATCGAGTTCAGGTGCAGGTAGTCCCAGGTGCCTTCGCGCTTGCGGTAGGTCTCGCTGACGGCGATGTTGCCGGCGCTGTGCCATTCGAAGAGCACGAGCCCCGTGGCGATGTCGATCTCTTGGACGACGGACTGCAGGATGTCGCCCTCGGGCCGCTCGATCGCGTCCCAGGCGTTCATCAGCGCGGTGCCCTGCGGGGTGATCGTGAACTCGTGCGAGTCGGCGGCGAACCCGTTGCCCATCTGCACGCGCCGCACCGTCGTGTAGCGCTCGTCGAGGACCATGCCGACACCGCGTCCGCCGCCGCCGAACAGCCGGCCCTCCCACCACGTGAGCACGGGCTTGCCGCCGTAGCTCTGCGTGCGCACGTCCATTGCGACACGTCCGCCCGTCACCGGCCGGAACCACACGAGCTGCCCGGCGTCGTCGACGATCATCGGCCCCATCGCACGCCCGCCCTTGGGCCCGAGGAAGACGGACCCGGGGGTGCGGCCTGGCTCGGAGCGGGCGATGAACACCTCCGGCGGTTTGAGGTCCGGGCGGGAGACGAACGCCTGCGCGTCGGCGCGCGGGTCCGGCCGCACCGTCCGGGTGCTCGCAGGGGTGGGGCGGCGCCCGATCCTGAACGAGTACGACCGGGCGGCGCTCTTCACGCTCACGCGCTCGCCCGCCGCGAACCGTCCACGCGGCACGAAGCTCACGCCCTGCCCGTCCGAGTGCGCCACGACCCGCCCGCTCATGCGCCCGGAACGTGAACCGGTCACCACCACGTCGCCCGGCGACGCCGTTCCGCGGAACGAGATCTGGGTCTGCGGCGACGCCGTCGTCATCTCCGGCACGGGGTAGACGGCGACGCTCGCAGCGGCCAGCGCCGTCTGCAGGATCAAGGTCGAGAGCACGCCGGTACTCAACCCGCACCGTCGTCAAAGTTGCGGCTTCGACGCACGGTCGAAGCCGTACCGACCGGCGGTCCGTGTCTGCGCCTTCTTCCGGCGGATTGGATTGCGCCACCCATGCAACGATCCTTCGCCATCGCCATCACGGCTTGCCTCGCCGGGTTGGTCTTCGCCGGGCAGAGCTCGGCCTTCAACTACGTGTCCGACAGCAACGGGACCTGGTGGGGCATCCAGGACTTCGCCCCGCCGCGCGTCGATACCGGCAGCATCCGCGCGACGCAGGTCGGCGCGGGGCAGACGCCCGCCTACAGCACCACGATCAACGGCTTCGGCGGCATCAAGGTCCAGGTCCCGAACGCGCCGCGGTTCAACGGTGAGCTGATGCGCGGCTTCGGGCTCGAGTTCAACGGCGCCGACGCGTTCAAGACCACGACCGCCGTCGCGCTCGGCGGGGTCGAGATCTCACGCGCGGTCTGGATCAAGAAGGAGCTGCCCGTCGGCACGGCGAGCTACGGCCGCTGGCTCGACACCTTCACCAACACCACGGGCGCGCCGCTCACGATCAAGGTCGCGTTCGGCGGCCAGTCGGGCTACAGCGCGTCCGGCGCGAACTCGAGCGCCCTCGTGAACACCTCGTCCGGCGACACGAGCATCACCGCCACCGACACCTGGGCGGAGGTCGCGACGCCGCTCTCGGGCACCACGCTCGTCGGCGGCCCACAGGCGACGGTCCTCGGCACGCCCGCGCCGTTCGGCGGCGCGATGACGTTCACCGGCAACTGGCTCAACGACACGTTCAACGAGCCGTTCGCCGTCGGCGGGCACGAGGGCAACTTCCAGGCCTACGTGAACACGCTCTCGATCCCGGCGGGCGCGACGAAGTCGGTCCTGCACTACATCGTGCTCGGCAGTCGCGTCACCACCGCCACCTCGGACGCCGAGCGCCTGAAGGTGGAGACGACGGCCGCGACCCTGGCCACGACGCCCGACCTCACCGGCCTCAGCGCCGCCCAGGTGTGCTCGGTCGACAACTTCTCCGTCAGCGCCGACTGCACGGCCGCCGGCACGCCCGCGCGCGTCCCGGTCCCGGACAAGCCCAAGCCGGTCACGACCTCCGGCTACGACGTGGTCGAGAAGTCGATCGGCCAGATGCGCGCGGACATGGAGTCCGGCCTGACGACCTCGCAGGCGATCACGCGCGCCTACCTCGATCGCATCAAGGTCTACGACCAGGGCCAGTTCGGCTTCAACGCGTACGAGATCGTCGCCGACGACGCGATGGAACAGGCCCGCAAGGCCGACGTGGCCCGCGCGGCCGGCAAGCGCTCGCCCGTCCTCGGCATCCCGATCGCCGTCAAGAACCTGTACGACACCTACGACATGGCGACGACGAACGGCAGCCTCACCTTCGCCGGCTTCCGCCCGAAGAAGGACGCCTTCCAGGTCGCGAAGCTGCGCGAGGCCGGCGCCGTGATCATCGGCAAGGCCGCGCTCGAGGAGTACGCCACGAGCGGCAACTACTCCAACGATCCGTGGGGCCAGACCTGGAACGCGTTCATGCCGTCCAAGTCGGCGCTCGCCTCCTCCGGCGGCTCGGCCACGGCGCTCGGCGCCAACCTCGCCGCCGGCGCGCTCGGCTCGCAGACCGGTGACTCGCTGTACGCGCCCGCGTCCGGCGCCTCGCTGGTGACCCTGCGCGGCACGGACGGCCTGGAGTCCGGCAGCGGCATCATGCCGCTGTCCTGGCTGACGGACTTCGGCGGCGTGATGACCCGCAGCGTCCCCGACCTCGCGGACATGCTCAACGTCGTCACCGGCACCGATCCGGAGGACCCGACCACCGCGCCCGCCGACGCCGAGCGGCCCGCCGACTGGCGGACCACGCTCGACAAGGACGCGCTCAAGGACAAGCGCATCGGCTACATCCCCTCCACCTGGGAGGACCCGTTCGGCACCACCGGCACGGTCGACGCGACCAAAGCCGCGCTCAAGTACCTCACCGACGCGGGCGCCACGATCGTCGAGATGGGCACCACCGCGGGTGACACCAACACGCCGCCCGCACCGGCCGTCAACCCGTCCGGCAACACGTCGCAGGAAGGCTGGATGCAGTACATCGACGCGCACCCGGAGCTGGCCGAGCAGGGCTTCCAGATCCGCAACGCGGTCGACGTCAGCTGCAGCCAGAAGAAGGTCGCCTACGTGCGTCAGGACCCGACCGCCTGCGCGGTCGCTCCCGCCGCCCGGATGACCGCGGAGGAGCTCACCGCCCGCCGCAACTACCGCCTGCAGTACAAGGCCAACGCCAAGACGTGGTTGGACACGGCGGGCGCGGACAACCTCGGCGTCGACGCCGTCGTCTACCCCGGCCTGCTGAGCGACATCTCGCTCAACGACGGCGGTGGCGGCAAGTCGAGCTTCGGCCGCCGCGACACGCCGGGCGCCGGCCCGGGCATCCCGACCGTCGTGTTCCCGGCGGGCGTCAACGACAACGGCCAACCGATCAACCTGCAGCTGCTCGGCCGCGCGTGGGACGACGACAAGCTCGTCGGCATGGCCTACGCGTTCTCGCTGCTCGCGGACAAGGACGGCAAGGGGCATGTCGCCGCCACCACGGCGCCGCCGCTGACCTACGTCAACGAGACCACCGGCAGTGTCGGCGGGACCGTCCCCGCCACGCTCTCGCTGACCCTCGGCGCGCCGGCGACGTTCGGCGCGTTCACGCCGGGCGTCGCGAAGGAGTACACGGCCGCGACGGACGCGACGATCGTGTCCACGGCGGGGGACGCGGCGCTCACGGTGAGCGAGCCTGGCCACCTCACAAACGGCCCGTTCAGCCTGCCGCAGCCGCTGCAGGTCGGGATCACCCCGAACGCGTGGGGCACGCCGGTGTCCAACGTGAAGTCGACGATCGCCTTCAAGCAGGCGATCGGCGCCAACGACGCGCTCCGCACGGGCGCGTACAGCAAGACGCTGACGTTCACGCTCTCAACCACGAATCCGTAGATCAGTAGAACAGGAAGGGCCACCAGTTCTTCATCTGGTGGCCCTTCTGATCCCGTGCGGTGTTGCCGTAGCCCGGCATGTTCTGGCGCCAGTACACGACCCAGCGGCCCATGCAGTCCGGGGCGAAGTTCCGGTAGCGCTCGAGCGGGGCAGGCGTCCAGGGCACGGCCTGCTCGTCGCGCTGGCGCCACGTCTCGATCGTGGAGAGCACCGGCGGCCCGCCGTCGAGGTCGTAGTGGAAACGGCCGTTGGGCATGAAGTGCACGTTGCCGCCGGGCGAGACCCAGCCCGGCGGGTGGTCGAAGCGCTCGCGCTCGTAGAGGTCGAGCATCGCGTAGGCGCGGAAATGGCGTTCGTAGTAAGGAATGGCGCCGCACGTCGCCATCCATTCGAGCGAGTGGCCGAGGCTCTCCATTGCGCAGCCGACGCCGCGCGCGTGGTTGACGAACAGCGTCCGCACGCTGCGCCCGAGCCACGGCGCGTTGTGCTCCCCCGAGTTGCCGGCGAACCGCGCGAACCTGCCAGTGGGGGAGAAGCCCTCGTCGTAGGCCGCCTTGACCTCGACGGTCTCCCACGGCCACGTGTGGTCGGTGTGGTCGGCAAGCAGCCACACCTCGTGCACCTCGCCCCGCTCCACCCGCGACTGCAGGTCGATCATCGCGTACAGGCGCGCGTAGTCGAGCCGGATGCCGTTGCGGGGGAACTGGGCGCTGTTGCGGTCCACCCGCCCCGCCGGTTCGGTGAAGTCGAGGATCTCGCCTACCTGGTAGTCGAGGAAGATCGGCGCGCGCGGGTCCCGGTAGCCCTGCCAGCGCGAGGACTCGGCGAGCACGGCCGACAGCGTCTGCAGCTGACGTCGCGCCTCCGGCTCACCCAACCCGTGCACGAAGTTCACGCCGAGCACGCGCGGGCGCATGCGGGTGATCTCGTCGTGGTGCTCGACGAGCCACGCGTCGGAGTTCGCGGCGCTCTCCGCGTTCGGCCAGATCACCCGCACAGCCTAAGGCGATGTCACGGGTACCCGGCGGCCCGGCCGGGTACCCGGACCGCCGTGAGCACAACGGCCATAGTCGTCTCCTGCCTGATCGGCGCCGTGATCATCGCCGTGGTCTCACTGTGGGCCAAGCGGCGCTTCGATCACGTCGCCGCGCGCCGAGACGAGATCGGCGACCGCGATCTCCCGGGCCGAAAGATGGTGCGGACGATCGTCATCGCCGCCCTCGGCACGGCGGTGGGCGCCCAGATCCCGATCGTGTGGAGCACCGATGCCGGGCTCGTCCTCGGCGTGTGCATCGTGAGCGCGACGTACGCGCTCATCATGGTCCTGTCCGTGCGCGACGCCGAGGCCGCGCAGCGGTGAAGGTCCCGGCGGACGCGTGGCAGGTGGGACCGTGGAACCGGTACGCGTACGTGCACGTGTCCGAGGTGGTGGCCACGGTGCCCGTGCCGACGGGCGAGGCACGACCGCTCCGCGCCGAACCCGTGGAGTTGGAGCTCGAGCTCGACGCGTGCACGGACGGGATCGCCGTGGTGCGGGATGGCGCGCTGCTGTACGAGCGGTACGGCGGGGAGATGGACGAAGCGTCGCTGCACCTGTCGCAGTCGGTCGGCAAGTCGGTGGTCGGGCTCACCGCCGGCATCGTCGCCGTCGACCCGGCGGCGCTCGTCACCGACTTCGTGCCCGAGGTGCGCGGGAGCGGCTATGACGGCGCCACCGTCCGGCACCTGCTGGACATGCGGGCCGCAATCGACTTCGTCGAGGACTACGACCAGTTCGTCCGCTACGACGCGCGGCCTGCGGCTGGCATCCCCCGATCCCTGGCAGCCCCGGGACGATCTTGGAATACCTGCCGACCATCGGCCCGGCCGCCTGGACACACGGCGAGCAGCTCCACTACGCGTCACCGAACACCGACCTGCTCGGGCTCGTCGTCGAGCGCGTCGCCGGGGCGCCGCTCGCGACGGTCATCGCCGAGCGGTTGTGGGCGCCGCTCGGAGCCGAGCGGGACGCCGAGCTCGCCGTCGACCCGGCGGGCGCCGGCGTCATCTCCGGCGGGTTCTGCGCGACGCTGCGCGACTACGCGCGGCTCGGTGCGCTCGTGGCCGAGGGCGGGCGCGACATCGTGCCGGCGGACTGGATCGCCGCCCTCGGTGGCGACGAGTACGCCAACCAGTGGTGGTTGCGTGACGGGCGGGTGACGGCCCGCGGTATCCACGGGCAGTGCATCGCCGTCGACCCGAACGGGACCGTGGTCGCGATCCTCTCGAGCTGGCCGCATGCGGAGGACGAGCGGCGCGATGCCGAGCAGCGCGCGCTCATCGGCCGCGTCACCGGGTAGTCGCGGCTTCCTCCTCTTCTTCGCCCGTGTACATCGCGGGCGGCGCCTTCTGGAAGCCGCGCGTGAGCACGAGCAGATAGACGAAGCCGACGGCGAGCCAGGCGAGGCCGACCTCGAACGCGATCCCGCTCAGCTTCGTCCACAGGTAGATCGTGAACGCGAAGCCCAGGAACGGGATCACCGCGAACTTGACGATGTCCGCGGCGGTCTGGCGCTTCTGGTCGATCACGTAGGTCTTGATCACCGCGAGGTTGACGAACGAGAACGCCGCGAGCGCGCCGAACGAGATCATCGAGCTCACCGTCGCGAGGCTGATGAACAGCGCCGTCAGGCCGAAGAACCCGACCAGCACGTTGCCCGTCACCGGCGTCCGGAAGCGCGGGTGCAGGCGGTAGAAGATCGGCCGCGGCAGGCTGCCGTCGCGGCCCATCGCGAACAGGATCCGCGAGACGCTCGCCTGCGACGCCATCGCACACGCGAATGCGCCCGCCACGTACGCGGCCGTGAAGAACGAGTTCAGGAAGTCGTCGCCGATGAACGTCATGACGTCGGCGCTGGCCGAGTCCACGTCGGTGAACGACTGCCAGTCCGGGAACGCGAGGTGCCCGAGGTAGGACTGGAAGATGTAGACGAGCCCGCCGACGAGCGCGCACAGGATGATCGCCCGCGGGATCTTCTTGCGCGGGTTCTCCGTCTCCTCCGACAAGGTCGACACCGCGTCGAACCCGAGGAACGAGAGCGCGAGGATCGCGGAGCCGGCGAACACGAGCCCGAGGTTCGTGTCGGAGTCGAAGAACGGCGCGGTCCACGACTCGACCTCGACGTCGCTCGTGATCTTGCTGATCGCCATCGCCGCGAACACCGCGATGAAGACGAACTGCACGGCCACGAAGATCAGGTTCGCGTTGGCCAGCAGCTTGATGCCGAGGATGTTCAGCCCGGTCACCAGGACCACCGCGATCACGACCCACATCCACTCCGGCGTGCTCGGGAAGTAGTCGTTCATGTAGATCCCGATGACCAGGTAGTTGATCATCGGCAGGAAGATGTAGTCGAGCAGCAACGCCCACCCGACCATGAAGCCGACGGGGCGCCCGAACGAGCGCGACGCGTAGCTGTAGGCGCTGCCGGCGATCGGCTGCGCGATCACCATCCGTCCGTAGCTGTACGCCGTGAGCAGCATCGCGATAGTCGTGACCGTGTACGCGAGCGGCAGGTGGCCCTCGGTCTCGGTCGTCACCAGCCCGTAGGTGGTCCAGACCGTCAGGGGCACCATGTAGGCGAGCCCGAAAAAGACGAGCGCCGGCAGGCCCAGGACCCGCTTGAAGTGGGTCTCGTGCTCGGTGACAGCCATCTACAGGCCTCCGTCTTCCATCGTCAACAACGTGCGCAGCGTGCGGCCCGCCGCCAGGTCCTCAAGTGCCTCGGCCGCCTGATCGAGCGGCCGTCGCCCGGAGATGAGCGAATCGAGGTCGAGCATTCCGGCCTTGTAGAGATCGATGATCCAGGGGATCTCGTGCTGCGGATCGATCGAGCCGTAGTTGGAGCCGAGGATGCGCTGGTTGGCCTCGGCGAGCGCGAGCGGATCGAAGCGCGCCATCTGCCCGGTCGGCGGGAGGCCGACGATCACCGCGGCGCCGCCCAGCGCCAGCGCGCCGATGGCCGCCTCGGTGGTCGCGATCTGCCCGATGGCGTCGAACACGTAGTCGAGGTCGCTCAGCTCCGCGGCGTCCGCGACGGTCTCCGTCGCGCCCACCCGCTTCGCCACCTCGAGCTTGGCCGGATTGAGGTCACAGGCCACGATCCGCGAGGCCTGCGCGAGCCGCGCGCCCTGGATCACCGACAACCCGACACCGCCGCAGCCGATCACGCCGACCGTCGCGTCCGGTGGCACGCCCGCCGTGTTGCGCACCGCGCCCAGCCCGGTCGCCACCGCGCAGCCGACGATCGCCACGACGTCCAGCGGCACGTCCTTGCGGATCTTCACCGCGCCCGAGCGCGGCACCACGACGCGCTCCGCGAACGCGGAGACGCCGAGGTAGTGATGGAAGCCATCGCCCCAGCGCGAGGTGCCGTCGAGCAGCACACCGCCGGGCGCGACGACGTTCGCCACCACCTCGCACTGCCACGGCCGGCCGTTCACGCACTGCCGGCACGTGCCGCACTGCGGCACCCACGACAGCACCACGTGGTCGCCGACCTCGAGGTCGGTCACGCCTTCGCCCACCTTGGACACGACGCCGGAGCCCTCGTGCCCGAGCACGACGGGCGTCGGCACCTCCCACTCACCCCGCACGACGTGCAGGTCCGAGTGGCACACGCCCGCGGCCGCGATCCGCACCTCCACCTCGCCCGCGTGCGGCGCGTCGAGCTCCACGTGCGTGATCTCCACCGGCGCGCCCGGGGCGCGCAGCACCGCGGCCTTCACCGACACAGCCGCCACCCCGCGATCGCGATGCCCTGCGCGCACTTGACGAGGTCGTCGATCGGCACGTACTCGTCGACCGTGTGCGCCCAGTCGATCGCGCGCGGCCCGTACATCAGCGCGGGCGTGTTCGCCTCCAGCGCGAACGTCGCGCCGTCGTACCAGGAGCCGAGCCCGCCCACCTTGTCGGGGATGCCGAGTGCGACGTTCGCGGCGCGCAGTGCCAGCACGCTGTCGGCGTCGAGCGGCGTCTCGGACGGGTTGACCTCCGTGTACCAGTTGAAGCTCGGCGGGTGCTCGACCAGCCACGAGTCGGTCTCGCACCAGCGGCGCAGGAAGCCTTCGACCTCGGCCTGTGCGTCCTTCGTCCAGCCCTGCGCGTCGGCTTGCTGGGGGAGGATGAGCACCGACAGGTCGATCTCGCACAGGTTGGGGATCGTCACGCTCCAGCCCGCGTCGGCGACGAAACGCGTCGGGACGATGTCCGGCGGGTCGAGCAGCGGGTGCCGGCGGAGGTCGGCGCGGGAGCGCCAGTCGGCGCGGAGCCGGTCCACGCCGTCGAGCAGGAAGCGGCCCTTCTCGATCGCGTTGACGGCGCCGCCGTCGCGCCAGTGCGGGTGTTCCTGCTCCGCGTGCCCGGCGCGGCCGGTGAGCGTGATCGTGCAGTAGACCGTGCCGCGGCAGGCGGGCCAGACCTCGAGCGAGCTCGGCTCGGGGACGATCGCGAAGTCGGCCTTCACGCCGTGGCGCGCGCACGCGAGCCCGCCGACGCCGCTGGACTCCTCGTCCGTGTTCGTGCACACGATCACGTCGCCGCGCAGTTCACCGGTGGCGGCGAGCGCCTCGGCGGCGATGACCATGGCCGCGATCCCGCCCTTCATGTCGCACGCGCCCCGGCCGACGATGTTCCCGTCGACCACCTGGGCGTCGAACGGGTCGGCCGTCCAGCCCTCCTCGCGCCTGGCCGGGACGACGTCGATGTGCCCGTTGAGCAGCAGCGAGCGCCCACCGCCGCTGCCGCGGAGCGTCGCCGCGAGCTGCGGGCGCCCGTCGAAGGCGATGCCGGGAACGCTCAGCGGGTGGTCGCTGACGTCCTCCGGCGCCGGCTCCCACAGGTCGATCTCGGCGCCCGCGGCCTGGAGTCGATCGGCCAGCGCCTGCTGCAGCGCGACCTCGTCGCGAGCCGGTTCGTCGATCCCCGCGCGGCTCGTCGTGTCAAAGGCGATCAGCTCGCGCGCGAGCGCGACGATCTCCTCCCGGCGACCCGCGATGCGCTCGACCAGCGCTCGCTCCGCGGCGTCCAAACCCCCGTCCATGGCGGCATCCTGTCACCTTCAGCGGCGCTACCCCCGCGTCGGTCCATCCTGGCGCGGCGGCAGCGAAGCGCACGGGTCGCCCGGTGGGCCTTCCTCCGTGGGCGCGGTGAACGTCGTGCCGTCCGAGCATTCGATCTGCTCGTGGCCGGGACCGAACCGCGGGTCGGGCCGGAACGTGTCCGTGCGCCGTCCTCCGCCCTGCTTGTGCAGCACGACGGCCGACCCCGCCGGGACGTTCGCGATCGCGACGAGCCCGCCCTCCGCGACCTTCAGCGTGCTGCGCTTGCCGTCCGCGTCGCGGAACGTCGGTGCGTCACGGTCCGGACCGATCACGGCGGCGTAGTCGTCGCCGACCGTGATCGACACGCCGAGGCGACGGAACAGCGAGTCGCTCGAGCAGCCCACTCCGCGATCACCGGGCAGGTCGCCGTCCTGCACGGAGAGGCACCAGTCGCTGCCCTTGCGCGTGAGGAAGACGTGCTCGCCGAGGCCGGGTGTCTTCCACGCGCGCTCGACCTTGCCGGACACGCCCGGGTCCTTGTCCGGACCGCCGAGCACCGGCTCGATGATCTTCATCGGGCCGCTCGGGGTGGCGCTGGGGAGCGGCGTGACCTTGACCGTGTGCGGCGGCGGGATCGGCGTCGGTGTCGGCGTGACGTCCTGCGTGGCGGACGTACCTCGCGCGAACGCGAGAAACGTGACATCGGCTAGTTCAGGCCGGCGCGGTTCACGATCGCGTCGACCGCGCGCACGCCCTCGGACACCTGGCGGCAGACCTCGATCCCCGGCCGCACGGGGAGGCGCGACGTGAGCCCGCGGCCACCGATCACGAAGCCGGTCGAGGGCACCAGCTGCTGCACCTCGTACAGCGTGAGCAACGCCCGGTCCGCGCCGCCGGGCATCGTCACGCTCAGGCAGACGACATCGATGCCGTGGCGCCGTGCCGCCGCGGCCAGCGAGTCCGCGGGCACGTCGGGGCCGAGCATCATCGTCTCGTAGCCCGCATTGAGCAGCAGGCCGGTCAGCATGCGCAGCGCGACGACGTGGTGCTCGCCGGCCGGCGTCGCCAGCAGCACGCGGTAGCCCTTGCGCTGGTCGCGGACGCGCCGGGCCTCTTGCTCGAGCGCCAAGACCCGGAGCGTGATCTCGGTCGCCAGGTGCTCGTCCGCGACGGTGATCTCGCCCCGCTGCCAGAGATCGCCGATGAGCCACAGCGCCGGCGCGATGAGCTCCTCGCTGATCTCGGTCTGGGTCAGCTCAGCTTCGATCGCGCGGCGGATCACGACGTCTGCGCCGAGCTCGTCGCCCGCCAGCAGCGCCTTCGCGAACTCGCGAGCGAGCGCGGTGACCCGCTCGTCGGCATCGTTCCTGCTCCGGTCGGCCATTACACGGTCCTCGCGCAGACACTATCCCTCGCGTGGGTTAGTGTCGGTGGCGATGAGCGACCCCACCCCCAAGGCAGACTGGTACACCGACCCGGGCGGGTCGGGCGGCGAGCGTTTCTGGGACGGCTCGCAGTGGACCGACCGGACACGGCCGGCGGGCGGCTACACCGCACCGCCGGCGCCACAGTACGCGCCGCAGGCGCCCTACCAACCCGCGTACGTCAGCCCGAAGTCACCGGGCATCGCGATCCTGCTCACGATCGTCTGGCTCGGCGTCGGCCACTTCTACGCGGGCCGCAACGACGCGCTCCCCATCGTGATGGCGGTGCTGAACATCGTGTTCTGGTCGCTCACGTTCCTGCTCGTCGGGATCCTGTTCTGGATTCCCGCCGTGATCTTCATGTGCATCGACGCCAACAAGGCGGCGAAGGACTTCAACCGCCGCCACGGCCTCCAGCCGTCCTGATCACGATCTCCACGTGCGCGGGGCGCGTGGGGGAGGCCAGCGACAGGAAGTCCCGCACCCGCCCGGCTTCGCCGCAGAACGGGCACTCGATCGGCTCCGCGGGCGACAACGCGCGCCCGCCTGGCGCCACCGGCGCGTCACAGCGCGGGCAGGCGAGTGTCCCCATGGAGACCACCCGCGACCGCAGCCGGAGCTCCTCGTGCACCCGCCCGATCCGCTCACCACCGAGCGGGTCGGACGCATCGCGATGAAACGCCATCGCCATCGAGTCTAGTTAAAGGGGCCTGGCCCCTAGCGCAAGGCAGCGAGCTCGGACCAGGTCTTGCCGCCGTCGGCGGACGAGCTGACCGTGCCGCCGGTGAGGTAGGCGTAGAGCTTGCCGTCCGGGGCGGGGACGAAGTCCTTGGGACCGGCGCCGATCGTGCCGCCGACCTCGTTCCAGGACTTGCCGTCGTCGGCGCTGAGGCGGATCTTGCCGTCCAGGCCGGCGCTGAAGAGCTTGCCCGGCCCGGCCCAGGCGAGCTTGGCCGACGAGGTCGTGTCGCGCTGACGCCACGACGCGCCCTCGTTGGAGGAGATGAACGTGCCCGACTCGGACCCGACCGCCCACTGCTTCGGGTTGTCGGGGTTGACCGCGATGTCGAGCGCCGCGGCGGCCGCCGGCGCGGCGCGGCCCTCGAACGTCTTGCCGCCGTCCTTGGAGAGCTGGACGGAGTTCGGGTCGTCGGTGCGCAGCGCCACGACCATGTCCCCGTCGACCTCGATGTCGTGGTAGTCGATCTCGCCGATCCCCGACACGGCCTCCCACGTCGCGCCGCCGTCGGCGGACCGGACGAGCCCGATGTTCTGCGGCAGCGTCCCACCCTTGGAGTGCCCGGACCCGATCAGCTTGTCCGCGCCTTCGTACCGGACCACCAGGTCGATCAGCGGTCCGGACTTGCCGGCGTCGGCCATCGTCGGCTTGAACTCCTCCGGGCTGCCCGCGCCGGCGGGCAGCCGGAAGGATCCGGACGTCGAGCCGATCAGCACCGTGCCGTCGCTCGGGCTGACGGCGACGGAGCCGATCTCGAGCGCCGCGTCGACGGTGGGCTCGGCCGGTAGCTCCTCCTCGGAAGAAGGGGAGCTACCACCGCACCCCGCCAGCGCGAGCGTGATCAGGATGAGAGCGTGTCTTTTCAGGGTGTGCTTGTGGACAGCGTGAACGTCAAGGTCTTCGAGTAGGACCCGGTCCGCAACGCGTCGTTGGCGGCGATCGACTGCTTGAAGTCGAGCGTCACCTCGTCGTTGCTGACCGGAGCCGCGTATGAAAGTAGCGGCGTCGGCGCGGCAGACGACCCGACGTTCGCGTAGACGGACGCGGGATTGGCCGAGTTGGTGGCCTTGACCTGCACCGCCGACGGCAGCGAGAAGGTGCCATTGACCAGGTGACCGGGGTTCGCGCCCGCGTCGGAGGCCGTCAGCGCGGCTTCACCGGCCGTGGAGATGACCTTCGCCGACGTCGTCGCGAAGTAGTCCTTCGCCACGCCCGGCGTGAACGCACCGAACGAGGCCGCCGCGGGCCCCATGGTCAGCGACAGCGTGGCCGGCACGGTGCCGCCGGCACCGCCGCCCGTCGAGGCCGAGCAGTCCGCGAGCACGGCCCCTGGGACGGGCTCGAAGCACAGCGCGTCGCCCTGGTTGGAGTTGCCCTCCAGGAACTTGACGTCGGCCACCTCCTGCTCGTGCGGGCCGTTGTACTTGAGGATGTAGAGGCCGTTGCGCAGGTCGAGGACGTAGATCAGGCCGTCCTCGATCACCGGGTAGCTCCACATCACGACGCGGTTGTCGCTGCGGCCCGGCAGGATGCCGTCGTTGGACAGCCGCGGGTCCTCGAAGTCCACCGACGCCAGCGGCTCCGGCTTGTACTCGGCCAGCTGGGTGACGTTCGTCGGGTCGGAGATGTCCATCGCCTGCAGGCCGCCCGAGTGCCAGGTGCTGAACGCGATGTTCGGCGTCAGCGTCGGGTTGTGGGCCGAGTAGGACGTCCGCGGCGGGTTGAACGTGCACGACAGCGGCTCGTTCTCCGGGAGGCGGAAATCCTCGACGACCACCGGCTTCGTCTCGTCCTTGATGTCGATGAAGCGCGCCCAGCCCCACGGGCAGCCGTGGCCGGTGCCGGTCGCCGTGCCGTAGACCTCGTCGGACACGTAGACCGCGTCCTTGTTCCAGAGCTTGATCGCGCTGTGCGCGCCCGGGCCGGGCCAGGTGGGCTTGTTGGCGCTGGGCGTGATGGTCCGGTACGTGTTCGTCGTCGGGTCGGTGTCGGTGAAGTCCGACACGTCGGTGACGCCGAAGCCGCGTGTGAGGAGCGCGAAGTAGGCGCGCTGGCCGTCGTTGGAGACCGAGAACGAGTGGATGCCCGAGCCTTGCTGCGGCGGCGCCGCGAAGCCGTGATTGCCCTGGAACAGGCGCACGGGCGCGCGCGTGGCCGGGTCCGCGTTCAGCAGCGGCGACAGGTCGTAGATGGCGAAGTTCCCGCCCGCGGTGGCCTCGAACATCAACGCGCGCTGCGGGTTCTTCGGGTCCTCCCAGATGAAGAACTCGTGCGTGTCCCGCGTGTTCTGATGGATGAGCTGCGGGTTGGTCGCGTTCGCGCCCTTGATGTCGTAGAACTTCATCGAGCTGCGGTTCGGCTGCTGGCACAGATGCGCCGTCGCCCCGCCGCAGTTCGTGTGCAGCACGATCAGGACCTCCTGCGACCGCCACACGCGCAGCTCGCGCGAGGACTCCTGCGGGTTGCCCTCCAGCGGCGGCGCCATCATCCCGGCGGTCTTGGGGTCCGCCGGGTTACGCGCGTCGACGATCATGATCCCGGCCCGCGTCCGGCCGTTGGAGCCGTCCGTGCGACTGCCGGCGTAGACGAAACCTTTGTTGACCGCGATCGCCGCGTTCATTCCGCGGCTCTCGAGCGGGTTGTGGCCGACGAGCGTGAACGACCCGGGCGTGTCCGGTGCTCGCTGCAGGAAGATATTCGTCCCGCCCTCGTAGGCGCCGATCTGCTTCGCCACATCGCCCGTGAACATGAAGTCCGCGCGATGTGCCGAAGCGGTCCCTACCGGTACGGCAAGCACAAGCGTGGCGGCAGCACCGACCAGCCAGCGCGTCCTGGCACCCCTCATATGACCCTCTCCCTGTTGCCCCTCCATGGGCCGCTCATGAGAGCGGCCCCCGGTGGACGGAAGTGAACCACAGAATCAGCCGGCGACGAAGCGCTCCGCGGGCACCGCTGCGCCCGGTTCGGTGGCCCCGGTCATGATCGCGACCGCTTCGTTCATCGTGTGCGTTTTCGGGGAGATGACAGCGATCCGGCGACCGAGCCGGTGGATGTGGATCCGGTCGGCGATCTCGAACACGTGCGGCATGTTGTGGCTGATCAGGACCACCGGGATGCCGCCGTCGCGGACCTTGCGGATCAACTCCAGCACGTGCCCGGACTCCTTGACACCGAGCGCGGCCGTCGGCTCGTCGAGGATGATCACCTTCGAGCCGAACGCCGCCGCCCGCGCCACGGCCACGCCCTGGCGCTGGCCGCCCGAGAGCGACTCGACCTGCTGGTTGATGTCCTGGATGGTCATCAGCCCGAGCTCGGTCATCTGCTTCTTGGCCTCGGTCCGCATGCGCCCGGTGTCGAGCTTGCGGAAGACCTTGCCCATGATGCCGGGCGCGCGCGGCTCGCGGCCGAGGAACAGGTTGTCGGAGATGTCGAGCGAGGGGGAGACCGCGAGCGTCTGGTAGACGGTCTCGATCCCGTACGCGCGCGCGTCGATCGGAGTCTTCATCTGGATCGGCTTGCCATCGAGCAGGATCTCGCCCTCGTCGGGCACGACCGCGCCCGAGAGGCACTTGATCAGCGAAGACTTGCCGGCGCCGTTGTCGCCGATCACCGCGAGGATCTCACCCTGACGCAGATCGAAGTCCGACCCGGCGAGCGCGGTGACGTGGCCGTAGCGCTTCACCAGCCCGCGGGCCTCGAGGATGTTCTCGGACACGGTCATGCCTTCACCTTCCGGATCCACTGGTCGATGGCGACGGCGACGATGATCAGGATGCCGACCGCGAAGTCCTGCCACAGCACGTCGACGCCGGTCAGCGTGAGCCCGTTGCGCAGCACGCCGACGATCAGCGCGCCGAACAGCGTTCCGACCACGCGTCCGCGCCCGCCGAAGAGCGAGGTGCCGCCGATCACCACGGCGGTGATCGAGTCCAGGTTGGCCGAGATGCCGGCCTGCGGGGAGGCCGAGGCGATGCGGCCGATCAGCATCCAGCCCGCCACGGCGCAGATCAGGCCCGCGACGACGTAGACGCTGAGCAGCACGCGGTCCTTGCGCACACCCGCCAGGCGGGCGGCCTCGGCGTCGTCGCCGACCGCGTACACGTGCTTGCCCCAGGCCGTGTTCTTGAGCACCCAGGCGAACACCGCGAACAGCACCAGCATCAGGATCGACCCGTAGGTGATGCGGGTGTCGCCGAAGTCGATCGTGTTGCCCGTCCACAGCAGCAGGCTCGACATGTCCGTGCCGCGGACGGTCTCGCTCTGGGAGAACCAGAGGTTGATCGCGAAGAACACGTTCAGCGTGCCGAGCGTGACGATGAACGGCGGGAGTTTCAGTCGCGTCACCAGCGCGCCGTTCACGAACCCGCAGGCCGTGCCGACGGTGAAGCCGAGCAGCAGCGCGAGCAGGCCGGGCACCCCGGAGTCGGCCGACAGCTTGGCCATCACGATCGAGGACAGGACCATGATCGCGCCGACCGAGAGGTCGATGCCGGCGGTGAGGATGATCAGCGTCTGGGCGATGCCCAGCGTGCCCACGACCATCACCTGCTGGACGATCAGCGACAGGTTCGCGGGCGCGAGGAAGCGGTCCGCGGTGATCGAGAAGTACACGACCGCGAGCAGGAGCACGAACAGCGGGCCCAGCGTCGCGTTGCGGTGCAGGAGGTCGTGGATGCGGGTGGAGAGCGTCTCGTCGCGCGGGGCGCCGACGACGCCCGCGGTGCCGGCGCCCTTGGACGCCGGCTGCAGTTGCGTGGACACGTCCTAGCCCCAGCAGTTCTCGAGGCCGAACGCGGTGTCCTTGGACTCGACGCCGTCGACCGGCTTGTCGGTGACGAGCGTCACGCCGGTGTCGATGAAGCTCTGGCCGGAGGGCGCCTCGGGCTTGGTGCCGTCCTTGGCGAAGTCGACGACGGCCTGCACGCCCATCTCGGCCATCTTCAGCGGGTACTGCTGGGAGGTCGCGCCGATCACGCCGGACTTGACGTTCTCCACGCCCGGGCAGCCGCCGTCGACGGACACGATCGTGACGTCCTTCTCCTTGCCGGCGGCCTTGAGCCCTTCGTACGCGCCCGCGGCCGCGGGCTCGTTGATGGTGTAGACGAGGTTGATCGACGGGTCCTTCTGGAGCAGGTTCTCCATCGCCGTGCGGCCGCCCTCCTCGCCGCCGTCGGTCACGTCGTGGCCGACGATCCGCGGGTCGGCCTCGTCACCGATCTTGGTCTTGTCCTTGACGTCGACGCCGAAGCCCTCGAGGAAGCCCTGGTCGCGCTGGACGTCGACGGACACGCCGTCGGGGTTGAGGTCGAGCATCGCGATCTTCGCCTCTTTGCCGGCGGCGTCGAACGTGCCCTTGGCCCACTTGCCGATCGCGAGCCCGGCCGCGTAGTTGTCGGTCGCGTAGGTGATGTCGGCCGCGTCGGCGGGCTCGGTCTGCGTGTCGAGCGCGATCACGAGCAGGCCGGCCTGGCGGGCCTTGTCGAGCGAGGGGACGATCGCCTTCGAGTCGCTCGGCGTGATCATCAGGCCCTTCGCGCCGGCCGAGATGAGGCTCTCGACGGCCGCGACCTGGGACTCGTTGTCGCCGTCCTTCTTGCCCGCGAAGGACTGCACCTCGGCGCCGAGCGTCTCACCGGAGCTCGTGGCGCCCTCCTTCATCTTCACGAAGAACGGGTTGGTCTCCGTCTTGGTGATGAGGCCGACCTTGACGGGGTCGCCACCTCCGCTGCTCCCGCTCGAAGCACCGCCGCTGCTGCTCTCGTCGCCGCCGCATGCGGCCACGCCGACCGCCAACGCCATCGCCGAACCGGCCAGCGCGAGTCCGCGCCGGGTTGCGAATGAAGTCATTGCCTTCTCCCCTTCTCCTCCGCCTCAGGGACCAGACCTGCCCTGAGACAACGTTTTCAGGACGGAGTTCTACGCCCTTGGTGGAGAGTTGTCAAGCAAGTTGTGAAAACGTTTCCTGTGCTTGCTTTCCCGCGGTGGTGCTGTAACTTGCGGTTCGTGGAAACGTTTACTCCGCGTCCGACGATGAAGGAAGTGGCGCGGATGGCCGGCGTGAGCCTGGCCACCGTCTCCCGGGTGATCAACGGCACGGCGGACGTGCGGCCGGACCTGGCCGAACGTGTGCAGGAGGCGGTGAAGCTGCTCGGGTACCGGCGCGACCTGACCGCCAGCACGCTGCGGCGGGCGGACCGGCAGTCGGCGAGCATCGGCCTGATCATCGAGGACGTCTCGAACCCGTTCTTCTCCGCCGTGCACCGTGGGGTGGAGGACGTGGCGCGGCCGCGCGGCGTGCTCACGTTCGTGGGTTCGAGCGACGAGCGGCCCGAGCGTGAACGCGAACTGGCCGAGGCCTTCTCCGCCCGCGGCGTGGACGGGCTCGTGATCGTGCCTTGTGCCCGCGACCAGAGCTACCTGCTGCGCGATCGCCAGGCGGGGACGGGGATCGTCTTCGTCGACCGCCCGCCGCGCTTCATGGCGGGCGACGCGGTACTGAGCGACAACGCCGGCGGCTCCCGCGCGGCGGTCGAGCACCTGATCGCCCACGGTCACCGCCGGATCGCCTTCCTCGGCGATCGCCTGTCGGTGTTCACCGCGACCGAGCGCCTGCGCGGCTACCACGAGGCGCTGCGGGGCGAGCGGATCCCCGAGCTCGAGCGGACCGAGCTCGCCGACAGCGCGGCGGGGGAGCACGCGGTGCGGGAGCTGCTCGCACTGCCGGACCCGCCGACGGCGCTCTTCACCGGCCAGAACCTGATCACGATCGGCGCGATCCGGGCGCTGCGCGCGCTGGGCCGTCAACGCACGGTGGCGCTTGTCGGCTTCGACGACGTCGTCCTGGGGGACCTCGTCCAGCCGGGCGTGACCGTCGTCGCGCAGGATCCGTACGCGTTGGGCCGCCGCGCCGGGGAGCTGCTGTTCGCGCGCGACCCGGAACCGCGTTCGGTCGTACTACCCACTCGGCTCATCTTGCGCGGATCGGGCGAGATCCCAGCCGTCTGAGGGGCGCAGCGGGCCGGGTGGTCCGCTACGTTTCCGCCCCAACGTGACCGGTGCGCGGCGCCCCACCATGAAGGACGTCGCCTCCATGGCCGGCGTCAGCCTGAGCACCGTCTCGCGCGTGGTCAACGGCAGCCCGCCGGTGGACCCCGAGCTGGCCGCGAAGGTGGAGCGCGCGATCGAGCTGCTCGGCTACCGCCACAACCACACGGCGGGCACGCTGCGGCGTGCGAGCGGGCTCTCGTCCACGATCGGCCTGATCTTCGACGACGTCGGGAACCCGTTCTTCGCGGCCATCCATCGTGGGGTGGAGGAAGTCGCGCGCGAGCGGTCGGTGGTGACGTTCGCCGGCAGCTCGGACGCCGACCCCGAGCGTGAGCGCGAGCTGGTGGAGGGCGTGCTCGGGCGGCGCGTGGACGGGCTCATCCTCGTCCCGACCGCGCACGACCACTCGTACCTGAAGCGCGACGTGGCGGCGGGCATCGGGCTCGTGTTCGTGGACCGCCCGCCGGAGACGATCGACGCCGACCACGTGCTCACCGACAACCGCGGCGGCGCCCGCGCGGCGGTCGAGCACCTGCGCGCGCACGGGCACGAGCGGATCGCGTTCGTCGGGCCGGCGCCGAACGGGCTCTACACGGCGGCCGAACGGCTCGCGGGCTACCTGGACGCGGTGGCGGAGCCGCTCGTCGTGCACGACGACGTCGAACCGCTGCTCACCGGGCCGGACCGGCCGACCGCGCTGTTCACCGCCCAGAACCTGGTCACGATCGAGGTCCTGCGGACGCTGCACCGGCTCGGCCTGCAGGACACGGTCGCGCACGTCGGTTTCGACGACATCGTGCTCGCGGGATCGATCGAGCCCGCGCTGACCGTCGTCGCCCAGGACGCGCTCGGGCTCGGCCGCGCCGCGGCGGAGCTGCTGTTCTCGCGGCTCGACGGCTTCAACGGGCGGGCCCGCCAGGTGGTGCTGCCCACGCGCGTGATCGAGCGGGGCAGCGGCGAGCTTCAGGCCAGCTCGTAGGCCTCCGGGTCCACGGTGGCCGTGCGGCGCCGGTACTCGCTCCACGTCCACGGCCACTGGCTCGGGTCGTTGCCCTGCTCGTCGACGTACCAGCTCGTGCAGCCGCTGTGCCACACCGTTCCCGCCAGCGCGGTGCGCAGCTCGGCGTCGAACGCGGCGGCCACCTCGGGCCGGACGACGATCGTCCGTGCACCGGCGCGGTCGCGCTCGGCCAGCGCCGCGATCACGTGGGTGATCTGCGCCTCGATCGTCGTCACGACCGAGCCGGTGCCGCCGTTGGTGTTCGGGCCGTAGAGCAGGAACAGGTTCGGGAAGCCGGGCACGGTGATGCCGAGGTAGGCGCGCGGCACGCCCGCCCATTCCTGCGCGAGCGAACGGTCCTCGGTCGTGATCTCCATCGGGGCGACGAAGTCGTGGGCGCGGAATCCCGTCGCGAGCACGATCGCGTCGGTGGGATGCTCGATGCCGTCGGCGGTGCGGATCGAGTGCGGGCCGATGCGCTCGATCCGCGCGTCGGTCAGATCCACGTTGGGCTTGGTCAGCGTCGGATACCAGCTGTCGGTGAGCATGATCCGCTTGCAGCCGACCTCGTCGGTCGGCGTGACCTTGCGTCGCAGCTCCGGGTCTTTGATGGCCTTCCGGATCTGCAGCTTGCCGACGGCGCGGGCGGCCCGCAGCGCAGGCCCGATCCGGCGCACCAGGGCGGGCGTCATCAGCTCGTGGAAGCCGAAGTTGATCGAGCGGTCGAGCCGCTGCACGGCCGGGAAGCGCGCGAACAGTCGCTGCACCCACTTCGGGTACGGGATGTCGCCCTTCGGGATCGTCCAGCCGGGGGAGCGCTGGAACACGGTGACGTGGCCGACCTGCGGCTGGATCGCGGGCACGACCTGGATCGCGCTGCAGCCGGTGCCGATCACGGCCACACGCTTGCCGTCGAGGTCGGTTTCGTGGTCCCAGCGCGCGGTGTGGAACGCGGGCCCCGCGAAGTCTTCGAGTCCGGGCAGCGGCGGGACGGCGGGCGTGCTGAGCTGCCCGCATGCGGTGAGCAGCACGTCCGCGGTGTGCTCGCCCGCGCTCGTCTGGAGCGTCCAGCGGCCGTCCTCGAACCGCGCGGAGGTGACCTCGGTGCCGCACCGCACGTCGAACGGCTTCGCGACCGCCTCGATGTACGCCTGGATCTCCTCCTGCGGCGCGTACCGGCGCGACCAGCGCGGGTTGAGCGCGAACGAGAACTCGTACAGGTGCGACGGGATGTCACACGCCGCGCCGGGATACGTGTTGTGGTGCCAGACGCCTCCGAGCCGCTCCGCCTTCTCGAACACGACCACGTCGCGATATCCGGCTCGCGCCAGCATCGCCACCGCGCCCACACCGGCGAATCCGCCACCGACGATCGCTATCGACGTCATGTCGGTAGTGAACTAGGTTCGCGTCTTGTCCGCGTACATCCGCGCGTCGGCGAGGCGGAGCGCCTGGGCGGGATCGGTGGCCTCGGCGCCGAGCAGGACGGAGCCGCTGGAGGCGGTCACGCCTTCGCCGACGAGGGCGGCGCGAGCACGTTGGAGGGCGGCGTCGGCATCGGCGGTCAGCAGCACGCAGAACTCGTCACCACCGAGGCGGTAGGCGCTGCCCGCGCCGTCGACGGCGTCGCGCAGGCGCGCGCCGAAGTCGGCCAGGAGCGCGTCGCCGGCGGCGTGGCCCTGGCTGTCGTTGAGCGCCTTGAAGCCGTTGAGGTCGAACAGCGCGAGGTGGGTGGCGGTGCCGTGCTCGAACGCGTCGCCGAGGTCGCGGAAAAGCCGGCGGCGGTTGCCGACGTTGGTCAGCTCGTCCGTCAGCGCGAGCCGCTCGGCCTCGGCCAGGCGGGCTCCGGCGCGCGCGACCTGCACCGTGCGGCTGACACCGAGGGCGACGGCCGCGACCGCGATCCAGAACGCGTCTTCGGGGAGCCGGTCGTAGCGGTCGATCACCAGCAGGCCGAGCGCGAGGACCGAGCTCACCACGGGGATGATCGGCACACGCGGGAGCGGCGCTTCACGGTGGGCGCTGCGTGGACGAGCCAGCGCCATGCAGATCAGGCCGACGACCCAGCCGTTGTCGACCCAGTTCGCGTAGTCGTGGATCGACCCCGCCATCCGGAACGCGAACAACAGGTCGGTGCCGGCCAGGAGCGCCGCGCCGAGCATCAGTCGTCGCCACTGGGGTGCCTGCGGCTGGCGGACGATCACCAGCGCGGCGCCGATCGCGGCGATCAGCAGCACATCGCCGAGCACGAACCCGCCGGCGACGAGCGTGCCGAGCGGGCTCAGCATGCCGGGCGTCAGCCCCGGCACCAGGTATGCGGCGCCGAGCGCCACGACCGCCAAGCAGCCCACGAGGCCGTCGCGCCAGTGCCCCGAGCCCCAGCGCGGGACCATGAACATCGCCGCCAGCATGAACGCCGGATAGGACGCGAGCCACAGCCACTCGGCGAGACTCGGGTAGGTCGGGTAGCCGCCTTGGGCGAGCTGGATGGTGGCGGTGACCGAGCCGGCCGCCCACAGCGTGATGCCGGCGGCGATCGCGATCTGGGCGGGCCCGCGGTCGCGCGCCGCGCCACACACGGCGACGGCGGTGGCGATCAGCGCGGCACCCGACAGACCTGCCTGGTGCAGAGCGGACTCACCGGTGACGGCGATCAGGACATAGAGCGGCGCGGTGGCAGCGAAGAGCAACACCAGCAGGCGTCGCGAAGGGGGCGGGACGGAACGCTCCACGCCCCCGTGGTCGGCTGAGGCCGACGAGACTTGAGCGCGCTACTTGACCAGGCGGGCAGACGGGCGCCAGACGCGCATGATGTCGCGCATCGAGATGATCCCGACGAGATTGCCACCGTCGACCACGACGAGGTGCCGGAACCCGCCCTTGGCCATCGTGTCGGCCGCTTCTTCGAGGTCCCAGTCGCAGTCGGCGAAGGCCGCATTGGAGGTGAGGTGCCCGGACACGTGCTCCACGTCCGGATCCTCGCCCTTGCCGAGTGAACGTACGAGGTCGCGCTCCGTGATGATCCCCGGCCCGGGTTGCTCGGGGTCCAAGACCACGACCGCACCCACGTTGTGGTCGGCCATGAACTTGGCGGCATCTCGCAGATTGCGCTCAGGGGTGAACGTGAGAACGTCCCCCGTCATTGCGTCTCGGACCTTCACGACGGCTCCTCTCCAGGCCTTGCTGTGCCTGAAAACCATACTGTGTCAATTGCCACGATGTCATCCGAGGAGGAAGCCAGTGCAGTTTTTCGTCCGGTTCGAAGTCACGCAGCCCGCGAACGTCAGCAACGCTGACCTCGTGGCGATCTGGCAACGCGAGGCCGAGGCCGCCCTGGGCGCCATGGAGGCCGGCGCCGTCACGCACCTGTGGAAGGTCGCGGGCCAGCGCGTCGTGCTCGCGGTCGTCGAGTTGCCTTCCGCCGAGGACTTGGACCGCGCGCTCGGTGGCCTGCCGATCATGCGGGAGCTCGGCCCCGGCATGAAGACCGAGGCGCTGCCGATCTACGAGTACACGACGTTCGCCGCCGACCTCAACGAGGGCGTCCACGGCGGCGCCTAAGGCAGCGGACCGTCCCAGCCCCAGCGCGGCATCGCCGCGCTCGGGGCGACGCCGGCGGCGCCGTCCGGGTGCGATAGGGCGACGGTTTCGACGGCCCAGTGCATGTAGGCGTTCATGGCGGCGCGGAACTCGGGGTCGGCGGGGAGCTCGGCGTCGTCCATGGCGGCGGCGAAGCAGCGCTCGAAGCGCTCGCCGAGGTCGCTCATGTCGCCGTTGCCGGCGTGCATCCGCAGCACGCTGGGCTGGTCGCTGCACTGCTCGGAGAACCGTGGCGGACCGCCGAGCACCTCGGCCCAGTAGAACCCGAGCCGCTCGATGTGCATGGGGTGGCCGTCACGCTTGCTGAACGGGTGGTTGAGCTCGGGGTCGGCGAGGCAGCGGGCGTGGTGTGCCGTCGCCAGCCGTTGGAAGGCGGGTTCACCGCCGGCGAACTCGAACAGGGACGGGCGCATGAACGCGAACGCTACAGGTTCAGCGCGCGGCCGCTGTCGGGGTCGAAGAGCTTGATCTGGCTCGTGTCCAGGGCGAGCTCGAGTGCGTGGCCCGCCTCTGCCGCGCTTGCGGCATCGAGCCGGGCGACCACCGTTCCCGTGTCCAGCCCTTCGAGGTCGTCGAGTTGGTCCGAACGCACGTCGTCGGTCTCGAAGTAGACGTAGTACTCCGAGCCCATCGACTCGACGACGTCGAGCTTGGCCGTGAAGCGCATCCCGTCGGCCCGGATGCCGGCGTCCTCGAACTGCTCCGGCCGGATGCCGGCGATCACCTCCCGCTTGCCGGTCTTCACGCCGGGCGGGATCGGCGCGTCGCCGAACGGCAGCCGCAGCTTGCTCTCTTCCAGACGCGCGGGCACGAAGTTCATCGCCGGTGAGCCGATGAACCCGGCGACGAACAGGTTCGCCGGATGCTCGTACAGCGTCTTGGGCGTGTCCACCTGCTGGATCACGCCGCCGCGCATCACCGCGACCCGGTCACCGAGCGTCATCGCCTCGGTCTGATCGTGCGTGACGTAGAGCATCGTCGTGCCCAGCTGATGCTGGATCCGCGCCACCTGCGTACGCATCTGCACGCGCAAC
>JAPDDQ010000293.1 GCA_027587225.1 Solirubrobacter taibaiensis
GTATGTCTTTAAAACGAAATATGGTGTTTGGAATAGTTGGGCTGTTAATTCCGATTTTTGTTCTTTTATATGCAGTTGTTTATATTACGTTAGAAAAGAATATGTATCATAACGCAGCAGATTCTTTAGAAAAGTTAAGTGTAGAAGCGCAAATTTATACGATGAATTATTTAGAGAAGGAAGCAGAAGTGGATACGCTTGGTCCGAATTCACTTTTAATTGCGTCGTATTTAGCGAAGCGTATGGATGTCCGTGTGCAGATGATTGGGAAGAATGGCGATGTTGTTGCAGATACACAAAAAGGAGCATTGCTTCACCGTAACATCGACATTGAGAGTTCCTTGAAGGGAAAGAAGTCTTATGTTTTTGAGGAGGCGGATCCCGCTCCCATTCTTTTGTTTTCAAGCCCGGTTTATTATGGAAACGATGTCATTGGAAGTATTCGTTTTATAAATGAGTTAACGGGTGAGAAGGAAGTTTTAACAAATGTGAGCTGGACTTTCTTAATGACGTCTCTTTGCCTAGTAGCTACCGGTATTTTCTTTGCGATCCGTTTGGCGAAGTCTCTTCATAAACCAATTGATCAGTTGAGACAAATGGCACAGCGGCTCGCGAATGGTGATTATAAGAGTAAGATTGAGTTAAATGAGTACGTGGAAATCGCTCAGCTTTCAGCATCTTTTAATGCGATGGCTGATGGAATTGAGCTGCATATTAAGCAATTGCAGCAGGAGAAAGAGAAGCAGAAAGATTTCCTAGAC
>JAPDDQ010000294.1 GCA_027587225.1 Solirubrobacter taibaiensis
TACATCAAATGTTTTTCCGCACAGGAGAGACAGAAGAGAGAATACGGTTAGTGTTAAATATAAAGGTTGTTATAAGTCTTTGTGCAATTTCGATTGTAATACTAGGGATTATGCCGATGATTGGGTACAATTTCTTTTATGAATATTTTCCATTAATGAAAGATTTCTTCTTCTTAGGGAACGTGGTACAATAGTGAAAATAAAAGGTGTGGGGTCAGTACTCTGCGCTTTTTATTTTGTGTTAACTTGTAATGTAGATATACGTTTTTGGAAAGAAAATCACGATGTAAAATGTAAGATGTCTATGTGCATTTGAAAAAGTGTAGCTCCTACTTATTATGGTATCGTTTTTATATTCTTTCATAAGTAGTAGCTGAGTAAAAAGGGGTCGATTTTTTGGCACAACTTTTAGGGCAACAAGCACTGATTGCCATTGTTTCGCATTTATTGTTTATTACCATTACGTGGTGGGCCTTACAAGGCATTCACATTGAGCGTTTAATGAAGTCCGGAAAAGTGCTGCAGACGCGAGTATTACTCATCTTAATTACAATTGCAATTGGGACATCTGTAAGTAACTTTTTCCTTGATTATTTAGGCTATTCGAAGAGTTTAACGTATTTAGTAAAGTAAGTGTATAGAACCTCAAATCTCCGTTAACAATGGGGATAGGAGGGGATGAAATTGAGGCTTAAAGCCATTCTTATTGTTGCACTTAGTGTTGTTTTATTTTTGGCTGGATATAGAGAGATGGAACCGA
>JAPDDQ010000295.1 GCA_027587225.1 Solirubrobacter taibaiensis
GTGATAGACCCTTTATTTGTAGATGTAATACGCTCTTGTAATTGACCCATTTCTGTTGCAAGTGTTGGTTGGTAACCTACCGCAGATGGCATACGACCAAGAAGGGCAGATACTTCAGAACCCGCTTGCGTGAAACGGAAGATGTTATCGATGAACAGAAGTACGTCTTGTCCTTGCTCATCACGGAAATGCTCAGCCATTGTTAAACCTGTTAATGCAACACGTTGACGTGCTCCAGGTGGCTCGTTCATTTGTCCGAATACCATCGCAGTTTTCTTGATTACGCCAGAATCGCTCATTTCGTGGTATAAGTCATTACCCTCACGAGTACGCTCACCTACACCAGCGAATACAGAGATACCACCGTGCTCTTGTGCGATGTTATTGATTAATTCCTGAATTAATACTGTTTTACCTACGCCGGCACCACCGAATAGGCCGATCTTACCACCCTTAATGTAAGGAGCAAGTAAGTCTACTACTTTAATACCAGTTTCAAGAATTTCTACTTTAGTAGATAATTCTTCGAATGCAGGTGCTTGACGGTGAATTGGATCACGGTGTACATCCGCAGGAAGTTCACCATCTAAGTCAATTGCATCACCTAATACGTTGAATACACGTCCAAGTGTTGCATCACCAACTGGTACAGAGATTGCTTTACCAGTATCTTCTACTTCTGTGCCACGAACAAGTCCATCTGTGGAAGACATCGCAACTGTACGAACTGTATCATCACCTAAATGAAGTGCAACTTCA
>JAPDDQ010000296.1 GCA_027587225.1 Solirubrobacter taibaiensis
ACAAGTAAACGATCGCTATATTGAGCAGCTTGGTTAATGTCATGTAAAACCATTATAATTGTCATTCCAAACTCCTCATTTAATCGTTTCACAAGTTCCATTACTTCCAACTGGTGAACGATATCTAAAAAGGTTGTTGGTTCATCCAATAATAAGACATTTGTACGTTGCGCTAGCGTCATCGCAATCCAAGCACGTTGCCGTTCCCCTCCTGATAAAGAATGTAAAAGACGATATTCATACCCTTCAAGATTTGTAACAGACAATGCCCAATCAACAATTTCTTCATCTTCTTTATTTAAGCGGCTACTCCATGATTTATGTGGACCTCTTCCGAACTCAATTAGTTCTTTCACTGTTAAGTCTAATTGATGATCATGCATTTGTGGTAACATTGCTAATTGCTTCGCTACATCAGCACTCTTCATCATATGAATATTTTTCGCATCTAAAATGATGTCCGCTTCGCTTTGTTTCAGTAGCCTTGCTATTAAACGAAGCAAAGTAGATTTTCCCGATCCATTCGGACCAATTAAACTAACGATTTCTCCAACCTTAATATGTACATTCATATTTTGCATTTGAAATCTTTCAGAGTGTGCGTAAAACACTTTGTTAACGGAAATCACTTTGTTTTCCTCCTCTATGAATTAAATATAAGAAGAACGGACCACCTAAGAAGGACAGTAAAATACCAACAGGCAATTCGATTGGGTCAAACCAACTTCGAGCTATTGCATCCGCAAAAACAAGTAATA
>JAPDDQ010000297.1 GCA_027587225.1 Solirubrobacter taibaiensis
CTAACCATTGTCGTAGAGCTTCACCAGCGATTGCTTTTAAGCTATCCGTCATCAGAGACATGCCTAAAAGGAATAGGCCTATACCACCTAGCAACTGGATAATTACATTCAATGCTGAATTCCTTTTTTATAATTATGAATTTAACTCGATTATAAATTGAAGTAGAGATAAAACAATTGAGATTAGTTTTAAGTTTTCTTATTTCAATAAAAAACACCCCTAACCGTTAGGTTAGGGGTGTTTAGTATTTAAAAGCTGGCGATGACTTACTCTCACATGGCAAACGCCACACTACCATCAGCGCGAAGAGGTTTCACTTCTGAGTTCGGGAAGGGATCAGGTGGTTCACTCTTGCTATTGTCGCCAGCAAACTGTTGTGGTGTTTTCGGGTCTTATTCACATTAATTAATAATGTTTGCCTTACTTACGATCCAAAGAGTTATTAACGGATTAGATAATTGGTCTGTATTGTAACTAGTTTGTACACTAAATCAAGTTATGTATTGAATTTATCTTGAATACAACAACTGTTTGGGTGTTGTATAGTCAAGCCTCACGAGCAATTAGTATTGGTCAGCTTCACACGTCACCGTGCTTCCACACCCAACCTATCAACGTCCTAGTCTCGAACGGCTCTTTAGAGGAATAAATTCCTAGGGAAATCTTATCTTGAGGTAGGCTTCCCGCTTAGATGCTTTCAGCGGTTATCCCTTCCGAACATAGCTACCCGGCGATGCCACTGGCGTGACAACCGGTA
>JAPDDQ010000298.1 GCA_027587225.1 Solirubrobacter taibaiensis
AACTGATTTTCCGCCAACAGCGATAACGACGTGATTTGTTTCTAACACTTCACCTGTTTGCAGTATAACTGCTTTCGTTTGACCATTTTCATATTCAATCGTTTCAACAGGCGTATTTCTACGGATTTTTACACCTAAGTTTTTTAATCGTGTTAAAAGTGCGTCTACAACAGATTGCGCTTTGTTTGACACAGGGAACATGCGACCGTGGTCTTCTTCTTTCAATTTAACACCAAGATTTTCGAAGAATGTAATAATATCTTCATTATTAAAAATAGAAAAAGCGCTGTATAAGAAGCGACCGTTTCCTGGTATATGTTTAACAATTTCATCAAGTGGTAGACGGTTTGTTACGTTGCAGCGTCCGCCACCAGAAATCGCAAGTTTACGCCCAAGTTTATTTCCTTTATCAAGAAGTAAGACATTTGCGCCTTCTTCTGCAGCACCAATTGCAGCCATTAGCCCAGAAGGACCGCCGCCGATGACAATAACATCATAATGCATAATATATCGACCTCATTTTCTACATTTCCTGCCTAAAAGAATAGCATGTTTTCCCTTAAAAGAAAAATAGAGTGAAGTACTGCTTAATGAGAGAATTGTGGTACAATACAAAAGTTAGAGTTCAGCACTATCCTGCCATTTGTAGGCGATAAGACTAAAACCTCAAGATTTAGGAGAAGTAAATAGGGAGTCTGTTAGCCTGTAAATGCTCGAATGGTTCAACTAATAAGGAGTAGGAGAGAAGTCTCCAACT
>JAPDDQ010000299.1 GCA_027587225.1 Solirubrobacter taibaiensis
AACATTGAGAATACAGCCACAACTTCTGTGTACTGTTTATTGTATTTTAAGAATTTTCGCAACTGGTTCAACAAAAATTCGACACCATGAGGGTTATGCCCAGCATCAAAAATGACGGTTTTGTTTTGAATTTGACGAATTTCAAATCGTCCTTGCAATGAAGCATGCTGAATACCTTGAGCAATTGTGGATTGAGAAATAGGCAAACCACTTACTAAGATTGCAGCAACGGCAGTTGAAATATTTTCAATTGCCAAATGTCCTGTCGGCAACTTTAATGTTGTACCTGAAGAAGCAAAACACCATGACAGACCGTCATCATTTAATTGATAAAAATAATCTCGGTTTAATGCGTATAGATTAGCGTTAGATTCAAGCGCTTTATCTTGTATCGCTTGCGGTAAAGGTTGATTACCACCAAAAATCACGGGAATATTCGGACGAAT
>JAPDDQ010000300.1 GCA_027587225.1 Solirubrobacter taibaiensis
ATAATTCCAGCTTTTTCAAAAGCGATTTTTTCAATTGTACCGCCCAACCAATCCACATGATCCAAACCAATATTGGTAATCACGGCAATATCAGGATCGATCACATTGACCACATCTAAGCGACCACCGAGTCCTACTTCGAGTACCCATACATCACATTGCTTTTGTTTAAAAATCAAAAAAGCAGCCAGAGTGGTAGCTTCAAAGAAAGATAAACTTAATCCACACTCACGACGTGCTTGATCTACGAGTACGAAAGCATCGATAAGACTCTGATCATCAACCTCTTGCCCCGCTAAC
>JAPDDQ010000301.1 GCA_027587225.1 Solirubrobacter taibaiensis
TAAAAAATTGAATTTCAAGTATTTTTCATTTAATTCAATTTCTATTCTTATTGTTACTCTTGTTATTCTCTGCGGTCTCAACATCGCTGCAACGATGCGATATGAAAAAATGAAAAATTACAACATCGCATTAGTCAGCCAAAATCAAAAACTGCAATCTGACATCAAAGATCTGGAAGCAACCAGACATGATTTAATTGTTTTAACAAAGCAATCAGTTAATGAAGTGAGAAAGAAATTTCCTCAGCTTCAGATAGGAATAAACTGTAAATCATTAGACTAAGCCTATTTATCTCTCATTTGCGATTTAAGCGACTTTTGATAAATCTTTATAGGTTCTATGAAAATAGCTTAAATCGATCCAGAAACCCCTTTTTTTTGCATTTAAACAGCATATGCAGAGCGAGTGAGCGATATAAAAATTTCGCCCTGCTCTTTCCCTGATTACAAGCTCCCTTGAACATCCTTGTACACGCACTGAGGGATTCCATTGAACACAACAAAATTTAGCGTTATGGACGCGAGTAAAGCATTTAAAAAATCACGTACAACAATATATGACGCTATAAAAAATGGTGAATTATTAAGGGATCATGATGGTCTTATAGATTTATCTGAACTTATCAGAGTCTATGGGAATCCATCAGGTGTTCAGTCCAGTACAAGCTAAGGAATACACTTATTTAATACTAAAAACCGTATTCATAAAACTTGATTTTGGATTATGAATACACTATATTCTTAATTGCTTAGAGT
>JAPDDQ010000302.1 GCA_027587225.1 Solirubrobacter taibaiensis
ATGGCAGCGACAATCAGTAATAAAATTGTAATGGAAAATATTGTCTCATAGTTCGTAAATTTAATGAGAATTCCGCCAAGTACAGGGCCTAAGATGACCGATGCTTGGTTCGTCATTTGTGTAAGTGAATTCGCTTGTGTTAACCGGCTTTTTTCTACCAATTCCGGTAAGATAGATCCATCTGCTGACCAGAAGAAAGCATCAGCAAGTCCAAAGAATAAAGCGAATAAAGCAAATGTATATAGCGTTACATCACCAACGATAAACCATGTGAGAATGGTTGCGACAAGAATCGCTCGAATGATATTGGAGTAAAACATAATATTTTTTTTCGGGAATTTAACAGCTACAGCGCCGCCGACAATCATAAAAATAAGCCTTGGAACACTAAGGGCTACGAAAACAACACCGAGTGAAGCTTCAAGGTTTAATGTTTTTGCTATGTACCACGTTTGTGAAAAAGTAAAAAAGGCTAAAGCAAAGCTTGAAAAAAGAGTAGCTGCCCAAAGAAAAAGGAAATTCGTATTTTTTAATAACGGTTTTCCGCTTCCTTCTAAAGCAGTTTTATTTTGTTGTAGTTCCTCCATATTGCTTCCTTTCTATGTGACGAATTTAAACTAAAAAACTTATTAACAATCGTTTTATACAGTTTCTAATATTTCTATACTGCACTTTCTCATTGTAGACAATAATAATGAATTTGCCCAGTAGCTATTTAACGACAAAAAAAGATGCCGAATGGGCATCTTTTTTT
>JAPDDQ010000303.1 GCA_027587225.1 Solirubrobacter taibaiensis
TTCTTTTCCTCCTTATGTGGAACTTAAGGTATCCCAACCTTTCACTATTTCTCAAATTTGGAGCGAATTGCTCCTCTTTCTCGATTTACCGGGTCTTCTTTTTAACAACAAGAAGACGATTTTCTCTACAGAAGTGTAAGTAGCTAGCATGTTCAAGTCTTCTGGACAAACACCTTAAATGAGCTACTTACACTTTATTTGTTTGATACAATTCTCTTACTTAATTAAATCGCCAACAAATTTCGGTAATGCGAATGCTGCATTGTGTAATTCTTTTGTGTAGTATTTCGTTTCGATTTCGTGGAAACGCTCTTCACTTACTTCTAATGGATCATGTTTTTTAGATCCAATTGTGAACGTCCAAAGACCACTTGGGTAAGTTGGAATGTTTGCTGTGTATAAACGAGTGATTGGGAAGATCTCTTTTACGTCTTTAAACACAGTTGTAATTAACTCTGGTGTGAACCAAGGGTTGTCCGTTTGTGCAACGAAAATACCATCTTCTTTTAACGCTTTTGAAATTCCAGCGTAGAAGCCTTTTGTAAATAGGTTTACTGCTGGTCCTACTGGCTCAGTAGAATCTACCATAATTACATCGTATTCATTTTCGCTTTCTGCGATATGTAGGAAACCGTCTCCTACTTTTACTTCTACACGCTCATTATCTAATGCGCCTGCAATTGATGGTAAGTATTGTTTAGAGTACTCAATTACTTTTCCATCGATTTCAACAAGAGTTGCTTTCTTTACACT
>JAPDDQ010000028.1 GCA_027587225.1 Solirubrobacter taibaiensis
CGAGTAGCGCCGCGCCGTCTCGCGCCGCGGCCACGCGGCCCCCGTGCGCGGCCTCGCGCAGCGCCGCCAGCGCGCGCTCGCGGGCGGCGCGCTCACACTCGTCGTCCGCCGGCACGGGCGGGAACAGCAGGTCGATCATCGGACCTCCAGCGGGTTCAGGGCGGCGCGGGCGCGGGCCATCCGCGAGCGCACGGTGCCGACGGGCACGCCGAGCGCCTCCGCGGTCTCCTCGTAGGTCAACTCGGCCACCGCCACCAGCAGCAGCACTTCGCGCTGTCCGGTCGGCAGCGCGCGCAGCGCATCGGCCACGCGCGCCAGCGCCGTCACCGCGTCCAACCGCGCGTCGGCGTCGATCTCCTCGGCGCGCTCACCCAGCACGCCCGGGACCACGAGGTCCCGGTGGTGGGCGCGGAGCACGTTCGTCGCGATCCCGAACAGCCACGGCCGCGCGTCGCCGCGCGCGACGTCGTATCCGGCCCGTCCGGCGAATGCGCGCGTGAACGTCTCGGCGGCGAGATCCTCGGCGGCGGCCCCGCAGCGGCGCCGCAGGTAGCGAAAGATCACGCCGAAGTGGCGCTCGAAGATCAACTCGAACACGCCCGGCTCGACCAGCGACCGCGCGATGGCGTCAGCGTCCGTCACATCTGCTGCTTGTCATCCGGGCGCGATCCGGTTCCGTACCCGAAGCGATGGCTCCGAGCACTGCCCTTGTCTGGTTCCGCCGCGATCTGCGCGTGCACGACCACCCGCCGCTGCGCGCCGCGCTGGACCAGTTCGAGCGGGTGATCCCGGTGTTCGTGCTCGACGACCGCCTGCTCGACGGCCGCTTTGAGAGCGAGAACCGGGCGTCGTTCCTGTTCGACTGCCTCAAAGACCTGCGCAAGGCGCTTCGGGAGCGCGGCGGGAACCTCGTGGTGCTCCGCGGCACGCCGGAGCGGGAGCTGCCGAAGCTGGCCTCCGAGCACGGTGCCACGGCGACGTATTTTGCCTCCGACGTCAGCCCGTTCGCGATGGCCCGCGACAAGCGCGTCGAGGCGGCGCTGAAAGAGGCGGGGGTCGAGCCACGTCGCACCCCCGGCAACTTCATCGCCGACATCGGCAAGGTCAAGCCCTACGTCGTCTTCACGCCCTTCTGGCGGGCGCACGCCGAGCTGCCGCGGCGCGACCTCCACGGCGCGCCGCGCAAGGTCCCGGTGCCGTCCACGCTCACCGTCGGAGAGATCCCGGCGGCCGGCAAGCGCGGCGATCAGCATGGAGGCGAATCCGAAGGCCGCAAGCGCATGCTCGCCTTCGACGACACCACCTACGACGACGTGCGCGACCGGCTCGACCGCGAGACGTCGCGGCTGTCCGCCTATTTGCACTTCGGCTGCGTGAGCGCCCGCGAGGCCGAGGAGCGCACGAGCGGCGCGTTCGCCCGCCAGTTGGTGTGGCGCGACTTCTACGCCCACGTCCTCCTCAACCACCCGCGCAACACGCACCACGCCCACCAAGAGCAGATGGACAGCATCGAGTGGGACGGTGAGGACGAGCACTTCGAGGCGTGGCAGGAGGGCCGCACCGGCTATCCCGTCGTCGACGCCGGGATGCGTCAGCTCGCCAAGACCGGCTGGATGCACAACCGCGCGCGCCTGATCACGGCGTGCTTCCTCGTCAAGGACCTGCACATCGACTGGCGCCGGGGCGAGCAGCACTTCATGCGCCACCTGCTCGACGGCGACGTCGCCCAGAACAACGGCAACTGGCAGTGGATCTCCTCCGTCGGCGTCGACCCTGCGCCGCTGCACCGCCGCCTCTACAACCCGGCGCTCCAGCAGCAACGCCACGATCCCGACGGCGTCTACGTCGAGACCTGGGCCCCGGACAGCCAGACGATCACGCCGATCGTCGAGCACGCGGTGGAACGTGAACGAACCCTGGCGGCGTACGGCCGCGCCCGCGGCAAATAAGCTCCCGCCCATAACCGAGCTCTACGTTCAACGCGATCAGCCCGACGGGGTGCCTCCGCTGCACCTCACCGGCGAGCGCACGCTCCCCGACGTCCCGGAGGAGAACTACTGGTACCGCCGCCATCTCGTGGTCTACGAGTGGATCGCGGACCGCGTCCACGGCCGCAAGGTCGTGGACCTCGCGTGCGGCGAGGGCTACGGCTCCGACGTGCTCGCCAACACCGCTCAGAGCGTGATCGGCGTCGACGCCAACCCCGAGGCCTTCGAGCACTGCAAGGCCAAGTACAAGCGCGTGACGTTCGAGCGCGACATGGTCGAGATCTGGCAGGGCGACGTGGACTGCGTCGTGTTCCTGCAGACGATCGAGCACATCCAGGACCCGGACGCGATGATGGCCCACATCCGCGAGCTGATCGAGCCCGACGGTGTCGCCTACGTCTCCACGCCGAACGTCCTCACGCTCGCGCCGGCGGGAGAGGAGCGCTCCGGCAACCCGTGGCACATCCGCGAGTACAAGCCGGAGGAGTACCGCGAGCTGTGTGAGCGCCACTTCGGCGACGTCGAGATGCTCGGCCTGTTCCACGCGCGCAAGCTGCGGGCCCATCAGGTGGCGATCGAGCGCATGGGCTGGGACCGCGTGCACCAGACGCTGCACCTCACGCGCCCGTTCTACGAACGCTTCAACCCCGCCATCAGCGCGAACGACTTCACGCTGCGCCCCGGCGGGCTGGACCGCAGCCTGGACCTGCTGGCGGTGCTCAAGCCATGAAGCGCGTGAGCATCGTCCTGCACACCCACATGCCGTACGTGGAGGGCTTCGGCACGTGGCCGTTCGGCGAAGAGTGGCTGTGGGAGGCGATCGCGGCCAGCTATCTGCCGCTACTGGACGTCCTGGATCGCCACCCGGGCAAGGTCACTCTGAGCGTCACGCCCGTCCTCGCGGACCAGCTCGAAGCGCCGGGTGCGCTGGAGCGCTGCCTCGCCTTCCTGCGTGAGGTCCGGCCCGCGAGCCACGCGCTCGATCTGCCCGACCATCCGCAGCTCGCCTACTCCGCGGCGCAGTACGAGCAGGCCGCCGACGCGCTGGAGCGCCGTGGTGATCTCATCGAAGCGTTCAGGCCGCACGTCGCGTGGACTTCGGCGGCGACGCACGCCGTCCTGCCGCTGCTGGCCACGGATGCCGGCGTGCGCCTGCAGGTGGAGACGGGGATCGCGTCGCACCGCCGCCGGTTCGGCGCCTGGCATGGCGGCTTCTGGCTGCCGGAATGCGCGCACGCACCGTGGCTCGACGACCTGCTCGAGGAAGCGGGCGTCCACTTCACGTGCGTGGACTGGACGAACGTGGAGATCACGGATCCGAGCCGGACCGAGGCCGGGATCGTGCTCGTCCCGCTCGACCGTCCCGGGATCGATCTCGTGTGGGACCCGAAGGGCTACCCCGCGCACGGCGACTACCGCGACACGAACCGGCTCACGCCGCGCGCACACCAGGCGTGGGCCGTCGACGGCGAGCCCTACGACGCGCAGCGCGGCCACGCGCGCGCCCGTGCGCACGCGCAGGCCTTTGTGAATGACGTCACAGAGGGCGCCGTCGTCGCCTTCGACACCGAGCTGTTCGGGCATCACTGGCACGAAGGCGTGACCTTCCTCGAGCGTGTGCTCGAGCTCGCGGATGTCGTGCCCGCCGGCGTCCAGAACCCCGCTCCCGCCCCAGCCGACGTTCCACCCACGAGCTGGGGCACCGGACGCGACCTGCGGACCTGGAGCGCGCCCGCGGCCGGTGGCCTCGCGTGGGCCCAGCGTCGCGCGGAATTGACCGCGCTGGGCGCGGACGCGGGCCCGCGCGCACTGCGGGAGCTGCTCGCGCTGCAGAGCTCCGATTGGGCGTTCCAGATCGCGAACGAGAGCGCCGGCGAGTACCCGCGCGAGCGCGCCGAAGGGCACCGCGAGGCGTTCGAGACGGCGCTGCGGGAGTCCGGCAGCGAGGAGTTGCGACACCTTGCGCCCGACCTTGCGACTTGGGCATTTGTCCAACCCTGAGTTTAAGACTTCCGACCGAGCGGCCGAACACATTGTTGAGGCGATGTGTAGAGTGTCGCCCGCATAAGAGCCGAGTTCCGTCTGGTCTGTCCGGACGGGAGCGGGGGAACCGATGGAGCGTTGGTCGCGCTCCCGGGGCGAATCGCCGTCACTGACGGCGTAGCGCAGGTCTACGCGCGAGCCCGACAGCTAACCCCGTAGGCGCGATGAGACCAAGGAGTCGCCCCGCGTGGAAACAGCAGTGCATTTACGTCGCTTCGTCGCCATTTTCGTGGCGCTGTCATTCGTCCTGAGCGCGCCCGCGATGGCGCAGACGGGCGGTTCTGAGGCGCAAACCCAGCAGACAACGACGGCGCCGGCGAAGAAGCCGACGACGAAGCAGATCCAGAAGGCGCTCGGCATCAAGGCCGACGGTGTCTTCGGCCCGAAGACCAAGCGCGCCGTCAAGACCTACCAGCGCCGCAACGGCCTGAAGGTCACCGGCAAGGCCGACACGGCCACGCTGCGCTCGCTGGGCCTCATCGGCCAGCCGCAGAACAGCGGCCTCGACGCCGCTCCGGCGCCGATCCCGGCCGACGCCAAGGCCATCCTGGACCAGCTCGCCCAGTGTGAGTCCGGCGGGAACATCGCCGCCGAGTCGCGCGACGGTCGCTACTTCGGCAAGTACCAGTTCTCGATCGCGACCTGGGAAGCCATGGGCGGCACCGGCAGCCCCGCGGAGGCCGACGAGGCCACGCAGGACGCGCTCGCCTACAAGCTCTACCAAGAGCGCGGCACGGCCCCCTGGCCCGCCTGCAGCGCCCAGCTCGAAGACGCTTAGCGCTTCAACCGCAGCCGAATGGGTCCACGGGCCGCGTCGAGGTCTTCCACGACGCGGCCTTTCTGCGTGATGTCGACCTGATCCATCCCGTCCGCCACGCGGCGCACGTCGTCCATCAACGGCCGGAAGTCGTCGGCGAGCGCCCGTGCCGCCTCGGACGGGCAGATCGTCTTGCCCTCGTCGCGTTGCTCGAGCAGGCCGAGGATCGTGCGCTCGATCTCCGCGTCGCTCACGGCCACCGCAGCGTCTCCGGCGTCTCACGCATCCGCAACACCTTCGCCGGCGCGCCCGCGACGACCGCGTTGGCCGTGACGTCCTTGGTGACGACCGTATTGGAGCCGATCACGCAGTTGTCGCCGATCGTCACGCCGCGCAGGATGCACGCGCCGTAGCCGATCCAGCAGTTGCTGCCCACGCGCACGTCGCGCTTGTAGATGCCCTGCGCGCGGATCGGACGCTCGACCTCGGTCACGCCGTGGTCGAAGTCGATCAGCATCACGCGGTCGGCGATGATGCACTCGCGCCCGATCGAGACGTGCTGGAACGACGAGATCGTGCACTCCTGGCCCATCACGGACTTCGCGCCGAGCTCGCACTCGCCCTCGTGCACGCGGATCTTCGTCCCGTGGCCGATCCACGACCACCGGCCGAGCCGCAGCACCGCGTCCTTGCCGATCTCGAGCTTGACGTTCGGGCCGACGAAGCACAGCCCGTCCGTCTGCAGGCGCTTGCCCCAGCGCAGCTTCAGCCACGCCCAGCGCACGATCAGCCGGGCGTACTTGAGGTTGAGCATGCGGTTGCGCGCCATGAAGCGCAGCAGCGAGACCATGGACGCTTCGAGACTATCCTCCCGCGCTCGTATGTCGGATCTCGCCGAGCGGCTCCTCAACGGTGACAAGCGGGCCCTCGCGCGCGGCATCTCGCTGGTCGAGGACGACGATCCCGCCGGCTGGGAACTGGTCAAGGCGGTCTACCCGCACACCGGCAAAGCGGCTGTGGTCGGCTTCACGGGCCCGCCCGGCGCGGGCAAGTCCACGCTGATCGGCGCGCTGATCCGCGTCCAGCGCGAACTCGAGCGCGACGTCGCGGTGCTCTCGATCGACCCGTCCTCGCCGTTCCGCGGCGGTGCACTGCTCGGCGACCGGATCCGGCTGACCGAGCACTTCCTGGATCCGGGCGTGTTCATCCGCTCGATGGCCACCCGCGGCGCGCTGGGGGGCCTGGCCGAGGCCTCGCTGCAGGCGGCGCTGCTGATGGACGCCGCGGGCAAGGACGACGTGTTCCTGGAGACCGTCGGCGTGGGCCAGGCCGAGGTCGACGTGATCGACCACGCGGACTCGGTCGTGCTCGTCCTCATCCCCGGCTCCGGCGACTCGATCCAGGCGCTGAAGGCGGGCGTGATGGAGATCCCGGACATCATCGTGGTCAACAAGTCCGACCACCCGCTCGCCGACACGATGGTGCGCGAGATCCGCGGCGTGCTCGCCCTCGCGCCACAGGAGGGCTGGCGGGTCCCGATCCTCAAGACCGAGGCCTCGCGCGGCGAGGGCGTCCGTGAGCTGGCCGAGAAGCTGCGTGAGCATCGGGCGCACGTCGAGGCCGAGGGCACGCTGTCCGAGCGCCGCCGCCGCAACCTGATGGCCGAGGTCCTGGGGATCGCGACCGTGCGTCTGCGCCAGGCGCTGGAGGCCTCGCTGCGCGAGGACACCGAGGTGCAGGAGTTGCTCGACGAGGTCGTCGCCCGCAGGCTGGACCCGGCGAGCGCCGCCAACGCGATCCTCGCCCGCGGCGCCATAGACCCCAGCGCGGCCGCCCGCGAAGCTTGACATTCGTCCAGTTCGGGGGTCAGACGGGCCCGCGGTGCCTAGAGTCACGGCATGTGGAGGGTGGTCGCCTCGCTCGTCTGTGCCGTGCTGGTCACGGCGCTGCCCGCCCCTGCGCTCGCGCAGACCGCCAACGGCCAGCTCGCGGTGGTCCTGCAAGACCGCATCGTCGCGGTCAATCCTGACGGCACGGGCCTGCGCTCGCTGTACACGCCGCCGAGCGGCGGTGAGATCTCCGGGCCGGCCTGGTCCCCCGACGGCAACAAGCTCGCGTTCATCTGGCAGGGCAAGGTCGCGGTGTTCGACGTCGCCACGCGGAAGGCCGAGCAGCTGACGAATCCGGGGGCGGGCGAGTACGACGCCGACCCCGCATGGTCGGTCAGCGGCGACAGCATCGGGTATCGCCGCGTCGGCCTGGCGGGGCTCACGCACCAGCGTCGCCGCGTCGCGCTCACCGGTACGGAGGCGCAGCTGCCGTTCATGGACCCCGGGACGACCAGCTTCGCGTACGCGCCCGGACTGGGCCAGTGGGCGTTCACCATCGGCCCGCTGCTGTTTCTCTCGACGCTCGAGGACTTCCCGATCGTCGACGGCGCCACGGGCACCCCGGCCTGGTCGCGCGACGGCCGGGCGCTCACCTACGTGGACACCGGCAGCGTCTTCGGTGCCGGGCTCACCGTCGTCACCGACATCACGACCACGCCCAAGAACACCCGCGTGACCGCCCTCCCGGCGAAGGCGCCGCGGTGGGCACCCGACGGCAACGCGCTCGCGTTCCTCCGCGCCGACGCCGTGTTCACCGTGCGGGCGACGAAGGACGCCACGCCGGTCACCGTCCCGGGCACCACCGGGGCCACCGCCGTGGACTGGCAGCCGTGCACGGTCGAGACGACCGTCGGTTGCCGGTCCGTCCTCCCACCGACGTGCAGCGCCACGACCGCGCAGGTGACCACGCTCACCGACCAGCCGGTCGAGTTGCCTGCCGCGCCGTGCACGGACCCCGCCGGGCTGCAGCTGACGCTCGTGCTGGTCAAGGACGGCGACCACGGCAGCCTCACCGGCTCCATCTACACGCCGCGGCCCGGGTTCGTGGGGCAGGACTCCGTCACGTATCGCGTCACCAACGGCAGCGCCGCCTCCGACACCGTGCGCGTCACGGTCTTCGTCGTCCCGCGGCCGGTTGCGGGCGGTCCGACGCCATCCACGAACAACCCGTCGGCCACCGTCGCCGCGCCGTTCCTGAGCGCGCGGGTCAAGCCGACGCTGGACCGCAAACGCACCACGCTCGCCCGGCTGGCTTGTGATCAGGCGTGCACGTTCACCGTGCGCCTCGAAGCCACGCTGCGGGGCAAGAAGAAGCCGCTGAGGGGCACACCGCTCAAGCGCACTCTCGCGCCGGGCCGCCTGCTCGCACTGCGGCTCAAGCTCCCGGCCAAGCCGCAGGGCACGCTCAAGACGGTGTTCATCACCGGCACGGTGCGCGGGGCGAACGGCGCCTCCCGGCCCGTGAAGCTCGCCGTCACCGTCCGTCGCTGATCTTGCGCTCCGGGCGCGGATGCATTTAGTCTGCGCTCAATGAGACGGATCTCTTGTGCAGCGCTCGTCGCTGCGATGCTCGCGGCCGTGCCGAGTGCGGCGGCCGCGGCGGTCACGGATGGCCAGTGGGTGCTGATCGATCAGCAGCCCGCCGGACAGGCGCTCGTCACGCTCAACCCGCCGTCGGCCGGCGGGGATGTCGGCCTGCGCACCCTGCACACGGCGCCCGCCGGCGTGGCGCTGGACGCGCCGCAGTGGTCGCCGGACGGCAACCGGATCGTGTTCGTCGAGGGCGGTCGGCTCCGGCTGTACGACGTGGCGAACGGGAGTGTGAGCGACGTCGCGCCGGAGGGCACGTCGCCGTCGTGGTCCCCGGACGGCACGCGGATCGCGTTCCTGCGCGGCGGCGCGCTGCTTACCCGCGCGCCGGACGGCAGCGGCGAGCAGGCGCTGCCGATCGACGCCACCGGCGTGCGCGACGCCGCCTGGTCGCCGGACGGCGCGTGGTTCGCGCTCTGGCTCGGGGATCGGCTGGACATCGTCGGCGTGGACGGCAGCGAGCGCGAGCCGTTCGACGACAGCGTGCGCGGCGGTGTGGCCTGGGGCCCGGACGGCAGCAGCCTCGTCTACCCGCGCCAGTTCGGCGAGCAGGTGACGCTGTGGGAGGTGCGGGAAGAGGAAGAGGGTCCGGTCGGGCTCTCCGGCGCGCCCGCGGACCCGGAGTTCTCCCCGTCCGGCTCGACGGTCGTGTACACGCGGACCACGGAGGGGGTGCGGGAGCTCGCGTGGGACGCGAACGGGTCGCACTCCGCGATCCGCATGGGCGGGTTCGTCCCGGCACAGCCGGACTGGCAGCCGTGTGTCGCCGGCGTCACGGTGAGCTGCCGATCGGTGACGCCGCTGCCGAAGCTGCCGGCGCTGCGGCTGCTCTCGTGCCGTTCGCCGATGCCGGTGCTCACCGTGACGCAGGCTCGCCTGACGCGGGTTCCGCAGCTCTGCCCGGGTGCGGCCGGCCTCGAGCTGGTCACGCCTCCCGCGCACGGCACGGTCACCGCCGGGCCCTTCCTGTCCTACCAGTCCGCCGCCGGCTACGTGGGCCCCGATTCGTTCACCTACCGCGCCCTGGGCGCGGAGGGGCGGACGAGCGAGGTGGTGCGCGTGGACCTCAACGTCATCCCGCCGCGGGTGAAGCCCGGAGCGCCGAAGCTCACGCTCGCCGCGGGAGTGTTGAAGCTGGACAAGCGTGGCCGCGTGACCGTGCGCGGGACCTGTGACCGCGAGTGCGTCGTCAGGCTACGGGTGCGCGTGAAGCTCACCAGCGGCAAGATCGTCAACGGGCGGCTCGTCCGGGCCCGCGCATCCGCGGGCGGTCAGGTCAAGCTCGTGCTCCAGCGCGGCAAGCTCCCGCCGCGGCGCAAGGTCGCCTGGGCGCGGGTGAGCGGCGCGGCCGTGGGCGCGGACGGCCGCGAGCGCGCCATCAAGCTCACGCTGCGCTGATCAGGTCCAGCAGCGCGTCGATCTGCGTGCGTGTCGTGTTCGGGTTCAGCAGCGTGAGCTTGAGCGCGACACGCCCGTCGACGGTGGTGCGGCCGATCACCGCCTCACCGCTCGCGAACAGCGAGCGGTGGATCTCGACGTTGCGCGCGTCGTCGCCGACGCGCCGGAACGCGACCATCACCGTGTGCGTCGGCGCCACCAGCTCCAGCTCCGGCCGGGCCTGGATCGCCTCCCCGGCGTACCGCGTGAGGTCGAGCACCGTGTCGACCATCGCCCCGAGCTGCTTGCGGCCGCGCGTGCGCAGCGCCACGAGCACCTTGAACGCGTCGAAGCGGCGGCTGGTGTCCAGCGAGCGCCCGACCAGGTTGAGCTGCCCCTCGGCCTCGTCCTCTGCCCGGTTGAGATAGACGCTCGCGTGGTGCACCGCGCGCAGCTCCGCCACATCCGGGACCAGCAGCGCGCTGGCGCCGAACGGCATCCACCACAGCTTGTGCAGGTCCGCCGTGATCGAGTTCGCCCGCTCGATGCCGTCGAGCCGGCGGCGGTGCGTGTCGCTGAGCGTGAGCCCAGAGCCGACGGCCGCGTCCACGTGGAACCACGCCCCGAGCGCTTGGGCGTGGTCGGCGATCGCGTCGAGCGGGTCGATCGCGCCGAGGTCCGTCGTCCCCGCCGTCCCGACGATCGCGATGACGTCCTCGCCGTGCGTGAGCTCCCGCAGCGCGTCGACCGACATCGTCCCCTCGGGCGTCGTGGGCACCGCGATCACCGCCTCGGTCCCGAGCCCCAGCAGCGCCGCCGAGCGGCGGATGCTGTCGTGCGACGTCGCCGACGCCGCGATCCGCCAGCGGTTCTGTGGGAGCCCGTCGCGCCTGACGTTCTCGCCCGCGCGGTCGCGCGCCAACAGCAGCCCGAGCAGGTTCGACGCCGTCCCGCCCATCGTCATCACACCCGAACCGCCCGGGAACCCGTGCAGCTCCGCGAGTCGCGTGACGAGCGCGTCCTCCACGAACGTCGCCGCCGGCGAAGCGTCGAACGCGTCCATTGACTGGTTCGTAATGCCGATCGCCAGCTCGGCGGTGGCCGCCTCGATCAGCGGGGCAGGGTGCAGGTGCGCGACGCAGTTCGGGTCCCCGAGCCGAATCCCGCCCTCGAGGATGGGCGCGAGGTCGTCGAGCGTGGTGGCGAGCGGAGTGCCCTCCTCGGGGAGGGGGTCGAGCTGCGCGACCGCGTTGGCCAGCTGCGTCGCGTCGAGCGCGTCGCGCGGCCCGGGCTTCGCGAGCGCCTGGATGACCGCCTCGGTCGTGGCGGTCACGGCGGCGCGCAGGTCGTCGTGCGTCTTGGGGTCGGCGGAGACGAACATCGCCGGGGAGTTTGACGCGGTTACGGCGAGCACACCGTCGGGCCGCGCGTCAAGCAAACCAACGCTTCGCGGTTGGCCCGCTTGACCCGCGGCGGCCGGCGCGCTCTTGTGCGGGTGAGCCGGTTGCACCGGGTGCGCCCGGGCGCGGGCCGAAGCGTTCTCCGCGAGCGGCAACGCGCCACCCGGGCGCGCGAGGTACGACTTTGTCAGCCTGAGCCGGACAAACTCGCACCTCGCGTGGCGTGGACCGTCCCTCGGCGTGGAAAGACGTGAACGCCGAGGCGTTCACGCAGTGCGGGGCACCCGCCTCACCCGCAATCAGCACGCCCGCCCCGACGGGTCAAGAAACCCGTGACGAACGCGTGACCCACCCCGGCGCCGCAGGCACGGGTTTCTTGACGCGGCGGCCGCGGGTGTGCTCGCAGTTGACGTTCCCGATCCCTAGTGCAACGCCTTCGAAGTCCGCGACGCGGCGGCCGCGCGCCGCCACTCACCCGCCGCGCGGCGTTCCCGCCACACCAGGACCACCACCCCCACGGCGATCAACACGCACACCACTACAGGCCACCAGTACAGCCGCGTGAAGTCCGGGAACGCCACGACCAGCGGCCCCCAGGGCGCGTCGGAATCCACCGCCAACCACCCACGCACCTCCACAGACCGATCCAGCCACAGCAGCCACGCCGTGCCGCCCAGCGTCACCACCGCCAGCAAAGCCCCCACCACCCGCGGCACATGGCGCAACCCCCACGCGCACAACGCGGCCAAGGCCGGCAGCACGGCGACCAACGACACGCCCGGGAACGCCGTGCCGCGCAAAGGCCCGGCGGTCACCAGCGCGACGATCACCAGGTGCGCACCGATCACCGCGAGCAGCAGCCCGGCGGTGGCCTCGGCCTCGCGCCGCGCCGGGGCCACCCGCGCGAGCTGGTCGCGGCGAGAGCGGTAGAGCAGCCAGGCGGCGAAGAACGCGAGCCCGATCAGCGGCGCCCAGCGCAGTAGGCCGACCTCGCGGTCCAGCCACAGCCCGACCAGCCGCGGCAGCCGCTCGATGTAGCCGAACGGCGGGTCCGGCAACACGGCGGTCCCGGCCGAGCGGGGCGTGATGCCGCCGTAGAAGCGGTCGTTGATCGTGGCGTAGAACACCAGTGAGGCGGCCAGCAGCTCGCCGGCCACCAACGCCGCGAAGCGGCGCCCCTGGCGCAGGGTCCAGACGACCAGCGCCCAGGCGACGACCACGCCGGCGGCCACGAACGACCAGCCCAGCCACGGCAGCCCGGCCAGCAACAGCGCGCCCACCGCCACGTACCTTCGCCGCGGCCGTTCGCGGATCGCCAGCGCGCACAGCGCCGCGCCGGAGAGCAGCACCGCGGCCGCGATCCCGGGCGTGATCGTGGTGGAGGCGGCGACCGCGGGCGGCGAGAGCCCGACCAGCCCCACGCCGACCGTGGCCCACGGCTCCGGGACCATCCGCCGCGCCAGCGCCGCGGCCAGGACGAACGCCAGGGCCAGCATCGCGAGCATCTGCCACTGCACGGCGCGGGCGCCGCCGAGCGCGTACGACGGCGCGATCAGCAACGCGAAGCCGACGCCGTGCGGCTCGACCAGCCGGCGGTCCACGATCCGGCCGTCCGTCTTGAGCTCCCCCGGGTACCAGCTCGCGTACGCACGCTCCCGGTACTCGTCGGAGAGATCGACGTCGCGGTCGGACACCAGCGACTCCGCCGCCAACAGGTGGTGCGGCTCATTGCCCGCGTATTCCATCCCCGGCTGCGCCGGGATGCCCAGCGTGGCCGCGTACACGGCGACCAGGAGTATCCACAGCCCGACGAACCTCACACCCACCCAACATAAAGGGCCTGGCCCTTTATCTACCCCCGGGCCAGTTCGATCAGCGTGCGGACGCCGAACCCCGCGCCGCCGACCGGCGTGTAGGGCTTCTTGTTGTCGTAGGCGGTGCCGGCGATGTCCAGGTGCGCCCACGGCACGTCGCCCACGAACCGCTTGAGGAACTGCGCGGCCGTGATGCCGCCCGCGCCGCGCTCGGCAGTGGAGTTGACGATGTCGGCGTAGCGGCCCTTGATCATCTCGTCGTACTCGTCGTGCAGCGGTAGGCGCCAGGAGATCTCGCCCGCGCGCTCGCCGGCGGCCTGGACCGCGCCGGCCCACTCGTCATCGGAGCTCAAGAGGCCCGCGTAGGTGCGGCCCAGGGCCACGACCATCGCACCGGTCAGCGTCGCCAGGTCCACCAGCCGCTCCGCACCCTGATCGATCGCGTGCGTGAGGCAGTCCGCGAGCACGAGCCGGCCCTCGGCGTCCGTGTTGTTGATCTCGATCGACACGCCGTTCTTGGCGCGCACGATGTCGCCCGGCTTCATCGCCCGCCCGTCGGGCAGGTTCTCGGTCGCGCCGACCACGCCGGTCACGCGCACGGGCAGGCTCAGCGCGGCGATCGCGCCGACGGCCTCCAGCACCGCGGCGCCGCCGGACATGTCGAACTTCATCTCGTGCATCTTCGCCGCGGGCTTGATCGAGATGCCGCCGGAGTCGAACGTCACGGCCTTGCCCACGAAGCCGAGATGCGGACCCACCGCGTCGGCCGGTGCGTAGGAGATCGTGATCAGCCGCGGCTCCTCCTCGGTGCCGCGCGCGACGGCCGCGAACGCGCCCATCCCCGCGGCCTCCAGGCCGGCCCGGTCGAGCACTTCCACGCTCACGCCCGAGAGCTCCGCTGCGCGCTCCGCCAGGGCGGACGGCGTGAGCACGTTCGCCGGCCGGTTCTGCAGGTCCCGCGCGCGGTTCGTGGCCTCGGCGCCCGCCACCGCGGCCGCCGGGTTCAGCTCGTGGTGCGCGGACAGGATCAACGCGTCGATCCCGCCGGACTCCGGCTCCTTGAACTCGCGGTAGGTGTACGCGGCGAGCAGCGTGCCTTCGACCAGCCCGGCGACCACCGCATCGCTCACGTGGTGCGGCACCTCCCAGCACAGCGTCGTGGTGCCGAGCTCCTTCGCGCGGCCGAGCACGGCGGCGGCCACCACGCGGGCTTCTTCAGGCCCGAAGTCATCCCGGCCGCCGAGCCCGGCGACGATGTAGCGGCGGCCGTCCGCGTGCGTCACGGCGAGCTTGCGCAGCCCCCGTTTGGCCTCGCCCGAATCCACCAGCGCCTGCAGCCCGCCGCTGTGGTCGTGCTTGATCCCGTCGTCCTCGAAGACGCCGACGACGATCGTGTCGGCATCGGTGGCGGGGGGCGCATCGGTCGTGGCTGTCACTCGCATCGCAATAGACTCGCAGCATGCCTCGAACCGTGATCCTGAGCAGCGCTCGCACGCCGATCGGCAAGCTCGGGGGAGGTCTGTCCACCCTTCCCGCCACGCATCTGGGCGGCATCGCCATCCGCGAGGCGCTGGACCGTGCGGACGTCGCGCCCGAGCAGATCCAGCACGTGGTGATGGGCACCGTGCTGCAGGCCGGACAGGGCCAGATCCCGTCTCGTCAAGCGCAGATCGAGGCCGGGATCCCGATCGAAGTGACGTCCGAGACGATCAACAAAGTGTGCGCCAGCAGCGTGCGCGCCGTGGGCATGATCGACCAGGCCGTGCGCGCCGGGGACCTCGAGGTCGCGGTCGGCGGCGGCATGGAGTCGATGAGCCAGGCGCCGTACCTGCTGCCCGGCGCCCGCAGCGGCTTCCGCATGGGCGACACCAAGGCCCTGGACGCGATGATCCAGGACGGCCTGCGCAACCCGTTCAGCGGCAAGCAGATGTTCGAAGAGGCGACGACGGTCGGCGACGAGCTCGAGATGACCCGCGCGGACCTCGACAAGTGGGCGCTGCGCAGCCACGAGCGCGCGCTCGCGGCCACCGATGACGGCCGCCTCGCCGAGGAGATCATCCCCGTCACGATCACCAGCCGTAAAGGCGACACGGTGGTCGAAGTCGACGAAGCCCCGCGGCGCGGTTCCAGCCTCGAAGCGCTGGCCAAGCTGCCTGGCCTCACGGGCAAGGATGGCTCGCACACGGCCGGCAACTCGCCCGGCGTCAACGACGGGGCCGGCGCCCTCGTGCTCGCCTCCGAGGACTGGGCCGAGCGCACGGGTAAGGACATCCTCGCCACGATCATCGCCCAGGCCGCGGTGGCGGACGAGTTCGCCTACCTGGCCCGCACGCCCGCCAACGCGGCGATCAAGGCGCTCGACAAGGCCGGCCTGCAGCCGAGCGACATCGACCTGTGGGAGATCAACGAGGCCTTCTCGTCCGTGGCGCTCAACAGCGTTCGGATGCTCGGCGTCGACGAGGAGCGCGTGAACGTCAACGGTGGCGCGGTCGCGCTCGGCCATCCGATCGGGGCCAGTGGCGCCCGCATCATCGGCGCGCTCGTGCTGGAGCTGCGCCGGCGCGGTGGCGGCTACGGCTGCGCGGCGATCTGCTCTGGCGGCGGCCAGGGCGACGCCATCATCGTCCAGGTTTGACCGAGAGACCACACATTCTTCCCCCGCCGCCCGGCGGGGGAGCGATCAAGCGAGAAGGGGAGCGCGGCGCCGCGTTCTTCGACCTGGACCGCACGCTGATCGCGGGCAGCTCGAGCTTCCAGTTCGGCCGCGCGGCCTACAAGGCCGGGATGGTGTCGCGCAAGGAACTCGCCCGGGACGCGTACGACAACCTCAAGTTCCGGCTGCAGGGCTCCACCGACGCGACCGCCGACCTGGTCAAGGAGCGCGTCGGGAACATGCTCGAGGGCGCGAAGGTCCGTGACCTGCAGCGGCTCTCCGGACCGGTGCTCGCCGGCGTGCTCCCGCGCCTGTACCCGCGCATGCTGGACCTCGCGTACGAGCACCAGGACGAAGGCCGCCCGATCTTCATCTGCACGGCGGCGGCGCAGGAGATGGCGGAGCTGCTCGCGATGGTGCTCACCTTCGACGGCGCCGTCGGCTCCGTCGCCGAGGTGATCGACGGCGTCTACACCGGGCGTGAGGGTGGCCCGTTCAATTACCGCGAGGGCAAGGCGCAAGCGCTGCGCGAGCTGGCCGAGCGCGAGGACATCGACCTCGCCGCGAGCTACGCGTACAGCGACAGCGAGTCCGACCTGCCGATGCTCCGGCTCGTCGGCCATCCTGTCGCCGTCAATCCGGACAAGGAGCTTGCGCGCGTCGCGCGCGAGGAGGGGTGGGAGATCATGCGGTTCGAGCGACTCGGCCGGAAGTTACGCGTACTCGGGGCGGCCGCGGCGGTGGCCGGCGGCGCGGCGGCAGCGCGCGTGGCGACGCGATGAGCCTCCACGAGCTCACGGAGGACCAGCGCGAGATCCGCGACCTGGCCAAGCGCTTCGCCGACGAGAAGGTCGCGCCGAACGCGGCGCAGTGGGACCGCGACCACCACTTCCCGCGCGAACTGTTCACCGAGCTCGGCGAGCTCGGCCTGATGGGCGTGTGCGTGCCCGAGGAATACGGCGGCGCGGGCACCGACTTCCTCACCTACATCCTCGTGCTCGAAGAGCTCTCGCGAGCTGACGCGGGCGTCGGCGTGACCGTCGCCGTCCACACGAGCGCTGGCACGCTGCCGATCATCAACCACGGCAGCGAGGAGCAGATCGCCCGCATCGTCCCGCCGCTCGCGTCCGGCGAGGAGCTCGCGGCGTTCGCGCTCACCGAGTCCGGCAGCGGGTCCGACGCGAGCGCCATGCGCACCCGGGCGACCGACGACAAGATCACCGGCGCCAAGCAGTGGATCACCAACGGCTCGTTCGCCTCCACGTTCCTGGTGTTCGCGAAGGAGGGCGACCGCCCAAGCGCGTTCCTCGTCCGCTCCGACGCCCCCGGCTTCGCGGTCACCCGCGAGGAGGAGAAGATGGGGCTCAACTCGAGCTCCACGGCCGACCTCGCGTTCGAGGACACGCCTGCCGAGCGCCTGGGGGAGCCCGGCAACGGCATGCGCGTCGCGCTGCGCACCCTCGACGGCGGCCGCATCGGCATCGCCGCGCAGGCCGTCGGCATCGCGCAGGCCGCGCTGGACGTCGCCGCGAACTACGCCAAGGAACGCCAGGCATTCGGCGGCCCGATCGCCCGCCTGCAGGCCATCCAGCACAAGCTCGCGGACATGCAGACCGAGATCGAGGCCGCCCGCGCGCTCGTCTGGCGCGCCGCGCGCCTGAAGGAGGCCGGCAAGCCGCACACCGTGGAAGGCGCCCAGGCGAAGTTGTTCGCCTCCCGCGTCGCCCGCACGCAGACCGGCGAGGCGATCCAGATCCTCGGCGGCTACGGCTACACCAAGGAGTTTCCGGCGGAGCGTTACTACCGCGACGCCAAGGTCACCGAGATCTACGAGGGCACGAGCGAGATTCAGAAACTCGTAATCGCCCGCGCGCTGCTTGGTGAAGCCATGCGTGGGTAGTAGCCCTCCATGAAACGGTGGTTCGTGTTGGCCGCACTCGGGATTTCCGGGTGCGGCGGAAGTGAGCTGCAGAACGTGAGCGCGACGGTGAGCGCTCAAGCCAAATGTCCCGCCTCGATCTCCCCGGGCCCGCGCGCGGCACCGCAGGCAAGCAAGGCGCTGTTCGCGTCCTTGTCGAAGCTGTACCCGACGCTGAACCGCAGCGGCGCCACGGTCCAGGGCATGTTCGGTCTGGCCGGAGGCTTGCCGAGCACGATCCGCACGAAGCGCTACACAACCGGCGGCGCCTCGAAGGCGTGCGGGAGCAAGGTGATCGCGAACTCGTGGCTGGCGTTCGTCCGCCTGCCGAACGCGCCCGCGGACGCCTCCGACCACGTCGTGTACCTCACCCGGACGGCCAAGGGCTGGAAGGTCTGGTACGAGTGGAACCCTCAGAACCCTGAGGGCGCCGTCGTCGACGTCTGAGCAACCCATTTCACGCGTTTGAGCTCGCACGTGTCCAGCCGCTTTCCCGAGCGGCTGAGCACGATGCGGGTCTTGAACGTCCCGCTCCACGTCTCCACGCCCGCGGCGTCCACCGTGCGGTGCGCGACGATCGAAGCGGTCTGGCGGGACCGACCGCCGCCCTTGAGCCGCTGGCGCACGGTGACCGCGTCCTTCACGTCGTCGACCGTCGAGGCGTCGAGCGGCGGCTCGAACCGGAATACGTTCGGGAACCGGTATTCCCGGCCCGCTCGGCACGGCGCGCTGTAGGAGATCCGCACCCGCGTGACGAGCCCGTCGGCGCCGGTGACGACGGTCGCCAATCGCTCCTGTGAGGTTTCTCCCCGGAAACTCTTCGCGTCTGCCGTACCGACAAGCACGAGCCAGGCGCATAGGCTCGCGACCACGATGCGTTGGGCCATCACTACAGGCTGCCTGATCGCGGGCGTCGTCGGCGTCGCGCTCCTCGTCCAAGCGCAGGATGTCGACGCCGCGCGCCTGCCGCCCGGCGGCCGGCCGATCCTCTTCATCGGCGTCGTGATCGCGTGGGGGTTCGCCGCCGTCGGCGCGTACGCCAACGCGCGCCGCCCAGAGAACCACACCGGCGCGCTGATGGTGCTGGTCAGCGCGTTCATCGCCCTGACGGCGCTGCAGTTCTTCACCTCGCCGGTGCTGCTGTCGATCGGGCTGATCTTCGACACGGTGTGCATCTCGGCGCTGGTGCACCTGCTGCTGGCCTTCCCGACCGGCCGGGTGGAGGGTCGCTGGCCACGCCGAGCGCTCATCGCCGCGTACACCGCAGGGTTGTTGCAAGTGCCGTCGTTGCTCGTCTACGACTGTGCGGACTGCCAGACCGACAACCCGTTGCTGGTCGAGCGCAACGACGTGATCGCGACGATCATCGGGGTGCCGCAGGGCCTCCTGTTCCTGTTCGCGCTCGTGACGACCGTGGTCACGCTGCTGCACCGGCGCCAGACGTCGACCCCGCTGCAGCGCCGCGGGTTCGAGCCGGTCCTGCTCCTCGGCGCCGTGATCCTCACGCTCGGATTCGTCACGGTGCTGTCGGACGCCTTCGGCTTCGGGCCCACGACCGCCCTGCAGATCACGTTCTTCGGGGCGTTTGCGCTGTTGCCCGCCGCGTTCCTGCTCGGCCTCGTCCGCACGCGCTTCTTCCGCACCGCCGCGGTCGGGCGCGTGATCGAGCGGCTGGCGCTGGACCCGCGTGGTGTGCGCGACGCGCTGGCGACCGAGCTCGGCGACCCGACGCTCGACGTCCTGTACTGGGTCGACGGCCGCTACGTGGACCGCGAAGGGCGTCCGCAGACGCCGGAGACGCTGACCGAGATCGACCACGAGGGCCGCCGCGTCGGCGCGCTCGTCCACGACCGGTCGCTCGACGAGGAGCCCGAGCTCGTCCGCGAGGCGGCCGCCGCCGCGGCGCTCGCGCTCGAGAACCAGCGGCTCGAGGTGGAGCTCCGTGCCCGCCTGGAAGCGCTGCGCGCCTCCCGTGCCCGGCTCATCGAAGCCGGTGACGCCGAGCGCCGCCGGCTCACCCGGGACCTGCACGACGGCGCGCAGCAGCGCCTCGTGGCGTTGATGATCGAGCTCCAGCTCGCCCGCGAGACGTTCGACGCCAACCCGGAAGGCGCCAAGCAGCTCGTCGACAGCGCGTTCGCGAACGCGCAGGAGGCGGTGAAGGAGCTGCGCGATCTCGCCGCGGGCATCCATCCCGCGGTGCTCTCTCAGCGTGGGCTCGGCGCGGCGCTGGAGTCGTTGGCCACCCGTTCCGCGGTGCCCGTGGAGCTCGACAGCGTGCTCGCCGAGCGCCTGCCCAGCCCGGTGGAGACCGCGGCCTACTTCGTCGTCGCGGAGGCGTTGACCAACGTCGCCAAGTACGCCCAGGCCACGCACGCCCGCGTGGAGGTCCGGCGCGAGAACGGCCACGCCGTGATCGACATCCGCGACGACGGCATCGGTGGCGCGCAGGCCGGGGAGGGCACGGGCCTGAGCGGCCTCGGTGACCGCGTCGGCGCGCTTGACGGCACGCTCGAGGTCACCAGCCCGCCCGGGGCGGGGACCCTGATCCGCGCGCGGATTCCCGCATGAAGCGCTGGGCGATCGCCGCCGCCGGGCTGATCGCGGGGGTGATCGGCGTCGCGCTGCTGATCGAGGCCCCCGAGCTCGAACGCGTACCGGAGGGCGCACGCGCCACCGTCTATCTCGGCGTGGTGGTGATGTGGGGCTTCGTGGCGGTCGGCGCGTATTCGCACGCACGTCGCCCCGACAACCGGACCGGCCTGCTCATGGTGGCCGTCGGTGCGCTCATCGCGCTCGCCGGGCTGCAGTTCTTCGACACGCCGGTCCTGCTCGCGGTCGGCGTGCTGGTCGACACCCTGTGCGTCGCCGCGCTCGTGCACCTGTTGCTCGCCTTCCCGTCCGGCCGCGTCGAAGGCCGCTGGGCTCGCCGCAGCGTCATCACCGCGTACTCCGCCGCCGCGCTGCAACTGCCGCTGGTGCTCGTGGTCGAGTGCGACGAGTGCACGAACGGCAATCCCTGGATGGTCGTCGACAGTCCCGTGCTGCAGTTCGTGTTCGGCGTCCCGAGGGCGCTCGCGTTGCTGTTCGCGTTCATCGTCACGGTCGTGGTGCTGCTGGGCCGCCGCCGCGCGTCGAGCCGGGTGCAGCGCCGCTCACTCGGGCCCGTGCTGCTCGTCGGCGCCGCGATCCTGACGGTCGCCGCGGTCGCTCTCGCCTCGGCCGCGGCGGAGCTCGACAGCACTTCCGCGCTCCAGGTCGCGCTCTTCGCTTGCCTCGCGCTGCTCCCGTTCGCGTTCCTGCTCGGGCTCGTCCGCACGCGCTTCTTCCGCACTGCGGCGGTCGCGCGCATGATCGAGCAGCTCGCCCGGGACCCGCAGGGCGTGCGGGACGCGATTGCCGCCGAGCTGGGCGACCCGACGCTCGACGTCCTGTACTGGATCGATGGTCGCTATGTGGACCGCGACGGCCATCCGCGGCTGCCACACGGGTCGATGACGGCGATCGAGAACCATGGGCGCCGGCTTGGCGCGCTCGCGCACGATCCGTCGCTGGATGAGGAGCCGGAGCTGGTCCGCGAGGCGGCAGCCGCCGCGGCGCTCGCGCTGGAGAACCAGCGGCTGGAGGTGGAGCTCCGCGCCCGCTTGGAGGCGCTGCGGGCGTCGCGGGCGCGGCTGATCGAGGCGGGTGACGCCGAGCGTCGCCGCCTCACGCGGGACCTGCACGACGGTGCCCAGCAACGCCTCGTCGCGCTGATGATCGAGCTCCAGCTCGCCCGCGAGACGTTCGACGCCAACCCCGAGGGCGCCAAGCAGCTCGTCGACAGCGCGTTCGCGAACGCGCAGGAGGCGGTGAAGGAGCTGCGCGATCTCGCCGCGGGCATCCATCCCGCGGTGCTCTCTCAGCGTGGGCTCGGCGCGGCGCTGGAGTCGTTGGCCACCCGTTCCGCGGTGCCCGTGGAGCTCGACAGCGCACTCCCGGAGCGCCTGCCGAGCCCGGTGGAGACCGCGGCGTACTTCGTCGTGGCCGAGGCGTTGACCAACGTCGCCAAGTACGCCCAGGCCACGCACGCGCGCGTCGAGGTCCGGCGCGAGAACGGCCACGCCGTGATCGACATCCGCGACGATGGTGTCGGCGGCGCTCAGGTTGGCGAGGGCACGGGCCTCAGCGGTCTCGGCGACCGCGTCGGCGCGCTCGACGGCACCCTCGAGATCGAGAGCCCGCCCGGAGCCGGGACGCTCATTCGCGCGCGAGTGCCGCTACGCGCGTCGTAGAAACTCGAGCACGGCCAAGACGCGGCGGTGGTCCTCGGGGCCGGCCGCGATCTCGAGCTTGCTGAAGAGCGAGGTGACGTGCTTCTCGACGGCGTGGGGCGTGACGACGAGCTTCTCGGCGATGCCCTTGTTCGAGCGGCCCTCGGCCATGTACTCGAGCACCTCGCGCTCGCGCGGCGTCAGCTTCTCGAGCGGGTCGTCGCGGCGGCGCCGGCCGAACATGTGCGCAACGACCGTCGGGTCAAGCACCGACCCGCCCACGCCCACACGCCGGACCGCCTCGGCGAAGCCCTTGAAGTCCGTCACGCGGTCCTTGAGCAGGTAGCCGACGCCCGCGGCGTTGTCGCCGATCAGGTCCACGGCGTAGCGCTCCTCGGCGAATTGCGAGAGCACGAGCACGCCCACCGACGGCTGCGAGGCGCGGATCTCCATCGCCGCGCGCAGGCCATCGTCGGTGTTGTCGGGCGGCATCTGCACGTCGACGATCGCGACGTCGGGCTTGTGCGCGGCCACCTTGCGCAGCAGGTCGGGTGCGTCCCCGGCCTCGGCCACGACGTCGAACCCCGCGGCGCCGAGCAGGCTCACGATGCCTTGACGCAGCAGCGCCTGGTCTTCTCCGATGACGACTCTCATGGCGGCCCCAATAGCTCGACCAGCAGTGGTGACGCCAATTGCGCCTTCCCCACGAACCCGCGCGCGCCGGAACCGGCCAGCGCGTCGCCCAACTCGTCCGCGTCCAGCGTGGACACCAGCACGACGTCGGCGTCGAACGCGCCCGCCGCGGACAATCCGTCACCGTCGGGCAGGTTCACGTCCAGCAGCACGGCGTCGGGCTTGAGCTCCCGCGCCGCCGCCAGCCCGCCGGCCACGGAATCCGCCACGCCCACCACGTCGTAACCGCGCGCGCTCAGCAGCACCCGCGCCGTGGCCCGGAAGGCGGCGGAGTCATCGACGACAAGGACGGTGCGGGCCATGTCAACAAAGTTAAAGGTGCCAGGCACCTTTAGGTGGGGGGTTCACCGGAGATCTCATACGGGGATGTCCGCCCTCAGCGTGGTACCGATTCCGGGCGGGCTGTCCACGTCGATGTATCCGCCGAGGGCTTCGACGCGGTCGGCGAGCCCCCGCAGGCCGGAGCCGCCCGCCGGGTTGGCGCCGCCGACGCCGTCGTCGATCACCTCGATCTGCACGCCGTTGACGTCGGTGCGCTTGATCAACACACGCACGAAAGTCGCCTGCGCGTACTTGGCGACGTTCGTCAGCGCCTCGCTCACCACGTAGTACGCGGCCGCCTCGACCGGGCCGTCGAGCCGCGCCTCCAGCTCGACGTGCAGCTCCACCGGGACCGGCGCCCGATCGGCGACCGCGCGCACGGCCGGTTCCAGACCGCGCTCGGTCAGCACCGCGGGGTGGATGCCGCGGGCCAGCTCGCGCAGCTCCTGCAGCGCGTGTGCGAGCTCTTGGCCGGCCGACTCGAGATCCTGGTCCTCGGGATGCCGGCGCGCGGCCAGCCGGAGCATCAGCGCCAGGGACACGAGCCGCTGTTGCGCGCCGTCGTGCAGGTTGCGCTCCAGCCGCCGGCGCTCCGCGTCGCCGGCTTGCACGATGCGCGAGCGCGACGCCGCGAGGTCCTCCCGCGCCTGGGCGTTGGCCAGCGCCTGGGCGGCCAGCTCGGCGAAGTAGGCGATCCGCCCCTCCGCGCCCTGCGGGAACGGTCCGGCGCTCATCGAGGACACGATCACCGCGCCCCACAACGCTCCGGACAGGAACACCGGCGCGGCCACGACGGCCTGCACGCCGTACCCGCGCATGGTCTCCGCCAGCTTGCCCTCGGCTCCGGCGTAGGAATCCATGCGCGCCGCCTGCCCCGTCCGCCAGACGCGGGTCACGGCCGTGTCGCCGTCCATCGGCATGCGCGACCCGTGGCCCAACACGTGCTCGGGGCGGACCGCCCAGCCGCCGACGATCTCGCCGGCGCGCCCGTCAGGGTCGAACCGGAACATGTGCGCGGTCTCGGCCTCGAGCAGCTTGCCGACCTCTTCGCTGAGCAGGTCGAACAGCCGACCGGGGTCGTTCTGCGCCGCCACCGCCGTGGCCACGCGCCGCAGCGCGGCCTGCTCGTCCGCCAGCCGGTGCAGCGCGGCCTCGGCCACGTTGCGCGCCGTCAGGTCACGCAGATAGCCGTAGAACACGCGCTCGCCCGGCACGTCGGGGCGCGTCACCACGAGCTCGACCGGGAACTCGGTGCCGTCACGGCGCATCGCCGTGAGCTCCACGCGCCGCCCGACGATCGGCCCGCGCCCGGTCTTCAAGTACCGCGCGAGCCCGTCCCGGTGCGCGTCGCGCAGCGAGTCGGGGATGATCAGCGCCGCGAGCTCCTGCCCGACGATCTCCGCCGCCGCGTAGCCGAACGTCCGCTCCGCCGCGCGGTTGGCCGAGAGCACGGTCCCGGCGTCGTCCATCGTGAACACCGAGTCGAACGCGACGTCGAGCATCGCCGCCCGCCGCGCCTCGAAGTCGAGCATCGCCCGCTCCGCCTGGCAGCGCTCGACGAACTGGGTGATCTGCACGCCGACGCTCTCCGCAGCCGCCATGAGATCGTCGTCGGGCGGCGACGTGGGCACGAACAGCGCACCGACGCCGGCGACCGGGATCGACAGGTTCGAGCCGTCCCACGTCACTTTCTTGTGTCCGTCGAGGCTGCGCTTGAGCGTGCCCGGCAGGCGCGCGAACGCGGTCTCCTCGTCCGGGGAGGTGAGCGCCGCCGTGACGGCGCGCAGCAGCTCAGCCGGCCGCAACCGGGATCTCCGCCCGCAGGATCGTGCCGGCGCCGAGCGGGCTGTCGACGGTGAGCCGCCCGCCGAGCGCCTCGACGCGGTCCGCGAGCCCGCGCAACCCAGTGCCGCGCCCGGGCGCCGCACCGCCGACGCCGTCATCGCGCACCTCGATCCGCGCGTGCCCGTTCGTCCGCTCCACGCCGATGGTGACCCCCGTCGCGCAGGCGTACTTGGCCACGTTCGTCAGCGCCTCCGCGACGACGTAGTACGCGGCGGCCTCCACCGGCCCCGGCAGCCGCTCGTCCAGCGCCACCGACAGCTCGACGGGCACCGGTGCCCGGTCGGCGACGGCACGCACCGCGGGCTCGAGGCCGCGCTCGGTCAGCACGGCGGGATGGATGCCGCGCGCGAGCTCCCGCAGCTCCTGCAGCGCGAAGCTCAGCTCTTCACCCGCCTGCACCAGCTCTTCGTCGTCCGGGTGCCGGCGGGCGGCCAGCCGCAGCATGAGCGCCAACGAGACCAGCCGCTGCTGCGCACCGTCATGGAGGTTGCGCTCGAGCCGCCGGCGCTCGGCGTCGCCGGCCTGGACGATGCGGGCGCGCGACGCGGCCAGGTCCTCGCGGGCGCGCGCGCTGGCCAGCGCCTGCCCTGCCAGCTCCGCGAAGTCGGCGATCCGCTGCTCGGCCCCCGGCGGGAACGGCACCTCGGGCCCGGACACGATCACCGCGCCCCACAGCCGGCCGTCCTGGAAAATCGGGCCCGCGACGGCGGACTGGTGGCCCAGATCGCGCAGGCTGGCTGCGAGCTCGCCCTCGAGGTCGGCGTAGCTGTCCACCCGCGCGGGGGCGCCGCTGCGGAACACGCGCGCCGAGACGCTGTCGCCGGCCAAGGACACGGTCGAGCCGAGTGGGAGCACCGGGATGTCCCGCTCCCGCCAGTCGGCGAGGATCGTCGCCGACGCGTCGTCGTTGAAGCGGATCATGTTCGCGCTGGGTGCGCCCAGCAGCCGCGCGACCTCCTCGGTCACGACGGTGAACGCGTCGCGCGGGTCGCTCTCGGTCGCGATCGCCGTGGCCACGCGCCGCAGCGCGGCCTGCTCGGCCACGAGGTTGCGCAGCACGCGCTCACGGTCCTCGGCGTCGGCGGCGGTCGCAGCCAACGACAGCTGCGCACGGCAGCGCTCGGCGAAGTGCGAGATCAGCAGCCCCAGGCTGTGCATCGTCTCCAGGAGTGCCGCGTCGGGCTCGACGCTGCCCGCGAAGTTCATGACGCCGATCCGCGGGACCTCGAAGCTCAACCCGTCCGCGGGACCGTCCGGCGCAGCGCCCCAGGCAAACGCGCGCCGGAGCGTCCCGCGCGCGACCTTGAGCCACATCGCGCCGCCCGGGCTGCCGAGCGAAGAACCGATCGCCTCGAGCAGCGCCGGGTAGGCGTCCGCCTCGCCCTCCGCGGACGCGAGCACGCGCACGACCGCGTGCCCCGTCCGGAGCAACGCGTTGGCATCTGGATGACCGTCAAGCGCCACGACGGCGCCAAGCTTGTCGATTCGCTGCGCCTTCAGCAACTCTGACGTGGGGATCCACCCGGCGCGAACATCCGCGCCGCATAGGAGGAGTTCCTCGCACTAGGGTGGACCCATGGCACGCAAAATCCGCGTCGTCGTGGCCAAACCCGGTCTCGACGGCCATGACCGCGGCGCGAAGATCATCGCGCGCGCCCTTCGCGACGCCGGCATGGAGGTGATCTACACCGGTCTGCACCAGACGCCGGAGCAGATCGTCGAGACCGTGCTGCAGGAGGACGCCGACGCCGTCGGCCTCTCGATCCTGTCCGGCGCGCACATGACGCTCGTCCCGCGCATCGTCGAGCTCCTGCGCGCGCAGGACGCCGGCGACGTCGTCGTGACCGTCGGCGGCACGATCCCCAACCAGGACATCCCGGAGCTCAAGGCGCTCGGCGTGGCCGAGGTCTTCACGCCCGGCGCGCCCACCCAGGCGATCATCGACTTCATCGAAGGAGCGGTCGGCGAGCGGGCTTGAACTTTACCGTCCAGACGGTACAGTAGATGGCATGAAGACCATCATTGCTGCTGCTGCCATCGTCTCCGACGTCATCGGTTCCTTAGGCCTGCGCGCCTCGGACGGGATCGACCCACACCGCGACCGCGTGTAGATCGTGACCGCGCTGCTGCTCGCCGCGGCGATCGTCTCCGAGGTGATCGCCACGGTCTGTCTGAAGGCGTCCGACGGCTTTTCCAGGCCGATCCCGTCGGCGATCACCGTCGTTGGCTACCTCATCTCGTTCTGGCTGCTCGCCCTCGTGCTCAAGGAGCTGTCCGTCGGCACGACCTACGCCATCTGGTCCGCGGTCGGCACCGCCGCCGTGGCCCTGATCGGCATCGCCGCGTACGGCGAGACCGCGTCATTCCTGAAGATCGCGTCCCTGGGCCTTATCGTGCTCGGCGTGATCGGACTGAATGCCGCCGGCGCGCACTAAAGACCGCCTCCTCGACGCCGCCGCGACCGTCGTCCACCGCGACGGCGCGCAGGCGCTGACCCTCGACGCGGTCGCCGCGGAGGCCGAGGTCTCCAAGGGCGGGCTGCTCTACCACTTCAAATCCAAGAACGACCTGGTGCAGGCCATGGTCGAGCGCTGGATGGCCGACTTCGGGCGCGAGATGCAGGAGGCCGACCCGGACTTCGTCCGCGGCTACGTGAAGGCGAGCGACCCGGCCGGGAACGAGCTGGGGATGCTCGCCGCGCTCGTCGCCGACCCCTCGCTGCTGGTCGCGGTGCGCAAGCAGTACGGCATGTGGCAGGATCGCGTCGAGCGCGAGTCGCGTGACCCGGTGGACGCCACCGTCGCCCGGCTCGCCGCGGACGGGCTCTGGCTGGCTGAGCTCTTCGGCATGGGTCCGCCCACAGGTGAGCTGCGGGAACGGGTAGTCCAACGTTTGTTGGGCATGGCCGAACCTCTGGATTGACTGGTCAGTCAATGAGCTAGGATGGCCTCCGATCGTCTGAGTACCGAGGAGTTGACCCTGTGAAGATCTGCGTCCTGGTCAAGAGCGTCCCCGAGGCGGGGGTGACGAAGCGCATCAATCCCTCCACCGGACGCCTGGAACGCGGGGGGGAAACGCGCGACAACCCCTTCGACACGCACGCCATCGAGGCGGCGATGCAGCTCAAGGAAGGTGGCGAGCTGCAGGTCGACGAGATCGTCGCGGTGACGATGGGCCCTGACGCCGCGGCCAAGGCGCTGCGCAAGGCCGTCTCGCTCGGCGCCGACCGCTCCATCCATCTCTCCGACGAGGCGCTCGCGGGCTCCGACGTCAACGGCACGGGGTACGCGCTCGCGAAGGTGCTGGCCGCCGAGTCCCCGGACCTGGTCCTGCTGGGCCAGCAGTCCGATGACGGCGAGTGCTACACGATCGGCGCCGTGGTGGCCGACCACCTCGCGATGCCGTCGCTGACGCAGGTGATCCAGATCGATGTCGACGGCGGCGCGCTCAAGTGCGAGCGCCAGGCCGAGTACGGCTACGACACCGTCTTGCTTCCGCTCCCGGCCGTGATCTCGGTCGGTGACGCGATCAACGAGCCGCGCTACCCGTCGCTGAAGGCGATCATGGGCGCCAAGAAGAAGCCGCTGGAGACCAAGTCGGCCTCCGACGTCGGCATCGAGGCCGACCGCGTCGGCTACGACAACGCCCGCGCCCACTGCAGCGACTTCGCCGCTCCGCCCGCCAAGTCCGCGGGCCAGATCATCGAGGACGAGGACACGAACGAGACGGTCGCGAAGATCGTCGCGTGGCTGGACGAGAGGAAGTTGCTGGCATGAGCTCTGTTCTGGTCTACGCGCTGCACTACGAGGGTGCGTTCAACAAGAACTCGCTCGGTGCGGTGTCCGAGGGTGCTCGGCTCGCGGCCGAACTCGGCAGCGAGTGTCACGCGATCGTCGTCGGTGAGGGCATCTCCGACGATCTCGCCTCCCAGCTCGGCGCGTACGGCGCGTCGAAGGTCTACCGCGTGGAGGGCCCCGAGGGCCTGGCGCAGCCGGTCGTGGACGCGATGGCGGCGGCGATCGCCGACGGCGGCCACGGCTACGCGCTGTTCGGCGGCGGCCTGCTCGGCTTCGAGATCGGCGCCGGCCTGGCCGCGCGCCTGGACGCCGGCGTCTGCATGGAGGTCACCAACGTCCGCGTGGAGGACGGCAAGCTCGTCGCCGAGCGCCCGATCCTGCAGGACTCGCAGATCTCGTCCGTGCACTACCGCTCCGGCGTCGGCGTGATCATCGGGCGCCTGAACGCGTTCGAGCTCAAGGAGACCGGTGGCACGGCCACGGTCGAGGAACTGAGCGTGGACTTCAAAGCGCACTCGCTGGGCGCGAAGATGCTCCAGCGCGGCGAGCAGCGCGGTGCGGAGGTCAACATCGAGGACGCGAAGGTCCTCGTCGCCGGCGGCCGCGGCCTCGGCAAGAAGGAGGGCTTCGACGCGCTCGAGGACCTCGCCAACGCGCTCGGCGGCGCTGTCGCCGCGACGCGCGCGGTGGTCGACGCGGGCTGGTACTCCTACTCGGCCCAGATCGGCCAGACGGGCAAGACCGTGGCGCCGAAGCTGTACCTGGCCGCGGGCATCTCCGGCGCGATCCAGCACAAGGTCGGGATGCAGGCGAGCGAGAACATCGTCGCCATCAACAAGGACTCCAACGCCCCGATCTTCGAGTTCTCCGACCTCGGCATCGTGGGCGATCTCAACAAGATCGTCCCCAAGCTGACCGAGGCAGTGAAGGCGAAGAAGGGGTCCTAGTGGCTGTCGCCCCCAGCGAGTTCCCGCCGCCGGTCGATTCGGCGGCGGAGTTCGTCGGCCCGCCGACGGACGACCCGGACGAGCGCATCGAGGTCGGCGTCGCGATCGTGGGCGGTGGGCAGGCCGGCATGGCCTGCGCGATCCGCCTGCTGCAGCTGCTGGCCGACGACGAGGAGCTCACGGAGCGCCTCGGCGAGGTGCCGGTCGCGGTGATCGAGAAGGGCCGCGTCGCGGGGGCGCACCAGCTCTCGGGCGGCGTGATGAACCCGAGCGCGATCCGGGAGCTGCTTCCGGACGACGACTCGTGGCCGCACTGGGGCGAGGTCAAGCGCGAGACGGTGTACTTCATGCCGAATCGCAAGCGCGCGGTGCCGCTGAAGCCGACGCCGCCGCCGTTCCGCAACCATGGCAACTACGTGGTGAGCGTCGCGGAGCTCAACCGCTGGCTGGCGGACAAGGCCGAGGAGATGGGCGCCTACGTCCTCACCGAGACGACCGGCAACAAGCTCCTCGTCGAAGAGGGCAAGGTCGTCGGCGTCCGCACGGGCGACAAGGGCCGCGACAAGTCCGGGGGCGAGAAGGGCAACTTCGAGCCGGGCTCGGACGTCATGGCTAAGGCCACGGTGCTCGCCGAGGGCTGCTGGGGCCACCTCACCGGTGCCGCGGTCAAGGCCCTGGACCTCGCCGCCAAGGACCCGCAGGTGTGGGCCCTGGGCGTGAAGGAGGTCTGGGAGATCGAGCAGCCGTTCGAGAAGGTCGTGCACACGCTCGGTTGGCCGCTGCGCGGCGGCGCGAAGTGGAAGGAGTTCGGCGGCTCCTGGATCTACGGCATGAACCGGGAGGGCGAGGCGCCGAAGGTCTCGATCGGGTTCGTCACCGGCCTGGACTGGACCGACGCCCGCTTCTCCGTCCACGACGTGCTGCAGGAGTTCAAGCTCCACCCGCTCGTCAAGAAGATCCTCGAAGGCGGCAAGCGCGTCGCCTGGGGCGCGAAGGCCATCCCCGAGGGCGGCTACTGGGCGATGCCCAAGCTGCACGCGCCCGGCCTGGTCATCGCGGGCGACGCGGGCGGCATGGTCAACGTGCCCAAGCTCAAGGGCATCCACTACGCGATCGAGTCCGGCCGGCTCGCCGCGGAGACGATCTACCGCCAGCTCAAGGACGGCTCGTCGGACTTCTCCGCCTACGAGGACGCGATCTACGCGTCCGAGATGGGCAAGGAGCTGTACCAGTCGCGCAACATGAAGCAGCCGTTCGGCAAGGGCCTGATCATGGGCGGCGCCATCACCAACGCGATGGTGTTGACGAAGGGCCGCTTCCCGGGCGGGCACTGGGCCACGCACCGCGACGCCGAGGCGCCGTTGCGCTACTCCGGCCGCGAGGAGCGCTATCCGAAGCCGGACGGCAAGTACACGTTCGACAAGCTGAGCGGCGTCTTCCTGACCGGCAACGCGACCCGCGACGACGCGCCCTCGCACATCCGGATCCAGCAGCGCGTGCCCCGCGAGGTCGGCGACGCCTGGACCTACATGTGCCCCGCCGGTGTGTACGAGATCCCGGACGACGCGCCGGAGGAGGGGATGATCGACCTGATCGTCAACCCCTCCAACTGCGTCCAGTGCGGCGCCATCACCGCCAAGGGCGGGCGCCTGACGCCGCCCGAAGGCGGCGACGGCCCCGTGTACCAGGTCACCTAAAGGGGCCAGGCCCCTTTAGGTTCACCACCCGAGCGTGCCTGCTGGGCCCTTGAACGGGCCCACCAGGTCGCTGGTGATCCAGCCGCCGTAGAAGTCGCTCTCCTGGGCCTCGACGCGCTCGTCGTCGAGGTAGGCGGCGTCGACGCGGCCGGGATAGAACGAGACGAAGTCCCGCAGGGCCTCGTAGCCCGGCGACGGGTTGCGATAGGTCCACGCGACGGGCCGCTCGTCCGAGCGGGTCGCGGCGTAGAAGTAGTGCGCGCGACCCTTGAATTCGCACCAAGTCGTGCGTTTGCGGCTCGGCAGCAGCCAGCCGGCGACGACATCGTCAGGCGGGATGTAGATCCCGGGCGGGTGGCTCGTCTCCAGCACGCGCAGTGCGCGGACCGAGTCCGCCACCACCTCGCCGTCGATCTCCACCCGCACGCGGCGCTCGCACGGCACGATTGCCGGCGGCCGCGGATAGTCCCATACGCGTTCCATGCACCACCAGTACGCTTCGGCCGATGACACGGCTCATCCGCGGTGGGCGGGTTGTCACCGCCACCGACGCGTTCGACGCCGACGTCCTGATCGACGGAGAGACGATCGTGGCGGTCGGTAGCGGTCTGCAGGGCGACGAGGAGATCGACGCCTCGGGCTGTCTGGTCCTCCCGGGGCTGGTGGACAACCACACGCATCTCTCCATGCCGTTCGGCGGCACCTGGAGCTGCGACGACTACGACACCGGCACCGCGGCGGCGGCCGCGGGCGGGACGACGTCGATCGTCGACTTCTGCATCCAGTACGTGGGCGGGTCCTTGAAGGACGCGCTCGAGGAGTGGCACGGGCGCGCCGACGGTGCCGCCCACATCGACTACGGCTTCCACTGCGCGATCACGGACGCGCGGCCCGAGGTGGTGGCCGAGATGGAGCAGTGCGTCGCCGACGGCGTCACGTCCTTCAAGGTCTTCATGGCCTACAAGGGCGCGCTGATGGTCGACGACGAGCAGTTCATCACCGTGCTCGAGCAGACGGGCAAGACCGGCGGGCTCGTGATGGTGCACTGCGAGAACGGCGACGCCGTCGTGCGCTACCAGAAGGAAGCGCTCGAGCGGGGCGACACGGACCCGAAGTTCCACGCCTCCACGCGGCCGCCCGAGGTCGAGGGGGAGGCGACGTCACGGGCGATCCGGCTGGCGGAGTGGACCGGCCGGCCGCTGTTCGTCGTGCACGTCACGTGCGAGGAGGCCGTGAAGGAGATCCAGGCGGCGCGCGATCGCGGGCTGCCGATCTTCGGCGAGACCTGCATCCAGTACCTCTACCTGACCGTCGAGGACCTGGACCGGCCGGGCTTCGAGGGCGCCAAGTACGTCTGCTCGCCGCCGCTGCGCGAGGCCTACAACCAGCACGTGCTCTACCAGGCGCTGCGCCAGGGGGCCTTGCAGGGCATCAGCACCGACCACTGCCCGTTCAACTTCGAAGAGCAGAAGGAACTCGGTCTCGGGGACTTCACGAAGATCCCGAACGGCCTGCCGGCGATCGAGCACCGGCTCACGCTGCTCTACGACCGCTCCGTGCGCGAAGGGCACATGAGCATCGTCGACGTGGTGCGCCACGGCTCCTGGGGTCCCGCGCGGATCTTCGGGCTCGACAAGAAGGGCGCGATCGCCCCGGGCTTCGACGCCGACATCGTCGTCTTCGACCCCGAGGTCAAGCACACGATCAGCGCCAAGACGCACGTGATGAACGTGGACTACGACCCGTTCGAGGGCTGGGAGGTGCAGGGCAAGCCGCGCTACACCCTCTCCCGCGGCGAGACGGTCTACGCGGACGGCAAGATCGTCTCCGAGCCCGGCCGCGGGCGGTTCCTCAAGCGCTCGCTGTTCGAGCCCGCCTTGAGTTAGCAGGCCACCGACTTCGCCGTTCCGGGCGGCACGCACTTGGTCGCGATCAACGGCTTCTTGCTCGCCCGGACGGTGAGGACCTTCACGGCGGCGATCGCGTTCGGCTTGGACACCGTGACCGTGATCCTGGTGCCGGCCCGCAGCGGCTTCTTGATGAACTTCGCCAGCGACACGGTGCTGGGCGAGTTGGCCTTCGTGAACCCCTTGCCCGTCAGGCCGGACGGGCAGCCCTTGCCCGCGCACGTCACCCGCACGGTCGAGGCGGCCGGAACGTTCTTGACCTGAAGGGCCGTGAACTTCGTGGCCCTGCGGTTCGGGGCGGCGACCAGCGCGAGCGTGAAGATGATCCGCTCGGGGTTCGTCGAGCCCTGCGGGAACCCGCCGGGAAAGGCGAAGACGACCCAGTTGCGCGCGGCGACGGCGCCGACGTTGCCGGCGGCGTCGATCGCGCGCACCTCGAAGCGGTGCGCGGTCGCGGCCAGGTTCTCGAGCGTGATGCCGGACGCGCACGGCCCGAACCCGGCGCCGTCGAGCTGGCACTCGAACGCCGCGGCCTCGCTGGAGGAGAAGACGAACGTCTCGCGATTGATGGCCTGCAGCGCGCCCTCGCCCGGCCCGGACGCGCCCAGCGCGACGGCCGGAGCGACGGTGTCCACCGTCCAGGTGTAGACCGCTGGCACGCGGTCGAACTCGCTGCCGTCGCGTGCTCGCACCCGCAACGTGTGCGTGCCGTCCACGAGACCCGACAGCTGCGCCCCGCCCCGGTTGTCGCCGCCCTTGGCGCCACAGGGCCCGAACGCCATCCCGTCGAGGGCGCAGTCGAACCCCACGCCGGTCTGCGTGGAGAAGACGAAGGCCGGGTTCGTGACGTTCGAGTTGGCCGCGGGGGTGCTCACCAGCGCGGTGTCGAGAATCCTGAACGAGGCCGCTGCCGCCGGCGGGCCGAGGTTGCCGTTGATGTCGGTGCCGCGCACGCTGAACGAGTGCTCGCCCTCCGGCAGCGTCACGGTGTGCGACGTCGTCCCGGTGCAGGTGCCGGCGACGCCGTCGACCATGCACTCGACGCCGGTGAGCGTCTCGTTCGGCGTCCAGGTCACCGTGACCGTGCGGTCGGTCGTGGTCGACAACACGGCCGTCGGCGAAAGGAGCGAGGGCCCGGTCGAGTCCGTGAAGACGGCGCGGACGGAGCCGTTGAAGGGGTCGACGGCCAGGCACTTGAGGCCCCGGGCATCGGGGCAGCCCTCCCAGCGCGTGAACGTTCCGTCACCGAGCGGCGCGGCCTCGAGCAGGACGAACCCGCCGATGACGGAGGCGACCCCGCACTGCGTCGGGGTGCCATTGACCACCCCGGCGCGGACGCAGTTGATCGACCCGTTGCCGCTGACCGAGCCGGCGCCGGACATGGACACGTTCACGTTGATGTCGGCGGACGCCACGGGCGCGCCCAGGCCACCGACCAGGACGCTCGCGACGAGCGCGATGACCGATGAGCGGACTCTGCGCAACGTTCCTCCTCCGAGCCCGGCGGCGGGCTAGCAGGCCACCGGCTTCGCCGTTCCGGGCGGCACGCACTTGGTCGCGATCAGCGGCTTCTTGCTCGCCCGGACGGTGAGGACCTTCACGGCGGCGATCGCGTTCGGCTTGGACACCGTGACCGTGATCTTGTCGCCGGCCCGCAGCGACTTCTTGATGAACTTCGCCAGCGACACGGTGCCGAACGCCTTGGTCTTCGTGAAGCCCTTGCCCTTCAGGCCCGACGGGCAGCCCTTGCCCGCGCACGTGACCTTGACGGTCGAGTTGAGCGGCACGTTCTTGACCTGCAGCGTCGTGAACTTCGTCGTCTTCTTCTTGGCCGTGGCGAAGAAGGCGAGCGTGACGACGATCTGCTCGGTGTTCGTCGAGCCCTGCTGGATCGGGGCGGGGCCGGAGTTCGGGAAGGCGAAGACGACCCAGTTGCGGGCGACCGCAGAACCGATGTTGCCCGCCGCGTCGACCGCCCGCACCTCGAAGCGGTGGGCGGTCGCGCTCAGGCCCTCGAGCGTGATGCCCGACGCGCACGGCGCGAAGCCCGCGCCGTCGAGCTGGCACTCGAACGTGCCCTCCTCGCTCGAGGAGAACACGAACGTCTCGCGGTTGATGGCCTGCAGCGCGCCCTCACCCGGGCCGGACGCGCCGAGCGTGGCGGTCGGCGCGACGGTGTCCACGACCCACGAGAAGTCGGCGGGCACCGCGTCGACCGCGCTGACGTCCTTGGCGCGTACCCGGAACCGGTGCTTGCCGTCCGCCAGATTGCTCAGCTGAAGGCTGGCGCGGTCGCCGACTTTCGTCCCGCAGGCGCTGAAACCCGCTGCCTCGACTGCGCACTCGAACTCCGTGCCGAGCCCCGTCGAGAACACGAACGTCGGGTTCTTGTCGTTCGAGACCGAGGCGGGCGTGCTCACCAGCGTTGTGTCGAGGATGCGGAAGTCGACGTTGCCGGTGAACGAGCCGGGGTTGCCCGAGCGATCGAGTCCGAGGACCTTGAAGGTGTGCTGCCCCTCGCTCACCACCGCGGTGTGGGAGGTGGCCCCCGTGCAGGGGGTCTCGGGGGCGTTGTCGATCGAGCAGCGCGCCGAGCTCAGCGGCTCGTTCGAGCCCCAGCTGAACGTCGCCCCGCGGTCCGTCGTCGTCGACCGCGCGAACGACACGCTGTTGAGGGTCGGGCCTAGTGAGTCCTGGAAGATCGCGGTGATCTCCCGCTGGCCAGCGAAGATGGGTCCGGCGTTATCCGTCACCTGGCACTGATTGATGCTGATCACCGACGGGCAACCCGCCCAACCGATGAACTTCCAGTGCCCGACGGGCGACCCCTGAGGGTTGGCGGTGAAGGTGATCGTCTGATTCACCAGGTTGGTCCCGAAACACGGAGCGACGAGGCTGTTGGGGACGTCGGCGCGTGTACAGCCGGGCGCGCCGACGACCGACCCCGAGCCGGCTTGCGACACGATGACGACGGTGTTGGCGGAGGCCGGGGCCGCGAAGGCCAGGCTGGCGAGGAGCGCGACGAAGACCTTCAACGGAGTGGCCACGTCGTGATGGTCGCGATTGGCCCGTGGCGAGCCATAGAACTTTCGTCTAGTACCGTCCGGGCGTGCTCGATTTTGGCGTGACCGTGCTCCCGGACCCGCCGTTCCAACGGCTGGTCGACCTGATCGTGAAGGCGGAGTCGCTCGGCTTCGACTCCGGCTGGACCTACGACTCCCCGATCCTGTGGCAGGAGCCGTATCCGCTGATCACGCTGCTCGCGGACCGCACGTCCACGATGCGGATCGGGATGTGCGTGACCAATCCGGTCACGCGCGAGCCGGCCGTGACGGCCTCCGCGCACGCGACGCTGCAGGACATCTCCGGCGGTCGCATGGTCATGGGGATCGGCCGCGGCGACAGCGCCGTGCGCGTGATGGGACGCAAGCCCACGCCGATCGCGATGTTCGAGCAGCGCTGTTCGATGATCAAGGCCTTCATGAACGGCCGCCCGGTGGACTGGGAAGGCACCGAGATCCAGCTCAAGTGGGCTCAGGACAAGCCGGAGATTCCGCTCTACGTCGCCGCGTACGGGCCGCGTGCCCTGGGCGTCGCGGGGCGCGTGGCGGACGGCGTGATCATCCAGCTCGCCGACCCGGCGATCATCGAGTGGACGATGGCCACGGCGCGCAAGGCCGCCGAGGAGGCCGGCCGCGATCCGGCCGCGCTGCGCTGCCTGGTGTGCGCGCCGTCGAAGGTCACCGACGACATCGCCCAGGCGCGCGAGGAGGTGCGCTGGTTCCCGGCGATGGTCGGTAACCACGTCGCCGACATCATCCGCGTGCACGGCGAGACGTCCGACATCCCGCGTGAGCTCACGGACTACGTCAAGGAGCGCGACGCCTACGACTACAAGGACCACTCACGCGTCGGCGCGGCGCACGGCTCGTTCGTCTCGGACGAGATCTGCGACCGCTTCACCGTGATCGGTTCGGCCGCTCAGGTCGTGGAGCGCCTGAGAGGCCTGGAGGCCATCGGCGTCGATGAGTGGATTGTCTATCTGATGACCGAGGGCCAGGACGAGACGCTCGAGGCCTACGGCTCGGAGATCATCCCGGCCGTCAAGTCGTAGAGCCGCCCGTAGGCCTGGAGGGCGACGCGCAGGTCGTCCTCCTTGGTGTCCTCGGTCGGGTTGTGGCTCACCCCGTCGATCGAGCTGGAGAAGACCATCACGGTCGGATAGCGCCGCGCGACCTCGGCGGCGTCGTGCAGGGCGCCGGACGGCAGCCGCGGCGGGTCCTCGTCGCCGGTGATCTCGCCGACGGCCTGCGCGGCCAGGTCCACGAGCTTCGAGTCGAACGGGATCGGGTCGATCTGCCAGATCTGCTTCCACTCGACGGTCAGGCCGTCCTCGTCGGCGATGCGGTCGGCGGCGGCCTTCACATCCGCGAGCATGTCCTTCAACTGCTCGGGCTTGAACGCCCGCTGGTCGAGCGTCACCTCGCAGCGCTGGTTGATGATCGTGGGGATGCCGGGCGCGGCGGTGACCGTGCCGATCGTGGCCACGCCGCCGCGCTCGATCGCGCTCGCCCGCGCCGCCAGGCCGAAGCGGGCCGCGGCCAGGAAGGCGTCCTTGCGCAGGTTCATCGGCGTCGAGCCCGCGTGGCTGGCCTTGCCGGTGAAGGTGATGCTGTGGCGCTCGACGCCGAAGCAGCCGATGACCGCCGCGGCCGGCTTGCCCGCCTCCTCCAGGCGCGGACCCTGCTCGATGTGCAGCTCCAGGTAGGCCGCGATCTCCGGCAGCTCGGCCTCGCCCATCGTGTCCAGGTCGACGTCGTTCTCGGCCAGCGCGTCCGGGAGCGCGATGCCCTGGTTGTCCTCCAGGTGCCGGACCGCATCCGGCTCCAGCGTCCCCGCGGCGGCGCTCGACCCCAGCAGGGACCGGCCGAAGCGCGCGCCCTCCTCGTCGGCCCAGTCGACCAGCTTCAACGTGACCTGCGGCGTCTCGCCCTTGTGCGCGCGCAGGACCTCCACCGCGGCGAGCAGGCCCAGGCAGCCGTCGAGCCAGCCGCCGTTGGGCACCGCGTCGATGTGCGAGCCGACCACGACGATCTTGTCGCTCTCACCCGGCACCGTCGCCCACAGGTTCCCGGCCACGTCGCGCTCCACGGTGGCGTCGGTCTCCTCGAGCTTGCCGAGCAGCCACTTCCGCGCCGTCCGCCAGTCCTCGCTCCAGGCGAGGCGGCGGGCCCCGTCCGGGCCTCCCGTCAGCTCCGCGAGCTCCTTGAGGTCTTCGAGCGGACGTTCCCAGTCGTAGGAGGGCATACGCGCAACTTACATCGGGTGTGCGGGTTCTTAGCGTCGCATGATTCGCTGGGGTCGTATCGCCGGGCTTTGCCTTGCTGTTTTCTGTCTGCTGGTACCGGCCGCGAACGCCGCGCCGTTGGGCAAAGCTGTGCTCGCGAAGTGCGAGCCGGCCACCGGCGAGGCGGTCTTCGAGGGCCGTCAGAGCGCGCTGCGTCAAACGAAGATGCAGATGAAGTTCACGCTGCAGGTCGGGCAGGGCAAGACGAAGTGGCGCAAGGTCGCCGCGGACGGCTTCGATGCGTGGATCACGGTGCCGAGCGGCTTCGCCAAGTACACGTACGAGAAGACCGTGCAGGGGCTGCTGCCGGGCTCGGACTACCGGACCGTCGTGACCTTCCGCTGGCGCACCGCGAAGGGCAAGACGGTGCGGACCGAGCGCGCGACGTCGCCGGTGTGCCGCGTGCCGGAGACGCGCCCGGACCTGGTCCTGCGCGACGTCGCCGACGACTCGGCGGGCTACGTCGCGAAGGTCTTCAACCGCGGGCGCACGGCGGCCGGCCCGTTCGACGTCGCCTTCATCGTCGGCGGCGTCCCGCTGGGCACGACGCGGGTGGTCGGGCTGGCGCCCGGGCAGTCGATCGACGTCTTCATGCCCGGCGCAGCGTGCACCGACGGTGAGGCCCTGGAAGCGGTCGTCGATCCCGGCTCGGAGGTGGACGAGTCCAACGAGGAGAACGACTCGCTCATCGCCTCCTGCTGAGCTTGTACGCCCGCCTACACTGGTAAGAGCCATGAAGACCGAGATCCACCCCGAATACGCAGAGGCGAATGTCCGCTGTACTTGCGGGAACGAGTTTGTGACGCGTTCCACCAAGGGCGACATGCACGTCGAGATCTGCTCCAACTGCCACCCGTTCTACACCGGCAAGCAAAAGCTGATGGACACGGGCGGACGCGTCGAGCGCTTCCAGCGCAAGCTGGCCAAGTCCGGCGCCAACCGCAGCAAGTAAGCGAGCGCCCTTGGCGCTCAATGCGCGCTCCGGGTTGTCGATCACTCGTATGTGAGCAACAGCCCGGAGCAGCGCGATGCCCCCGTCGGCGGCCAGGCCGTCATGGAGGGCGTGATGATGCGTGGCGTCTCCGCATGGGCCGTCGCCACCCGCGGCAAGGACGGCGAGATCGCCGTCGAGACCCACCCGGTCGTCTCCTGGGCTCGTAGCCCGGTGCTTCGGTGGCCGGTCATCCGTGGCGTGGTCGCCCTCGCGCAGGGGATGTCGATCGGCGTCAAGGCGCTGCAGATCAGCGCCGAGGCGCAGGAGCAAGAGCCGATTCCGAAGCGCACCTGGGCGTTCGCGATCGTCGCCGGCCTCGCGCTCGCCATCGGACTCTTCTTCGTCATCCCGGTGCTGCTGACGAGCCTCGTCAAGGACCGGCTCGGTTCCGCCTACCTGTTCTGGCTCGTCGAAGGCGGCGTCCGGACGGCGATCTTCCTCGCGTACCTCGCCGCGCTCGCCTACCAGCCGCATCTGCGCCGGCTGTTCCAGTACCACGGCGCCGAGCACAAGACGATCGCCGCCTACGAGGCCGGCGTGCCGCTGACGGCCGCCAACACCCAGCGCTTCAGCCGCCTGCACCCGCGGTGCGGGACCAGCTTCATGCTCCTCGTGATGCTCGTCGCCGTGTTCGTGTTCGCGCCGATCGGGCTGCCGGCGTGGTGGATCCTGCTGCTCACCCGCATCCTCGGCGTGCCGCTGGTGGCCGGCCTCTCGTTCGAGCTGATCAAGTTCGCGGGGCGCAATCGCGGCCGCGGGTGGGTCCAGCCGATCATCTGGCCGGGCATGCAGTTGCAGAAGCTCACGACGCGCGAGCCCGAGGACGAGCAGGTGGTGGTGGCCATCGCGGCGTTGACCGCTGCGACCGCGGCCTAGACTCAATCGTTGTGATCGAAGCCCTGGTCGAGCAAATCGAAGCGCGGTTCGGCGAAGCCGAAGCGCAGATGGGCGATCCCGACGTCATCACGGATCGTGAGCGCTTCGCCGAGGTCGGCCGCATCTACAACCGGCTGTCGCCCGCGGCCAAGCTGGCCGAGGCCTGGCGCCTGGCGCAATCGGACGCCGAAGGGGCGAAGGAGCTGCTCGAAGAGGGCGGCGAGGACGCCGAGACGCGCGCCGAGCTCGAGAGCGCACGAGCGCGGATCGAGACGCTCGAAGAGGAGATCCGGCTCGCGATGGTCGAGCGGGACCCCAACGACGACAAGAACGTGATCGTCGAGATCCGCGGCGGCGCGGGTGGCGACGAGGCCGCGATCTGGGCCGGCGACCTGTACCGCATGTACCAGCGGTACTCGGAGCGGCTCGGCTTCAAGGCCGAGACGATGGACGCCAACGACGGCTCCTACACGTTCGAGGTCAAGGGCGACGCGGCCTACTCGATCTTCAAGTTCGAAGGCGGAACGCACCGTGTGCAGCGCGTGCCCGAGACCGAGTCCCAGGGGCGCATCCACACGTCCACGGCGACGGTCGCGGTGCTGCCCGAGGTCGAGGACGTCGAGGTCGAGGTCAACCAGAACGACCTGCAGATCGACGTCTACCGGTCGAGCGGGCCAGGCGGCCAGTCGGTCAACACCACGGACTCGGCGGTGCGCATCACGCACAAGCCGTCCGGGATCGTGATCTCGATGCAGGACGAGAAGTCCCAGCTGCAGAACCGCGAGCGGGCGATGAAGCTCCTGCGCGCGAAGCTCTACGAGGCCGAGCTGGCCAAGCAGCAGGCCACGCTGTCCGCGGAACGCAAGTCCCAGGTGGGCACGGGCGACCGCGCGGAGAAGATCCGCACCTACAACTATCCGCAGCGCCGCATCACCGACCACCGCATCAACCTGACCGTCCACAACCTCGAGGCCGTGCTCGGCGGCGAGTTGGACGAGATCAGCAGCGCGTTGCAGGACGCCGAGAAGCGCCGGCGCCTGGAAGAGCAAGCGGTCGGTTGAGCCGGTTCGGGACGCCGGTCCGCGACGCGATCGACTCGGCGATGATCCCGCTCACCGCGGCGGGCTGTGAGAACCCGCGCCTGGACGCGGAGGTGTTGCTCGCAGCGGCGCTGGGCGTCTCACGCGCGGAGCTGATCTCCGACTCGCGGCGCGAAGTGGCCGGCCCGACCGCGCGGGTGTTCATGGACTTCGTGCGTCGCCGCCGCGAGCGCGAGCCCGTCGCGTACATCACCGGCCGCAAAGGCTTCCGGTTCATCGAGCTGGCCGTCGACCGGCGCGTGCTGATCCCGCGGCCGGAGACGGAGTTCGTGGTGGAGGCGGCCTTGTCGTTGCGCAGCGGCGCGCGGGTGATCGACGTGGGTACGGGGTCGGGCGCGATCGCGCTGGCGTTGAAGCAGGAGCGGCCGGACCTACAGGTGCTCGCGACCGACGTGAGCGCCGACGCGCTGGACGTCGCCCGCCACAACGCGCTCCGGCTCGGGCTGGAGGTCGAGTTCGTCCACGGCGACCTCTGGGCCGGCCTGGAAGCCGACGCGATCGTCTCCAACCCGCCCTACGTCGAGGCCGACGCGCGGCTGATGCCCGACGTCGGCTTGTTCGAGCCGCACAGCGCCCTGTTCGCCGGCGCCGACGGCCTCGACGTCATCCGCCGCCTCGCCGCCGCGCCGGTGCCCTTCCTCGCGGTCGAGCACGGCCACGAGCAGGCTGAGGCGGTCGAGACCCTCCTGCGCGCGGCCGGCTTCACCGACGTGGCGCGCGTCCGCGACCTCGCCGGCATCGAGCGTGTCGCCGTGGGACTTCGCGACGCCCCGTCTTCGTAGACGGGGCATGCGCATCGCACTCGTCGTCGCCGCGGCGCTGTTGGGGCCCGCCACGGCCCACGCGTCCGGCGGCGGGATCCCCGTCGCGAACTGGGGCGGCAACGGCGCCACCGCGCCCGGCCGGGCGTTCACCTACATCGTGTTGCCCAGCGGGCGCGGCTCGCTCGTGCAGGCCGTGCACCGCGAGGGAGGCGCCGTCGATCGCTGGAAGCACTTGCCGCGCCGCTACGGCGCGCCGGTGGCGGCCTACGACGGGGCCATGACAGGCCTGTCCGCCGACGGTCGCGTGCTGGTGCTCGCCGAGATCCCGGCCGTGTACCCCGTGCGCCGCACACGGCTGCTCGTGCTGCGCGCGACGAACTTCGAGGAGCTCGGACGGTTCAGCCTCCCCGGGCCGTACACCGTGACCGCGATCTCGCCCCACGGCCGCTACGTCTACCTGCGCCGCCTCACCGCGCCGAATCGCGACCCTCTGCGCTCCGAGCTGGTGGTGCTCGACCGCGCCGAACCCGGCGCGCCGCGCGCGATCGCAGGCGAGCTGACCGCTCGCCCGAGCGCGCGTGTGTCCGACGGCCGCTGGGCGTACACGCTCTTCCAGCGCGACCGCTCCTGGGTGGAGGGCCTCGACACCGTTACGCAGGCGACGCGGCGCTGGGAAGTGCCCGGGCTGCGCGGCAACGACCTCGTGAAGCCGCGGCTCGACGGAGAGCTCCTGCACGTGGGCACGCTCACCCTTCGACCTTGAGCCGGTAGGGCGTGAGCTTGCCCTCGATCGAGCCCATCAGGACCACGATGTCGCGCGTGTCGAGACGGAGCCGGACGGCGACGGTGTCGGCAGGGTCCGAGCCCGGGCAGCTTCGCGGCGGGGCGAGCTGGGTCCCGATCACCCGCGCGCGCTTGGCCGACGGGTAGATGCGATCGACGTTCAGCAGCGCTTCGCGCGTTGCCTGCGCCACGCCGTCCGCGGGCAGCGGCTCGATCGGACGGCGGCAGTCGTCCAGCAGCAGGAGGAGGTTGCTGCGGCTCGCGCGGCGGGCGACATGGCGCACCCCGGCCGCGTCGGTCCAGGACACGACGCGCACGTTGTCGGGGTCGCGCACGACGATCACGTTGTCGCGGACCGGGACCTCGCTGCGGGAGCCGTCGCCGTAGGCGACGATGACGTCTCGGGTGCCGTCTGCGACCAGCCGGACGGTCTGCTTCGCCGTCCCGGTCATCACAGGTGCGTCACCCGCCGCAGCGCGCGCGACGGGCCCGCAGCTCACCTTGATCTGGTTCCCGCGCTCAGGCATGACGATGCAGACGGAGCCTTCGCGCGTCGCGAGCACGTACGCGCCGTCGGCGACACGCCGCGTCAGCGCCAGGTCGATCGTCCCGCCGGTGCCCGCCCGGGCGAGCCGCTCGGGCAGGGCCCGGTCCGCGTCCGTCTGCGGCCGGGCGAAGACGGAGAACCGCTGCGAGAGCGGGGAGGCCACGCGCTCCTGCTCCGGTGGGGTGGACGAAGCGAACGCGAACACGAACGCGGCGGCGGCGATCGCGAAGGCGGGCACGGCCGCCCCGACCGTGCGGCGCCGTCGGCGACGCCGGGCCGCCGCGCGCACCAGCGCATCCTTCAGGGCCGGGAACTCGCTCATCGCGTCTCCTCCTCGACGATCTGCCGCAAGGTCGCGAGCCCACGGCTCACGCGTTGGCGGATCACACTTTCCGAGCACCGCAGGCGCGCGGCGATGTCGCCGTAGTCCTCGTCGTCGAGGACGCGAGCCCGGACGGCCTCGGCTTGGTCCGGCGCGAGGCGGGCGACGAGCGCCTCGGTGTCGATGCGGGCGATCCGCTCCAGCAGCGCCTCGTCGAGCACGATCGGCTCCATCCCGAGCCGCCGGCGGGCACGGTTCTCGACCCGCGCCTTGCGCAAGCTGCCCGCGAGCACGTTGCGCGCGATGCCGATCAGCCAGGCCGAGGCCGGCGCGCCGTCGCCGCGAAACCGGCGCGCGGCCAGCAGCGCCGCCGCGAAGGTCTCCGCGGAGAGGTCCGCGGCCAGCTCCGGATCGCCGACCCGGCGCACGAAGAAGCCGAGCACGAGCCGTTCGTGGCGCTCGTAGAACGCCCCGAACGCGGCCGGATCCCGCGCGCTTCGGCTGAGCAGCTCGTCGTCTTCCATCACCGCACTACTGGTTCGTGTGGCCGTCTTTGTGACGCGCTACCGTCAATCGTCATGACCGCCCTGCAGCCCGACTACTTCGATCGGCCGCTCGCCGAGGTCGACCCCGAGGTCGCCGAGGCCATCGGCCATGAGCTGGATCGCCAGCAGCGCACGCTGGAGATGATCGCTTCAGAGAACTTCGTGCCCCAGGCCGTGCTCGAGTGTCAGGGCTCGGTCCTGACCAACAAGTACGCCGAGGGGTACCCGGGCAAGCGCTACTACGGCGGTTGCGAGTACGTCGACATCATCGAGCAGCTCGCGATCGACCGGGCGAAGTCGCTGTTCGGCGCCGAGCACGCGAACGTCCAGCCGCACGCGGGCGCGCAGGCCAACACGGCCGTCTACCACGCGCTGCTCACGCCCGGCGACCGGATCATGGGCCTGAGCCTCCCGCACGGCGGTCACCTCAGCCACGGCATGAAGATCAACGTGTCCGGCCGGCTGTACGACATCGTCCCGTACGAGGTCTCGGCCACCGACCACCGGATCGACATGGACGAGGTCGAGCGCCTCGCCAAGGAGCACCGCCCGAAGCTGCTGCTGGCCGGCTGGTCGGCCTACCCGCGCGTGCTGGACTTCCCGCGCTTCCGCGAGATCGCCGACGAGGTCGGCGCGCTGCTGATGGTCGACATGGCGCACTTCGCCGGCCTCGTGGCGGCGGGCGTGCACCCGAACCCGGTGCCGTACGCCGACGTGGTCACCACGACCGTGCACAAGACCCTCGGCGGCCCGCGCTCCGGCCTCATCCTGTGCCGCGAGGAGTACGCGAAGAAGATCAACTCCGCGGTCTTCCCGGGTCAGCAGGGCGGCCCGCTCGAGCACGCGATCGCGGCCAAGGCCGTCGCGCTGAAGATCGCGGCGAGCGACCTCTTCAAGGAGCGCCAGGAGCGCACCGTCGCCGGCGCCCAGGCGGTCGCCGAAGAGCTGCTCGGCACCGGCAACGGCGTCAGCGTGCTCACCGGCGGCACGGACGTGCACCTGGTCCTTGTGGACCTGCGCGACTCCGAGCTCGACGGGCAGCAGGCCGAGGATCGCCTGCACAGCGTGGGCATCACGGTCAACCGCAACGCGGTCCCGTTCGATCCGCGTCCCCCGATGGTCACGAGCGGCCTGCGCATCGGCACGCCCGCGCTGGCCACGCGCGGCCTCCAGCAGGACGACTTCGTCGAGGTCGGCAAGCTGATCGCCCGCGCGCTGCAGCCGGACTTCGAGTCGGCCAAGGCGGAGCTGACGGAGCGCGTGACCGCGATCGCCGATCGCTTCCCGCTCTACGCGCACCTCGGCACGCCGGCTGCCGTGTAAGCCACACTTACCGACATGCACGAGCAAGCTGCCACGGCGCAGCTGACCCTCTTGGCGCGCGTGGGGGCCATTCTCGGTTCGGGTCTCGCCCGCCAGCAGACGCTCGAACGCGTCGCGGAGCTGCTCGTCCCGGCGTTCGCGGGCTGGTGCGCGATCGACCTCGAAGGCGAGGACGGGGAGCTCGAACGGCGCGTCGCGCTCCCCAAGGCGTTCCCGCCGCTGCCGCCGGACGCGCCGCACGGCCCCGCGATCGTCATGCGCACGGGCGAGCCGGAGCTGGTGCGCGAGATCAACGAGGACGCGCTCTTCGCCGCCTCGCGCGGCAACTGGGGCCGGCTCGCCGAGATGCGGGCGCTGAAGCTCAAGTCGGCGCTGTGCGTGCCGCTCTCGACGGGCACGCGCGTGATCGGGACGCTCTCGCTGCTGGCGACGGAACGCCACTACGGCAACGCGGACGTCGAGCTGATGACGGAGATCGCGCGCCGCTCGGCGGCCGCGATCGAGTCCGACCGGACCCGGGCGCGGACGCAGATGCTGTTCGAGGCGTCGCCGACGCCGATGTGGGTCTACGACTTCGACAGTCTGCGGTTCCTCGCCGTCAACGACGCCACCGTCGAGCGCTACGGCTACGACCGCAACGAGTTCCTCGGCGGGATGACGATCAAGGACATCCGCCCGCCGGAGGAGGTCGCGCTGCTGCTCGCCGACATCACCAGCCACGGTGGCGCCGGCTCACGCGAGGCCAAGGAGTGGCGCCATCTGCTCCGTGACGGCTCGGAGATCGACGTCGAGGTCACCACCGGGCGGATCGACTTCGAGGGCCATCACGCCGTGCTCGTCGTGGCGCACGACGTCAGCGAGCGCAAGCGGCTCGAGCGCCGGCTCACGGACGCGGAGAAGATGGAGGCCATCGGGCGGCTCGCCGGCGGCGTCGCGCACGACTTCAACAACCTGCTGACCGTGATCTCGGGCTACACCGAGATCCTGCTCGCCCGCGACGGCGGCGAGGAGCTGGAGGAGATCGCCCGCGCCGCGCGCCAGGCGGCGGGCCTCACGCGCCAGCTGCTGGCCTTCAGCCGGCGCCAGGTGCTGCACCCGAAGGTGCTGGACCTGAACGAGATCGTCGCCGGCATGGAGTCGATGCTGCATCGCATCATCGGCGACGACGTGAGCGTGGCGACGCGGCTCGCGGCGGACCTCTCGGCCGTCGAGGCCGACCGCGCGCAGATCGAGCGCGTGATCCTCAACCTCGCCGCCAACGCCCGCGACGCGATGCCGCACGGCGGCGCGCTCACGCTCGAGACCCGCAACGTCGAGCTCGAGGCCCACGGCACGGACGAGCTCACGGGCCCACACGTGCTGCTCGCCGTCTCCGACACCGGCGTCGGCATGGACGACAAGACCCGCGCACACCTGTTCGAGCCGTTCTTCACCACCAAGCAGGGCGGCGAGGGCACGGGCCTGGGGCTCGCGACCGTGTTCGGCGTGGTCAAGCAGAGCGGCGGCGGCATCTACGTCTACAGCGAGCGCGGCAGCGGTACCACGTTCAAGATCTACCTGCCGGCGCAGGACTGCCCCGCCGGCGAGACGCCGGCGGTGACGCGCGAGCCCGAGCCGGCCGCGGGGACCGAGACCGTGCTCGTGGTCGAAGACGACGCGAACGTCCGCGAGCTCGTCCGCCTGCTGCTGGAAGGCAACGGCTACACGGTCCTGACCGCCCAAGGTCCCGACGAGGCCATACGCGTGTGCACGGAGCTGGGCGTGGACCTGCTGCTGACCGACGTCGTGATGCCGGACGTCGGCGGCCAGGAGCTGGCCGAGCTTGTCGCCGCGGCCGTCCCGGACATGCGCATCCTGTTCATGTCGGGCTATTCCGACGCGGCCGTACATCGTCACGGCGTGCTGGGCGAGAGCGCGGCCTTCATCGAGAAGCCGTTCACCGAGCGGGCGCTGACGGCGAAGGTGCGCGAGGTCCTGGACGCCTAGAGCGTCGCCGGCGGGCCCTTGCGGCTCGCGCTGTCGTAGCGGTGCTCCTCGAAGTCGACGATCGACGGGCGGCCGACGCCGAACACGTTGACGAGGTCAGGGAGCCGCATGCCGACCTTCGGCGTGCCGGCCTGGCGCTTGCGCAGCGGCATTCCGGTCGCGTCCTCGAGCTCGCCGACCTCCTCGGTGACCGGGCCCCGCTCCGTGCGGTGGTCGACCTGGTAGCCGCGGTCGTTGCCGCCGATCGTGCGCAGGTGGCGGGTCTGCGGGTCGTAGGAGTGGACCATCACGATGTGGTTGGGGCGCCCGTCGGCCTCGTGGTCCAGCAGCGCGATGTCGCCGGCGCGGATGTCGAGTGCCTCCCCGCCTTGCAGATCCTCGTTCGTGAGCCACTGTCGCTTGGACCCGCGCTGCGCGTGGTACTCGTCGAGCGCGTGCCACTGGTCCTCGGCGTGGATCCACTTCTTGACCCGGGCCTGCGGGCCGAACGCGTACCGGTACTGGAAGTAGTCGTGCACGTTCTTGACGTGGAAGTAGCCGGACTTGAGCTCCCGGTCCAGGTCGGACTGCAGGAACTTCTCGACGGCGAAGAAGCCGCACCAGTTCAGGTTCTTGCCCATCTCGACCTCCGTGTACGCCGTCTCGTGGGCGTCCTCGGGGTTCAGCAACGCGCCCTCGGCGGTCGCGACGGCCTCGAGCTGGATCGCGGCGAGCACCATGTCCTGCACGGTGGGGTTCGGGTGCTGTTTGCTCGTCCCGAGCGCGCGCAGCTTCGCGAGCCACGGCCCGTCGAACTGGCGCAGCGCGAGCGTACGCCGGCGGCGCTCCTCCTCGTCCGGTGCCAGCTGCATCGCGATGAAGAGCGGATGGCGACCCGTCGCGAGCTGCTCCATCACCTGCTCCACGTCCTCCTCCTCAGGGCCGCGGAAGCGGGCGAGATGGCGAACGACGGCCTGGTTGCCCGCGCTCTGCTGGAGGGCGAGCAACGGGTGCGGAGAGGCGGCCGCGCGGCGCCGCTGCGCGGCGACTTCAGGTTCCCGGCGCGCTGTGGTTCTCATGGGACGTTCACGGTCCCAGCGGAGCACCGTCCGCGCGGTGTGGCTGCCCGTACGGCCCCTGTCGCGCCGCCGCCAGAAACCTAAAGAGGGACAGTCCCTCTTTAGATAGAGGGCCTGGCCCTTTATCTACGGCCGAGGGTCATGCGGTGCGGAAGCGCGGCGACGAGCGGTTCGAGGGCGGTGGCGAAGGCGCGGGCGGTGGGGCGGGCGGCCGGGTCCGGGTCCAGGCCGGCGAGGAGGACCTCGGCGAGCGCAGAAGGGGTGCGGCGGGGAAGCGGGGCGGGGGTGGTGCTCAGCTGCGGCCAGCGGTGCTCGCACGGCGGGAAGGGGCGCGTGCCGGTGAGGCCGGTGTAGAGCGTGGCCGCGAGGCCGAAGATGTCGGCGGGCGGGCCGAGCCGGCCGTCGGGCTCGCACTGCTCGGGGGCCATGTAGGCGTCGGTGCCGATCGGGGCGCGCAGCGCGGCGGCCTCGGCCACCGTGCGGGCGACGGACAGGTCGATCAGGCGCGGCGGGCCGCCCATGACGATGTTGCTCGGCTTGACGTCGAGGTGCACGATGCCCTCGCCGGCCAGGTAGTGCAGGGCGGAGGCGACGTGCAACCCCAAAGGCAGGATCTGCTCGAGCGCGAGCGTATGGCCGTCGGCGAGCAGCTCATCGAGTGTCGGTCCGTCGAGATGCTCGAGCACGAGATGGGGAAAGCCGCCCTCGGCCACGGAGCCGAACCCGCGGACGACGACGGGGTGGCCGAGCTGCTCGAGCAGGGCGGCCTCGCGGCGCAGGTCGTCCAGGGCGGTCGGGTCCGCGGCGTGATCCGGGCGCAGGACCTTGGCCACGAGCACGGCGAGGCGGTGGTCGTCCCAGACGAGCATCGCCTCGTAGCGGCGCCCGCCGCCGATCCGGCGCAGCACGGTCCGGCCCGGGGCGAGCTCGTCACCCTCGGCGAACCCCCAGGTGGGTCGCGAACGCGGTCTCTCCTGCTCCCACGGCGGCGAGTAGGCGACCGTCGAGTCCATCAGTCCGAGTCGTCCAGCGTGAGCGTGTACTTCGACCCGGCGAGCGGGCCGATGGCGTGATCGGACGGGTTCACGACGAGGACGCCGAGCGGAGCTCCGACGGCGAGCAAGACGGTCGCCACGGCTGCGGCGAACACGCGCGGGAGGGTCCGCTGATCGACCGCGGTGGGTTCGTCGGCGAGGGCCAGGAAGGCGTGGGCAAGCGGCTGGGGCATGGCAAACGGGCGCGTCGACGGGGCAGTCGACGTCGCGGCGTGTCCTTCCCTGACCTGCCGCTCCACAATCCCGCTTTACGGGATGTCAACAGGTCTTGACGTCCTCCCGTCGGGTGGCCCTGCGATCCTGTGGCCGCAACCATGGTCACGGAGGCCGTCCTCGCCGCGCTGGTCGCCTTCGCCGTGGCGGCCGCGCTCACGCCGCTCGCGGCGCGCTTTGCGCGGCGTATCGGCGCGGTCGATCAACAAAAGGACATCGGGCTGGCCAAGGACGCGACGCCGCTGCTCGGCGGCCTGGCGATCTTCGGCGGCGCGCTCGTGGCGGGTCTCTTGTTCCTGCCCGACAACGACCGGACTGAAGGAATCCTTGCAGCGGCGGCGCTGATCACGATCGTGGGCGCGCTCGACGACCGTTTCGAGCTGCCGCCGATCGTCAAGCTCGCCGGTCAGTTCCTCGCGGCGGGCGTGCTCGTGATGTCCGGCGTCGTCGTGGACGCGTTCACGTTCCCGTTCCTGCACCGGGTCGAGCTGGGCGAGTTCGGTGGGCCGCTGACGATGTTCGCGCTCGTGCTGTTGATGAACATCGTCAACTTCTCCGACGGCGCGGACGGGCTCGCCGCGGGCGTGTGCGCGATCGCGGCGGTGGCCTTCGCGATCATCGCGTTCGACCTCGGGCGCCGCACGGCCGGGACGCTGTCGGCGATCACCGCCGGCGCCGCGCTCGGCTTCCTGCTCTGGAACTTTCCCCCCGCGAAGATCTTCATGGGGGACTGCGGCTCGAACCTGCTCGGGCTCTTACTCGGGGCCGTGATCGTGGAGGGCACGCTCAAGACCAACGCGTTGATCGCGCTCGTCGGGCCGCTCGTCGTGCTCGCCGTGCCGCTGCTGGACACGGGCTTCGTGGTGCTCAAGCGGATCAAGTACCGGCGCCCGATCTACCGCGGGGATTCGAACCACTTCCATCACCGCTTCTACCGGATGAAGTGGTCCACGCGACGCTCGATCCTGTGGCTGTACGCGTGGACGTTCGTGATGGCCGGCACGGCGGTCGCGCTGCGCTTCATCCCGTACTCTCAGCGCGGCGGCGAGCTCGTCGCCGGCTGGGCCGCGCTGATGGGCGCCTTGCTGGCGCTGTGCGTGGCCTTGAGCCTCTACCTGATCTGGGTGCTGGAGATCATCAAGCTCCGTCGCGTCCGTGAGTGGCAGCTGCGCCGCACCGACCCGGACACGTCCGAGCACGACATCGACGAGCGGGTCGACCACGACCTCGAGACCGGCGAGTTCGGCCAAGTCCGAGGATGAACTGTGCGGCTAACCGCACTTGCGCGCACCGTGCACGAGCCGGTACCTTGCTCTGGACACGATCAATCGACCGGCCGATGCCCGGGGAGGTGAGCAGGACCGTGATGACCAAGGACGCGATTTTCTCAGCAGTTGAAGGCGGCGTTCTCCGTCACGCCTTCGTCCTGCTCGCGTCGAACGATTGAGTTTCGGTCGCGGGCAGTCCATCTGCCGCCCGCGACCTCCTCTGAATAGCCCCGAGGTCTTGCAGCGTCCCGTCGCGGACGTGCGGGCGGCTCCGTTCAACACCACTGGAGCCAATCGAAATGCATTCCCTGAATCAGGCCGTCTTGGGTCACGTCGTCGCCGCAGAACGCGCCGACCGGTCCCGAATCCGTGCGGTGACTCCGCAGCGACCGGAACGCCCGCCCAGTACGCCTTTGCGCGCCCGGGCGGCCTACGTCACCGGCCGGCTGGCGCGCCGCCTGGACCGCGAGACGGCCCGTCGCGCAGTCATCTGATCGAGTGAGTTCCGCGGGACCCCGGATATTCTCGGGGTCCCGTGGAGATCACCCGCCTCGAACATCGAGAGTCGTTCATCACCGCCGACGGCTCGTCCATCCGCGAGCTCGCGGGCATCCCGTCCGGCAACTCGGTCAACCAGTCGTTGGCCGAAGCGACGGTCCCACCGAGCGGCGAGACGTTCGAGCACTACCACCGGGTCTCCGAGGAGATCTATTCCTTCACTTCCGGCGCCGGCCGCATGCGCCTGGGTGAGGAAGAGGCCAACGTCAAAGCGGGCGACACCGTCGTGATCCCGCCGGGCGTCAAGCACAAGCTGTGGAACCCGGGCGGCGAGCCGCTCGTCCTGCTGTGCTGCTGCTCGCCCGCGTACTCGCACGAGGACACCGTCCTCCTCGAGGGCGAATGAGGCGCGTCGCGCTGCTCGCGGCCGTCGCCGCGCTCGCCGCGGGCTGCGGCCAGGCCAAGGACGAGGGGATCTCCGGCGGCGGCAAAGTGATCGGGCGCACCGTCACGGTCTATTCGCTGACGGCCGACCCGGGCGATACCAACCGCTCCTTCGTCGACGGCGAGAAGCTCGCGCTGTCCGATGCGGGCGGCAAGGCCGGCGACTTCGCGATCAACTTCACGTCGCTCGACCTCGGCACCGACGAGGACGCGCAGGCCGAGGCCACCCGGCGCGCGATCAACGACCCGCAGGTGATCGCCGCGATCGCCGACGCCACCCGCGTGACGATCCCGCTGTTCAACGCCGCGGGCATCTTGCAGGTCGCGCCGAGCGGCGACATGAGCCTGACGTCCAACCCGAACGAGCTGCCGTCCGGCAAGTCCACGGTCGGGGGGCTGGAAGGCGCCGTCCCGGCCGGCTTCGCCGAGCGCTACGAGGCGGCCTTCGATCGCGCGCCGGATCAGAACGCGGAGAACGGCTACCGCGCGATGGCCGCGACCCTTGCCGCCATCAAGACCGCGGGCGCGGCCGGCAACGACCGCACCCGGGTCATCGACTCCTATCTCTAGGAGTCCTCGAACTTCACGTCGAGCGTGATCTCGGGCACGGCGGCGAGCGCCTTCGAGATCGGGCAGCCGGCCTTGGCACCCTGTGCGGCCTCCTCGAAGCCGGCGGCGTCCAGGCCCGGGACCTTGCCCGTGACCGAGAGCGCGATCTTCGTGATCCCGAACCCGCCCTCGACCTCGGCGACCGTGACGTGCGCCTCGGTGGCGAGCGACTCCGGCGGATTGCCGGCCTGGGTGAGCCCCACGCTCAGGGCCATCGTGAAGCAGGACGCGTGGGTGGCGGCGAGCAGCTCCTCCGGGTTGGTCCCGGAACCGCTCTCGAACCGGCCGCTGAAGTTGTACTGGGCGTCGAGGATGCCCGTCTCCGTGGAAACGGACCCGCCGCCCCGCTTGAAGTCGCCCTGCCAGTCGGCCTTCGCGCTGCGTGTCGGCATTCGTGTTCCTCCTAATGGGGTCGGACTACGTCACGAGGACTGTACGGCTAGCCTTCCGGCGGTGTCGCGCAGAGGAGCGCGGCCGCGGCGTTCACCCAATCCTCAGCCCACTGCGCTAGAGGCGGGTGTCACAAAGTTGTTACAAACTCGAAGAAGCCGCTATATTGGCCCCCGCCGAACCGGCCGGGGAGTCCGTCAATGCTCCCGCCACGCGTGCCCGCGTGGGGATGGCCTGGTGCGGCACGTCAGCCTGCCATGAGCTCTACCACGATGCCCACTTCCGACCCCCTGGTCTTTGTCCGCTACCTCGATGTGGCGCTGATCATCCTGGCCGCACCCTTCGTGATCCTGATGGGTGGCCCGGCGCTCGGCTACGTCGTCGCGGGCGTGACTTGGATCGCGAGTCGTTTTCTCGCCTCGGCGATCGAGCGCTCCGCGCGGAAGAAGTCGCCGAAGGCGCAGGTGGGCATCAACTTCGCCGTCCTGATGGGCCGGGCCTGGCTGATGGGCATCGCCATCCTTGTGGTCGGCCTGACCGCAGAACGGGAAGACGGTCTCATGGCCGCGCTGCTGGCGCTCGTCGCCTTCTCGGTCTACCTCGCAACAACGCTGATCGTTCGCCCGACGGAGAGGAACAAGCCAACCTCATGAGCCAGTCCCGGAAGATCCTCCTGTTCGCGGGTGGCGCCTACCTGCTGCTGGTGGTCCTCGCGTTCATCCTCTTCGGCAACATCGGCCGGCAGGAGTTCGTCCCGCAGGAGGAGTTCGAGCTGCCGACGTGGATCGAGCTCGGGTTCCTCGACATCAACAAGGCCGTCTTGTACCTGGTGATCTCGGGGATCCTGACGTGCGGGTCGATGGTCTACATCGCCAACCGCATGGAGGCCAGGCCGAACCGCGTGCAGACCGCCGTGGAGACGCTCTACGCGCTCATGCGCGACAACATCACCCGCGGGAACATGGACGACAAGATGGCGCGGAAGTGGTTCCCGTTCATCGGGGCCCTGTTCCTGTTCATCTGGTTCAACAACCTGATCGGGTTCATCCCGCTGCCGACCGGTCACCACCACTTCACGGTCCTCGGTCTCGAGATCCCGACGTTCGGGATCTACGCCGCGACGGCCAACGTCTCGGTCCCGCTCGTCCTGTCGCTGATCGTGTTCGTGTCCTACACGACCGAGGGCATCCGCGCCAAGGGTGTCGGCGGCTACCTCAAGAGCCTGATCCCGGCGGGCGTCACCGGCGCCATGGCGGGCTTCATCTTCGTGCTCGAGCTGCTGTCGAACTTCATGCGGATCATCTCGCTCTCCGTGCGTTTGTTCGCCAACATGCTCGCGGGCCACTTGATCATCCTCTTCATGGCCGGCGGTCTGGCGATCCTGCTCGGCATTGCGGGCATCGGCGTGTTCCTGTTGCCGATCGGTCTCGCGCTGTATCTGTTCGAGGTGGGCCTCGTCGCCACCCTGCAGGCGTTCATCTTCGCCACTCTGTCCGCGATCTACATCGGCGGCGCGGTCGCCGAGTCCCACTAAAGGAGTTTCAGTGACTGTCCTGAGCACCATCCTGACGTTCTTCTTCGCCCAGGCGGACATGGGCGCTGACGCGGGTAAGGCCATCGCACTCGGCGTCGGCGGCGGCCTCGGTGCCGTGGGCGCCGGCGTCGGCATCGGCATCATCTTCGGCAAGGTCATCGAGTCCGTTACTCGTCAGCCGGAGATGCGCGACGAGATCACGTCCATCCAGTGGCTCGGCTTCGCCCTTACCGAGGCCTGCTTCTTCTACGGCCTCGTGGCGGGCCTGATCGCCTTCTTCCTCTAGGAGCGCGATGATCTCCCTGTTCGCAGCCGAAGAGGCCGAGGGCGGCGGCAGCGCACTCGTCAGCCCCGTCGTCGGGGTGATGATCTGGACGCTGATCGTCTTCGGCCTCACCCTCTTCATCCTCTGGAAGGTCGCGTTCCCGCGGATCGCCGAGGCGCTCGACAAGCGCCAGCGGATGATCGAGGAATCGATCGACACGGCGGAGAGCACCAAGCGCGAGGCCGATGAGCTGCTGCGCGAGTACCGCGAGCGTCTCTCGGACGCCCGTGGTCAGGCCGATGAGATCGTCGCTCGTGCCCGCCGCACCGCGGAGGCGCACGAGAACGAGAGCCAGGCCGAAGCCCGCGCCAAGCGCGAGGAGATGATGGATCAGACGCGTCGCGACATCGAGGCCGAGACGCGCCGTGCCATCCAGCAGATCCGCGCCGAGGTCGCCGACCTCACGGTGCTCGCCACCGAGAAGGTGACGCGCAAGACGCTCGACAGCGCTGATCAGAAGCGTCTGGTCGACGAAGCGCTCGCCGAGTTGGACTTCGCCGCCTTGGCCAACGAGGAGCGCCGCTAGCCATGGAAGAGATCGCCGCGGTCTACGCGCGCTCGCTGTTCGAGGTCGCACAAGAGCAGAACAAGCTCGACACCGTGCGCGACGAGCTCGGCGCCTTCGCGGACGCCGTCGACGCCAACCGCGAGCTGCAGACGTTCTTCTTCTCGCCGTATTTCTCCACGGTGGAGAAGTCGGACGGGCTGGACCGCGCGGTCTCAGGCGCCGACCCGATCGTCGTCAACTTCCTCAAGCTGCTGATCGAGAACCACCGCACGCCGGCCGTCTTCCGCGTCCGGCGTGAGTTCGACCGCCTCTGGCGGGAGGAGAACAAGCGCCTCCCGGTCCAGGTCACGTCGGCGGTGGAGCTCGATCAGGCCACCGTGACCCAGATCGGCGACCGGATCGCCCAGCAGACCGGTCAGAAGATCGATCTGTCGGCCTCGGTGGAGCCCGACATCATCGGCGGCATCATCGTGCGCGTCGGCAACTCGATCCTCGACGCCTCGATCCGCAACCGCCTCGAACAACTTCGCAAGCAGGTCGCTCGGGCCTGACCCGGCGCTAAGGAGCCAAGCGTGCAAATCAAGCCCGATGAGATCACTTCCATCCTCAAGTCCCGCATCGAGGGCCTCGAGGCCGGTCAGGCCGACCTGACCGAGGTCGGCACCGTCCTCACGATCGGTGACGGCATCGCCCGTATCCACGGGCTCGAGAACTGCATGTCGTTCGAGATGCTCGAGCTGCCGCACGACGTGGTCGGTCTCGCCCTGAACCTCGAGTCCGACAACGTCGGCGCCGTGCTCTTCGGCCCGTGGGAGAAGATCGTCGAGGGCGACACGGTCAAGCGCACCAACCGCCTGCTGGAGATCCCGGTCGGCGACCAGATGCTCGGCCGCATCGTCTCCCCGCTCGGCGCGCCGCTCGACGGCAAGGGCGCCATCGCCACCGACGAGTTCCGCCCCGCCGAGTTCAAGGCCCCGGGCGTCGTCCAGCGCCAGCCGGTGACCGAGCCGATGCAGACGGGCATCAAGGCCGTCGACGGCATGATCCCGATCGGCCGTGGCCAGCGCGAGCTGATTATCGGCGACCGCCAGACGGGCAAGACGGCGATCGCGATCGACACGATCATCAACAACAAGGACTCCGGCGTCGTCTCGGTGTACGTGGCGATCGGTCAGCGCATGTCCACGATCGTGGGTCTCGCGAAGACCCTCGAGGACGCGGGCGCGCTCGACAGCACGATCATCGTCGCCGCCCCGGCCGACGAGGCCGCGCCGATCAAGTTCATGGCGCCCTACGCGGGTTGCGCCATGGCCGAGTACTTCCTCTACAACGGCAAGCACGCGCTGGTGGTCTACGACGACCTCACCAAGCACGCGTACGCCTACCGTCAGATGTCGCTGCTGCTGCGCCGCCCGCCGGGGCGCGAGGCCTACCCGGGCGACGTCTTCTACCTGCACAGCCGCCTGCTCGAGCGCGCGGTCAAGCTCAACGACTCGCTCGGCGGCGGTTCGATCACCGCCCTGCCGATCATCGAGACGCAGGCCGGCGACGTGTCGGCCTACATCCCGACGAACGTCATCTCGATCACGGACGGCCAGATCTTCCTGGAGCCGAACCTCTTCAACTCGGGCGTGCGCCCGGCCATCAACGTGGGCATCTCGGTGTCCCGCGTGGGCGGCAACGCGCAGATCAAGCCGATGAAGCGCGTCGCCGGCCGTCTGAAGATCGAGCTCTCGCAGTTCCGTGACCTCGAGGCCTTCGCGCAGTTCGGCTCCGACCTGGACGCCGACACGCAGCGCACGCTGGCCCGCGGTGAGCGCCTGGTCAAGACGCTCAACCAGAACGAGCGCAGCCCGCTGGCCGTCGAGGATCAGGTTGCGGTCATCTACGCCGCCACCAACGGCTTCGTGGACCGCATCGACGCAGACCGCGTGGGCGAGTTCCACACGGGCCTGGTCGAGCGCCTGCACGCCGACGCGGCGGAGACGCTCGCGAAGATCAAGGACGGCGACTGGTCCGACGAGACGCAGGAGACGCTGCGCTCCTCGATCGAGACGTTCGTGGGCGACTTCGGCTACGACCTCGACGAAGAGGGCCAGCCGCTCTCCGAGGACGACGCGCTGCGCTCGGGCGAAGGCCGCAAGTCCGAAGAGCAGCCGGCCGCGGTGGCCGCGGGGTCATAGCGAGACGCCATGGCACTCAAGGACGTCAAGAGCCGCATCGCGTCGGTCAAGAACATCCAGAAGATCACGCGAGCGATGGAGATGGTCGCCGCGGCGCGCTTGCGCCGCGCTGAGCAGCGCATCGAGGCGTTGCGCCCGTACGCGGGCGCCATCCGGCGCATGACCCGCCAGGCGGCGGAGGCGGCCGGAAACGTCCCGAACCTGCCGATCCTCAACGAGCACGAGTCCGAGGACACGGTCGCGATCCTGCTCGTCACGGGCGATCGCGGCCTCGCGGGCGCGTTCAACTCGCAGGTCGTCCGCGCCGGTCTGCGCGCGGGCATCGAGTACGAGCAGGGCGGCAAGAACACGGTGTGGTTCGCCTCCGGGCGCCGCGGCGTGTCCTCACTGAACTTCCGCGGTCGCGAGCCCAAGGGCGCGTTCACGGGGTTCACGGACCGTCCGGCCTACGCCAACGCGCGTGAGATCGCGTCCGAGCTCGTCGCCGCGTACGTGGACGGCGAGGTCGACCGCGTCGAGATCGTCTACAACCGCTACGTCTCGCCGCTCACGCAGGAGGTCACGCGTGAGACGCTGCTGCCGCTGCAGCACGCGACGATCCTCGAGGGCGGCGAGGGCCTCGGCGGCCGCGCCAGTGGGGAACAGGACGAGTCCGAGGACACCGGCCACCACGCGCTGGTCGAGTACGAGCCCGATCCCGAGGAGATCCTGGAGCGCCTGATCCCGGCGTACGTGGAGATCTCGATCTTCCGCGCGCTGCTGGAGTCGACCGCGTCCGAGCACGGCGCGCGCATGACCGCCATGCGCAACGCCTCCGAGAACGCCGGCGACATCATCAAGGACCTCACGCTGGAGTTCAATCGCGAGCGCCAGGCCGCGATCACGCAGGAAATCATGGAAGTTGTCGCCGGCGCCGAGTCGCTGGTCTAAGGAGACTCATTTATGGCTGCGACCGCTGATACGCAGAAGAAGAACGTCGGCCGGATCGAGGAGATCCAGGGCGTCGTGATCGAGGCCGTCTTCCCGGACGAGCTGCCCGGCATCTACTCCGCGATCACGGTTGACCGCGGCAACGGCGAGATCCTCGTGCTCGAGGTGCAGCAGCACCTCGGCGACGACCGCGTCCGCGCGGTCGCCATGGACACCGCCGACGGCCTGGCGCGTGGCGTCGAGGTCATCGACACGGGCGGCCCGATCACGGTCCCGGTCGGCGACATCACGCTCGGCCGCATCTTCAACCTGCTCGGTGAGCCGATCGACGAGGGCCCCGAGCTCGACGTCAAGGAGCGCTGGCCGATCCACCGCTCGGCTCCGACCGTCGAGGACCTGACGCCGACGACCGAGATGTTCGAGACGGGCATCAAGGTCGTGGACCTGCTCGCCCCGTACGCGCAGGGCGGCAAGGTCGGCCTGTTCGGCGGCGCCGGCGTGGGCAAGACCGTGCTCATCCAGGAGCTCATCCACAACCTGGCCAAGGAGCACGGCGGTCTGTCCGCGTTCTGCGGCGTGGGCGAGCGCTCGCGCGAGGGCAACGACCTCTGGCTCGAGATGACCGAGTCGGGCGTCATCGACAAGACGATGCTCGTCTTCGGCCAGATGAACGAGCCCCCCGGGGCCCGCATGCGCGTCGCGCTGACCGGCCTCACCATGGCCGAGTACTTCCGCGACGAGCACGGCCAGGACGTGCTGCTGTTCATCGACAACATCTTCCGCTTCGTGCAGGCCGGTTCCGAGGTGTCCGCACTTCTGGGCCGCATGCCGTCGCAGGTGGGCTACCAGCCGACGCTGGAGTCCGAGATGGGGCAGCTGCAGGAGCGCATCACGTCGACGCGTAAGGGCTCGGTCACCTCGGTGCAGGCCATCTACGTGCCGGCCGACGACCTCACCGACCCGGCGCCCGCGTCCGTGTTCGCCCACCTCAACGCGACCACCGTGCTCTCGCGCGGCATCGCCGAGAAGGGCATCTACCCGGCCGTGGACCCGCTGGACTCGACGTCGACGATCCTCAAGCCCGACATCGTCGGCGAGGAGCACTACAACGTCGCCAACGAGGTCAAGGGCGTGCTGCAGCGCTACCGCGAGCTGCAGGACATCATCGCCATCCTCGGCATCGACGAGCTCTCCGACGAGGACCGCGTCCTCGTGCAGCGCGCGCGCAAGATCGAGCGCTTCCTGTCGCAGCCGTTCCACGTGGCCGAGCAGTTCACGGGTACGCCCGGCGCGTACGTGCCGATCGCCGACACCGTGCGTTCGTTCCGCGAGATCCTCAACGGCGACCACGACGACCTCCCCGAGTCCGCGTTCCTGCTCAAGGGCAAGATCGAGGACGTCGTCGAGGCGGCGAAGAAGAACCGCTAGTGGCCCGCACGCCTTTCAAGGTCGAGGTCCTCACCCCCGAGGGAGAGGTCTTCAACGACGAGGTCGAGATGGTCTCCACGCGCACCAGCGTGGGGTCCATCGGCATCCTCGCCAACCACCAGCCGCTGCTCGCGCAGCTGAACCCGACGGAGCTCCGGCTGTACAAGTCCGAGTCCGAGGTGGTTCGCTACGCGCAGGGTGAGGGCTTCCTGCAGATGACCGGCGACCGCGCGCTCGTGCTGGTCGACGAGGTCTTCAAGGTCGACGACCTCAACGCGTCCGACCTGCAGGACCGCCTCAAGCGCGCCGAGGACGAGCTCGCCAGCGCCGAGGAGGACAGCGAGGAGCGCCGCCAGGCGGAGCGCGACAAGCGCCGCTACGAGGCCTTCCTCAAGCTGACCCAGAGCTCCTAGCGCTCGCAGTCAATACGCAAACAAAAAGGGCCCGCTTTCGGCGGGCCCTTTTTGTTGGCTTGCTTGGCGCTGTCGACTACGGGTTCGTCGTCGAGAGCGTGAAGGTCAGCGTCTTCGAGTAGGAGCCGGTGCGGAGCGCGTCCGTCGCGGCGATGGCCTGCTTGAAGGTGACGATGGCCGAGCCGCTGACCGGGCCGCCGTAGGTGAGCAGCTCGGTCGGGGAGCTCATGCCGGTGAGCGGCTTGAAGGCCGGGGCGGTCGGGTCCAGCGTGTTCGGGCCGGTCGGGGGCACCACGACCTTCTGGGCGCCGACCTGGACGGTCTGCGGCAGCGCGTACGTGCCGTTGACCATCTTGCCGACGTTGGTGTCGCTCGCGTCCGCGACGGTGAGCTTCGCGTCGCCGGCCGTGGACAGGATCTGCGCCGTCAGCGTGGACGTGTAGTCCATGGCGACGCCCGGGACGAACGCGGTGAACGCGGTCGGCGTGCCGAGGTTCAGGTTCAGCGTGGCCGGGACGTTGCCGCCCGGGTCCTGCGTCCCGCCCTGGGTGACCTGGTAGTTGACCACCGAGGTCGTCAGCGTGGCGCCGTCGGCGTTCTTGGCCGACACGGTGAACGGGAACGTGCCGACGGCCGACGTGTTGATCGGCGCGCCGTTCGCGACCGTGCCTTCGCACGTGACGACGTTGAGCCCCGAGCAGCTGTACGCCGCGAGGACCGTCGCGTTCAGCGCGTACGGCGAATTACCGCCCGGCGACGTGATCGCGATCGTCGGGGCCTGGGCCATGGCGGAGCACGGCAAGACCGCCGCACCAACCGCAACCGACAAAAACACCTTCCATGGCCTGATCATGAACACCCTCTGCAATTGAAGACTCCCCCCGGGACCCGAAGCCTACTTTGTAGAAGCGAGTACCTACTTGTCAACTATCGCCGGGCAAAACCGGACGGAAGGACTACTTGAGCGCCGTTGACACTCCTCAACGGTTGTTCGGTTGCCTTAAAGCTCCGGTAAGACAACAATCGCTCGTTCGGAGGGTGTGGTCCACGAAGGAGGGATTGGCTCGTGAAGCCATGGATGGGTGCTGTCGCGGTCGCGGCGGCAATTTTCGCAGTGCCGGCAACGGCGCTTGCGGGGCCGGATGACCCGGCATTGATCAAGTTCCAGCTCGAGAGCAGCGCGAAGTACGACGACTTCGAAGCGCTCGGATTCGAGATGGATCACGCCGTCGAGCAGGGCGAGAACGGGTCGGTCATCGTCAGCGCGTGGGTCACGGACCAAGACGTCCAGATCGCTCGTGCCGCGGGCTTTGAGAACGTCGGTGTCGTCCACGACAAGTTCAACATCGATGGCATCCGCGCGGAGATGGCGGAGTCCGTCGCGGCCGAGGAAGCTGCCAAGGACGCCCTTGCCGACGCCGCCGCCGGCAAGTCGACCCAGAGCGCCGCTCCGAAGTCCATCCGCGCGCAGCGGGCCGACTTCTACGAGAACAACGTGGGCCGCTGGCTCTCGATCGAGGCCAACGTCGACGGCGCCTCCTACACGGGCAACGGTGCCGGCACCTACGTCGGCCCGACCGTGATGGCCGAGTGGTTCGATGCCGCCGGGAACAAGATGGGCCAAGGCGTGATCGCCGCGCATCCCGACCCCGACGTCTCCCCGGACTACTACCAGTACCACGGCTCAGCCTTCCGGATCGGGAACAAGGGCGACGGCAAGCCGGACCCCGCGTTGGTCCGGATCGCCTCGTCCAACGGCGACGTCGACACGATCGCCGGCAAGGAATGGATCTCGAAGAACCCGCCCGGCCCCGCCGCCGGTTTCCAGAGCGGCTTCACGACGCGCTACCTGAACGGCCAGGAGGCGCATCAGCGGATGCGCACCCTCGCCACCGAGTTCCCGAACATCTCCGAGGCCATCAAGCTTCCTGAGCAGACGCGCGGCTACCAGCGCAAGGCCCAGACGATGCTCGGCTACACGAACGCGACGGGCACCGGCCCGACCGAGACCGTCGGGTACGTCCGCTTCGACGACGGCAACCTGCCCGTCGCCGGCACCACGCCGACGGCCGCGCAGGGCCCGAGCACCGTCGTGCTCACGTCCAAGGAATACGGCCACCAGGGCGGCAACTCCCTGACGGCGCGCATCCTGCCGGCGGCCGGCAACGACCAGGCGCTCTCCGTCGCCCTCGTGGGCAACGCGATCCGCGTCACCCCGGCCACGAACGCCACGGGCGCGATCACCTCGACGGCCAACCAGGTCATCGCCGCGATCAACGCGCACCCGGACGTCAGCCAGCTCGTCACCGCGAGCAAGTACCGCCTCACCACGGGTGACGGCGTCGTGCAGTCCGGCGCGGTCTCCCCGCTCAACGACCTGCTGCGCGCTCCGGCCACCGTCCGCCGCGGCCCGATGGATCAGTACGCGATCCGCATCGGCAAGCAGCGTGACGGCACCAAGGTCGGCGTGTTCTTCTACTGCCAGGAGCACGGCAACGAGATCGCGACCTCGGGCGTCTGCCTCGAGACCACCGAGCGCCTGCTGCGCAACTACGGCACCGATCCCAAGACGACGGAGCTCGTCGACAACCTCGACATCTTCATCGTCCCGCAGATCAACCCGGACGGCGCGACGCACTCGCTGTACGACTCCAACCGCCGCAAGAACCTGTCGCACCACTGCGACGACACCACGAAGTTCCCGAACAACTCGACCGACCCGGCCAACCGCAACAGCTGGGGCGTCGACCTCAACCGCAACTTCTCGATCGGCACGATCTTCGACGGCTTCCAGGGCGCGTCGGCGACGGACTGCCTCAGCGGCAACTTCGCCGGCCTGTTCGAGTTCTCCGAGCCCGAGGCTCGCAACGAGAGCTGGATCCAGACGACGTACCGCAACATCAAGTTCGCCAACAACATCCACTCGTCCGGCAACCTGTTCATGTGGCCGCCCGGCGCGTACACGCCGCAGCGCGTGGCGCTGCCGTACCCGCCGTACGGCACGCTGAACTTCTTCGATCAGGCCGCCCGGCAGGTGCTCGACGGCATCAAGACGTACCGCGGCACGATGATCCACCCGGCCCAGACCGGCCCCGTGATCGACGTGCTCTACTCGGCCGCCGGTAACTCGGCCGACGAGGCGTACTACAAGAACGGCATCATCGGCTACGACTTCGAGATCGGTTCCACGATCTACTACGTCGACCCGGTGACCGGCATCGAGCGGACCTGCAGCGCGGGTCAGCAGCCGCCGTTCGGGGACAACGCGAACGACTGCCTCGACAACGAGGGCTTCGACGAGGCCATGGAGTTCGCCACCGGCAACTTCGGGCTGCTGCAGTCCGCGCTCGACTACCAGCGGGACACCGCGCCGCCGGTGGTCGAGGCCACGGGTCCCGCGTGGTCCAACGGTGAGGTCGACGTCCGCTTCACCTCCAACGAGGCGTCGTCGATCTACTACACCACCGACGGCTCGACACCGACCACGGCCTCCACGGAGTGGAAGCCGAACCGCGCACGCGCCCTGCCGCTGCCGATCACGCTCAGCGCCAACACGACGCTGAAGTGGATCGCGCACGACTTCAAGGGCAACATGTCCGCGGTCGGCTCGAAGACGTACTCGTTCGAGACCGTCGCTCCGACGGTCACGCTCACCACGCCGGCTGACGGCGCGGTGTACACGCAGGGCCAGCCCGTCATCGTCGCGTTCTCGTGCGCCGACGAGGGTGGCTCGACCATCGCCTCGTGCGTCGGCACGCAGGCCAACGGCGCCGCGCTCGACACGGCGACCGCCGGCATGAAGACCTTCACCGTCACGGCGAAGGATGCGGCGGGCAACACCACGGTCAAGACGGTCAGCTTCCGCGTCCTGGACGCGGTCAACACGCCCGGCACCATCGGCGGCTCCGTGCCGGCGACGCTGGCGCTGAACTTCGCCGGTCCGGTGACGTTCGGTGCCTTCACCCCGGGTGTGGCCCGCGAGTACACGGCCATGACCGACCTGACCGTGATCAGCACGGCCGGCGACGCGACGCTGAGCGTCGCCACCCCCGGTCGCATGACCAACGGTGCGTTCTCGCTCACGCAGCCGCTGCAGGTCTCGCTGGCCAAGACCACCTGGACCGCGCCGACCTCCAACGAGAAGGTCGTCGCCACGTTCAAGCAGGCCATCGGCGCCAACGAGGGTCTCCGGACCGGCTCGTACTCGACGACGCTGACGTTCACGCTCTCGACGACCGCGCCGTAGTCGTCACCTGAGTTCAAGGGCCGGACCCGCTCGAAGTTGAGCGGGTCCGGCCCTTTGTCGTACTGGTCAGCTCGTCGTTTGGTGCTCGGGTGTCGCGGTCCAGCTGGCGAGCAGGTCGAGCGCCTGCTGGGAGGCCGAGCCGGGTTCGGTGGTGTAGAGCGCGAGGCGTAGGCCGTCGTCGGCGTCCAGCGTGAAGGTTTCGTAGCTGACCTGCAGCTCACCGACGACGGGGTGGTGCAGCCTCTTGGTGCCCGTCTGGTGAAAGCGCACGTCGTGGGCCGCCCAGCGCACGCGGAACGCGTCGCTGCGGGTGGCCAACTCGCCGATCAGGTCTTGGAGACCGCGGTTGTATGGATCCCGGCCCGCACGCGAGCGCAGCGACGCGACGAGCTGGGTGGCCAGACGGTCCCAGTCGGGATAGAAGTCGGCCGCGGCCGGGTCCAGGAACGTGAAGCGTGCGCTGTTGGCCGGCTGCTCGGCGCTGTCGAACATCGGGGCGTACAGCGCGCGGCCGAGTGCGTTGGCGGCCAGCAGGTCGCCGACCATGTCGCTGACGATCGCGGGCGCCTCGATCTGGTCGATCAAGCGCTGCACCACCGGGCGGACGCGCGTCCTGGCGGGCCGCGCGCGGCGCGGCGCGACCGGACCGGCCGCGCGGGCCAGATCGAACAGGTGCGTGCGCTCGGCATCGTCGAGTTGCAGCGCACGGGCGAGCGCCTCCAGCACGAGCTCGGAGACGCCGCTGACCTGGCCACGCTCGAGCCGCCGGTAGTAGTCGGCGCTCACACCGGCCAGCGACGCGACTTCCTCTCGCCGCAGGCCTGGAACCCGCCGCATGCCGTAGCTCGGCAGGCCGGCCTGGTCCGGCGTGATCTTCGCTCGTCGGGTGGCGAGGAACTCGGCGATGTCGTCAGCGGCGGGCATGGGCAGTCTCCTTGGGCGTCCCCGGACGGTAGTCGCTCCGTGCTCCGCGTGAGGGGGTCTGACGGGGCCCCTGACCATCGCGCGAAACCGGGCAGAGTCGTTGTTGTCATGGAATACGCGAACCCGATCGCCCGTCGCGACTTCCTGCGCATCGTCGCCACGGGCGCCGCCGGAGCCACGCTGGCCGCCTGCGGAGCCGAGGCGCCGAGCGAAGCACGCGAGCGTCGGCGGATCCTGCTGGCGTACTTCTCGCGCCCCGGCGAGAACTACCACTACGGCGGCCGCAGGAACCTGCGCGTCGGCAACACCGAGGTGCTCGCACGCACGCTCAGGCAGCGGATCGCCTGTGACGTCCACCGCATCCAGGCGGAGGATCCCTATCCCGCGGAGTACGAGGCGACGGTGCAGCGCAACGTGCGTGAGCAGGAGGCGGACGCGCGGCCCGCGCTCGTCCGCCCGCCGACGTCGCTCGAACGCTACGACGTCGTGATCCTGGCCAGCCCGATCTGGAACGTCAGGCCGCCGATGATCATGTCCACCTTCGCCGAGCGCTACGACTTCTCGGGCAAGACGGTGTACCCCGTCACCACGCACGCGATGAGCGGTCTCGGCGATGCGCGCGAGGTCTACGCCGAGGCGTGCGAGGGCGCGCGGCTCGGTCGTGGGCTGTCCGTCCGCGGCGAGCGGGTCCGCGAGGCCGACGACGAGGTCGACGCCTGGATCCGCCGCACCCGCATCGACCGCTGAGACGCTCCGTCTACTTCAGGGCCATCTGGGCGCTCAGGATGTCGAGCGCCCGATCGCTGCTCGACCCGGCGTCGGCCGTGAACAGGTTCATTCGCAGCCCCTCATCAGCTTCGAGCGACAGCGTCTCGTAGCGCAGGTCCAGCTCACCCACGATCGGATGCACCATGCGCTTGCGCCCCGTTTGATGCAAGCGCACGTTGTGCGAGGCCCAGAACGCGCGGAACTCCTCGCTGCGCGTCGAGAGCTCATCGATGAGGCTCTGCAGCTCCCGGTCGTACGGATGGTGTCCCGCTCTCGCGCGGAGCGCCCCGACGAGCGCAGAGGCCAGGGGCTCCCAGTCGGGATAGAACTCGCGCGCCACGGGGTCCAGGAAGGTGAACCGTGCGCTGTTGGGCGGCTGCTCGGGGCTCTCGAAGACGGGTGCGTAGACGGCGCGACCCAGCGCGTTGGCGGCGAGCAGGTCGGCACGCCGGTTGATGATCACCGCCGGTGCCTGGATCTGCGCGAGCAGTTGCAGGAGGACGGGCCGGACCCGCGTCTTGACCGGGCGCGGACGCCGGGCCGCCAACGGGCCGCGCGCGCGTGCGAGGTTCAGCAGATGGGTCTGCTCGGCCTCGTCGAGCTGCAGCGCACGCGCGAGCGCGTCGAGCACGAGCTCGGAGACGCCGCTGACCTGCCCGCGTTCCAAGCGCCGGTAGTAGTCGGCGCTGACGCCGGCGAGCGAGGCCACCTCCTCGCGTCTCAGCCCGGGCACTCGCCGCGCGCCGTTGCTGGGCAGGCCGGCCTGCTCCGGGCTCACCCGTGCCCGCCGAGTGGCCAGAAACGCACCGATGTCGTTCGCCGTGTCCATGGGTCGCTGGTCGCGGGCCTTTGGGCGCGACCATAACCGGGTTACGCAGAACGTGAGGGGCCCTGTCAGAACCCCTCACACAGGCCCCCTCAGAAGCAGTCTGTGAGCGGGCATAGTGGTCCGCGCGAGCCGATGACCACGATGCTGCCCGACCCGACTTCCTCCGAGCGCATCTCGAGCCGGACCCGGCTGCTCGCGGCGCTGTTGCAGAATCGAGGCCGCAGCCGCAGCGAACTCGTGTCCCTGCTCGGGCTCTCGCGTCAGACCGTCACGACGCTCGTCGCCGAAGCCGAGCAGGCCGGCTTGGTCGAGCAGCGCGTACGCAGCGAGGAGGCCGCAGGCCCGGTCATGGGCCGTCCGCCTCTGCGCATCTCCCTCGCCTCTGACGCAGCGTTCGGGGTGGGGATCGAGATCGCGCACGACCACGTTCGGAGCGCGGTCTGCAACGTCAACGGCGAGGTCCTGACCCTTCACAGCGCGCCGATCGACATCGGCACACACGCAACGCGCATCTTCGACCTGGCGGCTGAGCTCGCCTTCTCTGCACTGGCCGAGTCCGGTGTTCCGCGGTCGAAGGTCATGGGCGCGGGAGCCGCCCTGCCCGCACCGGTGGACGCTCGCAACGGCACCGTGCATACGCGCGATTTTCTGCCGGCGTGGCGAGGCACCCACCCGGCCGCCGCGTTGCGGGAGCGGTTGGAGATGCCGGTCCGGCTTGCCAACGATGCCTACGCCGGAGCGCTCGGTGAGTGGCTCTTCGGCGCGGCGCAAGCCGTTTCCGGCGCGCTCTATGTCCGTCTGTCCGCCGGCATCGGCGTCGGGCTCATCCTGGGCGGTCGCCCGTACACGGGCTCCGGAGGCATCGCCGGCGAGCTCGGGCACACGTACGTCTCGGACCAGGGGACCATCTGCCGGTGCGGCAACCGTGGCTGCCTGGAGACCATCGCGGGCACGGCCGCCGTCGTCGCGCGCCTCGAGCAAGGTCGTAAGCAATGCGTGTCGTCCGCGGAGCTCATCGGGCTGGCCCACGAGGGGCATCGCAGCGCGCGACGAGCGCTCACCGACGCCGGGGACGCCGTTGGCCGCGTGCTGGCCGGAGCCGTCAATCTGCTCAATCCCGACCGCGTCATCGTCGGAGGAGACCTCGCCGCGGCGGGCGCCATCGTGACCGACGCGATCCGCGCCGGCGTGGCCCGGGGTGCGGTGGCGCCGGCAGCCGAGACCGTAGAGGTCGTCACGGGCGCACTCGGCGAGCGCGCCGAAGCGCTCGGCGCCGCCGCGATACAGCTCGAGCGAGCGCCGGCCGTGCTGGCCGCCCGCCTCGAGGCGGCCTGAGCCGATAGGTGAGAGGTACGTGAGGGGCCCTGACAAGGCCCCTCACGGTCGCTGCCGATGGGGTACGCGACTCACATGCGACCGATGAAGCGACGGGACGTTCTCAAAGGCCTGGCGGCCGGGGTGCCCGCGATCGCGCTCAGCTCAGGCCGGCCGGCGTCCGCGGACAGCCAGGCGCCTGGTGTCCTGCGCATCCGGGACCAGGGCGGGTTCGCGGTCGGAGGCTCGGTGAAGACCACGCCCGGGACGTTCGACCCGAGGAACCCCACCAACCCCGCGGGGCAGACCCTACACGGCGACCACGCCCGCGTCTTCTTCCAGGTGCCGGAGCGTGCCCGGAAGCTCCCGCTGGTGCTCTGGCACGGCTTCAAGGAGTCGGGGACGTCGTGGGGCATGACCCCGGACGGGCGCGAAGGGTTCCAGACCCTGTTCCTCCGCCGCCGCTACTCGGTGTACACGTTGGACCAGCCGCGTCGTGGCGCGGCCGCCCGGACCACGGTGGGCACCATGACCGACACGGCCGCCGACGAGCAGTGGTTCTTCAACCAGTTCCGCCTCGGCCTGTGGCCGGACCTGTATCGCGGCGTGCAGTTCCCCGACGACCCGGAGTCGCTGAACCAGTTCTTCCGCCAGATGGTCCCGGACTCGGGCCCGTTGGACGCCAAGGTCGTGGTCGACGCCGCCACGGCCGCCTTCGCCCGCATCGGCCGGGGGATCCTCGTCACGCACTCGCAGGCGGGCGGGTTCGGTTGGAGGACGACGATGCGGACCAGCCGGGTGAAGGGCGTCATCGCGCTCGAGCCCGGCAGCGGGTTCGTCTTCCCTGAGGGTGAGGTTCCCGCGCCGATGTCGAGCGCCGCCGGTCCGTTGGCCGGCGAGGCGGTCCCGATGGCGAACTTCAGGCGCCTGACCCAGGTGCCGATCGCTGTCTACTACGGCGACAACATCCCGAGCGAACCCACGGACATCGCCGGGCGGGACAATTGGCGGGTCCGGCTCGCGATGGCGCGGCTCTGGGTGGACGCCGTCAACCGGCACGGAGGCGACGCCACGCTCGTGCACCTGCCGAGCATCGGCATCAAGGGCAACACGCACTTTCTGTTCTCCGATCTGAACAACGAGCGGATCGCACGCCACATCGCGACGTTCCTTTCGAGGAAGCGTCTGGATTGATGGAGTCGTCGGCTAACTCGGAGCCGAGGCCGGGTGGGGCGTTGCTGTCCAGCTGGCGAGCAGGTCGAGCGCCTGGGCCGAGCGGGTGCCCGGTTCGGCGCTGAAGACGGCGAGGAGCAGGCCGTTGTCGGCGGACAGTTGCATGACTTCGTAGTCGAGCTCGAGGTCGCCGACGGTGGGGTGGTGCAGGCGTTTGCGGCCGGTGTCGTGGGAGCGGACGTTGTGCGCGGCCCACCACTGGCGGAACGGCTCGCTGCGGGTGGAGAGCTCGCCGATGAGGTCCGTCAGCGCGCGGTCGTACGGGTTGCGGCCGGCTTCGGCGCGCAGCGCGGCGACGAGCTCTTTGGCGTTCTTCTCCCAGTCGGGGAAGAACTGCTGCGCGGCGGGATCGAGGAAGGTGAAGCGCGCGGCGTTGGGCGGTTGCTCGCGGCTGTCGAACATCGGGGCGTACAGGGCGCGGCCGAGCGCATTCGCGTAGACAGCGTCGCCGCGCAGGTTGCCGACGCTCGCCGGTGAGCCGATCGAATCCACGATGCGCTGCGTGACGGGACGGATCTGCTGCGCGCTGGTGCGGGGGCGTCGCTTCGCGGTCACCGGGCCGGCGGCTCGGGCGAGGTCGAAGAGGTGGGCGCGCTCGGCGTCGTCGAGCAACAGTGCGTCGGCGAGCGCGTCGAGGACGCCGTCGGAGACGCCGCTCGCATTCCCTTGTTCCAGGCGTTTGTAATAGCCGACGCTGACGCCGGCCACCGCCGCGACTTCCTCGCGGCGCAGCCCCTGGACCTGCCGACGCCCGAACGTGCGCAGTCCGGCCTGCTCGGGTGTGACCTGCGCCCGGCGGCTGGTGAGGAACTGCGACAGCTCGTTGCCCTGGTCCACGGAGCCCAGGGTAGGCCCCGGAGCGGGGGTTGGGGGGCACCTCTCAGTGACCCTCCGAGCGGGACCCTCCAACGCCTCAGAGCCGGGGCATAGTGGCGGTCATGGACTTCACCAATCTTGGAACTTCGGGTCTGAAGATCAGCCGGATCACGCTGGGCTGCATGAGCTTCGGCACCCCGAACGACTGGCAGCCGTGGGCGCTGGAGGACGACGCCGCGCAGCCGTTGTTCCGCCAGGCGCTCGAACTCGGCATCACGTTCTGGGACACCGCCAACGCCTACGGCGCCGGCACCTCCGAGGAGATCGTCGGTCGCGCGATCAAGCAGCTCACCACGCGCGAGGAGATCGTGCTGGCGACCAAGATCTTCATGCCCATGCACCAGGGGCCCGGCGGCGGCGGCCTCTCGCGCAAAGCGATCCTCGAACAGGTCGATGCGTCGCTTCAGCGCCTGGACACCGACTACGTGGACCTGCTGCAGATCCACCGCTTCGATCCCGACGTGCCCGTGGAGGAGACGATGGAGGCACTGCACGACGTGGTCAAGGCCGGCAAGGCCCGCTACCTCGGCGCGTCCTCGATGTGGGCGTGGCGGTTCGCGAAGCTCCAGCACGCTGCCGGCGCCCACGGGTGGACGAAGTTCGTCTCGATGCAGGACCAGTACAGCCTGCTGGCCCGCGAAGAGGAGCGCGAGATGTTCGGCCTGCTCGCCGACCAGGGGGTCGGCTCCATCCCCTGGAGCCCGCTGGCCGGCGGCAAGGTCACCCGACCGTGGGGCGCTGCCGGAACCGCCCGCGCGCAATCCACCCCGGACACCGACCAGTACGGTCGCCCGCTGTGGCTCGACACTGACAAGGGGATCGTCGACGCCGTCGAGCGGATCGCGACCGAGCGCGACGTGCCCATGGCCACGATCGCGATGGCGTGGGTCCTGCGCAACCCGGTCGTCGACAGCCCGATCATCGGCGCGACGAAGCCGCACCACCTCGCCGACGCCGTCGCCGCCCTCGACATCGAGCTCACCGACGACGAAGTCGCCGCGCTCGAAGCGCCGTACGTGCCGCGCACACCGACCTACTTCCACTGAAGGCCCGTGGCCGGGTGGTGCCGCGTCGATGCGGACGCCCACCGCTACCCTCCGGGCGATGGACGAACGGGTCCTCACCGAGCGGATGATCACGTATGACACCTCCAGCGTTGAGGGTCTGCGTGCGTGCGCCGGCTTCATCAAGGGCTGGCTCGAGGCTCGCGACATCGCCGTCGAGGACCATCAGTTCGGCGACGTGTTCGCCCTCACGGCGGAGGTCGGCCCGAAGGAAGGCCCGACGCTCGTCTTCCACGGCCACTACGACGTCGTCCCCGCGCGCAAGGAGCAGTTCACGCCGCGCATCCAGGGCGACCGGCTCGAGGGCCGCGGCTCCTATGACATGAAGGGCGGGCTCGCGGCGATGATGTGCGCGATGCACGACCTGCGCGATCAGCAGGACGTGCGGATCCGCTTCGTGGCCGTCCCGGACGAGGAGTCCGAGGAGATCGACCAGCGCACGTCGGACCTGCTGGTCAAGGCGGGCTACGTGGGCGACTTCGCGATCACCGGCGAGCCGACCAACCTCCACGTCGGCGTGCAGGCCAAGGGCGTGCTCGCGCTGCGCATCCTGGTGTTCGGCACGTCCGCGCACGGCTCCACGCCGTGGCTCGGCGACAACGCGGTGTTGAAGGCGATCGACGTCTTTAGGCGAATTGAGTCGATGCCGTTCACCCTTGAGTCCTCGGAGCTGTTCGACCGGCCCTCAGTGAACCTGGGCCGGATCGTCGGCGGCGACGCACCGAACAAGGTGCCCGAGGAATGCGCCATGGACGTCGACATCCGTTATCTGCCCGAGCAGGATCCCGGTGAGCTTCTCGCCCAGATCCGCGCGATCCCGGACGTCCACGTCGCGCGTTCCTTCATCTGGCCGCCCGCGCGCGTCTCGCCGCGCAACCCGTACGTGCTCGCGCTCTGCCAGGCCGCTTCCCGGCTCACCGACGGCGAGTCGATGAGCGTCGGCCGTGACGGCGCGTCGGACGCGGTCGCCTTCCAGAAGGCGGGCGTGCCCGCCGTGGAGTTCGGGCCCTCCGGCGGCGGCCATCACGGCCCCGACGAGTGGGTCTCGATCGACTCGCTGGCCCGCTACCGCCGGGCACTCGTGGACTTCGCCCGCGATGTGCCGAAGCGGTTCCCGGCCGGCGGTGACACCGGCGAGCTGCGCGCTGTCGAGGGCGGCCTGGCGTGAAGGACCCGAACCGCCCACCGCGGCCGGGCCGCGGGGTGCTCCTGCGCGCCCTGTTCGCCTGCGTGCTGACGGTCTCGCTCTCGGCCACCGCGGTCGCCTCGGCCGTCTGGCTCGAAGGCCATGAGCTCGTCGAGGCGGTCAACCGCGACGGACGGACGATCATCGACGTACCGGAGGTCGACCGGGCGGATGCCGGCGATCCGCGCACGTTCCTGATCCTCGGCACGGACGAGCGCTACGCCGACAAGGTGGCCGGCGTGAAGCCGCGCTCGGACACGATGCTGCTGCTCCGCGTCGATCCTGACGCCCGGCGGGTCGCGGTCATGTCGATCCCGCGCGACCTGAAGGTGCAGATCCCCGGCGGGGGGACGAACAAGATCAACGTCGCCTATGAGCTCGGCGGGCCGCGCAAGACGGTCTCGACGATCAAGCGGCTGTTCAAGGACGCGACGGACAAGAGCTTCCCGATCAACCACGTGATGGCCGTCAGCTTCGGCGGCTTCCGGCGCGCGGTCAACTACGTCGACGGCGTTTACGTGGACATCGACCGCCGCTACTACAACGACAACTCGACCGCCGCCGCGGGCGAGGCCTACGCGACGATCGACGTACAGCCCGGCTACCAGAAGCTCAAGGGTCAGGACGCGCTCGACTACGTCCGCTACCGCCACGGCGACAACGACTTCTTCCGCGCCTCGCGCCAGCAGGACTTCCTGCGCCAGATCTCGCACCAGGACGGCGTCCGCGCACTGCTCGACGTGAGCAAGCGCAAGGAGCTCGCGACCGTCTTCGGGCGCTATTTCGAGGTCGATGACTCCTTCACGAAGGCGTCGAACCTGATCGCGCTGGCGCAGCTCGGCCTGTACATGGCGCAGGAGAAGGCGCCGATCAACGAGGTCCGGTTCCCGGCCACGGAGGCGGAGAACCCGGCGGTCGACTCCTACCTGTACGTCAAGGACTCCGACCTGCGCAAGACGTACGACGAGTTCATGACCGGCGAGGGTTCCTCGAACCCACGGCGCCTGGACGCGACGACCAAGCCGGAGCCCACGGCGACGCCCGCCGGGGGCAAGAAGAAGACGAAGAGCCGCCCGTCGGCGGTCAAGGGCCTCGAGGAAGCGGCCACCGAGGGCGAGAACATGGCGGTGCTCGTCGCGAGCGAGAACAAGCTCAAGTTCCCGTTCTACTTCCCGAGCCGCCGCAAGATCGGCTCGCGCTACGCCGACCCCGAGCCGCGGATCTACTCGATCCGCGACGGGCAGAACAAGCTGCACAAGGCGTACCGGCTCACGCTCAACGCCGGTTCCTGGAGCGAGTACTACGGCATCCAGGGAATGACCTGGAAGAACCCGCCGATCCTGGATGACCCGGACCGGGTGCGCGACGTCAACGGCCGCAAGCTCGAGCTCTTCTACGACGGCAGCCGCATCCGGCGCGTCGCCTGGCGCACCAAGAACGGCGTCTACTGGGTGACGAACACGCTCACGCTGTCGATCCCCAACAGCAGGCTGATCGCGATCGCGAGCAGCCTGCGACGGTTGAAGTAGCGCCTACTTCGAGGTCTTGTGGCGGGTGCGCTTCTCGCAGTCGCCCGAGATCTTCACGAGCTTGCGGTTGCCGGGCCACTCGGACTCGATGACGGTGTCGTAGCCGGCGCCGCACTTGATGGTCGCGCGGCCGCGGGCGATGATCGCGGTGATCGTGTCGTTGCCGTCACCGCCGTCGACGGTGGTCTTGGCGCCCGACGTGACCTTGATCTTGTCGTTGCCGGTGCCGCCGTTGATGATCGAGCGCAGCCCGCCGCCCTGCAGGAAGTCGTCGCCGTCCTGGCCGAAGATGGTGTTGGTGCCGCGGCCGCCGTAGATCGTGTCGTTGCCCGCGCCGCCGTCGAGGAGGTCGCTGGCCTGCTTGGCACCGGCGAGCGCGTCGTGGTTCTGGTCGCCCCAGAGGACGTCTTCGCCGCCGAGGCCGGTGATCTTGTCCGAGCCGGCGCCGCCGCGCAGGTTGTCGTTGAGCTCGGTGCCCGCACGGCTGCCGCCGTCATTGCCCGTGGTGGCGCTGATGCCCTTCAGCGGGTCGACCGGGGCGGCCTGCTCGATGACGATCTCGCAATTGACGATGCGGGCGTCGCGGATCCGGGCGGCGACGGCCCGGCCCCACTGGGTGCCACGCGGGGGCACGTACAGCGTGTCGTTGCCGCTGCCGCAGTCCACGTCGTCGACGAGGCTGTCGCCGTTGACGTAGATGACGTCGTCGCCGTCCTCACCGAAGATGTGGTCGGGGCCGCTGTCGAAGTGGATGGTGTCGTTGCCCGGGCCGCCGAAGAGCTCGTCGCCGCCGGACCCGCCGTGGATCGTGTCGTGGCCGTCGCCGCCCTCGATGCGATCGGGGGCCGCGCCGGCGTCGAGGTTGTCGTCGCCCGCGCCGCCGTGGAGCGTGTCGTGGCCGAAGCCGCCGGTCGCGACGTCGTTGCCGTCGCCGCCGTCGAGCACGTCGTCGCCGGAGCTGCCGTCGAGGATGTCGTCGCCCGCGCCGCCGTCGGCGAAGTCCGGTCCGGTGTCGCCGAACAGCCGGTCGTTGCCGCCCAGACCGAGGATGCGGTCGGCGCCGCCGTTGCCGTTGATGTGGTCCGCGCCCTCGGTGCCGGAGAGCGCCTCGGCGGCGTTGGAACCGGTGACGGTCTTCGCCGTGGCCGCGGCGGCCGGGGCGAGGGCGGCGACCAGCGCCGTAGCGAGAACAGCGTAGATCCGAGAGGACATGCTCTTCTAATCGACGGCGTCCTTCTAAGCTGAAGCGCCCTTATGAGCACCAATCGAGAACCGATCGGCGTGATCGGCACGGGCTATGTCGGGCTGGTCACCGCCGCGGGATTCGCGGAGCTCGGCAATGAGGTCTACTGCATCGACATCGACAGCGAGAAGATCGAGGGCCTCAAGAACGGCAAGATTCCCATCTGGGAGCCGGGGCTGGAGGACCTGGTCGCCAAGCATCGCGACCGGATGCACTTCTCCACCGACATCCGCGACGCGCTCCAGCACGCGCGCCTGCTGTTCGTCGCGGTCGGCACGCCGCCGACGTACTCCGGCGACGCCGACCTGTCCGCGGTCAACGCGGTCGTCGACTCCATGCCGCCGTCCGACGAGCACGCGCTCGTGATGAAGTCCACCGTGCCGGTCGGCACGGGCGAGACCATCAAGCGCGTCTTCAAGGAGCAGGGCAAGGCCGGCTTCCGCTACGTGTCCTGTCCCGAGTTCCTCAAGGAGGGATCGGCGATCAAGGACTTCCTGGAGCCCGATCGGGTCGTGGTCGGTGACGACGGCGACTGGGCCGGCGACGCGGTCGTCGACCTCTACGCGCCGCTCAACGCGCCGCTCGTGCGCACGGACATCAAGAGCGCCGAGATGGTCAAGCTCGCGTCCAACGCCTTCCTGGCGACGAAGATCTCGTTCATCAATGAGATCGCCAACGTGTGCGAGGAAACCGGCGCGGACGTCGTCGAGGTCGCGAAGGGCATGGGCCTGGACAACCGCATCGGGCCGAAGTTCCTGCAGGCGGGCATCGGCTTCGGCGGCTCGTGCTTCCCGAAGGACGTCACCGCGCTCAAGCAGCTCGCGGGCAACTCGGGCTACCACTTCCAGCTCCTGAACTCGGTGATCGAGGTCAACGAGCTGCAGAAGCGGCGCGTCATCGCCAAGCTCGAGAAGCACCTGGGCAAGTTGGTCGACAAGAAGATCGCGCTGCTGGGCCTGGCCTTCAAGCCCAACACCGACGACATGCGCGAGGCCTCGTCGCTCGTGCTCTCTTCCCGCCTGCAGGCCGCGGGCGCCCACGTGCGCGCCTACGACCCGGTGGCCGAGGAGGAGGCGCGCAAGCTCATCCGCGGCGTGTCCTTCAAGTCCACTGCGCTCGAGGCGGTCGAGGACGCCGACGCCGTCGTGCTCGTCACCGAGTGGCCCGAGTTCTTGGAGCTCTCGCTCACCGAGGTCCGGGAGGCGATGGCGGGCAACCTGCTCGTCGACGGGCGCAACCTGTTCGACCCGGGCGCCGTGCGCGACGCCGGGCTGGTCTACGAAGGGGTCGGCCGGGCCGCGAGCTCAGCGCATCAGGAGGTCTGAGGCGGCATGCAGGCCCTCATCCTCGCCGGCGGCGAGGGCACGCGGCTGCGGCCACTGACCTCGGCTGTACCCAAGCCGGTCGTCCCGCTGGTCGACCGCCCGTTCATCGTGTTCATGATCGACTGGCTGCGCCGGCACGGCGTGGACGATGTCGTGATGTCCTGCGGGCACCTGGCCGACGGCGTGCGCGCCGTGCTCGGCGACGGCTCGGCGGTCGGCGTCCGGCTGCGGTACATGGAGGAACCGAAGCCGCTCGGCACCGGCGGGGCGCTCAAATACGCGCAGGAGCTGCTCGACGAGCGGTTCCTGATGCTCAACGGCGACACGCTGACGGACCTGGACCTGACGGCGCAGATCGCGACGCACGAGCGGGTCGGCGCGCAGGCCACCCTCGCGCTGTACGCGGTCGAGGACCCGTCGTCCTACGGGCTGGTGCGCTTGGGGGACGACGGCGCCGTGCGCGAGTTCGTCGAGAAGCCCGCGCCCGACCAGATCGACACGAACAACATCTCCGCGGGCGCGTACGTGCTCGAGCGGTCGGTGCTGGACCTGCTCGTCTACGGGGAGCGCGCGTCGATCGAGCGCGACGTGTTCCCGCGCCTGGTCGGCAACGGGCTCTACGGCCATGTCTCCGGCGGCTATTGGATGGACATCGGGACGCCGGAGCGCTACCTCGAGGCCACGTTCGACATCCTCGAGGGCAACGTCGCGACGGAGGTCTCCGAGCGGCTCGGTGAGACGTTCCTGTGCGTGGAGGAAGGCGTCACGCGTGACGGTCGCATCATCCCGCCGGCGCTGATCGAGGCAGGCTGCGTGATCGGCGCGGGCGCGCGCGTGGGTGGTCGCGCGGTGCTCGAGCGCAACGTCACCGTCGGCGCGGGCACGATCATCGAGAGCGCCGTCGTGATGGAGGGCGCACGGATCGGCGCGAACTGCGCGCTGCACAACTGCATCATCGCTGCGGGCGTGACGATCGGCGATCACTGCACCATCAACGGGCTCAGCGTCGTCGGCGAGGGCGTGACGCTCGGAGCCGGTAACCAGCTTTCGCACGGGGCCCGGCTGTTCCCGGGTGTCTCACTACCCGAAGGAGCACTGCTCTTCTGATGATGACCGGCTTGGACTTCGAGCTCGACAGCACCGGTCAGTTGGACGAGGTCCTCGGCCTCGCCGAGCATCTCCGCGACGCGCTCTGGCGCGTCGATTCCTCGGGCGCCCGTCCGGTCGACGCCACCGGCGGCGTGATCGTCGCGGGCATGGGCGGGTCGGCTTCGGGCGCACGGCTCGCGCAGGGCGCGATCGGTCCGCGGCTCACGCGCCCGCTGGTCGTGTCAGACGGCTACGCGCTGCCGGGCTGGGCCGGTCCGTCGACGCTCGTGCTGCTCTCCAGCTACTCGGGGAACACGGAGGAGACGCTCGCGGCGTACGACGACGCGGCGGCGCGCGACGCGCCGCGGATCGTGGCGTCCACCGGCGGGGCGCTCGTCGAGCGTGCGCGGCGCGACAACGTGCCCGTGATCCCGATTCCCGGCGGCTTCCAGCCGCGAGCCGCGATCGGCTACTCGCTCGTCGCGGCGCTGGAGGCGGCCGCGCTCGGCGGCGCCGCGCCTTCGCTGCGCGACGAGATCGAGGCGGCGGCCGACCTGGCCGAGGCGCTGGCCGCCGAATGGGGCCCGGAGGGCGACGAGTCCTCGGAGGCCAAGGCGATCGCGCGCTCGCTGCACGGCACGGTCCCGGTGATCGCGGGCGCCGAGGTGGGCGCCGCGGCGGCGTACCGCTGGAAGTGCCAGTTCAACGAGAACGCGCAGCTGCCGGCGTTTGCGTCCGCGCTACCGGAGCTCAACCACAACGAGGTCGTGGGCTGGGAGTCCGCGCGCGATCTCGGGCGCTTCTCCTACGTGTCGCTGGAAGACCCGACCGCTCACGAGCGCAACCGGCTGCGGGCCGAGCTGACGGCGGAGATCGCCGGCGCCGGCGCCGATCCGGTGGTGCGGGTGGAGGCGCGCGGCGCCTCGCGCGTGGAGCGGCTCGTGTCGCTGGTGCTGCTGGGCGATCTCGTCTCGATCTACGCCGCGGTCCTGCGCGGCGCGGACCCGGTCGACATCCCGGCGATCGACTCGCTCAAGGCGTCGATGCGCGCGCGCTGACGCGTCAGCGTTTGCGGTACCAGTTCGGCGAGGTGTTGGGCGGCGGGACGAGCGGCGTGGGCGTCTTGGCCACCAGCACGGACGGCTGCCCGGTCTCGACGTGCCGGGCGAGCGCCTCGCCGAAGTCGTCCTCGAGCCCGAAGACGGTCTCCGCCCACACGCCGAAGGACGCGGCCATCGCCTCGAAGTCGGGCGTGTGGAGGTCCACGCCGAACGTCTCCGCGCCCGCGCGGACTTGGTCGTAGCGCAGCATCCCGTAGCCGCCGTCGTCGACGATCACGACGGTCAGCGGGATCTGCTCCTGCGCCATCGTCGCCAGTTCGCCGCAGGCGAAGAGGAAACCGCCGTCGCCGCAGACCGCGACCGTCGGGCCGGTGTCGGTCAACGCGGCGCCGAGCGCGGCCGGGAACGCGTACCCGAGCGTCCCCCAGCCGAGCGGGACCTGCAGCCGGCGCGGGCCGGAAGGCGTGTAGAACCCGGCCATCCAGTAGCCGGGGATGCACATGTCGACGACGACGTTGGCGTCGGCGGGCACCGCGAAGCGCATCGCGTCCAGGAAGCGCAGCGCAGTGGCGTCGAGACCCGAGCACGCCTCGGCGCGGACGGCGGCGAGGTCGCGTGCGTCGTCGCGCGGGGCGACGGCTTCGGCGAGCGCGGCCACCGCGGTCGCGTCGGCGGCGACGTGCACGTCGACGCGGTAGTTCGTCGGTGCCTCGAGGCTGATGGCGATCAGCGTCTCGGGTTGCGGCTGGGCGAAGTTCTGCGTCTGCACGCCGTCGAGGTCTGACCCGATCGCGATCACGACGTCGGCTTCGTCCCAGAGGCGCCCGGCGGCCTCCACGTGCGGCGGGAGCCCGACCAGCGACGGGTGCCCGGGCGGGAGGATGCCCGCCGCGCCGTAGGTGGTGAGGACGGGCGCGCCGAGTCGCTCGGCCAGCGCGCGGACCGCGTTGCCCGCGTCCCTTGCACCACCGCCGGCCCAGATCAGCGGGCGGCGCGCGCCGTCGATCGCGGCGATCGCGGCGGAGAGGTCCGGTTCGGTGTAGTACGCCGTGATGTTGCGATAGACGCCGGCGCCCTCGTACGCGCTCCGCACGTACCCCGCGAGCAGGTCGGTCGCGATCTCCAGGTACACGGGGCGGGTCGGTGCCTCGACCGCCGAGCGCACGGCGGCCTCGACCGCCGGCTCCACCGCGTCGGCGGCGTGCGCGACGTGCACGGACTTCACGACCGGCGCGAACATGGCGGCCTGGCCGTCGGTCTCGTGCAGGATGCCGCGGTACTCGCCGGGCCGGCGCAGGCCGCTCGGGATGTCGGTGGCGATCACCAGGATCGGCGACCGCGACGCCCACGCCTCACCCACCGCGCCGAGCGTGTTGGCCGCGCCCGGGCCGGTGGTCGTGATCGCCACGCCCAGTTTGCCCGTCGCTCGCGCGTAGCCGTCGGCTGCGTACGCGGCGGCCTGCTCGTGGCGTACACCGACGAGACGGATCGACGACTCGCGCAGCGCCGCCCAGAGCGCGAGGTTGTGGACTCCGGGCAGCCCGAAGCAGACTTCGACGCCCGCGTGCTCGAGCTGGTCGACGATCACCTGCGCACCGGTGGACATGGCTCTGACCGTACCGCTCAAGTTGCCCGGACGACGACCGATCGCGGGAGCGTGGTCCGATTCCCTCATGTCGCCTTCGCCTGCCTGTTCCTCGGGCTCGCCGGCTACGCCTTCACGGGCAACCCGCTCCTGCGTGACGGCGTCCAGCTGGCGGCGGTCGCGCTGCTCGTGGCCCAGACCGTGCGCCGCCCCGACGCCCGCGTCGCGTGGGGCCTGCTCACGCTCGCGAACGCCGCGTGGGCGATCGGCGACCTGGACCCCGCACGCCTCAACGTCCTCTTCCTCGTCTCGTTCGGCTTCGCGCAGGCCGGCCTGGTCTCGCTCGCGGCCACCCAGGTCCGCAGTCGCTGGCTCGCGTTCGACGGCATCATCGTCGGCCTCACCGCCGCCGCGATCCTGACCGCCTACGTCAGCGACTCGCTCGTCGGGCTCGGCCTGCGCGTCCCCGCCACCGCGCTCGCGGGCGACGCGATGCTCGTCACGACCATCATGCTGGCGTTCGCCGTCAACGGCTGGCGGCCCGCGCGCGCCTGGTGGATCATCGCGCTCGGCGAGTCGCTGCTGGTCGCCAACGACCTCACGCTCACGAACCCGCTCGCCCCGCCACGGACTGCGCTCGTCGCCTGGTCGGCCGCGCTGCTGCTGACCTCGTACGCCGCGTTCCATCCCGGCTCGCCGCGCGCGCGGCGCGTCCCCGGCCTCGTCGCGGCGGGCGTGCCGATCGCCGGCGGCGCGATTTGCGTCGGGCTGCTCATGCACGCCGCGCTCACGCACGGCAACCCGGTGACGGTGTGGCTCGCGGGCGGCGCGCTGGTCGTCGGCCTCGTGCGGGCCGCGTTTCTGCTGCGCGAGAACCAGAAGCTCGTGCGCGACTCCCACCGGGAGGCGGTCACCGACAACCTCACCGGCCTGCCGAACCGGCGCGCGCTGGTCGACGACCTCGATCGCACCGTCGCCGCGGGCACGCCGCACACGCTCGCGTTCTTCGACCTCGACGGCTTCAAGGAGTACAACGACGCGTTCGGCCACGCCGCGGGTGACGCACTGCTGCAGCGCCTCGCTCTGCCGCTCGCCGCTGCGGGCGGCCGCGCCTACCGGCTGGGCGGCGACGAGTTCTGCGTGTTGACCGACGCGGCGCCCGACATCGCGCGGGCCGTCGCGGCACTCACCGAGGGGGAGATCACCGCGTCATACGGGCTCGTCACCATTCCGGGCGAGGCCGACACCGCCGGCGACGCGCTCCGCCTCGCCGACGAGCGCATGTACGCGCGCAAGCGCCGCCGCCGCGCCGGTCAGGCGGACGTGCTGCTGCGAATGCTCGCCGAGCACGGCATGGAAGCGGAACGCGCCGCGCAGCTGGCGAGCGAGTTCGGGCGGCGTTCGCTCAGCGCGGCTTCTTCCGCGCGTTGAGCTGGCGCTGGACCTGCGCGATCTGCTTGCGCCCCTTCGGGCTGCGGGCGTAGGTCATCGCCTGGTTGGTGAGCTTGCGCCCCTGGCGGGTCTTGGAGAACTTCATCAGCGTGTTGAGCAAGGACATGTGGCGCTCATCCTGCCCACAGTTCCTGAAGCGCACGCAAAGGGGACGCATGCCAACCTTGACACAACTCTGTCAAGGTGTCGCTACACTGGCGTCCAGTGGACGCGCTCACGATCAACGAAGCGGCTGAGACCACGGGCTGGAGCCCGCGGATGCTTCGGTACGTCGAACGCGTCGGCCTCCTCGAGGCCAAACGCTCGGCCGCCGGCTACCGGCTGTACGGCCCGGCCGAGCTGCAGCGCCTGCGCACCCTGCGCGAGCTGCTCGACGAGCACGACATCGGCCTGTCCGATCTCGCGTTCGCCCTGCGGCTGCGCCGCGACGGCGAGCTCCGCCAAGCGACCGACGCCTGGATCGAGAGCGAGGCCCAGCGCCCCGCCGACGTCCCGTCGGCCGGCTGGCTGCGGTTCGAGCAGGAAAAGCACGAGAAGCTGCTCGCCGCGCTGGCGCGCCGCATTGAAACCCCCATCCCGGAGACTGTATGAGCGCTATCACGCAGCAGGACTACAAGGTCGCTGACATCGGCCTGGCCGTTTTTGGCCGCAAGGAGATCCAGCTCGCCGAGCACGAGATGCCCGGCCTGATGCAGACGCGCGCCGAGTTCGCCGACGCGCAGCCGCTCAAGGGCGCGCGCATCACCGGCTCGCTGCACATGACGATCCAGACGGCCGTCCTGATCGAGACGCTGGTTGCTCTTGGTGCTGAGGTCCGCTGGGCGTCCTGCAACATCTTCTCGACGCAGGATCACGCCGCGGCGGCCATCGCCGAGGCCGGCATCCCCGTCTTCGCCTGGAAGGGCGAGACGCTGGAGGAGTACTGGTGGTGCACGGAGCAGGCCCTCACGTGGCCTGACGGCGAAGGCCCGAACATGATCCTCGACGACGGTGGCGACGCGACGCTGCTCGTCCACCTCGGCGTCGAGTACGAGGCCGCCGGCGCCGCGCCGTCGCCCGACACGGCCGACAGCGACGAGCACCGCATCATCCTCGAGACGCTCAACCGCACGCTGGCCGAGGACGGCCAGAAGTGGACGCGCGCCGCGGCCGCGATCAAGGGCGTGACCGAGGAGACCACGACGGGCGTGCACCGCCTGTACGAGTTCGCCAAGGAGGGCAAGCTGCTCTTCCCGGCGATCAACGTCAACGACGCGGTCACCAAGTCCAAGTTCGACAACCTGTACGGCTGCCGCCACTCGCTGGTCGACGGCCTCAACCGCGCGACCGACGTCATGATCGCCGGCAAGGTCTGCGTCGTGCTCGGCTACGGCGACGTCGGCAAGGGCTGCGCCGAGGCGCTGCGTGGCCAGGGCGGCCGCGTCATCGTCACCGAGATCGACCCGATCTGCGCGCTGCAGGCCGCGATGGAGGGCTACCAGGTCGCCACGCTCGAGGACGTCGTCGAGACCGCCGACATCTTCATCACGACGACCGGCAACAAGGACGTCATCTCCGCCGCCCAGATGGAGCGGATGAAGCACCAGGCGATCGTCGGCAACATCGGCCACTTCGACAACGAGATCGACATGGCCGGCCTGGCCAAGATCTCCGGCATCGAGCGGATCGAGATCAAGCCGCAGGTCCACGAGTGGCGCTTCGCCGACGGCTCGACGATCATCGTCCTGTCCGAGGGCCGCCTGCTCAACCTCGGCAACGCGACCGGCCACCCGTCGTTCGTGATGTCGAACTCCTTCACGAACCAGACGATCGCGCAGATCGAGCTGTTCACGAAGACCGACGAGTACGAGAAGTCCGTCTACGTGCTGCCGAAGCACCTCGACGAGAAGGTCGCGCGCCTGCACCTCGACGCGCTCGGCGTGCGCCTGACGGAGCTCTCCACCACCCAGGCCGCTTACATCGGCGTCCCGGTCGAGGGCCCCTACAAGCCGGATCACTATCGCTACTAAGCCCTCAGCTTCTGGGCTTTTGCGGATCGAGTGGGCGGACGGGCAGATGCCCGTCCTCCGCTCGATCCGCGAGCGGTTCGCCCGCGAGCGGCCCCTGGAGGGGCTGTCCGTGGGTCTGTGCCTGCACATCACGTCGGAGACGGCGTGCCTGGTGCGGGCACTTGCGGCGGGCGGTGCGTCCGTCGCGCTCTGCGCCTCCAATCCCTATGCCACGCAGAAAGACGTGGCGGCGGCGCTGAGTGAAGAGGTCGAGGTCTTCGCGGGTGAGCCCGACGACTGGGCCGACAGCGTCGCCATGGTCGCGGGGCGCGCGCCCCGGATCACCCTCGACGACGGCGCGGACCTGCTGGGCGCGCTGCACGCCGTGCCCGAGCTGCTGGAGGGCATGCTCGGCGGCACCGAGGAGACCACGACCGGGCTCGTCCGGCTGCGGGCGATGGGGGCCGAAGGGCGCCTGCACGTGCCCGTCATCGCCGTCAATGAGGCGCGGGCCGAGAAGGCGCTCAACGATCGCTTCGGCACCGGGCAGTCCGTGGTGGACGGCATCCTGCGCGCGACGAACATCCTGCTGGCCGGCCAGACCGTCGTGGTGCTGGGCTACGGCTGGACGGGACGCGGCGTGGCGTTGGCCGCCCACGGGCTGGGCGCGACCGTGATCGTGTGCGAGGTCGATCCCTTGCGCGCCTTGGAGGCGCGGATGGAGGGCTTCGCCGTCATGCCGTCCCTGGACGCGGCGGTGCGCGGTGATGTGTTCATCACCGTCACCGGCGGCCAGGACGTGCTGCGCGGGGAGCACTTCACGCGCATGAAGGACGGCGCCGTGCTCGCCAACGCCGGGCACTTCGACGTGGAGATCTCGCTGCCCGACCTGCGCGAAGCCGCGGTGGCGGTGCGCGACGTGCTGCCGCTGGTGCGCCAGTACGACCTCGGCGGGCGGCGGCTGAACCTGCTGGCCGGCGGCCGGGTCGTGAACCTCGCCGCCGCCGATGGGCATCCGGCGGCGGTCATGGACGTCTCGTTCGCGCTGCAGGCGCTGGCGGCGGAAGCGCTGGCGACCGAGTCGTTCACGCCCGGCGTGCACCCGGTCCCGGACCGGATCGAGCGCGAGGTCGCCGCTCTGAAGCTGGCGGCGCTGGGCGTCGAGATCGACGCCCTGACGCCCGAGCAGGCCGCCTACCGCTCGCTCACATCGCCACCGCTCGCCCGCTGACGCGGATCTCCGGGCGCTCGCTGTCGATGGTGATGGTGAGCAGGCTGGGGCGGCCCATGTCGACGCCCTGGTGGACGGTGACGGTCGCGGGCGCGGTGACGGCTCCGACCTCGCGCAGGTAGTTGCCGAACGCGGCGGCCGCCGCGCCCGTGGCCGGGTCCTCGACGACGCCGCCGATGGGGAACGGGTTGCGGGCGTGGAACGTGGTCTCGTCCTCGCGGTAGACGAGGTCGACCGTGATCAGGTCCAGGTCGAGCATGAGCTGCTTGAGCGCCTCGAAGTCGTAGTCGAGGTCGGCGAGGCGCTCGCGGGTGGCGGCCGCCAGGATGAGGTGACGAGCGCCGGCGTAGGCGATCTTCGGCGGCAGCGTCTCGTCGAGCTCGCTCGTGTCCCAGCCGAGCGCGTCGAGCGCGTTGTCGAGCACATCGTGTGGGACGTCCTCGGTGTGCGGCTCGACGCTCGTCAGCGTCGCGGTGATCCCGCCCGTCACGCCCTCGGTGTGGACGGGCACCGTGCCGGCCTTGGTGTGGAAGACGAGCGTGCCCGCGCCGTCGCGCTCAGCCAGGGCGACGCCGGTCGCGATCGTGGCGTGGCCGCAGAACGGCACCTCGGCCTCAGGGGCGAAGTAGCGCACGTCGTACTCGTTCGCGGCATCCGCGCGGGCGACGACGAACGCCGTCTCGCTGTAACCGAGGTCGGCGGCGATCTTGAGCATGTCGGTGTCGTTCAGGGCGCTCGCGTCGAGCACGACGCCGGCGGGGTTGCCGCCTTCGGGGGTCTCGGTGAATGCGGCATAGCTCAGGATCGCGGTCATGCGTCGATCGTGGCAGCGGTGATCGGTCGAGTCGGTACGGCTACCCGTCATGCGCCATCACGTTTCTGTAACCGCTGCGCAACGTTCGGTTATGTCTTGTTGAACGTCGGTCAACAAGGAGTTGGTGATGCAGGACCGCGAGACGACATTCCTCTTGGCCCGACCTGAGCGGCGGCTGCTGCGGGCGATCGCGGCACGGCTACCGGGCTGGGTCCGGCCGGACCATCTGACGGTGCTCGCGCTGGCCGCGGCCGTCGCGTTCGCCGTGGCCGCGGCGACGGGACACTTCTGGACGGCTGCGGCGTTGCTCGTCGTGCACTGGTTCGGCGACTCGCTGGACGGGACGCTGGCGCGCGTGCGTCACGCCGAGCGGCCGCGGTACGGCTACTACGTCGACCACCTGGCGGACGCGTTCGCCACGGTCGCGGTCGGCCTCGGGCTCGGCCTGTCGACGTCGATGCACCTCGTGTCGGGGCTCGTGCTCGTCGTCGCGTACCTGGCGTTGTCGATCAACTCGTACCTGGAGACGCAGGCCTTCGGGCGGTTCTCGCTGGGCTACGGCCGGCTCGGGCCGACCGAGGCGCGGATCGCGCTGATCGTGCTGCTCGCCGTGGTGGCGCTGGGCGTCGAGGTGTCGTGGCTCGGGCTCACGCTGCTCGACGTGGTCGCGCTGGCCGGCGCGGCGATCATGGGGGTGGCGCTGGCGGCGCGGGCGTGCGGGAACGTGAAGGTGCTCGCGGCGCGCGAGCCCTACCGCGGCGCCGCGCCGTAGCGCTCTTCGCGCTCGTCGGCCTCGTCCGCCTCCGAGAGCATGCGGATGAACAGGTAGGCGAGCGCGACGCCCATCACCAGTGACTGCTCGAGGGCCATCAGGACGCCCGCCACCTGCTGGTCCTCGACGGCGGTCAGGCCCCAGCGCGTGCCGTCGCCGAAGCCGTAGTCGTAGAGCAGCGACGGCGCGAACCCGAGCAGGATGCCGAGGAACCCGACCAGGATCTTCGTGACCGCCATGTACAGGACGGGGCCGAGGCCGCCGAGCCGCAGGCGGCTGCGGATCGGGGAGAGCAGGTGCCACCAGTAGAGGGCACCCGCGGCGGCGAACGTCAGGTGCTCGAGCGTGTGGATGAAGCTCTGGTCGAGCGCGGCTTCGTAGAACGCCGGGATGTGCCAGAACCACATCGCGCCGGCGTAGGCGACCACGCCGAACCACGGGTTCCCGAACGGCCCCGCCTTGCGCTCGAGCCAGTGGATGCGCCGCGTGACCGGGCGCAGGATGTGCTTCGTCAGCGCCAGCGTGAGGCAGATCGGCACCAGGTCGGCGAGGATCAGGTGCTGGACCATGTGGAACGTCGCGAACTGCTCACCGAGGCGGTCGATGGGCGAGATCAGCGCGACGAACAGCAGCGCGATCCCGAGCAGCCACAGCGCGAGCCGGCCATAGGGAGCCGCGCGTGGTCCACCTTCGCGTCTTGATGTCCGCCACCGCGCGACGTAGATCCACACGTACGCCGCGAGCGCGATCAGGATGATCGGAGCGAAGTTCCAGCCGGTGTCGACCGGTTGCGCCTGCCCGAACAGAGTTGGCACGAACACCGCGCGCAATTGTGACGAAGCCCGTGCTGTCCCGTGACAACTTTCCCGCCAGCATCCAGGCATGTCGGTGTTGGCCGAGTTGCTGGCGGTGGTCGCGCCGCCGTCGTGCCCCGGTTGTCGGCGCGCGCTCATGCGCGCGGACGAGCGCCTGTGCGCGACGTGCGTGCGCGGGCTGCCGTGGCTCCTGCCGGGTTGTGCGCGGTGCGGGTTGCCGGTGCATCGGGGGTCGGCGTGCCCCGCGGCGTCGGCCGCGTTCTCACGAGCGTGGGCGCCGATGGCCTACCAGGGCGTGGCGCGGCAGCTGGTGGGCGCGCTGAAGTTCCGCGCCGCGCTGCCGGTGGCCGACCTGATGGCGGCGCACATGGCCGCGACCTTGCCGGTCGCCTTGCGCGGGCTGGATGCGGTGCTCGTGCCCGTGCCTCCGCAGCGCGCCCGCCGCCGGGCGCGTGGGTACGACCCGGCGGGGTGTTTGACGGGGGCGTTGGGCCGGCGGCTCGGGTTGCCGGTCGCCACGTGCTTGGTGCGTTCGGACCGGGCTGGGCGCCAGGTCGGGGCGGGGTGGCGCGCGCGCCAGGAGGCGGGGCGGATCGTCGTGCGGGTGCGGGGCGCGCCGCCGCCGCGGGTGGTGGTGGTTGACGACGTGCACACGACGGGGGCGACGTTGGACGCGTGCTGTCGCGCGCTGGTCGATGCCGGGGTGCGTGTTGTCGCGGTGCTCAGCTACGCACGGACGCTGTGAACGCGGCCGGGTGCGGCCGGTGCGTTCTCCGCGCCGATGCCGCGCGAACCCCGAGTTGGTCGGCTCTGGCACGGATAACTCGCGGTTCGCGTGGCGCGACCCGCCCGCGCGCGGCGCTACACGATCGCGCGATGCGTCTCGTCGGCCCACTCCATGGCGGCGCGGTAGGCACCGGCCATGGTCGGGCGAACATCGCTGCTGGGCAGCGTTGGGAACTCGCCCCGCTCGTAGGAGGACACCGCGGCGAGGAGCTCGCCCTTCGGTCCCTCGTGGCGGAGCAGCGCGGCCTGGATCTCTTCGGTGAAGGGGAGCGTCTCGAGCACGTCGGCCATCGGCATGTCCAGGAGTGCGTCGGCGACCGAGAAGAGGCCGATCGTGAAGAGCATCTCGCGCTCCTCGTTGCTGGACTTGCCGGCGAGGATCTCGCACATGTGGGCGCGGCGGAGGCCGAGGGCGATCAGCTCGTCGGGAGTGTCGGGGATCGAGGCCAGAACCATGACCGTCGCCCAGCGCGAGACCGTGCGCACGCCGAGGAGGGAGAGGGCCTCGTGGACCGAGGACACGTTCCGGGGGAGCGAGAAGAAGGCGCTGTTCACGTACCGGAGCAGCTTCAGCGAGAGTCCGACATCGGACGAGATGATCCGCTCGAGGTCTTCGAAGGAGACGTCACCGATGGCGAGCTCGGCGAGCCGGCCCAGCGCGGCGAGGCCGGAGGTGGCCACGCCGCGGTGCTTGAAGGTGCGCGGCTGGGCGAAGTACTCGCCCTGGAAGTAGGTGAAGCCGAGGGCCTTGCAGCGCTCGAACGCGGCGTAGTCGCCGACCTCGGTCGCCACGAGCAGGGCGCCCTGCATCTTGGGGATGCGCAGGACGCGGGGGAGGTCTTCGATCGAGATCTTGGAGACGTCCACGCGCACGATCGAGCAGAGCGACATGAGCTCCTCGACGTTGGTGGCCATCTCGCCTTCCCACTCGTCGAGCGCGATGGTGTAGCCGCTGCGCGAGAGCTTCTGCAGGATCGCGAGCAGGTCGTCGCGGGCGTGGTAGGCCTTGATCTGCAGCACGGCGCGGTCCGGGCGCACGGGCGGCGGGCCGATCTCGACCAGGAAGTTCCGGGCGATCGTGACCCAGGCGGGGTGGCGGCCGGCGAGGGTCTCCAGTCCGATGTCGCCGAAGGCATCGACGAGCAGGGCGGAAGTGGCCTTCGCGTCCATCGAGGGGTCGCCCAGGTCGATCGACCCGCCGAAGCGCAGCTCGTAGCCCACGACGACATTGCGCGCGTCGGCGATGGGGTGACGGACGACCGCTACTTCTTGGCGTCCGGCGCGTCCAGAAGCGTCGGCTGGGACGGAGATGGCCACAAACTACATGGTCGGCGGTGTACGCCTCGGGCTTGAGGGCTACGCTTCACAAATAGTTGACCCCGACAGAGGAGTCTCATGCAGATCGACGTCAAGGGACGCAACCTTCAGGTCACCGACGAGATCTCCGAGTACGCCGAGCAGCGATTCGCCAAGATCGCCAAGCAGGTGTCGGAACTCGCGGAACTCGACCTCGAGGTGGCGGACGAGAACGTCCCCGGAGACCCGATCGCGGCGACGGCCGTCCTTAGGCTCAAGGGCAAAGAACTGCGGGCCAAAGAGGTCTCGAAGGACGAGAAGCACGCCATCAACCTCGTCGCGGACAACTTGGAGCGTCAGGTGAAGCGCGACCGCGACAAGCGCCGTGGCCGGCGTGAGTCGAGGGCCGCCGCGGACTCCCTGCGCAGCGCGCCCGCGACCTTGGAAGAGACACCCGGCAGCTTGTAATCGCCTCACCGGCCGGAGGGTGGCCGACCGCTACGCTAGGTAGCTATGTCCATCCTCGAGCGCGCCCTCCGGCTGGGCGAAGCGAAACAGTTCAAGGCCTACTCCAAGCGCGTCGAACGCATCAACGCGTGGGAGGCGGAACTCGAGCTGCTCGAGGACGACGAGCTCAAGGAGCAGTTCGCGGAACTGCGCGAGCGCGTCAAGGAGGAGGGCCTCTCGATCGAGGAGGCGCTCCCGGAAGCCTTCGCGCTGACCCGTGAGATCGGCAAGCGCCGGATGAGCATGCGCCACTTCGACGTGCAGCTCATCGGCGGCATGGTCCTCAACGACGGCTCGATCGCCGAGATGCGCACCGGCGAGGGCAAGACGCTCACCGGCACGCTCGCGGTCGTCGCCAACGCGCTGGCGGGCAAGGGCGTCCACGTCGTCACGGTCAACGACTACCTGGCCAAGCGTGACGCGAACTGGATGCGGCCGATCTATGAAGGCCTCGGCCTGACCATCGGCATCCTCCAGAACAACCAGCCGTACGAGGAGAAGCGCGCGGCCTACGCGTGCGACATCACCTACGGCACGAACTCCGAGTTCGGGTTCGACTACCTGCGCGACAACATGGCCACGACGCTGGAGGAGAAGGTCCAGCACGGCGGCCGCATCAGCGAGGACGGCAAGCCGCTCGCGATGCACCACTTCGCGATCGTCGACGAGGTCGACAACATCCTCATCGACGAGGCGCGTACGCCGCTGATCATCTCCGGCGCCCCGGAGCAGGCCGCGGACCTCTACGAGCGCTTCGCCAAGCTCGCGCCGATGATGGAGCCGGGCAAGAAGCCCGAGGGCATGGACCCGCGCGCGAAGAAGGACTTCCTCGCGGACTTCGACTACGAGTTCGACGAGAAGCACAAGACCGTCGCGGTCTCCGAGCGCGGTGTGGCCAAGGCCGAGAAGTTCCTCGGCATCGACCACCTCTACCGCGCCGAGAACGGCACGCTGGTCAACCACCTGCACCAGTCGCTGAAGGCCGAGTCGCTCTACAAGAAGGACGTCGACTACGCCGTCGTGGACGGCGAGGTCAAGATCATCGACGAGTTCACCGGCCGCATCCTGGACGGCCGTCGCTGGTCGGAGGGTCTGCACCAGGCCGTCGAGGCCAAGGAAGGCGTGCGCGTCCGCGAGGAGAACCAGACGCTCGCGACCGTCACGCTGCAGAACTACTTCCGCATGTACGACAAGCTCGCGGGCATGTCGGGCACGGCCCTGACCGAGGCCACCGAGCTCAACAAGATCTACAAGGTCGGCGTGGTGGAGATCCCCACGAACCGCCCGATGGTCCGTAAGGATCAGAACGACCAGATCTACAAGACGCAAGAGGGCAAGTGGCGCGCGGTCGTCCGGGAGATCCAGGCCCGCCACGACGCGCAGCAGCCCGTCCTGGTCGGCACGATCTCCGTCGAGGTCTCCGAGCTGCTGTCCGCCCGCCTGCGCAAGGTCGGCGTGCCGCACACGGTGCTCAACGCGAAGCCGGAGTTCGCTGCGAAGGAAGGCGCGACGATCGCCGAGGCCGGTCGCCCCGGCGCCGTCACGATCGCGACCAACATGGCCGGCCGCGGCGTGGACATCAAGCTCGGCGGCAACGCGGAGCACCTCACGGAGGTCGAGCTCACGAAGCTCGGCCTGCGCCCCGGCGACCCGGACTACGACGATCGCTTCGCCGACATCCTCCCGAAGATGGAGGAGAAGGTCGACGCCGATCGCCAGATCGTCGAGGAGGCCGGCGGCCTCTACATCGTCGGCACCGAGCGCCACGAGTCGCGCCGGATCGACAACCAGCTGCGTGGCCGCGCCGGCCGTCAGGGTGACCCGGGCGAGTCGCGCTTCTTCCTGAGCGCCCAGGACGACCTCGTGCGCCTGTTCGCCGGCGACCGGATCTACAAGATCCTGGACCGCCTCGGCCCGAAGGGCGACGACGGCGAGGAAGAGCCGATCGAGGCGAAGATGCTCACGAAGCAGATCGAGGGCGCCCAGCGCAAGGTCGAGGAGCAGAACTACCTCATCCGCAAGCGCGTCCTCGAGTACGACGACGTCATGAACCAGCAGCGCGAGGTCGTCTACAAGTACCGCGACGAGGTGCTCGAAGGCCGCGACATGAGCGGCGTCGCGCGCGAGCAGATCGAGGCCGTGATCGGCCGTCTCGTCGACGAGTACACGCCGGGCGACTTCGTCGACGACTGGGACCTCGACGAGCTGTGGGTCCAGCTCGAGCAGATCTACCACGTGGACTTCGCCGCGAACGAGATCGACCGTGGGCAGACCGACCGTGACTCGCTCAAGAAGCTGATCGTGGACGACGCGATGTCGCTCTACGAGGAGCGCGAGGAGGAGCTCGGTGACGAGCTCATGCGCGCGCTCGAGCGCTACCTCGTGCTGCAGATCATCGATCAGCGCTGGCGCGAGCACCTGTACGACATGGACTACCTGCGCGAGGGCATCCACCTCCGCGGGTTCGCGCAGATCGAGCCGCTGGTGGCCTACAAGAACGAGGCCTACACGCTGTTCGAGGACCTGATGAACTCCATCTGGGCCGACTTCGCGCGCATGATCTACAACGTCCAGGTCGAGGTGCAGGGCCCGAACGGCGACGGCGAAGGCCAGCCGGCGCAACAGCCGGTCCCCGAGTTCGCGCCGCCGCCGCAGATGACGAGCGGCATGGGCGCGCTCGCCTACTCAGGCGGGACGCTCGAGGACCAGCCGACGGCCTACGGCGAGCCGGGCGAACCGCCCGCCGAGGAGATGCCCGTCGTGCAGCAGCGCCGGGTCGAGGAGCACGACACCATCGGTCGCAACGACCCGTGCTGGTGCGGCTCGGGCAAGAAGTTCAAGAAGTGCCACGGCGCCTAGGGCGCGTTCGCTTCCGAGGCTGAGTCACGGGGTCCGTGCCGCGGGCCCCGTTCAGGGTGTGTCGCATGAGTGCTTCCACGTTGATGGGGAACATGCGACTCAGTCTGTGCACCCAGCGGCATAACTTCAAATAATCGTTTCCGCCCCGCGATAATCTGTGCTTCTATGGACCCGCGGCGGGTGCTCACGTTCCGGGCGGTTGCGCGCGAGCGATCGTTCAGCGCGGCGGCGCGCGCGCTGTCGCTGACGCAGCCGGCCGTGTCCCAGCAGGTGGCGGCGCTGGAGAAGGAGGTCGGCGCGCGCTTGCTGGACCGCGAGAACGCGATGGCGCCCACGCCGGCGGGGGAGATCCTGCTCGCGCACGCCGACGCCATCGCGGAGCGCTTCGCCCTCGCGGAGCGCCAGCTGGGCGAGCTGATCGCGCCGGGCCGGCTGCGGATCGGCGCGTTCCCGAGCGCGCTCGCCGTCCTGGTGCCGAAGGCCGCGGTCCGGATCGGGGAAGTCTCGCTGGAGGAGGGCTCCACGCCCGAGCTCGCCGAGCGGGTCCGGCGCGGTGAGCTCCACCTCGCCGTCGGGTTCCAGGACGCGGCGCTTCCCCGGCGCGAGCACGACGGCGTCGTGCGGGTCGACCTCGTCAGCGAGCCGTTCGTGGCGGCGCTGCCGCCCGATCATCCGCTGACGGCGCACGACGCGCTGCCGCTGTCCGCGCTGGCCGACGAGCCCTGGGTGGCGCCGAGCGGCGACAACCTGATCGCCCGTGCGTGCGAGGCGGCGGGCTTCACCCCGCGCTTGGTGATGATCTCGCGCGACCCACTCGCCAACCGCGCGCTCGTCACGCAGGGGATGGCGGTGACGATCATGCCCCGGCTGCTCGCCCGGGAGTTCACCGGCGTGGCTCTGCGCCCGCTCACCGACGCGCCGCAGCGCGACCTCTACCTGCTGCTCCCGCCCGGAGGGCGCCACCCGCTCACCGACGACGCGTGCACCGCCCTGCGCGAAGTAGCCTCCGAGCTGTCGTGAACGGCCGCCTCCTGATCACCTGCCACGACCGGCACGGCATCGTCGCCGCGGTCGCGGGCTTCCTCGCCGCCTCCGGAGCGAACATCATCAGCTCCGACCAGCACTCGACCGACCCCGAGGGCGGCGAGTTCTTCATGCGCATGGAGTTCAATCTCGAGCAGGGCGACCTGGCCTCGCTCGGGCGTGCGTTCCAGCAGGAGGTGGCGGCGCAGTTCGACATGCGTTGGCGGCTCGCGGACGGCGCCGCGCCCAAGCGCATGGCCGTGCTCGTGAGCAAGGAGGACCACTGCCTGGTGGACCTGCTGTGGCGTCACCGCCGCGGGGAGCTCGACGCGACGATCCCGTTCGTGGCCTCCAACCACCCGGACTGGATCACCGACGTCGCGGGCTTCGGGCTCGTCTACCACCACGTGCCGTTCCCGAACGAGCCCGAGCTGCTGTCGCTTCTGAAGGGCAACTGCGACCTGATCGTGCTCGCCCGCTACATGCGCATCCTCAGCGGCGACTTCCTCGAGCAGGTCGGCGTCCCGATCATCAACATCCACCACTCGTTCCTGCCGGCCTTCGCGGGCGCCAACCCGTACCAGCGCGCGTACGAGCGGGGCGTGAAGATCATCGGCGCGACCGCCCACTACGTGACCGAGGAGCTCGACGCGGGCCCGATCATCGAGCAGGACGTCGCGCGCGTCTCCCACCGCGAGCACTCGGACACGATGGTCCGCCTCGGCCGCGACATCGAGCGCACCGTGCTCGCCCGCGCCGTGAAGTGGCACCTGGAAGACCGGGTGCTCGTGCACGGCAACCGCACGGTCGTCTTTTAACCGTCCACGACCAGCGCGTCGAGCGGACCGAGCAGGCGCCGGGAGCGGCGCGACACGCCCGGCAGCTCGACGAGGTGATGCGTGAGCGGCGCGCCCCTGCGTTGACGCTCGAGTTGCTCGGACGCGATCGCCCGCCACTCGTCGAAGAGCCGCACCGGGTCGCCGGACGCGTCCTCGCGCTCGAGGTGCTCCGCCCACAGCGTCTCCCGCGTGCGGCGGGCCAGCAGCGGGTCGCAGGTGACGACGTCGACCTCGGTGTCGTTGAACAGCGAGTGCTCGTTGAGGTTGGCGCTGCCGATCGCGAGCCACTCGTCGTCGACGATCCCGATCTTGGCGTGCACGTACAGGGGCCCGGACTGCTCGCCGGAACGGGACATGATCGTGGCGGCGAGGAAGTTCGCGCGTCCCTCATCGGCGACGACGAGCCGCGCCAGCATCCCGCGCGTGTCGTCCTGGCCGTTGTTGGCCCGGTGCGGGAGCAGCACCACCACGCGGAAGTCCGGTGAGGGCGGGTTGCGCAGCTTGGTCTCCAGGATGTGGACGATCTCCGGTGACCACAGGAACTGGTTCTCGAGGTAGATCAGGCGCTTCGCCGATCGCAGCGCCCGGATGTAGGTCTCCAGCACGGAGAACTCGCCGCGCGGGAGCACGCGGTACGCGCCCTCGGGCACGGTGCGGACGAACTGCACCGTCGTCTCGCCGGCCGTGGGCGGCGCCTCCGGCACTTCCAGCGCCTCGTCCGCCGTCGCCTCCCAGCGCAGGGCGAAGTGCGCGGCGACGTCGCGCACGATCGGCCCGCGCAGCATCGCGCTCGCGTCGTGCCAGCCGATCTCGTCCTTGAAGGCGTGCTCGTTGGTGTCGTACCGGTCGCCGGCCAGCGTCGTGAGGTCGATGCCGCCGACGAACGCGATCTCGTCGTCGACGATCACGAGCTTCTCGTGGTGGCAGTGCATCAGCCGCGTGCACGAGTCCAGCTGAACCTGGATCTTCGTGCGGTGCATCATCGCCTCGCGCGCGGCCTTGACGGTGGCGCGGCGCGGCTGGAACACGGGCACGGGCGCGCCCGCCCACACGATCACGCGCACGGGCACACGCTCGGCCACCTCGGCCAGCAGTTCCTTGACGGCTGTCGCCTTGCGCGGGCCCGGGTCGAAGTCCGGCTCGAGGTGCCAGGAGCACACGTGGACGTGCCGCTTCGCGCCCTGGATGGCCTCCGCCATCCGCGGGAGCGCGTTGGCGCCGTCGATCAGCACCTGCATGGAATTGCCGGCGCGTGGGGGCACCGCGGTCTCCGCCCACAGGCCTTCGGTGCCAGGCGCCACGGCCCGCAGTTGCCCGTGCCGCTTCAGGCGGCGCATGTGGTGGTGGATCATCGCGTGCTCGATCCCACCACCGATGGCGGCGTCGACCCGATCGAGAGCTCTCATTGGACTCCCCGTACCCGCTAGCCTGCTTCGCCATGGCCTCCGATCAGCCCACCCCGCAGCGGCTGGCCGCCATCCGCGAGCAGATGTCCCTGCTCTCGGACTATCTGGACCCTGTGCAGATGCAGGAGCGGCTCGAGGCGCTCGAGGCCGAGATGGGGTCGGCCGGCTTCTGGGACAACCCGGACGCGGCGGCGAAAGTCGGGGCCGAGCACACCCGCACGCAGCGGCGCCTGGACGGCTTCACGAAGCTGCAGGCCGACGCGGAGGACCTCGAGAGCCTCGCCGAGATGGCGCAGGAGGACGAGGACATCGCCGCGGAGCTCGAGGAAGCGATCGCGTCGGTCGAGACGCGTCTGAACGCGGCCGAGGAGCAGCGGCTCTTCACCGGCGACTACGACGCCGGCGACGCGCTCGTCACCGTCAACGCGGGCGCCGGCGGGACCGACGCCCAGGACTGGGCCGAGATGGTGCTGCGCATGGAGATGCGCTGGGCCGACTCGCGCGGCTTCAAGACCGAGTTGCTGGAGGCGAGCGCGGGTGAAGAGGCGGGCATCAAGTCCGCGACCTTCCGCGTGAGCGGCGACAACGCCTACGGGCTGTACTCGGCCGAGAAGGGCGTGCACCGCCTGGTCCGCCTCTCACCGTTCGATTCCGCGAACCGCCGCCAGACGTCCTTCGCGGGCGTGGAGGTCGCGCCCGTGGTCGAAGAGGCCGGCGACATCACGATCGAGGACGACGACCTGCAGGTCGACACCTACCGCGCCTCCGGCGCCGGCGGCCAGCACGTCAACAAGACCGACTCCGCCGTGCGCATCACGCACCGGCCGTCCGGGATCGTCGTGCAGTGCCAGAACGAGCGCTCACAGACCGCCAACCGCGCGACGGCGATGGCGATGCTCCGCTCCAAGCTGATCGAGCGCCAGGAGGCCGAGCGCCAAGCCGAGATCGCCAAGGAGCGCGGCGAGACGCTCGACGTGAACTTCGGCTCGCAGATCCGCTCCTACGTCCTGCATCCGTACACGATGGTCAAGGACCACCGGACGGACTTCGAGGTCGGCAACGCCAGCGGTGTGCTGGACGGCGACCTCGACGGGTTCGTCCGCTCCTGGCTCGAATCGAACGCCAAGTCGCGCGCCTAGCCACACCCCCGCAAGGGGGTTAGTGTCGGTGCATGTTCGCGCCGGGGACCTACCGGATCGCCGCCGACCTGCTCCGTATCTGGGGTGACGACGGCAAGGTGATCGCCACCCGGGCGTGGGGTGATCGGCTCACGGTCACCGGGGGCGACGCGAGCGGGATCGACGTGTTCATCGGGCAGCCGGGGCGCGTGAAGAAGCCGGCCCAGACCGCGCTCGTCCCGATCGACGTCGCCCGGGCGCCGAAGATCCTGCGGATCGACTTCGTCGACGTCCAGCAGGGCGACGCCGCCGTGCTGGAGACGCCGGGCGGTACGACGCTGGTGGTCGACGGCGGTCAGAACGTGCAGTTCTCGCGCTACATGGCGGCGCGCTACCCGCGCACCACGCTCGAGCGCCCGCAGCGGATCGACTGCATGGTCGTCACGCATGGCGACGCCGATCACTTCGCCGGCCTGACGGAGATCCACAAGACCGAGTCGGCCGCGAGCAAGCGCGTCTTCATCGCGCCCGACCGGATCTTCCACAACGGGCTCGTCAAGCGAACCGAGTCGCCGGAGCTCGGCCGCCGCGACGGCGGCGTGCTCACCGAGCTTCACGACGATCTACGCCCGCTCCCCAACCACCTCATGAACGCGGGCTTCCGCAAGTGGCGCGACGCCGTGAAGGTGTGGTCGGCGCGCAGCTCGAGCTTCCAGATGCGCCGGCTGCAACGGGGCGACGACGCGCAGTTCGCGTTCCTGGCCACGGAAGGGGTGACCGTGCAGGTGCTCGGGCCGATGACCGTGCCCGCCGGGGCCGGCGTCGGGCTGCCGTGGCTGGGGAGCGTCGGCGAGTCCATCAACGGGCACTCGGTCGTGCTGCTCGTCCGGTTCGGCAACGTGCGCTTCCTGCTCGCCGGCGACCTCAACACGGCTGCGGAGAAGGCGTTCGTGACCGACCACGACGCGGGCGCGATCGACCTGCAGGCGGAGGTGCTCAAGGTGCCGCACCACGGCTCCGCCGACTACCTGCCGGAGTTCCTCCAGCGCGTCGCGCCGGGCGTGTCGGTCGTCTCCTCCGGTGACGAGGGCGCGAGCGACCACATCCACCCGCGCGCGACGCTCGTCGGGGCCCTCGGCCGCTACGCCCGCCCGGAGCTGCCGCGACCGGTGATCTTCATCACCGAGCTCGCCGCGTTCTTCCGGTTCGTCAGCGCGACCGGCCGGTTCGAGCGGGAGGCGTACGGGATCGTGCGCTGCCGGACCGACGGCAAGCGGCTGCTCGTCTACACCGAGAGCGGCGAGAAGGGGGAGAACGAGGCCTACGCGTTCACGGTGGCCGCCGACGGCACGATGAAGGAGTCCCGTGTGACCATCGTCCGCTGACCTTTTGGTCGCACCGACTAGAATGGCCGGCGTGCAATCGCTCATTGATCGCGCACTCGCCGAAGATGTCGGCGATGGCGATGTGACTTCCCTGGCCACCGTCGACGCCGCGGCGCGGGGTGTCGCGACGATCACCCAGAAGGCCCCGGGGGTGATCTCGGGGCTGGCGGTCGCCGAGGAGGTGTTCCGGCGGCTCGATCCCGACGCGGAGATCACGCGGCTCGGGCCGGAGGGGGAGTGGCGGGAGTCCGGGCCGGTGCTGCGGGTGGCAGGCTCGGCGCGCGCGTTGCTCACCGCCGAGCGGACCGCTTTGAACTTCCTCGGCCGGCTGTCCGGCGTGGCGACCGCGGCCGCGCGGGTGGTGCGGTCCTTGCCGGACGACGCCGCGCGGATCCTCGACACGCGCAAGACCACGCCCGGGCTGCGGATGCTCGAGAAGCAGGCCGTCGCCGACGGCGGCGGCGTGAACCACCGCATCGGGCTGTTCGACTTCATCCTGATCAAGGAGAACCACTCCGCGCTGGCCGGCGGGGTGGGGGAGGCGGTTCGGCGGGCTTCCGCCGCTCGCCCCGATCTGCCGCTCGCGGTCGAGGTGCGGGACCCGGCGGAGATCGCCGAGGCGCTGGAGGCGGGCGCACCGCGGCTCCTGCTCGACAACATGACGCCGGACGAGGTGCGCGCGGCGGTGGCCCAGGTGGGCGGCCGCGCGGAGCTCGAAGTGTCCGGTGGAATCGACGAAAAGACAGTTTTGGTCTACGCGACCATTTCTGGTGTAGACTACGTCTCGATCGGCGCATTGACCCACTCCGCGCCGGTTCTCGATCTGTCGCTGATTTTGGAGACCGTCCAGTGAACCTCCTCACTCTCGAGTCCGTCCCTGCCCTGCAGGCCGAGGTACGGGCGCTCGCCGCCGAGCGTGGCGCCGTGATCCTCGCGCACAACTACCAGCGCCCTGAGATCCAGGACGTGGCCGATTTCGTCGGCGACTCGCTCGCGCTCTCGCAGCAGGCCGCGAAGACCGAGGCCGAGGTCATCGCCTTCTGCGGCGTGCACTTCATGGCCGAGACGGCGTCGGTGCTCTCGCCGCAGAAGACGGTGCTCATTCCGGACCTCGACGCCGGCTGCTCGCTCGCCGACTCGATCACCGCGCCGCAGCTGCGGGCGTGGAAGGCCAAGCATCCGGGCGCGATCGTCGTGATGTACGTCAACACGACGGCCGAGGTCAAGGCCGAGACGGACTACTGCGTGACGTCTTCCAACGCCGTGCAGGTCGTCGAGCACATCTATCGCGAGCACGGCGACGACGTCGAGATCCTCTTCGGCCCGGACATGTTCCTCGGCGCCTACGTCGAGAAGGAAGTCGGGCGCAAGATGCACGTCTGGGACGGCGAGTGCCACGTGCACGCCGGCATCCGGCCGTCGGACATCACGTCGATGCGTGAGTCGCACCCGGGCGCGGACTTCCTCATCCACCCCGAGTGCGGGTGCTCGACGTCCGTCATGGAGTACGTCGCGGCCGGCGACGTGGACGCCGAGGGCGTCCACATGCTCTCCACCGGCGGGATGATGACCTGGGCCGCGCAGGCGCCCGCGGGCGCCACCGCGATCATGGCCACGGAGACCGGGATGCTGCACCCGCTGCAGATGGCGCGGCCGGACATCGATTTCGTCGCGGCCAACGAGGCGGCCGCGTGCCGCTACATGAAGATGATCGAGTTGCCGAAGCTGCGTGACTCGCTCCGCGACCTCAGCGGCGTCGTGAAGGTGCCGGAGGCGATCGCCGAGCGCGCGCGGATTCCGATCGAGCGGATGGTCGCGATCGGCTAGGCCAGGACGTAGGCGGTGAGGTAGCCGTCTTCGAGCTCGGCGCTCTGGAGGACGGCGCCCGTCTCGAGCACGTCATCGTCGTCGCAGGACTCGTCGTCCTCGCCGAGATCCTCGTCTTCGTCCTGGGCGAAGAACTCGCCCTCGTCGACCGAGTCGCCGGAGCCGTCGTCGAACGCGGAGTCGTCGGCGGTGGCGTCGTCGTCCTCGCCCAAGGCGGGCGAGCACTCGGTGTCGAGCGTCGCGGTGACCGTCTTGCCGGTCGCGAACTCGCGGATCGTGATCGTCTCACCGTCGAACTCGGTGATCGTGCCGGCGTGCTCCTTGCCGTCCTTGACGCCGTCGCGGTCCGTGTCGGCCTTCAGCGGGTTGTTGCCGGACGCGAGCTCGTCACCGTCGCGCAGGCCGTCCTTGTCGGAGTCGGCCTTCTTCGGGTCCGTGCCGAGCTTGAACTCCTTGAGGTTCTTCAGCCCGTCCTTGTCGGCGTCCTTGCCCTTCCACGAGCCGGTCAGATGATGCTTGGCGGCGAAGGCCTCGACCTTCGGCTTCGCCTTCGCGGACGCCGCGCTGACGGGAATCAGGGAGAAGAGCGCCACGAGGGCAAGGAGGCCGAGCTTTCGCATGCTCGAGTCATCGACCAGCGACCCCGAGAGTTGAAGTCAATTTCCCCCGCCGTGGCCGGATGAGCCAGAGCCGGAGCCAGACGAGCCGGACCCGCTGGACCCGGAGCCCGACGAGCCCGAGCCGGGCCCGGAGTTGTCGGAGCCGGACCCGGACGACCCGGAACCGCTCGACCCGGAGCCAGGGCCAGAGTTGTCGTGCTCGTACGGGGTCGCCGTCGGCGCCGCGGCGGTGGTCGGCGCGTACGTCGCGGCCGGTGCCGGCGGCGGACTGGCAGTAGCCGCCGCCGTCGGGGCGGGACGCGGCGTCGCGGTCGCAGCGGGCGCCGTGTCCTTGGGTGCCGTGGTCGGCCGCGGCGAGGGGGATGGCGTCGCCGCGCGCTCGCCGTAGCCGGAGCCGGAGTCGCCGCCCGGCGAGCCTCCGCGCCCGGAGCTGCCGTCGCCGGAGTCGGAATCGCCGCCCGGCGTCCGGCCGCGCCCGGAGCTGTCGTCGCCCGAGTCGGAATCGGCGCCCGTGCGACCGCGCCCCGAGGTGCCGTCGCCGGAGTCGCCGCTCCGCGTGCGCCGCGAGGTCCTCTCGCGCGACTCGCCGCGCGGCGCATCGCCCGCCGGCGACTCACCGCGACGCGCGGCGGCCGGCGGCGTGGTGGCGGGCGGCGAGGG
>JAPDDQ010000304.1 GCA_027587225.1 Solirubrobacter taibaiensis
CCTGTTTGTCCTAAAAATAGTAGTGCGGCCGGTTGCATATCCCCTACGTAAAACATAACCGAGAAAATTCCAGTCCAAAAGCCGAGAACGCGAAACATGCGCTCCATGCCATCTCCCTCCTTTTCTAAAAAAAGTAAACCTCACCTCATTATAGTTTATTTTTCTTACTATTGTAAATATTCGTTCATATAAAAAGAAGCCAATTATTATTGGCTTCTTTTTATATGAAAAATTAAATTGTTAGTTTATAATTACAAGATTTACATCCATCTAATAGACTATCATTTCGAGTTAATTCCATGTTAGGGAATAGGATTTCAAAAATCCCTTTCATCATATCTCCGTGCATGTTACAAATTTCAGTTGGATGATGAACAGCAACTTCTTTAAATGGACAATTGTGTACATCATAGAAAATTTTTGTTCCATCTGCACTTAATTCAAATGCAGGTGATAAGCCAGCTGTTGAGAAAGCTTCTTTTGCAATTTGTACTTTTTGTTCCACTGTTAAAGCATCTTCACTCACATTTAAACGTTGCATATGTTGTTGCATTAATTCAGCTCCGAATTGTTTTCCTGTTTCGTATAGCGCTTTCTCACCAGCAGCACCAAGACTAAGTAAAGAATTAAATGCGATTCTTGCTAACAATTGATAATCACGGAATGGAAATTGTAATTGGATAACATCTTCAGATAAGACATACAATCTGCTCGGTCGTCCGCCTTTTCCAGTTTTCTTCGTTTCCGATT
>JAPDDQ010000305.1 GCA_027587225.1 Solirubrobacter taibaiensis
TCGGTCTATTTTTAATTAAATTTCTTAAAAAGGTTGGATAGAACATGAGTATGCTCTATACTTATGTTGTTATAGAAAAAATGTGGTGGGATGCTTTGTGCAATATAATTTTAAAGTAGAGGCTTTTGAAGGGCCGTTAGATCTATTGTTACATTTAATACATCGTTATGAAATTGATATATATAATATTCCTGTAGCAGATATTACAGAGCAATATTTATCTTATGTGCATACGATGAAAGAACTTCAATTAGATGTTGCAAGTGAGTATTTAGTAATGGCTGCAACGTTATTACAAATTAAAAGTAAGATGTTGTTGCCGAAACATGAAGAAGATGTACTTGATAACGGTGATGATTTTATAGATGATCCTCGTCAAGAATTGATGGAGAGGTTAATTGAATATAAGAAATATAAGCAAGTTGCTACTGAGTTAAAAGAAAGAGAACAAGAAAGAGCACAGCTATATACACGTCCACCAATTGACTTTACATCGTTGCAACAAGAAGAAGAGACAAGCTTGCCTCTTGATGTTACGTTATATGATATGCTAGCGGCATTTCAAAAATTAATGCGCCGTAAAAAGGCAAAAAAACCTGTAACAACACGTATTACTCGTCAAGAAATACCAATTGAACAGCGAATGACTGATATTTTAAAGCAGTTAAAAATAAAGGGTGGTCGCCAAAGTTTTTACGATTTGTTTGTTGATGATGAACGTGAAATAATGGTTGTAACATTTTTAGCA
>JAPDDQ010000306.1 GCA_027587225.1 Solirubrobacter taibaiensis
TGTCGTTTTTATAATACTATAGAAGAAACTCGTCAAAACAAAAAACACCCTCTTCTTCCTTATATAAACGCAAACAAAAAACCTAAGGGAAAATCCCTTAGGTTTTTTTATATCAGTTAAGATTACTCAACGATAGTAGCAACTACACCGTAACCTACTGTACGTCCACCTTCACGAATAGAGAATTTAGTTCCCTCTTCGATAGCGATTGGAGCGATAAGTTCGATAGTCATTTCGATGTTGTCACCAGGCATTACCATTTCAGTACCTTCTGGTAATTGGATGATACCAGTTACGTCAGTTGTACGGAAGTAGAACTGAGGACGGTAGTTAGCGAAGAATGGAGTGTGACGTCCACCTTCTTCTTTAGATAATACGAAAACTTCAGCTTTGAATTTAGCGTGAGCTTTTACAGAACCGCTTTTTGCAAGTACTTGTCCACGTTGGATGTCTTCACGAGCAACCCCACGAAGTAAAGCACCGATGTTGTCTCCAGCTTGAGCTTGGTCAAGAAGTTTACGGAACATCTCTACACCAGTTACAGTTGTAGAAGCATTTTCTTCAGCAAGACCGATGATTTCTACTACGTCACCAACTTTAACGATACCGCGCTCAACACGACCAGTAGCAACTGTACCACGACCTGTGATAGAGAATACGTCCTCTACAGGCATTAAGAATGGTTTGTCAGTTTCACGTTCTGGAGTTGGGATGTAAGCATCAACTTCAGCCATTAATTCAATG
>JAPDDQ010000307.1 GCA_027587225.1 Solirubrobacter taibaiensis
ATTAGAAACATTAGCTCATGTTGGGGTAAATATAGATTATCCAGAATACGATGATGTAGAAGGGATGACACATAATATTTTAATTGAGAAAGCGACGCATGTTCGTTCGGAAATCGAAAAAATATTAGAAACATCAAAACAAGGGAAAATTTTACGTGAGGGTATTGCTACAGCAATTATCGGTAGACCCAACGTTGGGAAATCATCGTTATTAAATAGTCTTGTTCAGGAGAAAAAGGCAATTGTAACTGATATTGCAGGAACAACTCGTGATGTTATTGAAGAGTACGTTAACGTGCGTGGTGTACCTCTTAAACTTATAGATACAGCCGGTATTCGGGAGACAGAAGATGTTGTTGAACGAATTGGTGTGGAACGTTCAAAAGAAATGATGAGCCAAGCGGATTTAGTATTAGTTGTTGTCAACTATAGCGAGGCTTTAACAAATGAGGATGAAGATCTATTCCGTGCGGTACAAGGAAAAGACTTTATTGTTATTGTGAATAAGACTGATTTACCGCAAGCGATTGATATGGAACGTGTTACAGAGTTAGCCGCGGGAAATCGTGTTATTACAACATCCTTAATTGAGGAACAAGGAATAGATGAACTCGAAAAGGCAATAGCTGATTTATTCTTTGAAGGAACAATCGATTCTGCAGATATGACATATGTTTCTAATGCGAGACATATTGGATTATTAACACAAGCAGGAAAAACAATCGGTGATGCAGTTGAGGCGA
>JAPDDQ010000308.1 GCA_027587225.1 Solirubrobacter taibaiensis
ATTTGTCGGAATTGGATTAGGTTGTATGTTCAAAGCCGGAGGTACATCGGGAGGATCAGCAATCTTAGCTCAGTTAGCAAATCAATATTTAGGTTGGAGTGTAGGTAAAGGCGTACTAATTATTGATATTGTTGTAATTGCTGGTTCTGTATTTATAATAGGGCAAGAAAAGGCGATGTATACACTTGTGGCTGTGTTCATTGGAGCGAAGGTGATTGATTTCATTGTAGAAGGAATGGACACAAAAACGGCTGTTACAATTATTTCGAATCAACCAGATTTAATTCGTGAAGCTATTACGAAAAATATGACACGCGGTGTTACTGTATTAGAAGGGCGCGGCGGATATACTGGTAAAAATAAAGAAGTTTTATATGTTGTTATTAATAAACAAGAGCTTGTTAAGTTAAAACAAGTTATTAGCCGGGTAGATGAAGATGCTTTCGTTGTTATACATGATGTAGGTGATGTACTTGGCGGTGGCTTTAAAGCAAGCTAAAAGGTGAACGAGTAAATTCGTTCACCTTTTTTAATTCTTACAAAAATGTAAGTGTAATGTAATGAGATTCAATAGTAGATTTTATTCCCCGTTTTTAAAATGGATGTATATATATCCTGCAGAGGAGGAATGTTTATTATGAAGAAAAAAATGATCACTACTATAATAGCGATGATAGTGATAGTAGTAATGTTACTGCCTACGAAACTTGGACCAGTTATCGATAAATATAATCCGTTTTAT
>JAPDDQ010000309.1 GCA_027587225.1 Solirubrobacter taibaiensis
AAATGAATCACTCGGATATCCAAAATTGTACATGGCTCCGCCTGAATCAAAGGTAAAAGAATTACCGTGGGCAACAAGAAAAGAAGCTCCGCCTGAATCAAATTCAAATGAACCGAAAGCAATTTCTGTCGATGAATTACAAAAAGGAATTGAAATAAAGAAGCCATATGTTATTTCACTACCAGCTGATCCGAAAGGTGTATTCACTGTTTCGAAATCGAGCGGTTCTGGTATTACAGGTATGCATGTTGCACCAAATGAAGAGATAACAGCTTACTTTGACCAATATAGCGGGGAGCTCATTTCAAAAACGGACTATCGTGATTATGGATTACTTGCACAATGGTTCACTTACGGTATCCCGCTTCATGAAGGACATTTATTCGGATGGCCAAATAAAATATTATGCTTACTAACGACATTATCTCTACTACTTCTCATTTATTACGGAATAAAAATGTGGTTAGCAAGAAAGCCGAA
>JAPDDQ010000310.1 GCA_027587225.1 Solirubrobacter taibaiensis
AGCACCTCCAAAACAAAGAGATAAGAAAAGTATATTCGTTTTCTTTATCATGATGGTAATACTAGGCGCTGTCATGCCTTTATTTGGACTATCTGTTTTAGTTATTTTAGCGATTGAACTTCTTATATATGTATTTTCAAAAATACGATCATAATGAAAAAGCATTTGTACCATCGTGTACAAATGCTTTTTATTTACTGTTCTCTTTTTTTCTACCACTTATTAAAAAAACAATATCTACTATAATAATC
>JAPDDQ010000311.1 GCA_027587225.1 Solirubrobacter taibaiensis
AGGGGAGGCTAAAAAAAATGGTAGTAGCATACAAACATGAGCCATTTACAGATTTTTCAGTGGAGGCTAACAAATTAGCGTTTGAAGAAGGTTTAAAGAAAGTAGAATCTTATCTTGGACAAGACTATCCATTAATTATTGGGGGAGAAAAAATCACTACAGAAGACAAAATTGTTTCTGTAAACCCTGCAAATAAAGAGGAACTTGTTGGTCGTGTTTCAAAAGCAAGCCGTGAGTTAGCTGAAAAAGCAATGCAAGTAGCGGATGAAACATTCCAAACTTGGAGAAAATCAAAGCCAGAAATGCGTGCAGGCATTTTATTCCGTGCTGCAGCAATCGTTCGTCGCAGAAAACATGAATTCTCTGCTATTCTTGTAAAAGAAGCAGGTAAGCCATGGAATGAGGCAGATGCTGATACAGCAGAAGCAATCGACTTTATGGAATATTATGGTCGTCAAATGTTAAAATTAAAAGACGGTATTCCAGTAGAAAGCCGTCCAATTGAATATAATCGTTTCTCTTACATTCCATTAGGAGTAGGTGTTATCATTTCTCCTTGGAACTTCCCATTCGCAATTATGGCAGGTATGACAACAGCTGCTTTAGTTTCTGGTAACACAGTATTACTAAAACCAGCTAGTACAACTCCTGTAGTAGCAGCGAAATTCATGGAAGTATTAGAAGAAGCTGGCTTACCAGCTGGCGTAGTAAACTTCGTACCAGGTAATGGTTCTGAAGTT
>JAPDDQ010000312.1 GCA_027587225.1 Solirubrobacter taibaiensis
GTATGATAAAAAATGGAATTTGAACACGTGGGCAATATGAACAGTTGGCTTATTATCGGGGTACTCGCCCTCTATATCGTGCTACTTTTCGGCTGTGCTTTCTTCGGTGAAAAACACGCTAGCCGCTTGAGTCCACGTGGTCGTATGCTGTTGTTTAGCCTAACGCTCGGCGTGTATTGTTCATCTTGGACGTTTTATGGTGCTACAGGCGCTGCTGTTCGAGAAGGTGTTATTTTCCTCCCGATTTATCTGGGTCCTTTGCTATTTATTTGGTTTGGCTACGATATTTGGAAACGGTTGGGACGTATTCGCCAATACCATGCCATTTCATCTATTGCCGATTTTGTTGCTGCTCGTTACGGTAAAAGTGGAAGTTTGGCTGCACTCGTCACGATTTTAGCAGTCATTGCTATTGTTCCTTATTTGGCATTGCAATTACGCGCTATTGCACTCAGTGCATCGGTCATTCTAGAACAAAATGCACACGTCACTACGACAACAAACAGTGTGTTAATGCTAACTGCCCTTTTGGCTATTTTGGCAATGATTTTCGGAACACGACATATTGCACACACGGAACAACATGGCGGTTTGATGCTGGCGGTTGCCTTTGAATCCTTTGTGAAATTATTCGCCCTCCTCTGTGTTGCAGGATTTTTCTTATTGCAATCGCCTGAAAATATTAAACAAGTCAGCAACGATGTCAGTCAACATTTTCATGACTTACAACAAGTTGGC
>JAPDDQ010000313.1 GCA_027587225.1 Solirubrobacter taibaiensis
GGGACTGGTAAAGAATTGTTTGCACATGCAATCCATAATGGAAGTAATCGAAAATACAATAAGTTCGTCCGTGTAAACTGTGCGGCCATTTCGGAGACGTTGTTAGAAAGTGAATTATTTGGTTATGAGGAAGGGGCGTTTTCTGGAGCGAAAAGAGGCGGGAAACGTGGGTTCTTTGAGGAAGCAAATAACGGTAGTATTTTTTTAGATGAAATAGGGGAGTTATCTGCAAATACACAAGCGAAACTCCTTCGTGTATTGCAGGAAAAAGAAATTGTAAAAGTTGGTGGGACGAAAGCGATACCCATTAATGTTCGAGTAATTGCAGCGACACATGTGAATTTAGAAAAGGCTATTCTAGAAGGGAAGTTTAGGGAGGATTTATATTATCGATTAAATAAAATCCCAATTCAAATTCCATCTCTTCGTCAACGTAAAGGAGATATACCGACAATTGCGGACAGATTGATTCAAAAAATTAATCAAGATTACGGTCGTAATGTAGAAGGGCTCACTGATTCAGCCATTTTATATTTACAATCATACGAATGGCCAGGGAATGTGAGGGAACTTGAAAATATTCTGGGAAGAGCTATTATCTTTATGAATTATAACGAGACCTATATTGATGTACACCATTTACCGCCATTACATAACGAAGAGCAGGTGGAGTCAAAGCAATCTCATTGATAACCTGAATTAGAAGAAAAGCCAGTTGAACATTTACTGACGGAGGTT
>JAPDDQ010000314.1 GCA_027587225.1 Solirubrobacter taibaiensis
CAATTCAGCTAAGCCTTCTGGATGTGTAGATCCTACACCCTCATTAATATTCATACCGTTTGGAGAAGTTCCCATTGTTGAAATATCAGCTTCTAGGTCTGCAAATAAGTATGGAGCTAGAGAAGAAGTTGCACCATGTGCACAATCTAAAGCGATATGTAGGCCAGAGAAATCTTCTTCAACAGTTTGTTTAATGTACTGTAAATATTTTTGTCCACCTTCAAAGTAATCGCTCACTTGTCCAAGATTAGTACCTGTCGGACGTGGTAGTTCATCAACTTCTTTGTCTAATAAAGCTTCAATCTCAGCTTCTTGCTCATCTGTTAATTTAAAGCCGTCTGAACCAAAGAATTTAATACCGTTATCTTGTACTGGATTATGAGATGCAGAAATCATAACACCCGCTTGTGCATCTAGTGCTTTTGTTAAATAAGCAACGCCCGGTGTAGAAATAACGCCAAGGCGCATTACTTCTGCTCCAGTTGATAATAGACCTGCTACTAAAGCTCCTTCTAACATATGGCCAGATACACGTGTATCACGACCGATAATTACTTTTGGACGATCTGTATCTTTTGTTAATACATAACCACCAAAACGTCCAATTTTGAAAGCTAATTCAGGTGTTAACTCCTTATTTGCAACTCCGCGTACTCCATCTGTACCAAAATATTTACCCATTATGATTCGCTCCTTTTTCTTGCTCTTTTTGATTATCTACTGTTGGTTCTTGACTCG
>JAPDDQ010000029.1 GCA_027587225.1 Solirubrobacter taibaiensis
GCCCGCGGTCACCACCTCCGGCTGGAGGCGCAGCGCGGCGGCGTACCAGCGCGCGGCGGCCGCGGGGGCGCGGGGGGCGCTGGCGGTAGCGGCTTCGAGCAGCAGCGCGATCGCGGCCGGGTCGCCCGCCACCGCGGACTGCTCGACGTGGTGTGCGCGGGTCACGGCGGCCGCCCCGCGCTCCGCCAGCGCTGCCGCCGCGCGCCCGTGCGCGGTCATGCGCGAGCCGCCGCCCGTCGATTCGTACACCGCGCGGCGCACGAGCGGGTGGCGGAACGCGAACCGGCGCGGCACGGCCGTCGGTGCGAGCAACCGCACGGCCAGCAACTCGTCCAGCGCGGTCATCCCGGCCGCCGGCTCCAGCTCGGCGATCGCGAACGCCAGCTCCGGTTCGAACGGGTCGCCGGCGACCGCGCTCGCGTCCAGCAGCCGGCGCGCGTCGGGGGAGAGCGCGTCGAACTCCTCCAGCAACGCTGCCGCGACCGGGCGCGGAACGCCGCTGTCGGTGGCCAGGCGATCCGAGGACACGCTCTGCGCCGGTGTGCGCGCGGCGCCGGCGAGCGCCAGCGCGTAGAACGGGTTGCCACCGCTCTCGCGGAAGATCGCGGTGTGGTGCGCCGGCTCCAGCTCGCCAGCGAGCGCACGGCATTCGCTCTGGCTCAGCGCGGTCACCTCGATCATCGGCGCGCCGGCGGCGGCGAGCGTCGCCACCAGGCCGTGCGGCGCGCGGCCGGTCCGGTAGCCGAGCGCGAGCAGCACGCCGGCCGGCATGCCGCGGCGGGCGATCGAGCTCAGCAGGTCGACCGAGGCCGGGTCGCTCCAGTGCAGGTCGTCGAGCACGACCACCACCGGCTCGCGCTCGGCCAACTCGCCCAGCCATCGCCGGATCGCGCGGTGCACGCGATGGCGACCGTCACCGGCCGCGGTCTCCGCGCGCAGCGAGGGCAGGGCGAGCGCGAGGTCCGCGACGAGACGCTCGTCGGTCAGTTCCTGGGCGGCCACGAACGTGTCCAGCGCCTCCGCCCAGACGCCGTACGGCAGGTCGCGCTCGAACTCGGCGGCCGCCCCGGCGAGCACGACGTGGCCGCGGGCGCCGGCGCGTCCGCGCAACTCGGCGAGCAGCCGGGACTTGCCGATCCCCGGTTCGCCCTCGACGGCGACGCACGCTCCCTCGCCGCTGCCCAGGCCGTCCAGCAGCGCGTCGAACTGCGCCAGTTCCGCGCTCCGCCCGACCGTCTGCCCAGTGTGAGCGGTGACGAACGTGCGGCGATCATACGGGTAGCCAGGGGCTCGGTTCAGGGTCCGTCCCCGATGTCTCTCCGGGGGTTCGGCGGGAGAGTTGGCGGCATGCTCCTGTCCCTGCAATCAGACACCTTCGCGGCCGCCGAACGTCGCCTGTTCGCGCACTACGGCGTGGTCGCGGAACGCCGCCGCTTGAAGCTCGCCGACCCCGCGATGACGATCGCCGCGCACGAGTCCGGCCGCGGTGAGCCCGTCGTGTTCGTGCACGGCAGCGGGATGTCCGGCGCCACCTGGGCCCCGCTGCTCGCGCACCTCGATGATCGCCGCGCGATCACGCTCGACCTGCCCGGCTTCGGCGGCAGCGACCCGTACTCGTACACGGGGCGCTCACTGCGCCGGCACGCCGTCGCGCAGCTGGAGTCGGCGCTGGACGCGCTCGGGCTCGAGCGAGCCGCCCTCGTCGGGACGTCGCTGGGCGCGTACTGGGCGCTCAGCCTCGCGCTCGACCGGCCCGATCGCGTGTGGTCGGTGACGACGCTCGGGGTGCCGGCCGTGGCACTGCAAGGGATGCGCGCGAACGCGTTCTTCCGCGTGCTCTCGACGCCGGGCCTCGCGCGGCTCGTGGCGCGCGCTCCGACGCCCAAGACGGTCGAGGCCACCCGCAAGGCCATGGCGGCCGTGCTCGGCGAGCGCGCGCTGGATCGGACGCCGGACGTGTTCTTCGACGTCGTGCGGCTCGGCATGCGCCAGCCCGGCTGGAGCGTGGCGATGCGCACGCACCTCGCGCTCGCGATGCGCGCGGGCCGCGTTCGCCCGGGCAACGTCTTCAGCGACGACGAGCTGCGCTCGATCCGCATGCCCGTCCAGCTCATCTGGGGCGACGACGACGTGTACGGCGGGCCTGAGATGGGCCGTCACGCCGCCGACGTGCTGCCCGACGCCCGGCTCGAGGTGCTCGAGGGCGGCCACGCGCCGTTCCTCGACGACCCCGAGCGCTGCGCCCAGCTCATCCGCCGGATCACCTGAGGGAGAACGGACCATGCACGCTGATCCCGTCGTCCACGCCCGCCGCTGGAAGACCCTGTTCGTGTTGTCGCTGAGCCTGCTCCTGATCGGCCTCGACAACACCGTGCTCAACGTCGCGCTGCCGACGCTCCAGACGCACTTCTCCGCCTCCGCGTCGACGCTGCAGTGGATCGTCGACGCCTACCTGCTCGCGTTCGCCGGCGTGCTGCTCACGATGGGGACGCTCGGTGACCGGTTCGGCCGCAAGCGCGCGCTGCAGTCCGGGCTCGTGCTGTTCGGACTCGCGAGCGTGCTCGCCGCGCTCGCTTCGACTTCCGGGCAGCTGATCGTGCTGCGGGCCGCGATGGGCGTGGCCGGGGCGATGGTCATGCCCGCGACGCTGTCGGTGATCATGGATGTCTTCCCGCGCCACGAGCGCGCGAAGGCGATCGGCATCTGGTCCGCGACGGCGGGCGTCGGCATCGGCCTCGGGCCGTTCATCGGCGGGCTGCTGCTCGAGTGGCTGCCGTGGAGCGCCGTGTTCTGGCTCAACGTCCCGATCATCGTCGTGGCGCTGGTGGCCGGTCGCACGCTCGTGCCGGAGAGTCGTGACCCCTCGCCGGGGGCGTTCGACCTCGTCGGCGCCGGCCTGTCGATCGCCACGCTCGTGACCGCGGTGTACGCGATCATCGAAGCCACGCCGCGCGGCTGGACCGACCCGCTCGTGCTCTCCGGCTTCGCTGCCGCGGTGGCACTGGGCGCGGCGTTCGTCGTGTGGGAGCGGCGGGTCGCGTCCCCGATGCTCCCGCTGCGCTTCTTCTCGGACCCGAGCTTCACGGTGGCCTCGTTGGGCATCGCGCTCGTGTTCTTCGCGCTCATGGGCTCGGTGTTCGCGTTCACGCAGTTCCTGCAGTTCGCGCACGGCTACAGCGCTCTGGAGGCGGGCGCGATGATGCTGCCGCTGGCGCTCGGACTGGTCGTCGGATCCGGTGGCTCGACCAAGCTCGCCGAGCGCGTGGGGCGGACCCGCGTGATCGCCGGCGGCCTGGTCGGCGTGGCCGCGGTGCTGAGCACCAGCCTGCTGTGGACTCCCGAGATGGCGCCCCCGTTGCTCGCCCTCGTCACGTTCGGGCTGGCGCTGTCGATGGGCGCCGCGATGGCGCCGGCCACCGACGCCGTGATGGGCGCCGTGCCCGAGAGCAAGGCCGGCGTCGGATCGGCCATGAGCGACGTCACCCGGCAGGTCGGCGGTGCGCTCGGCGTGGCCGTGATCGGCTCGATCATCGGCTCCGCCTACTCCGACGACGTGTCCGGCGCGGCGGGCGAGTCGATCGGCGCCGCGCACGCCGAAGCGGCGGCACTCGGCGGGAGCGCCGGGGAGCAACTGGCCGCCACCGCGAGCCGCGCCTTCACCGATGCGCTCGGCCTCGGGCTCACCGCCGCCGCGGCGGTGGCTCTGGCGGGCGCGGTGCTCGTCGCCGTGCGGTTGCCGAGCCGTGCGGCGCCGGTTGCGGTGCCGGCGTAGTGGCGTTCCGCTCGGATCGCCGCGACTCGTCGGCCGCGTCCGCGTAGCTCCGCGGCGTCGTGGTTGTCAAGGCGATCGCTTCGCGACGGCCTTCGGCCGCCCCTTCGGGGTCGGGCTTGACAACCACGCCACCGCTCCGCTGACGGCCCAGTGAGGAGCCGGCTCCGCCGGTACGCCCGGGCGCGGACGAGCTCGCTCGAACGCCCGCGCGTTGGGTCATTGGTCAGTTGAGGTCGCTATGCGATGCGAATCGACCACTCGCGTGGCGTGGGCCGTCCCTCGCTGTGGGGAGACGTGAACGCCGAGGCGTTCACGCAGTGCGGGGGCACCCGCTCAAAGCGTGTGTGCTCGCCGTTCACGTCGCCGGCGGCGTAACCAGCCGGCGCACCGTCTCCAACTCGCTCTCGACCACCTCGACCTGGGCCGCCACGGCGTCGTCGGGGACGGAGGCGGGGAAGAACTGGGTGAACAGGTACTCGCAGCCGTCGCCGTTGGCGAGCACCCGCGTGAACACGCCACGGGCCGGCTGGTCGACCGACACGATGTCGACCGTGCCGCGCTCGCGGGACACGCGGAGGTCGACGCGCGCCTCGCCCGCGCCGGTGTCGACGATCCAGTGCTCGCCGTCCGCGCGGACGGACTGCGCGAACCCCGGGGCCCAGCGCGGCAAGGCGTGCGCGTCACCGACGAGGTCGAGCACCGCGTCGGGCGTGGCCCGGATCGAGATCGAGCGGGTGACGGAACGATTCGTAGGCATGCGTAGATCATAAGCATATGCATACGATCTGTCCACACGTACCATCTCGCGGATGGAACGTGAGGATCTGGGTGCGCTGCTGGCGCGGGCGATGCGGCGGATCATGGAGGCGGAGCGGCCGTTGCTGGAGGCGCACGGCATGTCCATGTGGGCGTACGTCGCACTGACGCTGCTCGCGCGCGGCTCGGCGCCGACCCAGCTCGCGCTCGCCGAGGCGATGGGCTACGACAAGACGCGGCTGATCAAGATCCTCGACGGGCTCGAGGGCGACGGCCTCATCACGCGCGCCCCCGACCCCTCGGATCGCCGCGCCAAAGTGATCGAGCTCACCCCGGCCGGCCGCGCGAAGTTCGCCGCCATCCAGAAGGACGTCCACGCCATGGAGGACGAGTTGCTGAGCGCCCTCGGCGCGACAGAGCGCAAGGCGCTGCGCACCGCGCTGCCCCGGCTCGCAGATACATGACGAGTCATGTAGTTTGCGCTATAGTTGCTCAGGCAACGAACACGAGGCGGACACCATGCAATTCGGAATCTTCTCTGTAAGCGACATCACCTCCAGCCCGGTCACCGGCTACACGCCGAGTGAGGCGGAGCGCATCGACGCGAGCGTGCAGCTCGCCAAGCGCGCGGATGAAGTCGGGCTGGACGTGTTCGCCATCGGCGAGCACCACAACCCGCCGTTCTTCTCCTCCTCGCCGACGACGCTGCTCGCGCACATCGCGGCGCAGACCGAGCGCATCCTCATGAGCACGGCGGTGACGCTGATCACCACGAACGACCCGGTGAAGCTCGCCGAGGACTACGCGATGCTCCAGCACCTCTCCAAGGGCCGGATGGACCTGATGCTCGGCCGCGGCAACACCGTGCCGGTGTATCCGTGGTTCGGCCAGGACATCCACAAGGGCCTCGAGCTCGCGCTGGAGAACTACAACCTGCTCCACCGCCTGTGGCGCGAGGACGTGGTGGACTGGGAGGGCAGCTTCCGCACGGCGCTCCAGGGCTTCACGTCGATCCCGCGGCCGCTCGACGACGTCCCGCCGTTCGTCTGGCACGGCGCCATCCGCACGCCGGAGATCGCCGAGCAGGCGGCCTACTACGGCAACGGCTACTTCGCCAACAACATCCTCGCCCCGAACTTCCACTTCAAGCCGCTCGTGGACCTCTATCGCCGGCGCTACGCGCACTACGGCCACGGCACGCCCGAGCAGGCGATCGTCGGCCTCGGCGGCCAGGCGTACATCGCGAAGAACTCGCAGGACGCGGTGCGCAAGTTCCGCCCGTACTTCGAGGGCTCGCCGATCTACGGCAAGTCGTATCGCCTCGAGGACTTCATGCACGGCACGCCGCTGAGCGTCGGCAGCCCGCAGGAAGTGATCGAGAAGACGCTCACGTTCCGCGAGGGCTTCGGCGACTACCAGCGTCAGCTGTGGGTGGTCGACCACTCGGTGCCGCTCGAGGAGGCGCTGGAGCAGGTGGAGCTGCTCGGCACGGAGGTCGTGCCGACCCTGCGCAAGGAGATGGAGTCGCTCCGCGCGCCGGGCGTCCCGGACGCGCCGACGCACGCCAGCCGCGTGCGCGAGAAGTACGGTGACGCCGAACCGCGCCAGCCGCGCCCGAACCCCAACCGCGGCGACAACGTCACCGGCACCTCGCCGTACCAGGACACGGACCCGTCGATCATCGCCAACCTCCCACTCGTCGCGTAACGGCGATGGCGAGCCGCACCCGCATGGCGAACGAAGCGTGGGAGGCGCTGTTCCGCGCCCAGGCGACGGTGCAGCGCGAGCTGCTCGCCGCCGACGTGTGGGACGGCCTCAACCCGAGCGACTACGGCGTGCTCTACGCCCTCTCCAAGGCTCCGGACGGCCTGCGGATCACGGCGCTCGCCGATGACGCCCTGCTCACACAGGCCGGCATCTCGCGCTTGATCGCGCGGCTCGAGACCCAAGGGCTCGTCGAGCGCGTGGCCGACCCCGCGGACGGGCGGGCCTCGCGGATCCGATTGACTGCGGCCGGCACGGAGGCTCAGCGCCGCGTCGGCCTGCGCCACGGCCGTCACGTCGCGCAGATCATGACCCGCACATTTTCCGCCGAGCAGCTGCAGCAGCTGCAGGCGCTCAGCGAAACTCTCACCGAAAGCGTCAGACCATGAAACGCCTCGTCGTCATCAACGCCGGCACCGGCAACCCGTCATCCACCCGCCAGCTCACCGACCGGCTGGCGCAGAAGGCGCTGGACCGGCTCGACGGCGAGGCCGTGGTCACCGTGATCGACCTCGGCCCGCTGGCCGTGGAAACAGCGCGCGCGGCCGTCGCCGGGTTCGCGGGCGAGGAGCTCCAGGCCGCGATCGACAAGCTCGCCGCCGCGGACGGCATCATCGCCGCCACGCCGGTGTACAAGGCGGGGATGAGCGGGCTGTTCAAGACCTTCGTCGACGTGCTCGACAACGACCTGCTGGTGGCCAAGCCCGTCCTGCTCGCAGCCACCGGCGGCACGCCGCGGCACGCGCTGGTGATCGACGACCAACTGCGGCCGCTGTTCGCCTACATGCGCGCGCTGACGCTCCCCACGTCCGTGTACGCGGCGCCGGAGGATTGGGGCTCGTCGTCGCTCGGCGAGCGGCTCGATCGCGCGGCGACCGAGCTCGCGGTGATGGTCAAGGCCGGCGTGGAGCGGCAGATCGCCGACAACGCCTGGTCCAGCTACCAGCATCAGTTCGGCGGGAACGCCGCGCGGGCCGAGCAGACCGCGGACGACGTCGACTTCAGCTCGCGGCTGATGCGGTTGGCGACCGGCGGGCGCTGACCCTCGTGGATGCGCCGGCGCCGCTCTCGCAGTCCCGCGTCTGGGAGCTGCAGCGCGCGTTCTACGAGGACAACGCGAGCGAGGCGTTCGCCGAGATCCCGCACCAGATCGTCGACAACCCGTTCGTGGCCGCGGCGTTCGCGCGGGTGGTCGTCGGCTACCTGCGGGACGTCGCGCGTGGCGGGCTGGACCTGGACGAGCCGCTCTACATCGTCGAACTCGGCGCCGGCCCGGGTCGCTTCGCGCACGGGTTCATGCGTGAGCTCGGCGCGTTCGTCGAAGCGCTCCCGTTCGCGCTGCCGCCGATCCGATACCTGCTTACCGACCTCGGCGAGCGCACCGTGCGGCAGTGGGCGAGCAACCCCGCGCTGGCCGACGGACGGTTCGAGTTCGCGCGCTTCGACGTGGCGGGGGAGGAGGGGTTGGAGCTCGGTCGCGTCGCCAACCCGCTCGTCGTGATCGCCAACTACGTCTTCGACAGCATCCCCGCGGACGCGTTCGCGATCTCGGGCGGTGGGGTGCAGGAGTGCCTCGTGTCGGTCGAGGGCACCGACGTCGCGTCGATGCGGCCCGTGTTCTCACGCGGCCCGGCGCGGTCGTATGACGACCCCGACCTCGACGCCCTGCTCGAGCACTACCGCACGCAACTGGACGGCACCGTGATCACGCTCCCGCACGTCGCGATCGGGTGCGTGCGGCGGCTGCGCGAGCTGGCCGGCGACCGGTTGCTCCTGCTCGCCGCCGACAAGACCCACAGCACCGAAGCGTCCCTCGCGCAGCGCTCCGAACCCGAGCTCAGCGTCCACGGCGGCAGCTTCTCGCTGATGGTCAACTTCCACGCCCTTGCCTGGTACGCCGAACGCCACGGCGGCGCGGCGCTCCACGGCGGCGACCGCCACATGGCCCTCGACGTCGTCGCGCTCCTGTTCGGCTCCCCGCCGGGCGGCCACGCCGAGACCCGCCTCGCTTACACCGACACCCTCGACCGCTTCGGCCCCGAGGACCTCTCGTTCCTCGCCGAAGGCATCGAGCGCGTCGCGCCGCAGCTCTCGCTCGCGGAGCTCGTCGCGCTCCTGCGCCTGAGCGGCTGGGACGCGTTCACGTTGCTCGGCGTCGCCGGCCAGCTGCGCGAACAGGCCGCGGAAGCCGACCCCGCCGCGCAAGACGGCCTCCGCGAAGCGCTCTTGAAGACCTACGAGCGCCACTTCCCCGTCCCGGGCGAGGCCGACCTGCCGTTCACGATCGGCGTCCTGCTGTTCGAGCTCGAGGACTACGAGGAAGCGATCGAGTTCTTCGAAGCCTCGCTCGAGCAACACGGCCCGGACGAGGCCACGGAACGCAACATCGACATCTGCGAGTCCCAGCTACGGCGCTAGACGAAGCGGGGCGCGACCTCCGCGATCGCCTGGTCGAGGATCTCGACGCCGAGGCGCAGTTGCTCGTCCGGCGTCGTCAAAGCCGGGGCGATGCGGAACGTGCCGCTCATCGACGGCAGGTTGACGATGTTCATGTGCAGCCCGAGCTCGAGGCAGCGCGCGGTGATGGCCGAGCCCAGCTCCGGTGAGCTCTGCTTGGTCTCCCGGTCGAGCACGATCTCCAGGCCCTGCATGAGCCCGCGCCCGCGCACGTCGCCGACCACCGCGTGGCGCTCCTGCAGCTCGAGCAGGCCGTTGTGCAGGATCTCGCCCTTGGCGGTGACGCCCGCGCCGACGCCGTCCTCGAGCACGTCGAGCACGGTGTTGCCGACGGAGGCCACGAGCGGGTCGTTGAGGTGGGTCGTGAAGAAGAGGTAGTCGCGCTCGTAGGCGCGCGCCTCGATCTCGTCGGTCGTGACGACCGCGGCCAGCGCCAGGCCGGCGCCGAGGGTCTTGGACATCGTGATGATGTCGGGGACGACGCCGTCGCGGGTGAAGCCGTAGCGGTCGCCGGTGCGGTACAGCGCGGTCTGGGCCTCGTCGAAGATCAGCAGCATCCCGCGCGCGTCGCAGTGCTCGCGCAGGCGGGCGAGGTAGCCCGGGGGCGGGACGAGGACGCCGCCGCTGGACAGGATCGGCTCGACGATGCAGGCCGCGAGCGCGCCCGTGGACTGGGCGTCGATGAGCTGGAAGCCGAGGTCGAGCTGGCGGCGCCAGTCGAGTTCGCCGTCGGGCGTCGCGATGTCGGGGCGGTACGTGTCCGGCGTCGGCAGCACGAAGTTGCCCGGGCCGGCCGGGCCGTAGCCCTTGCGGCCGGCGCTGTACGTGGCGCTTGCGGAGCCGTGCGTCATCCCGTGCCAGGAGCGCGAGAAGGCGACGACCTCATGGCCGCCGGTGACCAGCTTCGCGAGCCGGAGCGCGGCTTCGTTGGACTCCGAGCCCGTCGTGAGCAGCTGCGCCTTGTTCAGCGGGTCCGGAAGGCTTTCCGCGAGGCGCCGGGAGAGGTCGACGACCGGGCGCGAGAGCATGCCGCTGAAGAGATGGACCAGGTTGCCGGCGGCCTCACGGATGGTGGCCGTGATCGCCGGGTGCGAGTGACCTAGGATCGCGCTCATCTGCCCGGAGGTGAAGTCGATCAGTTCGCGCCCGTCGCTCGTGTAGAGCAGGCTGCCCTCGGCGCGCTCGACGAGGGTCGGTACCCACGACGGCGCGGACCGGATGACATGGCGGTCCACATCGGACCAGAACGCCGGGTCCAGCCCGGTCTCGGCAAGCACGCTCATGTCATCGAAGGTAACTCGCGCAACCGTGAAGGTCCAGCGACATTTTCTGCGCTGGCTGTACAGTTCGCCTGAACAGTGCTCGATCCACGCCGCCTCCGCCTGCTGATCCAGCTCCAGAGCCTCGGGACGGTCCGGGCCGTGGCGCAGGCTGCAGCGTTGAGCCCGTCCGCGGTCTCCCAGCAACTCGCCGCCCTCGAGCGCGAGAGCGGGACCGCCCTGATCGAGCGTCACGGCCGGTCGGTCGCGCTCACCGACGCGGGCGTCGCGCTCGCCGGCCACGCACGCGTGATCCTCGAGCGCATCGACGTGGCCGAGGAGGCGCTGCGCGCGCTCAAGGACGCGCCGGAGGGGACGGTGCGCGTGTCCGCGTTCACCAGCGCGATGCGCGCGTTCGTGATCGACGCCGCGGCCGAGGTCGCCCGGCAGCACCCCGGGATCGCCGTGCAGCTCGCGGAGCTCGAGCCCGCCGAGAACGTCCCGGCGCTCGAGCGCGGCGACGTGGACCTCGCGATCGTGGCCGACTTCGGCGACGGCTCGCTCCCGCCGACGCCGCACCTGCGCTCGGTCCCGCTCACCCGGGATGAGCTGCTCGTCGTGCTCGCGCCGGACGCACAATTCACCGGCCTCGCCGACCTGCACGACGCGAACTGGCTCCTCGACGGCACCGAGCTCGAACAGCACGTGATCCGCCGCTGCCGCCGCGCCGGTTTCGAGCCGCGCTTCGCGGGCCGGCTCTTCAGCCACGAAGCGCTGCTCTACGCCGTCCAGCGGGGCCTCGGCGTGACCATCCTGCCGTCGTTCGTGGCCGCCCCGCCCGGCACCGTCCAGCTGCGCCCACTCGATCCACCGGCGTACCGCGAGCTGCTGGTGCTCCACCGCGAGGAGGCGCTGACCCGGCGCTCCGTCGCGCTCGCGCTGGACGTGCTCATCCGGTCAGCAAACGAACTCGATCGCGTTACGGAACCCCCGCGAGAGGCGACTCCTACGCCGGGTTGAACATCGACTACGCCGCACTGTTCTCGGCCGTCCCGTCACCGTGCCTGATCGTCACGGCGGACTTGGAGATCTGCGACGTCAACCAGGCGTATCTCGACGCGGCCCACCGGCGACGCGAGGACCTGATCGGGCGCCGGCTGTTCGACGCGTTCCCGGACAACCCGGACGACCCGCGGGCCGACGGCGCGCGCAACGTGCGCGCCTCGCTCGAGCGCGCCCTGCGGACCGGCTGCCCGGACACGCTGGCCGTGCAGCAGTACGACATCGCCGTCGGGGACGTGTTCGAGGAGCGCTGGTGGAGCGTCGTCAATACGCCGGTGAAGGACGCCGACGGCCGCGTCACGCTGCTCATGCAGACCGTCGAGGACGTCACCCACGCCCAGCAGGCCGCGCTCGCGCTCGAGCGCAGCGAACGACGGTTCCGCTCCTTCGTGGAACACGCCGCGGACGCGATCATCGTGCTCGGCCTCGAAGGCGACGTGATCTACGCCAGCCCGGCGACGAGCGTGATCACCGGGCGGCCGGTCGGCGCAGGGCTGCGCTGGAGCGAGATCGTGCACCCCGACGACGTCGGCGCAGCGCTGCGCCTGGTGGGAGCGGCGGAGGCCGGCAGCGGCGAGGCGGCGTGCGGGCGCCTGCGCGTGCTCGGCGCGGACGGGACGCTGCGGTACGTCGACGTGCGCGTGACCGACCATCGCGACGACGTCGCCATCTGCGGCCTGGTGCTGAACGTGCGCGACGTGACGGAGGAGCAGCAGGCGGAGCGCACGCTGCAACGCCAGGCGCTCGAAGACGCGCTGACGGCCACCCCGAACCGTCGCTGGTTCCTCGAAGCGGCCAAGCACGCCAGCGCGCGGGCGCTGCGCAACGGCACCCCGCTCGGCGTCGTGCTGGTCGACGTCGACCGCTTCAAGCTCATCAACGACACGATGGGGCATCCCGCCGGCGATCAGCTGCTGATCCAGCTCACCCGGCGGATGGCGGGCGCGCTGCGGCCGAGCGACACGGTCGCGCGGCTCGGCGGCGACGAGTTCGCGATCTTGAGCGAGGATCTGCGCTCGGAGCACGACGCGTGGCAGATCGCCCAGCGCGTCGCCGAGGCCGCCACCGGGCTATACGACGTCGGGCCGGGCCTGGAAGCGCGCGTCACGCTCTCGATCGGCCTCTGCACCGACGACGGCAGTGCCGACGCCGACACGCTGCTCGCGCACGCCGACGCCGCCCTGTACAAGGCCAAGCGCGAAGGCCGCAACCGGATCGAGGTCTTCGACCCCGAGCTGCGGCGCGCGCTCGTGCACCGCGTGCGGGTGGAGCACGAGCTGCACCGCGCGCTGCGCGACGACGAATTCGTCCTGCACTGGCAGCCGATCATCCGCACGCGGGACGAGACCATCGTCGGCGCGGAGGCGCTGCTGCGCTGGCAGCACCCTGAGCGCGGCCTGCTCGCGCCCGCCGCCTTCCTCCCGATCGCGGAGGAGGCCGGGCTGATGCACACCATCGGCGCCTGGGCGATCGACCGCGCACTCGCCCAGGCTGTCCGCTGGCAGCAGATGGAGGAACGTCCGCGCGTGTTCGTCAACCTCGCCGCCGAGCAGCTCCGCGTGCCGTCACTCCCGGATGAGGTCGCCCAGCTCGCGCTGCGCTACGCCGTGCCCCCTGAGGACATCTGCTTCGAGGTGAGCGAGCGGAGCCTCGACGCCGACCTCGCGGCCCTACGCGAGCAGCTGCTCCTGCTGCGCGGCTACGGCTTCGGCCTCGCCCTCGACGACTTCGGCGCCGGCAACACCGCGCTCGCGTGGCTGCAGCAGCTCCCGCTCGACGTGCTCAAGCTGGACCGACGCTTCACCGCGACCGTCGAGGACCCGACCGCCCAGGCGATCATCCGCGCGATCGTCGATCTCGGTCCGGCCCTGGGCGTGACCACGGTCGCGGAGGGCGTCGAGTCGCCATCACAGCTCGCGACGTTGCGGCGCCTCGGCTGCGACTTCGCGCAGGGCTACGAGATCGCCGAGCCGCAGTCGGCACGGCGTGTCTCGCAGCGGTTCCGGCGCCGCGTCTCGGCCGAACTGCAGCCGTGAAGACCGGCTCCGACTGGATCGAAGTGGTGCGGCGCGTGGCCACGGTGCTCGGGGGCATCGGTGCCGGGCTCTGGATCGCGCGGATCATCGGTTGGGTCGCAGATCTGGATGGCACCTCACTCCGTGCGGTCGTCCTCGGGCTGGGCGTACTCGGCGGGCTGGCCGGCTGGGGCGAGGCGAAGCGGCTGCGACCGATGGAGTCGCAGGAGCGCCGCGACGCGTTCCTCGGGTGGGCCTTCGTGGGCGCGCTCGTCTTCGTGATCGCGGTCGTGGCGTTGGCCTTCGCGTAGAGTCACCACCGTGCGGCGCGTGCTGATGCTCGTGTTGACGGTCCTGGTGCTCGCACCTCCGGCCGCGCGGGCGCAGCAGCCGCTCGGGGTGGTCGACCACACGCTCGCGCGCTTTGACCGCGACACGCTCCAGCCCGTCGGGCCGGTGATCGAGGCGGGTGAGACCCACAGCATGCCGGTGATGGCGCCGGGCGGCGGGCGGTTCGCGCTCGGCGTGTCGTCGTCGGGGGAGCCCGGTATCCCCGAGACCGGTCGGGGTCGCGTCGGGCTCTGGGTGGTGGACGCGGGCGCGATGCGGATCGAGCGCCAGATCCGCACCGGGATCGCGGCCGAGTCGGTCGTGTTCCCCGGGAAGGTCGCCGCGGTGCTGCAGGACGGGGCGCTCGTGGTCGTCGATCCCCAGAACGGGCGGATCGTCAGCCGGCGGCAGGTCGGGTTCTCGTTCGGCACGCCGCAGGGCGTCCACGCGAGTGGGCGCGGCGTGATCGTCAATGAGATCCGGCGTGGGCGTGGGGTGGAGGTCGTGGTCGTGTCCGCTTCGGGCGCCGTGCGGACGGCGTTCGCGCGGATGCCCGGTGTGGAACGCATCGTCGGCCTGGCGAGCGATGGCACGCGGGCGTACATCGTCGGCAACCGGCGGATCGCGGTGCTCGATCCGCGGACGATGCGGGTCAGGACCCGTCGCTTCGACGGCAACGCCCGTTCCGCTGTGGTCGCCGGTGGCTCGCTCGCCGTCGCCGGTCCGGGCGGGCTCCGCATGTACGACGTCGCGAACTGGCGGCTGCTCGCTCGCGACAACCGCAGCGCCTTCGTCTACGCCTCCGGGAACACAGTCGTCGCGAGCGGCGAGGGGCGGATCACCACGCGCGACAGTGCCTCGGGGCGCGTGCTGTGGCGGGCCTCAGGCAGCGTGGGCGCGGTCGCCGCCGGCCGGGTGTACGCCCAGCCGGCCGTCCTCGACGCGGCGACCGGCGCGCGCGTGGGCACGCATCCGGTGCCGAACACGCTGCTCCGCCTCCTGTAGCGATGATTTCGCGGGCGCGCCACGGTCAGCACCGGTAACCGACAGAGAGGAGCCACCATGCCCTGGTTCGTGACGATCGGCTACGGAGACGCCGCCGGCTATGAGCAGACCGACTCGGCCGTGCTCGACAAGGCCCACGCCGCGGATGCGCGACTCGGGGCCACGGGTGCGGTGATGGGGATCGCCGGAACGCCCATCCAGGTGCGCAACCACGACGGCGCCAAGGTCGAGATCACCCAAGGCGCGTACCTGCGCTCGGAGTTGCCGATCGCCGGCCTCTCGGTCTTCGAGGCGACGGACCTCGAGCACGCGACGCGCCTGATCTCCGACTCGCCCTGCGCGGTCGCGCAGGGCGTGATCGAGGTGTGGCCCCTGGTCGATTCGATCGATCAGCGTTAGGCGAGGCCGGCCAGCCGGTACGCGACGAGGCTGCCCGCGACGGCGACGTTCAGGCTCTGCCCGACGCCGCGCATCGGGAGCTCCACGCACGTGTCCGCGCAGTCGAGCACGTCCGGCGGGATCCCGTGGCCTTCGTGGCCGAGCGGCACGATCGTCCGTTCCTGCGTGGGGTGGAGCCGGGAGAGCGGGCGGGCGAGCGTGTCACCGCGAGCGAGTGCGCGGCGGTAGTGCGGCCTGTTCGGCACGGCCATGCATGCGCCGAGCGCATCGCAGGTCCGCAGCAGCGTGCCGAGGTTGACGTCGTACGCGACCCACAGGGGCGCGATCAGGAGGTGGTAGCCGCAGACTCCAGGCCACTTACCTATAGTGAGCGACATGAGCACCATCGGGTTGATTGGCAGTGGGTTGATCGGTGGCACCGTCGCGCGCCTCGCGGTACAGGCCGGGCACGACGTCGTGCTGAGCAACCGGCGCGGGCCGGACACGTTGGCCGACCTCGTCGCCGAGCTCGGCCCCAAAGCTCGGGCCGCCACGCCGGCCGAGGCCGCCGAGGCGGGGGACGTCGTCGTCGTGACGGTCCCGCTGAAGGCCTACCAGCAGGTCCCGGTCGAACCGTTGCGCGGCAAGACCGTGATCGACACGAACAACTACTACGCGCAGCGGGACGGGGAGATCGCGGAGCTGGAGGACGAATCGACCACGGTGAGCGAGCTGCTGCAGGCGCACCTGCCGGAGTCGCACGTCGTGAAGGCGTTCAACAACATCAGCTCCGTGCACCTCGGCGAGTTGCCGCGCCCGAGCGGCGATCCCGAGCGTTCGGTGCTCGCGATCGCCGGCGACGACGACGCGGCGAAGCAGACCGTGACCGCGTTCCTGGACTCGATCGGCTTCGACGCCCTCGACGCCGGTTCGCTGGCCGAGGGCTGGCGGTTCCAGCGCGACACGCCCGCCTACGGCACGCCGTACCTCGGCGACTCGGGCGCAGCGCACTTCGGGGTGCCCGGGTCAGGTCGCCCGGTCACCGCGGAGACGCTGCGCCGCGCGCTCGCCGAGGCGGTCCGCTATCGCGACATGTGATCGCTCAGATGCGCGGACGGCTGCGCTTGCCGCTGCGCATGTCGTCCATCATCCGCTGGATGCGGGCGGCATCGTCGGCTTCGGTGGTGGTGCGCTCGCGCTCCTTCGTCACCCAGATCTCGTAGGCCGGATGTGCCTCCAGCGCGGCCTGGACGCGCTCGCGGAGATCCACGAAGAGCTCGGCGTACGGCTTCGTCGGATCGGCCATGAACCATTCCCAGGTGAGCTCTGGGCCGGCTTGGGTGATCACCCGCTCCCAGCCGGTGGAGCCGGAGTCGGCGTCCGGCGCCTGCCACGCCCGCTGCATGTAGGCGTAGGTCGCTTCAGGGTCATCCGGGGTGCGGAGAATTTCCAGGTTGCGGGCCTGCGGAACGTAGGCGGCACCCCCGGCATTGGTCACACCCGCCGCTTTCACACGTTGGGGCCAGGCGTTGATGTCGGCCTGAAGCGCACGGAGCATGTCGTCTCGAGTCACCACCCGAGCCTAGCCCACGTCAGCGCAGGACGCTGTCGGCGATTGCCGGTTTTCCCGCCCCGAGGAAGAATATTCCGGGCAGACCGCGCGTCTCGAAACCCCCGCTGAGGTTGTCTTCGAGGCGGCTGCGGGTGATCGCGAGCGTGCCGGTCCGGTCGTTGCTGACGAAGAAGATCGCGCCGCCGCCCTCGCGAGCGTAGTTCTCCCCCATCCGCGTGTCGACGAGCTTGAGCGTAAAGCGGTTGCCGTCGGTGTAGATCGCGCCGCCGCTGCCGCCGCCCGGCGTGCCGTCGCGGGCGGGGTTCGCGCCGCGCCCGATCGCCCGGTTGGCCGTGAACTCGCTCCGCGTGATCGTCCAGGACACGCCGATGCTGCTCAGCGCGCCCCCGTTGCTGCAGACGTTGCGCGAGAAGCGACTGCCCGTCACCTGCACCGCCCGTCCGCGGTACTGGGACAACGCGCGGACCGCTCCGCCGCCGATGTCCGGCCCGTTCCCGTCGCAGCGGTTGATGGAGAACGTCGAGCGCAGGATCCGCAATCGGCCGCCGCGGGCGAAGATCGCGCCGCCACCGCCGCCGTCGAACGTCTCGCCGGTGGCGTTCCCGCGCTCGAACTTGATGTCCCGGACGGTCAGGCGCGGGGTGGACTGGTCCTGGCAGTGCGAGGTGGTGAACTTCTGCGCCGGATCGCAGGTGTTCATGTAGAGGATCCGCCGCTTGCCGCCGCCGCTGAGCGTGACCCGGCCGCCGCCGTCGAGCAGGACCTCACGGCTCGTGTTGACCACCTTCGCCGTCTTGCGCAGCGTGATCGTGACGGGCTTCGGTCCGCAGTCGAAGCGGATGTGGCCGCCGGCCCGGACCGCCGCGACCACCGCGGCCGACGTGCAGCTGCGCGCCGTGCCGTTCCCGACGACGCGGGCGGACGCCGTCCCACCGGACAAGACCCAGCACGTCGCCGCCACGGCCGAACCGGCGATGAGTTTCGGTGGCACCATTCGTCTCAGCTCCATGTCCAACCTCATGGTCGACTTCATCATCTCGCTGGACGGGTACGGAGGCGCCGAAGGGTGGCCCGGCTTCTGGGGCATGGAGGGGCCCGAGTACCTCGCGTGGCTCGGGGAACCCGCCGAGGCCGAGCACGTCACGCTGATGGGCGCGACGACCTACCGGCTGATGCACGGGTTCGCCGTCGACATGCCCGACGATCCCGGCATGGCCGGCATGTCCGAGATGCCGAAGGTGGTGTTCTCCTCGACACTCAAGGACCCGCTGGAGTGGGCCAACACCGAGCTGATCGACGGGGACGCGGTCGAGGCGGTGCGAGACATGAAGCGCCGTGAGACGCGACCCTTGCGCACGCTCGGCAGCGTGAGCCTGTGCCGGTCGCTCCTGGCCGCCGGCCTCGTGGACCGCTTCCGCGTGATCGTCTTCCCGGTCATCACCGGCGCCACCGGCAATGACCGCATCTTCGACGACTACCCCGACGTCCGCCTGGACCTCGTGCAGACGCGGCTGTTCGACGGCCGGCTTCAGCTGCTCGAGTACGCGCCGACGGTGCTGGAGGGACCGCCGGGCGCTTGACGGCTATCGGGCGGCGCGGCTGACCAACGTCGTGTCGTGCCGGATGAACAGGAAGTTCTTGACCCCGTCGGCCGCGAACGTGTCCCACGTGATCGCGGTGGACGGGAACTTGCGGACGCGAGCGCGACCGTCGCGGTGGAGCTTGAGCGTGATCGTCTTGCGCTCACCGGGTTGCATCGTTCCGTACGAGCCTTCGGCGATCGTCACGATCCTCCGGGCCTTGCCCTTGCCCGGGACGACAGGACGGAGGGTCTGCAGGCGCACCGTCCCCGTGCACGGCACTTCGCCCAAGATGCAGGTGATCGGCACGCGGACCTGCTCTTGGCGGGTGACGACGACCTCGCCCTCGACCGTTCCGGACCCTGGGGTCGGCAGGTCGGTCGGGGGCACCGGTGTCTGCGCGGAGGCAACGCCCACGACCCCCAGCGCGGTCGCGACCGTCAACGACACGACTATCCCTCGCATCTTCACCTCTCCTGGATTGCTGACTGGACGCAATCTAGTCGCGCGAAGCCCGAATCGGACGTGTCAGAGCGCTTCGGCGGCCTCGACGAGGGCGGCCAGAAGCGCGGCGGTGGCGGGCGGGTCGGGCGGTTCGCCGTAGGTCGCCGCGTAGATGTGCCGTTTGGAGCCGGAGAGCTCGGTGGCGACGACGCCTTCGATGTGGTGGGCGAGGAGCGCCAGGCCGGTCTGCGTCGCCACGCCGAGCCCGGCGGAGACCCACGCCTGCATCACGACCATGTCGTCGGAGCTGTAGCCGATCCGCGGATCGAACCCGGCGTCGGCGCACAGGGAGAGCAGGTGGCTGCGGCAGCGCTCGCAGCCGGCGATCCACGTCGCGTCGCGCAGGCTGGCCATCCCGCGCTCGGGCCGCGTCGACAGCACGTAGACCGGGTCGTCGAGCAGGTGATGCAGGCGCACACCGGTCGGTTCCGGCTCGGTCTCGTCGTAGCGGAAGATGACGGCGACCTCGATCTGGCCGGTGCGCAGCAACTCGAGCGCGTCGACCGGATGCGTGTCGGTCAGGCTGATCTCCAGGCCCGGATGCCGGTCCGCCAGCTTCGCCAGCGCCGCGGGCACGAGCGATCCGTTCGCCGAGGCGAAGCCCGCGAGACGCACGCGGCCCGCGTTCAGTCCGACGTGGGCGGAGAGCTCCGCGCCGGCGGCGTCGATGCGGCCGATGATCTCGGCCGCGCGGTCGGCGAGCAGCTGCCCGGCCGGGGTGAGCCGGATCCCGCGGCCGACGCGCTGCAGCAACTGCGCGCCGGTCTCGGCCTCGAGCCGTGCGAGGTGGTGCGTGACCGACGGCTGGGAGTAGTGCAGCTCCTTCGCCGCCGCGGTGACCGACCCGTGGCGCGCGACGGCGTCGATCACGCGCAGCCGGTTGACGTCGAGCATTGATCAACCCTATCTATGAGTCAGCACGAAAGTTGGCATTGGACGTATGAGCGGATCGGCCGCAAGCTGGAAGGCATGACCGCGACCCAGATTCGCCCCGCCGCACGGCTGAACTCGCTCGTCGCCGGCATCCGCACCGCCGTCGACCAGCACGCCGACTGGTCCGAGACCGCGCAGCTCGTCGCCGACCAGCTGCAGCGGCACCTCCCCGGCCCGGACGTGCTGACCGCGGAGCAGCAACTCGGCTCGCCCGACGAATACGTCGGCCACACGCTGCACGTCGAGCCCGACGGCTCGTTCTCGATCGTCGCGCTGGTGTGGCGGCCCGGGCAGATCACCCGCATCCACGACCACGTCACCTGGTGCGTGTTCGGGGTCGTCCAGGGCGTCGAGCACGAGGAGCTGTTCGAGGACGATCTGAATCTTGTCGGCCGCAGCGAGAACCACGTCGGCGACGTCAGCGGCTTCGCGCCGCCCGGTGACATCCACCGGGTGCACAACACCGGCGACGAGACCGCGATCTCGATCCACGTCTACGGCACCGACGTCACCCGCGTGGGCTCCAGCGCCCGGCGCTACTACGACTGAGAGGGACCGACCATGTCACTCGTCTACGTGCACTTCTTCTCCGTCTCACTCGACGGCTTCGGCACCGGTGAGGGCCAGACCAAGGACCTGCACTTCGGTCATGCCGGGGAGCGCCTGCACCAATGGATGTTCAAGACCCGTGCGTGGAAGGCGGGCGGCAGCGCCGGCATCGATGACGTCTTCATGCAGCGCCACGATCAGGGGATCGGCGCCGAGATCATGGGTGCGGGGAAGTTCGGCCACCCCGGGTGGGAGGACGACCCGGACTGGAAGGGCGCGTGGGGACCCAACCCACCGTTCCACACGCCCGTGTTCGTCCTCACCCATCACACGCGCCCGGCGATCGAGATGGAAGGCGGCACCACCTTCCACTTCCTCGACGCTGCACCGGCCGAGGCGCTCGAGACGGCCCGCGCCGCCGCCGGCGGCCAGGACATCCGCATCGGCGGAGGCCCCACCGTGATCCGCGACTTCCTGGCGGCCGGGCTCATCGACCACGCCCACATCGTGGTCGTCCCGATCCTGCTCGGGCGCGGCGTGCGGCTGTGGGACGGTCTGGAGGGCCTTGAAGAGCGCTACGCCATCGAGAGCGTCGTCTCACCCAGCGGCGTCACGCACGTCACGCTCAGCCGCCGCAGTCAGTGATCGCGCCGTCGTAGCCGCGACTCGCCCACGCCACAGGTCAGCACGAATGACTGGCTCACAGACGCTCCGGGGTGTAGCATCGGTCACTCGTCCGGCCTCAGATCTCGGCGGACGACCGCAGTACCGGCTCTAACCACTCGGCCGGTGATCGGGGGCGGACGGAACGGCCCTACGAACACAGGCCGAGGAGCTGAGCTCATGCGTCATCTGTTCTTGTTGCCGGACCCGCGCGGCGCAGGCGAGCCGCACTCCAGCGCCTTCGCCCCGGAGCTGCACTTTTCCTGTGCGCGGATCGACGGCGGTGATGACGACGTCCGCCTGATCGTCTTCGGGGAGATCGACCTGGCCACGGCGGGCGAGCTCGCCCGGGAGCTGTGTCAAGCGCAAGCCGACGCGCACACGGTCACGCTCGACCTGCGCCGGCTGCTCTTCATCGACTGCAGCGGCCTCGCCGTGCTGGCGGCGGCCGCTGAGCGCGCCAGCGCGGGCGGGGATCGCTTCCGCGTCGTGCGCGGGCCTCCGGTCGTCGATCGCGTCTTTACCCTCACCGGCCTCGAGCACCGCTTCGAGATGACCTCAGGGACTGCGGACCCAGGCTCGGTGCAAGCCCTTTAGACTCCGCTCGGCGAAGCCTCGATGAGTTACCGCGAAACCGATCATCTGCGCGTGCTGATCGCCAACGAGCGCAAGGATCGTCTGGCCCTGGTCGCGCCGATCGTCGTCGGCCTGGGTCACGAGGTGATCGCACGCGAGATCGAGGTCAGCGAGGTCGGCGCGGTCACCGCCAGAGAACGGCCCGACGTGGCGCTCGTCGGACTCGGGGAGAGCTCCCAGCACGCGCTCGAACTGATCGACCGGATCGTGCATGAAGCCGCGTGCCCGGTGATCGTCCTCCTCCACACGCGCGATCCGGCGTTCATCAAGGAAGCGTCCAAGCGCGGCGTCTTCGCCCATGTCAACGACGCCGACGTCGAGGACTGGCAAAGCTCGATCGACATCGTCCTGCGCCGCTTCGCCGAGTATCACGACCTCGAAGGCGCGTTCGGACGCCGCGCCGTGATCGAACGGGCCAAGGGCGTCCTGATGGAACGCCACGCCATCGACGAGACCGAGGCGTTCAGCATGCTGCGTGAGCACTCGCGCACCGCGAACCGCAAGCTGATCGATCTTGCCACGGCGATCGTCGACGGCCACCGCTTGCTCCCACAACAGCCGCGGCGCTGAAGGCCCGTGCGCCCCGAACGGGCGCTGGGATCATCCCCGCGAGCGAGTACTCAGACTGAGCGCCTGTCTCGCCTGCGCCAGTCAGGGTCAACAAGCTCATTGGCTCGGAGCGAATCGACTCGCAGACCAACCTACATCGATCGGGCGCGGCTGGCTTTGACTTGGTAGAGAGCGACATCGGCGCGGGCGACGAGCGACTCGAGGGTGTCGTCGCGATCGAGCTCCGCGAGCCCGGCGCTGATCGACGCTCCTGCTCGCAGGCTGGCGAGGGTCCTCTGGATCTCGGCCACGCGTTCGGCCGCGACTTCGGCGGTCACGTCAGACAGTGCGCAGACGAACTCGTCGCCACCCCAGCGCACGGTCAGGTCGTAGCCACGCATGGTCGAGGTGATGGCGGTGCCGACGGAGCGCAGGAGCGCATCGCCGGCGACGTGCCCCCGCGTGTCGTTGACAGCTTTGAGTGCGTCCACGTCCAGCACCACGAGGATCAGCCCCTGGCGCATCCTGCGGGCCCGGGCGATCTCGTGCGTCAACGCCAGCTCGCCGGTACCGCGCCGGAAGACGCCGGTGAGCTCGTCCAGGCCGGCCGAGTCACGATCCTCGGCGGCGCGCTCGCGGTCGGTTGCCGCGGCGTCGCGGTCGGCGGCCGCCGCAGCGCGTTCCTGTGCCGCTCGTTTGCGTACGACGGCACCAGAGATCCGGAGGGCTCGCAACGGGGCGATGATGTCGTCGCCGATGCCGGCAGCGAGTGACTGCCGCTCACGGATCTCGGCCGCTCGATCGCGAGCATCAGCGGTCGCGTCGCGCGCGGCGCCGACCCGATCACGCGCGGCGGCGACCAGATCCCTCGTCCGGGCCGCCTCGTCACGACGCTTCGCGGTGGCTGTGCGATCAACGCTGATGTGGGCGCGAGCTTCCGAAGTCCTGGCTCGTTCCTTGGTCCCGGCTTCGCGCTCGGCGCGTGAGGTCTCGTGTGCCTCTCTGGTCACGTTCGGCGTCGCTGTGTGGGCGTGTTCCCAATCGGCGGCGGCCTGATCTCGATCCGAGGCGTGCTGATCGCGGTCGGCCAGCGCCTGATCGGAGTCTGAGGCTGCCTGGTCAGCGTCAGAGGCCGCCTGGTCGACTTCGGCGTGGGTGTGATCCAGGTCGGCGGCCGTCTGATCGCTGCTCTGCGTCGCCCGATCGCGGGCGTCCTGCCGGTCGGACTCCTTCGTCCGTGCGAGCGCGTCCTCGACGCGCCCGTCGTTCTCCGACCTCATCGCCGAACCCACGTGCGTCGACGCGAACCGACGCGATCCACCGGGGCACGGAACGAACTCCGTGAACCCCGGATCTGTGACCCGATCAAGCTACGAAATGCTGGCACTGAGCACCTTCCGAACGCCGCGAGCCGGTTCAGAAGTCAGACCGACGCCGCCGGTGCTGCCCGGCGTCGCCATGCCATGCCCTCGTTACGACCACTCTATACAGCTTCGAGCACCTCACTGGTCCGGGAACCCACATTGCGACCTGTTCGGATCGTGCCGATCGCCGGCCCGTCAGAGCGAATGGTCGTACTTGTCGTGCCAGCCGCCCCAGGTGTAGGGCGGGGTCTGCGGCCAGCCGTCGGGGGAGTCCTCCCATGCCTCCTGGCGGCCGTATGCGGTGATGTCGAGGAAGTTCCAGGTCGACCCGAGCGCCTCGTCGCCACGGGCGTCGATGAAGTACGTGCGGTAGACCTCGTCGCCGTCGCGCAGGAACACGTTGGTGCCGTGCCACTCGGCGACGTCGTGGTCGGCGTCGAAGTCGTCGCGCAGCGTGTACCAGGGGAACTCCCAGCCCATGTGCTCGCGGTAGCGCTGCAGGTGCTCCTGCTCGCCGCGGCTGACGGCGACGAAGCGGGTGTCGCGTTCGCGCAGGTGCAGCAGGTTGCTCAGCTGGTCGGCGTACATCGAGCACCCGGGGCAGCCGCGCTCCGGGTAGACGTCCATGTCCGGGTCCATGAAGAACCGGTACACGATGAGCTGGCGGCTGCCGTCGAAGAGGTCGAGCAGCGTCGCGTCCCCGCCGCCGGGCGCGGTGAAGCGGTAGTCCTGCTGCACGCGGATCATCGGCATGCGACGGCGCTCGGCGGCAACGGCGTCGCGCGCACGGGTGTGGGCCTTCTCCTTCACCAGCAGCGCCTCGCGCGCGGCGCGCCACTGCTCAGGGGTGACGATGTCAGGTTTGGCGGTGCTCATCGGGACCTCCGGGAACGTCTTGGGCCACGCGTATCGTGGCCCCTCACCTACAGAGCGGAGCCGATCGTCGCTGCTCGACATATAGGATCTCGCGCATGTTGGTTCGCCGTGCCCTGCTGTTCGCGTTGATCATCGCCTGCGTGCCCGTCCCGACGGCGCTCGCTCAGGCGCCGAAGGGCGACTGGACCTACGTGCGCAAGGACCCGTTCCGGCACTATGCGTGCCGCGACAAGGTCAAGGGCGAGTGGCTCGTCCGCACCGCGACCCCGTGGGGCGACAGGCGCGACGAGGTCGTCAAGAACGGCTTTGAGACCTACGCATCGCTCGCTCGCGGATCGGACGAGAACGTGGCTGACGAAGCGAACAGCAAGCACTGGAACGGCGGCTACGCGCGCACGGTCCTCCGCGACGCGCGGTTGACCGACCGGCTGTGGGTCCAGGTCGCGGCGTACGGGCCGCCCGCGCCGTGGACGAACGGGTTCACCGTTCGCCGGCTCGAGCTCTGCCGCTGACGCGACGTGCGCGCTACGGGTAGCGCTGGCGAAGCCGGCGGTCGACGCCGGTGGCGCGGGCGAGGCGGGCGAGGAGTCGCAGGCCGTGATCGAGCAGCGTGTACACGCCCGGGAGCCGGCCGTCGCCCCACTCCAGCAGCAACGCCGCGTGCAGCGGGTTGCGTGGCATCCCGTTCTTGAGGACGCGACCGTCGGCGGCCAGCCCGTAGGCGACGCGCAGCGAGGTCTCAAAGCCGGGCTGCCCCGGCCGTAGCTCCACCTGCGCGACCACCGGCTCGGAGCTCGCGTTCGACCAGGCATGCAGGGCGCCGATCGGCACGGTCGCTTCCTCGCCCGGTCCGAGGATCAACTGCTCGCCGTCGATCATCAGGTTCAGGCGGCCTTCGAGGACGGCGAAGCGCTCCGTGTAGCTGCGGTGGTAGTGCGGGGTGACGTTCCCGCCCGCGGCGACCTCGATCTCGCCGAGCGAGCGCTCACCGCCGGACTCCCCGCTGGTCTCGATGAACGTGAAGGCATCGCCTTGGACGGGGTTCACGATCCGCCGCCGCGGCGCAGCATCAATCCTGGTCATGCACCGCAGGACGTCGTTACCGGGCGCTTTCTTCCGCGGTCACCATGGCACGACGCCCGCGTCGTCGAAGAAGCCGCCGCGCGGCCCATCTGCGTGCAGGGTGGCGAGCCGGATCGCGATCGCGGCGCCCTGCTCGGGTGTGCGCGGCGCGTTGAAGCCGGTGAAGTCGGTCGCGACGTAGCCGGGGCAGCAGGCGTTCACGATGACGTCGGTGTCGGCGAGGCGGCGTGCGTACTGCACCGTGACGCTGTTGAGCATCGACTTCGACGGGGCGTACGCCGCCATCACCGGCCCGGTCTGCAGGGTCAGCGAGCCCATGTTGCTCGACACGTTCACGACGCGTGGCGCGTCCGCGCGCAGGAGCAGCGGGAGCACGGCGTTCGTCACGCGCACGACGCCGAACACGTTCGTGTCGAGAACGGTGCGGACGACATCCAGGTCCAGCGTCGTCGGGTCTTGCGCGCCGCCGTCGAACCGGCCGGAGATGCCGGCGTTGTTGACCAGCACGTCGAGCCGCCCGGTCGTCTGCTCGATCGTCGCGGCGGCCGCGGCGACGCTGTCGTCGGAGGTGACGTCGAGGGCGACGCCGAACGCGTCGACGCCCGCGGCGCGCAGCCGCTCGACGGCTTCCGCGCGGCGGGCGTCGTCGCGCGCGCCCACCGCGACCGTGAAGCTGAGCGTGCCCAGTCCCTGGGCGATGGCGAAGCCGATGCCCTTGTTCGCGCCGGTGACCAGCGCGGTCTTCGTGTCGTTCACGTGAGGCATGGTGGGCGCGCTGCCCGCTGGTTTCCAAGACCGATTCGGTACGCCCTGATACCTGCTAGGTATCGGTCCGTGCACGATCTCGAGACCCGCGAGCTGCGGTACTTCGTCGCCGTCGCCGAGGAGCTGCACTTCGGACGCGCCGCCACGCGGCTCGGGATCGCCCAACCGCCACTCTCCCGGGCGATCCGCCAGCTGGAGCAGCGGCTCGGCGTCCAGCTCTTCGAGCGCGACCGCCGTGGCGTGGCGCTCACCGACGCCGGCCGGGTCCTGCTGCGGGAGGGGCGGGCGGCCCTCGACGCCGTCGCGGCCGCGGCGCGGCGGACGCAGCGCGCCGCGGACCCGACGCGGCCGCTCGTGCTCGCGACCAAGGCCGGGGCGTCCCACGCGCTGCTGCAGCGGCTCCTCGACGCGGCGACGGAGCCGCTCGAGGTCGTGCTGTGCGAGGTCGGCGAACAGGCCGGGCTGCTGCGCGACGGCCGCGCCGACGTGGCCCTCATGCACCGTCCCGTCGACGACCTCGCCGGGTTCGACACAGAAGATCTCCACGTCGAAGGCCAGGTCGCGATCCTGCCCGCGTCGCACCCGCTTGCGGGGCGGGATCAGCTCACGCTGGCGGACGTCAGCGACGTGCCGGACCTGCCGATCGCCCGCTGGCCACGGCTCGACGGGACCTACCCGGACGGGCCCGGGCCGGAGGTGCGCACCCAGTCACAGCTCGCCCAGCTCGTCGCGCTCGGCAGGACGCTGCTGGTCATCCCCGCCTCCAGCCGGGCCTGGCAGTGGCCCGAACACGTCGCGGTGCCTGTCGTGGACGCCCCGCACATCACCACGGTGCTCGCCTGGCCGTCGAGCCATCGCTCACCGGCGGTGACGTCGCTCGTCCGCGTGGCCGCCGGGCTGCGCGGCGACTGAGCACGTGATCCTCACGGCTCGCGATGCCCGCCACACGGCAGCCACCGCTTGCGATGCTTTCACGGGTGCAACTCGGGCGAAGCGGACGGTCCGCTCGAGTGTTCACGATGTGGCCGCCGGCGTTCTTCGTGAATCGAGGCGTCATCCGCGAGCGAGGTCGAGCAGATCGCCGCGGCCGCGTGCGAGCCCCAGCGGGCTTCGACAGCCGATGGAGCGCCCGGCCCGCGGACCTCGATGACGCGTAGCGTCACCGCGACGCGTCCGTGATCAGCAACGGGTTGTGCTCGGCGAGTCGCTCCAGGACGGCGGCGGTCGAAGTGGCCTGCATCTCGCCGAGCTCCTGCGGCGTGATGCCGACGAGCGTGTAGAACTCGAAGCTGCCGTGCGGGCTCTCGGTCCAGGTGGGAAGCGACGGGTCTGACGCGAACGCCAGCGCCTCCAGGGCGCAGCCCGGCTCGCCCGTGATCGGTCCGCCCACCGACAACCGGTGTCCCACGCAGAAGTCGTGGCCGGCGCGCGCCGCGCCGGCGATACTGGCCAGCAGCGTGAACGGCCACGCGGGTGGCTCTGGTTCGTCGCCGCGGGCGGTGCGGAAGGTCAGCTCGTAGCCGAAGCCGCTGACCTCGGCGACCTCGGAATCTTTGACGAAGAGCTCCGTCAGCCCGTAGGTCACGAAATGCCAGTGGTCGGTCTGGCCGTAGGCGCTCACGCCCTGCAGCGGCGACCCGAACGCGACCCCGGGCGCCAATGCGCGGTGGAACGGTTCCGCGTCGCCGTGTACGGCGCGCAGCGCCGCATCGATGGCGTCCCAGCCCGGCGCTTGCTCGCTCATGTTCCCTCGCAGCCGTCGAGTGTCATGGGCCCTGGGGTTCCCGCGGGGGGCGGCCCGGCGAACACGCAGGTGCCGGTGCCGAATGCCAGCGTGGTGCCGTCGTAGGCCAGCGCGCTGACCGAGGGGATCGGGGGCGTGACCACGCGCACGGTGCCGTTCGGGCGGACGAGCACGATCTCGCTGCGGCCCGCGGCGGTCGGGCGCGCCACGGCGAGCTCGCGCGGCCCGACCGCGTACTCGAACTGGTACGCCGTCGTGCGCGCGACCGTCCGAGGCCGCGGGCGGCTGCGGGTCGCGGTCATGATCCGGCCGGGGTCGTCGTCTCCCCGGACGAACCACAGGCGGCCGTCGGGCGCGAGTCCGTAGGTACTGTTCGGCTTGCGCACGCGGTAGCGCTCGCGGCCCGTTCTCAGGTCGACGACGACGATCGTCTCGTCGCCGGTGGCGAAGTTCACGGCGAAGGCGGCATACCGGCCGGCCGCGGTGACGATCGCGGGGCGCTCGCCCTTGAACTCGATGCGGCGCCGCTTCCCGGTGCGCACGTTGCGCAGCTCCAACCGCCCGCGATCCCGCGCGCGACGCTGGAGCGTGACGACGGTGTCCCCGGTCACGGCGATGTCGATCGTCGTGCGGGGCAGGCGCCTGAGCGGCCCGCCGAGCGGCCCGTAGTAGTCGCCGTCGCCGCCGCCCACCGCCTGCGTGATCGTCGCCATCGCGGAGGCGGACGCCTGGATCTCCTCCACGAACCGGGACGGCCGCGGGAAGGCGATCGGCCGCACGCTCCCGTCCAACCCGTGGAGCGTCAGCGCCGACGTGCCGTCCGTGGGCGTGGCACCGACCACCACCGAGCCGCCGCCGATGGCCACGTCGTCGTCGGGCGTGACCTGCGCGATGCGGGTGTAGTCGGCCGCGGCGGGCGTCGCCACGACGAGCAGGGCGGTGAGGGAGATGGCCGCGCCGAGGGTCCGCATCGAATGGGGATCATCACGCGGCGCCGCGCGCGGCGCGCCGGGTCAGGCGCGGTCGGTCGCCACGCGCAGGGGGCGCGGGGCAGGGGCGGGAGCGCGCGGGCGCTCGCCGAGCTTGACCACGATCACGCCCGCCACGATCAACGCGCCGCCCGCGAGCTGGAGCGGCCCGGGGAGCTGGTCGAGCAGCACCCACGCGAACGTCACGCCCGCGACGACCTCCAGCAACGCGACGAACGAGGAGAGCCGCGAGCCGAGCCGCACGCTCGCCGCGACCCCGAAGCAGTAGGCGAGCCCGGCCGTCACGACGCCGAGCCCCAGCAAGGGCAGCCACCACGCCACGGCGGTGCCCGCGTAGACGGGGGAGGTGGTCGTCGTGTCCATCGCCAGGATGCCGACGGCGCCGAGCACGGCCAGCACGAGCGTCCCGGCGGCCAGGCCGGCGCCGGCCAGCACCACGGGCGGCAGGTCGGGGCGCGGCGTCGCCGCGAGGACGAAGTAGGACGCGGCGCAGACCATCGCGATCAGCGCCCACAGCACGCCGAGCGGAGCGAGATTCGCGCCTGACAAGAGATCGAGCACGAGCACGAGGCCGATCGCGGCGATCGCGGCTCCGGCGACGGTCAGTGGACCGGGGCGCTCGCCGTGGCGCAGCCACAGCCACACGACCACGGCGGCGGGCGCCGTGTACTCGATCAGCAACGCGGGCCCGACGTCCATGCGCTCCACCGCGGAGAAGTAGGCGAACTGCGCGCCCGCGACCGGCACCGCGCCGAACAGCAGCAACAGGCCGGCGTTCGCGCGCAGCACGCCCCAGCGACCGCGCAGCGCGCGGGCGGCGAGCGGCGCCACGACCAGCGCGCCGATGGCCAGACGGGCCAACACGACGGCCCCGGGAGACCAGCCGGCATCGAGCAATCCGCGGGCGAACGAGCCCGAAAGCCCGAACGCTGCCGCGGAAGCGACCGCGAAGACCAGACCAACACTCATGTCATTGCCCATACCCGGCATGGCCGATGACAGTAACATGTAACCGTGCTGTTTGCCCATGACACGGAGCTGTCGCTGATCGCCGCCGTCGCGCTGGTCAACAGCGCCGTCGAGCCGGACACGCTCACGGAGATCGAGCAGCTCGACGCGTTCTACGAGGAACACCAGTTCTCCGGTCGGCGAGATGGGGACGCGGCGGAGCTGGAAGCGATACGTGCGCTGCGGCCGGTGCTCCGCGAGCTGCTCACGGCCGAGCGCGACACGGCCGCCGAGCTCGTCAACGCCCTGCTCGCCGACGCGCAGGCGCTGCCGCAGCTCTTCCGCCACGACGGCCTGGACTGGCACATCCACGCCGTCCCCCGCGACGCGCCGCTGGACCGGCGCATCGCCGTGGAGGCGGCGATGGCGATGGTGGACCTCATCCGCGCCGACGAGCTCTCGCGGCTCTCGATCTGTGACGACGACCGCTGCGAGTGCCTCGTGCTCGACCTCTCGCGCAACCGCTCTCGCCGCTACTGCGACACGACGTGCGCGAACCGCAACGCGGTCGCCGCGTATCGCGCGCGGCGCAAGTCCGGCGCTTGACGACACGCCGGCGCACCGCATATGAAGAGATGGCGATCGCCGGCGTGCTCTGGGGCACGATCGGGCCGGCCGTCGCGATCGTGGCCGAGCACACCTCGCTCAGCCCGCTCCAGACCGCGTTCTGGCGGCTGCTGATCGCGATCGTGCCGGTGACCGCCCTCGCGCTGTACATGACGCGCGGCGGGCGCCGCCCGACCCGCACCTCCCTGTCGCTCGCGCTGGCGGTGGGAACGCTCGTAGCCGCGTCGCAACTGTCGTACTTCGCGGCGGTCGCGGACTCCGGCATCGCCATCCCGACCCTGATCCCGTGCGGGCTCGGGCCGATCCTCACCGCGCTCGGGCAGACCGTGATCTTCAAGGAGCGCGTCGACGGCCGGACGTTCGTCGCCATGGCCGCGGCGATCACCGGCCTCGCGCTGCTCGTGCTCGACGGGCCGGCCGAGGTGACCACCAAGGGCGTCCTGTTGAGCATCGTGTCCGCGGTCACCTACGCGGCGTACACGCTCGCCGCGGGACCCGTGAGCCGGCGCATGGACGTGACGGCCCTCAACGCCGCGTCGATCACCGGCGGCGCGCTCGCGATGCTGCCGTTCGTCCTGCTCGCCGGCGGTCCGGGCGTCGCGGACTCGGCCGCCGGCTGGGCCGCGCTGCTGCACCTCGGCCTCGTCGTCTCCGGCTTCTCCTACCTGTTGTACTTCAACGCCGCGCGGGTCCTGCCGTCGACGCACATCACCATCCTCGTCCTGCTGGAGCCGCTCGTCGCGGCGCTGATCGCGGTCGCGTTCTTCGACGAAGCACTCACGCTCGGGGTGATCGCCGGCGGCGTGCTCATGCTGGGCGCGGTCATCGCCCTGCGCGCGCCGGAGGACGCGGAGCCGCACCCGCCACCGGGGTGATCCGAGAAGACCCCGGGCGACGAGGGTGGGCAGCGCGCCGCTGGGCGTGGCGTTCACGTTTCGGCGCGCTGCGTGCGGCGCGGTGTCCGGAACGGCAGCACCTAGGGGGGAGGGAGCGGCGTTTCCGCGCCGGGGCGTGAACATCGCCTCCGGGCGCCGCGTGGCACGGCCGAAGTGGCGTGCCGCTCTCAGTCAAGCTACGGGCACCGGAAATCGCGAGGAGCGGCTCTGGTCGCTTCATACCGCTCCACGTCCGGCCGATCGCACTCGATCACGACCGCGCTTCGAACAAAGGGGGTGGTGGACGTTAGTTTCGGTTTCCGATACTTACATCCACCACCCCCTTGCCGGCGCGTGTTCGTTTCCGCGAGATCCGCAGGAGGCCGACGGACGAGCGCGGCGCCCCACGAAATGTCAGTGGCCCGTACCTTGACTGAGCCCGGCCGTGCCACGCGGAGCCCGGAGGCGATTGTTCGCGCCGCGGGCGGAAACGCCGCTCCCTTCCCCCTCGGTGGCCGCCGTTCCGGGCCAGGCACCGAGCTCAGCGCGCCGGAAGTGAGCGCCACGCCCCCCCGACCGCGTCCGTCGCGGTCCGCAACCGCTCTGCGAGATCCGTACCCCTGTCGCCGTGCGGCCGCGCGCTCGCGGTCGAAGCGCACCTGGTCGTCCAGGGTGTCCACCCCGGCGAACGCGGTCCAGTCGGCGACCTTTGCCCGGAACGCGGCGCATGAGCCGCGGCTACGCTGCGGCAGTGGAGCACACGTTCGAAGGTCCCCCGCCCGTCGCGGCGCAGCGCGCCGTCCGGGTGGCGGTGATCGACGATGACCAGGCCTTCGTGACGGTGCTCGTGAAGCGCTTGACGGCGCTGGGGTGGCCGCACCGGGTGCTGGCCTCGCCGGTGCCGGTCGACGCGCTGGTCCGGATGCGGCTGGACGCGTTGATCGTCGATCCGGTCGTGCTGGCGCCACACGCGTGGACGTATCTGGAGTCGGTGTGCGGAGAGCTGCCGACGCTCGGGGTGATCGCGTGCACGGGGCGTACGTCGGTGGCTCAGCGCGTGCGCGGGTTCCGGACGGGCGTCGACGACTGGGTGACCAAGCCGTGCCATCCGGAGGAGGTCATCGCGCGCGTCGAGGCCGTGGTGCGGCGGCGGCGCCGGGCGGACCGGCCGGAGCACGTCGCGGCGGTCGCGCTGGGCGAGCTCGAGGTGCGGGCGGACGCGTTCGAGGTCTTCGCCGGCGGCATCCCCGCGGAGCTGACGCGGCGCGAGTTCGAGGTGCTGCACGTGCTGGTGGCGGCGGACGGCCGGGTGCTGGCGCGCGAGGAGATCTACCGGTTGGTGTGGGGCTACGACATGGTCCCCGGCGACCGCTCGGTGGACGTGTTCGTGCGCAAGGTGCGCGCCAAGCTCGAACGCGTGTCGCCGGGGTGGCGGTACATCCACACGCACCACGGCGTCGGCTACCGGTTGGTAGCCGAGCCGGTTGCGTAGAAGCGCCTAGCGCAGGCCGTTGCGCTTGGCGACGAGCAGGAGCGCGTCGGGATCGTCGGAGATGATCCCGTCCACATCGAGGTCGATCACGCGCTGCATCGTCGGCTGGTCGTTGATCGTGTAGGGCACGACGCGCAGCCCACGATCCTGCAGGGTCGGGACCGGCGGGCCGTGGTAGATCGCCGGGTCCTCCTTGAGGTAGTAGTCCGCGTTGTTGACCTTGCCCTGCGTCGGGTCGTGGACCTGCCAGTTGGAGGACACGACGTCGGCCTTCGCGGCGCGCACCAGGCGGCCGAGGTCCTTGTAGCGCCACCAGTCGAGCCCACCCGTCCACGGGCTGATCACCGACGGGTCGCCGATCACGGCCTGCAGCGAGCACTCGTCGCTGATGTCGTCGCAGTCCGTGCCCGCGTACTGCCACACGAGCGCGACGGTCTCGATGTTCGGATCGAGCTGCTTCGACAGCCGGATCGTGCGCCAGTCGAAGGACTGGATCATCGCGCGGTCCTGCAGATTGTTGTCCTGGATCAGCTTGACGACCTTCGCGGTGAAGATGTCGTAGGCGACGGTGTCGTCGGCCGTCGGCGAGATCTTCGTCTCGATGTTGAAGCGCACGTCCGTGTCGCCCTTGGCGGCGACGAGGTCGAAGACCTCCTGCAGCGTCGGCATCTTCTCGCCCGGGCTGGCGACCCAGCCGGGCTGGCCGGCGAAGTCACCCTTGGAGCCGCAGTCGAGCGTGCGGATCTGCGCGAAGGTCAGTTGGGAGATCGGCTGGCCCAGCAGGGCGGCGTCGCCCGTGCAGTGGTTCGGGTTGATCGTGCGGTCGTGCGCGACGACGACCACGCCGTCCTTGGTCACGCCCGTGTCGAGCTCGAGCGTGTCGACGTTGCGCGAGAGGCCGTACGTGAACGCGGCGAGCGTGTTCTCCGGCCGGTAGCGACGACCGCCGCGGTGCGCCTCGACGTCGAACGGCGAAGCGACCGGGTCGGGGAGATCGAGGCCCTCGGCGTCCATCACTTCGCGCAGCCGGTCCGGATAGTCGGTGATGAGGCCGTCGACGTCCTTGCGGATCAGCGCGCGCATGTCCGTCTTCTCGTTGACCGTCCACGGGATCACGGTCAGCCCGCGGTTGTGCGCGGACTTGATCAGGCGGTCGGTGACGTCGTTGAAGCGGGGGGAGAGGACGTGGGCCTTCAGGTCGTCCTTGACGGCCAGCGCGAGCGAGCCGTCACCGAACGGGTTGGTGCCGATCTTGATCCCGGCGGTCCACGGCGTGCCCTTGAAGATCGTCGGCGCCTGGGCGAGCGCGACGCGGCGCAGGCTCGGCTTCACGCGCCGCGCCTCCACCAGCGTGCGCCAGTCGAACGACTGGATCAGCGACCGCTTGGTCATGCCGTACTTCTCGATCGTGGCGATGACCTTGCGCGCGAATGGACCGGGCGCGACGGTCTCCTTCGGCAGCGTCGGGTCGAGCTTGGTCTCGATGTTGAACTGCACGCCCTTGGCGCCGTAGCGGTTCGCGAGCTCGAACACCTCCGCGAGCGTCGGCATCTTCGTGCCGGGGACCGCCTCCTGCGTGGGCAGGAACGGGTCCGTCGACGGCACGTCGGGACGCCGCGTCCCGCAGTCGAGCTGCTTGATCTGCTTGAGCGTGAGGTCCTTGACGAGCTTGCCGACGTGCGGGCCGGTGCACTCGAGCGTCGAAATCCGGCGCTCGTGCGAGACGACGACGACGCCGTCCTTGGTCACGCCCGTATCCAGCTCGAGCGTCGTCACCCCCAGTTGCAGCGAGTGCCCGAACGACGCAAGCGTGTTCTCGGGCCGCAGCCCGCGACCGCCGCGGTGCGACTCCAGGTCGAAGGCCTCGGCGGCCAACGCCGTCGGCGTGGCCGCGAGCAGGATCAATCCGCTCACACCCAACGCTGTGGAAAACCGTGAAAGGGTCATGTCCGCGCGAGCATCACGCCCGCCGGGGGCGCGAAGGTAGCTCACCTGTGAACGAAGCTCAGAGCGCGTCGGTGAGCGCGGGGATCTCGGCGATGATGGCGTCGAAGCGTTCCTGCTCCTGCGCGCCCAGGCGGGCGGCGAGCGTCTGCGTCACGTTGTCCTGCGCCGCGTGCGCGATGCGCTCCAGCGCGCGGTAGTCGGCGATGTTCGCGGCGTGCGCGGCCGCCGAGTGCCGTGCGCGCTGCAGGACGCGTTCCTCGGGGTCGCTCGGGCGCAGCAGGTCGAGTGGGGTGAGGCGGCGCGCACTGGCGTGCGCGACCCCCGACTGCACGACGCTGATGACGCCGGAGAGCAGCGATCCGTTGCGGTGGCCGAGCTCGGCCAGCCGGTCCGCGAGCGCGCGGATGTGCACGCGCGTTTCTTCCAGGTGCGCCTCGAGCTGGTCGTGGTAGCCGCCGGGCGGCGTCGCGGCGAGCTGTGCCCGGATCTCCGGCAGCAGCGCGCGCTCGCGCTCGTGCAGGTCGTGCAGGCGGCGCAGGACACGCGCCCGCGCGGTCACTTCTGTGTGATCGCCCATAGCCCCAGCACCAGGAGCGCGATCGTGGTGAGTCCGCCCACCAGCGTCAGCGCGCTGTAGCCGACCAGGCCGCCAGTGCGCGCGCCCGAGCGGACCTCCTGCGTACGTTCCAGCCCGAGCAGCAGGAAGCCCCAGGTCACGACGAGGCCCACACCGCCGACGAGGCCCACGACGACGACTTTCGCCAGGTCACCCCAGGCCACGAGCTCCGCCAGGATCATGCCGGCACCGCCTTCAGGTCGTTGAGGTCGTGGTTGGACGAGTCTTCCCGGCGGGTCTTGAGGAACAGCGCGATCGCGCCGGCCAGCGCGAGCGTGCCGACGACGACCGGCCCGGCTGTGTCACCGAGCACCGAGACGATCCCGTAGGCGGCCGCGGCGACGGCGGCGGAACCCGGAAGCGTGAGGGCCCACGCGATGCCCATCCGGCCGGCGATGCCCCAGTTGACCCGGCTCTCGCCACGCCCGAGGCCCGAGCCGACGACGGCGCCCGACACGACCTGCGTGGTCGAGAGCGGGTAGCCGAAGTACGAGGAGCCGAGGATCAGCGTCGCGCCGGAGGCTTCGGCCGAGAAGCCCTGCGGCGGCGTGATGTCGCCGGCGACCTTCTTGCCGAGCGTGCCGATGATCCGCCAGCCGCCCATGAACGTGCCGAGCGCGATCGCGGTCGCGCACGTGACCTTGACCCACAGCGGGACGGTGAAGTCCTCGCCCGACAGGTTCCCGTTGGCGACGAGCGCCAGGACGATGATGCCCATCGTCTTCTGCGCGTCGTTGGTGCCGTGGCCGAGTGAGACGAGCGAGGCCGAGCCGATCTGCCCTAGCCGGTAGCCGCGCGTGGCCATGTCGGTGCCGATGTTGCGCAGGAACAGGTAGGCGACCTTCGTGCCGATGACCGCGACGCCGCCCGCGATCAGGACCGCGAAGACGCCCGGGATCAGCACCTTCTCGAGAATGCCCGACCACTCGACACCGCCCGTGCCGACACCGGCGAGCATCGCGCCCACCATGCCGCCGATCAGGGCGTGGCTCGACGAGGAGGGCAGGCCGAGGTACCACGTCGTGAGGTTGAAGCCGATCGCCCCGAGCAGGCCGGCGAAGATGATCGGCAGCGCGATCTGCCCCTGATCGACGATGCCCTCGGCGATCGTCGCCGCCACGCTGATCGACAGGAACGCGCCGACGAAGTTCAGCGACGCGGCCAGCCCGAGCGCCTGCTTGGCCGGGAGCGCGCGGGTCGCGATGGTCGTCGCCATCGCGTTGGCGGTGTCATGAAACCCGTTGGTGAAGTCGAACGCCAGCGCGGCCGCTACGACGACGAAGAGCAGCACGTCGTTCATGCTCGGACCGGTACCCACCGCCCGCTCGGGTGAAGGGGCGGGTCACAGACCTTTTACGACGATGAGAGCGGTGTGAGACTCCAGCCGAACAGGGTGAAGGTCGCTCCCTCCTCCGGCGCCCACGCGGCGAGCGCGTTCGTCAGCAGCGCTTCCGCCACCACCTCGGCCTCACCGGCGGTGGTGGCGGCGACGGCGGCCGAGATCTCCACGGTCGTCAGTTCCTCGTCGCGGCGTCCGCTGAGCGTGAAGGCGGGGCCCAGCGCGTCGACCAGCCCATCGCCGTCGGCGGCGTCGACCTGGAGCGCGGCCTGCGCGCGCCACCTGTTCGCAACGAGCGGAAGCGGCCGTTGCTCGAGCGGGAGCGCCATCGCGCGCACACCCCAGCGTCGTGGTGCGTCGAGCCGCTCGATGGCGTCCTGCATCGCCTCCGCGACCGTCGGCGTCGTGATCGTGAACGCCACCCGGAAAGCGTGGACGAACACGCCCTTGCGCCCGTACACCGGTCGGATGACATGGGCCGAGGTGGCGGCGGGAAGCGTGATGTGGCCGGGGCCCCATTCGTGTGCGCCGGCGGCGCGCGCCAGCTCGGCGATGTCGTCGAGGTCGGGCGCGTCCCGCTCCTGGTCGAGCCAGACCGGGTTCAGCTCCAGCTCGACCGCCCAGTCCATCGGTGCCTCGGATGGCTGACGGTCCCGCCACTCCTCGCCGACCGGTCGCCGCCGCTCGAGCGTGCGGTCGTCGGGCCAGCGCTGCAGGTCGTCGATCGGCTCCGTGCCGGCCCATTGATATTCGGGGTCGCCGGCGGCGCAGATGAGGATGCGATCGGTGCGCGCGCGGGCCCACGCCAGGGCGTCGGCGGCCGTGGCCTGGTTGATGGAGTCCGCTCGCCGGAGCGTTTGCTGATCGCGGTCGTGGTAGCCGCTGAACGTGCCCAGATACAGGGCGGCGTCGTCGGCGAAGTCGACGTCCTCGGTGAGGAACACGGTCCCCGTGCGTTCGGCCGGCACGCGGCACAGGTACCCGGACGCGCCGATTAGGCTGCGCGCAATGGCCGACTGGACGAAGCGCAACTTCGAGGACATGGACGACCGCAGCCCGGCGGAGGTGCCGATGCGGTGGCTGTTCTCGCGGGGCGTGGTTCGGTCGACGGAGGTCGGCGTGAGCCGTTTCAGCTACGAGCCCGGAGCACGCATGCCGTTCGGCCATCGGCACAAGACGCAGGAGGAGGTGTACGTCGTGGTCGCCGGCTCCGGGCGCGCGAAGCTCGAGGACGAGATCGTCGACCTCGGCCTGTGGGACGTGGTGCGCGTCACGCCGCAGGTGATCCGGTCCTTCGAAGCCGGGCCTGACGGGATGGAGCTGATCTGCGTCGGTGGCCGGGCCAAGCGCGCCGACGCCGAACGCTTCGACGACTTCTGGCCCGAGCGCGCGTGATGGCACCCGATCCGGAACGCCTGCACCGACCCGCCGGCGTGGACGCCGTGGTGCGCGCGCTGGCGGACATGACCGTCGAACGTGTGGCCGGTGCGCCGGCGGTCGGCCCGGTGGCCCCGCCGCCCTCGCCGCCGCCCGTCACGGTCACGGCGGAGGGCATCGGTGCCGACCGCGCGCTGCGGGTCTGGGCCGAGCAGCTCGCACCGGCGTGCATCGCGGTCGACCATCCACGCTACCTCGCGTTCATCCCGGGCGCGCCGACGCCGCTGGCGGGCGCGTTCGACATGCTGGTGGGCGCGTCGAGCATCTACGGCGGCTCGTGGATGGAGGGCGCGGGCGCGGTGCTCGCCGAGAACGAGGCCCTGCGGTGGATCGCCGACCTCGCCGGCTTGCCGGAGCGCGCCGGCGGCGTGTTCGTCTCGGGCGGGACGGTCGGCAACCTGTCCGCGCTCGTCGCGGCGCGTGAGCACGCGCGGCACACTCGCTCGGCCGTGCCCGCGCGGTGGGCGGTCTGCGTGACCGAGGAGACGCATTCGTCAGTGGTCCAGGCGCTGCGGACGGTGATGGACGTCGATGCGGTGCTCGTGCCGGGCGACGCTCGCGGACGCATGACCGGCGCGGCGATGCGCGCGACCATCGACGCGCTTCCGGCCGAACGGCGCGACGGGATCTTCGCGGTGGTCGCGACGGCGGGGAGCACCAACCTCGGCGTCGTCGACGACATCGCCGGCGTCGGCGAGATCGCGCGCGCGAACGGCTGGTGGCTGCACGTCGACGGCGCCTACGGCGGCGCCGGGCTGGCCGCGCCGAGCGTGCGGGAGCTGTACGCCGGCGTCGAGCACGCCGACTCGTTCATCGTCGATCCGCACAAATGGCTGTTCAGCACGTTCGACTGCTGCGCCCTGCTCTACGCCGACCCGGCCCGGGCGCGCGCGGCGCACATGCAGCACGCCGACTACCTCGACGCGCTCAACGCCGACGCGGACTGGAACCCGTCCGACTACGCCATCCACCTCTCCCGCCGCGCGCGCGGATTGCCGTTCTGGTTCTCGCTCGCCGCGCACGGCACCGACGCCTACCGGGACGCGATCGAGCACACGCTGGCCGTCACCCGCGCGGGGGCCGAGCTCGTGCGGGCCGCGGAGCACCTGGACCTGGTCGTGGAGTCCGACCTGAGCGTGATCGTCTTCGCCCGTTCCGGATGGGAGCAGGCGGACTACGCGCGCTGGAGCGCCGACCTGCTGCGCCGGCAGATCGGCTTCCTGGTCCCGACGCGCCATCGCGGCCGCCCGTGCGCGCGGCTCGCCGTCGTCAACCCGCTCACGACCGCCGACGACCTGCGCGAGATCTTCGACAGCCTGCGCTGACGCTCGCTACGGTGCCGCCCATGCGCCCTTGGTCGCGTGTGATCGTCGCATCTGCCGTGTTCCTGGCGGCGGCGTGCGCCGGGGTCGACCGCGCCGTCGCGGCCAACTGCGTCGATCCGGCGCCGTGCGTGTACGTGTCACCCGATCCCGCGAAGGTGAAGCGGCCCGGGACGATCTACGTCTACCGGGGCCGCGGCTGGCGTCCGAACCGGACGGTCGCCGCGGGGTACGGCTCGTACTGCCCGCCGAGCGCTTCGGCCTGCGCCGGCGTCGGCCTGTCGTCGTCCTTCAAGGCCGATCGCCGTGGCCGGTTCACGTTCCGGCTCCGGCACGGCAACCGGCTCCCGGCGGACGTGCCCCGGCCGGCCGGGGCCGGCGGCGAGGCCGACACGATCGAGTTCAGCCAGTGGACCGGGCGCCCGTTCCGCAGCCGCTCGATCTCCCGGGACGCGACGCCCGTGCCGCCGCCCAGCACTCCGGCACAACGGGTGGAGGCGCGCGCGGTCGCGGCGAGCTTCGCCCGGACGGCGCGCGCGCTCGACGCCGCGGAACGGCCGGTGAACCGCTCGATGGACCGGTACCAGCAAGGTCTCCGTCAGTGTCGAGATCAGCTCCAGGGCACAGCGGACGGGCGCGTGGTGGCCTCGTTGATCGGGCTCGCGTTCGACGGCGCGCTGTACGCCCCCGTCAAGCCGCAGCTCGACGCACTCGCGGGAGAGCTCGAGCGGCTCGCGCTCGCGGACCCGGTGCTCCGCGCGGGCGCCGACGCCTGGATCGCCGCGGTGCGACGTCCCCGGCCCTGGCCCGATCCCGACCTGTGCACCGTCATGCAGCGCTGGAGCGAGACCGGGTTCGACCTCGCCCAAGCGCCCGTGCCGCCGGATGCCGGTGACCGGTTGGAGCTCCTGACCGAGATCGCCACCACACCCGCGATCGCCGACGCCGCCGCACGGCTCCGTGCGCTCGGCGCGGGCCGCGTCGCCGAAGCGTCCTTCGCGGGCGACCTGCTCGATGTCGCGGACCTGATCGGCGAGTCGTGAGATCCGGGCCGGGCCGGTACGACCGGTCCAGCACCGACGCACACACGTACTAGGGGGCATGGCCCACCGCATCCTGATCTCCGGCGCGGGCATCGCCGGTCCCGCGCTTGCTTGCTGGCTCGTCGACGCCGGATGGGACGTGACCGTCGTCGAGCGTGACGAACGGCTGCGCGACGACGGCCAGAACGTCGACGTCCGTGGGGCCGGGCGCGAAGCGGTCCAGCGGCTCGGGATCGAGGACGAGATCCTGGCCCGCAACACGACCGAGACCGGTACGGAGTTCGTCAACGCGGACGGCAAGCCCGCGGCGTCCTTCGACCAGGACGGCGACGACGGCCCGACCGCCGAGCTGGAGATCCTCCGCGGCCAGTTGGCGGATGTCCTCCACGACCGCAGCGCCGACGCGGACTACCGCTTCGGCGACCGGATCGACACCGTCGAAGACCACGAGACACACGCCACCGTGCGGTTCGCTGCCGGTGACGAGCGGGACTTCGATGTCGTGGCCATCGCCGAGGGCCAGCGATCCCGCACCCGCGATCGTCTGTTCGACGGCGTGCGACTCGACGCGCTGAACGTCGACATCGCCTACGCCACGATCCCTCGGGGGCCGGACGACACCGATCGCTGGCGCGTGTTCGTCGCGACCGACGGCCGCCAGGTCCACCTGCGCCCCGACAACCTCGGCACGATCCGCGCCATGCTGGCGTTCCAGACCGAGCCCAAGGGCTTCGACCGGCTCGAGCCCGCCGAGCAGATCGCGGTGCTCCGCGACCGGTTCGCCGGCGCCGGATGGGAGACGGAGCGCATCCTGGACGCGCTCAGCGACTCCAACCTCTTCTACGAGTCACTCGCTCAGGTGCGGGTGCCGAAATGGAGCACAGGGCGTGTGGTGCTGCTCGGCGATGCCGCCCACTGCGTCACGCCGCTGGCCGGCCTCGGTACGAGCCTCGCCCTCATCGGCGCCTACATCCTCGCCGGCGAGCTCACCAGCGACGACGACCACCGCGCAGCGTTCGACCGCTACGAGCAGCGGCTGCGCCCGCTTGCCGAGGACGTCCGCGCACTTCCGCCGGGCGTGCCGGGAATCGCCTATCCCGACAGCAAGCTCGGCGGTGACCTGCTCCGCCTCGGAGCGAAGGTCGCCGCCAGCCCCGTCGGCCGCGCCCTCGCCTCCGTCACGCCGTCCAGCAAGAGCGACTTCGAGCTCCCCGACTATCCCTCGGACGCGCTGAGGCGTTCGTAGTTGAGCTGGTAGTCGAAGAACTTCAGGCCGTCCACCCGGCGGTTGGAGACGATGTCGTCCGCAGACCAGCAATGGTCGCTGTAATCGTCCATCGCGACGCCGCCGTCCTCGATCAGGGCGAGCACGAATGCGCGGATCTGCTCGTCGCCGGGGATGCGGCCGGTGATGTCGCAAGTGACCGCCCAATACGGGAGCGCGCCCAGCGCCGTGGCGAGCGCATGCATCGCTTCGGGTTCCCAGTCGCAGTAGAGCGGACTGCTGTCGTTGGTGGTCGCGAGATCGACGTAGATCGCGGGGTTCTGGCGGCGCTTCGGCGCCGAGTTGATGATCCACGGGTGCGCCTGCGTGGGAGCGGCGAGACGCTGCACTCGCTGGATCGTCTCGTCGAAGGGCGCCCGTGGAAACACGAAGACGGTTCGCATGAGGTCACACGATGATGCCGCGATCCGCCTGCGCGCCGGTCGCGACCGAGGGGTCGAGCGCGATTCGGCCCGGCCGGTAGACTCGCCGCGCCGATGAGGATCTACAAAACGCTTGTGACGCTCGTGGTGGCGGTGCTGTTCAGTGCCCCGGCCATCGCCCACGCCAACGCGGATGCGCTGCGCGTCGGCAGCACGCAAGCGGCGGTCTCGCTCGATCCGGCGGCCGCGTGGGACCACGGGTCGCAGCAGGTGATCACCAGCCTCTACCAGAACCTCCTGGCGATCCCGGCGGGTGGCACCCAGCCGCGGCCCGACGCCGCCAAGCGGTGCGCGTTCAAGAACGCGAGAACCTACGTGTGCACGTTGCGCAGCGGGCTGAAGTTCTCCAACGGCGACCGGCTCACCGCCGCCGACGTGAAGTTCTCGTTCGATCGGGTGCTCAAGATCGCGGAGCCGACCGGTCCTTACTCGGTGATCTTCAACCTCGTTCGCGTCGACGCGACCAGTGAGCGGACGGTCACGATGCATCTGCGGCGAGCGGACGGCGCCTGGCCGTACGTGCTCGCCCACACCGTGGCCGCGATCGTCCCGAAGCAGGTCTACCCGGCACGTCGCCTGTTGGCGAACACGAAGGTGATCGGCTCCGGCCCGTACAAGCTCGGCCGGTTCGTCCCGGATCAGCAGGCGGTGCTGACGCGCAACCCGCGGTATTCGGGGACGGCCGCGAAGACCAAGACGGTCACGGTGCGGTACTTCGCCGATGGCGCGGCGTTGAAGCGGGCGATCGAGGTCGGCGACATCGACGTCGCCTTCGCCGGCTTCTCCGCGGCCGAGATCGCGCAGCTGCGCACCCAGGCGGCGGCCGGCGTGCAGGTGTTGGAGGGCCCCGGCTCCGAGATCCACTACCTCGTGTTCGACCTCGGCAAAGCGCCGGCCGACAACGTCGCCGTGCGCCGGGCGATCGCCCAGGTGATCGATCGTCCCGCGCTCGCGAGCACCGTCTACGCCGACACGGTCAAGCCGCTCTACTCGTTGCTGCCGGAGGCGCTGCTCGGCGCCAAGCCGGTGTTCCAGACGGTGTACGGGGCGCCGAACGTCGCGAACGCGCAAGCGACGCTCGCCGCCGCCGGGATCGCCACCCCGGTGACGCTCGACGCCTTCTACACCCCCAGCCGCTACGGCCCCGAGGAAGCGGCTGCCCTGGGCGAGATCCGCCGTCAACTCGAGGCCAGCGGGCTGTTCCGGGTCACGGTCGGAGCGCAGGAATGGGGTCCCTACAAGGAGGACGCCTTCAGCCGGCACCGCTACCCGATGTACGGTCTCGGCTGGTTCGGCGACCACCTCGACGGCGACAACTACCTGTCGCCGTTCCTGTTCTCCGGCGGCTTCATGCAGAACGGCTACGAGAACGCCACGGTGGACCGGTTGCTCGACCGGGAGTTCGGGTCGACCAAGCAGACGGAGCGGACCGCGATCTTCGGCCAGGTCCAGGACATCCTCGCGCGCGACGTCCCGCTGCTCCCGCTGTGGGAGCGCAAGCGGATCGCCGTCGTCCGAGCGGGCGTGGACGGGGTCCAGAACACGCTGGACCCCTCACTGCAGATGCGGTTCTGGCTCCTGTCGAAGCGCTGACAAGACCGGTGAGGACGGGCGTCTACTCGGGTGCTCGCGTCGAGTATCCGACGACGGCGACCGGGGCACCGAGACCGTCGTCGATCGTCGCGTTGCGAACGTGGGCGTTGAACGGGGGAGCGTCACGACGGCGGACCGGGAACTGACCCTCCCAGGCGCCGCGATCACGAACCTCGGACATGATCGCGCCGGCGAGGCGCTCGGCGTCCGGCCCGACGGTCAGCTCGGTGATGTCGCGCCCCAGCGCTTCGGAGGCGGCCCAGCCGTAGAGGCTGTGAGCCAGCTCGTCCCAGTACATGACGGCGCCGCGCAGGTCGGTCGCGATGACCGCTGTGCGGGCGGGGCGCACGTCCGCGCCGATCGAGCTCGCCGGGGAGCCGAGACCGGGCAGCTGCCGGTGCCAGTCGAGCCGGAAGGCCAGCGCCCGCACCTGCGCCGACGCGTCGACGACCCGCAGCCGGGCGCCGGCCAGTTGTGCGCGGACCGCGACGCGGGTGATGGCTTCAAGCCCGTGCGGATCAGCGAACTCGAGCGTGCCCAGGTCGAGGACGATGCTGCGGTCCGGACGCGCGAAGGCGATGATCGCGTCGAGTTCGGTGCTCACCGCCCGCAGTCCGGCGAGGTCGAGCGCTCCGCTGATCGTCGCGCGTAGTGCGCGGCCGGCGTCGTGGCGCCGCACACGGATCTTGGGCTGGGCTCGCGTCAGGAGCTGCCGCGCCTCGTGCGGGGAGGCCACCGAAGGGATCGTGGTGCGATACGCGAGTGCGGTCGAGACGGCCGCGGCGGCGGGCATCACGATCGCGCACCGTCGGCCGTCCTGCCCGAGTTGCACTCGCGCATCAATGAGCTGGCGAACGACACCGACGGACAGATGCGTCCGGGCTCCCAGCCGGATCATCAGGCCGCGATCGGATCGGGTCGGCAGCGTCTTCAGCCCGAGCGCGAGCGCGTCGGCCAGCCCCGCGTCCGCATGCCTGCGTAGGTCAAGGACGTCTTCGCGATGCATCACAGCGCCGATCGACCGGCAGAACGACTGAAGCTCAAGCACCGGATCCCTACCCGGAACCGGCGAGCGTCTGTGCGCCGAGCCTGCGCTGGGCCCACCGGTCAGCCCGTCCTGGGTGACTCCTGCGGCGGTGGCGGCGTCAGCCGTGCCGCACGATAAGACGCCGCCAGACCAGGCGGGCACGACGTCAGCTCGCCGAGGTCCAACGACACCGCGTCGCCGCGCTCCCGTGCCTGCTCGATCGCGCGAGTGAGGGCCTCGACGGCATCGCTGTCGGCATCGCCGGCGAGGGCCACGCGCGTGCGGCCGAGCGCGGGCCAGCGTCTGACCGTGAGCCGCCAAGGCGGCGCGTCGGCGGACGGTTCGCGGCCCTCCGGCTCGTTCAGCCGCAACTCGCCCCGGCTGGGCACGAATCGGCGCATGTCAAGCGCTACGGGTCCGCCGGACGGGCAGGATCGCGCATGCACTCGTGTGGCGCACAGGAAGCCGAATGCCCTACTGCATGGTCGGTCCGAGACGACGTACGGACGCGTGTTTCGCGGTCGTCCATCGTGACCGCCGGCCGGAGGCGGACCCTCGCCGTCGCGGCACGTCGAACAGCTCGAGCAACCCCGGGGTCTTCGCCAGACGGACCGTGTCGGTGAGCGACGTGTCGGTGGCCCAGCCGGTTTGCGGCCGGCCCAGCAAATACCCCTGGACTTGGGTGACGCCCGCGCGGTGCAGCCAGCGCAGCTGCTGCAGCGTCTCGACACCCTCCGCGCACACGGCTGCCCCGGTCGACATCGCCGCGTGGATGAGCGACTCGGCGGCGGCGGCGCGCACCGGGTCGAGCTCCAAGCCGGTGATGAGGCTTCGGTCGAGCTTGACGAGCTCAGGTGCGACGAGCCGGACGTCGGCGAGCCGGGCGTGGCCGGCGCCGACATCGTCGAGGGCGAAGTGCGCACCGCGGCGCCGGTAGTTGCGGATGGTGGTGGGGAGGGAGGGGTCGCCGGAGATCGGCTCGTTCTCGGTGAGCTCGAACATCAGGCCGGACAGGTCATCGGGCAGCACCTCGCCGAGCGCGCGGGTACCGAGCGTCGAGGGACTGACGTTGACGGTCAACACCGATGCCGCCGGCCGGAACGGCACGGACAGCGCCGCGTCGATGGCGGCCGCCTCCAAGCGCGCGCCGAGACCGCAGCGATGGGCGCACTGAAACCAGTGCTGAGGGCTCCAGCCGGTCCGGCGATCGAAGCGCGAGAGGGCTTCGTAGCCCGCGATGCGGCCATCGACGAGGTCGAGGATCGGCTGGGTGACGATCCGGATCGCGCTCGGATCGGCGATCACGTCCTGGATCAGGCGGGGCGCATCACGTGCAACCCGGGGGCTCGGGTGGCTGTCCATGAGGTGAACAACGACGAGTCGTCGCGACTCTTGCGCAAACTCCTGCCATCAATTGACACGGCGTCAGGCTATGGACGCGACGACCGGGACATCGTCCCGGTACGACGGGACCGCGGCAGCCGTCTTCTCCGAGGACAAGCAACAGCTCCAAGGAGAAACTCTGATGTTCCAGCAGTTCCCGAAGTCCCTTCTGCTCGGCCTGCTCGCCGCCGTCGCGGTGACGGCTGCGCCGGCCCAAGCGCAGGTGCCGGGCGCGTCCGTGACGTCGAGCGAGACGGGCACCATGCGCTACTCCGGCACCGACGTGGCCAACGACGTGCGCTTCACGCTCGCGGGCAGCACGTTCACCATCGACGATGTCGTGCCGATCACCGCCGGCACCGGGTGCAAGGCCGTAGCGGGCGACGCCACCAAGGCCACGTGCATCGCGCCGAGGGCCGGCAACAAGTTCAAGGAGTTCACGGTCTCGCCCGGCAACGGCAACGACCGGGTCGTGAACGCGACGTCCTCCGCCACCACCATCGCGGTCGGCGCGCCCATGCGGGTCAACGGCGGTCTGGGCGACGACCAGCTGATCGGTGACGTCAAGACCGACGACACCCTGCTCGGCTCGGTCGGCAACGACGACGTCCGTGACCCGGGCGGCCAGAACGAGCTCGAAGGCGGTGCCGGCAACGACAAGGTCAACGGCGGCTCGGGCGGTGACCTCCTGCGTGGCAATTCCGGCAACGATCTGCTGGACGGTGGCGGCAGCGACGACCAGCTCGACGGCGGCGACGGTCGCGACATCATCGACGGCGGCCCGACCGGGATCAGCGTCGGCGAACGGCATGATCGAGTGATCTACTCCGGCCGCAGCGTCCGCGTAGACGTCAATCTGACCCGCACCGACGCCAGCCAGGGGACGCCGGCCAACCCGAGCCTCGGCACCCCGGCCGAGGGCGACACGATCCTCGACGTGGAGGACATCGTCGGCGGCAGTGGCAGCGATTTCCTGTTCGGCAACGCCTTCAACAACACGATCGCGGGTGGGGCCGGAAACGACGTCGTCGCGGGTCAGCAGGGCCAGGACGTGCTCAGCGGCGGCGACGGCAGCGACCTGGTCACCCCGTCACCGCTCGTCGGGTTCGGCGGCGTGGCGGACGGCAAGGTCGACAACGTCGACTGCGGCGAGCCCGGCCAGCGCGACGGCGAGCCCGGGGATCAGACGTTCATCGTGCTCAGCGACCGCGACGTGGCGAACGACTGCCCGACCGTGGTCGAGCAGTGATCATGCGCCGGACACTCATCGCCGGCGTGGCGGCCACGGCCGTCCTCGTCGCCGCCTCCGGGAGCGCCGCGTCGTCCAAGACGGAGACGCTGCGCATCTTCGAGAAGACACGGTCGATCCAGCTCACCAAGGCCGACGGCCGCGTGCTCACGCAGCTGCCGATCGCCGAGCCCGAGCCGGGCGACGTGGTCGACGCCGTGTTCGACATCTACGCGGGTGACCACGTCAAGCACGGCAAGACCCGGCTCGGCAGCGATCACCTCCGCTGCGAGTTCATCGCGGCCGGGCCGCCGAAGTGCGTCAGCCACGCCACGATCGGGCGCTCGATGCTCGTCGTGGAAGGCACACCGCCGCGGGTCACGTTCGGCACGGGCCGGTTCGCCGGCGCCACCAGCAAGGTGATCTCCGCCAAGGAGGTCAAGGGAGCGCCGCCGTCCGAGCTCGCGCACAACGACATCGACGTCGTGGCGCGGATCAAGCTCAAGTAGGGCGCTCAGTCTCGCCGTCGCGCTCGGCCAGCGCGACGGCGAGCTCGGTGCGGCCGGGCACACCGAGCTTGCGGTAGACGCGCGAGAGGTGCGTCTCGACCGTGGCCACGGTGACGAAGAGCTCCTGCGCGATCTCCCGGTTCGTGCGCCCGCGGCCGGCGAGCTCGGCGACCCGCTGCTCGCTCGGTGTGAGCGCGTCGTGGCCGCTGAGCGCCCGTCGCCGTGGACGGGCGCCGGACGCGCGCAACTCGTCCGTGGCCTGGCCCGCGAGCACTTCGGCCCCGCACGCGTGCGCCTCGTCGAGCGCGCGCAGCAGCAGTGCCCGCGCCGCGCGCCGTTCGCCGGTGCGGCGCAACGCCGCCCCGAGCTCGCACCGCACTCGCGCGCGGTCCAGCCGCCACGGGCCCGATGCGAGCCGCTCCTCGGCGCTCGTCAACCCGGCGATCGTCTCGGCGGGGTCGTCCGCCGCGAGCGCCAGCGCACGCTCCGCCCGCGCGATCGAGCGCGCGGTGGCCCACACCCGCGCGAGTTCGAGTTCCTCGCGCGCCAGCTCCCGCGCCTCGGCGCGTCTGCCCTGCGCCACCAGCGCCACGGCGAGGCTCGAACGCCACGGTGGGCTGGGACGGCGCAGGTCCCACAGCGCGTGCCGGCGTCCGAGCTCACGCAGGTCCGCCTCCGCCGCGTCGATCCGGCGCGCCAGCAGACGGGCACTGCCACGCGCATGGAGCAGCGGGTTGAAGACCATCTGCTCGGGCAGCTCCCCGTCCAGGCCGGCCTGGACGAGCAGCCGGTCGGCCTCCTCGAAGGCGCCGGACTCCGCGTACGCCAGCACGGGAAACGCGATGACGCCCGCGACGACCGGAACCGCAGCACCTGTGCCCGTCCCGAGGTCACGCCAGATCCGCCGGGCGTCCTCGAAGTCCGCCGTCGCGGCGCGCAGGTCGCCGCCATCGAGCGCGGACATCCCCCGGGCAGTGATCGCGTACGCGTGCCGCACGGGCGATCCCTCCTGCCGCGCGGTCTCCACGAGCCCCCGGACGAACGTGGCTGCCTCCTGCGGGTGGTCGGCGTGCAGCAGCAGCGCCGTGTCACCGACGCCTGTGGCGGGAAACGGCCACGGTCGGTCGGCCTGCAGCGCGATGGACTGTCGAGTGGTGCGCGCGAGATCGGCGGCGGTGGGCCCTGGGCGCTCGCCGGCCGCGGTGGCGAGCACGGCTCGCTCGCCGACCGTCATGCCGGTGAGTGGCGCGGCGACCGCGTGGATGCGCCCGCGCAGCTCGGCTTCCGTCGCGAGGTCATAGCGACCCACCAGCGCCAGCAGCGCTTCGAGCTTGAGCCACTGCTCGCGCAGCACCGGGTCGTCGCGGGTCTCCTCGACCGCGAGCAGCGCGACGCGCACGGCTGCGGCGGTACGGCCCGCGTTGAACTCGGCGACCACGAGCTGCGGCGCGATCTCCGCGCGTGCGGCCGGCGCTTGAGTGGCGGCCAGGGCGGCTCGCAGATGCTCGGCGGCACGTTCGTCGAACGCCGTGAGCTCTGCCTCACCGAGTTCGCGCAACACGGCCGGCCGGAGCTCGGGCGGGGGTGGCTCCTCGAGCGCGCGCCGGAGCAGCGTGGCCGCGTGCCCGGCGACGCCCTGGGCCCGGGCGTCATGCGCGGCAGCACGCAGATGGTCGCTCGAGCGCGGGTCGCCGCGTCCACCTCCGGCCGCCAGCAGGTGGGCGGCGATCCGACCGCTGGGGGCCTGGCGTGCGGCCAGCAGCTCGGCCGCGCGGGCGTGCCGGTTGACGCGCTCAGGTGCGGGGATCGCCGCCTCGACGACCGTGCGCAGGAGTGGATGCCGGAAGCGCAGGTGCTGCGTGTCGGCGAGCACCTCCGCTGTGACCAGCGCCGCCGCCGACTGCGCGGCGGCGTGCTCCTCCAGTCCCGCGAGCGCCGCGGCGAGCGGCAGGTCGGCCCCGGACCCGAGCACCGCGACCGCCTCGGCAAGACCTCGGGCGGACGCGTCCAGGCGAGCGAGCCGCCGTCGGACGGAAGCGCCTACGCGGTCAGGCGCGAGCGCCGCCAAGCCGCCCACGTTCGCGGCGACCGGCGCCAGGTCGGCGGCACGCAACTCCGCGACGAGCTCGCCGAGCAGGAAGGGGTTGCCGCCGGTGTGCTTCGTGCAGGCCTCGGTGAAGTCGGGCTCGGGCGCGCGACCCAGCCGTGCCTCCAGGACCGCGGCCACGTCCACCGTGTCGAGCGGACCCGGCCTGATCCGGGTGGCCGGCTCGTGCGCGAGCAGATCCTCCAGTTCGGGGCGATCCGTCGCGCTGCCCGCGCGCACGGTCATCGCCAGCATGACCGGCACACCCTCGATGCGGCGGGCCACGTACGCCAGCCAGCGCAGCGACGGCTCGTCCATCCACTGCGCATCGTCGACGGCGACGAGCACGGGAGCAGTCGCGCTCACATTCACGAGCAGCCAATAGAGGGCGTGCAGCGTCGCGTACAGCTCCGGCTCGCCCGTCGGTTCGAACCCGAGCACGGGCGCGGCACGGCGGGCGGCACCGTCCAAGCGCCCGGCGTGCGCCTCGAAGAGCCGGCGGGCGATCCCGAACGCGAACTCCTGCTCGAGCTCGTTCGCGTCTGCGACGAGCGTCGTGAATCCCTTTGTGCGCGCCGCGGCGACGGCTTCGTCGAGCAGCGCCGACTTGCCGATGCCGGCCGGCCCGGGCACGATCAGCAGCGACCCGGTGCCCGCTGCGGTCGCGTCGACGAGCGTGCCGATCCGGTGCAGGTCCCCAGCGCGCCCGGCCAACCGTGGCCGTTCAGTCCTGGGCAGCGCACACATGGGCGAGGCCGATGATGCCAGCGTTCGTCCCGTGTCGTCGGCGCGGGCGGCGGCGTCTCACACGGTATGGAAACCGCACAGCACCCCGAGCCCCCGCGCGTCCCGGACGACTGGTTCGTCGGGTTTCACACCGGTCTCGTCGCCCGCTTCTGGCGTGCGGCGGGCGCCACGATGGCCGATCGCGACGCCGCGATCGTCGCCTCGTTGCTCGACCTGCCCGCGGGGGCGTCGGTGATCGACGTCCCGTGCGCGGACGGACGCATCGCGCTCCGGCTCGCGGCCGCGGGCTTCGCGGTGACCGGCATCGAGATCGCAGCGGAGGAAGTCGAGCACGCGCGTGCCCTCGCCGCTACGGCTGGACTCGACGCGACGTTCCTCACCGGCGACCTGCGCGACCTGCCCGACACGGGAGCCGTGGACGCGCTCGTGTGCTGGGGCAACTCCTTCGGGTACCTCCCGCACGCCGACACGGTCCGCTCGCTGGCAGGCATGCACCGTCAGCTCCGACCCGGCGGACGGCTCGTGCTCGAGAGCATGACCGTCGCCGAGTCGATGCTCACGGGCACGATCGCGCCGCATTCGCAGATCGAGTTCGGCGGCATCGTGATGCGGCGGACGAACCGGTACAACGCCGCCGAGAGCCGGCTCGAGACCGAGTACGTGTTCTCCGACGAGTCGGGGGCCGTCGAGCGCTCGCACGCGGCGCACCACGTCTACACCGCGGCCGAGGTGGCCCGACTGCTCACGCACGCCGGGTTCACCGAGCTGCGGCTGCTCGGGGAGGACGGCGTCGAGCCGTACGCGCTCGGCGCCTCGCGGCTGATCGTCGTGGCCACGGCCTGATCGCGAAAGATCAGGGGTGACCATGGACGCCGTGTGCGAGCGCGTCCGGGAGGATCGACGGTCATGACGGTGCTCGTCGCGGATCACACGGGGACCTTGGCCGCGCTCGTCGGGCGTCCGGTCACCGCGGCCGTCGACGCGGATGGCGCGGCGGACGCGCTGCGCGCGGGAGGGGCGGACGCCGCGGTGGTGCACGCGCAGCTACCGCCCGAAGGCGGCGTGGCGGCCACACGCCGGCTGGCGTCGCAGGGCGCCGCCGTCGTGCTGGTCGACGCGGACTCGGAGACCGTGGCCGCCGCCCTGCGCGCGGGAGCGCGGGCCGTGCTCGGCCGCGCGGACGGCGCGCTGCTCGAACTCGCGCTCGCTGCCGCGTGTGACGGTGCCGTGTTCGTCGCGCCGGCGACCGGGCTGAGGGCACTGGCGGCGGCCGGAGACGAGCCGTTCCCGGCGCTGTCAGCGCGCGAGCGCGACGTGCTGATCCACCTGGCGAAGGGGGCGCCGCCGCCGCAGGTCGCCGTGCGTCTCGGGTTGGCGCCCAAGACGGTCCGCCGGCACGTGCGCGCGATCCTCGCCAAGCTGAGCGTTCCCGACGCCACAAGCGCCGGCCGCGCGGCGCGGGCGGCCGGGCTCGGATGAGGCACCGCGTCCTGGTCGTCGACGGCTATCCGCTCGTGCGGAGCGGGCTCGAGCAGCTCGTGCGTGCGGAGCCGGTCCTCGCGCTGGCGGCGTCGGTGGCGGAAGCGGCCGACGCCTCGGGTGTCGCGGCCGACGTCGCCGTGCTCGGGCACGGCGACACGTCCACCATCACGACCCTCACGGATCGGCTGCCGGTGGTCGTGCTGCTGGACGATCCGGCGCCCGCGCCCGCCGCGCAGGCGCTTCGCGCAGGCGCGTCCGGCGTCCTGCACCGCGGCGCCGAGCCGTCCGCGATCGCGCGTGCGCTCCGTGCCGTGGCGCTGGGCGCGGTCGTCACCGAGCCCGCCGTCGCCGAGCACCTGATGCGTCCCCAGGCACCCGAGCGCATCGCGTTCCCGCAACTCACCCGGCGGGAGCGCGACGTGCTCTGCCAGTTGTCACGGGGCGCGACCAACGGACAGATCGCGCTTGCGCTCGGGCTCTCGGCCAAGACGGTCCGCAACCACATGTCCAGCATCTGCCTGAAGCTGCGGGTGCTCGATCGCGCCCAGGCGGTGATCGTGGCGCGCGACGCCGGTCTCGGCGTCTGAGCGGTGCTCGTCGCTCGGCCAGAAGCCGAGCGGGACGCCGTCAGGCCGGGTCATGAGGGCTGCGCGGCCTGCGATCCCGAGCGCGCGGGCCGCGGGCGCAGGGAGAGCGTGGACACGGACGGGAGCGCCGGTTGCGCGCGCCGCGAGGGCCGCCCACGCACTCGGTTCCGGGCCGGTGAACAGCGTGCGACCGGTGCCGACGAGGTCGACGGTAGAGGTCGCCGGCGCGGCCCACGCGTGCGCGATGCGGCCGCCGACGTCGACCCGCCACTCGTCCTCGGCGGGGCGCTCGGAGCCGGCGACGTCCGACGAGCGGGCGATGTTGTGCTCGGCGATCGGGCGCCGCTCGCGCTCGTAGTCGTCCAGCAGTTCCGGCGAAGCCCAGCCGCGCAGCACCCACCCCAACCGCCACGCGATCGCCTCGCCGCCGATCAGGGCTGTGCTCAGCCCCGTCGCACCGCGCGGAGTGACGCGATGGGCGGCGTCACCGGCCAGGAAGACGCGGTCCCGGCGGAAGGTGTCCGCAAGCGCGGTGGCGTACCGCAGCTCGATCACCCGGTCGACCTGCACGGGTAGATCGGCGACCCCGGCCGCGTCGCGCACGAGCCGCGTCAGCGCGGACGCCGTGGCCTCCACCCCCGGCCGACGCTCGGTCGCGTAGATCCAGCGATCCTCGCCGACCGGGATCAGCGCGCCGCCCGCCGTCGCGTAGATGCCGTGGCGGCGATGCTCCGGCACGAGCGGCCACAGCGGCGCCCGGACCTGCGCGCCGACGGAGTCGCTCAGCGGGCCGGACGCGGCCAGCCCGATCCCTGCGGCCGCGCGCACGGCACTGTGGATCCCGTCCGCGCCGATCACGTACGCGGCGCGCACCGTGCGAGCGCCGAGCGTGACGATGACGCCGTCCGCGTCCTGCCGCAGGCCCGTGAACGCAGTGTCGCGTTCGAGCCTCGCGGCCGGCAGCGTGCGCAGGTGCGCTTCGAGGATCGGCTCGAGCTGCTCCTGGCTCAGGCACGTCGGGCGCGCCGGGCTGACGACCCGGGCCTGCTCGCGCGTGAGCATCCCGACCGGGAAGGCGGCGCCCTCCTCGAGCCGCGTGAGCGCGGGCGCGCGCCACCCGGTCATCTCGACGTCGAGTGCCCGGGCCTCGGCTTGCTCGTGGATGCCCCAGCGGCGCAGCCGTTCCATCGCGCCCGTGCTCACCACGGTGCCCCGAGCGGCGGTGGATCGCTCGGCGGCGTGGTCGACGATCAGGCACGGCACGTCGAACCCGGCGAGCGTGATCGCCGCTGCCAGCCCGGCCGGTCCCGCACCCACGATCACCACAGCGGTGGTCTCCATCAACGTTGTCCTCGCATATCCCGCAAGACGCTGCGGACCGACGTTCTGATCCGGGACGTCCGCCCGGGTGGGGGTGCGGTTCTCCACCCTTCGGTGCGACGCCAGCCGCACCGGCAGACGCCAGCCTCCACCCACGGATCGCCGCGGCTTCAGTGGCAGAGTTCCGAGTGTCAGAACAGACCTCCAAGCCGAAGACCTCAGGACCTCCTCTCTCTCCCTCCCCAGTCGTTCAGCGAGCCGCACTTGTCCTCCCCGGACCGCACTCGCTCTCCCCACGACGCCGGCTTGAAGATGTGACGAAATCAAGGGCCCCGCCTGACCAGCGGGGCCTTTCGTCTACGTTGCGCCCGATGCTGAACGAGCTCTATCCCGGCGCGCGGGAGCACGTGTACCTCGACGTCGCCGCCGTGGGGCTCGTGTCCACGCGGGTCCGCGACGCGGTCGCGACCGTCCTCGACGACCACGTCGCCCGCGGCATCGCGGCCGGGGCGGACTGGACGGCCGCGAGCGAACGCACCCGCGGCGTGATCGCCGAGCTGATCGGCGGCCGCGCCACGAACGTCGCCTACACCCAGAACACCAGCACCGGCATCGCGCTCGTGGCCAACGGCCTTGACTGGCGCCACGGCGACAACGTCGTCGTGCCCGCCGACGAGTTCCCGTCCAACTTCTATCCCTGGCTCGCGCTGCGCCGCCACGGCGTCGAGATCCGCGAGGTGCCGATGCGCGCCGGTCGGGCCGAGCTGGAGCGCTTGGCGGAGCTGATCGACGCCCGCACTCGCGTCGTCGCGATCAGCGCTGTGCAGTACACCTCCGGCCACCGCTACGACCTCGCGCGCATCCGGGAGCGCTGCGGAGACGCGCTGCTCGTCGTCGATGGCACCCAAGCCGCCGGCGCGCTGGTCATCGACGCCGACGCCGACGGGATCGACGCACTCGTGGTCAGCGCCCACAAATGGATGCTCGGGCCGTTCGGGATCGGTTTCGTCCACTTCTCCGACCGCGCCATGGAGCGCCTGAACCCGTCGACGACGGGCTGGCTCAGCGTCGAGCATCCGTTCGACTTCGACCACGAGCCGCGGCTGGCCTCGAGCGCCCGCCGCTTCGAGTCGGGCACCTTCAACGCCGCCGGCATCGCCGGCCTGGACGCGGCGATCTCGATCGTGCTCGAACTCGGACGCCACACGGTCGAGAACATCGTCCTCGGGAATGCCGCGCACCTTCAGGAGCGGCTGACGGCCCGTGGACTACAGGTGCTGCGATCCACCGATCCCGACGAGTGCTCCGGCATCGTGATCTTCACCACCGGCGACCAGGCCGCGGACGCGGCGATCCACGCGCAGCTCACTGAGAGCGGCATCCGCTGCTCACTCCGCAAAGCCGGTGTCCGCTTCTCCCCGCACTACTACAACACCGACGACGACCTCCACGAGGCCGTCGCCACGATCAGGTGAGGCGCAGGAACGCGTCGACCACGTCGCGTCCTCGTCGGCGTAGAAGCACTTGTCGCCGTCGCGCAGGACGAAGGTCGCGCCGTCGGCGCCCGTCAGCCGGCGCGCGCCGATGCGGACGATGGTCTGGATCTCAGGGAGTGAGCGAGCCGGCGAACGGTTCTCCCCGCTCATGGCAACTTCGGATACGCTCGGAGGCGGAGTCGATCGCACCCGAAGCAACGGGTCAGGGAATCCGGTTCAGAATCCGGAGCTGGCGCGCAGCGGTGGGGACGCGCGACGTGGCCATCAGCCACTGGGCCCTCAGAAGCCTGGGAAGGCGGCCGCCTCGATCGCGTCCAAGCCCGAAGACCTGTCGATTCCGCCCCGTGATGGGGCACCGACAACCGCGGCCTTGCGAGCATGGGCCGCTCGGCACAAGGAATCATCTACATGGCACGTACCGCCGTTCTCGGGCTTCCCCGCGTGGGGCCCGACCGCGAGCTGAAGTTCGCGCTGGAGGCGTTCTGGGCCGGTCGCATCGGCACCGAGGAGCTGCATGACACGGCGCGGGAGTTGCGCCGCTCCAACTGGGAGCGCGCCGCCGGGATCGACGTCATCCCGTCGAGCGACTTCAGCTTCTACGACCACGTCCTCGACACCGCGCACGGACTCGGCGTCGTCGACGGCGACTACTTCGCGCACGCCCGCGGCACCGCCACGCGGCCGCCGCTGGAGATGACGAAGTGGTTCGACACGAACTACCACTACCTCGTCCCGGAGCTGCGCGCCGAGCAGGCGTTCACGCTCCATCCCGAGCACTGGATCGGCCCGCTCGAGGAAGCGGCGGCGCTCGGCATCAAGACCCGCCCGGTCGTCCTCGGCCCGTACAGCTTCCTCTCGCTGGCCAAGGGGGCAAAGCCGGAGCTGCACGCGCTCATCCCGGTCTACACGCAGCTGCTGCACGAGCTGGCGCAGGCCGGCGCGACCGAGGTGCAGCTCGACGAGCCGTGCCTCGCGCTCGACGGCGTGCCCGCCGCGTACGCCGAGGTGTTCGCGGAGCTGAACGCGGCGCCGATCGACATCGCGCTGGCGACGTACTTCGCCCCCGCCGACCCGCTGGTGTTCACCCTGCCCGCGGCGGAGATCCACCTGGACCTGGTGCGCGCGCCTGAGCAGCTCGCCCCCGCGCTGGAGGCGGTCCAGGGCCGTCTCTCGCTGGGCGTCATCGACGGCCGCAACGTGTGGGCCGCAGACCTCGATCTGGCACTCGACCGGATCGACGCCGCGGTCGCCGCGCTCGGCTCCGAGCGCGTGACGATCGCGCCGTCGTGCTCGCTGCTGCACGTGCCCTACTCGGCGGCGCGCGAGACGAACATCGACCCGGAGATCCGGCCGTGGCTCGCGTTCGCCGACGAGAAGCTGCAGGAACTGACCACGCTCAAGGCCGCGCTGCACGGCGACCGCGACACGCTGCTCGAGCCCGCGCGCGACATCAGCAGCGCCCGCCGCACCTCGACGCTCACCAACGACCCGGCCGTCCGCAGCCGGGCGGGAGCCCTCACCGCCGCCGACTACGAGCGCGATACCCGATTCCCAGAACGCCACGCCGCGCAGCGCGCCCGCACGCCGCTGCCCGAGCTCCCCACGACGACGATCGGCTCCTTCCCGCAGACACCGGAGATCCGGGCCGCTCGCCGCGAGCTTCGGGGCGAGGCGTACGAGCGCTTCATGCGCGGGCAGATCGCCGAGGTGATCAGCCACCAGGAGGCGGTCGGCCTCGACGTGCTCGTGCACGGCGAGCCCGAGCGCAACGACATGGTCGAGTACTTCGGCGAGCGGCTGAGCGGGTTCGTGTTCAGCCAGTTCGGCTGGGTGCAGTCCTACGGCAGCCGCTGCGTGAAGCCACCGATCCTGTACGGCGACGTGTCGCGCCCGGCGCCGATGACCGTGCGCTGGTGGCAACACGCGCAGTCGCTCACGGTCAAGCCGGTCAAGGGCATGCTCACCGGGCCGGTGACGATCCTGCAGTGGTCGTTCGTGCGTGACGACCAGCCGCGCGCGGAGACGTGCACGCAGATCGCGCTCGCGATCCAGGACGAGGTGCGGGACCTCGAGGCCGCCGGGTGCTTCGCGATCCAGGTCGACGAGGCCGCGCTGCGCGAAGGCCTGCCGTTGCGCCGCGCCGAACAGGACAGCTACGTACGCTGGGCGGTGGACGCGTTCCGGCTCACCGTGGCCGCGGCCCGCGCGGACACCCAGGTGCACACCCACATGTGTTACTCGGAGTTCAACGAGATGATGGAGCACATCGTGCGCCTGGACGCCGACGTGCTCTCGATCGAGGCCTCCCGCTCGGACATGGAGGTGCTCGACGCGTTCGCCGCCGGCCTCGAGTACCCGAACGAGATCGGCCCGGGCATCTACGACATCCACTCGCCGCGGATCCCGTCCACCGACGAGCTCGAACGGCTGCTCGAGCTGGCCGAGCGGCGGATCCCGCGCGAGCGCCTGTGGGCGAACCCCGACTGCGGGCTGAAGACCCGCGGCTGGAACGAGGTCCGCCCGGCGCTGACGAACCTCGTGGCGGCGGCGCGGCGGCGGCGGGCGGCGGTGCGCGTGTGAACCTTCCGTCGTGGGCCACGACCGGTGTCGGCAGCCTCCCGTTCACGGACGTAGAAGCCGCCGTGGACCACGTGCTGACGGCGTACGACATCCCGTTCTGCCCGCAGCTGCCGCGGCTGGAAGGCGACATGATCACCGAGTGGCTGGGGGCCGACCCCGGCCGCTGCGGGTGGTCGCCGGCCCGCGACCGCGAGCGCCCGCGCGCGTGGGGCACGCTGCTCCGGCGGCTGGATGACGCGCCGTCGCGCGTGGTCAAGCTCCAGGTCACCGGGCCGGTCACGCTCGCCTACGCGCTGGGTGAGCGGCTCCCGCTCGCGCACGAGCTGGCGACGTGGCTGGCGGCGAACGCCGGCGCGCAGGTCCGCGCGCTGGCGGAGCGCGGCCACGACGCGCTGCTGCTCGTGGACGAGCCGGCGCTGCACCTGTTCGGGCCGGTGGACTCGGTGTGGGATCCGCTGCGGGCGTCCGCGCCCGCGTGGGGCCTGCATCTGTGCGGGCCGGTGCCGTGGGAGACGGTGCTGCAGGCGCAGCCGGACGTGCTCTCGTTCGATCTCGCGCTCGCTCCGGTGCAGGCGGACGCGCTGCGGACGTTGCTCGCCCGCGGGACGCGCGTGATGTGGGGCGCGGTCCAACCGCACCGCCCCGAGCACGCGCTGCACGGGATGCCACGGCTGGACGCGGCACTGGCGGCGACGGGCGCGACCGGCGCGCAGAGCCTGCTCAGCGCGAGTTGCGGGAGCGGGCGGATGTCGGTCGGGCGCGAGCGCGAGATCGCCACCGCGTTGTGGGACTGCGCGCACACGCTCCGCGCGCGCCGTCCGACCACCGAAACGGCGTGATCACGGCGTGCGCGTGGGCATCGCCGATCACTTGGGCTGGGCGATCGCGGTCATCGCCGACGACCAGCATGCGGTCGTCGACCGGCGCCGGATCGCGCTCGTCGAACCCGGGGTGACTCCCGCGCCGATCCACTACGACAACGGTGACCTCGACGTGGGCGGCACGGAGGCGCTGGTGCGGACGGTGCGCGCCTCCGTGCTGCGGGCGAGCGCGGCCGCGCTCGACGCGCTACCCGGCCCGATCGAGTCGCTCTCGCTGCGGTTTTGGCCGCTCGATTTCCCCGACGCGATCGAGGTGCAGATGCGCGTGCCGTGGGAGGCGCGCGCCGACGCGGTCATGTACCGCGTGCTGCTCGCCGAGCTGGCCCACGAGCGCGGGTGGGAGGTCCACTGCTACGACGCCAAGACGGTCGAGGCGCAGGCGACGGACCTGCTCGGCGAGCGCGCCTACGCGGTCCTGCACGGCCTCGGGCCGCCGTGGACGAAGGATCACCGCGCCGCGCTCGCCGCCACGGTGCTGGCGAGCGCTACCGGACCTTGACGGTGTGCCGGTACTGGAGCTCGCGGCCGACCCAGTCGGTCCGCACGGTCACGTAGTCCACGCCGCCCGCGGGCAGCGTGACCGAGAACGTCTTCTGGCGACGCTTGTTGCTGACGACGTCGACCTGGTTCGGCTCGCCGCTCCATCCGCGCGTGGTGTCGCCGGTGACCCAGTAGTTGACGTGCTCGTCGAGCGTCCGCGGCGTCGGCTGGGAGGTCCGCCACGTCACGCGTACGCGGTCGCCGTCGCGCACGGCCTGCAGATCGACGGGGACGGGCTTCGGTGGATCGGCCGGACGTCGCAGGCGCACCGTCAGCGTGCGGGTGCGCGGCCGCGGAGCGTCCGGCGCGCCGTACGTCACGCGCAGGCGCACGGGACCTTCCCGCAGCGGGGCGAGCGGCGCGCTCTGGGGCCGGATCGTCAGCTGGCCCCGCACAGCGCGGGGGAAGCGGACCGACTCGCGCGCGAGCGTCCCCAGCACGTCGACGCGCACCTCACACGCCGCGCTGCAGCGCAAGGGCAGCTTCAAATAGTCGAAGCGCTCGAGCACGCGGTCCAGGGGAGGCTCGATCGTCACCCGCGGCGTCGGCTGCGCTGCCGGAGGGGTGGCGCCGTCGGCTGCGAGGTGGAGCCGATCGTCGCGCACCCACGTGCCCGTGGTGGTCCAGATGGCGGCCGGCGACCCGTCGGCGAGCACCAGTGCGCCAACGTTCGTCGGCTCCCTGAACGGTGGGTCGACGGCGGTCGCGGCGACGGCGGGAGTCCCCAGCGGGACGCTGAAGAGCGTGGGTGAGCCGACCGGGACGCCGCGGCGGATCCGATAGCGGGCGGTGCCGACCACCGCGCGTCCGGTGGGGGTGAGCTGCAGCGTCCAGTCGGTGCTCAGGAACAAGGAGAAGAGGGTCGCTGCGTGGTACGTGGCCGAGCCGTAGAACGGGTCGGAGCGGCTCGCCTGGCCAGGGATCAGCGTCGCGGGCGTGAACGGTCTGGTGGCCGCTCGGGTGGCGATGTGCATGCCGCTCCCGCCGATGCCGGACCACGCGACGGCCGCGCGGCCGCCGCTGTCGATGACCCCGCGCGTGCGGACGCCGATGTCGTCCTCGTAGTCGGCGAGCGGTTGTCCGACGGAGTCGAACGCGGTCAGACCCGGCGCGCGCTCGCTCACGCGCAGCACGCCGCGCTCGGGGATCGCGACGAGCGCGCGGCCGTCCTGCGCGACGGCCAGCGCCGCGGACGAACGCCAGGGCAGGTTGCCCATGAAGCTGTGCACGCCGAACGGCCCGTCCGCGGGCGCGATCGCGGACTGCGTCGGCACGCGGAACGGCAGGTCGCCCTGGACGAGCGACCACAGCAGGAACGTCTCACCCGTCGCCGCGGCGCCGACCGCCAAGGCCTCGGGGGCGCCGACGTCGGTGTCGACGTCCTCGACGGGCCCGAACGCCTCGCCCGAGGCGCGGCGCACGACCCGCAGGCGCGTCTGCGTGTCCGTCGTCTCGAACCAGGCGACGATCGCGTCGCCGCGGTCGGACACCGAGGCCTCGACGATGCCGGTCTGCTCCCAGCCCGGGGTGATCGTCGCGATCGGCTGCGCCGTGCTCCAGCCGCCGCCGGGCTCGCGGAGCGCGGCTACGAGCCCTTCGCGTTCGGGTACCACCAGCACGCCCGCGCCGTTCGGCCGCGCGGCGACGGCCGGACAGCCCGAGAGCGACAGCGGGGCCGCCACCTTGGCCGCGAGCGAGAGGCCGTCACGCCCGGCGCGCAGCAGCTCCACGCTCTCCCCGGCGGGGGTGGCGAGCTCGCCGGGCAGCCCCGTCGCGCGCACGCACCGGCGCTCCTCCACGTCGAGCGGGGTGGTCTCGATCAGGTCAGCGGACGCGGAAGCGGGCGCGGCGAGCAGGCCAAGCACGGCCAGGAGGACAAGACGGTGGGCCATACGCCGCGCAAGGTAGAGCCTGCTACCAGCTCTGATCGCCCGCGATCTGACGCGTGGCGATGTTCAGCCGGTTCCACACGTTGACGTTCGCGATGTCGAGCACGAGCGCGGCGAGCTGCGTCTCGTCGAAGTGCTCGGTGGCGGCCTCCCAGACCTCGTCGGACACCTGCTCGGAGCGGTCCGGGAGCCGGGTGAGCGCCTCGGTGAGCGCAAGCGCCGCGCGCTCGGCGTCGCTGAAGTAGCGCGTCTCGCGCCAGGCCGCCACGGCCCACACGCGCTCCTCGCTCTCCCCGGACTTGCGCGCTTCGCGGGCGTGCATGTCCACGCACACGCCGCAGCCGTTGATCTGGCTGGCGCGCAGGTGCACGAGCGCGCGGTTGATCGGCAGCTTGGCGCGGCTGACGGACTTCGACACCGCTTGGAGCGCGTCCATGGCGCCTTCGACGGCGAACGCGGGATTGGTCATACGGGCGGTCATGAGCATGAGGGCAGGACTCCTCGTCACATCGGTGGATTGGCGTCGGTCATGGGCTTGACCGACGAAATCGCGAGGATGTGACGAGATGGATTCTTTCGAGGCGCACCGACCGCATCTGCACGCTGTCGCGACGCGCATGCTGGGCTCGGAGGCCGAGGCCGACGACGCGCTGCAGGAGGCGTGGCTGCGGTTCGATCGCACCGACACGAGCGACGTCGAGAACCTGGGCGGCTGGCTGACGACGGTGGTCTCGCGCGTGTGCCTGACGATGCTCGACGCGCGCAAGCGCCGGCGCGAGGAGGCGCTCGAGGAGGGCCGGCTGCCGGACCCGGTGATCACGCGCGCACCCGACCCCGAGGGCGTGGCGCTGGCGGCCGACGCGGTCGGCGCCGCACTGCTCGTCGTGCTCGAGACGTTGCAGCCGGCGGAGCGCCTGGCATTCGTGCTGCACGACCTGTTCGCGGTGCCGTTCGACGACATCGCGCCGATCGTCGATCGCTCCCCGGCCGCGGCCCGTCAGCTCGCGTCGCGGGCACGGCGGCGTGTGCAGGGCGCCGATCCCGAGGCTCCCACCGCCGACCGCGAGATCGTGGACGCGTTCCTGGCCGCCGCCAACGGCGGCGACTTCGAGCGGTTGCTGGCGGTGCTCGATCCCGACGTGGTGCTGCGCACCGACGAGGGCGGCGGCGCGCTGCGGGTTCTGGAGGGCGCGCAGGCCGTGGCGTCCAGCGCGAGCTTCTTTGCGGGCACGCGCGTCGCGCACCCCGCGATCGTCGACGGGCTCGCCGGGTTCGTGGCCACCGAGGACGGCGTGCCGGTCGCCGTGCTCGCGTTCGTGATCGAGGACGGCCGGATCACGGCGATCGACGCGCTGGGCGGGACGGATCGCGTCGCCGGGCTCGGGCTGGAGGCGTTCGTCGGGTGAGCCGCACTCCGCTCCCGTGTCCCCGCGACACGGGAGCGGGCGGCGTCACGCCGCGGTTCGCCCGCCGTCGACGGGAAACGTGCCGCCGGTGGCGAAGCTCGCGCGGGACGAGGCAAGGAAGACGACGAGCTCCGCGATCTCGCCGGGGTCGGCGACGCGGTTGAGCGGGAGCGTGGGCGCGTAGGAGTCCAGCTCCTCCTTCGTCCCCGCGCTCGTGTACGTCGGGCCGGGCGCGACGCTGTTCACGCGCACGTGCGGGCTGTACTCGGTGGCCCACGCGCGGGTCATCGACTCCAGGGCGGCCTTGGTCGCACCGTACGCGGCCGAGCCGGGCAGCCCGACGCTCCCGGCCATGCTGCCGATGTTCACGATGCTGCCGTTGCCCCGCTCGGCCATCCCGGGGGCGAGGGCGGCGACGAGGAAGAACGGTCCGCGCACGTTGGTCGCGAACAGCGCGTTGAACTCGTCGACGGCGAGGTCCTCGCTCGGGCCCCACAGCGCCATGCCGGCGTTGTTGACGAGGATGTCGACGTCGCCGACCTCGTTCGCGAGCGCGCGCACGTCCTCCGGGTAGCTGATGTCGGCGCTTACGAACCGGGCACTCCCGCCGAACTCCGCGATGTCGGCGACCGCCTGCTCGCCGCGCGTCGCGTCACGGCCCACCGCGATCACGTCCGCGCCGTCGGCGGCGAGCCGGAACGCCACCGCCCGGCCGATGCCGGAGGTGGCGCCGGTGACGAGTGCGGTCCGTCCTGTCAGGTCTTCGGGAGCGGGTTTCATCGCGGCGAAGCTACCGCCGCTGTCCGCCCGTGTCTGTACCCAATTGGTGTGGCGCGGTCCTCCTTCAGGAGGACCGCGCAGCACCGGTCAGCAGCCCCAGCGGGGGTTACAGATCCGGCCGTCGCTCATGATGATCCCCTGCTGGGAGACGCCCGTGGCGGTGGGGGCCACGACCGGCTGGGGAGTGGCGGTCGCGGCTGAGGCGGGGCCGGCGAAGGCGACGACGGCCGCGGGGACGACCAGCAGGGCAGTAGTGCGGCGGAGAGCGGAGAACATGTGGAGCCTTTCGCTTAGGTGGTCGCAGCGCACACTTCCATCCGTCCCGGGAGCGAACCATGGGGGAAACCCCTTGAAGTTCGACCGGGGGTGAGGGGGGTCAGCGGGGGACGACGGACCCGTGGTTGGTGCCGATCGGGGGCGTGAAGCCGATCAGGATCGCGATGATGCTCTGCTGCTCGGCGGCGGGCGCGGGGGATCGCTCCGCAGCGGACGCCACGGTAGGGAAGGCGAACGCGGCGACGGCGGCCAGCGTGATGACGCGGGTGAAGCTCATCGGTTCCTCCTTGAAGGGGTCGGCGGAGGAGACGCCTGCCGCGGCGCCGTATTCCCTACGCGGCCAGGTCGATCGTGACCGGGTCGGCCAAGAGGCGGCCGCGGAGACTGAGCACCGCGCGGCCCGACGCGTGGTCGACGGGTTCGAGCAGCCCGTCGGCGACGTGGCGCCGCGCCGCGGCACGGCCCACCGGCGTGAGTGCTCCCAGCGGCACGCCGGACCGCAGGCGCAAGCCGAGCATCACGCGCTCCAGGCGGACCTCGTCGTCGCCGGGGGTCTCGCGCGCGGCCGCGGGGGACGTGCCGGCCACGAGCCGTTCGGTCCACGCCCGCGGGTGCAGGACGTTCCACCAGCGCACGCCGCCGACGTGGCTGTGCGCGCCGGGGCCGGCGCCCCACCAGTCGCCGCCGCCCCAGTAGCCGAGGTTGTGGCGGCACCAGGCGGCTTCGTCGGTCGCCCACGAACAGGTCTCGTACCAGGCGAGGCCCGCGTCGGCGAGCACGCGCTCGGCGGTCTGGAAGCGGTCGACGATCACGTCCTCGCCGGGCACCGTGAGCTCGCCGCGACGGACCTGCGCGGCCATCCGTGTGCCGGGTTCGACGATCAGCGAGTAGGTCGAGAGGTGATCGGGCGACGCGCTCAGCGCGGCGTCGAGCGAGGCGCGCCAGTCGTCGGCGGTCTCGCCCGGGGTGCCGTAGATGAGGTCCAGGCTGACTTGCTCGAAGCCCGCGGCGCGGGCCTCGGCGACGGCGGCCTGCGGCCGGCCGGGGGAGTGGGCGCGCTCCAGCGTCGCCAGCACGCGCGGCACGGCGCTCTGCATCCCGAGCGAGAGGCGCGTGAAGCCGGCCTCGCGCAGCGCCGTCAGCTTCGCCGGCGACACCGATTCGGGGTTGGCCTCCGTCGTCACCTCGGCGCCTTCGGCCAACCCGAAGCGCTCGTCGATCCGCCGCAGGATCCGGATCAGCTCGTCCGCGGACAGCAGCGAAGGCGTGCCGCCGCCGAAGAAGACCGTGTCCACGCGCGGCGGGTCTTCGCCGAGCACCCGCGCTGCCAGGTCGATCTCCGCGAGCACCGCGTCCACGTACCCGCCGGCCTGCTCGGCGCCACGCTCGCCGGGCACGTACGTGTTGAAGTCGCAGTAGCCGCAGCGTGAAGCGCAGAACGGCACGTGCACGTAGAACCCGAACGGCCGCGTCCCGATCCCCGCGAGGGCCTCGGCGGGCAGCGCGCCGTCCGCCGGCGCGGGGTCTCCTGCAGGTAGGCGAGCCACGGCGCGGGAGAGTCTAGGCATTGCCCTTCGGCGCGAGGATCAGGCAGACTTGCGCGGTGGAGGCAGGTGTTGGCGGTGAAAGGCAGGCAGCGGTGCGTAGTTGGGTAACGGCGGCATTTCTCGTACTGGCGTGCGCGTTCCCGGCGGGCGCCGCGGCGGACCCGGTGCCGACGATCACGCTCGATCGTGACGGCCCGGTCACGCTGCTCGTGCAGTCCAAGTCGGCGCTCAACGTGCTCAACCTCGCGGTGACGTCGCCGCTCATCCAGCCCGTCTGCACCGACTGCAAGGGCGGCGAGGCGCTGTCGCTCGGGGCCATGTCCAAGGGCACCGAGATCGTGCTGCGCCTCGAGGACGCCCAGCAGACGTTCCTCTCCACCAACCCGGCCCACGCGCGGATCGATCAGAGCGGCGGGACGTGGCGGATCGGCTGGGACGACGCCCTGGGTGACGGGGACTTCGAGGACCTCGTGGTGACCATCGCCGTCCCGACGCTCGCGCCGGCCGTCGACCGCGACGGCGACGGCATCTCGCCGCCCACCGATTGTCTCGATACGAACTCCGCGGTGCACCCGGGTGCGCCAGAAGTGCCCGGCAACTCCCTCGACGACGACTGCACGGGCGGCGACGCCCTGGCCAAGATCGCCGCCGTGGTCACGGTGAAGTGGGAGGAGCACCGCGCGGGCGGCGTGCGCCTGAAGCGCTTCGAGGTCAAGGACGCGCCGGCCGGCGCCCAGATCGCCGTGCGCTGCCGTGGAAAGCGCTGCTTCAAAGAACGCATCACGCGCGCCTCGGCGGGCGGCGCCGCCAAGCTCGTCTCTCGCGTCCCGCGGCGGATCCGGCCCGGCTGGACCCTCGACGTCATCGTCACGGCGCCGAACATGATCGGCAAGGTCCGTCGCTACGACGTCCGCAAACGGGACATGACCGACGGCCGGACGTTCTGCATGTTGCCGGGAGCCAAGAACGCTTCGCGCTGCTGAGCGCCGACGCGTAGCCGCGCCGGTCACAGATCCGGCGGCCAACGCGAAGTAGGGGGCATGAGGGGGCTCGAGGATCGGCTGCGCCCGATCACGCCGCAGCTGGCGTGGCGGGTGGCCGTCCTCGGCGGGATCGCGTTCGTGCTGTTCGCGGTCGTGTTCTTCCGGCTCTGGTACCTGCAGGTGCTGACGGGGGACGTGTCCCGCGTGGCGGCGAGCCGCAACGGCGTCCGCACGGAACGGATCGAGGCACCGCGCGGGGACATCGTGGATCGGGACCGCCGCCAGCTCGTGCGCACGAAGAAGGCGGCGGTGGTGCAGCTCGTGCCGTCGACGCTGCCCGAGACGGTCCAGGAGCAGGCCGACGACTTTCGCGAGGCGCTGGCCGTCGCGGAGGGTGAGCGGCTCGAGTACGAGCGTCGGTACGACGCCCTGGTTCGCCGGCTCCGCGACGACGGGCGCCGGACGACCAAGGCTCAGCGCCGGCTGCGAGACGCGCTCCGCGCCCGCAAGACCATCGCCCGCGAGGTGCCGATCCCGCCGATCCCACCCGCCGAGCACGACCTCGCGGCCCTGTACGCCCGCATCGCGACCACGATCCGCATCCGTCCGAAGACGATCCACGAGCGTGTGATCCGCAGCGTCGCGGATCGGCCGTACGCGAACGTCACCATCCGCACGGACGTGCCCCTCGCGCAGTTCAACTACATGCGCGAGCGGCCGGAGGAGTTCGCGGGCGTCGTGGTGACGAAGCGCTACCTGCGCGAGTACCCGCGCGGCACGCTCGCGGCGCACCTGTTCGGCTCGGTGTCGGAGATCACGGAGCCGCAACTCGGGCTCAAACGCAACGCGGGCGTGGAGCCGGGCACGCGGATCGGCCAGAGCGGGCTCGAGTACACCTACGACAAGTTCCTGCGCGGCGAGGACGGCACGATGCGGCTCACGGTCGACGCGCACGGCGCGCGCGACGAGCAGCGCCGGCTCGCCGTGACGGCGCCCGAGCAGGGCTCACGGCTGCGGCTCACGCTCGACGTCGACCTGCAAGCCGCGGGCGAGCGCGCCCTCGAACGAGCGCTCCGCAGCTCCAAGGAACCGGCCCGCGCTGGCGCGTTCATGGCGATGGATCTCAGCAACGGCGAGGTGTTGGCGATGGGCTCGGCACCAGCGTTCGACGCGAGCGTGTTCGCCCGCCCGTTCACGCAGCGCACGTGGGAGTCCCTGACGTCGGACGCGGTGGACGCGCCGCTGGTCAACCGCGTGACCGAGTCGGTGTATCCGTCGGCCTCCACGTTCAAGCCCGTGACCGCCCTGGCCGCGCTCGAGGCGGGCCTGATCACGCCGTCGCGCAAGATCGAGGACCGCGGCACGTGGGAGTACGGCGGCCGCGACTGGCAGAACGCGCGCGGGGCCCGCTTCGGCGACATCAACGTGTCGACCGCGCTGAAGGTCTCCTCGGACATCTTCTTCTTCAAGCTCGGCGCGCAGGCGAACGACAAGGGCCCGCTCATCCAGCGCTGGGCGGAGCGGCTCGGCTACGGGCACAAGACCGGCATCGACCTGCCGGGCGAGAGGCCGGGGCGGGTGCCGGACCGTCGCTGGCGGCAGGCCGGCTTCGCGAAGTACCTCGAATGCGCGGAGGCCGAGCACGTCGCGCGCGGCACGATGGAGGCCCTGTTCACGTGCGGCGGGATCGACAAGCCATGGACCCCCGGCGACAACGTCAACCTCGCGGTCGGCCAGGGCGACCTGCAGGCCACGCCGATCCAGGTCGCCGTCGCCTACGCGGCGCTGGCCAACGGTGGCACGATCGTGCGCCCGCACCTCGGCAAGGCGATCGAGGACGCCAATGGCATCCCGCTGCAGGAGTTCCGCCCCAAGGCGCGCCGCCAGGTCCGGTTCGCGGCGCGCGACCGCGCCGTGATCCTCGAAGGCCTGCGGCGCGCCGCGCGCGAGGAGCACGGCACGTCCGCAGACGTGTGGAAGGGCTGGCCGATGCGGCGCTACCCGGTCTACGGCAAGACGGGCACGGCCGAGCGCGGCGACGATCCCGACCAGGCCTGGTACGTGTGCTTCGTCAAGGACTCCGAACGGCCGATCGTCGTCGTGGTGACGGTGGAGAAGGGCGGCTTCGGCGCGGCGACGGCGGCACCCGCCGCGCGGATGATCCTCTCAGAATGGTTCGACGTGAAGGATCGTCAGTTCCATACCGGTTCCAGCGCGACCCGGTGAAGCCGCGCACCCTGGCCGCGAACGCGCGCCGCAACGCGAACGGAGGCGTGCGCCGGATGTGGCGCTGGCGAGCCACGCGTGCCGCCGCCTGGGCGCTGCTGGAGCGGCATGTCGAGCCGGGAGCGACCGTCGCGGTGGTCGGCGCGGGCAACGGGCACGACCTGCCGCTGCGGCGGCTCGGTCGCAGAGCCGGGCGTCTGGACCTGATCGACCTGGACCCGATCGCATTGCGCGGCACCGGTCGGCGGCTGCGGCTCACCGGCGTGCGCGCCACCACGATCACGCAGGACGTGACCGGCGGTGTCGCCGAGCTGATCGTCCGCGACGCCGTCGCGCAGCGGCCGGTGCGCGCCCTCCCGGCGCCGCAGACGATCGGCGCGCCGCCGTACGACGTCGTGATCGCCGACCAGTTCTTCAGCCAGCTCCTGTATCCGGCGCTGTCGGATTCCCGGCTGCCTCCGAAGGCGGTGAACACGGTGCTGCGCGCCCACGGCCAAGGCCTCACGAACGCGGTCGTGGCCGGGCTGGTCGCGGCGGCGCCCGGTGGCGTGGTGATCTGCATCGAGGACGTCCTCGGGTGGTGGCCCGGTCGCGACCAGCCGTTCGCGATCGAGGAGGTCCTGGCGTCGGATACGCCGATGCCGCTGATCGAACGCGGCAAGTCGGCCCGCGGCGCCAACGGTCGCGCCGCGCTGGCGCTCGCGGGCGCCGAGGTGGTCGAGCACGCGTTCTGGCGCTGGCCGTTCGCGGGAGGGACCGACTACCTCGTCTGCGCCACGGTCGCGCGGGCCTGATCCGCTGGCAGGCTTGACCGCATGCGCGGCATCTCGTACCTCTCGGACCAGGTGCCCGAAGCGGACGTGCGTCGCGACCTCGCGGTCATCCGCGAAGAGCTTCGCTGTGATGCCGTGCTGGTCAAGGGCAACGACGCGGCGCGCCAGCTCGAGGCGGCTGAGATCGCGCTCGCCCTCGGGCTGGACGTCTGGATCGAGGCGCAGCGGGAGAACGCGCGGCCCCGCGCGGCGCTCGGCCAGCTCGGAACGGTGGCGGCCGGGGCGGAGCGACTGCGCGTGAACCATCCCGGGCGCGTGACGCTCGTCGTCGGCTGCGAGCTGTCACTGCTCACCCGCGGCATCGTCCCGGGGCCGGGCACGTTCGCGCGGCTGATGCTGATCCTGCGTGCCGGCCGGCTGCTCCGCCGCCGCATCACCCGCCGGCTGAACCGTCGGCTCGCCGACGCTCGCACCGTCGCCCGCCTGCGGTTCAACGGGCCCGTGACCTACGCTGCCGCGCTTTGGGAGCACGTCGACTGGTCGGCCTTCGACGTCGTCGCGGTGAACCTCTACCGAATCGGCCGCGACACGGCGGGCTACGCCGAGCGCGTGCGCGCGTTGGTCGACAGCACGGACAAGCCGGTCGTGATCACCGAGTTCGGCTGCGGCGCCCACCGCGGCGCCGAGCTCCGCGGGCCGGGCTCGTTCCTGATCGTCAACTGGTTCGCGCAGCCACCGCGGATCAAGCGCGGGCACATCCGCGACGAGGCCGTGCAGGCGCGCTACCTGCTCGAGCTGCTCGACGTGTTCGACGCGAGCGGCGTGCACGGCGCCTTCGCCTTCACCTACGTGATGCCCACGTTTCCGCGTGACCCGGACCCGGTGTTCGATCTCGACATGGCCGGCTTCGGGATCGTCACGGCGCCCGGCGGGGAGCGCAAGGCCGCGTTCGACGCCCTCGCACGCCGCTACGCGGGCTGAGCCGTCAACATCGGACAGCACATGGGGTCCTCAAAAGAGATGCGGATCGGCTTGGTGCTGCATCCGAGTCGCGACGACACCGCGGTGATGGAGACGCTGCTGAGCCGGATGACGGCGAAGGGCTCGCACGTGATCGTGCGCGCGACCGATATCGGGCGCTGTCCGCCCGGTGTCGAGGCGGTCGCCGACGACGCGTTCGCCGACAGCGTCGACGCGCTCATCAGCCTCGGTGGCGACGGGACGATGCTCGGCGCGCTGCGGCTCGTCGCGCACCGCCCCGTGCCGGTGCTCGGCGTGAATCTGGGCAACCTCGGCTTCCTCGTCGAGATCCACCCCGAGGAGCTCTCGGAGGCGCTCGACCGGCTCGAGACGGACGACATCACGCTCGAGCAGCACAGCGCGCTGCTCGTCCGCGGCACCGGCGAGGAGCTCGTGGGCTTCAACGACATCGCGATCGTGCGGATCCCGGGCCAGGGCGTCGTGCAGGCGGCGCTGTCGGTCGGCGGGCAGCGGATGGGCCGGTTCCGCTGCGACGGGCTCGTGGTCTCGACGCCGATCGGCTCGACCGCGTACGCCTACGCCGCCGGCGGACCGGTGGTGTCGCCGAACCTCGACGCGCTGATCATCGCCCCGCTCGCGCCGATGGCGGGGATCGGACGGCCGATGGTCGTCTCCGCGTCGGAGGCGATCAGGCTCGAGCTCCTGCCCGAGAGCGGCCGTGCGGCGATCGAGGTCGACGGGCTGAAGCTGTGCGAGGTCAGCGCGGGCGACGTGCTCGACGTGGTCCTCTCGCCCGCGGCCGGCCAGGTGGTGCGGCTGGATCGCGACCGCTTCCAGCGTCGCAACCAGGTGAAGCTGAGCCTGCTCGACCTGCCGTTCCTGCCGGAGGAGCTGCGCGAGCTCACACCCGGCCCGTGACCGAAGCGGGCGTCCGCCGCTACCGGGCCCTGGTCGGCATCCGCGGCGTGCGCGCGCCGCTGGTGCTCTCGACGCTCGGCTCGATCCCGATCGGCATGTACGGGCTGGCGATCCTGCTGCTCGTGCGCGACATGGACCGGTCCTTCGGTGAGGCGGGCCTGCTGGTCGGCGCGTTCAGCCTGGCCAACGCGTTCGGGGCCGTGGCGCAAGGCCGGTTCATGGACCGGTTCGGGCAGACGGGCGTGCTGCGGGCAGCGGCGTGCGCGCACCTGCCCGCGTTGATCGGGCTGGTGGTCGCCGCCCGCGGCGACGCGCCGACGTGGGTGCTGGCCCTGTTCGCGCTCTGCGGCGGAGGGTCGCTGCCGCAGTTGCCGGCCGCGATGCGCTCGCTCTGGAACATGCTCGTGGACGATCCGGAGCTGCGGGCGACGGCGTACGCGCTCGTGGCGGTGGTGTTCGAGGTCGCGGTGGTGACGGCGCCCGCGCTGGCCGCCGGGATCGCGTCCCTGTGGTCGCCGACGGTCGCCGTGGTGATCGCGGGCGGGTTGGCGGTCGGCTCAGCGCTGGCGTTCACCGTCACCGGTCCGTCGCGGGCCTGGCGCGGCGCCCCGCACGACGTCGGCTGGCTCGGGCCGCTCGGAGCGCCCGGAATGCGGACGGTGTTCGGCGCGCTCGTCGCGTTCGGGACGGCGGTCGGGGTCGTGCAGGTCGCGGTGCCGGCGTTCGCGGACGCGCGCGGCTCGGCGGCGACCGGCGGCGTGCTGCTCGCGGCCTTGTCGGCGGGTTCGCTCGCGGGCGGTCTGATCTACGGCGGCCGGACCTGGCCGGGCTCACTGCCGGTGCGGCTGCCCGTGCTGCTGGTCGGGCTGGGCGGCGCGTACGCGTTGCTCGCCCTGGCGGACTCCTATGTGACTTTGGCGGCGCTGTTGGTGCTGTGCGGGCTGCTGCTCGCGCCGTCCACGGTGGTCGGCTCCACGCTGCTGGACACCGTTGCGCCGACCGGGACGGTGACCGAGGCGTTCGCGGCGATGGTGATGGGGATCGTCGCGGGTACGGCGATCGGCAACGCGCTCGGTGGCTCCTTGGTCGAGTCGGCCTCGTTCGAGGTCGCCGTACTGGCCGCGGGCGGGATCGCGGTGGCGGGTGCGGCGTTCGCGTTGCTGCGCCGGCGCACGTTGGCGTAACGTCTGCCGCGCGATGGATCACCTCGCGCTTCCGGTGGCTGATCAGCAGCGTTCGCGGCGTTTCTATGAGACGTACTTCGGCTTCGGGGTGCGTCCGGCCCGGCTGTACGACGACCGCGTGCTGATGATCTACAACGCCGCGGGCTTCGCGCTCGCGCTCGGCCCGGGGGCGGTGGAGGCGCCGACCTGGATGCACTTCGGGGTGGCGCTGGAGAGCCGTGACGCCGTGCTCGCGCACCGCGCCCGGCTGCTCGCGGACGGGATCGGGCTCATCGAGGCGTTCGACGAGCCCGATTACGTCAGCGTCAAGTGCCGCGATCCCGACGGCTACATCGTCGAGGCCTACTGGGAACCAGGAGTCCGTTGAAGAATTCCGACACGCCTGCTGCGGCACATCCGCGGCACCTCGTGCCACCCACGACGCTCACGTGCCAGAGGCACGCCACGCTTGTCGCGGGCGGCCCGAGGCACTGGCGGCTGCACCACATCAGTCGCATCGCCCATTCTTCAACGAACTCCTACGCCGTCTTGAGCAGCCCGCCGTCGACCACGAGGTCGGTGCCGGTCGTGCTGCCCGCGCGCGGGGAGACGAGGTAGGCGACCGCGTCGGCGATCTCCTGCGGGTCGGCGAGCCGGCCGACCGAGATCGCCATCATCTCCGGTCCGACCTGGGTCAGGACCGCTTCCGAGGTGGCGCCGATCATCTCCCCGAAGCGCTCGGCCGCGCCGCCTTCGCGGGTCCACCAGGGCGTGACGACCGGGCCGGGGGAGACGGTGTTCACGCGCACGCCCTGCGGCGCGAACTCCTCCGACAGCGCCTGGCCGAGGTTCGTGAGCGCGGCCTTGGCCGCGGAGTACTCCCCGTTGAACGGCGACGGCTGGCGGGCGTTGGCCGAGGAGACATTGACGATCACGCCTTGGCCGGCCTCGACGAGGATCGGCAGCGCGGCGCGGCACATCCGCACGGTGGCGTGCAGGTTGAACTCGAAGATGCCGTGCCAGTCCGCGTCGTCGCGGGTGAGGAAGCCGGCGTGTGGGAGCGGGCTCCCGGGCACCGGTCCGCCGGCGTTGTTGACGACCACGTCGAGGCGACCGTACGTCTCGAGCGCGCGGGCGATGACCTCGGCGGGCGCGTCCGGCTCCATCAGGTCGACGGGGACGTGCACCGCGTCGAGCGCGTCAAGCTCCGGGGACGAGCGGCGCGAGGCGGCGATGACGCGCATGCCCTCCTCGAGCAACGTGCGCGTGATGGCGAGGCCGATGCCCTGCGACGCGCCGGTGACGACGGCCACCTGTCCGTTCAGCTGAAGATCCATGCCCGTACAACGGCCGAGATGAGGCATTTGTGAGTCATCTCGCCGCGCGAGCCGTTACGGTGCAGCGCGATGAGCGCCGGACTCGCTGCCCTTCTTGATGATGTCGCCATGATCGCCCGCCTGGCGGCGGCCTCGGTCGACGACGTCGCGGCCGGTGCCGGCCGCGCAAGCATGAAAGCGGCCGGCGTGATCGTCGACGACGCCGCCGTCACCCCGCGCTACGTGCAGGGCTTCAAGCCCGACCGCGAGCTGCCGGTGATCAAGAAGATCGCGATCGGCTCGCTGCGCAACAAGCTGCTGTTCATCCTGCCGGCGGCCCTGCTGCTGAGCGAGCTGCTGCCGTGGCTGCTGACGCCGATCCTGATGATCGGCGGCACCTACCTCTGTTACGAGGGCGCGGAGAAGCTGTGGGAATGGGTGAACCCCGGCGCCCACGCGCACGCGGAAGCCGAAGCCCCGGCGACCGAAACCGGCCCGGAACAAGAGAAGCGCCTGGTCGGCGGCGCGATCCGCACCGACTTCATCCTGTCCGCGGAGATCATGGTCATCGCGCTCGACGAGGTGGCCGAGGAGCCGCTGCTCTCCCGCGCGCTCATCCTCGTCTTCGTGGCGTTCGCGATCACGATCGGCGTCTACGGCGTCGTCGGCCTGATCGTGAAGATGGACGACATCGGCCTCAAGCTCGTGGAGAGCGGCAAGAGCGAGTCGCTCGGCCGCGGGCTCGTGCGGGCGATGCCGGTGATCCTCAACGTGCTGTCGAAGGTCGGCATCATCGCGATGCTCTGGGTCGGCGGACACATCCTGTTGGTCGGGCTCGACGAGCTCGGCGTGCACTTCCTCTACGACTTCGTCCACCACCTCGAAGAGGACGTCCACGAGGCGACCGGTGCGCTCGGCGGCGTTCTCGGGTGGCTCACGAACACGATCGCCTCGGCCATCCTCGGCACCATCGTCGGCGCGATCGTGGTGACGGTCCTGCACGTGCGGAAGGGCAAGAGCGCGCACTGAGCGCTTGACGTGCGGCATCGGTAAGGCGTAGCTTACGGTTCGTGGCGACTTACCAAGCCGACCCCTGGGCCGCGCTCGCCGACCCGACGCGCCGAGACATCCTCGAGCGGCTGCTCGTGCGTCCCCGGCCCGTCGGTGAGCTGGCCGAGGGCCTGCCGATCAGCCGTCCCGCCGTCTCCCAGCACCTGAAGGTGCTCAAGGACGCCGGGCTGGTGGCGGACACGCAGGCCGGTACGCGCCGCATCTACCACGTCCAGCCGGACGGGCTGAGCGCGCTGCGCGCCGAGCTCGACCGGTTCTGGAGCCAAGCGCTGACGGCCTTCAAGACCGTCGTCGAGGAATCACCGGAGGATCGCTCATGAGCAGCCAGGCCACGGGCACGTCGATCCAGCACTCGATCGTCGTCGACGCGCCCCAAGCGCGCGCCTTCACCGTCTTCACCGAGCAGTTCGACCGCATCAAGCCGCACGAGCACAACCTCCTCGGCGGTGAGGACGTCGATGAGACCGTGTTCGAAGCCCGCCCGGGCGGGCGCATCTACGACCGCGGCGTCAACGGTGGCATCTGCGTGTGGGCGCGCGTCCTGGCCGTCGACCCGCCCGAGCGCGTCGTCTTCACCTGGGACATCAGCGCCTCCTGGACGCCCGAGACCGACCACGACAAGACCAGCGAGGTCGAGGTGCGCTTCATCCCCGAAGGCGCTTCGCGGACGCGGGTGGAGTTGGAACACCGCCATCTCGAACGCCACGGCGAAGGCTGGGAAGGCATGCGCGCCGGCGTCGACGGCGCCGACGGCTGGCCGCTGTACCTCGGCCGCTTCGGGGCGCTGCTCGTCTAGTGGCGTTCCACTCGGTCTGGCTTGGTCGGGGGGTGCCGAACGTGCGTACCGCCTGAGGTGACGCTTGTGCGGCACCCCCGCTCGGAATGAGCGGCAACGCGCCACTCGGGCGCGCGAACCGCGAGTTTGGACCGTATAGCGGTCCGAACTGATCCTCGCGTGGCGAACGACCGTCCCTCGGCGTGGCAAGACGTGAACGCCTCGGCGTTCACGCAGTGCGGGGCGCTCGCGGGCGTGCTCGCCGTTGACGTTGTCCGACACGGCGTGTCACGGACGTTTGACAGCTACTACGCGGACTAGGAGTAGCCGGTAGGCTCCGAGATCTGGGGGTCTGCAGGGACCCCATGTCGCACAAGTAGGGGGTACCTCTTTGTCCCGGAGCCGTCTGGCTCTGGCGGCCGCATGCGCCGCCACAATGGCCCTTGTCCCGGCAACCGCATCCGCGAACGGCGGCGGTTCCGTCAGCCCGCGTGATCCCGGCGCGAAGCGCTTCGTCGGTGAGATCACGGTGCCGAAGATCGGTGAGCACCTGACCGCGTTGCAGCGGATCGCCACGCTCAACGACGACACGCGCGAAGTGTTCTCGCCCGGCTATCAGGAGTCGCTCGACTATGTGGTCGAGACGCTGAGGGAGGCCGGCTACAGGCCGCAGGTCTCGCAGTTCAACTATCCGATCTGGGAAGAGGCGCAGCCGCCCGTCCTGAACCAGGTCACGCCGACGCCGAAGGTCTACGTGCCCGGCGACGCGGAGGACAACGACCTCCCGTCGGCCGACTTCATCACGATGGCCAACTCGCCGACGACGGTGCTCACGAACGCGCCGGTGTTCCCGGTCGGCGGGATCCTGGATCCGCCCACGGGCGGATCGGTTTCCGGTTGCGCGGCCGCGGACTACGCGGGCGTGTCGGGCAAGATCGCGCTCGTCCAGCGCGGCACGTGCCCGTTCGTCGACAAGTGGCAGCTCGCGCAGGCCGCGGGCGCCACCGGCGTGATCATCTACAACGAGGGCAACACGCCCGCGCGGCAGAACCCGCTGTTCGTCGACAACCAGCCCGAGCCGGACGCGACGATCGCGGCCGTCATCACCAGCTACACGCTCGGCAACGAACTGCTGCAGGCGTACAAGCAGGGCAAGAACCCGCGCGTGGACTTCAAGGTCTACGGCACGTTCACGCCGCGCTGGCTGCCGCAGGTGATCGCCGAGACGCGCACGGGTGACCCGAACCACGTCGTGATCGCCGGCGGGCACCTGGACTCGGTGCCGGAAGGCCCGGGCATCAACGACGACGGCTCCGGCACGTCGACGCTGCTGACGATGGCCCAGGCCATCGCGGAGGGCCGGTACAACCTCCGCAACAAGGTCCGCTTCATGTGGTTCGGCGCCGAGGAGAACGGCCTGATCGGCTCCTCGTACTACGCCGAGACCTTGAGCCAGAAGGAAGCGGACAAGGTCGACGTGATGCTCGACTACGACATGCTCGCCTCGGCGAACTACATCCGCGGCGTCTACGACGGTGACGGCGACGACACCGAGGACGGCGACCCCGCCACCGAGTCACCGGACTCGGGCAAGGTCGAGCAGGTCTTCGACGACTGGTTCCGCGCGCAGGGCCAGCCCGTGGTCAAGGGTGGGTTCGACGGGCGCTCGGACTACGTCGGCTTCACGCTGCGCGGCATCCCGTCCGGCGGCATCTACGCCGGCGCCGAGGGCGTCAAGACGGCGGAGGAAGAGCAGATCTTCGGGGGCGCCGCGGGCTCGTGGTACGACCCGTGCTACCACCAGATCTGCGACAACCTGAGCACGGTGTTCACCGGCGTGATGCCGCTGAGCGCCGAGGGCCTCGCGCCCGGCGGAACTGACGCCGACAAGCGCGCCGCTCGCCGCAAGATGGTGAAGGGCGCGACCAAGAGCCTGCGCGAGATGTCGGCCGCGGCGGCGTACGCGGTCTACTACTTCGCGGACTCCAAGGACGCGTTCGGGACCAAGCCGGGCGGCCACAAGCCGCCCAAGTGGCCGCACCGTGGCGGCCGCTGGCACGGCCACGGAAAGCGCGTCGGCCGCTAGATACCGGAATGCCCACGGTGCAGTCGCCGTCTGGTCTCATATGACCGTGAAGACGAGCGACTGCACCGTGGTGCGCCCGGGGGCGACGTACGCCGGGCGCCAGGGACTGACGTACGGCGCCGGGATCTCCAACGACAACACGGCCGCGCAGGCGCTGTGCCTGCACCGGCTGAGCCTGCCGCCCGGCGGGCGAGCCGTGGCCCATCTGCACGAGGACCACGAGTCCGCGATCTACGTGATCAGCGGGCGGGGCGAGTTCTGGTGGGGGCCTGCGCTCGAGCACCACGCGGTGGTCGAAGCCGGTGACTTCATCCACATCCCGGCGGGCGTGCCGCACCTGCCGGCGAACCTCAGCGACGAGACGCTGGAGGCCGTGATCGCGCGCACGGACCCGAACGAGCAAGAGAGCGTGGTCACGCTGCCCGAGCTCGATGCATTGCCGCACTTGCCTACGGCTTGACGGTCGTCGCCGTGCGCACCTCGTCGTCGCTGCCGACGGAGCGCACGGTCACCGAGGCCTTCAGGGACCGTGTGCCCGCGAGCCGGCGGAGCGAGCGCAGCTTCGCGCCCGTGGGCTTGAGGGTCACGGTCCGCTCCTGACCGGCCTGCAACGTGACGACCTTGGTCAGCTTGATGGTCTTGCCGCCCCGCTTGAACGCGGCCGTGACGCGCGCACGTCCGTCGCGGATGCCGAGCACCTGCACCTTGAGGCCCTTGGCGAGACGTTGGGACTTCGCGGTCGTCAAGGCCAGCGGCGTGGCGGCCGGGACCGTCACTCGGACCGTGTTGTCGGCTCCGGCGAGGTCGGGGCCTTCCGAGCTCACCTGCACGGTGGTGGTGACCGCCTCTTCGATGGGGGCCGTCAGGGCGACGGTGCGGGTCTCGCCGGCGGCGATCGGCTTGGCCAGCCGGCACCCGTTCAAGACGTGGGAGTACCAGTAGGTGCCGGGCTTCTGGCAGCCCTCGATCTCCACGTCCTTGAGCGGCGTGGCGATCCCCGGCATGTCCGCGGCGCGCGCGCCGGCGTTGGTCACCGTGGCCGTGATCTGCAGCTTGCCGTCGGCCGCGCGCGTCGCGGCGGCGCTGATCCGCAGGTCGGTGCGGTCCTCGGTCTGGTCACCTACGAGGTCCTGGTCGATGTCGGGCTCGTAGATCCCCTTGATCGCGAGCTGCGCGCCCGGCAGCGGCTGGCTCGCGGCCTCGCCCGGCGGGCTGAAGAGGTTCACGCGCTTGATCTCGCACGGATCGGACCACTTGCCCGCCGCCGGGTTGCACGCGTCCTGCAGCAGGACGGCGTGACTGCCACTGACTTGGTCGAAGCCGAGCTGGCTGCCCCGATAGTCCCACCGGATGTGCGGCGCCGGGAACCGGTAGGTCCCGGGCTCGGCCGGCAGGTGGACCTCGCCGCTGACGGCATTCACGCCGCCATAGACGGCGCGGACACGGATGTTGCCCGCCTGGCCGCCGGCCGCGACCGTGACGTCGGCGGCGACCAGCACCTCGGGCGGGCGGCCCTCCAACGTGAATGCACCGAGCCATTGGCTCAGCAGGGTCGCCGGGCCGGCGGGCGTGGTGTCGGCCGCCGCGGCCGATGCGGGAAAGAGCGCGGTGCCAAGGCCCGCGACGACCACGAATCTCCACATGGCAGCCAACCTAGCCCGCCAATCAGGGATTGTGACGTTCAGCGCACGATCTCTGAGCGCGCGCCGATCGGGCGCGCGGTGACGACCTGCGCGTCCGGCGTCGAGGGCGCCATGGTGTCGGCGGTGGTGAGCGGACCGTAGTCCAGGCCCGTCATCGCGCCGAGCTCGCGGATCGCCACCTGGTAGAGGTTGAACGGCTCCAGGCCGAGTGATTCGAGCTTGCCCTCGAGGTCGTCCTGGGTGAGCACGTACGCCTTCGCCTTGAGCGTCTCGTCCTCGACGTAGGCGATCGCCTTCCAGTAGGAGCGGGGGACGAGCACGCCGCGGTACTCGAGGTCGTTGCGCTTGAAGATCGGGCCGCCGACGACGGACAGGCGCAGGTCGTCGACGGACACGCCCTCGTAGATCGCGTCCTCGAGCTGGCCCCAGAGGCCGTGCTTGATGGACTGGTTGAAGTCGTCGAGCTGGGGCGCGATGTTGGTGAACAGGAACGAGTCCGTGTTCGCGCGCTGGGCTTCCTCGCGCGTGCCCCACAGCAGGTCGGCGCGGCGGGCGATGTGGCCGCGGTCCAGGCGGTTGTGGGAATACAGGTCGTCATCGACCTGGTACTCGGCGCGGTAGGCCGGGTCGCGTTTGAACTCGATGCCGGAACGCGAGAGCTGCTGCAGCCCGTTGCCGTCCACGTTCCACGCCACCCAGCGGCAGAAGCGCCGCGACGCGCTCATCGCGAGCGAGAAGTGCGTGAGATGGCGGACCGGGCCCTCGCCTTGCTGCAGCGGCGCGTAGTCGGCCGTGATGTCGGCGTTCCCCACCGGCACCGGGAGCTCGTGGCCGGGCAGGAAGTTCGCGTCGTAGCCGCCGCCGACCGCCTGGAGCACCACGATGCGCGCGGTGGTGGCGGGCGCGGGGAGCGGCGAGATCTCGAGCTTGCTGAAGACCGAGGACGCGTAACAGGCGAGCGCGTGCTCGCCGACGGCACCCGCGGCCTCGCCCGCGAAGTGCAGCCCGAGCATCATGTCCGTCGGTTCGCCGCCGTCGTCCAGCGCCATCCAGGCCGAGCCCGAGTCGCCACCCATGGAGATCTCGCCGTCCGCGGCGGGGCGCTCCGCGTCCGGGCCGATCTCGAACCCGCCGATCTGCTCGGTGATGCCCTGGCCGTAGCTGAGCCGTGTGATCGTGTGCAGGCGCGTGACGACGCCGTAGGTCACGCCGGTGGTGCGGCCGGACTTCACGACGCGGTCGCCGAGCGCCGGGTCGCCGAGCCGCCGCACCGGCACGTCGAGCTCGAGGATCGTCTCCTCCGCGCCGCGGCCCTCGAGGCTCGCGATCGCGCAGTCCCCGGCGAGCCCGAGGAAGCTGCGCACGAGCCGCCCGCACCCGTTCTCGCCCACCCGGTTGTCGTCGAACCGGCCGGGCTGGACGATCCGGTCGCCGAGCACGCCGCTCGCGCCCTGGAACACGTGCCAGTTCGACAGCATCCGCGTCTCGCCCGTGGCGTCCTCGCGGACCAGGCAGCCGAGCGTCCCGGCGGAGATGCGCTCCTGCCCGATGCTCACGCCGGGCACGAGCACGTCCAGCCGCCGCTTGCGGTCGGTCTTCGGCGGCGCGTCCACCGCGGTCGGCTCCGGCGCGAACCGGCGCTCCACGATGTCGGTGCTGAACCGGATGCCGTTGACCGTCAGCGTCTCCGGAATCGGCCGCGTGGACTCGACGACGAGCGTCTGCGGCTCGAACTTCGTCGAGACGGTGAACTGCAACGCGAGCTCGTCCGTCGGCTTGCCGTCGACGACCTTGTAGCCGACGCCCACGGAGGTGATGTTCGGGTCTTTGAGGTACTCCCCGGCGACCTTCTGGACCGCCGCCTCGATCTTTGCCCGGTCCTGCAGATCACGCTTGCGCACGATGGGAACTTACGGGGCGGGGAGGACGTCCTCGAGAAACGTACCGGGCTGACAGTCGAGCGTCGGGGCGGGCTGGACCTCCCACACCCAGCGCGCGAACGCCTGCGTGCGGTGGCAGGTCTGGCCGTCCACGAACCGCGGGTCGGCGGTCGCGGGGGCGCCACCGCGCGCCTCGAGCGTGTTGCGGGCGTTGTTGCGCGCGCTGGCCTGGCGCCACAGCAGGTAGTTGCGGACCTCGTCCCGGTAAGGGAGGGTGAAGACGCGCGCGTCGAACGTTGCGACATCGCGCTCGATGAAGCTGCGTGCGAAGTGTGCGGTGAGGATCGAGGCCGAGATCGAGACGAGCTTCTGGACCTGGCCGCCGAACATCGGCTCGGTATCGGGCTTGGCGAAGTCCGTCAGCACGAGCGAGATCTCGTCCGACGCCGCGTAGCCGATCACGGTGCCCGAGAGCGACTCGCACAACTCGGCCATCCCGCGCCCCATCGCGCCGATGAACCGCGTCGAGTACGGCCACTGAAGGCCACGCGTCCAGGTGCCGAACGCGCGGCCGTCAAGGCGCAGGATCGTCCACGTGCGCGGCGGGAGCGAGGCGCGGTGCTCCAGCTCGTACGCCTTCATGCGGTCGGGCAGGTCCATCGCGACGACCATAGGTCGCACGGCGCAGGAGCGTCTCGAACGGGCCGCGCTTCGCGTGCTTCGCGAGCGTGGTGCAGAGGACGACCGTGGCGAGCCAGGTGAGGGTGGCCAGGAGCGCGGTCGCCGCGATCGAGAGGTCGTCGGCGAGACCGAGCAGGAACGGGGTGAACACGGTGGCCCAGACGAGCGACTGGGACAGGTAGGCCGTGAGCGAACGCTGGCCTGTGGCGGCGAGCGCGCGGATCACACGCCCGCGGCGCACCCGCGACGAGAGCAGCGCGATCGCCGCCGCGTAGCCCGCGCCCGCGAGCGTTCCGGACAACACGTGCAGTGCGCTGACGAAGTTGAAGTCGGACTCGCTCGGAACCGGCTCGAACCCGGCCAGGACGAGCGCGAGCGGCTGTGCGCCGAGGACGCCGGCGGCGATCCCGCCGATCGCGACGACACGCAGGAAGCGGCGATGCTCGGTGGGACGTTCGAGGATGCGCCGGCGGCCGGCCCACAGGCCGAGCAGGAACGGGCACGCGAACCCGATGGGACCGAGGAACATGACGAACAGCTGGACGGGGAGGCGATCGACGAGCATCGTGCCGATGTCCGGCGGGAGTTCGGCCGTCGACGGTCCCTCCATCGCCGTCTCGAGCGCGCCGGCGCTCGGCAGCGCGGTGAGCACGAAGAAGATCGCGGCCCAGACGAGTAGCCAGCGGTCGCGCCAGAAGACCGTCCACGCGCCGATCACGAGCAGCATCCCGTACGCCGCGACGATGTCGCCGACGTAGAGGAAGATCGCGTGCACCCAGCCGATCGCGATCAGCGTCAGCGCGCGGCGGTACAGGAGGCGGCGCGTGCGATCGCGGTTGCGTCGGACCACCTGCGCGACGCCGTAGCCGAACAACAGCCCGAACAGCGGGAACGCACGACCGTCCACGAACGTCGAGATGACCCACGTGACGGCCTGGTCGAGCGGGCTCTTGTCGAGTGGGTAGCCGCCCAGCACCTCCGGCGCGTCGAGGAAGTAGTGCGAGTTCGCCAGCGCGATGCACAGCAGCATCAGCCCGCGGGCGAGGTCGGGGCCAAGCGCTCGATCTTCCAAGGCGGTGGCGGGCACGCCCGGCAGAGAAGCACGCGCGACAGCACCCGAACACCGACTGAGGTCTATACCGACACGACGACGGTTACGCGTGACGTCACTCTGGGACGACGGTCCGTATGAGCGCTGACGCGCCGCTTTCCGAAGCGCGATCGTCGGGTAGCGGAGCCCAATGTCCGTAACGTCGAACCATGAGATCGCCACTCGCGTGGCGATCACCCGTCATCAGCTCGGGGATGTGCCCGTGCTGGAGGTCGGTGGTGAGCTCGATCTATGGACGGCCCCAGAGCTGTGCGCCCGCATCGAGGAATGCCTCGAGGCCTCCGGTCAGGGGGTCGTCGTCGACCTCGCCCCACTGCAATTCTGTGACTCCACCGGCCTGCGCGCGCTTGCGGGCGCGGCCAAGGAGGCGCGCGTCGCGGCCAACCGGCTCGTGATGCTGCGCCCATCGAACCAGGGCGTGTGCCGCGCGTTCGAGATGGCGGGCGCGGCCGAGTTCCTGCCCTTGGTCGACGACGTCGATCAGGCGCGCAAGTGGCTCATGGCGCCGTAGCGCAATCGCCGCAGCGGCCGTGGAGCGGGAAGTGCGTGAAGTGCGCCTCGTAGCCGAACTCGGCGCGGATCACGGCGCGCACGCGGTCGAGCTGCTCCGGGTCGGCCACGGTGACCTTCCAGCAGCGTTCGCAGACGAGGAACTCGCGTTCGCCGTCGCTCAATAGCCCGTAGACGCTGGCGCCGTGGCCGATGTGCATGTGGCGGACGACGCCGAGTTCCTCGAGCCGCTCGAGGTTGCGATAGACGGACGTGAGGTCGAGCGGAACGCCGGTCACCGAGCCGTCGGCGATCTGCTCGGCGGTGAGGAGCGTGTCGGCCGCGAACAGCGCTTCGAGCACCATCCGGCGCGGGGTCGTGAGCCGGGTCCCTGCACTCCGCAGGGCCTCGGCGACCTCGTCGATCGTGGTGAACGGCAGGCGCGCGCTGGACGGGGCGACGGTCACGCGCCCCATCGTACGCGCAAGTGCAAGAATCACGCTCTTGCAAGCGACTCTCAGTACCCGTGCACGTCCCTGACGGCTTCCTGAGCACCGAAGTGGCGCTCGCGTGTGCCGTGCCCGCCGTCGCGGCGGTGGGGATCGGTCTGCGGCGCGCGGAGGTCGATCTCGACGAGCGGCGCGTGCCGCTACTCGGCGTGACGGCGGCGTTCGTGTTCGCGGCGCAGATGCTCAACTTCCCGATCGCGGGCGGGACGAGCGGCCACTTCATGGGCGCCGCGCTCGCCGCGGTGCTGCTCGGACCGTGGCTCGCGTGCCTCGTGCTGGCCGTGGTGCTGGGTGTGCAGGCGTTCCTGTTCGCCGACGGCGGGATCACGGCGCTCGGCGCGAACGTGCTCAACATGGGCGTGATCGGGGCGCTGCTCGTCGGTGGCCTGATGGTCGCCGCTCGGCGCACCCTGGGCGATGGACGGCAGACGCTCCTCGTCGTGAGCGGCGTCGGCGCGTGGCTCGCGGTGATGGCGGGCGCGGCCGCGACGGCCTTCGAGCTCGGGCGCTCCGGCACCGTGCCGCTGGCCACCGCGATGACGGCCATGCTCGGCGTGCACACGTTGATCGGCGTGGGGGAGGCGGCGATCACGGTCGCCGCCGTGAGCGCCGTGCTCGCGACGCGCCCGGACCTGATCTCGGCGGCGCCCGCGCTGCGCCCGGTCGCGGTCAAGCGCGCGTTCGCGCTGCTGGCCCTCGCGGTGGCGGTCGGCTTGGCCACCGCCGCGGCCCCGTTCGCGTCCAGCCACCCCGACGGGCTCGAGCGCGTCGCGATCGAGCAGCGCTTCGACGGGGCCGGCATCGAGCGGGATGCGCCGATCGCGGACTACACCTTCCCGGCGGTCGACGACGAGCGCCTCGCGACCGGCCTGGCCGGCTTCATCGGCACGCTGTGCGTGTTCGGGCTCGCGTACGGCGTCGTGACGCTCGCGCGGAGGCGCCCGGTCACGTGAGCGCCGGGCTGGACGCGGTCGGCGTCGCCGGGAACCCGCACAGCCCGATCCACCGGCTCGATCCACGCACGAAGGTGCTCGGCTTCGCCGCGATCACCGTCGTCGCCGTATCGACGACCGCGTGGCCCACATACGTCGCTTGCGCGCTGACGCTGGTGTTCGTCGCCGCGCTCGCCCGCATCCCGCCGGGCGTGCTCATCCGCCGGACGAGCATCGTGCTGTTCCCGGTGCTGCTGGTCGCGCTGTTCACGCCCTCGGCCGCCGCCAAGGCGCTCGTCGGGGCGCTCTCCGCTGTGCTGCTCGGCGCGACGACGAGCTTCCCCGACGTGCTGCACGCGCTCGAGACGCTCAGGGTCCCGCGCGTGCTGATCCTGATCGCGAGCTTCATGTATCGCTACCTGTTCGTGATCGTGGGGGAGGTCACGCGGATGCGCGCCGCGCTGCGCTCCCGCGGCTACGCGCCTCGCCACGCGCTGCAGGTCAGGGCGCTCGGCCGCGTCGTGACCGCGCTCTTCCTGCGCTCCTACGAACGCGGCGAGCGCGTGCACCTGGCGATGCTGGCCCGCGGCTTCGACGGGCAGACGCCGCGCCTGGGCACGCTCACCCTGAGGCCCGCCGACGCGCTCTTCCTCGCCGGGCTGGTCCCCGTGCTGGCCGTCCGGTTCGCCGCGTGATCCGGGCGCGCGACCTTCGCCACACCTATCCCAACGGGGTCGTCGCGCTCGACGGCGTGAGCCTGGACGTCCAGACCGGCGAGCGCGTCGCGATCCTCGGCCCGAACGGCGCCGGCAAGACGACTCTGATGCTCCACCTCAACGGGCTGCTCAAGGGTGACGTCACCGTCGCGGACGGCACGCCGCTGCGCCGCGCGGTCGGGCTCGTCTTCCAGGACCCCGACGACCAGCTGTTCATGCCGACCGTACGCGAGGACGTCGCCTTCGGCCCGCTCAACCTCAAGCTCGGCGACGTCGAGCGGCGCGTGACCGAGGCGCTGCGAGCGGTGCGGATGGACGAGCATGCCGAGCGCGCGCCGCACCAGCTCAGCCTCGGCCAGAAGCGCCGCGTGGCGATCGCCACCGTGCTGGCGATGGACCCGCGCGTGCTCGTGCTCGACGAGCCGAGCGCGAACCTGGACCCGCGCACGCGCCGTGAGCTGATGGAGCTCCTCGAGACGCTCGACCGCACGCTCCTGATCGTCACCCACGATCTCCCGCTCGCCGGCCGCCTGTGCGAGCGCGCGGTGATCCTCTCCGCCGGCCGGATCGTCGCCGACGGACCGTGCCTCGAGCTGCTCGCGGATACCGAGCTACTCGCCGCACACGACCTCGAGCTCCCCGAGGGGTTCGACGTCGCGCATCTCCGCTCCTAAGTGACACGTGTTGACAGACCCGCCACGGGCGCATATAAATGCCCGGACGCTGCATTCGTACCTGAATTTTTATGCAGCACGGGAGGAGAGACCCATGCGGTTTGGCGCAGGCATCTGGCTGTTCGGACAGTTCGTGGATCGGTACGCGACCGATGCGTACGGGCCGCCGGTGAGCACGATCGAGGCGATCGAGGCCGCGGGAGCGGTCGGCGACATCGAGGTCCTCGACATCAACTATCCGTTCACGGACGGCGTGACCACGGACGAGGTGCGCGACGCCCTTGCGGCCACCGACATCGCGCCGTGGTGCATCACCCCGCACATCTACACCCGCGATTTTCAGGCCGGGGCGTTCTCGAACCCTGACCCGCGGGTGCGCGCGCAGGCCCTCAGCCTGTGCGAGGAGGCAGTGGGGGTGGCGAAGGCCCTCGGGGCGCCGACGGTGAAGCTGTGGCCGGGGCAGGACGGCTTCGACCTGCCGCTGCAGGTCGACTACCGCGAGGTGTGGCGCCTCGGCCTCGAGGGCGTCTCGGCGGTGGCGGCGATGGACGACGACATCCGCGTCGCCATCGAGTACAAGACCAAAGAGCCGCGGATGCACATGAGCTGGTCGACGGCGGCGCGCACGCTGGTCGGCATCACGCAGATGGGTCGCGAGGACATCGGGATCGTGATGGATCTCGGGCACAGCTTGTTCGCGAAGGAGGCGCCCGCGGACGCGTTGCACCTGGTCAACGACCACGGCCGCTTGTTCACGGTCGAGGTCAACGACAACTGGCGCGAGTGGGATGACGATCAGCCCGTCGGCTCGATCCATCTGATCGAGACGCTGGAGTTCTTCCTCGCGTTGCGCCAGATCGAGTGGGATCAGCCGATCCTGCTCGACCAGTTCCCGTTCCGCGAGGACCCGGTCGAGGCGGCGCGTTCGAGCATCAACACGATGAAGGCGATCGACGCCGCGATCGACCGGATCGACATGGCGCAGCTCGCGGACATCCAGGCGCGCCAGGACCCGCTCGCCGCGCACCGGCTCGTCACCGAGCTGCTGCTCGGGCAGGCGCCGGTCGCATGAGCATCCGCGAAGCGATGCTTGAAGCGATCCCCGATGCCGCCGCGTCAGCGGCTGGCCGGATGGCTCGCCCATGAGTCAACTCCACGTTCAGGCGACCGCCGACGAGGTGCGCGACCGGGCGCGGGCGATCCGCCGGCGCAACGTCGAGATCGTCCGCGCGGCGGGCCTCGGCCACATCGGCGGGGATCTCTCGGCCGCGGACATCGTGGCGACGCTGTACTTCGCGATCCTGAACGTGGATCCGGAGCGCCCCGACGACCCGGAGCGCGACCGCTACATCCAGAGCAAGGGCCACGCGTCCGGCGTGCTGTACACGACGCTCGCCGCCGCCGGCTTCATCCCCGACAGCCTGCTGGACACGTACATGGCCGACGGGTCGCCGCTCAACGGGCACCCAGACCGCAACAAGGTGCCCGGGGTGGAGACCAACACCGGCCCGCTCGGGCACGGGCTCCCGGTCGGCGTCGGAACGGCGATCGCGGCCAAGCTCGACCACTCGCCGCGCCGCACGTTCGTCCTCTGCGGCGACGGCGAACTGCAGGAGGGCTCGAACTGGGAGGCGATCATGGCGGCGGGCCACCGCGGCCTGGACAACCTCACCGCGATCGTCGACCGCAACGGCCTCCAGCAGGGAGACCGCACGGAGTCCACCAACGCGCTCGACCCGCTCGACGCGAAGTTCGCGGCGTTCGGCTGGGCCGTGCGCACGGTCGACGGCCACGACGTGGACACCCTGCTCGAGACGTTTCGCGCGCTGCCGCTCGAGCCCGGTCGCCCGAGCTGCGTGATCGCCAACACGACGAAGGGCCAAGGCGTGTCGTTCATCGAGGACCGCGTCGAGTGGCACCACAAGGTTCCGTCTCCCGAACAGACCGAGCAGGCGTTGGAGGAGCTGTCGTGAGCGAGCGCTTCGACTGCCGCGAAGCGTTCCAGCGCACGCTGATCGACCTCGCGACCCACGACGAGCGGATCGTGGCCGTGTGCAACGACAGCGTCGGCTCGAGCAAGCTCGGCGCCTTCCAGAACGCCTTCCCCGACCGCCTGATCAACGTCGGCATCGCCGAGCAGAACATGGTGGGAGTCGGTGCGGGCCTGGCCAACGGCGGCCGGATCCCGTTCGTCTCCGGTGCCGCGCCCTTCCTCACGGGCCGCGCGCTGGAGCAGATCAAGGCCGACGTCGCCTACAGCAACACGAACGTGAAGCTGTGCGGCCAGAGCCCCGGGATGGCGTACGGCGAGCTTGGCCCGACCCACCACTCGATCGAAGACCTCGCGTGGTTGCGCGCGATCGCGAACCTGCCCGTGATCGTGCCCGCCGACCCGGTGGAGACCGAAGCGGTCATCCGCTGGGCGGCGGCCACCGAGGGCCCGGTGTTCATCCGCATCGGGCGGATCCCGGTGCGCGCGATCCATGGCCCGGAGTACACGTTCCGGCTCGGCGTCGCCACCACGCTGCGCGAAGGCACGGACATCTCGATCATCGCCTGCGGGACGATGGTCGAGCGCGCGCTCGACGCCGCGACGCTGCTCGCCGGGCACGGCGTGCAGGCGCGCGTGCTGAACATGACCACGGTCCGGCCGCTCGACCGCGAGGCGATCGTGAAGGCGGCTTCCGAGACCGGCGCCATCGTGACCGTCGAAGAGCACACGGTGTACGGCGGCCTCGGCGGCGCGGTGGCCGAGGTCGTGGCCACCGAGTGCCCGGTGTCGATGCGGCTGATGGGCGTGCCCGGCGTGTTCGCGCCGACCGGTTCGGTGGAGGCGCTGTTCACGCGGTTCGCGCTCACGCCGGCCGGCATCGCGGAGTCGGCGCTACTGCTCAGAAGGGCGGCGGCGTGACCGTCCTGGCGATCGACCAGGGCACGTCTTCCACGAAGGGTGTGCTGGTCGCCGACGACGGCAGCGTCCTCGGCCGCGCGAGCGTACCGATCGCGTGCTCCTATCCGCACCCGGGTTGGGTCGAGCAGGACGCGGAGGAGATCTGGCAGAGCGTCCTGACGGTGATCGACTTCCTGGGCACGGCGGACGCGATCGCGCTCGCCAACCAGCGCGAGTCCGCCGTGGTCTGGAGCGACGCGTATGTCAGCCCCGTGATCGGCTGGCAGGACGCGCGCACGGCGCCCGACTGCGACCGCCTGCGCGAGCACGAGCCGTTCGTGCGCGCCCGCACCGGCCTGGCCCTGGACCCGATGTTCAGCGCCACGAAGCTGCACCGGCTGCTCGACGGGCGCGACGACTTGTGCGCGGGCACGATCGACGCGTTCCTCGTGCACCGCCTGACGGGCGAGTTCGCGATCGAGGCCGGCAACGCGTCGCGCACGCTGCTGATGAACCTCGAGACGCTCGCGTGGGATCCGGAGTTGTGCGAGCTGTTCGGCGTCCCGCTGCACACGCTGCCGGAGATCCGGCACTCCAATGCGGGCTTCGGCGACCACCACGGTGTCCCGGTCATGGCCGTGCTCGCCGACAGCCACGCCGCGCTCTACGCGCACGGTGCGGCGAAGGCGACCTACGGCACGGGGAGCAGCGTCATGGTCCCGTCGGCGGTGGCCGTCGACGGCCTCGCGCACACGCTCGCGTGGGTCACCGATGCGCCCACCTACGCCGTCGAGGGCAACATCCTCGCCAGCGCCGCCGCGCTGGACTGGATGGCCCGCACGCTGCACGTCGATCGGCTCGAACCGCTCGCACGGGAGGCTGCCACGGCCGACGGCGTGCACCTCGTCCCCGCGTTCAGCGGCCTCGGCGCGCCGCACTGGGATCGCGCCGCCAGCGGCGTGATCACCGGCCTCACGCTCGGCGCCACACCCGCGCACCTGGCGCGTGCGGCCTTCGAGTCCGTCGCCCACCAGATCTGCGACATCCTCGACCTCGTCGCGCTCGACGCGCTGCACGCCGATGGCGGCGCGACCGCAAGCGAGTTGCTGATGCAGATCCAGGCCGACCTCGCGGGCTGCCCGGTGCACGTCAGTACCTCGCCGGAGATGTCCGCGCTGGGCGCGGCGGACCTCGCCGCGGGTGGCCGCCGCGAGCGCCCCACGCGCACGTTCGAGCCCGCGATCTCCGACGACGAGCGCCACACGCGCCGTGAGGCGTGGCACGCCGCTGTGCGCCGCTCGCGCATGGCGACCCCCGAGCTGGAAGGCAGCCTGCGATGACTCCGACCCCATTGCTGCGGTTGATGACGAAGGTCGCGCGCCTGTACTACGAGCAGGGCATGCGCCAGGCGGAGATCGCGGCGCAGCTGGACCTCAGCCAGTCGCGCGTCTCGCGCCTGCTCAAGCAGGCCGAGAAGGAGGGCATCGTGCGGATCACGGTCGCCGTCCCGCAGGGCTTCCACGCCGAGCTCGAAGACCGCCTGCAGGTGCTCTACGGCCTGCGCGAAGCGGTCGTCGTCGACTGCGAGCACGACCACGACCAGGAGGCGCTGCGCGCGATCGGCGCCGCGGCCGCCGCGTACCTGGAGACCACGCTCACCGCCGGCGAGATCCTCGGCATCTCGAGCTGGAGCGAGACGTTGCTGGCGATGCTCGACAACATGCACCCACAGTCCCAGCCCGGGGCGGAAGCGGTGGTGCAGATCCTCGGCGGCTCCGGGAACCCGGCCGCGGAAGGGCACGCGACACGGCTCACGAGCCGGTTGGCGCAGCTCGTCGGCGGCGAGGCCCGCTTTCTGCCCGCGCCCGGCGTGGTCGGCTCACGCGAGAGCCGCCGCGCTCTGCTCGACGACCCGTTCGTGGCCGCCGCGATGCGCTGGATGGAGGAGATCACGCTCGCGATCGTCGGCATCGGCGCGCTCACCCCGTCCAAGCTGCTCGCCGCCTCCGGCAACGTCTTCACCGCGGACGAGCTGCACCAGCTGGAGGAGGCGGGCGCGGTCGGTGACATCTGCCTGCGCTTCTTCGACGCCGACGGCGTGCCGGTCGCGAGCCCGCTCGACGAGCGTGTGATCGGCGTCGACCTCGAGCAGATCAAGGTGCCGCGGCGCACGCTCGCGCTGGCCGGTGGTCCGCGCAAGTTCGCCGCGATCCAGGGCGCGCTGCGCGGACGCTTCGTGAACGTGCTGATCACCGACCGCTTCACCGCCGAGCGCCTCGCCGGGGACTGGAGCGCCGTGCCGAAGGAAGTGACCGCGTGAAGGTGCGCGTGATCGGCGCGGCCGTCGCGGTGCTCGTGCTCGGCCTGATGTTGCTCGACGCGAGCTGGCGCTCGGACGACGAGCCGCTCGCCGCGGCCAACGGCCGTGAAGCGTTCGACGCGGCCAAGTTCGGCAAGGAGAACTTCGCGCCGAAGGTCGTGCCGGAGCTGGAGCAGCGCGCGGTGGAGCTGACCGAGCTCGTGCCCGCGCTCGACAAGGATCCCGACGCCGCCGGTGAGCAGTACGGCGTGCGCCAGGGAGCGAGCCCGTACAACTTCGCCGTTCGCGGCACCGGCACCGCCCAGGCGCCCGACGGCAACATCGTCGAGGTCGACGTGGAAGGCGTGCCATCCGACGTGACGGTGTCGCTGCAGATCGGTCCTGCGATCAACGGCAGCGCGTTGCGTGATGCGAGCGGCCTGTTCGACTTCAACGACTTCCTCAACCAGGTCGATTACGCGGGCGCCGGTACGGCGCTCAACACCGAGGTCAAACAGACCGTCCTGAAGGACCTCGACCGGGACGCGCTCGACGGCAAGACCGTCACGTTCTTGGGCGCGTTCACCTACCTTGCGCCGACGGCGATCACGATCACGCCCGCGCAGCTGGAGGTGGGCGCATGATCATGGAGGCGCGCGCCGTGACGAAGGTCTTCGGCGCCACCCACGCGCTCAAGGGCGTCGACTTCGCCGTCGAGGCCGGCCGCGTCACCGCCCTGTTCGGCGAGAACGGCGCCGGCAAGTCGACGCTGATGAAGATCCTCGCCGGCATCGAGCAGCCCACCACCGGTGAGCTCGAGCTCGACGGCGAGCCGATCGCGTTCGGCTCCCCGCGGGCCGCCGCCGACCGCGGCGTGGTGATCATCCACCAGGAGCTCAGCCTGTTCCCGAACCTGAGCGTCGCGGACAACCTGTTCATGGCGCGCGAGCGGGTCCGGCACGGCGTCATGGTCGACGACCGCGCACAGCGGGATACGGCCGCGGCATTGCTGCAGCGCCTCGAGGAGCCGATCGACCCGCGCACCGACGTCTCAGAGCTCCGGCTCGGGCAGCAGCAGATCGTCGAGATCGCGCGGGCGCTGGCCCAGGACGCGCGCGTGCTGATCATGGATGAGCCCACGTCCGCGCTCAGCGCCGCCGAGGTCGAGGTGCTGTTCCGGATCATCCGCGAGCTGACCGCGGACGGCGTGGCGATCGTCTACATCTCGCACCACCTCGAGGAGGCGCTGGAGATCGCCGACCACGTCGTCGTGCTGCGCGACGGCGGCTTGGTCGCCGAGGCCGAGGCGGCGGACGTGAACCTCGCGTGGATCGTCGAGCACATGGTCGGCCGCAGCCAGGACGAGCTGTTCCCTGAAGACCACGCGGAGACCGGCGCCGAGCTCCTGCGCATCCGCGACCTGAGCGTCGCCGACCCGCGCAACCCCGGCCGCCTGTCGGTCGACGGCGTGAGCCTGACCGTCCGCGCGGGCGAGATCGTCGGCCTCTACGGGCTGATGGGCGCCGGGCGCACCGAGTTGCTGGAAGCGCTCGCCGGCCGGCTGCGCGTCGTGTCGGGTGAGATCGACATCGACGGCGACATGATCGAAGGGCCGGTGTCGGCGCGGATCGCCCGCGGGCTCGCGCTGGTGCCCGAGGACCGCCAGCGCGACGGGCTCGTGCAGTCGATGTCGGTCGGGCAGAACCTGTCGCTGTCCGGGCTGCGGCGCTTCATCCGCGGGCCGCTCGTGTCGGCGGACAAGGAGCGCACGGCGGTCACGACGATGATGCGCGACGTCACGGTCAAGGCGAGTGGCCCGGACGCGCCGATCACCTCGCTGAGCGGTGGCAACCAGCAGAAGGTGGTGCTCGGCAAGGCGCTGCTCACGCAGCCGCGCGTGCTGCTGCTCGACGAGCCGACGCGCGGGATCGACGTCGGCGCCAAGGCCGACATCTTCACGTTGATGACCGACCTCGCCGGGCGCGGGGTGGCGGTGCTGTTCGCCACGTCCGAGCTCGACGAGGCGCTGCACGTGCCCGACCGGCTGCTGGTGATGGCCAAGGGCAAGGTCGTTCGCGAGGTGCGCCGGGGCACCTCGAGCCGGGAGGAGATCATGGTCGCATCGGAAGGGGGCGAGCGATGACGGTCGCCCCGCCATTGAGCGTCGCGGACGCGCCGGCCCAGGGCGAAGGCCGCCGGCTGAAGGCCTTCAACCTCGTCCTCGAGCTGCGCGCGTTCATCGCGCTGATCGTGATCATCATCGTGTTCGGGCTGCTCTCGGACGCCTATCTGACGTGGGACAACCTCGTCACGATGACCAAGCACGTCGCGATCAACGCGATCTTGGCCATCGGGATGCTGATGGTGATCCTGACCGGCGGCATCGACCTGTCGGTGGGCTCGATCGTGGGCCTGGCGGGGATCGTCGCCGGCGTGTTGCTCGAGGGCTTGCACCTCGGGTTCGCCAACACCGTCCTGTATCTGCCGGTGTGGGGCGTGGTGATCGTCGCCTTGTTGGTCGGGACGGGCGTGGGGGCGTTCAACGGCGTGCTGGTGACGCGGTTCAGCGTCGCGCCGTTCATCGCGACGTTGGGCACGCTGTACATGGCGCGCGGCGTGGCGCTGCTGATCTCGGGTGGCGAGACGTACCCGAACCTGGGCGGCTCGCCGGCGCTGGAGAACACCGGCTTCGACTTCCTCGGCACCGGTCGCCCGCTCGGCATCCCCACGTCGATCTGGTTGATGGTCGCGTTCGGTGTCGCGGCCGTCTTCCTCACCCGCAAGACGCCGTTCGGGCGCTGGGTCTACGCCCTCGGCGGCAACGCACGCGCGGCCGAGCTGTCCGGGGTTCCGGTGCGCAAGGTCACGATGCGCGTGTACATGATCAGCGGCCTGTGCGCGGCCATGGCCGGGCTGATCATCGCTTCGGAGCTGACGTCGGCAGCTCCGCAGGCAGGAGAGACGTTCGAGCTCAACGCGATCGCCGCCGTGGTCATCGGCGGCGCGTCGTTGAGCGGTGGGCGCGGCGCCGTACGCGGCGCGCTGATCGGGGCGTTCGTCATCGGCTTCCTGGCCGACGGCCTCGTGATCCTCGGCGTCTCGACGTTCTGGCAGATCGTGATCAAGGGCGCGGTGATCGTGCTCGCGGTGATTCTCGACCAGAGCCAGCAGAAGATCCAGCGCCGCGGCGCCGCCATCGCGGCGGCCGCGGCAACGCAAACCCAGCGGTAAGAGGAGAGAGAGCCATGTTCAATCGGATGCGCGGGCGACTCGCGATCCTTGGCGTCGTCGCGTGTAGCGCGCTCGTCGTCGGGGCCTGCGGTTCAGACGACGAAGAGCCGAGCGGCTCGGCGGCGGGTGCCGCCAAGACCGCGGAAGCGACGGCGGAGGCGGGGGGCCTGATCGCGATCATCACGCCCGCGAGCGACAACCCGTTCTTCAAGGCCGAGGCCGACGCGGCGGACGCGAAGGCCAAGGAGCTCGGCTACGAGACGTCGGTGGCGTCCCACGACGACGATCCGAACAAGCAGTCGCAGCTGATCGACACGGCGATCTCGCGCAAGGCGAAGGCGATCATCCTCGACAACGCCGGCGCCGACGCGTCGATCGGCGCGGTCAAGAAGGCCAAGGACGCCGGCATCCCGGTGTTCCTGATCGACCGCGAGATCAACGAGACCGGCATCGCGGCCGCCCAGATCGTGTCCAACAACGCGCAGGGCGCCCAGCTGGGGGCGCAGGAGTTCGTCAAGGCGATGGACGGCAAGGGCAAGTACGTCGAGCTCGTCGGCAAGGAGACCGACACCAACGCGGGCGTGCGCTCCGGCGGCTACGCGGACGTGATCGGCCAGGTCCCGGACCTGGAAGAGGTCGACAAGCAGAGCGCCAACTGGGACCAGCAGGAGGCGTTCACCAAGGTCGAGACGATCCTGCAGCGCAGCAAGGACATCGACGGCATCATCGCCGGCAACGACACGATGGCCCTCGGCGCGGTCGCCGCGGTCAAGGCCGCGGGCCTCACGGACAAGATCAAGATCGTCGGCTTCGACGGCTCCCCGGACGCGATCGCCGCCATCAAGGCCGGCGAGATGCAGGCGACCGTGCTGCAGCCGGCCGCGCTGATCGCCGAGATGGCGGTCGAGCAGGCCGACAAGCTGATCACGACCGGTGAGACCGGCCAGCCGGAGAAGCAGTCGATCGACTGCGAGCTCATCACCGCCGAGAACGCCGACGACTACGGCGTGTTCGCCAAGAACTCATGAGCAAGCTCCTCAAGGTGCTGATGCTCGCGCTGGCGCTCGTCCTCGTGGGGACGGCCGGCGTGGCTGACGCCAAATCACGGGCGGTGGTCCTCTTCGACCCCGAGCTCGACGATCAGAACACGCTGATCCGCTACCTGCTGTACGCGACCGACTTCGACACGCAGGGGATCATCTACCAGAGCAGCGGCGTGCACTGGAAGGGCGACGGGCAAGGCACGCTGTGGACCGTCGCCGGGCGCGAGTACGCGAGCCGCAACCTGTGCCCGTGCACCTCGTGGCGCTGGAAGCCGGGCGAGCGCTTCATGGAGGAGGCGGTCGACATCTACGAGCAGGTCTATCCCAACCTGAAGGTCCACGACGCCGAGTACCCGACGCCGGCTTCGCTGCGCTCGAAGATCCTCAACGGCAACATCGAGTTCGACACCGACATCTCCAAGGACACGCCGGGCTCGAACAAGATCAAGGAGCTGCTGCTCGACGACGTGCCCGGTCCGCTGTACCTGCTGACCGGCGCCGGCCACAGCAGCGTCGCGCGCGCCCTGAAGTCGATCAAGCAGCAGTACGAGGGCACGCCCGAGTGGCCCGCGATCTACGCCAAGGTCTCGCGCAAGGCCAAGATCCAGTCCTGGGGCGACCAGGACAACACGTACGCGACGTACATCCGGCCGAACTTCCCGGAGATCTTCTACCGCAACATGTCGGCCGGTGTGTGGGGCTACGGCGCCCGCAACTCGATCCTGGCCGCCGACCGGTACCTGCTCGATCCGGCCTGGATGCAGAACTGGGTCTCCAAGGTCGGCCCGTTCGGCCCGTTCTACCGCGTGTGGGGCGACGGCAAGCAGATGGTCGCGGGCGACATCTTCGATTACTTCGGCGAACGCGGCCTCACGAGCGCCGAGCTGACGGCGAAGGGCTACGCCGTCTGGACCGCTCCTCAGGCCCCGGACTCGTGGATCTCCGAGGGCGACACGCCGATCATGATGAACAACCTCGACAACGGGCTCCGCGCCGACGAGGACCACTCCTACGGCGGCTGGGGTGGCCGCAACGCGGCGGACGTGAACCCGGCGACGGGCACGGCCAACACCGCCTACTCGGCCTCGCGCTGGTTCAACGCCGCGCAGCAGGACTTCGCCGCCCGCATGCAGTGGACGGTCAAGTCCAACTACGCGGACGCCAACCACCGGCCGGTCGTGAACGTCAACGGTCCTTTGAACGTGACGGCCGCGCCGGGGGAGACCGTGCGCCTGTCGGCCACGGCTTCGGACCCCGACGGCAACGCGCTCACCACCAAGTGGTGGCAGTACACGGACGCCGACACGTACACCGGTGCTGTCGCGCTGACCACGCCGGACACGCTCTCGACCAGCTTCGAGGTGCCGGCGGGCTCGGTCGTCCCGCCCAACGCGGTTCCGGGCCAGACCATCCACCTGATCCTCGAGGTCACCGACAACGGCGCGCCCGCGCTGAAGGCCTACCAGCGCGTGATCGTCACGGTCAGCGCCCGTTCCACGCAGTACGCGGCGGCCACCGTCGCGCCGGTGTTGTCGGTGTCGCTGGGCGCGGCGCCGAACCTCGGCGCGTTGGTCCCGGGGACGGCTCGCGCCTACACCGGCACGAGCACGGCCACGGTCACCTCGACCGCGGGTGAAGCGGTGCTCAGCGTGCAGGACCTCGCGCCGAGCAACACCGGACGGCTGGTGAACGGGGCGTTCGCGCTCACGCAACCGCTGCAGGTCAACGGCGCCGCGCTGAGCGGTGCCCCGGTCGCCGTGAAGACGTACACCGGGCCGGTCACGGCCGACGCGACGACGTTGACGTACTCGCAGAACGTGCTGGCCACGGACACCTTGCGGTCCGGCTCGTACGGCAAGGCGCTCACGTACACCCTCTCCACCACCACGCCATGAAAAGACTCCTGCTGTTGCTGGTCGCCGCGCTGGTCCTCGCCGCGCCGGCCCAAGCCGCCAAGCCGCGCACGATCCTCACGACGGACGGTGAGGTCGACGACATCGACACGATGATCCGCTGGTTCCTGTACGCGAACGAGATGGAACCGGTCGGGCTCGTCTACAGCAGCTCGCAGTGGCACTGGAAGGGCGACGGGAAGGGCACGCTGTACACCTCGGAGACGCGCGGCGGCGCCCCGCGCACCAGCCTGCGCTGGGTCCGCGGGCTCGAGTGCGACCGGCCGACGGTCCCGTGTACGAACCCGAATCCGGACGAGACGTGGATCCAGGAGTTGATCGACCTCTACGGGCAGAGCTACGACACGCTCAAGCAGCACGACCCGAGCTATCCGACGCCGGCGCACCTGAAGAGCCTGGTGCGGATCGGCAACATCGAGTTCGAGGGCGAGATGGCGAAGGACACGGCCGGCTCGGACCTGATCAAGGACGTGCTGCTCGACAACGATCCGTCGCCGGTGTACCTGCAGATCTGGGGTGGCACGAACACGGTCGCGCGGGCACTGAAGTCGATCGAGGACCAGTACAAGGGCACGCCGCAGTGGGACGCGATCTACGACAAGGTGTCCAAGAAGGCCGTCATCTACACGGTGCTCGACCAGGACATCACCTACAACCGCTACGTGTTGCCGAACTGGCCGAAGATCCGCGTGATCTACAACGCCGATCAGTTCTGGAGCTTCGCCTACCAGTGGCGCTCGCGCGTGCCGCTGGAGCTGCGGCCGTACCTGCAGGGCCCGTGGATGCGGGAGAACATCCTCACCGGGCACGGCCCGCTGATGGCCAAGTACTACAGCTACGGCGACGGCCGCGTGATCCCGGGTGACGAGTCCGATCACCGGCAGGGGCTCGACATGAACCCCGCGACGATGAACGACTTCATCTCCGAGGGCGACACGCCGGCGTACCTGCACCTGATGGATACGGGCCTGCGCAGCCTGGACAACCCGACCTGGGGTGGCTGGGGTGGGCGCTTCACGCAGAGCCCCACCAACGCGTACCGGGTGGAGGACCTGCCCAACACGCGTGACTTCAACCCGTACGCGGTGACCACCACGACCGTGACGACACCCGCTGCGGCCGGGGCCACGAGCATCAACGTGGCCAGCGTCGGTCCGATCGGCGTGGGCCTGCCGATCACGATCGGCACGCAGACGCGGACGCCGGCCACGGTCGGCACCGCGCAGGGGGCGAACACGACGTTGCTCACGGCCGCCGCGGTCGGCGCGACGAACATCAAGGTGCCGAGCATCAACGGGTTCGTCGTCGGCCAGAAGATCCTGCTCAACACCGGCGCCGGGCTGCAGACGCCGACGGTCACCGAGATCGGCACCGCGGGTGTCGCGACGGCGCTGGCCGGGGCGCATGTGGTGGGCGCGACGAACATCAAGGTCGCGTCGGTGAACAACCTCGCCGTCGGGGACACGCTGACCGTCGACAACGGCGCCAACGTCGAGACGGTCACGATCACGAGCGTGGGCACCGCGGGTGCGACCGGCACGGGCGTGGGGATCACGCCGGCGCTCGCGCTCGCGCACAACAACAACGCCGCGGTGCGCGACCAGAGCAAGCCGGGCACCGGCATCACGTTCACGCCGGCGCTGGCGGCGGCGCAGGCGATGAACACCGGCGTCCGCGGTGCGGGCTCCGGGGTGACGCTCACCGAGCCGCTGAGTGAAGCGGTCCCGGCCGGGACCGTGATCTCCAGCAACTGGAACACGACCTACCCGCAGACGCGCTGGGTGGACGTGATCCAGAACGACTGGGCGGCCCGAGCCGACTGGCTGGTCAAGAGCTACGACGACGCCAACCACGCGCCCACGGTCACCACGCCGCATCCCGACATGGTGTTCGCGCCCGGGCAGCGGGTCGCGCTCGACGGCGCGGCGTTGGACCCGGACGGCGACGCGGTCACGTTCAAGTGGTGGCAGTACTACGAGGCCGACACCTACGCCGGCCGGATCGCGATCGACGGTGCCGCGACGCGCAACGCGAGCTTCGTGGTGCCCAGCGACGCCAAGCCCGGCGACACGATCCACGCGATTCTCGAGGTCAAGGACGCGGGCACGCCCGCGCTCACCAAGTACCAGCGGGTCGTGGTCACGGTCGGCACGAACGTGCCGGGCACCGTCGGCGGCACGGTGCCGGCGACGCTCTCGCTGACGCTGGGCGCTCCGGCGACGTTCGGCGCGTTCACGCCGGGCGTGGAGAAGGAGTACACGGCTACGACCGACGCGACCGTCATCTCGACGGCCGGCGACGCCGCGCTGTCGGTGTCGGCGCCCGGCCACCTGACCAACGGGGCGTTCTCGATGCCTGAGCCGCTCCGGGTGGAGCTGGCGAAGACGGCGTGGACGGCGCCGGTGTCCAACGAGAAGGTCGGTGTGACCTTCAAGCAGCTCGTGAAGGCCGGTGACGCGTTGCGGACCGGGACGTACGCGAAGACGCTCACGTTCACGCTGTCCACGACGGCGCCGTAGCGGGTCCGGTCACGGCGCGGCTATCGTGGCCGCGCCGTGACCTCTCCGCGGGAGCTGCTGCTGGAACTCGGTGTCGCCGCGCTCGCCGCCGGGCGGCCGGTGCACGAGGTCGAGGCCGAGGTGCGTGGCGTCGCGGCCTCGCTCGGCTATCCGGACGCGCGGGTGGCCGGGACGCCGACGGGCATGTTCATCAGCCTCAGCCCGGGCGGTTCGGCGGCCTTCAACACGGTCGGCGCGCCGCTGCGGTTCGACCAAGCGGCCGAGGTGGAGGAGATCACGGCCGCTCTGCTGGGTCGGCCGGCCGCGCCGGCGCCGCGCGACGGAGGCGCCGCCTCGGGCGGCCGCGCCGCGCCGCGCGC
>JAPDDQ010000002.1 GCA_027587225.1 Solirubrobacter taibaiensis
CGGCGGGGCCGTCGCGGTCGGCTGCGGCGCCGTGTCGGTCGGCGGGGCCTCGGTCCCGCCGCCGTCGGTCGGCGGCGCCGCGGTGGGCGCGACGGTCGGCGTGCCCGGAAGCGTGGTGCCCGGCGTCGGGGAGGGAGTGGCGCGGCCGTCGCCGCCCTCGTTCTTGGGCAGCGGGTCGATCTTGAGCAGCGACATCATGAAGCTCTTCCAGATCGCGGTCGGGAACGTGCCGCCGGCGACCGGTTCGCCCTGGAACTCGGTCTCCATCGGCTTGAACTCGTCCGGGTAGCCGACCCACACGGCGACGGTGTACTCCTTGGTCCAGCCGACGAACCATGCGTCGCCGTAGGACTCGGTCGTGCCGGTCTTGCCCGCCACCATCACGCCCGGGATCTGCGCGCGCTCGGCCGTGCCGTCCTTGACCACGGTCTGCAAGATGCTCGAGACCTGGTTCGCGACACCCTCGTCCATCACGCGGGTGCGGTCGCGCTTGTTCAACATCCGCCGGCCGTCGGCGGTCTCGACGATCTTGGCCTGCTTGCCCTCGCCCTGGTAGATGCGCTCGATGCCGACCGGCCCGGGCACGGGCAGCTTCTTGTCGCTCTGGCCCGGGGACAGGCTGCCGGTCGTGAGCAGGCCGCCGGTCGCGAACGTCTCGTACGCGTGCGCCATGTCGAGCGGCGTGACGCCCTGGCTCAGGCCGCCGAGCGCGGTAGCGAGGTTCGTGGACACCTTGGTGCGGATGCCGGCCTCGCGGGCGAGCTTCGACACGCCCTTCATGCCGATCTCCTTCGCCACCTGCACATACACGGCGTTGTCGGAGAAGGTCGTGGCCCGAGCGAGCGTCTGTGACCCGGCGTACGCGTCGTCGTAATTGTTGACAGTGAAGCGCTCACCACCCTTGAGGATGTAAGTCAGCTTCTTCGACGCCCAGGTCGAGTTCGGACTGATGCCCCGCTCGAGCGCACGTGCGAGCACGAACGGCTTGAACGCCGAGCCGGGCTGACGCTGGCCCTGGGTCGCGAGGTTGAACGGCTGGGAGGCGTAGCGCTTGTCGTCGCCGCCCACCATGGCGCGGACCATGCCGTCCTTGTTGGAGATCGCGACGAGCGAGGCCTGCGGCCCGCTCTCGTTGGGCAGCCAGTCCTTGATCGCCTTCTGGGCCGCGGTCTGCAGCTTGGAGTCGATCGTCGTCTTGACCCGCAGCCCGCCGTCGAACGCGAGCCGCGCGCCCTGCTGGCCGCCGCCGAGCTGGTCGACGACCTGCTGCTTGACCCAGGAGGTGAAGTACGGGAACTTCGTGTCCTCCTTCGGGTACATCAGGTCGTACTGCGTCGGGATGGCCTCGGCCTTGCCGCTCTCGTACACGTCCCGCGGGATGTACCCCTGCTCGAACATGCGCTGCAGCACCAGGTCACGGCGCTTCTGCGCGGCGACGGGGTGCTGGGTCGGGTCGTACGCGCTCGGCGAGGCCACGATGCCGGCGAGCAGCGCCGCCTCGTGCGGGAAGAGCACCTTCGCGCACTCCGGCTCGCACTTGTCGTGGTTGTAGCCGAAGTACGTCCGCGCCGCCGACTCGATCCCGTAGGCGCCGTTGCCGAAGTAGATCGTGTTCAGGTAGTTGCGCAGGATGCGGTCCTTGGACCACCGGCGCGTCAGCTGGTACGCCAGCGCGGCTTCACGCAGCTTCTGGAACATCGTGCGGTTGTTCTCGGCCGCAAGAGAGATCTTGATGTACTGCTGCGGGATGGTGGAGGCGCCCTGGACCTGCCGGCCCTCGGCCGTGTTCTGGAAGGCGGCGCGCGCGATGCCGCGCACGTCGACGCCCGAGTTGGTCCAGAAGCGACGGTCCTCGATCGCGACCATCGCCTGCTTCATGGAGTCGGCGATCTGGTCCTCGCGGAGGTAGATCCGGCGTTCGTTGCCCGTGAGGAAGCCGATCTCCTTGCCGTCCTTGTCGAGCAGCCGGGACTGGACCGTCGTGTCCGGCGCGTTCTCGAGCTTCGGCAGGTCCGAAGCGAGCGCCATGAACATGCCGAACGCGGTGGAGATGGCCGCCAGCACGCCGAGGAAGAACAAGACGATCAGGACGCGGAGCTTGCGGACCTTGAAGCGCTTCTTGCGCTTGCGGCGCGGCCACAGGCGAAGCCGCCGCTTGCCGTGCTTACGCGCGCGCGTACGTGAGCGCGGGAACTCGACCACCGAGCCGCTCCCATTGAGGCCATCGCTCTCGTCGGGAATGGTGGTGGTTCGCTCGTCACTCATGACAGGTGGGCGGTCCCAGTGCCGAGCGAAGCCTCTGCAAACGCTCGAACCGGGCCGAAAAGGCGGGCGGACCAGGCCCGGCCAGGTCTCCGGACTCTAGCATTGGCGCCGATGGAATCCCCAGCGTCCTTTCTGGCCCGCAACGCCGTCGAGGTCTCGCCTGAGGGGGCGCTGAAGGAGCGCCTCGAGGCCGGAAGGCCCTTGCGGGTGAAGCTCGGCCTCGATCCCACCGCCCCGGACCTGCACCTCGGCCACACGGTCGTGCTGCAGAAACTCCGGGAGTTCCAGGACCTCGGGCACACCGTCGTCCTGATCGTCGGCGACTACACCGCTCGCGTGGGCGACCCATCCGGGCGCTCGGCCACACGCCCGGTGCTCTCCCCCGAGGAGATCGACGCGCACGCCGCGACGTACCTCGCGCAGGCGACCAAGGTCCTCGCCGACGACGAGCGGTTGGAGGTCCGCCGCAACTCGGAGTGGTTGGACATGAAGATGGAGGAGCTGTTCCGGATCGTCCGGACGGTCACCATCGCCCGGCTGCTCGAGCGCGACGACTTCGCCAAGCGCATGGCCGCCGCCGAGCCGATCTCGCTGCTGGAGTTCCTGTACCCGGTGCTCCAGGGATACGACTCGGTCGCCGTCCGTGCGGATGTGGAGCTCGGCGGCACGGACCAGACCTTCAACTTGCACATGGGGCGCGCGCTGCAGTCCAGCTACGGACAGCCCTCGCAGATCGTGCTGACCCTCCCGCTGCTCAACGGGCTCGACGGGACCCGCAAGATGTCGAAGTCCTTCGGCAACCAGATCGGGATCACGGACCCGCCCGGGGAGATGTACAACCGGACCCTGAGCATCCCTGACGAGCTGATCGACTCCTGGTACGGGCTGTTGCTCGGCACGGAGGCGCCGGCGGACGTGGGCCCGCGCGACGCGAAGCGCGCGCTCGCACGAGGGCTCGTCGAGAGATTCCACAGCGCCGAAGAAGCCTTGGAGGCCGAGGCGGCGTTCGATCGGGTCTTCATCCAACGGGCGCTCCCCGAGCACATCGACGAGGTCGAGCTCTCCGCCAACGGGGGAGAGCTGCATCTACCCCAGGTGATCGTCGAGCTCTTCGGGGGGTCGCGATCGGAAGCGCGGCGCAAGCTCCAGCAAGGCGGAGTCAAGCTCGACGGGGAGCCGATGCCGGCCGATCCGCTCGATGTACCCGCCACTTCGCTGGACGGTCGCGTCATGCAGCTGGGCAAGCGCCAGTTCCGCCGAATCAAAATTTCTTCGGCCAAACCCTTGTAGGGCAGGAAGCCGCTGCTACATTGCTGCACCGCGGTTGGGGGAAGCAAGCCCGGCCGGAGCCGTCTGGATTTGTGTTCCGGGCCCCGGGTGCGCTAAACTCGATCGCCGCTCAACGCAGCAATGCCATGAGCGCCGGAGCCGGAAGGCGCCGGGGAGGGAAGCGCTAAGCTTCTCGGCCCGGAGCCGCTAAGCTCTGGGGCTGACGCCGAGAGGCGGAAGCACGAGGGCCTGCTAGGCTCTCAAACATAGCGCAGCACCCGGCGGAATCCCCGCCGGCGCGAGGCGCAGCGGTCTTTGAAAACTCAACAGCATGCACATCGATAGCTTCCTTGCTATCGAATGTGTCCAGGTTTCGTTACTCCGACGCCGTGCTTCGTGCACGGTGGACGGAATAAGGAATCAAGTAGTAAAGAAGTGCCAGTAGTACTGAGCAAAGAAGTACCCTGTCAATCGCTCAGCCGGCCTCATGTGTACTGGTCGGCTCTCGAGTAGCAATTGACGCTCTTTGTGATTCTTCACGGAGAGTTTGATCCTGGCTCAGGACGAACGCTGGCGGCGTGCTTAACACATGCAAGTGGAGCGACGAACCAGGGCTTGCCCTGGGGCAGAGCCGCGAACGGGTGAGTAACACGTGGGTAACCTACCCCAATGACCGGGACAACCCGAGGAAACTCGGGCTAATACCGGATGTTCTGCACTCTCGTAAGGGGGTTCAGCAAAGATAGCTTCGGCTTTCGCATTGGGACGGGCCCGCGGCCCATTAGCTTGTTGGTGAGGTAACGGCTCACCAAGGCTTCGATGGGTAGCTGGTCTGAGAGGACGATCAGCCACACTGGGACTGAGACACGGCCCAGACTCCTACGGGAGGCAGCAGTGGGGAATCTTGCGCAATGGGCGAAAGCCTGACGCAGCAACGCCGCGTGGGGGAAGAAGGTCTTCGGATTGTAAACCCCTTTCAGTTGGGACGAAGCTTCCAGGGTTAATAGCTCTGTGGAGTGACGGTACCTTCAGAAGAAGCCCCGGCTAACTACGTGCCAGCAGCCGCGGTAATACGTAGGGGGCGAGCGTTGTCCGGAATCATTGGGCGTAAAGCGCGTGTAGGCGGTCCGGTAAGTCCGCTGTGAAAGTCGGGGGCTCAACCCTCGGATGCCGGTGGATACTGTCGGGCTTGAGTACGGAAGAGGCGAGTGGAATTCCTGGTGTAGCGGTGAAATGCGCAGATATCAGGAGGAACACCAATTGCGAAGGCAGCTCGCTGGGACGTTACTGACGCTGAGACGCGAAAGCGTGGGGAGCAAACAGGATTAGATACCCTGGTAGTCCACGCTGTAAACGATGGGCACTAGGTGTGGGGGGTGTCGACTCCCTCCGTGCCGAAGCTAACGCATTAAGTGCCCCGCCTGGGGAGTACGGCCGCAAGGCTAAAACTCAAAGGAATTGACGGGGGCCCGCACAAGCAGCGGAGCATGTGGTTTAATTCGACGCAACGCGAAGAACCTTACCTGGGCTTGACATGTTCCTGATCTCCCTGGAAACAGGGCTTCCCTTCGGGGCAGGATCACAGGTGGTGCATGGCTGTCGTCAGCTCGTGTCGTGAGATGTTGGGTTAAGTCCCGCAACGAGCGCAACCCCCGTCGCATGTTGCCAGCATTTAGTTGGGGACTCATGCGAGACTGCCGGTGACAAACCGGAGGAAGGTGGGGATGACGTCAAGTCATCATGCCCCTTATGTCCAGGGCTACACACGTGCTACATTGGCGCGTACAGAGGGCTGCGATACCGCGAGGTGGAGCGAATCCCTTAAAGCGCGTCTCGGTTCGGATTGCAGGCTGAAACCCGCCTGCATGAAGGCGGAGTTGCTAGTAATCGCGGATCAGCACTGCCGCGGTGAATACGTTCCCGGGCCTTGTACACACCGCCCGTCACACCATGGAAGCAAGCAACACCCGAAGCCGGTGGCCTAACCCCTTGTGGGAGGGAGCCGTCGAAGGTGGGGCTCGTGACTGGGGTGAAGTCGTAACAAGGTAGCCGTACCGGAAGGTGCGGCTGGATCACCTCCTTTCTAGGGAAGCTCCAGGACTTGGAGCGCCGGCGACAACCAGGTGGACATTCCGTCTGCCTCGAGTTTGACTCGGTACCTAACGTCGACCGGACCTGGCTCGTGCATTTGTACGGGCATGCTGTTGAGTTTTGAGAGACCGTCCGCCCAATCCGGGCGACGCCTCGAAGCGGACCTTGAAAACTGCATAATCATGCCAACGAAGTACCGGCCATCGCAAAGTGGCCGGTATGAACGGGTATCACCTGCAATTGCGCAAGTAATTGCGGATCACCGTCAAGATAGGAAGGGCACATGGTGGATGCCTTGGCACCAGGAGTCGATGAAGGACGTGAACGGCTGCGATAAGCCGCGGTGAGGCGCTGAATAGCCTATGACCCGCGGATCTCCGAATGGGGAAACCCAGCGCTGTTAATACGGCGTTACCTCCCGCTGAATATATAGGCGGGTAGGGGGCAAGCCGGGGAACTGAAACATCTCAGTACCCGGAGGAAAGGAAATCAACCGAGACTCCCCGAGTAGTGGCGAGCGAAAGGGGAATAGCCCAAACCGGGCTGGTGTAAGCGCGTACGCGTTGCCAGTTCGGGGTTGTAGGGCCTCTGTCCGAGAGGTACGTCTCTCGGCGGGAGTTACAAAATCACTTGATAGCGGAAGCGCGTGGAACCGCGCACCACAGAGGGCAATCGTCCCGTACGCGAAATTGAGTGATCTCCCGATGAGGTACCTGAGTAGGTCCGCTCCCGTGAAACGCGGACTGAATCTGGGGGGACCACCCTCCAAGGCTAAGTACTCCCTGGTGACCGATAGCGGACAAGTACCGTGAGGGAAAGGTGAAAAGTACCCCGGAAGGGGAGTGAAATAGTACCTGAAACCGCGTGCCTACAAGCGGTCGGAGCAGACTTGTTCTGTGACGGCGTGCTTTTTGCATAACGAGCCGGCGAGTTACTCGTCTGCGGCAAGGTTAAGCGATGAGCGGAGCCGAAGCGAAAGCGAGTCCTAATAGGGCGATTTAGTCGTAGGCGGTAGACCCGAAACTGAGCGAGCTACCCATGGGCAGGTTGAAGCGCGGGTAAGACCGCGTGGAGGACCGAACCGACCTAGGTTGAAAACTGGGCGGATGACCTGTGGGTCGGAGTGAAAGGCTAATCAAGCTCAGAGATATCTGGTTCTCTCCGAAATATATTTAGGTATAGCCTCGGATCAATTCCGTGGCGGCCGTAGAGCACTGTTTGGTCTAGGGGGCCCACCAGCTTACCGAAATCAGGCAAACTCCGAAGACCGTCACGGCTACTCCGGGAGTCAGTTGCTGGGGGATAAACTTCAGCGTCAAGAGGGAAACAGCCCAGACCGACAGCTAAGGTCCCTAAGTTCTAGCTAAGTGGCAAACGATGTCCGGGTGCATAGACAACCAGGAGGTTGGCTTAGAGGCAGCCATCCTTGAAAGAGTGCGTAACAGCTCACTGGTCAAGTGTCCGGGCGCGGATAATGTAACGGGGCTCAAGCTAGACACCGAAGCTTCGGGTTCGATCTTTGATCGAGCGGTAGGAGAGCGTTCCCATGGCAGTGAAGCGGCGGGGGAACCCAGTCGTGGAGCCATGGGAAGTGAGAATGCCGGCATGAGTAACGAAAGAGGAGTGAGAATCTCCTCCACCGATTTCCTAAGGATTCCTAAGTAAAGTTCGTCTGCTTAGGGTTAGTCGGGACCTAAGGCGAGGCCGAAAGGCGTAGTCGATGGACAACAGGTTGATATTCCTGTACCACGTGGCTTCATTTGACCGATGGGGGGACGGGGAAGGCTATGGGAACCCAGGCGACGGTAGTCCTGGGTCAAGCGTGTAGGGGGAGCCCATGAAAAATGCGGGGCTCCATAACCTGAGGCGCGATGACAGCTGGCGTTAAGCCGGCGAGTCCCGGACGCCATGCCTCCAAGAAAAGCCTCTAGGGAGAAGTTCACGTGCCCGTACCAAAACCGACACAGGTGGGAAAGTAGAGAATACTAAGGTGATCGAGATAACCATCGTTAAGGAACTCGGCAAAATCGCTCCGTAACTTCGGGATAAGGAGCGCCCTAGTAGGGTGAAGCGCTTTACGCGCGGAGCCCGAGAGGGCCGCAGTGAATAGGTTCAACCGACTGTTTACCAAAAACACAGGTCTCTGCTAAGTCGTAAGACGACGTATAGGGGCTGACGCCTGCCCGGTGCCGGAAGGTTACGTGGAGGTGTTAGGCGCAAGCCGAAGCACTGAAACTAAGCCCCGGTAAACGGCGGCGGTAACTATAACCGTCCTAAGGTAGCGAAATTCCTTGTCGGGTAAGTTCCGACCTGCACGAATGGCGTAACGAGTTGAACGCTGTCTCAACGATGGGCTCGGTGAAATTGCAGTCTCGGTGAAGATGCCGAGTACCCGCGGCTAGACGGAAAGACCCCGTGAACCTTTACTACAACCTGGTATTGGAGTGCGGTGCATCTCGCTCAGGATAGGAGGGAGTCTTTGAAGCATCGGCTGCGGCTGGTGTGGAGACAACCTTGAGATACCTCCCTTGATGTATTGTGCTTCTAACATCGCGCCGTAATCCGGGCGATGAACAGTGCCAGGCGGGTAGTTTGACTGGGGCGGTCGCCTCCCAAAATGTAACGGAGGCGCGCAAAGGTTCCCTCAGCACGGTTGGAAATCGTGCGTAGAGTGCAAAAGCAGTAAGGGAGCTTGACTGTGAGACCGACAGGTCGAGCAGGTGCGAAAGCAGGCTTTAGTGATCCGGCAGTAGCAAGTGGAAGTGCTGTCGCTCAACGGATAAAAGGTACTCCGGGGATAACAGGCTTATCGAGTCCAAGAGTCCACATCGACGACTCGGTTTGGCACCTCGATGTCGGCTCGTCGCATCCTGGGGCTGTAGTAGGTCCCAAGGGTTGGGCTGTTCGCCCATTAAAGCGGTACGCGAGCTGGGTTCAGAACGTCGTGAGACAGTTCGGTCCCTATCTGCCGTGGGCGTTGGAGAGTTGAGAGGATTCGTCCCTAGTACGAGAGGACCGGGATGAACGCACCTCTGGTGTATCTGTTGTCCTGCCAAGGGCACCGCAGGTTAGCTACGTGCGGACCAGATAACCGCTGAAGGCATCTAAGCGGGAAGCTGACCTCGAGATGAACTCTCCCACCTCCTCGAGAGGGTAAGACCCCTGGTAGACCACCAGGTTGATAGGCCGGATGTGGAAGGACAGTAATGTCCGTAGCAGACCGGTACTAATGGGTCGAGGGCTTGACGGATTTATTTACCCCTTTACAGGGGATACAGATTTAGTGGTGCTCGTTCGTTGGCGGGTTATGCAGTTTTGAAGGCCCGCTTGAGGCGTGGTCTTGACAAGTTTCCGGTGGCTATTGCGCGGGGGAAATACCTCTTCCCATTCCGAACAGAGCAGTCAAGCCCCGTAGCGCCGATGGTACTTGGCCTGCAAGGGCCTGGGAGAGTAGGTCGCCGCCGGTCCTTTAAACAGAGCCGCCCCGTGGGGCGGCTCTTTTGTTGCACACGAGCCGTCCCAATTGGGGCGGCTTTTGTGGGTTCTAGGGCGTCTCTCGTCCCGGCGCGGTGCGCCACTCCGCCACGCACGCGTGTCGAGTGGGGTCGCCTCGCCCTGCAGCAGGGCAGGGGAGCGTCGGCTTCGCGCGCGTCCGCGCTACCCGGCGCTCCGCTGCCGCGCGCGGAAGGGTGCCGGCAGCGCCGGCGGATGCGCGTCCGTCGCGCGACCATCGGTGCGCGCATCCATGGCTTCCTGCGCGTCCTCCGCGTGCCCAACTCGAGGCCCGATTCGCCGCCGCGTGAACCATCGGAGCTCCAGCTTGCCGCCTCTCGCGTCGCTCGGCGGCGGAGAGGCGATCCGTCAGGCCCTATGGACCGTTAAACACCACGGGGGCGGTCACATGACCGCCCCCGTTGGGGTTCCACCTTCAGTTGTAAGCGCGTCTAGCGGACGCTGACGACCTTCGACTTGCCGGCGACCGTCACCGTGTAGCGGCCCTTGGCGAGCTTGGCGCTCGCCGTCCAGGCCGAGCCGGCGACCTTCGCCCGCACGGCCTTGCTCTTGCTGGCCTTGCCGACCTTCGCGATCGCGACGCGAACACTCGTGGCACACCCGACGGAACCCTTCGCGACGAGCTTGCCACGCGACACCTTGACCGAGGTGAGCGTCGTAGCTGCGCTGCACGGCGTCGTCGTCGTCGCTGCCGCCGTCGTCCTGGCGGTGGCCGTTGCCGGCGCCTCAGCGGCGCTGGTGGCCGCCGCGATCTCCGCGGCGGGTGCCGCCGGCGCGGTGACCGGGACGTCGGCGAGCTTGTCCGTGTAGACGGCGGAGCCGCCGACGGCCTCCTGGAAGCGCACGTCGGAGACCTGGATCGAGCCCGTGGCCGGCTGCCCGGCGCGGCCGAAGCGCAGCTCGACCTTGCGGATGCTCGTGAGATCGACGCCTTGCGCCTTGAAATCGCCCAGCGGGACGCGGATCGCGTTGAGCACGATGTGCGTGCGCGCGGTCGTCGACCCCGTCGTCTGGTGCAGGGCGTTGCCGTACCGCGGTGAGGCGGCGGGCACGATGCCCTCCTTGCCGGCCTTGTCGACCAGGACGATCGAGAAGTCCTGGGTCGTCAGCGCGGGGTTCCAGATGGCGTCGCCCGTGCGAGGGGCGTTGCGGGGGTCGAAGAAGTTGACCGCCGCGCCCATCGTGAGGGTCTTGAACCCGGTCACGTCACCCGACGCGGCGGGCACGCGGGTGCCGATCGACGCGGGCTGGTCCCACGCCAGCGCCAGCTGCATTCCGTACGAGTGGTTCACGGGCGCGCTCTCGCGCGTCCCGCTCTGGCCGCCGAGCGCGCTCGCGGCGGGCAGCGGGCAGCCCTTCGTCGCGGTCGGCAGGCCGGTGAAGCCGAGCGAGGACGGCGTGAAGTAGATCGGCTCCGGGTTGCACCAGTCGAACCCGCCCGCCGTGGTGGCCGGGACCGTGACGCCGCCGGACGCGAGATACGGGTTGGAGAACCCGCTGCCGGTGATCGACGTCCCGAGCGCGCTGACCGTGAGCGGATTGTCCGTCTCCGGCCGCAGCACGTCACGGCGCGCGACCGGCTCAGCGAAGTAGGTGACCATGTTCCGCTCGGCGCACGGGATGCGCGCACCGGACGTCGACGTCGGGCATGCCGACACGGGGATCTGCGGGGACACACCGTCCTCGCCGAGCTCACCGGTCATGTACGGGTCAAACGCGACGTCGCCGCCGACGTAGCGCCGGAAGAACGAGCCCATCAGCGCGAGGCCGGCCTTCTCCTGGTCGCCCATCAGCGCCGGATCGCCGGAGCCGCGGGTCGCGGCGTTGTAGGTGCCGCCGCTTAGGCGGATGTTGTTCGGCTGCGACGTGCCGCAGGCGGTATCGGTACCGGTGGCGTCGTCGCCGTCGGCGAACCAGACCGAGTTGAACCAGTTGTGGTTCGCGCCGAGCATCGAGACCTGGATGCGCGGGAACGGGTCGTTCGCGACGATGTACTGGCTGCGCTCGAACATGCGCGCGCCCTGCAGGTTCGTGACGTCGCCCTCGCAGTAGCCGAACATCGTCATGTACGGCACGCCATACGGCGCGCGGCGTTCGTAATCGACGGGCGCCAGCGCGATCACGCCCCGTAGGTTGTACTTGCGGCCTGGTGCGGGCCGCGTGCGGTTGTAGTCGATGAAGCTGGAGACCGCGTCGCCGCCGCGCGAGTGACCCATGAGGCCGACGCGCGAGAAGTCGAGCTTGCCGACCAGCGCGCCACCGATGTTGGTGTTGTCACCGGCCGGGATCGGCGCGGTGTTCGCGTCCCAGAGCTTGTCCAGCATCGCGGCGATGATGATCCGGCGCTGGTGCATGCCGCGCGCGGTGCCGTCCTGGTAGTACATGAGCTGGTCCTGGTCGATCGACGCGACCGTGTAGCCCCAGCTCGCGAGGTTCTCACCCAGGTAGGCGTAGCCGCGGTCGTTGCGCTTGAACGCGGTGCAGTTCGGGGCCGAGCCGCTGTCGCAGCTCGAGTGGTTGCCGTGCACCAGCACGATCACGGGCGAGCCCGTTGCCCGGTTGCCGGGGTAGTAGATCGATCCGCGCAACTGCACGGTGGCCGCGGCAGCCGTGCCGGTGAGGCCGCCGCCGGCCGCGTTCGGCTCCTGCAGATCGACCGTGCCGATCTTCAGCGGGTCCAGCGTGACTGGGGCGTACGGCCCGCGGGCCATCGGGTCGGGCGGCGCGGCCAGCGATGTCGCAGGCGCGAGCACCGCCAGGAAAAGCGCCAGGGCAATGGCCTTCAGGGCAGGGGTCACCAGTTCTCCGTGCTGTCGATTCATGAGTGCGTCCGTGCTCGCACGGCGACGACCGTGCGCGGGGCGAAGCGGCGGCATCGTACGTCCGCGGTGGGGTGCAGATGTGTGGACCGCCGGTAGAAAGGTGACCGGGCAACGACCGACCGGTTTCACATAACAACGGGACCCGTGGTCCACGTAGATTGCGGCCGCTCCAACCGCGCGCCACTGATGGCTGCGCGGCTCGATCACTTACCGACAAAGGTCCCACTGTTCACATGAACCGAGTCCCCGTCGTCGTGGCCGCCGCCTTGCTCGCGGCGCTCGCCCCGACCAGCGCCTACGCGTCGACCTGGACGGTCGACGACGACAAGGCCGACTGCCCGAACGCCGCCTTCACGTCGATCCAGGCGGCCGTCAACCAGGCGGCGCCGTGGGACACCGTGGTGATCTGCGCCGGCATGTACTACGAGCAGTCCGTGCCGGCCTCGGGCAACAACTCGCCGAGCCAGACGGGGTCGCGCAACGGCCTGACGATCACCAAGCCGCTGACGATCAAGGGCGCGGGCGCCGACAAGGTGACGATCCGTCCCGCCGCGGCGCTCGGCACGACGCTCGCGGGGACGGCGCCGTACCTGCGTGACGGCGGCGGCCACGTCGTGACCGTGTCGCGCCAGTCCGGCGGCTCGTCCGACGACAACGAGAACTTCCTGGACCTCTCCGGCGTGACCATCGAGTCGCCGGACATCTACGCGGAGGCCGGGCTCGCGTTCTTCAATACGAGCGGGCGCCTCGCCAACAGCCGCATCGGCACGATCAAGTCCGACGGCGGCCCGTACTCGTACGGCCTGCTCATGACCAACTCGCTGCAGGGGGCCGAGGCCGGCATCCGGCGCGAGGTCACGATCGAGAAGAGCATCGTCAACGGCACGGTCCTCTTCGACGACGCCCGCGGCGCCGACGGCACGGCCACCACGACGGTCCGGTCCGGCATCAAGGCGTACGGCAACGTCACCGGCTCGCGCGTGGCCGGCTCCGTCGGCTACACGTACGGGCAGCGCGGTTCGATCACCGGTAGCGAGATCACGGGCGCCGTGGTCTTGACGGACGCCGAGACCGGGCCTGACCCGAGCAACCCGCTCGTGCGCGCCTTCAGCGCCACGGGTTCCAGCCTGCTCGGCGGCCTGACCAACAGTGGCACGACCGCGGCGCTGGTGACCGGCAACTTCTGGGGTACGAGCACCACCACCGGTCCGGTCGAGACCGGCACCGTGTTGAGCGAGGCCCCCGCGCCGCTGAGCGTGCCGGCCGCGACGCTCGATGCGCCCCCGACCGGCGCGATCGTCGACCCGTACGGTCCGACCACGGTCGCCTGGGACGAGACGATCTACCCGGTCGTCGTCGCCGCTGACGACTTCGGCGTCAAGTCCGTGGAGCTCACCGCGAACGGCCTGCCGGTCGCAACCGTCGGGCGCACGCCGTACGAGTTCGAGTACCGCCCCGCGTACGAGCACATCGGTGACCACGTCGTCCTGACGGCGAAGATCACCGATTCCTCGGGCCAGACGACCGTCGTCTCCACCGAGCTCGACGTGCCTGCGGTGACGACGTCCGCCAACGGCACGGTCACCGGCTCGGTCCCGGCGACCCTGTCCTTGAGCGTCGGCGCCCCCGCCGCGTTCGGCGCCTTCACCGCCGGCGTGGCGAAGGACTACGTCGCCACCTCGAGCGCGACCGTCCTGTCCACCGCGGGCGACGCCGCCCTCAGCGTGGTGGACCCGGGCACGACCGCGCCCGGTCATCTCGTCAACGGCACCTTCGTGCTGCCGCAGCCGCTGTCCGCCCGTGCGCTGAACGCCGCCAACACCGGCAGCATGTTCGGCACCGTCTCCGGCACGCCGCTCACGCTGCTGACCTACGGCGCGCCCGTCAGCAACGACGCGGTCACGCTCGAGTTCAAGCAGCCGATCGCCGCCAACGACGCCCTGCGCACCGGCACCTACTCCAAGACCCTGACCTACACGCTGTCAACGACGACACCGTAAGGGCGGCCCGGCGGTGGCTGCTGCGGGAGACCAGCAGCCACCGCCGGCCGGACCAGCCGCTCGGCTACGGTTGAGCGCATGGCCGGACGGGCGTATTTCGCGTTCGAACGACACCCCGGGATCGACCTCCGGGGCGTCGATCTCGTCGAGGCGACGCTCCAGGAGGCGGAGCTTCCGGGCGCGAACCTCGACGGCGTCGCCGCGTACGACGCCCTCGCCAACGGCATCGTGCTCACCGGCGCTTCGCTCTCCGGCGCCAACTTCGCCAAGGCGGCGCTCGTCGAAGCCGACTTCCGCGACGCCACCGCGATCGGCACCCGCTTCAACCGCGCCACGATGCTGGGAGCGCGATTCGACGGCGCGGACCTGCGCGGCGCGACCTTCCGCGGCACCCATCTCCGCGGCGCCTCCTTCATCGGCGCCGACGTCACCGGCGCGGACTTCGACGGCGCGCACCTGGGCGGAGCGGTCCTGTCCGCCACCGCGCCGGACCTCGAGGATCTGGACTGCGCGCTCTACGTCGACGGCGCCGGCGACCGGGACACGCTGGCGAACGACTTCGCCGGCTCCTTCCACCTCACGGCAGATCGCCGCTGGCTCGAGGGAGAGGGCGTCACGCTGCTCGTCGACGACAACGACGACGCGTACGGCGGCGACCGGGACGACCCCGTCCGTGGGTTCCTCTTCTACCCGCTCTGCGTCGAGTGGTACTTCGCGCCGGACGTCGCGCTCCCGCTGCGCGTCGCCCTGGTCAGTTCGGTCATGCAGCTCGTGTGGAGCGCGGGCGGCCGGGCCGTCGCCGCATGTGACTACGAAGACGCGCTCCCGGCGCGTCCGCCCGCTTCCTAAAGAGGGACAGTCCCTCTTTAGATTCGTGAGACTAGGTCCAGGTGGCGCGAGCCTCGGCCAGCGTCGGCAGGATGGCCGGCAGCGTCAGCGCAACAGTGGTGAGAGCGATCTTGAGGTTCTTCATGCTGCACATCCTCGGCAGCACCGGCAAAGGATCGGCAAAGCTGGCCGCTTCGCCGCCCTACCCCTTCTATCGGCAGGTCGCCGCGGAACCTTGAGCGCTCACCGGGAAAAGTTTTCTAAAGAGGGACAGTCCCTCTTTAGGTTCGGGCGGGGCCGCTGCGGCCCGGGCGGTAGGGCGCCGGATTGCGCCCTGCCCGGGTCGAGCGGATCGTGTTCCGCTCCGCGGCCCAGCCGGATCGATCAGTCCTCCCAGACCAGATCGCCGGCGGGCGCGGGGGTCAGGTGCGGGACTTCGTCGCCGGGCGATGAACCGGCGACGTACACACCTGGGGCCGAGGCTGCGTCATCCCTGCGCGGCGACGGCTTTTACGACGATGATCGAGCGTTCGGCGGTGCGGGTGCACGACGGTGGGGGCGGGCGATTCGCGGTCAGCGAACGCGCGGGCCTCACCCAGCGTGACGAGCTCCAGGGCCGTATCCATAGCCCCGCGCACCAGCTCTCGGAGCGAGCGCTTGTTCTGGCGGCGTTCGGTCATCGAAGGGAACATGTGTTCGCAAGGCTATGGATCCGGTCGGACGGAAAAAAGCCCAAGGTGCGGGATCCAGACCCCGGTATTTGCGGATTCCGCGGCGTAGAGCCGAACAGGGGTTCGCAAGCTGCAACTGATCTTGCACGGGCGTCATAACGCCCGGCCGGAAACCCGGCTAGTCGCCGTATTCGCTGAGCTTCGCCTCGAACGGCTTGCCGCCGAGGGAGTCGGCGAGCTCGTCGTCGAGGCGGTCGGCGGCGCCCGCGATCTCGTAGATCGCGTTCACCAGCTCACCCGACTGGAGCGTCTCGCCGAGGAGGTCGTAGCGCGCGATCAGGACCCCGTCGCGGAACGTGAACTTCACGAAGAAGAAGCTCCGGTTGAGGTCGTTCAGGAGGTTCAGCGCGTGCGCGGCGCCCGGTGAGTCCGGGTCGATGTCCTGCAGCACGGGGGAGTGGACGATGATGACGACGCTGTCGTCCTGCCACTCGCGGAAGTCGATGAAGACGGCGGCCGAGTCGAACCGCAGCCGATACGTCCGCCCGTCACCGGAAACCTGGTACAGCAGCCCTTCGCGGACCAGGATCCCGGCTACCTGCTCAATGCTCGCGTCGACGTCCACCCGTCGACAATTGTGCCGTACGGACCGCCCTCAGCGACTGCCGAGGGACGACCAGACTTCCATCTTGGTCCGGATCCGGTCCAACACGTCATCCGTGAACTCAGATGTCGTGGCGTGACCGCCGAGGTCGATCGTCTTGACCCCGGAGGCCGTGGCTTCCAGCACGGACTCGTACACCGCGCGGGAGGCGCGCTCGGCGCCGGCGTGACCCTTGGCGCCCGCGTAGGACAGCACCGACCCGCAGGCCAGCAGCATCGCCATCGGGTTCGCCAGGTTCTTCCCGAACAGCGACGGCGCGGTGCCGTGCGGCGCCTCGGCCATCGCCACGCCCACGTTGTACTCGGCGTCAAAGCTCAAAAGCACCGATTCCGCACCCGCGATCGACCCGAACATGGGCATCACGAGGTCCGACAGGCAGTCGCCGTCTCGATTCAGTGCGGGAATCACGAGCGGTGAGTCGGCAGCGCCGGAAATCAGGCCCGCGTACAAGGCGTCGATCAGCACCGGCTGATACGTGACGTCCGGATACTTGGCCGCCGCGGCGTCCATCTCTTCCTTCAACAAGCCGTCATACGTCGGTGAGACGGTCCACTTGGGCCCGCCGTAGACCTTCGCGCCGATCCGCTCGGCGAACATGAACGCGTACTCGGCGACGGCCCGGCAGGTCGAGCGCGAGATCCGCATCGTCATGAACGCGGCCTCTTCGTCGTCTTCACCCTCGCGCCACTGCTTGGCGCCGTAGGCGTCGTCGACGGCCATGCGCACGACGGAGATCGGGTGATAGACGCCGGAGACGGGACCGACGACGCCCGGGATCCGCCGCCCGGTACGCACGATCACCTTGCCGTCGACCTCTTCGCGCAGGATGCGGTTCGGGGAGCCGACGTCGTCGCGGCCCTCCGGCGTGATCGTCGCCGCTTTCAGACCGAACCCGGCCTCGCGCATGGCGCGCGCGGCCTCGTGGACGATTTCGTTCCCGGTCTCCCGCCGCTTCTCGAGCGACAGGTCGTAGTGGACCAGCTCGAGCTCGAGGCCGAGCAGCTCGGGGTCAAGGACACGGATCGACTGCTCGAGCAGCTCCTGACCCGTCTCGTCGCCCTCGAGGACGATGATCTTCAGCATCGACGAAGCAGACTAGCTTGGTGCGCCGGCGAGACCGAGCTCGGCCGCGTGCGGGTCCAGGGCAGCGATGACGAACGTGAGGTGCTCGTCGAAGTCCAGGCCCAGGTTCTCGGCGCCCTCGCGCATCGCCTCGCGGTCCACCGCGGCGGCGAACGCGGGCGTCTTCATCTTCTTCTTGACGGATTTCGGCGTCATGCCGTTGATCCCGTCCGGCCGCACGTACGCGCAGGCCATCACGAACCCGCTCAGCTCGTCGACGGCGAACAGCGTCTTCTCCATCGGCGTGTCCCGCGAGACCTCCAGGTAGTCCGCGTGGGACGCGACCGCGCGCACCATGTCCTCCGGGAACTCGAGCCGCTCGAGCTCGGCCAGCGCGTACCGGGGATGGCCCGTGTGCAGGTCCGGATAGCGCTCGTAGTCGAGGTCGTGCAGCATCCCGACCATGCCCCAGCGCTCGGGATCCTCGCCGAACTTCTCCGCGTACGCGCGCATGCAGGCCTCGACCGCAAGCACGTGACGGCGCAGGCTTTCGGACTCCGTCCACTCGCAGAAGAGGGTCCAGGCTTCGTCACGCGTCATGGGCAGGGTCATGGGACTCGGTAGCCTAGCCGCCGCCCCTATGGAGAAGTTCGTCATCGAAGGTGGCGTGCCGTTGTCCGGCACCGTCACGCCCGCCGGCAACAAAAACGCCGCCCTGCCACTGCTCGCGTGTGCCTTGCTCACGGACGAGGACGTCACGCTGCACAACGTCCCCGCGATCCGCGACACCGAGGCCCTGCTGGAGCTGCTCGTGGACCTCGGCGTGACCGTCGAGCGTCTTGACCTCAACACCGTGAAGATGAACGCGGCCAACGTGACCAAGACGCACGTGGACCCGGATCTCGCGGAGCGGATCCGCGCAAGCTTCCTGGCCGCGGGCCCGTTGCTCGCGCGCTTCGGCAGCGCCACGATGCCGCCCCCGGGCGGTGACGTGATCGGCCGCCGCCGCCTGGACCCGCACCTCGACGCTTTCCGCGCCCTGGGCGCGACCGTCGAGCACGGCAAGGACATCGTCATCACCGCGCCCACCGCGGGCCTCACCGCCTGCGACTTCTTCATGGACGAGCCGTCCGTGATGGGTACCGAGAACGCGCTGATGGCCGCCGCGGGCGTTCCCGGCACGACGATCATCCGCAACGCCGCGTGTGAGCCGCACGTGCAGGACGTCGCGCGCATGCTCAACAAGATGGGCGCCGCGATCGAGGGCATCGGCTCGAACGTGATGACCGTCCACGGCGTCGCGAAGCTCGGCGGTTGCGTGCACTCGGTGTCTCCTGATCACATCGAGATCGGGTCGTTCATGGCGCTCGCGGGCGTCACCGGCGGCGAGATGGACATCGTCGGCTGTGTCGCCGACGACCTGCGGATGGTCCGCCTGGCGTTCCGCCGGCTCGGCCTCGTGACCGAGATGCGCGAGGACGGCACCTGCCACATCCCGGGCAACCAGAAGCTCGTCGTCGAGCGCGACGCCGGCAACTACCAGTCCAAGGTCGAAGACGGCCCGTGGCCGGCGTTCCCGGCCGACCTCACGTCGATCGCCGTCGCCCTCGCCACGCAGGCCGAGGGCTCCGTCCTGATCTTCGAGAAGATGTTCGAGAACCGCCTGTTCTTCGTGGACAAGCTGATCTCGATGGGGGCGGAGATCACGATCTGCGACCCGCACCGGGCGATCGTCATCGGCCCGCGCCAGCTGCGTGGCGCCCGCGTCTCCAGCCCGGACATCCGCGCCGGCATGGCGATGTTGATCGCCGCCGTGTGCGCGCAGGGCACGAGCGAGATCCACAACGTGCGTGACATCGACCGCGGCTACGAGCGCATCGACGAGCGCCTGCTCGCGTTGGGCGCGCAGATCGAGCGCGTCCCGGCGTGATCCACCCGATCCCGAGCGGCACGCGCGACGTGCTCCCGGACGAGCTCCGGGAGCTGCGCGCCATCACGGACGGGATCCGTGGGGTGTTCGACTCGTTCGGTTACGGCGAGGTCGCGACGCCCGCGCTGGAGTACGAGAGCGTGCTCACGCGCGGCGACACCGCGGCCGCCGACCCCGCCTACCGGCTGTTCGACGAGCACGGCAACGTGCTCGTGCTGCGGCCGGACATGACGATTCCGATCGCGCGCGTCGTGGCCACGCGGTACTCGACGTCGGAGATCCCGCTGCGGTTCTCCTACGTCGCGCACGCCTACCGGGCGATCAAGCAGCACCGCCTTCAGCCGCGGGAGATCCTGCAGGCGGGCATCGAGCTGGTGGGCGCACCCGGGCCGACCGGCACCGCCGAGGCGATCACCGTGCTGTGCGCGGCGCTCGACGCCGCCGGGCTGGCCTCCTACCGCGTGGGCCTCGGCGATGCCTCGCTGTTCCCGCGTGCGCTGGCCGCGGCGGGCGTGCACGACACGGGGCCGATCCTGAAGGAGCTGGCCGCCCGCGACATGGTCGGGCTGGAGCGCGAGCTGCGCGCGGTCGACGCCGTCGGGCTGCTGGACATCGCCCGGGCGCGCGGCGGCGTGGAGATCGTGCCCGAGGGTGAGCCGCTGCGCGAGGTGTTCGAGCTGCTCGCGCCCGACGTGGCGGAGCGCGTGATCTTCGACCTCGGCCTCGTGCGGACGCTCGGCTACTACACCGGGCCCGTGTTCGAGGTCTACGACGCCGCGTTCGGCTCGCCGCTGGGCGGCGGCGGGCGCTACGACGACCTGCTGGGCCGGTTCGGACGCTCCTTGCCGGCTGCGGGGTGGGCTTTGGACGTCGAGCGCGTGCACGCGGCTGTGCTGGGAGAAGGTCGATGAGGATCGCCGTGCCCCGCGGGGCCCTGTTCAAAGAGGCTTTGGATGTCCTCGACGGCCTCGGCATCGACACCGCCGAGGTGCGCTCGAACGACCGCAAGCTGCTGTTCGAGGAGTCCGGGCTGATCACGATGCGCCCGTCCGACGTGCCCACGTACGTGGAGTCGGGCGCCGCGGACATCGGCATCACGGGCAAGGACGTGCTCGCCGAGCACCCCGAGCGCAACGTCTACGAGCTGCACGACCTCGGCTTCGGGCGCTGCGAGATGGTGTTCGCGACCGTCGACGGCGACGACCCCGCCGCGGAGGCGCTGCGCCGGCTCGGGATCATGCGGATCGCGACCAAGTACCCGAACATGGCGAGCGCCTACTTCGAGCGGACCGGCCGCCAGGTCGAGATCGTCGAGGTCAAGGGCTCCGTGGAGCTCGCGCCGCTGACGGGGATGGTGCACGGGATCGTGGACCTCACCGCGACCGGCACGACCCTGCGCGAGAACGGCCTCGTCGTCCGCGAGAAGATCTCGGTCGCGACGGCCCGCCTGATCGCCAACCCGGTCTCCTACCGCGTGAAGGCGGCGGAGATCGACGCGGTCCTGGAGAAGCTGCGTGGGACGGGCTGAGGAGATCCGCGCCTCGGTGCCTCCGGGCGCCTCGGTGGCTGAAGATGTCGCGCGGATCATCGCCGGGGTGCGCTCCGGTGGTGACGCGGCGCTCGAGGAGTTCGAGACCGGCTTCGGCGCGGGCGCGCGGGCGCCCTTCACGGCGCAGGCCGGCGAGCTCGACGACGCCGTGCGCGCCGGGCTCGAGGTCGCGATCCACAACGTCCGCGCGGTGGCGGAGGCGGGCCTCGACGGCGATCGCCTCGTGACGCTCCCGCAGGGGCACAACGTGACCTTACGCGAGGTGCCGGTGCGGCGGGCCGCGGTCTACGCGCCCGGGGGCCGGAACCCGTATCCGTCGACGGTCGTGATGGGCGTCGTGACGGCGCGTGCGGCGGGCGTGGACGAGGTGTACGTGGTCGGCGCGCCGCATCCGGTGATGGTCGCCGCGGCGGAGCTGTGCGGCGCGGACGCCTACTTCGCGGTCACCGGCGCCCAGGCCGTCGCCGCGCTGGCGTACGGCACCGAGTCGATCCCGAAGGTGGACGTGATCGTCGGCCCTGGGTCGCTGTGGGTGCAGGAGGCCAAGCGACAGGTGTCCGGCGTGGTCGGCATCGACGGGTTCGCCGGACCCTCCGATCTGACGGTCGTGGCGACGGCCGGCGCCGACCTGGAGGCGTTGCGCGCCGATCTGGCGGGCCAGGCCGAGCACGGCGAAGGCTCGCTCACCGTGGCGGTGAGCGACGACCAGGCGATCCTGGACGCGCTCGAGGCCCAGCACTCGGTGCTGCTCGGGATGGAAGAGGCCTTGTCCTTCGTGGAACAGCTCGCGCCTGAGCATCTCCAGCTCGCGGGGGAAGCCGCCGAGGCGCTCGCACCCCGGATTCGCTCCGCCGGCTGCCTGTTCGTGGGCTCGTCGTCCGGCACCGCGTTCGGCGACTACGTGGCGGGTTCGAACCACGTCCTGCCCACCGAGGGTGCCGCGCGCTTCGCCTCCGGCCTGAACGTCCGCCACTTCCGGCGCCGGATGGCCGAGGTGCGCGTGGGGAGTGCGGGAGCCGCTTTGGCCACCGCCGGCGTGCCGATCGCCGACGCCGAAGCGTTCCCGGCCCATGCCGCCTCGATGCGCTTGCGTCAGAATCCCCGCCCGTGACCCGCACCGCTTCGATTTCCCGCAAGACGGGGGAGACCGACGTCTCCCTCACCCTCGGCCTGGCCGGGACCGGCTCCGGAACGCGCTTGACCGGCGTCGGGTTCTTCGACCACATGCTCGACCTGCTCGCCCGCCACGGCCGGCTGGAGCTGGACGTGAAGGTCACCGGGGACCTGCAGACCGGGTCGCACCACACGGTCGAGGACACGGGAATCGTGCTCGGTCAGGCGCTGGACCAGGCGCTCGGCGACCGGCGCGGGATCTACCGCTACGGGCACGCCGTCGTGCCGATGGACGAGGCGCGCGCGATGTGCGCGATCGACATCTCCGGCCGCCCGTACGCGCTCGTGACCGGCTTCGACCGGCTGCCGAACGGGACGATCAACGGCTTCGACTACGAAGAGGCCGAGGAGTTCTTCCGCGCGGTGGCGAGTGCCGCGCGCCTGACGCTGCACATCGAGATCCAGGCCGGCACGAACGGCCACCACATGGTCGAGGCGTGCTTCAAGGCGTTCGCGCGGGCGCTCCGCGGCGCCGTCGCGATCGATCCGGACGAGACCGGCGTGCCGTCCACCAAGGGGACGCTGACCTCGTGATCGCGATCGCCGACTACGGGATGGGCAACCGCCGCAGCGTCGAGAAGGCGCTCGCGCACGTGGGAGCGGAGTCCGTCATCACGTCCGACGTCCGTGACGCCGGCGCGATCATCCTGCCCGGCGTGGGCGCGTTCCCGGAGGCGATGCGCCACCTGGAGCGCTCCGGCCTGGGTGAGCAGCTGATCGAGCGCGCCGCCGCCGGCGTGCCGCTGCTCGGCATCTGCCTCGGGATGCAGCTGCTGTTCGAGTCCTCCGACGAGCACGAGGGCGCTGCCGGGCTCGGCATCCTGCCGGGTACGGTGACGCGGCTCCAGTCGCCGCGGCTGCCGCACATCGGCTGGAACCTCGTGGGGTTCAAGCGGCCGTCCGTGCTCACCGAAGGCCTCGGTGAGGCCGCGGCCTTCTACCACGTGCACTCGTTCGCCTGCCGCCCCACGGATGTGGCGGACGTCGTGGGCGAGAGCGAGTACGGAGAGCGGTTCGTGAGCGTCGTCGAACGCGACAACGTCATGGCCGCCCAGTTCCACCCTGAGAAGTCTTCTACCGACGGTTTGCTGATGCTCAAGAACTTCGCCGCCCTGGCGGCAGCAGTAGTCGCATGATCCTCTACCCGGCGATCGACATCATGGAAGGCCAGGCCGTGCGCCTGGTCGAGGGCAAGTTCGAGGATTCCACGACCTACCACGACGAGCCGGTCGAGGCCGCCAAGGCCTGGCTGGACGCGGGCGCGCGCTACCTGCACGTCGTGGACCTGGACGGCGCCCGGTCGGGCTCGCCGAAGTCGCTGGAGCACCTGCGAAAGATCGTGTCCGAGACCGGCATCCCGGTCCAGTACGGCGGTGGCCTGCGGACGGTCGACAACGTCCGTGACGCGCTCCGCGCCGGCGCCGAGCGCGCCGTCATCGGCACGGCCGCGTTCCGCGACATCGACTTCCTCGACGACGTCATCACCCAGTACGGCCCGCGGATCATGATCGCCGTGGACGTCAAGGACGGGATGATCGCCACCGAGGGCTGGACCCAGACCACGTCCCTGCCGGTCGTGGACGCCATCCAGCGCCTGACGAGCCGCGGCGTGCGCTCGTTCATCTACACGGACGTCTCGCGGGACGGCAAGCTCACCGGCCCTGATTTGGATGGCGTCTGCAAGGTCGCCGACGCCGTGCGCGGGCGCTTCATCTACTCCGGCGGGATCGGGTCGCTGGACGACCTGCGCGCGCTGGCGAAGCTCCGCCAGGTGAACATGTCGGGCGTGATCGCCGGCAAGTCGCTCTACGAGAAGAAGTTCACGGTCGCCGAGGGCCAGGCGGCTCTCGACGGGAAGTAGCCTCGAGGCGCGCGAGCCGTTCGGAGATCTCCGCGAGCTGCTCGCGGAGATGTGCCTCCGTGTGGTCCTCGGTCTTGATGAAACGCTGGGCGATCGCGCCCGTCAGGACGGTGGCCACGGCAGTCAACGCGGCCAGGAACGCGGCGTAGCGGACGCCGTCGAGCGAGAACACCGAGCGGGCGAGTGCGGCGAGGCGCAGCAGACGTACGAGCCGCAGCAGCCGCAGCGCCCGGACCGACTCCTACTCGCCGCCGCCCCCGCTGTCGCCTCCGTCACCGCCGGAGCTGCCGGAGCCGCCGTCCCCGAACCGGTCCAGATGGTCGAGATCAGCCCACGACGTGTGTTCGGCCATGAAATCGGCCGTGTCGTCGATGCTGAGAAAGGACCAGACGATGCAGGCGATCGTGAAGATCGCGAGGCCGATGCCGACGACCTCGGGAGCTTCGAGCTCGTGCAGCAGGATCCCGATCGGGCCCATCACGCCGACAGTACGCCCGGCTCGAACGCACCGTCAACGACGGCTAGGGTCATACCCCGTGCACTACAAGCGCGTCATTCCCTGCATGGACGTGGACAACGGCCGCGTCGTCAAGGGCACGAAGTTCATCGACATCCGGGACGCCGGCGATCCGGTCGAGCTCGCCGCGCACTACGACGCGCAGGGCGCCGACGAGCTGATCTTCCTCGACATCACGGCCACCTCCGACAAGCGGGCGACCGTGGTGGAGCTGGCTCGGCGGGCCGCGAACGACGTGTTCGTCCCGTTCACGATCGGCGGCGGCGTGCGCGAGGTGGCCGATGCGCACGACGTGCTCGACGCGGGCGCGGACAAGGTCTCGATCAACTCGGCGGCGATCGCGCGGCCCGAGCTCATCGACGATCTCGCCCAGGTGTTCGGCGCGCAGTGCGTGGTGCTGGCGATCGACGCCAAGCGGCGCCCCGACGGCTCCTACGAGGCGTACGTCGCCGGCGGGCGCACACCGACCGGCAAGGACGCGATCGAGTGGGCGCGTGAGGGCGTCGAGCGGGGCGCGGGGGAGATCCTGCTCACCTCGATGGACCGCGACGGCACCAAGGACGGGTACGAGCTCCGTCTCACGAACCGGATCGCGAACGCGGTGGACGTGCCGGTGATCGCCTCAGGCGGCGCCGGGCACCCGCAGGACCTGATCGACGGGCTCACCGTCGGCGCGGACGCCGTCCTGTGCGCCTCGATCTTCCACTACGGCAGCTACACGATCCCCGAGGTCAAGCAGGCCATCGCGGCCGCGGGGATTCCCATGCGGCCTATTTCTTCACGGGTCTAAGGGCGTACAGCGACGAGTAGCCGGTCAGGAAGATCGTCCGGCCGTCGCTGATGACGGGGTTGAAGGCGCCGCGGCCCATGCCGAACACCTTGCGACCGGTACGCACGCCGAGGCCGGTGGTGGTCTTCTTGCCCCAGTTGGAGTAGTAGACGATGTCGCCCACGACGGTCGGCGCGCCGCTGATCTTGCCGCCGTCGCGGTAGCGCCACAGCTGCTTGCCGTTGCGGGCGTCGACGGCGTAGAAGTAGCCGTCGTAGGAGCCGAAGAAGACGCTCGGCTTCCCGCCGGGCACCTGCGCCACGGCGGGCGAGGAGTACACGTAGGACCCGGTGCCCTTGGTCCACGCGAGCTTGCCGTTCGCCGACGAGAACGAGTACATGCGCCCGTCGGTGTTGCCCACGTACACGCGCCCGAAGGCCACCGCCGGGGTCGAATAGAACTGGCCGGACCCGAGCCCGAAGCGGGCGCCGCGGGTGGTGGAGGCCCAGATCTGCTTGCCGTCGGGCTGCCGGATCGCGTACACGCGGCCCTTGTAGTCGCCGAAGAACAGCTTCCCGTTGGCCAGCGCGAGCCCGGCCTTCACCGCGCCCTGGGCCTTGAACGTCCAGCGGACCGCGCCGTCGCCGGCCCGCAGGTTGTAGATCGTCCCGTTCTCGGACCCGAAGTAGATGCGGTCGCCGTCAAACACCGGTGACGACTCCGACCGCGAGGGCAACAGCCGCTTCCACAGGATCTTTCCGGTCTTGGCGTCCAGCGCGAAGACCGCGCCCGCCTTGCCCTTCCCGCGCGAGAGCACGGTGGCGAAGATCCGCCCGTTGCCGTACGCGGGCGTGGACGCCGCCAGGACACCGATCTTCTTCTTCCACACGGCCTTGCCCGTGCGCTTGTCGACGGCGTGCAGCGCGCCGTTGTTGCGCAGCAGGAACAGCTTGCCCTCGGCCATGGCGGGCGAGAACTCCATCAGGATCGAACCCGGGTAGGTCCAGACGCGCCGAAACGGCGGGCGCAGCAGCTTCGAAGCGGGCAGGAACCGGCGGCGGTCCTTGGAGTAGCCGTAGCCCGCCCAGACGAAGTTGCGCAGCGGGTCCTCCGCCTTGGACTCCGCGGGCGGCTCGGTCGGGGCCGGCGTCGGCTCGGCGGTGATCGTCGGCTCGGGCTCGAACGCGACGTCCTCGTTGTTCACGTCTTCGGGCGGGCGCGTGAGTGCGAACACGGCGCCCCCGGCGACGAGCACGAGCAGCACTGCGGCGGCGGCACCCAGGATCCACTTCTTCCTGGCCGTCATCGGCGAAGCAGGGTAGTCGGGCCGCTTAACGGAACATGTGGGGTATGGACGCGTTCGAGGCGCTGCAAGATGAGCCGGGGGTCTACCTGGTGGGCGGCGCCGTGCGGGACCAGCTGCTGGGTCGCACGCCCAAGGAGCTGGACTTCGTCGTCGAAGGTGACGCGATCCCCGTGGCCCGCCGCGCGGCGGAGCGACTCGACGGCGAACTGGTCGTCCACGAGCGGTTCGGGACGGCGACGATCCGCACCGCCACCGACACCTACGACGTCGTGAGCGCCCGCACGGAGACCTACGAGCGTCCCGGTGCGCTGCCGACGGTCACGCTCGGCGCGACGATCGAGCAGGACCTGGCGCGCCGCGACTTCACGGTGAACGCGATCGCCCACAGCCTGGAGGGCCGCGAAGTGGCCTGGCCGGGTGCGCGCGAGGACCTGACGAACGGCGTGTTGCGCGTCCTGCACGACCGCTCGTTCATCGACGATCCCACGCGGATGCTGCGGCTCATCCGGTACGCGGAGCGCTTGGGCTTCGCGCCCGACCCGCAAACGGCCGCGCTGATCGACCACGACCTGCTCAGCACCGTCAGCCAGGACCGCATCAACCGTGAGATCCGGCTGCTGCTCGCCGAATCGCCGCACCTGCTCACGGAGTACGGGTCGCTGTCGGACGTGCCGGAGGTTCTCGCCGCCATCAAGCTCCATACCCGTACCGACGTCCCGGACGTGGACCTGTGGCGGCTCTTGCGCCGCGAGCGCCCGGAGACGATCGACCTGCTCGTTGCGGCGGGCAACGAAGGGGCTCGTCGCTGGCGGGACGAGGTGAGCGCCCGCCGGCTGCAGATCGGCGGCCGCGACCTGATCGAGCGCGGCCTCACGGGCGCCGCGATCGGCGCCGGGCTTGAGCGCGCGACGGTCGCGATGCTCGAAGGGCGGGCGCCCGATCGCGAAGCACAGCTCGATGCTGCGCTCTCATGATCGTTTTAGGTTGACAGCGCTCCAAATCGCACATACTCTCCCGCTCGCAACCTGTAGCGGAGGAGAGATGCTGTGCGGAAACTGGCTTGGTTGGCGGTTGGTCTGACGCTGGGCGGAGCGGCCCCCGCGATGGCCGCGGACTTCCCTTCGGACTTCGCGAATCCACCCCGTGAGGTCCAGCCGAAGTTCCGCTGGTGGTGGCCGAACGCGCTGGTCGACAACGCGGAGATCGCGAACGAGGTCGACCAGATGGCGGACGCCGGCTTCGGCGGTGCCGAGATCGCGGACGTGCACCACTCGTCCTCCACCGGCCTCGACCCCGAGGGCCACGGCTGGGGTACGCAGGCGTGGGTCGACGCGATGCAGGCCGCTTTGGAGCGTGCGAAGGCGCGCGGGATGACGATCGACCTGTCGTCCGGCCCGAGCTGGCCGTCCGCGGTGCCTTCGATCACGCCCGACAGTCCCGCCGCGATCCACGAGCTCGCGTACGGGCGCGCAACCGTGGCGGGTGGCGCGACGTTCAGCGGTCCCGCTCCTGCGCCCGTCGTCGCGCCCAGCTCCGGCGTCACCCAGAAGCAGCTCCTGTACGTCCAGGCGCTGAAGATCACGACCGCCGGCAACCCGCCGGCCACGGCTTACACGCTCGACAAGACCTCGCTCGTCAACGTGCCCTTCGAGGGCGACACCGTCAACTGGACGGCACCTGAAGGCAACTGGCTGCTGATCGCCTACTGGGAGCGCGGGTCCGGCCAGAAGCCGGAGGGCTCGAACCACACGACGCCGGACTCGTACGTCGTCGACCACTTCTCGAAGGCCGGCACGAGCGCGATCACGGACTTCTGGGACGCGAAGCTGCTGACGCCGACGATCCGCGCGCTGCTGCGCGACGCGGGCGGCGCGTTCTTCGAGGACTCGCTCGAGATCGAGACCGACGCGACGATCTGGACGCCGTCGTTCCTGACCACGTTCGAGCAGGTGACCGGCTACAGCCTCCTCCCGTACCTGCCGCTGCTCGTCAAGCAGGACGAGAAGACGATCTTCAACTACGACAGCGACACGAACGGCCGCGTGCGGCGCGACATCAACCTCACGCTCACCTACCTCTACAACGAGAACCACGTCAAACCGCTGAAGGCGTGGGCGAACGCGCTCGGGCTCAAGCTCCGCGTCCAGCCCTACGGCCTGCAGACCGACGCGATGCAGGCGAGCGCGCTGGTGGACATCCCCGAAGGCGAGTCGCTCGGCTTCAAGAACCTCGACGACTACCGGCGCCAGGCCGGCGCGCGTGACCTGGCGGGGCACACGGTCCTGTCCAACGAGGCGGGCGCGACCGCCGGCGGTGCCTACGCCACGACGTGGGACCAGACGTTGCGCAAGCTCGCGCCGATGTTCGCCGCGGGCGTCAACCAGAACGTCCTCCACGGCTTCTCGTATCTGACGTCTCCGGCGGCGCGCTGGCCCGGCTTCGCCGCGTTCAGCCCGTACAACGGTGCGTCCGGCTACGGCGAGTCCTGGGGCCCGCGGCAGCCGACCTGGAAGCACGCGGCGGACGTGAGCGGCTACTTCGCCCGCAACCAGCAGGTGATGCAGACCGGCCGCAACCAGCTCGACGCGGCCGTGCTCGTGCAGACGGGGTACGTCGCCGCGGGGTACGGCGCGCCGTTCTTCACGCCCGACACGCGGGAAGCCGCGCAGGTTTTGAAAGACGGCGGCACGCAGGTCGGCTGGACGAACGAGACGATCTCCGAGTCGCTCCTGGACCTGCCGAGCGCGGTGGTGCGGAACGGCCGGCTCGCGCCGGACGGGCCGAACTTCAAGGCGCTCGTGGTCGAGGGTGACGTGGCGTTCTCACGCGGGATCTGGCTGCGGGCGAGCACCGCGGCCAAGCTCGTGACGTGGGCGCAGGCCGGGCTGCCGGTCGTGCTCGTCGGCAACTGGAGCGCGCCGACGGTGAGCGGCATGGCCAAGCCCGGGGAGGTCGAGGCGGTGCGCGCGTCCGTGGCCGAGCTGCTCACGCTCCCGAGCGTGCGTGTGGCCGCGGACCGGGCGGGGATCCCGGTGGCGCTGAGTGCGTTGAACGTCCAGCGCGACGTCGAGTACGGCTCGGTCCAGCCGGTGCAGACCGCGCACCGCGTCGACGGCTCCACGGACTACTACTTCCTGGCCAACACGCACGCGACGGCCGCGGCGACCTTCGACGCGACGTTCGCGATGACGGACCCGTCCGCGGTGCCGTACCTCGCTGACGCGTGGACGGGCAAGCTCACGCCGGTCGCGCAGTACAGCGTCACCGGCGGGCGCCTGAAGACGCGGATCTCACTGCGGGCGGGGGCGACGGCGATCCTCGTGTTCGGCAAGGACGTGGCTCGGCTGCCCGTTCACGCGACCGGGTCGGATGCCGACCTCGTGCGGGCCGAGGGGAAGGGGCTCGTGGTGCGGGATGCCACGCCGGGCACGTACACGACGACGCTCGACGACGGGCGAGCCGTCTCGACCACGATCGGGGCTGTGGGCGCGCCCGTGCCGCTCACGCAGTGGACGCTCGATGTCGACGACTGGATCCCGGGCACGACACCGACCACCACCGCCCACGTCCCGCACACGCTCCAGCTCGACGGGCTCAAGGCCTGGTCGGCGATCCCCGAGCTCGCTGACGTCTCCGGCCTCGGCACCTACACCACGCAATTCGAGTGGGACGGATCGGGCGCCTACCTCGAGCTGGGCGAGGTGTTCGACACCTACCGCGTGACCATCAACGGGCGCGCGCTGCCGCCCACCGACCAGCTCGTGACCACCGTGGATGCCGGCCCGTACCTGATCAAGGGCACGAACACCGTCAAGGTCGAGGTCGCGACCACGCTCAACAACCGGCTGCGGACGGTGGATGTGGCGTTCCGCAGCAACACGCGCCAGAACTACGGCCTGGTCGGCCCCGCCCGCCTCGTGCCCTACGGCGAGGCCACGGTGTACGCGCAGACCGACACGCCCGGCACGGTCGGCGGCACGGTCCCCGCGACGCTCTCGCTCCAGCTGGGCGCGCCGGCGACCTTCGGCGCGTTCGTCCCGGGTGCGGCGCGCACGTACGAGGCGACCACCACGGCGACGATCACCTCGACCGCCGGCGACGCGACGCTCTCTGTCTCCGACCCCGGCCACCTGACCAACGGCGCCTTCTCGCTCCGCGAGCCGCTCCAGGTCGGGTTCTCGAAGGCCGCCTGGACCGCCCCGGTGTCCAACGACGTCGTGTCGGTCCGGTTCGCGCAACCGATCGCCGCCACCGACCCGCTGCGCACCGGCACCTACGCCAAGACCCTCACGTTCACGCTCTCGACCACAACCCCATAACCACCCGCCACGCCGAACATAAAGAGGGACAGTCCCTCTTTATGTTCGTAGGCTTTGCGGTGAAATGCCGCGCCAGTTCACCGATCTCGACGCATCCCGCATCCGCGCCAACCTCGATCGGATCAAGAGCGAGATCGCGGATGCCGGGCGCGACCCGGCGGAGGTGGACATCCTCGCCGCGGTCAAGTACGTCCCGGTGGACGAGATCGGGACGCTCGCCGAGGCGGGGCTCACGCTCCTGGGCGAGAACCGGGCGCAGGAGCTGGAGGAGAAGGCGAGCCGGTTCCCCGACTTCCGCTGGCACTTCATCGGCCAGCTCCAGTCGCGCAAGGTCAAGTCGATCCTCCCGCACGCGACGCTGATCCACTCCGTCGCGTCGGAGTCGGCGCTGCGCCAACTCGCCACGCACGGCACGCCGGACACCGAGATCCTGCTCGAGGTCAACGTGGCGGGGGAGGAGGGCAAGGCCGGCATCGCCCCCGAGGAGATCTCCCGCTATCTCGATGAAGCCGCGGTCAACGTCGTGGGACTGATGACGATGCCGCCGTTCGCCGAAGATCCGGAGACTTCACGCCCGCACTTCGCGGCGCTCCGCGAGCTCGCGCAAGCCCATGGACTCGAGCATCTGAGCATGGGCACGAGCCAGGATTTCGCGGTCGCTGCAGCGGAAGGTGCAACCATTGTGCGGATCGGCACGTCCCTGTACACCTAGGATTGCAGGGAAAGCGGCTTGCGCCGCGAACCGACCACCCGACCCGTGAGCAACTCCTTCCGCAAAGTTCTTGTCTACTTCGGCCTCGCTGAGGACCGGGAGTACTACGACGACGACGAGCCTGAAATCCAGGAACGCGATCGCGAGCCCGAACGTGAGCTCGAGAGCCGCTACCAGGAACGGCCGAACGTCCGCCGGCTGTCTTCGCGCCGCCGCCGCGACGAGATCGACGACATCTTCGGCGACGACTCGCCGTCCGAGCGCCGGACCACCCAGCTGCGCAGTGTCGGAGGGGCTACCGCTGCTCCACGGACCGCCAACGGCCGCGGGGAGGTCCGCGTGCATCTCGTGGTGCCCAAGTCGTTCAACGACGCTCAGGACGTCGCCGACAAGTTCAAGGAAGCGATCCCGGTGATCGTGAACCTGCAGGGCGCGGACCCCAACCTGTCCGTGCGCTTCGTCGACTTCGTGTCCGGCCTCACCTACGCGCTCGACGGCGGCATGCAGCGGATCGCCAACAAGGTGTTCCTGCTCACCCCGCGCAACGTCGAGGTCTCGGCGGAGGAGCGGGCGGCGTTGATCGAAAAGGGCTTCTTCAACCAGTCCTAGACTCTCCGGCCGCATGACAGTGGTCGGATTCATCGGCGCAGGGAACATGGCGAGCGCGCTGGCGCGCGGCTGGGGCGATCCCGTCCTGGCCAGCGACAGCGGCTCCGGCCGCGCGGCGGCGCTCGTGGCCGAGCTCGGCGGGGAGGCGCTCTCCAACGCCGAGGTGTTCGCCCGCGCCGACGTCGTGATCCTCGCGCACAAGCCGTACCAGCTCGCAGCGGTGGCCGATCCGATCCGCACGGACACGCTGATCGTCTCGATCCTCGGCGGCACGCCGGTCGCGGAGCTCGAGGCCGCGTATCCCGATGCGCCCGTGATCCGGGTGGAGCCGAACGTCGCCACCGCGGTCGGAGCCGGAGTGACCTTGCTCGCGGCCTCCGAGCGGCCCGAGGCCGCCATTGCGCGGGAGCTCTTCGGGCGCGTCGGCAAGGTCGTCGAGCTGCCGGAGCACCTGATCGACGTGGCCGGAGCCGTGTCCGGTGTCGGGCCCGCCTACTGGGCGCTGATCGCCGAGGCGTGGGCCGACTCCGCCATCCGTCACGGCATCCCCGCGCCCCTAGCCGCCACACTGGTGGCTGAGACCATGGCCGGAACCGCCGCACTGCTCACCCAGACCGACACGCTCACCCTTCGCCGCGGGGTCACCTCGCCCGGAGGGTCGACGGCGCGTGGGCTGGCGGCACTCGAGCGCGGCGGGGTGCGCAGGGCACTGGCCGAGGCAATGGACGACGTGGTGGGAGGCTGACGGTGCGCAACCAGATTGCGGACTTCGTAGCGGCATTGGTCGGCGTCTACACGCTGATCATCTTCGCTTCGATCATCGTGTCGTGGCTGTTCTCGTTCGGCGTGCGCGTGCCGTACTCACGTCCGCTCAATGCCGTCTTCGACTTCCTGCGTGACGTCACGAATCCCTACCTGCGGATCTTCCGCCGGCTCGGCCTGCAGTTCGGGCCGATCGACTTCAGCCCGATCGTCGCGATCCTCGTGCTGACGATCGGCGGTCGATTGCTGGTCAGCCTCATACGCGGATGAGTGCCCGTCGCACGGTCCTGCGCACCGCGCTCGTCGCGGTGGCGGTGATCTTCGCCGATCAGCTGACGAAGGCGATCGTCCGCGCGGAGATCTCGCGCTTCGAGCAGGTCGAGCTGATCCTCGGGATCAAGCTCGTCCATACGCGCAACACGGGCGTGGCCTTCAGCATGCTCTCGGGCGGCGGGCCGATCGTCGTGATCGTGGCGTGCGTCGCGCTCGCCGCGCTGCTCATCTTCTTCGTCACGCATCTGAAGACGCGCCTGATCTGGCTGCCGGTCGGAATGCTGCTCGGCGGCGCGGCCGGCAACCTGATCGACCGGGTGCGGATCGGTGCGGTCACCGACTTCGTGAAGCTCCCGCACTGGCCGGCGTTCAACGTGGCCGACATCGCGGTCACGTTCGGCGTGCTGATCCTGATCTTCGTCCTGGAGAAATACGCCAAGTGATCATCGAAGTCCCCGCGGAGGCCGCCGGTGAGCGCCTCGACGTGTTCCTGGCCGAGGCGACCGGTTCGCGGTCGAAGGCCGTGAAGCTGATCGAGGCCGGCCGCGTACACGTGGACGGCAAGCCCCGGCAGAAGCGCTACGCCCTACTCGGCGGCGAGACGATCGAGTTCACCACGCTGGCGGAGCCCGAGCGCGAGCCGGTCCCGCCGGCGCAGTTCGAGATCGCCTATGAGGACGACCGCCTGATCGTGGTCAACAAGCCCGCGGGCGTGGTCGTCCACCCGGGGGTGGGCAACCGTGACGGGACGCTCGTGCAGGCGCTGGCCGGCCGTGTCGCGGGCGGCAACGACCCCGACCGGCCGGGCGTCGTGCACCGGCTGGACCGCGACACCTCAGGCCTGCTCCTGCTCGCCCGCGATGAGCAGACGATGTTCGCCCTGCAGGAAGCGCTGCGCCGGCGCGACATTACCCGCGAGTACGTCGCGCTCGTCGAGGGCCGCCCGCCCGCCAAGCGCGGCACGATCGACGCACCGCTCGGTCGCGACCGCCGGGTGCGTACGAAGATCAGCACCGACACGGACGACCCGCACGAGGCGATCACGCACTTCGAGATGGAGCGCACGTTCGACAACGACACGCTCCTGCGGGTCACCTTGGAGACCGGGCGCACGCACCAGATCCGCGCCCATTTGTTGGCGATCGGACATCCCGTCGCGGGTGACCCGGAGTACGGCCACGCGGGGAGACACGGGCTTTCCAGGCAGTTCCTGCACGCGCAACGACTTGCGTTCAATCATCCTGAAACCGGGGCACCCATGGAGCTGCGGGCGCCACTGCCGGAGGACCTGGTCAGGGCCCTCCGGCAGGCGTCAGGGGAACGAACAGACACATCGGTGTAGGGGAACCGAACCTGCTCGTCACAAGCCGTAACGCAGGCGTCCGCAAAAACTTTTCTAAACTCATCTCTGCACGTTCCCAACCCCGGCAGTGAGCCTTCAGATAAGGCGCACATCCCGAGGCCGCGGTTCCTGCCCGGCGACCTACGCCGGGTCCGCGCTCCTCGTTGCCCGGGACCTGTACTCATCACGCACCAAGGAGCACCACCCATGGCCGAAGTTGGCCTGAAGGAACTGCTGGAAGCCGGAGTCCACTTCGGTCACCAGACACGCCGCTGGAACCCGAAGATGCGCCGCTTCATCCACGGCGAGAACGGCGGCATCTACCTCATCGACCTGCTCAAGACGCAGGTGCTGCTCAGCCAGGCGCAGCAGTTCGCGACCGAGATCGCCCACCGCGGCGGCACGGTCCTGTTCGTCGGCACCAAGAAGCAGGCACGCGACGGCATCAAGGAGATCGCCACCGCGTCGAACATGCCGTACGTCAACCACCGCTGGCTCGGCGGACTGCTGACGAACTACCAGACGATGGCCGCGCGTATCAAGCGCCTGCACGACCTCGAGCGCTACCAGGCCGACGGTCAGCTCTCGCTGTTGCCGACGCGTGAGCGTCTGTCCGCCGAGGCCGACCTCCTGAAGCTTCAGGCCAACCTGGGCGGCGTCAAGAACATGACCCGCGTCCCCGACGCGATGTTCGTCATCGACCTCAAGACCGAGGCGATCGCCGTGCGTGAGGCCCAGCGCCTGCGCATCCCGATCATCGGCTTGGTCGACACGAACGCCGACCCGGACGGCATCGACTACGTCATCCCCGGCAACGACGACGCGATCCGCGCCTGCAACATCATCACGCAGGCCATCGGCGACGTCGTCCAGCAGGGCCGCGCCCGCTTCCGCTCCGAGGAAGAGGCCGCTCGCGCCGAGGCCGCGGCGCAGCAGCAGCGCGAGGCCGAGGAGCGCGCTCGCCGCGAGGAAGAGGAGAAGGCTGCCGCTGAGGCCGCCAAGCGCGCCGAGGCCGAGGCCGCGCTCACGACGGCCGCCGAGGGTGAGCCGCGCGACGTCGCCGAGGCGAACGTCGCCGCCGCCGTGAAGGCCGCGCCGAAGACGCCGGCCGGCACCGGCAACGCCGAGGCCGCCGCTGCCGAGCAGGCCGCGACCGAGGAAGCCGTGCCCGCCGCGGGTACCCCGGGTCCGAGCAGCGCGGAGCAGGTCGAGTCGCCCGACAAGGTCGAGCACGAGAAGGGCGCCGCGTCGCCCGTCGACGAGGCCGTGGAGGCCCCCGTCGAGCAGGCGCGTCAGAAGGCGTCCAAGGCGAAGGCCAAGCCGAAGGCCGCCGCGCCCGAGCCGGGCCCGAGCGCCGTCGCCGAGGAGGCCGCCGAGGCCGCTCCGGCCGACGTCGAGGCTGCCGAGGCCGCCGCTCCCGCCGAGACCACCGACGAGACGAAGGAAGAGAAGTGACGACTCCCACCATTTCCGCCAAGCAGGTCAAGGAACTCCGCGACCGTACGGGCGCGGGCATGATGGATTGCAAGAACGCGCTGACGGAGTCGGGCGGCGACATCGAGGCCGCCGTCGAGCTCCTGCGCGTGCGTTTGGGCGACAAGGCGCTCAAGGTCGGTGACCGCGAGGCCACCGAGGGCACCGTCGCCTCCTACATCCACTCCAACGGCAAGGTCGGCGTGCTGGTCGAGGTCGACTGCAACACCGACTTCGTCGCGCGCAACGAGGACTTCCAGGCGTTCGCCCGCGACATCGCGCTGCACATCGCCGCGGCCGCGCCGCTGTACGTCTCCGAGGCCGACATCCCGGCGGAGGCGAAGGAGGCCGAGCTGCGCGTCTTCGAGCAGCAGGCCGCCGACAAGCCCGAGCACATCCGCGGCAAGATCGCCGAGGGCAAGCTCAAGGCGTGGATGAATGACCACGTGCTGCTCAACCAGGTCCACGTCAACTCGGACAAGTACGACGGTAAGACGATCGAGGAGCTGCGCGCGAACCTCTCCGGCACCGCCGGCGAGAACGTCGTGATCAAGCGCTTCGCCCGCTTCGCGGTCGGGGCCTAGTTGTCCGATCCGGTCTTCAGCCGGGTCCTCATCAAGTTGTCGGGCGAGGCCCTCATGGGCCCGCTCGACTACGGGACCGACCCTGTCACCGTCGGGCGGATCGCCGACCAGCTCAAAGTGGTCCACGATCGCGGCGTGGAGATCGGCATCGTGCTCGGCGCGGGGAACATCTTCCGCGGCCTGTCAGCGGCCGCGGACGGCATGGACCGCGCGACCGGCGACTACATGGGCATGCTCGCGATCGTGCTCAACGCGTTGACGTTGCAGGACGCGCTGGAGAAGCGCGACGTGCACACGCGTGTGCAGTCGGCGATCACGATCTCGGAAGTCGCCGAGCCCTACATCCGCCGGCGGGCCATGCGGCACCTGGAGAAGAAGCGCGTCGTGATCTTCGCGGCGGGCACGGGCAACCCGTTCTTCAGCTCCGACACGGCGGCGGCGCTGCGCGCCGTCGAGATGCACGCCGAGATCCTGCTGATGGCCAAGAACGGCGTCGACGGCATCTACACCGCCGACCCGCGCAAGGTCCCGGACGCCGAGTTCATCGCCGAGATCACCGCCCAGGAAGCGCTCGAGCGCAACCTGCGCGTGATGGATATGACGGCGCTGACGCTCTGCATGGAGAACAAGCTCAACATCCATGTCTTCGACATGGCCGACGACTCCAACATCAACCGGATAATCTCCGGCGATCGAGTGGGGACGCTGGTGACAACGTGATCGACGAACTCCTTCAAGACGCGCGCGAGCACATGGACAAGTCCGTGGAGGCGACGCGCCAGAAATTCCAGTCGGTGCGGGCGGGACGGGCTACTCCGTCGCTGCTGGATCGCATCAACGTGGAGTACTACGGGACGATGACGCCGCTGAATCAGATGGCGACGGTCAACGCTCCCGAGGCACGGCTGCTCACGGTGCAGCCGTACGACAAGAGCTCGCTCAAGGCGATCGAACGGGCGATCCAGGAGTCGGACCTCGGCCTCACGCCGAACAACGACGGCCAGATCATCCGCATGCAGCTCCCGGAGCTCACCGAGGAGCGCCGTCGGCAGCTCGTCAAAGTCGTCAAGGGCCTGACCGAGGACGGCAAGGTCGCGCTGCGCAACATCCGGCGCGACGTCATGCACGATCTCAAAGAGCTCAAGGACGCCGGCGAGGCCGGAGCGGACGACGAGCATCGCGCCGAAGAGGCGCTGCAGAAGCTGACCAACGAGAAGGTCGCCGAGCTCGACGCAGCGCTCAAGGCCAAGGAAGCCGAGATCACTGAGGTGTGAGCGCCACCTACGTGGCCATCATCATGGATGGCAACGGGCGGTGGGCTCACCAGCACGGCGTCCCGATCTCAGAAGGCCATAAGGCAGGCGCCGATACGGTGAAGGCGCGTCTGCGCGACGCCGTCGACCTCGGCGTGCGTGAGCTGACGCTCTACTCGTTCTCGACCGAGAACTGGAATCGCCCGCAGGATGAAGTCGACGCGCTGATGGCGTTGTTCAGCGCGCGCATCATCGACGAGACGCCCGAGCTGCACGAGGAGGGCGTGAAGATGCGCTTCGTCGGGCGGCGTGAGGGTGTGCTCCCGGAGCTTCTGGAGCAGATGCGGTGGGCGGAGGAGAAGACCGCCTCCAACACGCGGATCACGCTGTACGTCGCGTTCAACTACGGCGGCCGCTCCGAGATCCTGGACGCGGCGGAACGGTACACGGGCGGCGGTGAGGATGCGTTCCGGCAGTTGCTGTACGCGCCCGAGATGCACGACCCGGACCTGCTGATCCGGACCTCGGGCGAGCAGCGGATCTCGAACTACCTGCTGTGGCAGGCGGCCTACTCGGAGCTGCACTTCACCGACGTGCTGTGGCCCGACTTCTCGCGCGCGGACTTCGAGGAGGCACTCGCCTCCTACGAGGCGCGCGTGCGTCGGTTCGGGGTGCGTTGAGCCATGCCCGTCCCGCGGCGCGGCGCTGACGAACCCCGCAAGCCCCGCCACGGGACCTCCGATCTGCTCGCCCGCGTGTTGGTGGCGATCCCGGCGGTGGCCTTCGCCGTCCTCATCATCTGGCAGGGCGAGTGGGTGTTCGCGGCCGGCATCGCCGCCCTCGGCGTGATCTGCGTGCACGAGCTCAGCGTGATGCTCGATCGCGCGCGACCGGTCCGGCTGGCAGCGATGCTCGGCGTGATCGGGCTGACGGTGGCGGGCACGGCCGGCGACGAGCGTCAGGTCCTGCTGGCTCTGGCGGCGACCATCCCGCTGACGTTCTTCCTCGCGATCGCGGCCCCGACGCGCGAGCGCATCACCGCGTCGATGTCGGCGACGGTCTTGATCGTCGCGTGGATCGGCCTCGGCGTGGCACACGCGGCCATGCTGCGCGGGCTCGACCACGGCGGTGCGTTGGTCGTGCTGGTCCTGCTCGGCACGTTCGTCGGCGACACGTTCGCCTACTTCGGCGGGCGCGCGTTCGGCCGCCACAAGCTCGCGCCGACGATCTCGCCCAACAAGACGGTCGAGGGCCTGGCGTGCGGCATCCTCGTCGGGACGCTGGCGGTCTGGTACTGGGCACAGACGTACTCCGACGACGGCTGGATCTCCGGCGTCGACGGCCTGCTGCTCGGGCTGGCCATCGTGATCGCCGCACCGATCGGTGACCTCTTCGAGTCATTGATCAAGCGCGACATGGGTACCAAGGACACGGGAACCCTGTTCGGGGCCCACGGTGGCGCCCTGGACCGCGTGGACGCCGCGCTGTTCGCCCTCGTCGCCGGCTACTACGTGTGGTTGCTCTTGGCATGAACGACGAGGAGAAGCGCGACCGGCAGATGATGGAGCTCCTCAACGAGCTCCGGGTCGCGCTACCGGGCGTGCAGTTCCTCCTCGCCTTCCTGCTCACCGTGCCGTTCGCCCAGGGCTTCGAGCGCATCACGTCGTTCCAGAAGAGCGTCTTCTACGCCGCGCTGTTGTTCACCGCGGCGTCCGTCGTCTTCCTCATCGCGCCGTCCGCCACCCACCGCCTGCGGTTCCACAAGAACGACCGCGCCTTCATCGTCGAATCGGCGCACAAGTACCTGATTGCGGGCTTGGCGTGCCTGGCGGTGGCGCTCATCCTGGCTTTGGTCATGGTCACGGACTTCCTTTACGACCACTGGATCGTCGTCGCGGGCCCGGCGGTCGTCGCTGTGCTGTTGGCGGTCCTGTGGTTCATCCGCCCCCTTCTCCGCCCCGCTGGCGAGGAGCGTCCTTAAAGAGGGACTGTCCCGCTTTAGGTTCTTGCGTCTGCGAGGGCTGGGCGGGAGCGCGACCATCGCCTTGTAGCGCTCGAGGCCGTCTCCGCCGTCCGTCGAGAAGAAGGAGAGAAGGCGGCTCGTGTCGAGCCAGGCGGGAGCGCACCACCCGTTGACCACGTCGGCGTGGCTGCTCCAGAGATAGTCGGTCGCGGTCGAGCAGAGGCCGGCCGTCACCGGATTGCGCGCGATGTACGCCGCCGCGGTCCAGAGTTGCGCGTCGTTCTCGATCGTCACCGAGTCGTAGCGGTCCTGGAACAGGTGCCCGCTGAACCCGTGCCGGCGATTGAAGTACTGCGCGTAGCCGCCGTGGAGCCGGTGCATCCCTGTCCCGAGATTCGGCTCCTGGGTCTCGATGAGCAGGTGCATGTGGTTGCCCATCAGGCAGTACGAGAGCACTCGCCATCCGGTCCGCTTCACGACGTCCTCGAGCAAGGCGAGGTACCGCCGCCGATCCCGGTCGTCGGCGAAGATCGGCTGCTTTCGATTGCCTCGGGCGTACACGTGGTAGATGCCGGGCGCAACCTCGGCACGGGGAAGACGGGGCATGTCTTCCCTAGCTCTCGGTGCCGGAGGATTCGCCCCCGCGGCGTTCCTAAAGAGGGACTGTCCCGCTTTAGGAACGGAACGTACGGCGGTAGGCCGTGGGTGTGACGCTGAGGTGGCGGTGGAAGTGCTTGCGGAGGTTTGGTGCCGTGCCAAAGCCGCACTCGGCGGCGATGTCGTCGATCGAGGCCGACGTGGACTCGAGCAGCGCCCGGGCCGCATCGATGCGGCGTGTTAGCAACCAGCGCAGGACGGAGACGCCGGTCTCGGCGTGGAAGCGGCGGGCGAATGTGCGCTCGGATACGTGGGCATGGGCCGCCAGGTCACGAACCGTGAGCGGTTCGCGGAGGCGCTCGAGGGCCCAGGCGCGAGTCGGGGCGAGGGAACCGCCCGGGTGCTTGGGGAGCGGCTGCTGGACGTACTGCGCTTGGCCGCCCTCGCGGTGAGGCGGGACGACGATGCGACGTGCGACGCGCGCGGCGAGGTCGGCGCCATGGTCGAGGCGCAGGATGTGCAGGCAGAGGTCCAGGCCCGAGGCGACGCCGGCCGAAGTAAGAACCTCTCCCTCGTCGATGTAGAGGACGTCCGGGTTGACGGACACGCGCGGATACAGCGCGGCGAGGTCGGCGGCGTCGCGCCAGTGCGTGGTGGCACGGCGGCCGTCGAGAATGCCCGCCGCGGCGAGCGCGAACGCGCCCGTGCAGATGGAGACGACACGGCCGGGCGCGTTGCGCAGCGCCTCGAGCACATGCTCTTCGGGCACACGCAGATTCGGCGAGAAGCCCGGGACGATGACGGTGTCGGCGTCTGCGAGCGCCTCCAGTCCGGCCTGAGCAGTGATTGAGAAACCGGCGGTGGTGGGCACGACCGGAGACGCGGCGCACACGGTGACCCTGTACGGCGTCTCCTCGTACGTCCCGAAGATCTGCGCGGGGATCGCGAGGTCGAGCGGGACGACCGCGTCGAGCGCGAGGACGGCCACCTCGTGGACGCCGGAACCTAAAGAGGGACTGTCCCGCTTTAGGAATGGCTGGATCGTAGCTGATGATGGCGTTCCTGCCACTCGAAAGACGGTAGCGACGGAAGGACGATGCAGCAATGACGATTGAGATCCTTCTGTTCGACGGGTTCGACGACCTGGACGCGTTCGGGCCGTTCGAGGTGCTCAGGACCGCCAGGGTGCCGGTGCGGTTGGTGACGGTGGAGGACGCGGCGACGGTGACATCCGCCGGCGGCGCGCGGATCGTGCCGGACGGGGTGCTGGGCGACCCGGAGCTGGTGCTCGTGCCCGGGGGCGGTTGGAGTGACCGGAGTGGGCCCGGGACGTACTACGAGTCAAGGCGCGGCGTGATCACGGAGCGGCTCGCCGAGCGGCACCACCGCGGGCGGCGGGTGGGATCGGTGTGCACCGGCGCGATGCTGCTGGCCGAGGCGGGGATTCTCACGGGGCGGCGGGCAATCACGCACCACAGCGCGATCGAGGACCTGCGGGCCGCAGGTGCCGACGTGCAAGACGGCGCGCGGTTCGTCGACGAGGGCGACATCATCACGTCTGCCGGGGTCACGGCGGGTATCGACATGGCGCTGTATCTCGCCGGCGACCAGGCGGAGATGGTCGCGCGCGAGATCGAATGGACCCAGGGTGTGGCGCAAATCTAAAGGGGGACAGTCCCTCTTTAGATTCAGCGGGCGGCGCGGAACATGACGAACATCGGGAGCAGGTCGTCTCGCCGGATCGGCGGGACGGGCTCCCGGAGGGCCTCGATGCGCAGGCCGGCGGCCTCCAACGCCCGCGAGTAGACCGACAGCGGATGGGTCCAACCCTTGAAGGTCATGGTCAGCCCGTCCCGCGTGTACGTGCCTTCGAAGCGCCCCGACTGGATGTAGGGGCGCTCGAGCGTCCAGCCGTTGCCGTTCCAGCGCGCGAGGTCGGCGATCGGGTTCGTGATGCACACGCAGAACGCACCTCCCGGCGCCAGGACCCGCTCAGCCTCCCGCACCGCGCCGGGCATGTCCTCCATGTCCATCAGCGAGTTGTAGGCCACGACGAGGTCGAAGGACCCGTCGTCGAACGGCAGCGCCGACGCGTCGGCGATCGCGTAGGTGCCCTCAGGGTGCGCGGAAGCCGCCGCCCGCAGCAGCGACAAGGACTGGTCGATCCCCGTCACCAGATGGCCGCGCGAGGCCAGATCGCGGCATACGCGGCCTTCGCCGCAACCGATCTCCAACGTCGCACGGCCGGGTGGAGGGACGAGCTCGAAGAAGGGGTCGCGGTAGGACCAGTAGACGTCGTGGCCGGCTGTGCGCGCCCAGGCGATCCAGTTCGCCGCTTCCTGCTCCCAATGCGACTTCATAAAGAGGGACAGTCCCTCTTTAGAAACGCGCCGGTCATAGGACGGCAGCGAGCGCGTCTGGGCGGTCGATGGCCACGAAGCAGTAGGAGTCTTCGACCTCGATCAGCCGCGCGTCGTCGAACAACGCCGCGACCCGCTCACCCAGTGCGAACGGAAAGCACGGATCCTCGGGCGGCCACAGCACCACGACCTCACCGCCGAACGATCGCAGCAACGGCGCCACGTCCAGCGTCACGGCGGGCGAGCACGCCGCCGCGAACGCCGCCCCATCCCGCAAGATCTCGCGGTCCCGCAAGGACGGCGTGCCCCACCGGGCCAGACGCGCGTCATCGACCCGCTTCGTCAGCCACCCGAACGCGATCGGCAATCGCCGCGCGGGAGTGAACCGCAAGGGCTGTAGGAACGCACTCAACAGCAATGGGAACCGACCCAACGCGAACATCGGCTTGAACAGCGCCGGCGGACACACCTCCAGGGCGTCGCAAGGCGTCAAGACCAGCCGCGAGATCCGCGACGCATCGCGCGCGACGACCAGTTGCGCGAGCATTCCGCCCGTGTCGCAGCCGACCAGCGTCACGTCGAAAAGCTCTCGCCGCTCGAGCTCGTCCAGGATCAACTCCGCGACACCCGCGGGCGTCTGGCGCGAGCGATCCGGCACCGGCACGGTATGCGAGCCCAGCGGCAGCTCCAGCACGACGCACTCTCGATCGGGCAGCAGCGCGACGACGTCGTCCCACAGCGACCCGTCCACCATCACTCCGTGGAGGAAGACGATCGGTCCGGCCATCCCCGCGAACCTTATCCAGACCAAACCTGGCCCCTGCCAGACTGAAGCGTCGTGAAGCGGCTCCTCATCCTGGGCTCGACGGGCTCCATCGGCACCCAAGCGCTCGACGTCGTCAAGCGCGCCCCCGAGCAGTTCGAGATCGTCGGCCTCTCCGCGGGAAGCAGCCATCTCCCGCTCGTCCAGCAGGCGATCGAGCGCGGCGTCACCCGGATCGCGCTGACCGACACCGACGCCGCCGCCCGCGCGGCCGAGAACTGGACGGGCGGCGAAGTGCTCGCCGGCCCCGAGGGCCTCGTCCGGCTCGTCGCCGAGTCCGGGGCGGACCTCGTGCTCAACAGCATCGTCGGCTCCGCCGGCCTCGGCCCGACGATCGTCGCCCTCACCGAGGGAATGGACGTCGCGCTGGCCAACAAGGAGTCGCTCGTCGTCGGCGGAGAGCTCGTGACCGCGCTCGCGGAAGCGACCGGCTCACGCCTGATCCCGATCGACTCCGAGCACACCGCCATCCACCACCTCCTGACCGGCGAGCCGCCCGGCGTGGTGGACAAGCTCGTCATCACGGCTTCCGGCGGCCCGTTCCGCGGCCGCAAGGACCTCAAGGACATCACCGTCGAGGAGGCCCTGAACCACCCGACGTGGCGCATGGGCGGGAAGATCACGATCGACAGCGCGACGCTGATGAACAAGGGCCTGGAAGTGATGGAGGCCCACCACCTGTTCGGAACGCCGTACGACAAGATCGACGTCGTGGTCCACCCGCAGTCGATCATCCACGCGATGGTCCAGCTCTGCGACGGCTCCACGAAGGCCCACATGGGCTATCCGGACATGCGCGTGGCAATCGGCTACGCGCTCCATCACCCGGACCGCGCCGACCTGCCGATCAAGCCGCTGGACCTGGTCGAACTCGGGCAACTCACCTTCGAGGCGCCGGACCTGGACACGTTCCCGTGCCTGCGGCTCGCCCGCGAGGCCGGCCTCGCCGGCGGCACCGCGCCGTGCGCGCTCAACGCCGCCAACGAGGTCGCCGTCCACGCCTTCCTCAACGGCCGCCTGCCGTTCATCGGCATCCCGCAGGTGATCGAAGGCGTCCTGGACGAGCTCGGTACGCGCCGCGTGCACGACTTCGAGGCGCTCTACGTCACCGATGCCGAGGCGCGCGAGATCGCCGCCGACCTGATCGAAGGGGTTCACGCGTAAATGACCTGGCTGCTGGCCTTCCTCGGCTTTGCCTTCCTGATCATCCTGCACGAGGCAGGCCACTTCTTCGCGGCCAAGGCCGTGGGGATGCGGGTCGAGCGCTTCGCGCTGTTCTTCCCGCCGCTGATCGCCAAGCGCAAGCGCGGCGAGACCGAGTACGCGATCGGCTCGATCCCACTCGGCGGCTACGTGAAGATCACGGGCATGAACCCGGCGGAGGACATCCCGCCGGAGCACGCGCACCGCGCCTACTACCGCCAGCCGGTGTGGAAGCGGATCGTCGTGATCGGCGCCGGCCCGGCCGTGAACATCGCGCTCGCGTTCGCGATCATGGCCGGCATCTTCATGGCGCGCGGGCCGATCGAGCCGCCGCTCGTGGTCGGCAACGTCGAGGCCAACCTCCCCGCCGACGGCAAGCTCCAAAACGGCGACAAGGTGCTCGCCGTCGACGGCAACCGCCTCACCGGCACCTACAGCGAGCAGCTCAAGCAGGTCACCGAGACCGTCGGCAAGCACAAGGGCGACGCCGTCACCTTCACGGTCGACCGCAACGGCCAGACCGTCACGATCAGCGGCAACACGTTCCTCGACAACAAGCAGACCCCGCCGCGCTACCGGTTCGGCTTCGGCTACGACCAGGAGGCGATGCGCACCGACCTGGGTCCGGTCGCGTCCTCAGGCCAAGCGCTGGACGAGATGTGGTTCGTCACGTCCACCACCGTCAGCCACATCGCGCAGATCTTCGACTCCGAGAAACGCAAGGAGATCGGCAGCGTCGTCGGAGGCTACGAGACGACGCGGGCGGCGATCTCGATCGATTGGGTGACGGCGCTGTACGTGCTCGCGCTGATCTCGCTGAGCCTCGGCGTCATCAACCTGTTCCCGTTCCTGCCGCTCGACGGCGGCCACATCTTCTGGGCGCTGGCCGAGAAGGTGCGCGGGAAGGCGATCCCGTTCAGCGTGATGGAACGGGCCGGCTTCATCGGGTTCGCGCTCGTGCTCATGCTGTTCGTGATCGGCCTGAGCAACGACATCGATCGGATCCAGAACGGCGGCTTCGGTCTGCGATAGCGTCCCCCTATGGGGGAGAGACGCTCTGTGGGCGCCCCGACGATCGCCGAAGCGTTTCGGCTCACCGTCGAGGACAATGCGGACCGCATCGCGGTCCGCACGAAGGACGATGAGATCGCCTGGACCTGGGCGGAGCTCCAGGACCGGGTGGACGCCTTCGCGGGCGGTCTCCAGGCCCTGGGCGTGACCCGGGGCGACACGGTCGCGCTGATGGTCTCCAACCGCCCGGAGTTCATGGTCGCGGATCTCGCGACCACGATGCTCGGCGCCACGCCGTTCTCGATCTACCTCACGTCCGCGCCCGACCAGATCGCGTACGTGATCAAGGACGCCGGCGCGCGGGTCGCCATCGTCGAGGCGCCGTTCAAGGCTGCGGTCGCGCCGCTCGTCGAGTACGTGATCACCGTCGAGGAGATGGCCGGGCACGCGGTGCCGGGCTTTCAGCCCGACTGGCGCGCGGTCCGGCCCGACGACATCCTCACGATCATCTACACGTCGGGCACGACCGGCCCGCCGAAGGGCGTCCAGCTCACGCACGCCAACGAGATGGCGGCCGTGGACGCGGTGGAAAAGCGCGTCGGCTTCCCGGACGGCTCGCGCGTGATCTCGTGGCTGCCGAGCGCCCACGTGGCCGAACGCACCGCCCATCACTACCTGCCGATCGTCTACGGCATGACGATCACGACGTGTCCGGACCCGCGCCGGATCGGGGAGTTCCTCCCGGCGGTAAAGCCGACGTGGTTCTTCGCGGTCCCGCGCGTGTGGGAGAAGCTCAAGGCGGGCGTGGAGGCCAAGCTGGCCGGCAACGAGGACGCGCAGAAGCTCCTCGCGGCGGGCAAGCAGGCGGTGGAGCTCCAGCAGGCGGGCCAGCCGCTGCCCGAGGCTCTGCAAGGCGCGATGGCGGTGGGCGAGCAGAAGCTGTTCGGGCCGCTGCGCGCCGCGATCGGGCTCGACGAGGCCAAGCTCGTGAACGTCGGCGCGGCGCCCACACCGCGTGAGGTGCTGGTCTTCTTCCATGCCATCGGCGTCCCGCTGGCCGAGATCTGGGGGATGTCCGAGACGTGCGGTGCAGGCGCGTCGAATCCCGAGGAGCGGATCAAGATCGGCACGGTCGGGCTCCCGTCGCCGGGGGTGGAGCTCAAACTCGCCGAGGACGGCGAGCTGCTCGCGCGCTCGAAGGTGGTGATGGTCGGCTATCGCAACCTGCCGGACCAGACGGCCGAGGCGCTCGACGACGAAGGCTGGCTGCACACGGGCGATGTCGCGACGATCGACGAGGACGGCTACGTCACGATCATCGACCGCAAGAAGGAGCTGATCATCAACGCGGCGGGCAAGAACATGTCCCCGGCGAACATCGAAGCGGCGCTGAAAGGCTCGTCGCCGTTGATCGGCCAGGCGTGCGTGGTCGGCGACGGGCGTCCGTACAACGTCGCGTTGCTGGTGCTCGACCCGGACTTCGCGCAGACGGTCGATGACCACGAAGGAGCCGTGGCGGCGGCGGTCGAGGCGGCCAACTCGACGCTGTCGCGCCCAGAGCAGATCAAGCGCTGGACGCTGCTGAGCGACGACTGGCTTCCCGGTGGGGATGAGCTGACCCCCACGATGAAGCTCAAGCGGCGGCCGATCATGGAGAAGTTCGCATCTGACATCGAGGCCATGTTCAGGTAAAGAAATGGTCAAGGCCTCCGATTGCTAGGAGGCCATGCCGAAGCCCCGTTCCCTCCGCGCGAAGATGCTCGCGCTCATCTTGCTACCGGTCATCGTCGCGCTCGTCGCGGTGACCCTCCTCGCGATCTCCCGCGCGTCGTCCGCGCAGGAGACCTCCGCCTACGCCGAGCTCAACCAGCGCACCGCCGTCGAGTCCGCCAAGGTCGACGCCGCCGTCGCCGGCGTGCAGAACATCGCCAACTCCGCCGCGCTGATCCTGTCCACCAGCAACAGCCGCGCCGACGCCATCGCCGGTATGACCGGCCTCCAGACCGCAGCCAAGGGCAGCGTCGTCGCCGTCTTCGGCGGTCTGCTGCCGAACACGTTCGGCAACGACGCGGGCGCCGCCGGACAGCCCGGCACGCTCCCGGACGGCTCGTTCCAGCCGAGCGTCGCGCTCGACGCGAAGGGCAAGATCGCCGTCACCGCCAGCAAGGACGGCCTCAAGGGCGCCGAGACGTTCGTCAAGACCCCGATGCCGGGCGTCCAAGAGCCCGCCGCGTACGAGGGCACGATGTACGTGACCTACCAGGCGCCGGTCCAGCGCGGCGGCAAGGTCGTCGGCTACGCCGGTACGGCCAACACGCTCGCGCTAATCGACGGCGAGATGGGCAAGATGAAGTTCTACGAGTCGGGCTACGCGTTCGCGACCTCGGCGAAGGGCGTCCTGATCGCCAGCCCGGACAAGGCGCAGACCGGCAAGGTCAGCCTCGCCGCGCTCGCCCAGAAGACCGACAACGCTGAGCTCAAGCAGGTCGCGGACTCGATCGCGGCCGGCAAGAGCGGTCAGATCGAGACCAAGGACCCGTTCACGGGCAAGGACGTCGTCCTCACGTGGTCGAAGATCGATTCCGCGGGCTGGAGCTTCCTCACGTCCGTCCCGCAGGCTGAGGTGCTCGCCCCGGTCAAGAGCCTGCGCAACACCCTGATCGTCGTCGGCCTGATCGCGCTGATCCTCATCAGCCTCGTGATCGTGTGGGTCGCCAACCTGCTCACCAAGCCGATCCGCACCGTCACCGAGGCCGCTGAGCGCGTCGCCGAGGGTGACATCGACGTTCGCGTGGACGTCAAGACCAACGACGAGGTTGGCCGCCTGGCCGCCTCCTTCGAGCGCACCGTCGAGTACCTGCGCGAGAAGGCCGACGCCGCCGAGGCCGTCGCCGACGGCGACTTGACCGTGTCCGTGCAGCCGCGCTCCGACAAGGACGTGCTCGGCATCGCGTTCAACCGCCTGGTCGAGGACCTGCGCGGGATCGTGGGCCGCGTGCACACGACCGCCACGGGAGTCAGCGCCGCTTCGCGTCAGATGGCCGGGACGTCCGACGAGGCCGGCCGCGCGATCCAGGAGATCGCCGTCGCGATCGGTGAGGTCGCCGCGGGCACGAACATCCAGGTCCAGAAGGTCGAAGCCGTCCGCGAGGCCGCCGAGCGGGTCGCCGACACCGCGCGTGACAGCGCCGAGCGCGCCCACGAGGCCGCCGGCCAGGCCGAGCAGGCCAAGTCGATGGCCACCGAGGGCCTCGTCGCCGCCGGTGAGGCTTCGGCCGCGATGACCGGCCTCGCCGAGTCCGCCAGCGGCGTGACCGGCGCGATCGAGACGCTCGCCGCCAAGTCCGAGAAGATCGGCGGCATCGTGACCACGATCACCGGCCTGGCCGAGCAGACGAACCTGCTCGCGCTGAACGCCGCGATCGAGGCCGCTCGCGCCGGCGAGCAGGGCCGCGGGTTCGCGGTCGTGGCCGAGGAAGTGCGCAAGCTGGCCGAGGAGTCGCAGTCCGCGGCGGGCGAGATCGCGGGGCTCATCAACGAGATCCAGCGTGAGACCGGCGAGGTCGTCTCGATGGTGGCCGACACCGCCGAGCGCACCGAGGGTGGCACGGCGACGGTCGAGCGCGCCCGCGCGGCGTTCGAGGCCATCGGCGCCGCCGTCGACGAGGTCACCGGCCGGGCCGCGGACATCGCCGGCGCCGTCGAGGCCCTGTCGCTGGACGCGAACCAGATCGCGGAGGACGTCGTCGGCGTCGCCACGGTCGCCGAGTCCGCGAGCGCCTCGAGCGAGCAGGTCTCGGCCTCGACCCAGCAGACGAGCGCCTCGACGCAGGAGATCGCGGCGTCGGCGCACGAGCTGGCCGGCAGCGCTTCGGAGCTCGAGCAGCTCGTCGCCACGTTCCGCCTGTAAGCCACGTCAAACCTAAAGAGGGACTGTCCCTCTTTAGGTTCGGCGGATTTCGGCTCTAGAACGACCAAGCGCGGCCCGAGGGCCGCGCTTGGTCGCAGAAGGTTCAGCGGTCGGCCACGCGATGGGGCCGTGGCCGACCGGAGGACTCAAGTGTGTCGCGCGGGTGACGCGGAGCACTGCGTGGGAACCCCCATCTTCGGGTGGGGGTGGCCCTACCTTCCGAGCGAATCCAGGAGCTCGACCAGCGAGCGCATCACGCGCACGGCGCTGTCGAGCTCTTGGTCGCTGTAGGGGCCGAGCAACTCGGCGGTGCGCGCCTCGATCTTGGCGCGCTTGGCCGCGAGCGTCTCGTGGCCGGCTTCGGTGAGGGAGACGATCACCTGGCGCCGGTCCTGGTCGCTGCGACGGCGCTCGATCATGCCGGAGTGCTCGAGCTGGTCGAGCATCGCGGTCATCGAGGCGGGGGAGAGGTCGGCGCGCTTGGCCAGCTCACCCGCGGTGCACGCCTCCCCGCGTTCGAGCTGGAACAGGGCGCGGACCTGCGTGGCGGAGAGCTCGCCCTGGCGGTGCGGGTCGCGCCCGCGCAGGCGGCGCTCGGCGGCGAACAGCTCACCCATCGCGTTGCGCACCTCTTGGCTCATGCGACTGCCAACTCTCCCACCATCTCGGGCGCGCGGCGGCGCTCGATGACGGCCAGCAGGATCGTCGGGAGCAGCGCGATGACGCTCACGCCGACGACCCACCAGTAGGTGTGGGCGAAGCTCGCCGCGATCGCGTCCGGCGTGTTGGCGGTGATCCCGTTCTGGAGCACGACGGTAAGGATGGCGGTACCGATCGACCCGCCGACGCGCTGGAGCACGTTCAGCTGCGGCGCGGCGTCGTTGACCTGCTCGGGCCGGAGCGTCGCGTAGGCGGCGGTCATCGCCGGCATCATCGCCAGGCCGATGCCGAACCCGCGCACGACCATCGCCGCGTCGAGCGTGAAGAACGATGTGGTGGCGTCGATCAGGACGAACGGGAGGGTGGCGACGATCATGATCGCGCCGCCGATGAGGCTCGTGAGCCCGCCGCCGAGGCGCTCGGTGATGCGGCCGGAGGCGGCCATGGCGAGCGCGGCGCCGATCCCCTGCGGGATCAGTAGCAGGCCGGTCATGACGGCGTCCTCACCGCGGACGAGCTGGAAGTAGAGCGGCATCAGGACCATGCCGCCGAACAGCGCGGCGCCGAGGCCGAACGTGGTGACCGACGCGGCCGCGAACGCCTTGTTGGCGTACAGGCGGACGTCCAGGAGCGGGTTCGGGATGCGCAGCGCGCGGATGACGAACGTGGCGACGAGCGCGATGCCGGTGAGCACGGGCACGAGGACTTCCGGCGCGGTCATCGAGCCGGCCATGCCGCTCTCGGCGAGGCCGTACGTGATGCCGACGAGGCCGGTGGCGACGAGCGCGAGGCCCGTGGCGTCCAGCTTCTCGGTGGTCTCCGGGGCGGTGTCGTGCGGCAGCAGCCGGAAGGCGGCGATCGCGGCGACGATGCCGACCGGGACGTTGATGAAGAAGATCGCTTGCCAGGCGATGTGCTCGACGAGCAGGCCGCCGAGGGTGGGGCCGAAGACGGGGGCGAGGATGATCGGGACGCCGATGACGCTCATCACGCGCGCCATGTTGCGCGGGCCGGCGGCCTTGACCAGGGCGATCTGGCCGATCGGGACGAGCAGGCCACCCGCGAGGCCCTGGAGCACGCGCGCGGCGACGAGGGTCTCGAGGTTCCACGCGAACCCGCAGAGCGCGGAGCCGGCGGTGAAGAGGATGAGGCTGAGGATGTAGAGGCGGCGGGCGCCGAAGCGGGCGGCGGCCCAGCCGGAGACGGGGATGACGGCTGCGAGGGACAGCATGTAGCCGGTGACGACCCACTGGACGTTGTCGAGCGGAGCGTCGAGCTCGACCGCGAGCGTCTGCAGCGCGACGTTGACGATCGTGGTGGAGAGCACCGACATGATCGCGCCGAGGACGACGGCGATCGCGATGCGTTTGACGTGAGGTTCAAGTTTCATAGTTGACTCCCGAAAGTTTAGCCATCGAATCTTTCGGTATCAAGTTATTTACGCTTGAGTGACGCGCCTCTCTCTAAACTGGATGTCCAATGGCTTCCAAGCGCTCAGTCAACGTCGGTGGTGTCCAGATCGGCGGGGGCGCTCCGGTCGCGGTCCAGACGATGACCAAGACCGAAACGGCCAATCTGCAGGCCACGATGGACCAGATCCGTCGTGTCGCGGACGCCGGCGCGGACATCGTCCGCTGCGCCGTCCCGCGCGAGAAGGACGTCGAGGCGCTCAAGACGATCGTGCGCGAGTCGCCGATCCCGATCATCGCCGACATCCACTTCAACCACACGCTGGCGCTGAAGGCGATCGACGCGGGCGCGCACTGCATCCGTCTGAACCCGGGCAACATCGGCGGGCCCGAGAAGGTCGCCGAGGTCGCCGATCGCGCCAAGGCGGCCGGCACGCCGCTGCGCATCGGCGTGAACTCCGGCTCGCTGCCCAAGCACCTGCACGACCTCGAGATGACCAATCCGGTCGAGGCGCTCGTCACCGCCGCCGTCGAGTTCGTCGGCCTGATGGAGCGCCTGCGCTTCGAGGACTTCAAGGTGTCCTTGAAGTCGACCTCGGTCCCGAACACGATTGCGGCGAACCGCCTGCTCAGCGAGCGGATCGACTACCCGCTGCACCTCGGCATCACCGAGGCGGGCACGAAGTGGTCCGGGTCTTTGAAGAGCGCCGTCGGCCTCGGCACGCTGCTCGCGGACGGCATCGGCGACACGATCCGGATCTCGCTCTCGACCTTTCACGCCGAGGAAGAGGTCAAGGTCGCCTGGGAGATCCTCAAGGCGCTCAAGCTGCGTGAACGCGGCCCGGTGCTGATCGCCTGCCCGACCTGCGGCCGCCTGCAGTTCGACATGGACTCGGTCGTCGCGGAGGTCGAGCGCCGGCTGGAGGCCTACGACGACCCGATCGAGGTCTCGGTCCTCGGCTGCGCCGTCAACGGCATCGGCGAGGCCCGCCACGCCGACTTCGGCATCACCGGCGCCAAGGACATGGGGATGATCTACTCCAAGGGCGAGCCGATCAAGAAGGTCGCGACCGAGAACCTGGTCGACGAGCTCTTCGCCGAGATCGACAAGTACTACGCCTCCGGCAAGCAGGTCACGCGTGACGCGGCCGCCGCCGCCGAGGCCGCCGCGTGGCTGGCCGAGGAAGAGGACGCCACGGCGATGACGCCGGAGCGCCTCGCCGCCATGGAGAAGGCCAAGAACGAGGCCGACGCCGACGCGATCGACGAGGCGCTCTCGCCCGTCGCCGGCCGGCGATTCACCCGCGTGTAGCGGGCGCGGCCGCGCCGAGAGGCGCGGCGCGGAGAGGTGGCGCGAGAGGCGCGGCGCGAGGCGGCGTAGAGGCGTCGCTCAGGCGGCTTGCGCGAGGACGGCGTAGTGCACCGTGAAGAGCTGTTCCGCGGTGGTCGGGCGCACGCGGTGCGCCGCGGCGCGGACGGCCCACTTGGCCGTGGCGGCCGCGCGGGCCTTCGGCGTCTCGGCGAAGAAGGCGTGGTGGTCGCGGGCGAGCGGGTCGGCCAACTCGCCGATCACGCGCAGGCCCGCGCCCCCGACGAGTGCCTTCACCGCGGCGCGATCGAACGCGTGCAGGTGCCCGATCGATGCGGAGATCGCCTGCTTGGCGGGGCGGCGCCCGGAGCGGTTGTGCTCCAGCGGCACCTCGACCAGCACGAACCGCGCGACGCGGGCGGCTTCGGCCAACACCGGCGCTGGATCCGGGATGTGCTCGACGACGTGCGAGAGGATCGCGAGGTCGTACGCCGAGTCCTCGACGGGCACGCGGGCGCCGTCGTAGGCCTCGAGCCGCTCCACGCGCGGGATCGCCCGGGAACGCGCGATCTCGATCGCCGGGGCGGAGAGCTCGAAGCCGTCGAACGTCGCGGCGGCCCACTGCTCCGACAACGCCGCGAGCAGCGCGCCGTCCCCGCAGCCGATCTCCACGACCCGGGCGGGGGAGAGCCCCGCCCGGGCGCACAACTCGACCGCGTGGGCGGCCTTGGACCGCGCCCCGATCGCCCGCCAGCGTCCCATCTTCAGGCTCCGCTCGTGGTCCTCGAGCGAATAGCCCGCGGTGTAGAACGCGGTGGGGTCCTGGTGCGCGGCCGGCGTCATCAGCTGGTGGCGAGCGCCGCGGCCGCCTTGTAGCGGCTCTTCTCCTTCTTGGCGAAGTCGATGATGCCCGACACGCGCGGCTGCGGGTTCGGGTCCAGCAGCGAGGGCTTCGGAGTCCACTCGTAACGGTACGCCGCGCCCGCCTGGGGCTTGAGCTTGCGCGTCCAGACGCCGTCGGCGCGCGTGTTGTAGGTGCCGACGTCCGTGAACTCGGACGAGCCCTTGCCGCGGACCATGAGCGTGATCTGGCCCTGCGCCTCGGCGCGGACCTGACCCCAGAACGTGGCGGTCGCGCCGGCCTTGGCCTGGTCGATCACGAATGGCGCGGACATCACCGACAGCACCGGCTTCGGCGAGCCGTCGTTGTACCGCAGCCCCGTCTGCCAGCCCGAGTAGCGCTTCGTGCCGCTGCCGAGGTCGCGGATCGGCTCGTCGTCCCACTGGTAGAAGGACAGGCCGCGCACGCGCTTGGTGGCGTACGCGATGTAGGCCGCCTGCTGCAGGTAGCGCGTCTGCAGCGCCGTCGAGATGCCGGACGAGGGGTCCGGCGGCGACGTCTCGTAGCCGAACTCCGTCAGATGGATCGTCTTGGACATGCTGATGCGCTTGCGGGCACGCAGCTTGTCGATCGCCGTGAACAGGCGCTTGAGGTCGCCGAACTGGGCGGCGTCGACGTCGGGGTTCACGCGGTCCGGCGCGTACTTCTGCGGGTGCGGGTGATAGCCGAGCGTGTCGCCCTTGGCCGCCTTGAAGCCCTTGCAGCGGCCGGTCTTGATCGTCTTGTACCGATCGTCGACACAGCCCAGCGAGCGCAGGAACGCGAGCGGCCGCATCGGCGTGTCCACGCTGATCGGCTTGTTGCCGACCGGCGCGAGCTCACCGATCACGACCTCGGCGCCCGGGTCCGCGGCCTTGACCACCGGCTGCGCCGCGCGCACCAGTGAGCGGTAGGTATGCGGGGAAACCGGCTGGAACTTGCCGCTGACACGCTCCCACTGGGGCTGCAGCCAGCCCTTCTGGTTGGGCTCGTTCCAGATCAGGTAGCGATCCACGTCGGCCTTGTAGCGCGTCGCGGCGGCCTTCGAGAAGTCCGCAAACGCCTTCGGATCAGGCTTCCAGTTGCGGTTGCGCTTGGCCGGCTCGGTGCTCGACCACAGCGGGCCGGGACCGGTCAGCGTGAGCATGACCTTCAGGCCCGAGCCGCGGATGATCGCGATCGCGTTGTCCAGGACGGCCCAGTTGTACTGTGGGTCGGCGGGGTTGCCGGCATCGAAGCCCGCCGGCTTGGATTGCGCCTCCTTGCCCGGTGCGATGTCCCCCCAGCGCGCGTGGATCCGCACGACGTCCACGCCCCACTGCTTCCACGCAGCGGCCGCGCCGGGTGCGAGGTGCTGGTTGGCGAGGAAGATGCCCTCGTCCTCCATGCCGACTTCGAACGTCGACTGCGCGGCGGCAGGTGCCGCCCCGACCAGCGAGATCGCCGCCACGGCGGCCGCTACGAAACGCTTCACTTGCTCGCTACCTCCGCCTGGCGCGAGGTCATCCCGTTCCAGGAAAGTCGCCACACACCGCCCGTGTCCGGGACCTCGACGGTGAAGGTGCCGTTCGCGCTCGTCACGGGGACGGTGGCGACGGTCTTGAACGCCGAGGAGCCCGCGGGCGCATTCTGGACGTCCACGGTACCGGCGACACCGGCGTCAGCCGGGCGGACCTGCCCGTAGACGGTGAGGTTGGCGCCCTTGTCGGCCACCCACAGCGGCAGCTTGTAGGCGTCGTAGGCCGGCTTGCGGGCGCCGCCGTTGAACAGGCGCAGGCCCATCTGGAAGCCGGCGGCGATGTTCACGTCGTCGACGATCTTGTATTGGGCGACCGTCTTGACGCGCTTGTTGTTGTAGGCGATCCAGTCGGACTGGTTGATGTACTCGGACTGCTGGGCGTCGGTCACCGCGAAGATGTCGTTGACGCCGGGCGGGTTGGTCTGCCAGCCGTGCTCGGTGTAGTGCACCGGCAGCTTGGTCGGGATCCGCTTGCGCTTGCCCGCCTGGTCGAGAAGCTTCGTCAGGCGCGAGGCGACGCCGATCGTGATCTCGCCGGCGTTGGTCTTCGACAGCGGCGGCCGCGAGCCGCCACGTGTGTACGGATGGTGCGCGTAGCCGTTGATGCCGAGCTTCTTGTAGCCCTTGCAGGCCTGGTCCTTGCCTTCGGCACCGCCCAGCGAACCGCCGCTCTTGGACAGGCAGAACACGCCGCGCAGGAACGTCTCCGGCGACGTCTTCTTGATCCGCGACGCGCAGCTCTTGGGCGCGCGCAGGCTGCGCTGGGCGGAGCAGCCGGACGGGTCGTCGCCCAGCGGCGCCGTCTCGCCCAGCCAGATCTGGTCGGTCGTGGTGCGGTGGCCGGTGGCGCGCAGCGAGGAGATCGCCGACTTGGCGAGCGAGCGGTACAGCGAGGCCGAGCGCTGCACGGCCACGCCGCCGACGACCTCGTACTGCGGGCTCAGCCACGAGCCGAGGTTCGGCTCGTTCCAGATCGACCAGTACTTGACGGTCGGGTAGCGCGCGCCGAGGGCGCGCACGAAGTCGCCGTACAGCTTCGGGTCGGGCTTGCAGACCTTGCGCGCGGCCGCGGAGCCCTTGCAGCGCGAGGCCCAGGCCGGGATCGGGCCGGTGGGCGTCAGCAGCACCTGCATGCCGCGGGCCTGCGCGCCGGCCACCAGCGAGTCGAACATCGCGAGCGCCGCGCCGTAGGACTCGGGCTTCTTGCCGTCGAAGCCTTTCGGCTTCTTCGTGGAGGTCGGAGAGGGAGCAACGCGCGCCCAGATCACGTTCGCGCGGATGATGTCGGCGCCGAGCGCCTTGGCTTCATCCAGTGTCTGGGCCTGTACCTCCGGGCCACGATCGAGCATGAACGTCTCGTCCTCGATCAAGGACAGTTGGTCAGGGGCGGCAAGGGCGGGCGCCGTGGGCAGCGCAGCGCAGGCTGCGGCCACGACGAACAGCCGCCGGGCGCGGCGTCGGGCAGTCTCAGTCATCAGAGACATTCCAACGCCCCGCCCGGACGGGAGTTGCGCAGTGAGTGTTAAGGCCTACTTGGCGGCGGCGTACAACTCGGCGACCTTCGCCCAGTTCACCACATTCCAGAAGGCGTCCAGGTAGTCCGGGCGCTTGTTCTGGTACTTGAGGTAGTACGCGTGCTCCCACACGTCAGCGCCCAGCAGCGGCGTCTGCCCGGCCGAGAGCGGCGTGTCCTGGTTGGGCGTCTTGGCGACGGCCAGGCCGGAGCCGTCGTACACGAGCCAGGCCCAGCCGGAGCCGAACTGGGTGACGCCGGCGTCCTTGAACTTGGCCTTGAACTCGTCGAAGGAGCCGAACGCGGCGTTGATCGCCTCGCCCAGCTCGCCGTCGGGCTCGCCGCCGCCGTCGGGCGACAGCCACTCCCAGAACAGCGCGTGGTTGTAGTGGCCGCCACCGTTGTTGCGGACGGCCGCCTGCTTGTCGGCGGGGAGCGAATCGAGGTTCTTGAGAACTTCCTCGATCGACTTGCCGTCGAAGTCGGTGCCCTCGAGCGCGGCGTTGACCTTGTCGACATACGCCTGATGGTGCTTGTCGTGATGCACCTTCATCGTCGCCTCGTCGATATGCGGCTCGAGCGCGTCGTACGCGTAAGGCAGCGGCGGAACTTCGTACGCCATGGGTCCTCCCGGAGGATTCGAATTCGTGCGTCGGCCGTATGCGTTCTATCACCGACTAAGGTTCGGGCCTTCCATGACCCGTCTGAGCCAGTATTTCCTTCCGACCGAGAAGCAACCGCCTGCCGACGCGGAAGCGCTCTCTCACAAGCTGCTCGTCCGCGCGGGCATGATCCGCCAGGTCGGCGCCGGTCTATGGAGCTGGCTGCCGGCGGGGTGGCGCGTGCACGAGAAGGCCGTGCAGATCGTGCGCGAGGAACTCGACGCGATCGGCGCCCACGAGATGCTGATGCCGGTGCTCAACCCGGCGGAGCTGTGGCAGAAGTCAGGCCGCTACGACGCGATCGGCGGCGAGCTGTTCCGCCTGAAGGATCGTCGTGGCGCGGACATGGTCCTCGCGATGACGCACGAAGAGGTCGTCACGTCGCACGTGGCGCAGGTCGTGCGTTCCTACCGCGACCTGCCGCTCATCCTCTACCACTTCCAGATCAAGGAACGCGACGAGCCGCGCCCGCGCGCCGGCGTGCTGCGGACGCGCGAATTCATCATGAAGGACTCGTACACGTTCGACCGCGACTCCGCGGGCCTGGACGTGGGCTACGACAAGCACCGCGAGGCCTACGACAAGATCTTCGATCGCTGCGGGCTGGAGTGGTACCGGGTCGATTCCGACGTCGGCATGATGGGCGGCACGGGCGCGCACGAGTACATGGCGCCGTGCCCGGCGGGCGAGAACGATGTCGCGCTCGCGCCGGGGTACGCGGCCAACGTGGAGGTGGCGAGCGCCACCCCGAAGCCGGTCGAGCTGCCGGAGGCGCTGGCCGCCCCGAAGGTGTTCGACACGCCGGGCGCGACCACGATCGATGCCGTCGCGAAGCTCGCGGGCGTCCCGGCGGGCGCGCTGATCAAGGCCTTCCCGGTCATCGTCGGTGAGGACGAGCTGCGGCTCGTGCTCGTCCGCGGCGACCATCGCGTCAACGAGATCAAGCTCGGCAACGCGCTCGGCGCGGCCTTCCGGCCGGCGCACGAGTCCGAGTTCGAGGCCAAGATCGGCCCGGCGGGCTACATCGGCCCGGTCGGGATCGACGTACCGATCCTGCTGGACTCGGCGCTGGACGGCGACTCCTACATCGCCGGCGCCAACGCGGCGGACCAGCACGTGCGCGGCGTGCAGCCGGGGCGTGACTTCCAGTTCGAGACCGTCGACGTGCGCACGGTCGAGGCCGGCGACACGGTCGACGGGAACGAGATCCGGATCGAGCCGGCGATCGAGATCGGCAACATCTTCAAGCTCGGCACGCGCTACTCGGTGCCGCTCGGCGCCTCGTTCCTGGACGAGGACGGCACCTCGAAGCCGGTCTGGATGGGCTCCTACGGCATCGGCCCGGCCCGGATCTGCGCCGCCGCGGTCGAGCAGTTCGCGGACGAGAAGGGCATCTCCTGGCCGCGGTCGCTCGCGCCGTTCGACATCCACCTGGTGGGGCTCGGCAAGCCGGGGACCGACGAGCAGAAGCTCGCCGACACGCTCTACGAGGAGCTGCGCGCGCTCGGCCTCGACGTCATCTATGACGATCGCGCCGGCGGACCGGGCGCGAAGTTCGCCGACGCCGAGCTGCTCGGCTGCCCGCTGCGGCTGACGGTCGGCGGGCGCACGCTCGCGTCCGGCGAAGTCGAGGCGCAGGTCCGGCGCGGGCGTGAGACGCGCTCCGTCCCGCTGGAGGGCGCGGCGCAGGCCGCGGCGGATCTGTGGAAGACGCTCCCGTAGAAAAACGCAAGCTCACGTTCCGGCGGCTGTCCGGGCTCGATCGCTCGGGCCCACCGCCGCCGGAGACCCAGGCGGGTGCGCCGCTGCGGCCCTGGACGATCCCGAACGCCATCGGGTACGTCCGGCTGCTGCTCGTGCCCGTGTTCCTGGTGCTCGCGTTGCAGTCGGAATCCGGGACGGACGCGCTGCCGGCCGTCCTGTTCGCGGTCATCGCCTGGAGCGACTACGCCGATGGGATCGCTGCCCGCGTGACGGGTCAGTACTCGCGCATGGGCGCGCTGCTGGACCCGCTCGTGGACCGGATGCTGATCGTCGCCGGCGTGATCGTGTGCTGGCACTTCGACCTGCTCCCGCACTGGGCGCTCGCCGTGCTGACCGCCCGCGAGCTGTTCATGCTCGGCCTCGCCCGCTACGCGATGTCCAAGAACGTTGAGCTGAAGATCAACTGGCTGGGTAGATGGGGCGTGTGGCCGGTGTTCAGCGCGTTGTTCTTCGCTTTGTGCAACGTCGACTGGCTGGCGCACGCCTGCCTGTATGTCGGGTTGGTGCTGGTACTTGGCTCGACCGTGCAGTACGTTCGTGATGGTCTCCGCATGGCGCGAGGCCAAGGCTCTACCTGAGCTTTACGAACGCTATGCTTTCCCTTCCGTCTCGTCGCCCAGAGGAGAGGACTCGCTCACAGATGGACACCTTCCCCGATCTCGGTTCACTCTCCGACCAGGAGCTCAAGGACCTCATCCAGCAGCTCACTGACGAGGAGCAGGAGGTGTCCTATCGCCGGCGGATCCTCCACGGCAAGATCGACATCCTCCGTGCCGAACTGGTCAATCGCCTCCGCAAGAAGCACGAGGGCGGCGAAGATGTCATCTCCGGTGCCGACGTCCAGCGCCTGACCGACATTCTCGCCGGTCGCGCCAGCGGCGGCGGCGACGACTCCATCTAGAACGCGCGGAGGGTCGGCCTTTGGCCCGTCACTGCCCCGAGTGCGGGTTCGTCGTCACTGAGGGGGCGAACTACTGCCAGCGCTGCGGCGCGTACGTCGGCACGCGTGAAGACACGCGTGAAGACGCCACGACCGCGACGTACATGATCGACGACAAGACCGGCGAGTTGAAGCCGGTCGACGTCGGTGATGTCGCCGCCGCGACCGGCGCACTCGTCATTCGTTCCGGCGGCGGCCGGGTCGGTCAGTCGTACCCGCTCGAGGGTGACCGGCTCGTGATCGGGCGCTCGCCCGACGCGGCCGTCTTCCTCGACGACGTCACCGTCTCGCGCGATCACGCCGTGCTGGTGCGACGCTCGGGGCACTGGTTCCTGGACGACTCCGGGTCCCTGAACGGCACGTACGTCAACCGGCGCCGGATCGAGTCGCACAAGCTCGAGGACGGCGACGAGTTGCAGGTCGGCAAATACAAGCTCACCTACCTGGCGCGTTGAGTTGACCGTGACCGACGACGCCACGCCGCCGCCGCTCGCAGGCGAACCGCCGAAGGAGCCGGCGAGACCGACGAAGTCGCTCACGATCGGCGCGGTCTGCAAGGGGCTCCAGCAGGAGTTCCCGGACATCTCGATCTCCAAGATCCGGTATCTCGAGGATCAGAAGCTGGTCACGCCGCGGCGCACGCCCGGCGGCTACCGGCTCTACTCGCCGTCCGACGTGTCGCGGCTGCGGACGATCCTGCGCCTGCAGCGCGACGAGTACATGCCGCTGGCCGTGATCCGGCAAGAGCTTGCGGCCGGACGGACGGTCTCCGAGGAGTCCAGTGCGGCGCCGAGCACGGACGGGGCGGCGCCCGCGGCGCGCCCGGCCGGTGGCGGATCGCCGCGGCGGATGTCGGTATCGGTGCGCCCGGGCGGCTCGACGTTCTCCCTGGACGACGTCGTCGAGGACACGGGCGCCGAGGCGCGGCTCGTGCAGGAGCTCGAGGACTTCGGGATCATCAAGGGCGAGCTCAAGGGCGGGACGCGCTACTACGACGAGACCGACCGCGAGATCGTGCGTGCCGTGCGCGAGCTGGCGGCGTACGGCGTGGCCGGGCGCAACCTGCGCGTCTTCAAGTCCTCCGCGGAGCGGGAGGCGGCGCTGCTGAACCAGATCCTCGCGCCCTCATTGCGCTCACGGAACCCGGAGCGCCGGCGCGAGGCGCTCGACGCGCTCGAGAACCTCGCCGCCGTCGCCTCGCATCTGAAGCATCTGCTGCTGATCCGGGATCTGCGGCGGATCACCGGATGAACCTGGCGTCGTTCATCCGCGACATCCCCGATTTCCCCAAGCCGGGGATCGTGTTCAAGGACATCACGCCGTTGCTGCTGGACGCCGGCGCGTTGGACGCCGCGGTGTCGGGGTTGGCGGAGTGGGCGCGGCCGCTGTCGGTGGACTTCGTCGTGGCCGCCGAGGCGCGCGGGTTCATCCTCGGCGCGGCGCTGGCGCGGGAGCTCGGGGTCGGGTTCGTCCCGGCCCGCAAGCCTGGGAAGCTGCCGGGGGAGACCGTGTCGGCCGAGTACATCCTCGAGTACGGCGTGGACGCGCTGGAGATGCACGCGGACGCCCTCGCGCACGGTGCGCGGGTGCTGCTGCACGACGATCTGCTGGCCACCGGTGGTACGGCGGCCGCGCTCGTCGACCTGGTCCGCGGACGCGGCGCAGAGGTCGCGGGCTTCGGGTTCCTGGTCGAGCTGTCGTTCCTGGGCGGGCGCGCCAAGCTCGACGGGATCGATGTCGAGACGCTGATCGCCTACAGCGGCGAGTGAGGCGCGAGCAGGTCTTCTGGGGCTGGGGCGAGCCCGGGGCCGGGCCGTCGCTCCCTGAGCACGCGCGGGACCTGCTGCAGGGCGAGCTCGGCGTGTCGGGCGACGTGGTCTCCTCGCCGGTGGCGCTGGAGGACGTGTCGTTGCCGGCCGCGGTATTGCCGGACGGGCTGCGGGAGCGGCTCGAGGCGGTCGCGGAGGTGCGCGACGACGCGGCGGCGCGGGTGCTGCGGGCGCGCGGGAAGTCGTATCTGGACCTGCTGGCTTCGCGGTCCGGGGAGTTCGCGTCGGCGCCGGACGCGGTCGTCGCGCCGGGGTCGGAGGCGCAGGTCGCCGAAGTGCTGCGGCTGTGCGGCGAGTACGGCGTCGCCGTGGTGCCGTTCGGGGGCGGGACGAGCGTCGTCGGCGGGCTCGCGGGGGAGCGTGGACGGTTCTCGTCGCTCGTGTCCTTGGACCTGGGCCGGCTGGATCGCGTGGTCTCGATCGATCCGCGGTCGCTGGTCGCGGTGTTCGAGCCTGGAATCCGCCTGCCGGAAGCGGATGCGGCGTTGCGGGCGCAGGGCCTCGCTTTGGGACACGTGCCGCAGTCGTACGAGTGGGCGACCGTCGGTGGGTGCGCGGCGACACGGTCTGCCGGGCAGACCTCCACCGGGCACGGGCGGATCGACGAGCAGGTCGTGGCGCTGTCGTGCGTGACGCCTTCGGGTGGGTTGTCCACGTTGGACGCGCCGGGGTCCGCGGCGGGTCCGTCGCTGCGCGAGCTCGTTCTGGGCTCCGAGGGAACGCTGGGCGTGATCACGTCGGTCGCGCTGCGGGTGCGGCGCCGGGTCGAGGCGTCGTACGACGCATGGTCGGTGGAGTCGTTCATGGCCGGCGCGGACCTGCTGCGGGCCCTGGAGCAGGACGGGATCGCGCCCGACATCGCGCGGCTGTCCGACGAGCAGGAGACGCGGACGTCCTTGGCCTTGGCCGGGACCGGCACGGTGGGGCGGCGGCTGCTGGGCGGGCGCTGCCTGCTCGTGTGCGGCTGGCAGGGCGCGACGGGGCGGGCCACGGCCGCGCGGAAACTGGTGCGCGGCGGCGCGTTGCCGCTCGGGCCCTCGCCCGGACACGCGTGGGAGAAGTCCCGCTTCGCCGGGCCGCACCTGCGCGACGACCTGATGGACCGCGGCGTGCTGGTCGAGACGCTGGAGACGGCGACGACGTGGTCGAACCTGGAGCGGCTCTACCGCGCGGTGCTGAGCGCGCTGCCGGGGCTGCACGTCGGGTGCCACATCTCGCACCTGTACCCGTCGGGCGCGTCGCTGTACTTCACGGTGCTCGGCGCGCAGTCCGACGATCCGGTCGCGCAGTGGGGCGCGTTCAAGGCCGCGGCCTGCCGGGCGATCGTGGACCACGGCGGCACGATCACGCACCACCACGCGGTGGGACGCGATCACGCCGCGTATCTGCCCGCCGAGATCGGCGAGTTGGGCGTCGAGCTGCTGCGCGCGGTGAAGATCCGCTGCGATCCGGCCGGGGTCATGAACCCCGGCAAGCTCTTGGTGGACTAGCCTCCGCCGACGGCGGCGGTCGGGAGGTCGCCGCTGAGGATGACCTTGCCGGGTTCCTTGGCGCCTTCGTCGTCGAGCGTGATCGCGACCCGCTGGTAGGTCTGCAGCCAGTCGAGGAACTCGTCGGTGTCGTCGTTGCCCGGCCCGGCGGCGGTGAGCTGACCGTCCTCGCCGACGGCGTCGCGCACGTCGCCGAGCAGGCGCGGCGCACCGTCCTCGCGCGTGAGCCAGATCGAGTAGCGCTGCCCCTCCGCGTTCGCGGCGATGCCCTGCGCGGCGATCGCGAACCGGACCGTGTCGTCGTTGGCCCGGAAGAGCTCCATCAGGCCGACGGCCGTCGACCCGGCCGGGCCGCGCAGCAGGACCTGGTTCGCGGCCACGGCGGTGGTGGACGGCGTGGCCGTCGCCGTCGGCGGCGTGCCGGCGCTGGTCTCCGGCTCGTCGGTGCCGCGCGTGAAGACGAACGCGAGCACGATCGCCACGATCGCGAGCGCGGCGCCGATGAGCAGCGCGCCGCCGAGGCGGGAGGACGACTCGCGCGTGGGGGTGGACGTGTCGCGATCGGCGGTGTCTGCCGGCGCGTCCGTCGAGGACTCGTCGTCGAACCAGTCGTCGCCGGTCGCGTCGTCGCCGCGGGTGGGCGCGTCGGCGGCGGCGGTCTGCCGTGGCGCGGCGTCGTCGCCGCGCGTGGGCGCGTCGGCCGCGGCGGTCTGTCGTGGCGCGGCGTCGTCGGCTGCGGGGGTCGCGGCCTTCCCGTTCACGTGCGGCTGGTCGGGGCCCCCCGGGAGGGCGGGCACGGCGTCGCCGCCGGGAACTTCGCGCAGCGGGGCGGCGACCTCCGCGGCCCAGCGGTGGGCTTCCGGCTCGGCCAGCAGCAGTGCGCGGGTGCGTTCGGCGTGGGCCTGCGACTGTTGGCCGAGGAGCCAGTCCGCGATCTCGCCCGACCGGGCCGGCGCGGGCCGGTCCGGGGCCAGCGCGGCGAGGCCGCTCCGGGCGCGGGTGCGGATCGTCTCTTCGGGCATCCCGAGCAGGTCGGACAGCTCGCCGTAGGACCGTCCCTGGCGCAGGACGAGCTCCACGGCGGCGCGCTGATCGGGCGCCAGCCTGTCAAACGCGGTGGCGCGGCTTGCCGGCATCTGGGCGCGTAGCCTAGTGGAGCGATGAGCGGATCGGCGCTAATTGACCTGGAAATCGACTCCGTGACGGAGGATGAGGTGCGCGGTCGCGTGCCCGTCACCGACGCGCTCAAGCAACCGCTCGGCGTGGTCCACGGCGGCGTCTACGCGGTGATCGCGGACGCGCTCACGGCGGGCGAGGGACGGGTGATCACGAGCCAGACCTCGTTCCTGCGGCCGGCGACGGAAGGCGAGCTGCACGCGGTGGCCAAACGGCGCCACGGCGGGCGGACGACAGCGGTGTGGGAAGTCGACATCACCGACGATGCGGGACGGCTGTGCGCCGTCGTGCGCACGACGGTGGCCTTCTAACCGTCGGGCGCGCCCTGGCCGAGCCAGGCCTCGGCGAACTCCTGCAGCTTGGGGTCATCAGGGCCGCTCGCGACCAGCCGCCGGCGCCAGGCCAGCGCTTGCACGCCCTCCAGTCCGGGACGCTTGGCCAGGATCACGGCCTGGCCCGCCGCCGCCAGCTCCGGGTCGAACGGCCCGCTGACCTCCTCCTGCACGGCGGCCGGCGGGTCGCCGTCGTAGGCGATGACGACGTTGCCCAGGGCCAGCGCCTCGAGGATCTGGTCGTCGCTCAACTCGTTGCGGTCGGCTTGGACCGGCTCGGCCCGGTGCGGGCCGGAGGTCGGCGGCTCGTCGGCGGGGGAGGCGGGCGTCTGCGGCGCGTCGGTCACGCGCTGGGAGCCGCGATCGGGTTCCAGCGTCCCCGGTCCGGTCGTGCCCTGCACCTGGGAGGAGTCGCGGTTCGCGAGGATCATGATCAGGACGAGGCAGGCCCCGGCGGCGAGACCGGCGATCGCGAGCGCGTAGAGCGTCTTCACGTGCGGACCGGGCGTTTGCGCGCCGCGCGGCGCTTCGGGGCCGGGCGCACGCCGGCCGCCGCTGCGAGCTCGCGGATCGAGGCGTCGAGATCTGAGGCGAGGGCGTCCAAGTCGGTCAGGGCGTCGTAGTCGCCGAGCAGCCCGAAGAACAGCTGCCCGTCGTAGGACATGATGGCGATCCCGAGCGCGGTGTTCAGGACGAGCGGCACCTTCGGATAGAAGGCCTCGAGCTTGCGGCCCATCATGTAAAGGGGGATCTGCGGCCCTGGCACGTTCGTGACGGTCAGGTTGAAGAAGCGCTGGCGCGACTGCAGCCGGGCGGCCTGCGACAGCACGGTCGGCGCGGCGGCGTCGGCGAGCCGCGTGATCGCCTGCGCGCCCACGGCCTGGCCGGACTCCTTCAGCCCCGCCATCGCGGCGTGCACGTAGCGGAAGCGGTCAGCCGGGTCGGCCATCCCGACGGGCAGTGGCGCGTACATCGCCGCGACGCGGTTCCCGAGCGCGCCGCGCTCGGCGTCGGCGCGCACGGAGATCGGGACCATCGCTTTGAGCTCGGTGCCCTCCGGGTCGCGCCCGCGCCGGATCAGGAAGGCGCGCAGCGCACCGGTGACCACGGTCAGGACGACGTCGTTGATGGTGCCGCCCAGCTCGTCCTTGACGGCCTTGAACGTCGCCAGGTCCGCCGCCACCCACGCGAAACGCCGGTGCGGCCCGATCCGCACGTTCAGTGGCGACGGCGGCGCTCCCGCCACGCCCGCGGCGAGCATCGAGGCCAGCCCGGCCACGGACTTCCCTGCCTCCGCGCCTGCACGGTCGGGGGCGGCGAGGAGGTCGCGCATCCACTTCAGCGGCGCCACGGCCCGTTCGATCACGCCGTCGGCGAGCAGCTCGGCGCCGCTCGGGAGCGGCTGCGGCGACCAAGCCGGCGCGGGCGGGAGCTCGTCCGCATCCGGCTCCAGATCGAACAGCACGCTCAAGATGTCCACCCCGGAGATCCCGTCCACGAGCGCGTGGTGGGTCTTGCAGATCAGCGCGAACCGGCCGTCGCCCATCGTGTCGACGAGCCAGATCTCCCACAGGGGCTTGTCGCGATCGAGCTGCTGGGCGAACACGCGCCCGGCCAGTGCACGCAGCTCCGCCTCACCGCCGGGGTGCGGCAGCGCTGTGTGCCGCACGTGGTAGCCGACATTGAAATGCGGGTCGTCCACCCACACGGGTCGCGCGACGCCCAGCGGCGGGAACGCGAGCCGCTGCCGGTACACCGGCACGGAATGCAAGCCGCGAGCGATCCGCTCTTTGAACGCGTCGTAGTCCGGGGCCGGACCCTCGAAGATGAGTACGGAGCCGACGTGCATGTGCGCGGACCCGCCGGTCTCGAGTGCCAAGAACGATGCATCCAGACCCGTGAGCCGCGACATAGGTCGGCATTCTCCCTCACCGGCCGTGTTTCAGAACCTTCAACAGGGTGTATAACCTTCCTTGTGACGACTGATCTGACTGAGCCGGGCGCCTTCCGCCTCGCGTTCGACGACCACCACCGCAAGGTGTATGCCGCCGCTTACGGCGTGCTCGGTGATGCGACGCTCGCTCAGGACGTCGTGCAAGACGTGTTCCTGCGCCTGTGGCGCCGGCCCACCGCGTTCGATCCGTCCCGCGGCGATCTCGGCGCCTACCTGCGCCTGATGGGCCGCTCCCGCGCGCTCGACCTGTGGCGAGAGACCCAGGTCCGCGGCCGCGCCGCCGACCGCTTGAAGCTCGTCGGAGGGCAGGAGGAGCCGCGCGCGGAGGAGCAGCCGGAGATCGTCGCCGACCGCGCGCAGGACACCGAGGACGTGCGCGAGGCGCTCGGCAAGCTGCCCGAGAGCCAACGCGAGGCGCTCGTGCTCGCGTACTGGGGCGGCCTCACCGCCGACCAGATCGCCCAGCGCGTGCACATCCCGCTCGGGACGGCCAAGAGCCGCATCCGGCTGGGCCTCGCGCGCCTGCGGGACGAGTTCGCCGTCGCAGTGTGAGGTCCCTCCGAGACCCCTCCGTATGGGGGGACCGGTCTTGAAGCGCCTGCAAGCGCCGCTATAACGGAACACTCGTTCGGTCATGCCGAGCCGTGAGCGCACGGAGTGCTCACGGGTGGGGGACTCCTAGAAGTCCAAGCGTCTCAAGGAGAGAGAGACGCGCGGGAGTCACCGACACGCCCTGCAGGCAGAGTCCCAGGGCCGGACGCGCATATAGGAGGATCCATGCCGCGATCCACGCTGCGCTGTGCGCTGATGAGCGCCGGCGCGCTGTGCCTCACGGCCACGGCCGCTCCGGCCGTTGCTGACGCTGCGCCCAAGGTGGGTGTGAGCGCCAAGCGCCTGAATATCCAGGCCGGTAGCCGCGCCACCGTCAAGGGGCGCGTCCAGGCGCCCGCCACCGTGAAACTGCAGATCCAGCGCGGTCACCGCTGGGTGACGATCGACCGTGACCGCACCGATGCTGAAGGTCGGTACGTGCTGCGAAAGCGCCTCAAGCAGGCCGCGAGCGCTCGCGCGCGCGTGGTCTCCAGTACCGGCGGGAAGCGCATCGTCGGCCGGCTGAACGTGTACCGCCACGCACTCGCGTCGTGGTACGGGCCTGGCCTGTTCGGCAACAAGCTGGGCTGTGGCGGCACGTTGACGACCGGTTCGATCGGTGTCGCCAACAAGAGCCTGCCGTGCGGGACGAAGGTCACGCTCCGCCATCGCGGGCGCGTCATGCGCGTGCGCGTGATCGATCGCGGCCCGTACGTCGGCGGCCGCGAGTACGACCTCACCGCCGCCACCGCGCGCAAGCTCGGCTTCAGTGGCCACGGGCCGATCCAGGCCACCCGGTAGAAACGTACGTTCGCGTCCGGGGCTGTCCCTACCGTGTGGTGGGATGGCCCCGAAGCGCGTGATCGCACATCTGGACTGCGACGCGTTCTATGCGACCTGTGAGCTGATCAAGCGGCCCGACCTGAAGGGCAAGCCGCTGATCGTCGCCGGGTCCGGGCCGCGGTCGGTCGTCACCACCGCGTCCTACGAGGCGCGCAAGTTCGGCGTGGGCTCGGCGATGCCGGCGTCCCAGGCGCGGCGACTGTGTCCCACGGCCGTCGTCATCCCGCCGGACTTCACGACCTACCGCGAGAAGTCGCGCGAGGTGTGGACGTTGGTGCGTGCGCGGCTGGAGGCCGTGCAGGGGATGGGGATCGACGAGGCGTACGCGGATCTCACCGGGGTGGAGAAGCCCCTGCGGGTGCTGCGCGAGCTCATCGAGCAGGTCAAGAAGGAGACCGGAATCCAGATCTCGGTCGGCGTCGGGCCGAACCGGCTGATCGCCAAGTGCTGCTCTGACCTGGGCAAGCCCGCCGGGTTCGTGGCCATGGGGCGCGAAGAGGCGTGCATCCGCTTCGCGACCGCGCCGACGCGCCGGATTCCCGGCATCGGGCCCAAGACGGCCGAGCGGCTGGCCGAGCTCGGCTACGCCACTGTCGGTCAGCTGCAGGAGGCCGACGAGGCGCAGCTCGCCGAGCGCTTCGGGGACCGCTGGGCGCGCTACCTGAAGGGACGCGCCTCGTTCTATGACGACTCGCCCGTGGAGACCGAGTCCGGCGCCGCGAAGTCGGTGTCCACCGAGCGCACGTTCGACACCGACGTGGAGACCCACGCCGAGCAGGAGGAGATCCTCCGCAAGCTCGCGCGGGAGCTGTGCGAGTCGCTGCAGACGAAGGGCCGCAAGGGGCGGACGGTGGCGATCAAGGTTCGACTCGCCGACTGGACGACGGTCACGCGCGCGAAGACGCTCGACGGTTCCACCAACGAGATCGAGCTGGTGACCGAGACCGCCGTCGCGTTGCTGCGCGCGTACGCGCCCCCGGCGCCGGTGCGGCTGCTCGGCGTGCGCTTGGCCGCGTTCGACGACGTGGAGCCCGACAAGCCGCCGGCGCCCGTCGCGCCGGTGGGTCAGCTCGTGCTGCCGCTGTAGGCGTGCAGCGCCGGCGGGACGTCGCCGCTGCCGCTCACGAGGATCCCGTCGCAGGCCGCGGCCCACGTGTGCCCGACGGTGATCATGGTGAAGATCCGTGGGCGGCCGTCGACGGTGATCTCCACCGCGCTCGGCCGTGCGTTGGCGCTCGCTTCCTCGCGTTCACGGCGGCGGGCGTCGAGCCAGATCGCGATCGCCGGCTGTGAGCGGGCGGGCCACGCGACATCGGTCGTGAGCTGCGCGACCGCGGCGCGCGCCGAGTCCTCCGGCAACTCATGGGTGCCGAAGCGCGTGTCGACCTCGATGTCGCCCGTCGCGAGCTTGACGTGGCTGATCGCGTCGTCGGAGCCACCGAAGCCGCGGATCTCAGGCTTGGAGCCGGGCGCGGCGTAGACGGGACCGGGGGCTTTGCGGAGCGCGTCAGCGGCTTGGTCGGCGAGCGTGCGCGTGAAGCGCAGCCCGTCGGGCTGGACGTGCTGCCAACGGCCGTGGGTGGACGCCTGGCCGCCGTAGAACAGCGGCATCCGGAACGTGTGGCCGCAGGCGCGGCAGCGGACGCAGTCCTCGACGGCGCGCTCCCAGTCGAGCGCGGTGCAGGCCGGGCAGCGGTCGGTCGCGTCGGCGATCGACTCACCCCGCGGCGGGTCGCGCACCAGCAGCCCGTCGTCGTCCTCGAAGCGCACGGCGGGCCCAGCCTCGTTCGCGGCGAGGACGGCGATGAACGCGCCGTTCGCGGTCTCGGCGTCCACCGGTCCGCCCGGCCCGCGCACGACCGCCCGATCCGCCCGGTCGGGCAGCGGCCCGCCGACGGCCGTCCAACCCGGTCCGCTGGTGGCCACCGCGCGGCGCTCCTCGATCAGCGTCGCGCCGTAGCTCTCTGCCGAATCACGCCGCGAGCCGAGCCACAACCCCAACTCATCGCGCAACACCGCCACGACGAACCCGCCGGGCGCGGGCAGCTGCACGAGCGGCTCCATGCCGTACTGGTGCCCGGACATAAAGAGGGACAGTCCCTCTTTATGTTGGCGGCGCAGAAATCTAAAGAGGGACAGTCCCTCTTTAGAAACGGGCTAGTAGAGGGCGGAGGCGAGCTTGCGGCGGGCTTCGCGGGCCACGGGGTGCTCGACGCCGAGCTCGTCGAGGAAGCCGACGACGGCGCGGCGCAGATCCTCGCGCTGGTCGCCGGTGGAGGCGGGGATGGCGGCGATCAGGGTGTCGATGCCGGGCTCGACGTCGCCGCGGTCGATCGCCGCGAACGCCTCGGCCAGGTTCGGGTCCTCCTCCAGGCGCAGGCGCGCGGCCAGGCCCTCGGCCGCGAAGCCGGTGGAGTTCGCGAGCAGCTCCAGCGCCTCTTCTCGCGGGACCATGCGGGCCAGCGCGACCTTGGCGTCGATCCGGCTCGGCTCGAGCTCCAGCGCACGGCGCAGGTTCGCCTCGCCGCCTTCGGCCACGAGCGCGTCGGCCTCGGAGGGGACGATCCGGTCCAGGAAGCGGTTGACCTGCGCGGGCGGAAGCGCGCCGACGAACTCGTCGATGACCTTGCCGTCCTTGAACGCCTTGACGGCGGGAATCGACTGGATGCCGTACTGCTGGGACACGCGCGGGTTGCTGTCGGTGTCCACCTTGACGAGCTCGACGGCTTCGCCGCGGTCGTCGACGGCCTTCTCGATCACGGGGCCGAGCGAGCGGCACGGGCCGCACCACTCCGCCCAGAAATCGACGACGACGGGCTTCTCGAACGAGCGCTGGATGACCTCTTGCTCGAACGTGGTGTCAGTGGCATCGATGGGCACGCTGCGAGGATAACCGCCATGCAGATCGACGCGGATGGAGTGACGCTGGACGCGGAAGCGGCGGGCGAAGGGTCACCCGTGGTGCTGCTGCACGGGCTGACGGCGACGCGCCGGTACGTCGTGATGGGCTCGAAGGCGCTCGAGCGCGCCGGGCACCGCGTGGTGCTCTACGACGCCCGCGCCCACGGCCAGTCCGAGGGCGGGGAGGACTACTCCTACGACCGGCTCGCGGCCGATCTGCTCGCCGTGCTCGACGACCGCGGCATCGAGCGCGCGACGCTCGCCGGCGCGTCGATGGGCGCGCACACGATCACGAAGTTCGCGCTCACGCACCCCGACCGCGTCGCCTCGCTCGTGATCATGACCCCCGCGTTCGCGCCCGACCGCGATCCTGGCCTGGAGCGCTGGGACCGCCTCGCCAAGGGCCTGCGGGAAGGTGGCGTGGAGGGCTTCGTCGAAGCCTACGGCACCCCGAACGTGCCGGACAAGTGGCACGAGACGATCTTCCGCGTCTTGCACCAGCGGCTCTCCGCCCACGCGCACCCCGACGCGCTGGCCGACGCCCTGTCCGCCGTGCCGCGCTCACGCCCATTCGAGGCGTGGGAGGACCTGCGGGCGATCGAGGCGCCGACCGTGATCGTCGCGAGCCGCGACGAGGTCGACCCCGAGCACCCGTACGCGGTGGGGGAGCGCTACGCCGAGGCGATCCCGAACGCGCGCCTGATCTCCGAGGACGAGGGCGACTCGCCGCTCGCCTGGCAAGGCGCGCAGGTGTCAAAGGTCATCGACGACGCGGCTCGCTAGCCGCGCCATGAGCAACAGCGCGCACTCGACGACCAGTTCGCGGTCGTAGGACGTCGCGAACGCCCACTCGTCGCCCTCGACCCGGCGCGCCACGAAGCATGCGCCGAAGCCCGGGCCGAGCGCGACCTCGGTCCACGTGTCGTCGAGGCAGCCGGCTGCGCAGACGCCGACGAACCCGAGCGCGTCGCGCAACGCCTCGAACCGGTCGGACGCGTGCGAGCGGTCGGGTGCGGCCAGCAGCATCCCCGTCGGACCGAGCGCCGCGGCCTGCTCGGTGAGCAGCGCCGCCGCGCGCTCCGCCAGCGCCAACGGCCCGTGCACCGGCCGCCGCCAGTTCGTCACCCGCGCGAACGGCAGCGGCCCCGACGGGTCCCCGCCCGCACCCGCGAGCCGCAGCTTGCGCCCCGGGACCGGGAACCGGTCGGGCAACGGCCCGGGCTTGCCGAGCAGGAAGCCCTGGCCGAGGGTCGCGCCCGCCACGCGCGCCATCGCCAGTTGCTCGTCGGAGTCGATTCCTTCGGCGAGCACGGTCACGTGCCGGCGCTCGGCCTCCGCGCCGACGGCGGTGACCACCCGGGCCACGTCCGCCGGATCGCGCTCCGCCAGCAGCTTCAGGTCCAGCTTGATCACGTCGGGATAGAGCAGCGGCATCACCGCGAGCGACCGGCTGTCCGCGCCCACGTCATCGAGCGACACGCCCCAGCCGCGGGTTCGCAACTGGGTGAGCGTGCGCAGGACGACGTCCGGCCGCTCGGTCAGGGCGCGCTCGGTGATCTCCATCACGAGCGTCGGCCCACCGGCCGGGAGGTCCGGGATGTCCAGCTCCAGCGCACTGGCGTCGGCGTTCAGGAAGAGCGCGAACGGCGCGGACAGCGACGCCGCGTGCGCCTGCCGGAGCGCCGCCGCGCGGCACTCGCGGTCCACTTCGGCGAGCCGGCCCTGCGCACGCGCGGCGGCGAACAGGGCGGTGGGCGATGAGCCGTCGGTGGGGCGCGCGAAGGCCTCGTAACCGACGACGCTGCGATCCCGCAGGTCCACGATCGGCTGGAACGCGGCGACGATCACCCTCCAGATTGAACCGTATAGGCCCCATTGGCCGGTGGAGGGCTGGGCTTCGATGGCCCCGGACATCGACGACGAGGCATACTCCGGCGCGTGAGCGCGGGGTACAGCGGCACGCCGCTCGAACGCAAGCTCGGGATCAAGCCCGGCCACCGGGTGATGCTGCTCAATGCGCCGCCCGGCTTCACGCTCGACGCGCCGGTCGTCACCCGCGCCACCGGCCTCGCCGACGTGATCCTGTCCTTCCACACCGAGCGCCGCGACCTCGAAACGCGTATGCCCGTCCTGCACCAGAAGATGGAGCAGAACGCCGGGCTGTGGATCGCGTGGCCGAAGAAGGCGTCCAAGCAGCCGACCGACATCACGGAGGACGTCGTGCGCGAGATCGCGTTCCAGATCCCGCTGGTGGACAACAAGGTGTGCGCCATCGACGAGACCTGGAGCGGACTGAGGCTCGTCATCCGCGTCAAGGACCGACTACCTTGAGCGGTATGGCCGACGACCTCCCCGAGGACCAGCGACTCCACTTTCTCTCGCCGAAGGCGTACGAGCACCCGGCCGACCGGGCGGCGACGGCAGCCTTGCAGCAGATCCCGATGATGGACACGGTCGTGCGCAAGCTGATCGAGTACTTCGAGGGCTCGATCCGTCAGCAGCTGCTGGCGGGCGCGGTGCGGCTCGGCGACGATCAGATGCCGGAGATCTGGGCGTCGCACCGGGCTGCGCTCGCGCGTCTGGACATCGACCAGATTCCCGACCTGTACATCTGGAACGTGCCGTTCACGAACGCGATGGCGATCGGCGCCAAGAACCCGATGGTCGTGCTCAACAGCGGCACCGTGAGCCTGATGGACGCGAATGAGCTGCGGACCGTGCTCGGGCACGAGGCCGGGCACATCCTGTCCGACCACACGCTCTACCGGACCGCGCTCGCGATCCTGCTGATGATCGGCACGCGCCCGCTGACCGCCCTGCCGTTCTTCGCCGGCCTGCCGCTGCTGGCCGTCAAGCTCGCGCTGCTGGAGTGGTTCCGCGCCGCGGAGCTGTCCTGCGACCGCGCGGCGACGCTCGTCAACCGCAGCCCGATGACGACCTGCCAGACGCTGATGGTGATGGCCGGCGGTGCGTCCTCGCGCAAGCTCAGCCTGGACGCGTTCGTCAAGCAGGCCAATGAGTACGTCGAGTGGGAGCCGGGCTGGGACAAGATGATGCGGTTCGGCCGTGAGCTCGCGATCACGCACCCGTACCCGGTCCGCCGTGTCCACGAGCTGATGCTGTGGGTGCGCTCCGGCGACTACGACCGGATCATGGCCGGCGACTACGTCAAGCGTGGGACCAAGGCTGACGCCCGCGCCGAGGCCGCCGACGCGACCGACTATTACGCCGACAAGTTCCGCGGGATCTTCGAGGAGGCCGGCACCGGCGTCCGCAAGGCGGGCGACAAGGCCGGCGACGCCGCCGACAAGCTGTCGGAGTGGCTCAGGCAGCGATAGGCCGGCATCGGCTTCGCGAAGTGATAGCCCTGCGCGACGTGGCAGTCCAGCGCGCGCAGGGCCTCGGCCTGCGCTGATTCCTCGACGCCCTCGGCGATCGCCACCGCGCCGAGCTCGTGCGCGAGCGAGATGATGGCCGCGATGATCGCGCGGTCGTCCTCGCGCTCGGTGATGCCGTCGACGAACGACTTGTCGATCTTGATCACGTCGACCGGCAGCAGGTACTTGAGCTTGGACAGCGATGAGTGGCCGACGCCGAAGTCGTCGATCGCGATCCGCACGCCGAGCCGCTTCAGGCGCTGCAGGACGGCCTGCGCGGCCTCGGGATCCTCCATGATCGCCGTCTCGGTGATCTCCAGGCACAGCGCCGAAGCGGGCAGGCCGCTGACGCGCAGGGCATCGTCGACCACACGCGCGAGGCTCGGGCTGGAGAGCTGGCGCGGGCTGAGATTGACCGCGATGACGAAGTCGGAGTGGCCGGCGGCGCGCCACTCGGCGGCCTGGCGACAGGCGGTGTTGAGCACCCACTCGCCGATCGGAACGATCAGGCCGCTCTGCTCGGCGATCGGGATGAAGGTCGCGGGGGAGATCATCCCGTGCACCGGGTGCTGCCAGCGCAGCAGCGCCTCCATGCCGTACAGCGAGCCGTCCGCGAGCAGGATCTCGGACTGATAGAAGAGCTCGAGCTGCCCTGAGGCCATCGCCTCGCGCAGCCCCGCCTCGATCTCGAGCCGTTCCAGCGCGCGGGCCCGCAGCGAGTCGTCGAAGACCTCCAGCCGCGCCTTGCCCTGGTCCTTGGCGTGGTACATGGCGGCGTCGGCGTCGCGCAGCAGGGCCTCGGCGGTGCCGTTGCCGAACGCGATCCCGAAGCTGGCGGTGAGGAAGCGCTCGTGGCCGCCGAGCTCGAACGGCTCCTTCAGGGCGGCAGCGAGCCGGTTGGCGGTGCGGCGCGCGTCATCGGTCTCGTCGAGGCCTTCGAGCAGGACCACGAACTCGTCGCCGCCGAAGCGGGCGAGCACGTCGTCGGGCCGCAGCTCGGCGGCGAGGCGCTCGGCCACCTGGACGAGCAGCAGGTCGCCCGTGGTGTGCCCGAGCGAGTCATTGATGACCTTGAACTCGTCGAGGTCGGCGAACACCACGGCCACGTCGTGGCCGTGGGCGAGCGCCCCTTCGAGCAGCTCGTCGAAGTGGGCGCGATTGGGGAGCTTGGTGAGCGCGTCGTGGTGCGCCTGGTGGTCGAGGCGCTCGGCGTCGCGCTTGCGGGCGGTGATGTCCACGCCCTGGAAGACCCAGTGGTCGGGCTGGCCGGCCGCGTCCCGGATGAGCGAGTGGCGCCACAGGAACCAGCCGATCGAGCCGTCGGCGCGCACGTAGCGGCGCTCCACCTCGGGCGCGTCGGGCTCCGGCGGCCAGCTCTGCGCCAGCGCGACGCGGTCATGCTCGGGCACGAAGTCCCACAGCAGCAGCCCCTCGGGGTGCACGTGGCCGGTGCGCTCGCACAGCTCGCGGTTGCCCTGCAGGACGTGCCCGCGCGGGGAGACGAGGGCGATCGCGACGGGCGCGTCGTCGAACGCGCGCTTGAAGCGTTCCTCGGACGCGTCGCTGGCTTCGCGCATGCGCTCGCTCTCGCGCCACATCACCATGTTCGCGACGGTGAGCGCGGCCACGAAGCCGCCATGGATCGCCGCCCACTTCCAGGGGTTGTGGCTGTGCTGGAAGACGGTCTCGGCCTGCACCGCGCCGAACGCGCCGTGCTGCAGCACCACGAACCCGATGGCGAGCAGGTAGGTCCACCATTGCTGGTAGAGCGCGAGGGCGCCGACGATCACGAAGTAGTGGAAGTGCGCCTCGGTTGTGCCGTGCCAGGCGACGACCAGCGCCGCGGAGCAGGTCAGGAGCGCCGTCGCGCACAGCGAGGAGCGGACCGTGGGGTGCAGGCGCCTGGAGCACGCGGCGGCGCCGAGCAACGCGGGAGCGATGTCGAACGCCCACGCCGCCGGCAGCGACCACCCCTGCGAGACCGCGAACGCCGGCAGCACCATGAGGTGCGCGGCCAGCACGAAGAGGAGCCCCCGATGACGGGCGGCCCAGATCTCGTGCGGCAACGGGCGACCGCGTGGAATCCACGACAACACACCCCTGTGGTCGGTTGTCAGCGCAAAAACTTCAGCGCTGGGCGCGCAGCGTGCGGCGGCGGGTGACGCCGGTCGCGATGATCGAGACGCGGTAGAGGCCCGGCGTCTTCGGTCGCACGGTGGTTCTGTACGCGCCGCCGCGCACGTTGATGCGCTTGCGCTGCACTCGCACCCACCGGTTTCGGACCTGGCGTTCGAGCAGGCATTCCACCCTCCCCTGGGCGGGGGAGAGGGTGCCGCTGACCGCGAACGCGGTGCCCGCCTTGGCGCGCCGCTTGTCCGTCGTCAGCGTCATGCTCGGCACGACCTTGATCGACACCGGGGCGGACTCCAGCCGTGGCCGGGTGCCGTCGCCGCCGAACACGGCGCGGACCTGGCCGGTGGCGGGAAGCGTGATGCTCGTTGCCCAGGAGCCGTCGGGACCGGCGTTCGTGGTGCCGATCTGGGTCCAGGCGCTCCCGGCGGTCGTGTACTCGACACCGAGCACTGCGCCGGCGGGCGAGGAGCCGTCGGCGAAGCGCAGCTGACCGGAGACGTTGACGGGCTGAACGCCCTTCTGGCTGGCGGCCTTGACCGTGATGCCGGAGGCGGCGAACGCGTAGCTGGAGGCGCGGGTGCGCAGCGTGGGGAGTTGCGCGTAAAGCTGGTCGCCCGGGCAGGTGGTCTGGTTGGAGTCGCGGTGGCCGCTGATGCGCTCGAACACGACGGGCGTCCCGGCCGGGTAGCGGGTGGTGGAGCCGCCGCCGCTGATCAGCGTCACCTGGCCGTTGACGGGGATGCCGTGGATGCTCAGCTTCCAGCCGACGATCCGCGCCAGCGCGTCGAATCCGGCCTCGTCGAGCGGGACCGCGGTGAACGTGCCGAGGCACGCGATGCCGGTCGTGTCGTCGTTGAAGCCCTGCGCCTGCGCGCCGATCACGGCGGCCTCGATCCCACCCGCGCGGCCCTCGAAGACGTTGCCGTAGCGGTCGACGAGGAAGTTGTAACCGATGTCGTTCCAGCCGTTGGACTGAACGTGGTAGCGGGCGATGCCCAGGACGATCCCTGGCGACTGCTCGGGCCCGTACTCGATCGTGCCGGCGGTGTGATGGACGAACGCGGCCTGCACGGCGCCGTAGCTTGGACCGCTGCGTGGCGGGACCTGGTCGGCGCCCCAGCTGGCGCGCGGGATCACGAACGGGGCGGCCTGGGAGGCGCGGGCCTTGGGGTTGCGGGGCGCGTCGTCGAGCGCGCGCACGAAGCGGGCGGTCAGCTGCTTCGCCTCGCCCCGGAGGCGGAACTGGAGCTCGTCGGCGGTTCCGGTGAAGGCGGGATCGGTGCCGTCGAGCGGGACGTGCGGGTGGGGGAGGGCGGTCCAGCGCGTCCAGCGGCCGCCTTCCACGCGTGCCCGGACCTGTGCTTCGACGTGGGCGCCGGGGTTCCAGCGCAGGCCGACGAGGTCGAAGCGGTCGGGCGCCCGCAGCGGCTTGGTGAGCTGCCAGCGGGTGGAGTTGAGCCGGCCGACACCCAGCTCGAACAGGGGAGGGTGGGACGCGGCCTTCGCGTTCGCGGTGGCGGGGAGGCGGAGCGCGCCGAGGGCGACCGCGCCGAGTCCCAGGACATGGCGGCGGGAGAGGTCCATCGAGGGTGGAAACCCAGGATGGTGCGTTTTGTAGCGGCCCGGGCGCCTGCACGCGATCCTGCGCGCGAATCTAAAGAGGGACTGTCCCTCTTTAGAAATCGTCGAAGATGGGAATGAGTTTCACTAAGATGACGTCTCGTCGTGATGATGCGAGTGCTTTTTGTCTGTGCGCTGGCCCTGTTGGCGGGGTGTGGCTCCGCTTCCAGTGAGGGGTCCGGCGACGGGCCGCGGGTGGTCGCGACGACCACGCAGCTCGCCGACATGGCGCGCAACATCGCCCCGGGGGCGTCGGTGACGTCGATCCTGAGTGCGAACACGGACCCGCACGCGTACGAGGTCCGGCCCGATGACGTGAAGGCGCTGGCCGGCGCCGACGTGGTGCTGCGCTCGGGCGGCGAGACCGACGAGTGGCTCGACGGTGCGCTGGACAGCGCCGGAGTGAGCGACGACAAGATCGTCGACGCGGGCGCCGCCGCCGGGCTCGAGGGCGACGACCCGCACTGGTGGCAGGACCCGTCGAAGGCGGTCAAGGCGGCCGAAGCGATCGGGCGTGGGATTCCGGGCTCTGACGCCGCGCCGTACGTGGAGAAGCTCCGGGCGCTGGATTCGAGTGTGCAGGCGTGCATCGACACCGTGCCGGAGGGCGAGCGGCTGCTGGTGACGAGCCACGACGCGCTCGGCTACTACGCGCGCAAGTACGGGATTCGCGTCGTCGGGACGGTCATCCCGTCGCTGTCGACGTCCGGGCAACCGTCGGCGGGCGAGGTCGACGCGCTGGTGCGGACGATCCGCGAGACCGGCGTGAAGACGATCTTCGCCGAGAGCTCCGTGAACGCGAAGGTCGAGTCGGCGATCGCGGCCGAGTCCGGCACGAAGGTCGGCAAGGAGCTCTGGGCGGACTCGCTCGGGCCCGAGGGCTCGGACGGCGCGACGTACATCGGCTCCATCGAGTCCAACACGAACGCGCTGCTCGAAGGCTTCACCGGCAAGCCCGCGAACTGCTTCGTCGATGGTTGATCTCGCCGCCCCCTACATCCAGCGCGGCCTGATCGAGGTGCTGCTGCTGGCGGTGATCGCGGGCGTGCTCGGCACGTGGATCGTGCTCCGGCGGCTGCCCTTCTACACGCACGCGATCGGCACGGCGACATTTCCGGGGCTCGTCGTCGCGGGGCCGTGGGGTGTTCCGGCGCAGCTGACCGCGCTCGTGTGCGCGATCGGCTTCGGCGGCGTGCTGGAGCGGCTGCAGCGCACCAAGCGCATCGACCCGGACGCGGCGATCGGGCTGTTGCTGGTCGCGGCGCTCGCTGTAGGTGTGGTGCTCGCGAGCGACGTGTACGAGTCGGGCGCGGGCGTGGACCGGCTGCTGTTCGGGTCGCTGATCGCGCTGACCCCGCTGGACCTGTGGCTCACGGCCGCGGCCGCGGCGGCCGCGTTGGTGTGCTCCGTGTTCCTGCGCCGTTCGTGGCTTGCGACCGGCTTCGACGTCGATACGGCGCGGGCCGGCGGGGTGAGGACGGCGCTGGCCGACCGCGCGCTGCTCGTCGCGGTGGCCGTGGCGGTGGTCGTGGCGATCGACGCCGTCGGCGCGCTGCTCGTGACCGTCGTGCTGACCGTGCCGGCCGCGACCGTGCGTCTGTTCGAGCCCGACCTGCGCATTCAGCAGGTCGCGACCTTCGGGTTGACCGCGGTGGAGGGCGTTGCCGCCGTGATCGTGGCCGACACGTTCAACGTCGGCCCGGGTCCGGCGCTCGCCGTGCTCGGCGCCGTGGTGTACGGCCTGGCCGCCGCCGTTGCTCCCAGACTGAAGTTGGTGACGGCATGAGCGCGGCGCTCACCGTGCGCGACTTGAGCGGCGGGTACGTGCGGGGCACCGACGTGCTCGGCGGGGCGAACTTCGAGGTCGCGGCCGGGCAGATCGTCGCGGTGCTCGGACCCAACGGCGGCGGCAAGACGACGCTGTTCCGGGCGCTGCTGGGGGAGTTGCCGTTCCGCAGTGGCGAGGTGGTGCTGGACGGGCGGCCGGCCTATGTGCCGCAGACCGAGCGGGCGCGGCTCGATTTTCCCGTGAGCGCGCACGACGTGGCGCTGATGGGCGCGTATGGGCGCACGGCGTGGTTCAAGCGCGTGTCGAAGGCGGATCGCGTGGCGGCGGAGGCGGCGCTGGACCGCGTCGGGCTCGCCGACCGGGCCGGTGACCGGTTCGGGACGCTCTCGGGTGGGCAGCGCCAGCGCGTGCTGATCGCGCGGGCGCTCGTGCAGGACGCGCGGGTGCTGCTGCTGGACGAGCCGCTGTCGGGCGTCGACCGCCCGAGCGCGACGCAGATCGAGCGCGTCTTCGGCGAGCTGCAGGCCGAGGGCCGCGCGCTGCTCGTGGCCACGCACGACGTCGCGCAGGCCCGCGCCTGGAACCGCGTGCTGTGCCTGCACGGCGGGCAGGTCGCGTTCGGGTCGCCCGACACGTGCTTGACCACCGACGTGCTCGCGGAGACCTACGGCGACGAGCTCGTGATCCTCGACGGCGCCGGCCAGGCCGTCACCGTCACCCACCACCACCACGACCACTAGGACCGTGCTTTCGAGCGGGATCATGCAGCGGGCGTTCGTGGAGACGATCGTGCTCGGGCTCGCGTGCGGGCCGCTGGGCGTGTGGATCCTGCTGCTCAAGCGCTCGTACGCGGCCGAGTCGCTCAGCCACGCGATGCTGCCGGGGCTCGTGATCGCCGCGCTGGCCGGGCTGCCGCTGATCTTCGGGGCCGCCGCGGGCGTGCTCGTCGCCGCGATCCTCATCTCCGCCGTGCGCGGGGACGTGGGGGTGGCGGTCGTGGTGTCCGGGCTGTTCGGGCTCGGCGGCATCCTCGCGCTCTCGCCGGAGACGCCGCCGCGGCTCGGTGAGCTGCTGTTCGGCGACCTGCTGGGCGTGACCAACCAGGACCTGATCGCGGCCGCGGTGCTCAGCCTCGGCGTGCTGGTCGCGCTCGCCTTCGCCTACCGCTCGCTGGCGGTCGCGGGGTTCGAGCAACGGGGCGGGCGCGCCGATCTCGCCCTGCTGGCGATCCTCGGCGTCACGACGGTCGCCGCGGTCCAGGGCCTCGGCAACCTGCTGCTCGTCGCGCTGATCCTCGCGCCGGCGGCCGCCGCGCTCAACCTCGCCAACCGCCTCCCGCAGATCATCTCGCTGGCGGCGGGCCTGGCGGTCGTCGCGGGGGTGGCCGGGCTCGTGATCAGCTACCAGCTGGAGATTGCGGCGGGAGCGAGTATCGCTCTGTGCGCTGTCGCACTTTCGAGTATTGGGATGTTGAAACCAAAGTTAGGCATGCCATAATCTGAGTTGTGCCCGCTTACTCGACCGCCGTGCAGGACTACGCGAAAGCGATCTACGCGCTCGAGGAGCGGGACGGCGAGGTCACCACGACCTCGCTCGCGGCGCGGATGCACGTCACGCCCGCGTCGGCCTCGGCCATGATCCGCAAGCTCGCGGAGCAGGGCCTGGTCACGCACACGCCGTACAAGCGCGTCGAGCTCACCGACTGCGGGCGCACGCTCGCGCTCGAGATGGTCCGCCACCACCGGCTGCTGGAGACCTACCTGGCGGTGTCGCTGGACATGCCGTGGGATCGCGTCCACGCCGAGGCCGAGGTGCTCGAGCACGTCATCTCCGAGGAGCTCGAGGCACGGATCGCGGCCAAGCTCGGCCACCCGACGCACGACCCGCACGGGGACCCGATCCCGTCAGCCGACCTGCAGCTCGCCGCGGACGACACGCGCGCGCTGGACAGCCTGCAGCCGGGCGATCACGGCACGCTCGCCCGCGTCGCCGACGACCCCGACATGCTCCGCTACCTGTCCGAGCGCGGCATCGCGCCCGGCGCGGAGCTCACGGTGGTCGACAAGCAGCCGTTCGGCGGCCCGCTGTTCGTGCATATCGGCGATGAGACGCACGCCCTCGGCGGCGCGCTCGCCGCGTCGATGCGAGTGCGAGCGGCATGAACCCGCCGCCCAGCGTCCTCGACGCGGCCCGCGCGGCCAACCCGACGCCGCCGGACCCGCGGACTCCGCTGGAGAAGGCACGCTCGAAGGGTCGCGTCGCCGGCGTGCTCGCGCTCTTCGGTCCCGCCTTCGTCGCCGCCGTCGCCTACATCGACCCCGGCAACTTCGCCACGAACATCGCGGGCGGCGCCAAGTACGGCTACATGCTCGTGTGGGTGATCGTCGCCGCGAACCTGATGGCGATGCTCGTCCAGTACCTGAGCGCGAAGACCGGCATCGCGACGGGCAAGAACCTCCCGGAGCTCTGCCGCGAGCACTTCAAGAAGCCGGTCACGTTCGGCCTGTGGCTGCAGGCGGAGGCGATCGCGATCGCGACCGACCTCGCCGAGTTCGTCGGCGCGGCGATCGCGCTGAACCTGCTGTTCGGCGTCCCGCCGTTCGTCGCCGGCTTGATGACCGCGGTCGTCGCCTTCGCGATCCTCGAGCTGCAGACCCGGGGCTACCGCAAGTTCGAGCTCGCGATCGTCGGCTTCCTGATGATCGTGTTCTTCGGCTTCATGTACGACCTCAGCCAGGTCGGCGTGGACGCGCGCGGCTTGGCGGGCGGCCTCATCCCGACGTTCGACGGCACCGACAGCATCCTGCTCGCCGTCGGCATCCTCGGCGCCACGGTCATGCCGCACGTCGTGTACCTGCACTCGGCGTTGACCGCCAACCGGATCGCGCCCTCCAACGACGGCGAGCGCCGCGAGCTGCTGCGCTTCCAGCGCCTGGACGTCGTGATCGCGCTCGGCCTCGCGGGGATCATCAATCTGACCATGCTCGTCGTCGCGGCGGAGCTCTTCCACGAGAACGGCGTCACCGATGTCGAGTCGATCGAGAGCGCGCACGCCGGGTTCGAGACGCTGCTCGGTGGCGGCGCGGCGCTCGCGTTCGCGGTCGCGCTCCTCGCGTCCGGCCTGAGCTCCTCCAGCGTCGGCACGTTCGCCGGCCAGGTCGTGATGCAGGGGTTCATCAACCGGCGCATCAACCTCTTCCTGCGCCGCGCGATCACGATGGCGCCGTCGCTGGTGGTGCTCGCGATCGGCGTCGATCCCTCGACCACGCTCGTGATCTCGCAGGTCGTGCTGTCGTTCGGCATCCCGTTCGCGCTCGTGCCGATGGTGCTGCTCACGCGCCGCAAGGACATCATGGGCGCGCTCGTGAACCGGCCGCTCACGACCGCCGTGGCGAGCACCGTCGCGGCGATGATCATCGCGCTGAACCTGTTCCTGTTGTACGAGACCTTTTTTGGATAGGGCCTGTCACCCATTGACGTAGCGCTCCGATTCATGGACCATCTCCGCCGGGATGGACGCGAAGGCGCGGAGGGAGCGGGACCGGAATCGGTTGCCGCCAAGAAGTGGGTTGTCTCGTTGGACGCGACGGATCGCCGGTCTGGTGGCGACCGCAGCGTTCCTGGGGGCGATGTTCGCGATCTTCCAGATGGTGCGGCCGGAGGGCGGCGCCGCGGTGACCTCGTCCGAGGCCACGGCCACGCCGACGGCCGAGAAGTCGTCCAAGAAGAAGTCGACGAAGAAGAAGTCGACCAAGCCCAAGCCGCTCACCGCGTCCCAGAAGCGCGCGCGAGAGAAGGCCGTGGACGCGGTCCGCGAGCAGGGCGACACCACCCTGCGCGCGGCCGATTACGACCCCCGCGCCCGGCTGCGCGTGCTGATCGGCCGCCCGGTCGGCGACGCCACCGGCGGCTACTCGGCCTACTTCTTCACCAAGGACGGCTTCCTCGGCAAGGACGCGCAGTTCCGCTCGACCAAGGTCGAAGTGGCCAAGCAGGGCAAGGCGACGATCACGCTCCGCTACGGCGTCTACAAGGACGGCGACAAGGCGGGCTCGCCCAGCGGCACCAAGCGCGTGCGGTTCCGGCTCGACGGCAGTTCTATGACGGCTCTGGACACCGTTCCGGACGCCGACTCACGTTTCCAGCGCGCGTCGAACTGACGCTCCATTAGTCTCTCCGAACGGGGAGAGACCAGGAGGTCATGATGGAGCTGTCGTACGCATCGGGCACGTCGACCACGCCGCTGTTGGGCGACACGATCGGCGACAACCTGGACCGCACGATCGCGCGGTTCGGGGACCGTGAGGCGCTCGTCTCCGTCCACCAGGATCTCCGCTACACCTACGCGCAGTTCGGCGAGGCCGTCGAGCGCACCGCGCGGGCGCTGATGGCGGCCGGGCTCGAGCCGGGCGAGCGCGTCGGGATCTGGAGCCCGAACTGCGCCGAATGGGCGCTCGTCCAGTACGCGACGGCGAAGGCCGGGATCATCCTGGTCAACATCAACCCGGCCTACCGGACGTCCGAGCTCGCGTACGTACTCAACCAGTCCGCCGTCAAGCTGCTCGTCGCCGCCACCGCGTTCAAGACGAGCGACTACGTGAAGATGGTCGACGACGTCCGCGGCGACTGCGCCACGCTCGAGCAGGTCGTGTTCATCGGGCGCGACTGGGAGGAGTTCATCGCCGGCGGGGAGCGCGTGAGTCCGGACGAGCTGCGCGAGCGCCAGGCCGCGACGCAGTTCGACGACGCGATCAACATCCAGTACACGAGCGGCACGACCGGCTTCCCCAAGGGCGCGACGCTCAGCCATCACAACATCCTCAACAACGGCTACTTCGTCGGCCAGGGCTGCCGCTACACCGAGGAGGACCGGGTCTGCATCCCGGTCCCCTACTACCACTGCTTCGGCATGGTCATGGGCAACCTGGCGTGCACGTCGCACGGCGCGTGCATGGTCATCCCGGCGCCCGCGTTCGACCCCGTGGCCACGCTGCAGGCCGTGCAGGACTTCAGCTGCACGTCGCTGTACGGCGTGCCCACGATGTTCATCGCCGAGCTCGAGCACCCGACGTTCACCGAGTACGACCTCACCAGCCTGCGCACGGGGATCATGGCCGGCTCGCCGTGCCCGATCGAGACCATGAAGCGCTGCGTGGCCGAGATGCACATGGAGGAGGTCACGATCTGTTACGGCATGACCGAGACCTCGCCGGTGTCGACCCAGACCGGTGCCGACGACCCGCTCGAGAAGCGCGTGGGCACGGTGGGGCGGGTGCACCCGCACGTCGAGGTGAAGATCGTCGCGCCCGAGAGCGGCGCGATCGTCGCCCGCGGGGAGCCGGGCGAGTTGTGCACGCGCGCCTACAGCGTGATGCTCGGCTACTGGGACGAGCCCTCCAAGACCGCCGACGCGATCGACCGCGCCCGCTGGATGCACACCGGCGACCTGGCGCAGATGGACGACGAGGGCTACGTGAAGATCGTCGGGCGCATCAAGGACATGGTCATCCGCGGCGGCGAGAACGTGTACCCGCGGGAGATCGAGGAGTTCCTGATGGGGCACCCGGAGATCGCCGACGTGCAGGTGATCGGCGTGCCCGACCCGCGCTACGGCGAGGAGCTCATGGCCTACGTCCAGACGCGCGGCGGGGCCGCGCTGGACCGGGACGCGGTGGCCGAGTTCTGCCGGGGCAAGATCGCCCACTACAAGGTCCCGCGTTATGTTCAGGTGGTGGATGAGTTCCCGATGACCGTGACCGGCAAGATTCAGAAGTACAAGCTGCGTGAAGCCGCGATCGAGACGCTGGGGCTCGCGGAAGTGGAGACGGCGTAAGGCGTGTGCGGCCGGTACACGCTCTCGACCGTCGACGGTCCTGAGATCGCCAAGCGCTTCAGCCTGATCGACCCGCCGTCCGAGGAGACGCTCGGGCGCTTCAACGTGTGCCCGACGGAACCCGTCGCGGCCGTGCTCGATCCGGGGCAGGTGAGCGCTGTCCAGTGGTCGCTGCGGCCCTTCAAGAACCAGAAGTACGCGCCCATCAACGTGCGCTCGGAGACGGCCGCGACCCGCTTCAAGTGGCTGATGGACGGCGGACGCTGCCTGGTGCTCGCCGACGGCTGGTACGAGTGGCTCAAGGCCGAGAAGAAGGGCCAGCAACGACTCCCGTTCCGCTACACGGTCGACGAGGGGTCAGTGTTCGCGTTCGCCGGCGTCTACGACGGCACGGGCGTGGCCATCCTCACGACCGAGGCGAACGAGATCTGCGCGCCGGTGCACGACCGGATGCCGGTGGTCCTGGACGGGCCCGAGGCGGAGGCGATGTGGCTGTCCGAGGACGTCGACGTGCCCGAAGCGGCAGGCCTGCTGCTCCCGTTCCCGAGCGAGCGGGTGTCCGTAGCACCTGCAAATCCGGCGGTCAATAGGGCAGGAGTCGAAGGTCCCGAGTTGCTCACGCCACCGGATGAGCCGGTGGCACCACCTTCCGACACGCTCTTCTGAGAAGGTCGGCGCGTGGACGTTGGTTTCGTCTCTCTGGCGGTCGGTGCCCTCTTGGCGGCGGGCATCGGCGCGTCCCTGCTCGCGGGCCGGCTGCGGCTGCCGGGCCTGGTGCTGGTGCTCGTGCTCGGCATGGTCATCGGCTCCGACGGCCTGACGCTGATCGACTTCCACGACTACGAGGTCGCGCAGGCCGCGGCGGTCATGGCGCTGGCGCTGATCCTGTACGAGGGCGGCCTGTCCTCGGGTTGGGAGGAGATCAAGCCCAACATCGGGCAGTCGATCGCGCTGGCCACGCTCGGCACGCTGCTGACGGCCGGCATCACCGCGATCGCGGCGTTGTGGCTGTTCGACGAGCTCACCGGATGGGAAGCGCTGATGCTGGGCTCCACCGTGGCCGCGACCGACGCCGCCGCCGTGTTCGCCGTGCTGCGCGGATCCACGCTGCGCCGCTCGATCGCGCGCACGCTCGAGGGCGAGTCCGGCGTCAACGACCCGGTCGCGATCTTGCTCGTGATCGGCTGCATCGAGATCATCAAGCACGACGCCGGCGCGCTCGACGTGCTCTGGCTCGCGTTCTCGGAGCTCACGATCGGCGCGGCCGTCGGCTTGGCGGTCGGCACGCTCGGCGTGATCGTCCTGCGCCGCGTCACGTTGCCCTCGGCCGGCCTGTACCCGGTCGCCTCGGTCGCGTTCGCGGGCATCGCCTACGGCGGCGCGACGACCGCGCACGGTTCCGGGTTCCTCGCGGTCTTCCTGGCCGGCCTCGTCATCGGCTCGGGCTCTTCACCGGCACGGCGCACGATCATCACGTTCCACGAGGGTCTCGCGTGGGTGGCGCAGCTCGCGCTCTTCTTGCTGCTCGGCCTGTTGGTGAACCCGCGCGAGCTGATCGAGTTCATCCCCGAGGGCACGGCGATCGCCATCGTCACGGCTGTGATCGCGCGGCCGTTGGCGGCGCTGCTGGTGGCCTACGGCTTCACCGCGCCGGAGCGGCTCCTGCTGGGCTGGGCGGGATTGAGAGGCGCGACCCCGATCGTGTTCGCCACCTTCCCCGTCACCGAGGGCATCGAGCACGGCGAGACGATCTTCCAGGTCGCGTTCTTCGTCGTGCTGCTGTCCACGATCCTGCAGGGCCTGACGATCGAGCCCGTCGCGCGCTGGCTCGGCGTGACGTCGGACGAGGCCGCGATCCCGGCCCCGCTGGTCGAGCCCGTGATCCTCAACCGCCTGGGCGCCGAGACGATGCAGTTCCCCGTCCGTCACGGTGACGCGATCGAGGGCCGTCCGGTGCGCGAGCTCGGCCTCCCGCGCGAGGCGCTGCTCAACGTCATCGTGCGCGGTGACCGTGCGATCCCGCCCAGAGGTTCGACGGTGATCACCGAGGGCGACCAACTCCACGTGCTCGTGCGCCAGGAGGTCGCCGTGGACTTCCGCGACCTCATGCGCCGCTGGCGCACCGGGCCGGTCGGCCCGCCTGAGCGCCCGAAGCGCCAGCCCCGGTCACGTCCGTCGGTCACCACCGTTCGCCCGTGGGAATCGCGTGACGGCGACCCGCAGCGCCCGAAGATGATCGCGGGACAGCCCGTGATCGAGCAGTTGCGCACGCGGCGCGACGAGCCGGGCGCGCTGGTGATGCTGGAGGACGGGCGCTTCGGCGTGGCCGGGCCGCTGCTGGCGATCGGGCCGAGCGGCGAGCTGCAGGCGTTCGCGCGGCGGCGGTTGACGGGCGCAAAGACGCCGGCCGAGAAGGCCTGGTGGCAGGAAGTGGTCGGCGCGTTGGCGCGCTAGTGAGGGTCTGGGCGCGTCCCGGCGAGCGTCAGCATCGCCGTGGCGGCCACCGCCGCCAGCCCGAGCCCGAGCAGTGACCAGCCCAGCAGCACTGCGCTGCTCGTCCACAACACGGTGCAGCCGGCGAGAAAGAGCACGAACGCCACCAGGCCCGACAGGGCCGCGGCGGCGAGAGCTGAGGTACCGGCTGAAGGCTTCACACCCACAGGGTCGGCCAGCACCGGTCGGGTTCAAAGGGTGCCAGCTTGTCTGACAGGTGGGGGGTTGCCCGAACTACACCGATCAGGTGAGGTTCAGGATCTTGGCGCCGTTGACGTAGACGACGTGGGTGTCGCCGATCCGCGTGAGCAGCGTGCCGGGGCGGGGGTGGACATGCCCGTGCAGCAGGTACTTCGGGTGGTAGCGCTCGACCCACTCGCGCAGCGCCTCGTAGCCGATGTGAGCGGGATCGTCGGGATCGTCGTTGACGCCGCGCGGCGGGCAGTGGCAGCACAGGACGTCCGCGGCGGGGAGCTTGCGGACGAGCTTCTTGGCCTGGCGCTGCGTGTAGGAGGGACCGACGCGGGCGATGCCGGAGCGCTTGTAGGACACGCACCCCTCGAAGCCCGCGAACGTGAGCGCGCCCAGATCGAGCTGGTTCAGATGCAGGTTGTCGATCCCGAAGTAGGTCATGTACGGCTCGTCGTCGTGGTTGCCGTACACGCCGAGCTTCGGCTGGCAGCACTTGTCGAGCGATTCCAGCCAGCTGGGCTGGAGATCTCCGAGGGTGACGATCGCGTCCACGTCGTAGTTGGCCGCGAGCTTCGCGACGTCGGCGTGGAACGGGCGATCGGCGAGGGCCAGGACCCGCATCCGGGGCACGGTACCCGGTTCTCCCGTTCACAATGAGATTCATGGACCCCTACGCCGTGCTCGGAGTGCGCCCCGGATCTGCGGAGGGCGAGGTCGTGGCCGCGTATCGCGAGGCCGCCAAGCGCTGGCATCCCGACCGGGCCGGGCAGGAGGCGGAGGACCGGATGGCGGAGATCAACGCCGCCTACGACCTCGTGCGCGCCACCGAGCAACACGGCGCGCCCGCGGTCGCGCAGACGGCGACGACGTCGCCGAGCCGGGGTCCGGGCCACTGGCTGCTGCCGGCGCTGCGGCTGGCGTTGGGTCCAGAGCTGCTGAGCCACCTCGTGCCCGGGGAGGACGTCCGGCTCGTCACGCCGACGTCCACCTGGGCCTCGCCGCGCGCCATCCTCGCCGTCACCGACCGCCGGCTGCTGTGGCTGCTCGACGACGCGCCGGTCGCCCGCGTGCACAGCCTCGCGTTCCGCAACGTCGCCGAGGCCAAGCACCGCGTCAAGCGCAAGCACGCGCAGCTCACGGTCCGCACGCTCGCGGGCCGGCGCCACGTCTTCCACGATCTGCGCCCGCATACTGCGGCAACTATCGAGCGCCACGTGCTCGCCTAGCTACCGTTGGAGGGTGCGCCTCGCCGACCCGGTCCACAACGTCGAGCTTCGCTCCAACCCGCAGGGGCAGGACTCGGTCGTGTTCGCCTTCCCGTACCGGGCCGACATCGTCGACGCGGTCCGCTCGATCCCGGGCCGGCGCTTCGACTGGCAGGCGAAGGAGTGGTGGGCGCCGCGCGCCGAGGCCACCGCGCCGTACGTGCAGGGCGTGCTGGAGCGCTTCCCGGAGCTGGAGGTGGCGCCGGACGTCACCGAATGGCTCTCCCGCGCCGTCAAGGGCTGGGTCGGCCGCGTGACCACCGCCCGCCGTGACGCCAAGGGCTGGTTCGTGCTGGACGGCATTGCCGGTGACCTGATGGAGGAGCTCGCCGCGGTCGCCGAGGAGCGTGGGGAGCGTCGCTGGCTGCCGTTCACGACACAGGTCGCCGAGTTGCTGCTCGACCTTCCGGGCGCGCGGCTCGACCAGCGCGCGCTGCGCTGCGCCTCCCAGCTGCAGGTGGGGCTGGACCCGGCGCCGGCGACGCTCATGCTCGTCGAGAGCTACGGCGAGTCGCGCTTCAAGCTCGAGGTCAACTGGGACCCGGACTCGGTCGGCGCGTTCGTGGAGCTCCCCGCCGCCGAGGCGCACGGGCGCACGCTCCCGATCGACCCGTACCTGCTCGAGCCGCTCGAGCACTTCATCCGGCTCCACAACATCGACGTCGGCTCCAACGCGCGCGAGGCGCTCGCCCGGCTGCGCACCGAGCACGACGCGGCGATCGACGACGTACGCCGCTCCCGCGCCGCGGACGGGGACGTCCTCGAGTGCGAGCCGCGCCTCGGCGGCGAGCTGCGGCCGTTCCAGCGGGCGGGCGTCCGCTACGCGCTGCAGTCCCGTCGCCTGTTCATCGCCGACGAGCAGGGCCTGGGCAAGACCGTCGAGGCGCTCGCCCTGCTCGAGGAGGACGACGCCTACCCGGCGGTCGTCATCTGCCCGGCGTCGCTGAAGCTCAACTGGCAGCGTGAGGCCGCGCACTGGCTCCCGCACCGCACGGTCAACGTCGTCTCGGGCACCGGCAAGGCCATTCCGAAGGCCGACATCACGGTCCTCAACTACGAGATCGTCCACGCGCACCGCGAGCGGCTGCACATCAGCCGCCCGAAGGCGCTCGTCCTGGACGAGTCCCACTACGTCAAGAACCCGGCGGCCAAGCGCACGCGCGCCGTGCGCAAGCTCGCCGAGAACCTGCCGGAGGGCGCGCTGAAGCTGTGCCTGACCGGCACGCCGGTGATGAACCACCCGGACGAGCTGATCTCGCAGCTGCGGATCATCGGCCGGCTGGAGGAGTTCGGCTCCGGGGCCCGTTTCAAGCGCCGCTTCCAGGGCGCGGGCGCCGAGGAGCGCATCCACTGGCACCTGCGCCGCACGTGCTTCGTCCGGCGCCTGAAGAAGGACGTGCTCCCGCAGCTGCCGGAGAAGCGCCAGGTGATCGTGCCGGTCGCGCTGGAGAACGAGAAGGAGTACCGGCTGGCCGAGCGCGACGTCGTCGCCTGGCTGCAGGAGCAGCCGATCGAGCTCGGGGAGCTGGAGGCGAAGGTCCAAGCCACGCTGCGCGCCGAGCGGCTCGCGCAGCTCAACACGCTGCGCCAGCTCGCCGGGCGCGGGAAGCTCGGCGCGGCGCTGGGGTGGATCGACGACTTCCTGCAGTCCGAGGAGCCGCTGGTCGTGTTCGCGTCGCACCGGGAGCTGCAGGAGCGCGTGATCGCGCGCTTCCCGGACGCGCTGCACGTGATCGGGCAGGACAGCCAGATCCAGCGCGACGCCGCCGTGCAGGCGTTCCAGGAGCCGGACGGCCCGCAGCTGATCGTCTGCTCGACGCGCGTCGCCGGCCAGGGCATCACGCTGACGCGGGCGTCGAACGTCGCGTTCCTGGACCTGGAGTGGTCGCCGGCGATGCACGACCAGGCCGAGGATCGCCTGCACCGCATCGGCCAGCGCGACGCCGTCACCGCCTGGTATCTGCTCGCCGCCGAGACGATCGACGAGCAGATGTCCGAGGTGCTGGCGCGCAAGCGCGGGATCGTCGGCGCGATCACCGACGGTCGGGCGGACGAGTCCGAGGCCGTGCTGCAGTCCGTGGTCCGGGCGCTGCGCGGCAAGCCGCTCCGCCGCCTGCGCGCCGTGGCTTAGCGGATCACGACGTCGTCGACGCCCGCCTCCACGAGGCTGGCGGTGCCGGCATCGGCCGCCTCGAACGTGATCTGGACCGTGCCGCTCGGGATCGACACCGTCGTCGTGGTCCAGGCGCCGCTGCGGTTGGAGGCCGCGCCGAGCTGCTGGAACACCTGGGTGCCGTTGACCCTCACCCGGAAGTAGTCCTGGCTCGTTGAGTTCGAGCCGTGCGCGAGGTACCAGGAGAACGTCAGCGTCCGGGTGCCGGCCGGGACGGTGATCTGCGGCGAGCGGATCGAGGTCTGGCCGCCGTCGACGTCATAGGTGCCGGCGTCGCTGCCCGCGAGCGGCCCGGTCACGAGGTCGAAGGAACCGCTCGTCGTGGTGCCGAGCTGCTTGGCGCCCGAGGAGTTCGTGTCGGCCGGGTTCGCGCGCTCCCAGCGGCCGGTCGTGGCCGTGTCCGTCAGGGTCGTCCAGCCCGTCACGGTCTCGAACGTGTCGCTGTAGACCGGCGCGGTGACCGGCCCGCACGTCTGGTTGAGCACCTCGTACGGGCAGTCGGCGGCCTCGAGCAGCTGCAGGAACGCGGCGCGGTTGCGCGTCGTCTCGCGCCCGATCAGCGAGCCGGACGGGTAGAAGCCCGGGTTCGAGGTGCGCGGGTACATCTCGAACGTGTAGCTGAAGATCTTGTACTGGCCCCAGAGCCAGTCGTTGATCGTGCCGTCGGCGATGTACAGGTCGCTGGACTGCTCGGGCGTGTACTGGTTGGTGGCGGCCATGTTCTGACCGAGCCGGGCGAGCGCCGCGCGGTCGTTGGCGGTCAGGGTCGAGGTGGTGTCCGCCGTCGTATAGCCGTACGGCCACAGGATCAGCTCGGAGTACGTGTGCCAGTCGATGTGGGCCTTGATCTGCTGCACGCCGCCGACCACGCGCGAGTTCACGAAGTCCCGGACGCGCTGGGTCTCGGGCGCCGAGAACGGCGACGGCCCGCGGTAGGTCTCCGAGGAGAACGTGCCGCTGGAGCCGCCGCAGCAGCCCCACTGGAAGGCCCAGTTGCGGTTGAGGTCGGTGCCGATCGAGCTCGACCCGGCGTTGGGCTGGCGGTTCTTGCGCCACGAGCGGTACGAGCCGGTCGCGATGTCGTACTCGACGCCGTCCGGGTTGACCATCGGGACGATCCAGATCTCCCGCGTGTTCACGAGCCGCGTGATGTCCGCGTCGCTGCCGTATTTCGAGGTCAGCTCGTTGATCTGGTAGAGCGCCATCTCGGTCGTCAGGTGCTCACGCGCGTGCTGGTTGGCGGTGAACAGGACCTCTTGCTCGTCCTCGTCGACCGTCGGGTTGTCGGAGATCTTGACCGCCCACAGCTGCCGGCCCTCGTAGGAGGTGCCGAGGCTGATGCGCCAGACGAGGCCTGGATAGGCGGCCGCGACGTTCGCCACCTCCGTGGCCATCTCGTTGTAGTTGTGGTACGCGCCGTCGGTCGCCGGGAAGTCGGCCGCGCGGGCCGTGGAACGCACCTTGAACCCGGCGCGCCGGAGCTTGCGCAGGTCAGATCTCGACGCCGTGACCGTGACGTGCCCGTGGTCGACGGCGACGATCGCGGCCCCCGTCCGGGCGACCGCGGTCCGTTGCGCCTGCGTCCGTACGTTCTCGACCGTGAAGCTGTTCTGGGCCGCCTGGGCCGCCGCCGGCGCGGCTAGGGCGACGAAGGCTGCGGCAAGGCCGATCCCACGTGAGAGGCGCATGGCTCAGCCTCGCGCCTGCGCCGCGGCATTGTCAACCCCACCGTAAGGGAAAGCCCCACCAGCACGACGCCGGCGCCCAGCAGCTCGGTCGCGCTCGGAGCCTCGCTCAGGAACAGCCACGCCGACGCGATCCCGAACACCGGGACGAGCAGCGAGAACGGCGCGACCGTCGAAGCCGAGTGCTGGCGCAGCAGCCACACCCACGCGCCGAACCCGCCGAGCGTGGACAGGATCACGACGTACGCCAGCGCGAGCACGCCGGAGGCGTCCAGCGTCACGACCTCGCCGCGCTCGAAGATCGCGGACAGCCCGAACAGCGGCAGCGGTGGCACGAGGCTCGACCACACGAGTAGGCCGAGCGGGTTCGGGGAGGCGGCCTTGCGCGCCGCGACGTTGCCCAGGCCCCACGAGCACGCGGCGCCGATCGTGAGCAGCACGGCCCCGAGCGGCACGGCGGCGCCGCGCCCGCTGGCGATGATCGCGATGCCGCCGAGCGCGACCGCGCCGCCGACGAGTTGCGCCCGGCGTGGCTGCTCGCCGATCAGCAGCACGGCGAAGCCGATCGTGAACGCCGCCTGCAGCTGCAGCACGAGCGAGGCGAGCCCGGCGGGCATGCCCTCGTGCAGCCCGAGCGTCACGAGCCCGTGATGGCCGGCGGACATGAACAGGCCGACGACGATCACCCAGCGCACGCCGACGCCGGGGCGCGGCACGAACGGGATCAGCAACGCGACCAGCAGGAACCGGAGGCCGGTGAACAGGAGGGGAGGGAAGGACTCCAGGCCGACGTGGAGCACGACGAAGTTCACGCCCCACGTCAGCGCGACGAGCACGGCGATGGCGACATGGCGACGGGGCATGCCACAGACGGTGACGGCTCGGACCCGCAAGAGCGAGTGGACTTTCTGAACGAAACCCGTAAGATCGCCTTGATGGTTGATCTGCGCAAGCTGCGAACGCTCCGGGCCGTGGCCGACCACGGCACGCTCGCCAAGGCCGCGGACGCGTTGCACTTGACGTCAAGTGCCGTGTCGCAGCAGCTCTCGGGGCTCGAGCGGGAGATCGGCCACGCCGTCCTGGAGCCGAACGGGCGCACGGTCCGGCTCACGACCGCCGCGCACGTCCTGCTGGGCCACGCGGACGCGCTGTTCGCCCAGGTCGAGCGGATGGAGGGCGAGCTCGCGGGTCAGGACGCCACACCGCGCGGCGAGATCCGCGTCAGCGGGTTCCCGACCTCACTCGCGGGCCTGCTCGCGCCCGCCGCCCGGACGCTGCGCGACCGCGCGCCGGATCTCAAGCTGCGGGTGCTGGAGGCGGAGACCGACGAGTCGATGGTGCTGCTTGCCGCCCGCGAAGTGGACGTGATCCTGTCGATGGAGTGCCGTGCCGCTCCTCGGCCCGATGATCCGCGGTACCACCGCGAGGACCTGCTCGGCGACATCCTCGACGCCGTCCTCCCGCTCGACCATCCGCTGGCCGACCGGGACGAGATCGACCTCGCGGAGCTGCGCGACGCCGAGTGGGTCGCGCCGCCCGTCGGGTGGTCATGCGACGAGGTCTTCATGGCCGGGTGCCAGCGCGCGGGCTACACGCCGCGGATCGCCCACCGCTCGGGCGACTGGCAGGCGGTGATGGGGCTCGTGGCCGCCGATCTGGGCATCTCGCTCGTGCCCCGGCTCGCGCACAGCGTCACGCCACCCGGTGTCACCATCATCCCCTTGACCGGAGAACCGCCCAAGCGTCACGTCTTCGCCGCCTGCCGTGGCGGCGCCGAATCCAACCCCGCGGTCCGCGCCGTGCTCGACGCGGTAGCGGAGGTCGCGGCATGAGCTTCGTCATCTTCGACCTGGACGGGGTCCTCGTGGACTCCGAGCAGGTGTGGGACGAGTCCCGCAAGGACGTCGTGGCGCAGCACGGCGGCGAGTGGACCGACAGCGCCACCACGGACATGCTCGGGATGAGCTCGAAGGAGTGGCCGGTCTACCTGATCGAGAAGCTGGGCGTGCCGCTCAGCGTCGAGCAGATCAACGAGGCCGTCGTGGACGCGATGCTGCGCGAGTACCGCGAGCACCTGCCGCTGCTGCCGGGCGCGCGGGAGGCGGTGGCGCGGATGGCCGACGCGTTCACGCTCGGGCTTGCTTCCTCCTCCAACCGCCCGATCATCGACGTGGTCCTGCAGGAGATGGGCGTGACGGAGCGCTTCAAGGCGACCGTCTCCTCCGAGGAGGTCGCTCGCGGCAAGCCCGCGCCGGACGTGTACCAGGAGGCGCTGCGCCGGATCGGGGCCGACACCGCGACCGCGATCGAGGACTCCGACGCCGGGATCCGCTCCGCGCACGCCGCCGGCCTGTACGTGATCGCGATTCCGAATCCGCACTTCCCGCCGAGCGACGAGGCCCTCGCGCTCGCCGACGTCCGCCTCCCGGACCTCGACGCGCTGACACCCGATGTCATCCGCTGACGAGCTCTTCGAGCGCGCGTTCGCCTCCGACCAGGCCGGCCGCTTCGAGGACGCCGAAGGGCTCTACCGCGAGGCGGCCGCGTCCGGCCATGCGACCGCGGCCTACAACCTGGCGGAGCTGCTGACCCGCCAGGAGGGGCGTGCGGCGGAGGCGGAGGCTGCGTGCCACGCGGCCATCGACGCGGGCGACCCCGACGGCTGGTGGCTGCTCGCCTGGCTGCTGGAGGAGCAGGACGGGCGCGAAGAGGACGCGGAGGAGGCGTGGCGGTCGGCTGTCGAGGCGGGCTCGCGCGGCGCGCGCAGCGGGCTCGGCCGGTTCCTCGTCGCCCAGGGGCGCTTCGACGAGGCCGGCGAGGAGCTCGAGCGCGCGATCGAGGACGAGGACGACGCCGACGCGCTCTACGAGCTCGCGTCGCTGCGCGAGGACCAGGAACGCGAGGGCGACGCCGAGCGGCTCTACCGGCGTGCGATCAACGCCGGCAACACCGACGCCGTCGGTGCTCTCGGGCAGCTGCTCAGCGCACAGGGACGCTTGCAGGAGGCGGAGGGCCGCCTGCGTGCAGCCGCCGCGGAGGACCCGATGTACCTGCTCGCGCTCTACGGCGTGCTGCTGGAGACCGGGCGCGGCGACGAGATCGAGGCGCTCGCCGGGGACTCCGAGGAAGGGCGCATGCTGGTCGCGACCCATCTCACGATGCAGGCGGGGCGCGAGGCTGAAGCGGAAGCGGCGTGGCGTGCGGTTATCGCGACGGGACGCTCCGGGCGCCGCCAGCTGGGTGATCTGCTCGCCGGCCAGCCGGGCCGAGAGGCGGATGCGGAGGCCAGCTACCGGGACGCGATCGCGGCCGGGGAGACGAACACCTGGCGCGCGCTCGGGCACCTGCTGGCGCGGCTGCCGGGTCGGGAGGCCGATGCCGAGCAGGCGCTGCGCGCCGCGATCGCCGAGCGTGAGCAGACGCTCGCCGAGCTCGGCGACGCTGACCAGGAGGACGCCGCGGCCGAGACGTTCCGTGACATGTGGACCGCCGCTCTCGCGCGGGCCTGGCGCGACCTGGGGGAGCTGCTCGCGCGGCTGCCCGGCCGCGAGGCGGAGGCGCAGGCGGCCCTGAAGGCCGCCGACGCCTGAGGTCAGGCGGCGGCGAACGCGTCGTCGCGCGTCGCGTGCAGCGAGAAGCGCGAGGCGGTGCCGGTGATCTCCAACAGGCGGCGGACCGGGCCTTCGGGCACGACGACGTGCAGCCGCTTGCCGGAGGCTTCGAGCGACTGGGCAGCGCGCAGGATCGTGCCGAGCGCGCTCGAGTCGATGAAGTCGACGCCCGAGAGGTCCAGGACCACGGCATCCTGCGGGCCGGCGGTCGCCATCGCGAAGATCGCGCTCATCTCAGAGGTGGCGGCAAGGTCGAGCTCGCCGCCGGCGACGATCAGGTGGCTGCCGTCGACGGGGTCGTGGTCGAGGGTGAACATGAGCCGCAACCTACCTAGCTTCGGCCCTGCATGCTCCGGAAGAGACTCGGCATGCGTCGGACGAAGGTCGGAATGTCCCGTCGAGAGCGGTTCAGCGCGTCGCGCAGGCCCGCGTCGGCCTCTTCGCCGTGCAGCGGCCGGCCGTGGCCGACGAGCAGGTGCTCAGGCCTGTAGGACTTGAGGGAATTCGGCGGCAGCGGACGCCGGATCATGTGCACACCGGCCGGTCCCTTGCCGACCGCGTAGTGCACGGCGGTGCCGATCGACTCGGCCACGACGAGGCCCTTGCGCTCGGGCCACCACAGCGCCCGTTCCTTCCAGACCTTGACGGAGTCCAGGCGCAGGACCTTCAGCGGAGAGTCCGGGACCTGCTCGGGGAGCGACAGGAACGGCGCACCGAGGCGCTGCGCGATCGCTTTGCCGTCGCGCTCGTGGGCGACGAACAGCTGCAGCACGCCGGCGAGCTCCCCGAGCTCGGCCACGCGCGCGAGCGCCGCCTCGTCCTCGAACGGGTCCACGAGCCACACGCGGCCGTCGTGGACGAGCGCGTGCGCCGCCCGCTCGAGCGAGTCGGCATCGACCCAGGTCAATCCCAGCGGATGTTCGGTTAGCTCCCTTACGGCCATTAGCTGCAGGCCCTACCCTGGCGGTTGCGTGAAGTAAGCAGCCACCGCACCTGGATTGTCCCATCCGTCCCAAACCCTGGGCCGGACGTGCGGTGGCGTGGAGTCGGTTCGACCCTCGTTCGTCCGCGCGCGCCCGCAGTCCGGTCCTCACCCGAAAGGACCCCCATGCTCAAGGGCACCGACCTGACGATCACCCCGCTCTTCGACGGGATCTCACTGACGCTCGACGACGGTGCGCGCGCCGCGCTCGTCGGCGCGAACGGCATCGGCAAGACCACGCTCCTGCGCTTGTTGGCGGGCGTTGCTGCACCCGACCGCGGTGCGGTCGCGGCGGGTGTGGGCGACCGCGTCGGCTACCTGCCGCAGGACGTCCTGGACCCACGCTTCACCATCGACGACCTCTTGCGACGAGCGCTGGGGGAGGTGTGGGAGGTGCGGCTGGAGCTCGACGCGCACGAACTTGATCTGACCGACCTGGACGCCTACGGCGCGGCGCAGGAGCGCTTTGAGCTGCTCGGCGGCTGGGCCCTGGAAGCGCGGCTGGATGAGGCGCTCCGGCGACTGGGCACCGACCACCTGGACCGGGGCGCCCGGTTGGGCAAGCTCTCGGGCGGCGAGGCCGCGCGCTGCCTGCTCGCGTCCGTGTTGCTGGGCGACCCGACCGTGCTCCTGCTCGACGAACCCACCAACCACCTCGACGCCGACGGGCGCGAGTGGCTGGCGGAGTGGCTCGCCGAGTTCGACGGGACGCTGCTGTGCGTGTCGCACGACCGCGACTTCCTCGACGCCACCGTGGACCGCATCTTCGAGCTCTCACCCGAAGGGCTGGACGCGTACGAGGGCGGCTACACCGAGTACGCCGAGGAGAAGGCCCAGCGCCGCGAGCGGCTCATGCAGCTCGTCGAGGCGCAGGACAAGAAACGGCGCCGGCTGGAGGCCGACATCGCCATGACCGCGCGCCAGGCGCAGTGGACCGAGCGGACCGTCAGCCGTGCTGCCGCGCCCAAGCTCAAGCGCTACGCCAAGAAGGTGGCGAAGAAGTCCAAGGCGCGCGAGCACCGGCTGACGCGCGAGATGAACGCGGAGACGTGGGTGCGGGCGCCGCGCGACCCGGCCGCGTTCAAGGTGCGGTTGGAGAGCGAGGACAACGGGCGGCGGCTGCTCGCGGCGGTGCGCGGTGTGAGCGTGCCGGGCGTGCTGGAGGACGTGTCCTTGACGCTCCATGCGGGTGACCGCGTCGCGCTGACCGGGCCGAACGGGTCCGGCAAGTCGACGCTCCTGCACGTGTTGGCGGGCGTGCTGCCGAGCGCCGAGGTGCACGGGGTCGTCCGGCTGCTCCCGCAGACGCCGGTCCGGCTCCCGGACGTGGGGCTGCTCGAGTGGTTCCGCGGCGAGACCTCACTGCCCGAGGCGGCGGCACGGACGCTGCTCGCGCACTACCGGCTCGGCGCGGACGCGATCGACCGACCGCTCACGCGCCTGAGCCCGGGCGAGCGGGCGCGGGTGCACGTGGCGGCGATCGTCGGCGCGGGCGCGGACCTGATCCTGCTCGACGAGCCGACGAACCACCTCGACTTCGACACGCTCGAGGTGATCGAGGCGGCGCTGCGCGCGTACCGCGGGACGCTCGTCGTCGCCACGCACGACCGCGCGTTGATCGACGCGATCGAGTGCGATCAGGTGCTGGAGGTGCGCGACAGAGGGCTCGTCGTGAGCTCGAACGCGTCCGCCAGGAGCTCGTAGGAGCGGCGCCGGGCCTCGTGGTCGTGGGTGATCGTGACGACGATCACCTCCTGCGCGCCGTACTCGGCGGCGACGGCCTCGATGCCCTCGCGCACCTGGTCCGGCGTGCCCAGGATGGAGCGGCGCCCGTGGGCCTTGCGGGCGTCGGCTTCATCCAGCGAGTCCAGGAAACGCAGGGCGGTCTCCGGCGGCGGGACCTCGATCAGGCGCCCGCGGCGCAGCATCGCGAACGCCATCTTGCTGGAGGCCGCGAGCCGGATGGCCTCCTCTTCGCTGTCGGCGGCGATCGCCCACACCGCGACGGCCTGCTGCGGGGCGTCGAGCCGCACGCCGTCCTTGAACTCGCGGGCGTACATCTGCGCGATGTCGGCGCCGTTGTTGTTGATGAAGTCCGCGAACGCGTAGGGGAGGCCCAGATCGGCCGCCCACACCGCGCTCTGCGGCGACGAGCCCAGCAGCCACGGCTGTGGCGTCTCCGGCCGGCCGGGGAGGACCTTCTGCAGCCGTGCGAGCGGGCTCGAGAGCTTGATCGTGCCTTCGAAGTAGCCCAGCAGCTCGTTCAGCTGCTCCGGGAAGTCGTCCGGGAGCGATGCGCTGCGGTCACGCTGGAGCGCGTGTGTGGTCATCGGGTCGGTGCCCGCGGCGCGGCCGAGGCCGAGGTCGATCCGGCCGGGGTAGAGGCCGGCGAGCACGCTGAACGTCTCCGCGACCTTGAACGGGCTGTAGTGCGGCAGCATCACGCCGCCGCTGCCGACGCGGATGCGCTCCGTCGCGGCCGCGATCGGCCCGATCAGCGCCTCCGGGGAGGGCCCGGCGAGCATCGGCCCGCCGTGGTGCTCGGCCACCCAGTAGCGGTGATAGCCGAGTCGATCGGTCAGGCGCGCCAGGTCCAGCGTGTTCTGCAGTGCCTGCGATCCGGTGGACCCTTCCGCGATCGGGGACTGATCGAGGACGCTGAGCAGCATGCGTTCCAGGATAGGGTCCGGCCCCATGGGAGCTCGAAAGCTGCACACGCTGGTCGAGGGCGGATCGTTCTTCGAAGGGCCACGCTGGCACGAAGGCCGCTGGTACGTCTCGGACTTCTACACGTACACGGTCAGGGCGATCGACCCGGACAGCGGGGCGGAGGAAGTGGTGGCCGAGGTGCCCGGGCAGCCGTCCGGCTTGGGCTGGATGCCGGACGGGTCGATGCTGATCGTCTCGATGCGCGACCACACGCTGGTGCGGCGGGCGGTGGACGGGTCGATGTCCGTGCACGCCGACCTCACCGAGTACTGCAGCGGGCACCTGAATGACCTGCTCGTCGACGGGGAAGGCCGAGCCTATGTCGGCAACTTCGGCTTCGACCTGATGAACATGGGTGACCCGGCGCCGACGTCGCTCGTGCGCGTGGAGCCGGACGGGACCATGCACCCTGAAGGCAAGGACCTGTGGTTCCCGAACGCGATGGCGATCGACGGCGACACATTGCTCGTCGGGGAGACGTTCGGCGGCGGCTACACCGCGTTCACGATCGCCGCGGACGGCTCGCTGACCGACCAGCGCTCGTGGGGGCAGATCGCGCCGCGCGTCGCGCCCGGCACGGTCGAGGAGATGCTCCCGAACCTCGGCTACGCGCCCGACGGGTGCACGCTGGACGCCGAAGGCCACCTGTGGGCGGCGGACGGGCTCGGCGGGCCGACGTGCCGGATCGCGCCCGGCGGCGACATCGTCGACGAGATCGAGTTGCCGGACGGCCTCGCCGTCTTTGCGTGTCAGTTGGGTGGCGAGGACGGCCGCACGCTGCTGTTGTGCGCGGCGCCCGACTTCCTCGAGGTCAGCCGCCGCGACGCACGCGAGGCCGTTCTGCTCACCACCACCGTGGAGGTTCCCGCAGCATGATCGCTTTGGACAAGGCCCAGGCCCTGATCGGCGCCGGCATCGAGGAGGCGGGCCGCCAGAACCTGAAGCTGGCGTTCGCCGTCGTCGACGCCGCCGGACACCTGGTGGCATCCGCCCGGATGGACGGTGCGCCCTGGATCGCCCCCGACGTGGCGCTGGGCAAGGCCTGGACGGCCGCTGCCTACGGGCTGCCGAGCGCGGCCCAGGGCGAGAAGATGCAGGAACTGCACGCGTTCTCGGCCTCGATCTCCGCCGCCACCGGAGGTCGCTACACGCCGCAGATCGGCGGGCTGCCGATCACCGACGACGGCGGCGCGGTGATCGGCGCGATCGGCGCGAGCGGCGGCACCGGCCAGCAGGACGAGGACGTGGTCCGCGCCGCGATCGGCTAAGCCTTGACGACGCGGTAGCGCAGGTGGGTCACGCGGTCGCCCTGGACGGACTTGATCGGGCCTTCAAGCACGAACGGGCCGTCCTCCAGCGAGCGGAAGAACGGGCGGCCGCCGCCGAGGATGACCGGGACGAGGTCTACGTCGATCTCGTCGAGCAGGCCGGCGGCGAGCGCCTGCGTGGCGATCGTGCCGCCGTTGAGGCCGACGTTCTTGTCGCCGGCGCGCCGCTTGGCCGCCTCGATCGCATCCTCCAGCGTGCCGGTGCAGAACTCGTACCACTCCGTCGAGCGCTCCCACCCGTCCGGGACCGAATGCGTGAGCACGACGTACGGGATCCCGAGCGTGTGCTTGCCGCCCCAGCCGTTGGTGATGTCGAACAGGTGGCGGCCGACGACGAAGCAGCCCGTGTTCGCGATCAGCTCACGCATGTGCTCCGCGCTGGGCTCGGTCACGTTGATCGGGACGTCCGCGCTGGTCGTCTCGATGTTGACGTCGCCGTTGCCGTACCAGGCGAAGAGGTGTTCGAAGCCCGTCTCCTCAGGACCGGAGATGTAGCCGTCGATGGAGACGCTGGCGCCGGTGGTGATCTTGGTCATACCGCTAGAACGAGTCGGACGCCGTGAACTCATCGATCCCGAACACCCGGCGGTAGAACGCAAGCTCGGCCTCGGCGGCGCGGCGCAGGTTCTCGGCCTTGCGGAAGCCGTGCTGCTCGCCCGCGAAGACGAGGTACTCGTGGTCGATGCCGTTGCGTTTGAGCGCGGCGACGATCACCTCCGACTGTGAGGGCGGGACGACGCGGTCCTCGTCGCCCTGGAGCACGATGACGGGCGCGCGGATGTTGTCGGCGTGGGCGAGCGGTGAGCGCTCCACCCAGTCGGAGCGGTCGATCAGCCAGTCCAGGTACCGCGACTCGAACTTGTGCGTGTCCTCGGCGAACGCGGTGAGCTCGGCGACGCCGTAGTAGTCGGCGCCGGCCGCGAACACGTCGGGGTAGCGGGTCAGCGCGCTCAGCACCGTCCAACCGCCGGCGCTGCCGCCGGTGATCGTCATCCGCGCGCCGTCCACGTCGCCGTTCTGGGCGAGGTACCGGGCGGCGTTGACGGCATCGTCGGTGTCGACGATCCCCCACTGACCGTGGAGGCGGTCGCGGTACTCGCGCCCGTAGCCCGTGCTGCCGCCGTAGTTGACGTCGACGACGCCGAACCCGCGGCTGGTGAAGAACTGGATCTCCGGGCGCAGGGTGGAGCTCACGTGCGCCGTCGGGCCGCCGTGGATGCGGACGACGAGCGGCGGGAGCTCGCCCTCGGGTCCCTGGTACTCCGGGTGATGGGGCGGATAGAAGAGCGCGTGGGCGGTCTTGCCGCCCGTGGTCGGGTACTCGACCGCGCGCGCCACCGACACGTACGCCTCGGCGATCAGTTCGTCGTCGGCGACGCTGAGCTGCTCGACCGCGCCGGAGTCGACGTCGAGCGCGACGACCCGGAGCGCGCGCGTGGGGGAGGCCCCGACGAACAGCGCGCGCCGCCCGTCCGTCGTCAGGTCGACGATCCGCGTGAACTCCAGCGGCACGTCCCGGAGCGCACCGTCCTCGATCACGGCCAGGTGGTCCGCGCCCGCGCTGAAGTACGCGAGCACGATCCGCCCGTCGGCCAGGAACGTGTAATAGGACTCGCCGAACACCCACATCGGCCCGCCGACCTCGGCCTCCAGCGCCGTGACCGCCGTCCCGTCCTCGCGGTACAGGTTCCACCACCCGGTCCGGTCGGACGAGTAGTGCAGGACACCGTCCGGACTCCACTCCGGCTGCACGATCGCCTCCGCCGCCCCGCCGGCCACGAGGCGTTTCTTAAAGAGGGACAGTCCCTCTTTAGAAAACTCCGCGACGTGGAGTTCTGAGCCTTCCCACGGCATCCGGGGGTGATCCCAGGCGAGCCACGCGATCTGCGTGCCGTCTGGGGACACGCGTGGGGCGGCGTAGAAGTCATGGCCCGCTTCGAGGAGGATCGGGTCGCCGCCGTCGAGCGGGATCGCGACGAGCTCGTTGACGTGCTCGGGCTCGGCGGCGCGCTCGCGGACGCAGATGAGATGGGCGCCGACGATCTGCAGGTCGGCGTAGCGCAGGCCGTGCTCGGTCTCGGGCTCCGGCGTGATCGCCACCGGCGTGCCGTCGCGCATGGCGTAGACGCGCTGGTCGGCGTCGGAGCAGAAGTACACGGTCCCGGCGTGGACGGTGTACGCGCCGCCGCCGTACTCGTGTACGCGGGTGCGAGCGCTGCAGTCGGCCGGGATCACGTCCTCGCGCGTGCCGTCCGGGCGCCGCGCGACGACCACGTCGCGCCCGCCCTCGAGCGAACGCGCCTCCGACCAGTAGACGGAGCCGCCGTCCGCGTGGACGAGCGAGTGGGTCCAGCCGGGGTCACTGGCGACCACGTCGCCGTCGATCGGGGAGGGCCAGGAGCCGTACGGAGCTTCCATGAGAGCAACCGTAAGGGGTTCGCACACGGCGTGTAAGGACCGCGCAACCGCGTGCGCGCTCCATCCGCCCGATGCGAGCGGCGGACAACCGCTCCACGATGCTCGTGTGTCCCCCTCCCCAGCCGTCAGCCCCGCCCGTGATACTGGTGTTGTCGTGGCTTCCCGAGTGACCAGCACCACGTTCGTCGGCCGAGCTCCAGAACTCGCCGAGCTGCGGGCGGGGCTGACGGAAGCTGTGGAGAACCGACCGGGGCTCGCGTTCATCGCGGGCGAGTCCGGACTCGGCAAGACACGTCTCGTGGCCGAACTGGAGCGCGTGGCCCGGGCGGAAGGGATGCGCGTGATCGGCGGCGACTGCGTCGAGCTGGGCGAGGGCGAGCTGCCCTACGCGCCGATCGTCACCGCGCTGCGGCCCCTCGCACGCTCCGGGCACGAGGCCTTCGGCGCGCTGTCGGCGCCCGCACGGGCCGCGCTCGCGCAGATCCTGCCCGGCCTCGGGCGCTCCGAGGCGCGCGCGGACGACGAGGCCACCGCGCAGGCGCGGCTGTTCGACGGCCTGCTCGAGCTGCTGGAGCTGCTCGCGGGCCAGGACGGGCTGCTGCTGACGATCGAGGACCTGCACTGGGCCGACCGCTCAACACGCGCGTTCCTCGTCTATCTGGCTTCGTCGCTGTGCCGCGAGCGCGTGCTGGTGGTGACGACCTACCGGCCGGACGAGCTGCACCGCCGTCATCCGCTGCGCCCGTTGCTCGCCGAGCTCGAGCGCGACGCGCGCGCCCGCCGCGTCGAGCTGCGGCCGCTCACGCGCGACGAGTTGGGTGAGCAGCTCACGGACATTCTTGGCGAGGCGCCGCGCGGCGACCTGCTGGGGCGTCTGTTCTCGCGTTCGGAAGGCAACCCGCTGTTCGCCGAGGAGCTGCTCGCGGCCGGGACGGACGGGCGCGGCGCGCTCCCGCCGACCTTGCGTGACGCGCTGATGCTGCGGATCGAGCGGCTCTCGCCGGAAGCGCAGGAGCTGCTGCGCGTGCTTGCGGCCGGCCAACGGCTGGACCACGAGATCCTGGCCGCGGCGTGCGCCTTCGATCCGCGCGTGCCGGTGCGCGAGGCCGTTGCCGCGCAGCTCGTCGTCGCTGACGACGAGGGCTTCTACGCGTTCCGCCACGCGCTGTTGCGCGAGGTGGTCGTCGACGACCTGCTGCCGGGCGAGCGCGCGTCGCTGCATCTGGCGCTGGCGCGGGCGCTCGAGGCGCGCGCGGAAGGTCTGCCGGGCCACGGCGGCGCGCATCTCGCCGCGGGTATCGCGCATCACTACCTGGCTTCGGGCGATCAGCCGGCCGCGTTGAAGGCCGCTGTCCGGGCCGCGCAGGCCGCGGAGGGGGTGCACGCCAACGGTGAGGCGGCCGCGCTGTACGCCCGGGCCCTCCAGCTGTGGGACCGCGTCGCCGACGCGGAGACGTTGACGGGCCACGACCACGTCGAGCTGCTGCGCTCCGCGGCATGGACGAACGACCGCGAGCACGAACCGGCCCGCGCCGAGTCCTACCTGCGGGCGGCGATCACCGAACTCGGCGACAGCGACCCGGTGCGCACGGCGCAGCTGCTCGAGCTCGTCGCGCGCCAGCAATTCGGCCTCGGCCGGAGCGCCGCGGCGGCCGAGACCCGCCGCGAGGCGCTGGAGCTGCTGCCGGACGGGCCGAGCGGGACGCGCGCCACGCTGCTCGCCGGGATGGCCAAGGAGCTGATGCTCGAGTCGCGCCTGCAGGAGACGGTCGAGGTCGCCGACGAGGCGATCGAGGTCGCCCGCGCGGTGGGCGACACGGTGTCCGAGCTGCGCGCGCTGGACGCGAAGGGCGTCGTGCTGTTCGGCATGGCCCGCTACGAGGAAGGCGAGCGGGCGCTGCGCGAGGTCATGGAGCGCGCGAAGGAGAGCGACATCTTCTACTTCCTCAGCACGCACGTGAACCTGTCCGATTCGCTCGCGGTCGCCGGCCGGCTCGCCGAGGCGCGCGTGATCGCCGACGAAGGCCTCGAGGTGGCCGCCGCGCGCGGGACGCCGCGGCGTTGGCTGATGCTGCTGCGGGCCGAGCTCGCGTTCGAGGCGGGGGAGTGGGAAGCGGCCGAGGCCGCCATGCCTTCACCCGGCCGCCCGGCGCAGGGCATGACGTTCATCAACGACGCACTGCGGCGGATCGAGCTGGCTTTGGGGCGCGGCGAGCACGACGCGGCGCGCGTGCTGCTCGACCAGGCGCGCGACATCGCGTGCGACACGCGCGAGCCGCAGTGGATCGGACCGCTCGGCGCGTTGCGGGCGGAGCTGGAGCGGCGCTCCGGCGACCTCGTCGCCGCGGCCGCGACGATCGACGACGCCCTCGACCGGCTCGACTTCTGCTCCGAGGACGTCGCCCGGATGGCCCGCGTGTCCGCCGCCGGCGCGCGTGTGCACGCCGACGCGGCCGTGCGGGCCCGCGATCTCGGCGAGGATCCGTCCCTGTCCATCGCCATGGCGGAAGGGCTGATCGCGCGGGTCGAGGCCTGCGCCGAGGGCGACCGGCCGGTCGAGGTGGCGTTCCTCGCGACCGCCCGCGCGGAGTTCGCCCGTGCGTCCGACGCGGACGACCCGGAGTTGTGGGCCGCCGCCGCGGACGCGTGGCTCGCGCTCGAGCGCCCGTACCGCGCCGCCCAGGCCACCCGCCGCCGCGCCGAAGCGCTGCTGGCCGGCGGCGACCGCGAAGCGGCTGCCGTCGCCGCCGCCGAGGCCCTGGCCGCGGCCTCGGCGATCGGCGCTGCGTGGCTCGCCTCCGAGGTCGAAGGCTTCGCGCTGCGAGCGCGACTCCGGATGGATGACCCGGACGAGCCTTCGCCGCCATCCACGCTGACTGCCGTGGATGACGGCGAAGACCCGTTCGGGCTCACGCCCCGCGAGCGGCAGGTTCTGGGCCTGCTCGCCGCCGGGCGCACCAACCGCGAGATCGGCGCCGCGTTGTACATGGCCGAGAAGACCGCGAGCGTCCACGTCTCGCGCATCCTCTCCAAGCTCGACGTGCGTTCCCGCACGGAGGCCGCGGCGGTCGCCCACCGCGTGGGTTTGGTCTAGGTCAGACGCTGCAAGGCCCCGATGGCCTTGGCAGTCCCGCGCGTCCCGACGAAGATCGAGAACAACGTGGCGGTTATCAGGGGTTCCCGCATGCCAAGGATTGTGCGGGAACGTTCACCGGATCGACATGGACCGGGGTCCAAACGTCCTTCGACCGCCCGTATAGGACCGTCAGTCGTGTGCGCGTTCGGCGAGGCGGCGGAGCGCGGCGGCCTCGCGCTGGGCGTCCTCGGGGGTCGCGATCCGCTCTATCCGGCCCGCCGCGGCGGTGATCTCGTGCACGAGATCACCGGTGGTGAGGCGGTGGCCCAGCGGGTCGGCCTTCGGTGTGCCGGAGAGGCGGCGCATGATCGGCGGGAGCGCCGTGGTGAGCACGGTGATGACCAGGACGACGCCGAGGATGCGGGCGAACGCGTCGCTGATGTCCTCGTAGATGCCCGCGGCCGCGAGGTTGCCGACGAACATGTCGAACGTCGCGGTGACGATCGAGATGAGCGCGATCACGCGCACGGCGGACGTGTCGGCGGGGCGGCGGGCGCGCAGGACGAGTGACCAGTGGGAGGCCCAGAGCGCGGTGATGGCGACGACGCCCCAGGCGCGCCACAGGAACTCGCTGTCGGAGTCGTCGAACCAGATCGCGGCGACGAGCAACACGAACGCGAACGCCGCGAGCCCGCTCGCCACGGCCCCGGCCGTCGCCAGGCCGCCGCGGGCCTGGGTGCGCAGCGCGTCGCCCGCCGCGCCGAGGCCGCAGAAGAAGCTGAAGCCGAGGCTCGTCCCCACGATCCGTGCGTGGGTGTCGCCGAAGTCGCCCTGCAGCAGCGCGACGATCGCCGCCACCGCGGCGACGCACAGGCCGCCGATCAATGCGCGGATCATGAGTGCGCGAGGTTGCATGCCAGCGGCAGCGTAGGGCCACGCAGGAATATCGTGCGCCGCATGGCCACTCACTACTTCCCGAGGGACCGGGTCCACTTCACGTGGGACGCGGGCAACGAGCCGGTGCTGTCGATCGCCGACGGCGACACCGTCGTCTTCGAGACCCGCGACGTGTCCGACAACCAGATCGGGCCCGACTCCGACACGAGCGTGATCGCCACGCTCGACTGGGACCGCGTGTACCCGCTGTCCGGACCCGTCTACGTCGACGGCGCCGAGCCGGGCGACACGCTCGCCATCGAGGTCCTCGACATCCATACCAAGGGCTGGGGCTGGTCGGCGATCCTGCCCGGCCTGGGGCTGCTGGCCGACGACTTCACCGAGCCGTACCTGCGCGTCTTCGACCTCACCGAGGGCGACGTCACGCACTTCCGCGACGACATCACCGTCCCGCTGGACCCCTTCATGGGGACGATGGGCGTCTGCCCGGCCGGCGCGAGCGGGACGCCGATCATGCCCCCGGGCATCTTCGGCGGCAACATGGACACGCGCCAGCTCGTAAAGGGCACGACGCTCTACCTGCCGATCCAGGAGCGCGGCGCCCTGTTCTCCACCGGCGACGCGCACGGCTGCCAGGGCGACGGCGAGATCTGCGTCACCGGCCTGGAAGCGCCGATGTACGCCACGATGCGCTTCCGGGTCGAGAAGCGCTCGATCCCGTCCCCGCAGTACCGCACCGCGCCCGGCCCGCTCACGCCCGCCGTGGACGAGGGCTCGTTCTTCGCCACCACCGGCATCGGCCCCGACCTGTTCGAGAACGCGCAGAACGCGACCCGCGCGATGATCGACCACCTCGTCGACGAGCACGACCTCTCCCGCGAGGACGCCTACGTGCTCTGCTCGCTCGTCGTGGACCTCAAGATCAGCGAGATCGTCGACGCCGGCCAGTTCGTCGTCTCCGCCGTCCTGCCGGAGGCGATCTTCCCGATCGAGGTGCTCTAGCGACTAGAGCGCGGCTTGGAGGACGCGCTTGGCCACGGGGGCGGCGTTGGTGCCGCCCTGGCCCTGGTTGGGGAGCATCACGGCGATCGCGACCTTGGGGTTGTTCGCCGGCGCGAAGGCGACGAACCAGGCCGTGGTGTTCTTGGCGTTCTGGGCGATGTCGCCGGTGGAGACGAGCTCGGCCGTGCCGGTCTTGCCGGCGACGGTGATGCCCGGGAGCTGCGCGGCCTTGCCGGTGCCCACCGCGACGTTGGCGATCATCATGGTGCGCACGTTGGCGGCGACTCGAGCGCTGACCACGCGCGTGCGCTCGCGTTTGGTGCCGGCCACGCGGGGCTTGATGCGCAGGCCCTTGTTGGCGATCGTCGCGGCCACCGACGCCATCTGCAGCGGCGTCGCGAGGTCGGTGTTCTGGCCGATCGCGGCGGAGCCGACGGCGATCGCGTCCTTCATCTCGTCCGCCTCGGGGATCGTCGAGATCTTCGCGGCGGGGATGTCCGGCTGCTCGAAGAAGCCGAACTTCTTGGCGATCGCGACCATGCGCTTCGCGCCCACCTTGGCGCCGAGCGGTCCGAACACGCTGTTGCAGGACTTCGCGAACGAGATGGTGAGCGACCCGCCGCAGGCCGAGTCGCCGGCGTTGCGCAGCTTCGCGCCTGACAACGTCGCGAAGGTCTTCGCGGGATAGCTGCTCGACATCGACGCTTTCTTGTAGTGCAGCGCCGCGGCCGCGGTGACGACCTTGAAGACGGACCCGGGCGGCTGCGGCGCGGACACCGCGAGGCCGGCGAGTGCGAGGACCCGGCCGTCGCTCGGCCGGATCACGGCCACGCCGCCGACCGAGTCGCCCAGCGCGGCGTTGACCTGCCGCTGCAGCCCGAGCTGGATGGAGGTCGTGATCGACTTGCCGCGCGTGCCCTTCACGCGCGCGATCACGCGGTCCCCGAACCGCAGGGTGGAGCTGCGCTTGCCCGCCAGGCGGTCGTCGTAGAGGCGGTTGAGGCCGGTGGGCTTGTCGCCGCCGACGCCGGCGATCGAGGCGCCGAGGTCGTCGGAGTCCAGCAGCTTGCCGCCCGCGGCGTAGATGTTCCCGCGCCGGGGCGTGGCGCCGGACTTGCGCGTGACGTCCTCGCCTTGCCTGAGCTGCGGGAGCCGGAGCGCCGGCGTCCAGGCCACGCGGCCGACGCCTTCCTCATCCTCGCTGGCCTTGAACTCCAACTCGCCTCTGATCGGCCCGAAGTCGTCGGTGTCCACCGTCACCGGCACCTTCACGATGCCCTTGCTCAGCAGCGGCCCGACCTTGCCGACCCGCACCTTCTCCACCGTGGCCGCGCGGTTCGCGCGCTTGTAGTCGGCGAGGAAGGAGATCTTCGGGTTCTCGCGCCGGCTGTCGGCGTCCACGAGCCGGTACATGGCCTCGTAGTCGCCGCGCTCCCACGCCTCGGTGAAGGCCACGACGGCCGGACGGCGCTCGTCGTCGTCGAGTTGTGCGCGCACGAGCGCGTAGGCACCTGCCGCGACCCCGCCGATGACGACCAGGATCACGAGGACGATGCTCAGCGACGGCCCGCGCCGGCGCCGGCGGCGCGCGTGCTTGGGCGGGGACAGGAACAGCGAACCGGCCCGGGGCGAATACCCGAGTCCCCCAGAACGGCGTCGACGACGGCGGGCCACCGTGTCTCTTTCTAGCGGGTCGGTCGGACCGTTTACCCTCAGCGGATGAGCACCGCCGCGTATGAGGACGCCTATCAGCGGCTCATCGAGCCCCACCGGCGGGAGCTGCACGCGCACTGCTACCGGATGCTCGGCTCCGTCCAGGACGCCGAGGACGCGCTACAAGAAGCGTTGCTGCGGGCGTGGAAGGCGTTCGATCGCTTCGAGGGCCGCGCGCAGCCCAAGACGTGGCTCTACCGGATCGCGACCAACACGTGCCTGGACGTGCTCGCCCGCCGCAAGGGCAAGCGCGAGTTGCCGATCGACCGCGGGCCGGACGAGCCGCCGCTCACCGAGATCGCCTACCTGGAGCCGTACCCGGACGATCCGGACGCCTCCTACGAGCAGCGCGAGAGCCTCGAGCTGGCGTTCATCGCCGCGCTCCAGCACCTGCCGGCCAACCAGCGCGCGGTGCTGATCCTGCGCGAGGCGCTCAACTTCAGCGCCAAGGAAGCCGCCGAGATCCTCGACACGACGCCGGCCAGCGTCAACAGCGCCATGCAGCGGGCGCGGGCGGCGATCGACGAGAAGCTCCCCACGCAGTCCCAGCAGGCGACGCTGCAGCAACTCGGCGACGGTGAGATCAAGGCGATCGTCGAGCGGTACGTCGCGGCCTGGAACCGCGGCGACGTGGACGCCGTGGTCGAGATGCTCGCGCAGGACGCGACGTTCTCGATGCCGCCCGCGGCCCAGTGGTTCCGTGGCCACGACGCCATCCGCACCTTCCTCCCGACCGGCCCGCTGTCGATCCCGCGCATCTTCGTGCCCACGCGTGCGAACGGCCAGCCCGCGTTCGGCACCTACAAGCTGATCGACGGCGTCTGGGAGCGAAACGCCATCCACGTCATCACGCTCGACGAGCGAGGCGCGATCGTCGACGCCGTGGCGTTCCTGAACCCCGACCTGTTCCCCTTCTTCGGCCTGGACGAAAATGCGTGGACTTCCGACTAACGACGCCGTACCATTGATCCAGATGAGGCGAGTAGCCCGCTCCGTCGCCCTGTAAGACCCGGCCACAGTCACGCCGGGAGGGCGGCGGGTGTCCCCGTCACTCAGACCCCGGAGCTCCCTGAAATGGCCATCTCGCCTCCCGCGCCGCTCGCCGGCGCACCCCTGTCGGACCGCCTCGCCGCCACGCAGTCCTCGCCCGTGCGCGAGCTGCTGCAGATCGCGATGCGGCCGGAGATCATCTCGCTCGCCGGCGGCCTGCCCGCGCCGGACACGTTCGACGTGCCCGGCCTGCGCGCCGCGTTCGAAGCGGTTCTTGCGGGCCCCGACGCCATCCGTGCGCTGCAGTACTCCACGACCGAGGGCGACCCGGCGTTACGCGCGCGGCTCGCGACGTTCATGTCCACGCGCGGGCTGGAAGTCGCCGCGGACGACCTGCTGATCACGACCGGCTCCCAGCAGGCGCTGGGCCTGATCGCGAGCGCGCTGCTGAACCCCGGCGACGTCGTCCTGGTCGAGGACCCGACGTATCTCGCCGCGCTGCAGGCGTTCCAGCTCGCCGACGTCCGCGCCGTGGCGGTCCCGTGCGACGAGCACGGCCCGGATCCGGAGGCGCTGCTGGAGATCGCCCGGCAGGAGGGCGCGAAGGTCGCGTACCTCATCCCGACCTTCCAGAACCCGACCGGCCGCACGATGCCCGCCGAGCGGCGCGCCGCGATCGCCGCCGCCGCGGCCGAGGCCGGTCTGTGGCTGGTCGAGGACGATCCCTACAGCGCGCTGCGCCTGGAGGGCCAGGACGCCGACCTGCTGGCCGCGTACGCGCCCGAGCGCACGATCGTCATCCAGACGCTGTCGAAGGTGCTCTCACCCGGTCTGCGGATCGGCTACCTGCGCGCTCCCGCGGCGCTGCGCGGCCCGCTCGCCGTCGCCAAGCAGGCCGCTGACCTGCACACGTCCACGATCACTCAGCTCGCCGCCGAGCGCTGGCTCGCCGAACACGACCTGGGCGAGCACATCGCTTCCCTCGCCGCGCACTACCGCCCGCGCCGCGATGCGCTGCTCGAGGGCCTGCGCGAGCACCTGCCCGCAGGCACGCGGTTGACCGAACCAGAAGGTGGGCTCTTCATCTGGGTCGAGTTGCCGGACGGCTACGACGCCGAGGCGATCCTGCCGGGCGCGATCGAGCGCGGCGTGGCGTTCGTCCCGGGCAAGTACTTCTACGCGGGCCCGGCGCCCGCGGGGGCGCTGCGTGTGTCGTTCGCAACCGCCACGCCGGACGAGCTGCGCGAGGGCGCCGCCCGTCTCGGAGCGGCCTGCAGGGGGTAGGCGAAGGGCTACATGACCGAACGCCCACGCCCGAACCTGGACCGAGTCCGCGACGCGATGCGCGAGGCGGACGAACGCGACGACTCCGCACCGCCCGACCCGGAACCCGAAGAGACCGCCGAGGAAGATGACGAAGACACGTGAACATAAAGAGGGACTGTCCCTCTTTATGTTCGCTGCGCTCGGGATCGGTGTCGCCGCGCTCGCGCTCGCGTTGCTCGGCTACACGTTCCCTGGCGTGATCGCCGGGGCCGCGGCCGCCTGGATGGGCGGCCGGGCCTGGTCGGAGGCCCCGAAAGATAAAGAGGGACTGTCCCCCTTTATCTTCGCGGCGCTCGGGTGCGGCGGTCTGGCGCTCGCGATCGGCTTCATCGCGCTCGTCCAGACCGCCTATCCCGACTAGGGGGTGGTCGTCGAGAGCGTGAAGGTCACGCTCTTGCTGTAGGTGCCGGTACGCAGCGGATCGTTGGCCTTGATCAGCTGCTTGAACGTGATGCCGACGGTCTCGTTGGAGGCCGGGCCGGTCCAGACGCTCTTGGCGAGCTGGATGCGGAGCGGCTCGGCGAGCGAGAACGTGCCGTTGGTCATGCGACCCGGGTCGCTGTAGGACAGCGTCGCGTCGCCGGCCGTGGTGAGCACGGTGGCGGTGGTCGTGGCCGTGTAGTCGTTCATGACGCCCGGGATGAACGGCGGGAACGAAGCCGCCGGGCCGAGCGTGAGCGAGAGGACGGCCGGGACGGTGCCGCCGACGCCGCCGCTCGCGACCACGACGACGTCGTAGGTGACGGACTTGGTCGTGGTGTTGCCGGCCGCGTCACGCGCGGTGACGACGATCGTGTGCGGGCCGATGTCCTCGGGGCCGGTCGAGAGCGCGCCGCCGTTGAGGATCGGGCGCCCGCGGTCGGTCGCCATGCAACTGGCGACGGTGTTGTCGTCGTCGCAGGAGAACGACACCGTGGCGGCCGTGCCGACCGGCACCTTCGCGCCGTCGAGCGGTGAGCCGATCGTGATCGTCGGCGCGACGGGGTCCACGACGCCGTTGAGCAGCAGCGCGTAACCGCGGTCGCGGCCGGTGCCCACGGGCGACTGCGGGTTGGAGTCCCAACCAGGGATGCCGACGGCGGCGACGTTGACGCCACTATTGGAGAGGTCGCCGAGACCCGCGACGCTCCAACCGGCCTGGTCACCCCACCGGTAGCCTCCGCCGCCCATCAGCAGCTGGCCCTTGCCGGTCAGCTGACCGGCGTTCACGGTGGCCGGGGTCTTGGAGCCGTAGACCACGTACGCCGCGCCGATCGACTCCTGCGGCCCCACGCCGGCCAGCGTCGGTCCCGACGCGCGATCCGTGCCCGGGGCGCCGAGCAGGACTTCGCCGAGCCCGTCGCCGTTGAGGTCAGGTGAGGTGGCCACGGACCAACCCGCGCCGTCCTGCGTCTTGGCCCCGTCGATGCGGTAGGAGCCCGCACCGAGCGAGGCGAGCGGGAACGCCGCCGTCGGCTTCAGGACGTACGCCGCGCCCGCCATGAACGCGCCGGACTCGCCGTGGAACGGGACGCCGACCACGAGCTCGGGCTTCTTGTCGCCGTCGACGTCACCCGCGGCCAGCGACCAGCCGGACTGGTCGTCGGCGTCGCCGTCGAAGCGCCGGGAGGCTGCACCCAGCTCGACATCGCCAGCGCCTTGACCCGGGACCACGTAGGTGGAACCGGCGGCGTCCTTGGCGCCGATGGCCGACACGGCCACGTCGCTCTTGCCGTTGCCGTCGAAGTCGCCGGCCGCGACCGCCCAGCCCGTGCGGGCCGCGGCGGACTCGCCGCCGATGCGGAACCCGTCGTAGGCGGCGCCGAGGTCGGTGTTGCCCTGGTCGGCCTTGCCGAACACGACGTACGCCGCGCCGGCGTCCTTCTTGCCGGCCGTCTGGGTGCCGATGGCGCCGAGGACGAAGTCCTTGCGGCCGTCGCCGTTCACGTCACCGGCGGCGACGGAGTAGCCCGCGCGGTCACCCGCGGCGGCGCCGTCGATGCGGAAGCCGGCGGTGTTGGTCGCGAGGTCGATCTCGGCGCTCGAGGCGCGGCCGTAGACCACCTGCGCGCCACCGGCGCTCAGGCGCGTGGAGGGGTCGCTCCACGGCGTGCCGATCAGCAGGTCGTCCTTGCCGTCGCCGTTGACGTCGCCGGCGGGGGCCAGCGACCAGCCGAGGTGGTCGCCCGCGAGCGCGCCCTCGATGCGGACGCCGTTGGCGCCGAGGGCGGCGAGGTCCACGGACGCGCCCTGAGACGCCTTGCCGAAGATCACGTAGACCGCGCCGGCCTGCGCGCGGGTCGGGCCGTCGGCGCCGAGCATCCACATGCCGAGCGCGACGTCCTTGAAGCCGTCGCCGTTGAAGTCGCCGGCGGAGACGATCTTGTCGCCGACCTTCGCGGCGGCGGGCAGGTTCCCGATCTTGACGTTCGCTTCGGTGAGCAGGTCCACGGGACCACCCGCGGCGAGCGTTCCCGCATGGGCAGCGGGCGCGATCCCCGCGCACACGGCTGCCCACACGCCGGCGGCGACCACGAAGCGCCGTCGTCTTGATTCCTTGAACACGTACTTCCCTCTTCCTTGGGCCGATTCACTAGCTGATCAGCCCGTCCCCGACGCCACTATGGCGCGTAGTACTACGCCGCGTCGTAGAACTGGTCTTACGGGGGAACCCAAACGGTCAGGAGAGTCACATGAGAGCGAGTTGCCGCTCTAGCGTGGGAGGTCTGTGAGCACCGCCCGTCCCGTCGAGCTCGCATCCAGGTCACATCGGATGAGGAAGAGACTGAACCCGTGCGGAAGAACACCCTTGCGGTGCTCGCCGTCGCCGTGCTGGGGGCAACAGCCCCGGCCGTGGCGCAGGCGGACCCCGACACCAAGCCGCTGAGAGACGCGGTGAACCGGGGCGAGGTGCTCCGGTACGCGCAGCGCCTCCAGGCCATCGGCATGGCCAATGAGAACCAGCGCAGCACCGCTTCGGCGGGCAACTTCGAGAGCCTGGACTACGTCGTCCAAGAGCTGCGCGACATCGGCTACAACCCGACGCTGGTGCCGTACGCGAACACCAGCGCGCCCAACACGTGGTCCGAGCGCACCCCCGCGGTGCTCGAGACAGCTACCAAGACCTACACGCCGGGCCTCGCCGGCGAGATCGCGACCATGACGTGGTCGACGAGCGGTGACATCAACGCGCAGGTGATCCCGGTCAACCGGATCCTGATCCCGCCCACTGGCACCGCGGACAGCCAGCGCTCCGGTTGCGCGCTGGCCGACTTCCCGGCCACTGTCAAGGACAACATCGCGCTGGTCCAGCGCGGCGGCTGCACCTTCATCGAGAAGGCCGTCAACGCTCGCGCCGCGGGCGCGAAGGCCGTCCTGGTCATGAACGAGGGTCAGACGGGCCGCACCGGCTCGGGCTCCAGCGCTACCGCGCGCTTCGGCTCGCTCCCGTACCCGGGCCTGATGGCCGCGGGCCTGAGCTACGCCGCCGGCAAGGAGCTCTACGACGCCGCCCAGCTCGGCCCGGTCAACGTCCACCTCAAGACGGACGTGAACCTCAACCAGCGGATCGACTACGACATCATCGCCGAGACCGAAGGCGGCGATCCCAACCGCATGCTGATGGTCGGCGCCCACATCGACGGCGTCACCGCCGGCCCGGGCATCAACGACGACGGCTCCGGCACGGCCATGAACCTGGCCATCGCCAACCAGATCAAGCAGCTCGGCGTCGCGCCCAAGTACAAGATCCGCTTCGGCTGGTTCTCGGGCGAGGAGCAGGGGCTGTTCGGCTCGCAGGCCTACGCCAACCAGCTCAACACGCTGGAGACCTCACGGTTCCTGGGCATGCTCGACTACGACATGCTCGCGTCGACGAACTACATCCCGTTCGTCTACACCGACGGCACCACGAGCACCCCGCCGAGCGCTGAGGCGGTCCTCGGGGGCAACCACAGCACCTTCCTCCAGCAGAACCTCGGCATCTCCAGCACGCCGTACATCTTCGACAACCGCTCCGACTACGCGGGCTTCCGCACCCGCGGCGTCCCGGCCACCGGCCTCTACACGGGTGCCGAGACGGTCAAGTCCGCCGCCCAGGTGGCCCAGTGGGGCGGCCAGGCCGGCATCCAGGCCGACCCGTGCTACCACGAGTGGTGCGACACCGTGTTCAACCTGAGCGAGTACGGGATGAACAACTTCACCGACGCCCTGGCGAACGGTGTCTGGTCCTTCGCCGGCCCCGGAGCCATCGAGCTCCCGGTCCGCACAGACAACTAACTACGCAGCAGCGAGCAGCCCGAGCTCATCGGCGCGCGCGACCGCCTCAGCGCGGTTGCGCACGCCGAGCTTGCGGAAGATCGACGAGGCGTGCTGCTTGACCGTGTTCGGGGAGAGCCCGAGGTCGCGCGCGATCACCGGGTTCGTCGCGCCGGCCGCGAAGGCGTAGAGCACGTCGCGCTCACGCGGGGAGACACCGGCACTCGGCTCGACCTCCACGGGTTGCGCGATCGTCCCGTCCTCACGCAGCGCGAGGGTCGGGATGCCGGGCAGTGCCATGTCCGGCGAGCCGGCGAGGATGAGCTGCGGATCGAGGCGCTGCGCCATCACGTGGGCGTCGGCGACCGTACGGGCTCCGGCACAGGCCGCGACCCACGGCCGGCCGTGCAGCCCGAGCAGGACGCCGGCGCGGCGGATGTCGACCCGGTCGGCCACGAGCACGCGCAGCGGCTCGGACGGCTCGAGGAACGGCTCGTGCGCGTCGGCGACGATCCCGAGGCGACGCGCGGCGTGGACCGCTCCCGCGCGGTTGCGGGCGCCGAGCTTGTCGTAGATACCGAGCATGTGGTGCTTGACCGTGCCCGGCGCGAGGAACATGGTGGCGCCGATCTCCGCGTTGGTCAGCCCGGCGCCGACGAGGCGCAGGATCTCCCGCTCACGCGGCGTGAAGCGCACGACGCCGGCCGGATTGAGCGCGGGCTCGGGCGCGCCACCGCAGGCCAGCTCCCGCACCGCGGCGAGGATCTCGCGGGCCGGCGCCTCGCGGGCGATCACGCCGTGGGCGCCCGCGGCCCGGGCGGTGCGCAGCGGTAGGTCGTCCCAGCGGGAGGCGAGGAGCGCGGTCCGCGCGCCGGTGGCGGCGATCCGCTCGCACACCGGCAGGCCGAGGCCCACGTCCACGAGCGCGAGGTCGAAGCCCGGCGCAGGCTCATCGCGGAGCGCGCAGCGTTCAACCCACGGGACGCGCGTCAGCAGCCAGCGCAACCCGTTGCCCAGCACCTCATCACCATCGACCACCAGAACTCGTACGTGACGCGCTCTGGTCCCTTCCGCGACCAACACGCACCCATTCCTAGTCCCTTCGGGGGAGAGACACCAAACGATCCGGCGCTGATTCCTCTCAACGGGTCGCGACGCCGAGCACGTCGATCGCGCCCTCCAGACGGCCTCGCAGGAGCTGCAAGTGGCGCTCGTCGGCACTTACCGCGAGCTCGATCCGGTCCTGCGCGTACGTCATCGCGAGCACCCGCGCGCCGCGGCGCTGACAGATTCCGAGCACGCGCAGGAGAACTCCGGGGCGGTCGAGGACCTGCACGGACAACCGTGTGACGGAGGAGGGGGCGACGCCGGGGGGCAGGAGGAGCATGGAGGGACCTTTCTCGTCCCTAGAAGTCGCGCAAGCACCATCCGCCACGTCCCTAAGGAACGACAGAGGCCCGCGGTATGGAAGCCGCGGGCCTAGCGAATAATGATGATGGCGATGGGGGAGCCGCTCAGCGCGCGGTGCGTGGGGAGCGGCTCCATGTCCCCAATGCTACACGGCGACCGTGAAACGGCCAACCAGGCCGTTCAGCGTCTCGGCCGTGGAGGCCAGCGTCTGAGCCGACGCCGCGATCTCCTGCGTGGAGGCGCTGGTCTGCTGCGTGGAGGCCGACACCTGCTCGGCGGAGGCGGAGGACTGCTCGGCGACCGCGGCCACCTCGGCGATGTCCGTCTCGGCGCGCTGCGCCTCGGCGGAGATCTGGTGGACGGCGGTGGCGATCTCGCTCACGCGGCCCGTGACGTCCTCGACGGCGAGCCCGATCGCTTCGAACGCGGCGCGGGTCTGCTCGACCGTGGCCACGCCGTCCGCGGTACGGCGGCCGCCCTCGGCGACCACGCCGACGACGTTCTGCGTCTCGGCCTGGATCTCGCCGATCAGGCTCGAGATCTGGCCCGCGGCCGACTGGGACTCCTCGGCCAGCTTGCGCACTTCCTCGGCGACGACGGCGAAGCCCTTGCCCTGCTCGCCGGCGCGGGCGGCCTCGATCGCGGCGTTGAGCGCGAGCAGGTTGGTCTGCTCGGCGAGGCCGGTGATCGTGGTCACGATGCCGCCGATCTGGGCGGACTTGCTGGCGAGACCCTCCATGGCGGAGCCGACGTTCGCGGAGGACTCGGCGACCTGGCGGATGGCGTCCGTGGCCTGCGCGGCGGACGTGACGCCCTGCTCGGCGACGGTGCGGGCCTCCTGGGCGGCCTCGGCGGTGACGCTGGCGGACTCGGCGCTGGCGGTCGCGGCGCGGGCGGCCTCCTGGACGGCCTCACGCGTGGACTCGACCATGCGGACCTGGCGCTCGGCGCCCTGGGCGACGTCGGTCACGGCGGAGGCGATCTCGCCCACGGCGCGGCCGGCCTCCTCGGAGGTGGCGGCCATCTGCTGCGAAGCGGAGGCGACCGTACCGGCGCCGGCGGCGACCTCGCTGATCACGGTGCTGAGCTCCGAGCGCATGTGCTCGTAGCCTTCGATGGAGGTCTGGGCCTTGCCCAGCATCGTGTTGAAGGTGGTGGAGAGGCGGCCGAGCTCGTCGGTCGACTTGACCTCGATCGGGGTGGTGACGGGGGTGACCGCGAACGTCAGGTCGCCGTCGGCCATCTTGCCCATGGCGATCGACAGGTCGTTGAGGCAGTTGTCGTCGAGGCTCGTCATACGGTCGCTCAGCTCACGAACCGGGCGGACCACGGAGCGCGTGACCCAGACGGCGAGCGCGATCGCGATCAGGATCGCGACGATCGCCACGATCAGCATCATGCGCGTGCCGCTCGCGTGAGTGGCCTGCGCCTCCTTGACGGCGGTCGCGGCGCTGGCGTTCGTGGCGGCGACGAGCTTGTGGGCTTCTTCCTCCATCTCGCCGTCCAGCGGGAGCAGCTGGCGCTCGTAGATGGTGCGGGACCCGGTGCGGTCCTCGGCGTTCGTCACCGTCTCATTGCGCGAGGCCTCGAGCGCCTGCTTCTGCAGCTCGAGCATCTCGGCGCGCGTGGCGGCCCAGGCGGTGAACTCCTCTTCGACGTCCGTGCCCTTGAAGAGCTGCTCGAGCTTGGCGCCGTCGGTCTTGCTCTTGGCCCAGTTGCCCTCGATCTCCTTGACGTGCTCGTCCTGGGCCGACAGGTCGCCGTCGTTGACGTAAAGATGCAGGCCGATGAGGCCCACGTTGTCCTTGGCACGCTCTTGCATGCCGCCGAGCAGATCGGCGGCGACGAGTTGGCGTTCGCCGAGGTTCTCGGTGTCAGCTTGGAGGCCGGAGAGCGCGTGGATGCCCGTGAAGGCGACAATCGCCAACGCCAGGCACAAAACACCGAACGCGCCACCGAGGCGCGCGGCGAGAGGCAGATTGCGGATCGAGGTCATGCTCAATTGGTCGGCGTGAGTACAAGTCTCATAAAGGCCGTGTGAGGTTTGCCCACCCGCGTGACAAGTTCTGAGCGGACGGGTGTTGTCGGCGCCGGCACCGCGGGATTGGCCGCGGCCACGCTGTTGGCGCGTGCAGGCGCGTCGGTGGACGTGCTCGAGCAGGCGCCGCAGCCCGGCCCGGTGGGCGCGGGCCTGCTCATCCAGCCGACCGGGATGAGCGTGTTGGCGCGGCTCGGCGTGCTCGACCGGGTGGTGGCGGGCGCCGCCCGGATCGACCGTGTGGTGGGCACCACGGTGGGCGGCAAGCGGTTCATGGACCTGGCGTATCGCGACGAGCACGGGCTGGGCGTGCACCGCGGCGCGCTCTTCTCCGCGCTGCGCGACGCCGCCGTGGAGGCGGGTGTGCGGATCCTGCCGGGGGCAGAGGTCGTCGACTACCGCGACGACGGCGTGCTGATCGACGCCGGCGGCGCCTCGTACGGCCCGTACGACCTCGTGGTGGGCGCGGACGGCGCCCGCTCGACGATGCGGCGCTTCCTCGACGTGCGGGCCCGCGTGTTCGAGCATCGCTGGGGCGCGCTCTGGGGCGTGTTCGACGATCCGGGCGGGGCCTTCGGCGGTGAGCTCGACCAGTACTTCGACGGCACCTCACGGTTGGCGGGGTTCCTGCCGACCGGGTCCGGCGCGGTGTCGTTGTTCTGGTCGGTTCGGCTCGATCGCGTGGCGGCCGTGCGCGCGGCGGGCATCGACGCGTTCCGGCGCGAGCTGGTGTCGCTGGCGCCGGTGGCCGCGGAGCTGAAGCTGCCGTCGATGGACGCGCTGCTGCCCGCCTCCTACCGCCAGGTGTCGCTCCCGCGCTGGCATCGCGGGCGCCTCGTGCTGCTGGGCGACGCGGCGCACGCGCTGTCGCCGCAGCTGGGGCAGGGAGCGAACCTGGCGCTGATGGACGCCGCGGCGCTGGCCGACGCCGCGTCGCTCGCCGAGTTCGAGGCCGCGCGGCGGGCGCAGGCGCGCTTCTACGCCTTCGGCGCGCGGGCGCTCAACACGGTCTTCCAGAGCGACTGGGACGTGATGGCGTGGCCGCGCGACACGCTGATGGCGCCGGTCTCCCGACTGCCGTGGGTGCGCGGCCGCGCGCTCGACGTGCTGTCGGGGCGCGCGGCCGGACTTTTCCGTTCAGTGCGAACTTGACGTAAAGATCAACGGGTGCCGTCAGGTAAGGCCCGGAGGCGTGTCTCTTCTAGCGCCGGAAGGACAAACGCTTCGTGCGCGTGGCTTTGTTGCCGGCGGCGTCGGCGGCGGTGACGGCGAGCGAGGCCGGCACCGCGCGCTCGCGGCGCAGGAGCACCCGGAGCGCGGCGGACGGCCGCAGGCGCACCGTGACCTCGCCCGGCGCCGTGACCCGCTGGGTGACGCGGGCGAGCCGGCGCGGCTTCGCCCGGCGACCCTTGCGCGTCGTGAGCTGGCCGTACAGGGTCACGGTCAGCGTCGCGGGCTCGTCGACGCGGAGCGTGAAAGCCATCCCGCGCGATCCGGTGAGCGAGCTCAGGTTCTGGCGGGCGGCGGACACGAACGCCAGGCGCGTCGGCGTGCGGTCCGCGCCCGGGGCGGGCGGCGGGGTCGGGATGACGTTCCCGCCGGGCGGGGGCGTCTCGCCGGGCGGGATCTTGGAGATCGCGACCAGCGACGGGATCGGCGTCGACGGGTTCTGGCCCGTCGTCTTGTTGCCCTTGGGCCAGTAGGAGCTGTACGTGCTCACGTTGCCGTACACGCCGCCCTTGGCCGGGGTCGGCGTCTCCTCGCCCGGATGCTGGACGTTGACGAACAGCGTCTGCTCGTCCGGCGTGAAGTACGGACCGGTGCCCTCGGCCTCGATCGGCATGTTCGCGAAGCGGAACCCCACGCCCGCGTTCGGGCCCGTGCGCGGGACCATGAACACCGCGTTGTTGCGGTGGTAGGCGTTCGGGTTGGTCGGGTTGTTGAGGACGCTGGACGAGATGTCCGTGACGACCCACATGTTCCCGGCCTTGTCGAAGACGATGTTGTCCGGGGACGAGAAGCCCTGCTGACCCGGATCCGCCTTCCCGGTCGGGCCGCCCGCGGCGAAGTCGTCCCACGTGAACTGCGCGCCCACCCCGACCGCGGTCGGATCGTTGCCGGCCTCTCGCAGGCGCCGGATCGACCCGTGCGTGTCGTTGGCGGTGCTGTTGTTGGTCAGCGCGATGTAGACCGTTCCGTCCTCGTCGACTTCGACGTCCTCGGGGCGGTTGGTGGCGTAGTGCAGCTGGAACTCGGGAGCGCCGACGGCGGCCGCGATCCGCGCGTTGGTGTCCACCAGCTCGGCCTCCTGGACCTCGCGCCAGTAGCCCGTGCCGCTCGCCGGGCTCGTGAGGTTGCCGCCGGGCGCGTCGAACGTGCGCCGGCTCTGCGGCGCCCAATAGGCGATGTAGAGCTTGCCGCTGGTGAGGATGCGCAGGTTCTCCTCACGCCGGCCCGGCCGGAACGGGAGGTCGGAGACGAACTTGTAGACGCCGCCGTTGGCGATGTCGTCGCCCATGTAGAGCACGAACGGCTTGTTCGGGAGGGCGCGGAAGGCCGTGTTCTCGTGCCGGAAGCGACCCAGCGCGGTGTGCTTGCGGCCGACGAAGCTCGGGTCGTACGGGTTGTGCTCGCACACCCAGCCGTACTTGGCCGGCGAGCCGACGGTCCCGCCGTTGCCGTTGATGTAGTCCGTGGTGCCGGTGCGCGCCTGGTCCCAGCCGTAGCCGATGTAGTCCTGGTAGTTCTCCTCGCAGCTCAGCGCGGTGCCCCACGGCGTGATGCCGCCGGAGCAGTTCGCGAGCGAGCCGGAAGCCGCCAGACCGATACCCGGGTAGGTCGCGTTGTCCGCGAGCGGACCCGTGAACTCGTGCACCGGGCCCGCGCCCGTGATCCGGCGGTTGTACCGCGACGGGCTCACGACCGACCAGCCGCCGTCCGCGCCGCGCTTGACGTGCAGGATCGAGTTGCCGACGGACTGGCGCTCGATCTCCACCTGCGCGCTCGTCTTCGCCGCCGCGGTGGTCACGCCGTGCTGGAAGAACGGCGCCGGGTACTCGTGGTTGATGAACAGCAGGCCCTCGTCGGAGCCGTTGAGCGGGAAGTAGGCGAGGAAGTCGTTGTTGTAGCCGTACGTGACGACCGTGCCGTCCTCATTGAGCACCTGATCGCCGTAGCCGATGATCGTGCGGGCGCGGTAGCCCTCCGGGACCTCGAACGCGTCGGCGGCCGACGCGGCGATGGCGCGAAACGCCGAGAAGTCGCTCGGTGGGGCGGTTTGGGCTAGTGCCGTTGCCGTGTCGAGATAGCCGGTACGTTCCAAGGCCACTGCAGCTACTGACGAGGCTCCGGCCGAGGCGATGCCCCGGATGAAGGAGCGGCGAGTCGAATCCATTCGCGGGAACCTGAACCTCTGCTCGAACCGGTTCGTGAATCGTTTGTGAACAGCTCACCAACTACGACATGTCGTTGACGATCGGCCGCTACGAGGTGCTGCGCGTCCTCGGCGAGGGCGGGATGGCGGTGGTGCATCTCGCGCGCCAACCCGACCTGCAGCGGCTGATCGCGCTCAAGGAGTTGCGCGCGCTGCGCGGAGAGGACCCGGCGTACGCCCAGCGCTTCCTGCGCGAGGCGCGACTGGCGGGTTCGCTCACCGACCCGCACGTGGTCACGGTCTACGAGTACTTCGAGCACGAGGGCGTCCCATATCTGGCGATGGAGTACGTCGAGCGCGGCTCCCTGCGGCCGTTCGTCGGCCAGCTCAACCTGCCGCAGATCGCAGGCGTGCTCGAGGGTGTGCTCGCCGGGCTGATGGCCGCCGAGCAGGCCGGGATCGTGCACCGGGACCTCAAGCCCGAGAACGTGCTCGTGAGCGCGGACGGGCGGGTGAAGATCGCCGACTTCGGGATCGCGAAGGCGACGTCGGACGTGGGCGCGGGCACGTTGCGGACCGCGACCGGGATGATGATCGGCACGCCGGCCTACATGGCGCCCGAGCAGGCGATGGGCACCGACGTCGGGCCGTGGACCGATCTCTACAGCGCCGGCTGCCTCGCGTTCGAGCTGCTGACGGGCCAGCGGCCGTTCCACGACGTCGACGCGGCGATGGCGATCCTGATGCGCCACGCCACCGAGCCGATCCCGCCCGTGAGCTCGATCGTGCCCGATATCGACCCGCGGTTGTCCGTGTGGGTGGCGCGGATGGTGGAGAAGGACCGCCGCCAGCGCCCGCCGTCGGCCGCGGCCGCCTGGGACGAGCTCGAGGAGATCGTGGTCGACATCCTCGGCCCGCGGTGGCGGCGCGACGCGCGGCTGCTGCATCACCCGGGCGAGGTCCACGTCGTGGACGAGACCGAGCCGGCGCTCCCGGTCACGGCCAAGCCCTACACGCCGCCGCCGCCCGACCTCCCGCCCGGACCGCTCGCGCCGCACGTGGATCCCGCGCACGTGAGCCACGCGCCCCGCGAGCATGCCGGACCGCGCCGCTGGCCGTTCGTGGCCGCGGGGGCGGTGGTGCTGGTGGCCGTCGCCGTCGTCGTGCTGCTGTTGGGCGGCGGTGGGGAGGAGCCGATCGACAGCTTGACGCAGAACGGCTCGTTCGAGAACGGGACCGGCGGCTGGGAGGCGTTCCAGGCGACGATCGCGACCGAGGCGGCGGATGACGCGCCCGACGGCGGGCAGGTCGTGCGCGTGACCTCGGAGATCGACGGCGACCAATACGGGCTCGACGACGAGCCCGACACCGTCATCACCGGCTCCGAGCAGGGCCGGCACTACACCGCGAGCGCCTGGATCAGGGCGGACGAGGGGACCGACGGCAAGCCGGTCTGCATCGCGATCCGCGAGTGGACGCCGGGCACCGCCGCGGGCTCGGCGGCGATCGCGGAGGGCAAGGTCACCGCGTCGTCGGGCTCCTTCGAGCGCGTGTCCGCGAGCTATCTGGCGACCGCGGACGGCAACACGATCGACGTGCACGTGTACCGCTGGGCCGACGATGTGGTCGCGGGCGAGTCGTTCTTCGCCGATTCGGTCGTGCTGGAGTCCGACGACGCGGGTGGGCCGAACGATCAGCTGGTCGCCGAAGCCAGGTGCGCCTGATGTCTCCACTTTCCGGGCGCGAGGCCGTGATGACGCTTGAACGCGGCGGCGAACGAGAACTCCGAGGCGTAGCCGAGCGCGGACGCGACGGCGGCGATCTGGTCGTCGGACTCGCGCAGCTGCTCGCGCGCGAGGGCCATGCGCCAGCCGGTGACGTAGCTGAGCGGCGCGACGCCGAGCGCGGCGGTGAAGCGGCGGGCGAACGCCGCGCGTGAGAGCGACGCCTCCGCGGCGAGTGACTCCACCGTCCATGGACGCGCGGGGTCGGCGTGCACGGCGTGCAGCGCGGAGCGCAGTTGCGGGTCGCCGGAGGCGCGGTACCACGCCGGCGCCTCGGCGGCCGCGAAGTGCTCGCGCAGCGACTGCACGAGCGCGACGTCCAAGAGCCGGTCGAGCAGCGTCTGCTGGCCCGGCTCGTCGCGCTCCATCTCGCGCGCGAGCAGGTCGAGCGTCGTGCGCAGCGTGCTTCCCGCCGCCGGCCGCAGGCGGATCGTCTCCGGGAGCATCGCCAGCAGCTGCGTGCAGATGTCGCCCTCGAACAGGTAGGCGCCGCACAGGAACACGGACGTCTCGGCACCCTCGCCGGTGGAGAAGAAGCGGTCGGACACCCGTGCGGTCTCCATGAAGTCCCGTAGCGGCACCAGGCGCTCTTCCGGCGAGGTGGCGAGATGATGTTCGAGCCCGCGCTTGACCAGGATGAGATCGCCCCCGATCAACCGCTCGCTGTGGCCGGGTTCGTCCGTCCACATGCGCAGTTCGCCCTCCACGACGAGGTGGACCGCGAGACCGGGAACGGCGGGAAAGCGGAGCCCGAAGGGGCCGCGCACGGTCGAGTGCGAGAACCCGGCGCCGCGCGCCCGCGCTCGCTCGAGCAGATCCGTCAGAACATCCATCACGCGAGACGATCGCATATGTGAGAGCGACTTTCCAGCATGGATTCACTCGCAGCGGCGCGATTGACTGCACGGCATGAGCACGATCCTCCTCCTCGGCGGCACCGGCAAGACCGCGCGCCGCATCGCTCCCCGCCTCCGCGCCGCGGGCGCGACCGTCCGGACCGCCGCCCGCAACGGCGCCGACGTGCGCTTCGACTGGCACGACCCCGCGACCTACGACGCCGCGCTCGCCGGCGCCGACGTCGTCTACTTCGTCCCGCCCGCGCTGGACCTCAGCTACGGCCCGCTCGCGCTCGACTTCATCGACCACGCCGAGGCTGCCGGCGTCCGGCACATCACGCTGCTGAGCGCTCGCGGCGTCGAGTTCGCGCCGCCGGAGCACCCGCACCGCGCGACCGAGCTCGAACTCGGGCGCCGCACCGCGTTCACCCACTCGATCCTGCGCCCGGGCTGGTTCATGCAGGACTTCGACGAATACGTCTTCGCGCCGTCGATCGTCGCCGACGGCACCGTGGTCGCGCCGGTCGGCGACGGTACGGAGGCGTTCATCCACGTCGAAGACATCGCCGACGTGGCCGCCGCGACGCTGCTGGACCCGGACGCGCACGTGGGCGCCGAGTACGCGCTGGCCGGCCCGGAGGCGCTCAGCTTCGCGCAGGTGGCGGAGAAGATCGCCGCCGCGACCGGCCGCGAGATCCGGTTCGTGGACCCGCCGCGCGAGGAATGGATCGCCACGCTGCAGTCAGGCGGCGTGCCGAGCGACTACGCGCAGCTGCTCGGGATGCTGGCCGACAACATCCGCGCGCACGCGACCGCGGCGACCACGCCCGACGTCGAGCGCGTGACGGGCCGCCCGCCGCGGTCGTTCGACGACTACGCGGCCCAGCCGAGCGTCGTCGCCGCCTGGACGGCGCCGAGCGCGGTCAGCGCGGCTTCGTAGCACTGCTCGGACTCGGTGCGGGCGTTGCCGAGCGCGACGACGCTCAGCGCGCCCGTCTCCGCGAGCGTCTCGAGGCCGTACACGACGACGCCGGCGCGCGCGAGCGGGTTCCACGCGGATCCGGTCGCGCGCAGCGCGGCGACGGCCTCCCGCCAGTCGGCGTCGATGTCGGAGACCGTGCCGGCGCGGAAGGCGTTGGCGCGCAGCGCGAGCAGGGTGGCGTGCGCGTGCTCCTCCGGCTGGGTGCTGGCGCCGATCGCGGCCGCGTGGCCGTCCTCGTCGAGCGCGAAGTCGATCGCGAACGACCCGATCGCGCCGTGCGCGGCGAGCCGGGCGCCGGTGCGGGCGCCGTAGCGGTAGAGCTCGTCGATGTACGAGGAGCCGGAGGACAGGCGCGTGCCGCCGTCGCCGACACGGTCGTGCGCGGACAGCACCTGCACGGCTCGGTCGTCGCGGATGCGGACGCGAACCGTCGCGGCAGCTTCTTCACCGTCGTCCGCGAGCGGGACCCGCGCCGCCCGCAGGTCGTGGAGGGAGACGACCGCGGGCGCCGGTTCGGTGGGCGCGCCGTCGACGGTGACCACGATCCGGTCTCCGGCGCCGATGCCGATCAGCTCCAGGTAGTAGGAGACGATCGCGGGCTCGACCGGCCCGGGCACCGCCACGTGAGCTGAGGGGGTGCTGAGCTCGAGCAATCGGTGCATCGGGAAGGCCATATCCGTAGAGTATGCAAAACCCGATCGGGTTTCCAGCTTTTCTCCCCAGGAGGTTAGGGTCATGTCGGTCACCGCCGCGATCGCCGCCAACGAGCAGGCCATCGGCGAGCAGTCGAGCAACGCCCGCGTCACCTTCCGCACCCAGGGCGCCCTCGAGGGCCCCACGCTCGTCAAGCTGGTCTCGCGCGAGCACACGATCGCGGTCGACGAGCCCGACGTCCTGGCCGGCGGCAACGCCCACGCCAACCCCGTCGAGTACGCGCTGGCTTCGCTCGCCTCCTGCCAGGCCATCACCTATCGCTTCTGGGCGGCCAAGCTCGGGATCCAGCTCGACGGCTTGGAGGTCGCGGCCGAGGGCGATCTGGACCTCCACGGGTTCTTCGGCCTCGACAGCGCCGTGCGCCCGGGCTTCACGGGCATCCGTCTCGAGGTCACGCCGCTCGGTCCGGAGTCCCCGGAGCGCTACCACGAGCTTGCCGACGCCGTCGACGAACACTGCCCGGTCCTCGACCTGTTCACGAACGCCACCCCGGTGGAGCGGAGGATCGCGGTGCCGGCCTCCTAGCGCCTGGCTTCTAGCATCGTGCGCCATGGCGCACGGGCACGATCACGGCCACCACGGCCACTCCCACGCGCCTTCGGCGGACGCGGACCGACGTTGGCTGACCATCGCGCTGCTGCTGATCGTGGCGTTCATGGTCGTCGAGGTCGTGGTCGGCCTGATCGCGTCCTCGCTCGCGCTGCTCTCGGACGCGGCGCACATGCTCACGGACGCGGGGGCGATCGGGTTGGCGCTGGTGGCCGCGAGCCTCGCGGCGCGCCCGCCGTCGCGGCGGTTCACGTTCGGCCTCGGGCGGGCCGAGATCCTCGCCGCGCAGGCCAATGGCGCGACGTTGCTCGTCCTGGCCGGCGTGCTGGCGATCGAGTCGCTGCGGCGGCTGTTCGAGCCACCCGAGGTGGAGGGCGGGCTCGTGATCGTCGTGGGGGTGCTGGGCGCGCTCGTGAACGTCGCTTCGGCGTGGGCGCTGTCGCGCTCGGAACGGCGTGGGCTCAACGTCGAGGGCGCGATGGCGCACGTGCTCACCGACCTCTACGGGTCGATCGCGGCGGTCATCGCGGGCGTGCTCATCGTCACGACGGGGTTCGAGCAGGCGGACGGGATCGCGGCGCTGCTCGTCTCCGCGCTGATGGTGCGGTCGGGCTGGCGGTTGCTGCGCGACTCGGGCCTGATCCTGCTCGAAGGCACACCGAAGGACATCGACATCGACGAGGTGGGCAACGCGCTCGCTCGCGCGGAAGGGGTCGTCGAGGTCCACGACCTGCACGTGTGGGAGGTCACGTCGGGCTTCCCGGCGCTCGCGGCGCACGTGCTCGTGCGTGAGGGCGACGACTGCCACGGTCGCCGGCGCGAGCTCGAGCTGCTGCTGCACGACCGCTTCGAGATCAGCCACACGACCCTCCAGGTCGACCATCAGCATCCCGACCGTCTGTTGACGCTCGAGCCTTGAACCAGGCTGCCGTCCGCGCGGTCTACGCGGCGTTCGTGGCCAACGGGTTCGCGTTCGCGAGCTGGGCTTCGCGCATCCCGCAGGTGCGCGATCAGCTCGAGCTGAGCCCGGCCGAGCTCGGGTTCGTGTTGTTCGCGATCGCGGTCGGCTCGGTGATCGGGTTGCCGCTCTCCGGCCCGCTGATCCATCGCTTCGGCTCACGCCGGGTCGTGATGGTGGGGAGCGCGGTCGGTGGCTGCGCGGTGGTCTGTGTGGGGCTGGGCGTGGACGTCGGCGTGGTGCCGGTGGTCGCCGGCCTGCTCGTGAGCGGGTACGCGATGGCGAGCTGGGACGTGGGCATGAACGTCCAAGGCGCGCTGGTCGAGCAACGGATCGGCCGGGCGATCATGTCGCGCTTCCACGCCGGCTTCAGCTTCGGCACGGTCGGCGGTGCGCTCGGCGGCGTGGCGATGGTCGCGCTCGACGTGCCCGTCTCCATCCACCTCGGCGTGGTCGGCGCGGTGGTCGCGATCGCCGTCCCGTTCGCGGTTCGCGCGTTCCTGCCCGATCGCGAGGAAGAGCACCAGGACGCGCCGAGCTACGGCTTCCGGGCGTGGAAGGAACGGCGCACGCTGCTCGTCGGCCTGTTCGTGCTGGCCTTCGCGTTCGCCGAGGGCGCCGCCAACGACTGGATCGCGGTCGCGCTGATCGATGGCTACGGCGCCGCCGACGCGGTCGGCACGCTCGCGCTCGCGGCGTTCCTGACGGCGATGACCGCGGTGCGCTGGGTCGGGCCGGGCTTGCTCGAACGGCACGGCCGCGTGAAGGTCGTGCGCTCGCTGGCCGTGATCTCGGTGATCGGCCTCGTGTTGTTCTGCTTCGGCCCGAACGCCGCGGTGGCGATCGTCGGCGCCGTGCTGTGGGGCGCCGGCCTCGCGCTCGGGTTCCCGGTCGGGATGAGCGCCGGGGCGGATGACCCGGCGCTCGCCGCGGCCCGCGTGAGCGTCGTGTCCTCGATCGCCTACTGCGCGTTCCTGGCCGGCCCGCCGCTGATCGGCTTCATCGGCGAGCACAGCACCGTTCCGCGCGCGCTGACCGCCGTGATCGTGCTGCTGGGCCTGGCGGCGCTGATCGCGGGCGCGGTGCGCCCGCTCCAGGTCAGTACGTCGTCGTAGACGACCCCGCCGCGGCGACGATCACGATGATGATGAACGCCCAGAGCGCGAGCCAGTAGAGCATGCCGATGATCAGGAACACCCAGTCGATGGTCTTCATCGGCGCGTTCGTGGCCTGACCGTTCGTCGCCGCCATGTGCGCCTGGTTCATCCGCGACTGGATGATCGGGTACGTGAACAGCGCCGGGAAGCCGAGCAGCAGCGTGAGCAGGTAGAACAGGACCATCGGGAAGTCCTCGGACCGGGCCCGCTTGCAGTACTCCTCGATGTCCTTCCAGGCGAGGAACCACATCACGAGGTTCGCGATCGGGATGAAGTACAGCACCGTGCGGAACGCCGGCGACGGGGCCGGGTTGTTGACCTTGTTCGAGACTTCCTTCGTGGTGTGGTAGATCCAGGCGAACCCCCAGACACCGCAGCTGAGGATCAGCAGCAGAACGCAGCGGCCGACGCTGCGGATGACGGCCGTGCTCTCGAAGCCCGGCGGCGGCGGCGACGTGTAGGTGCCCGGCATTGGGGTGCTCATGCGCGGATCATTGCAGCGCGGGCGTACTGATCGTCGAGTTCACGCGGGAACGGCACCGCGGTGTGGCGGGCGCGATACGGCGCGGTCTCGTGGATCGCGTTGAACCCCGCGCCGGTGACGATGTGCTCGGCGTGGGCGAAGTGCGGCTCGACGGGATACACGTCCTGGTGCCGCGGGTGGATCACGAGCGTCTTCCCGCGCGCGTGCGCGAGGAGCACCTGGAGCTCGCGCTCCGGGCCGGCGTGCACGACGAGCGTGTGCGGCTCGTCCAGCAGCGGCTCGCCCGGGGCCGCGTGGGGGAGTGAGAGCGTCTCGACCGGGCCGGGCGGCTCGTACCCGAGCGGTTCGAGCGCGTGCACGGTGTCGTACGCCGGGAGCGGGCCGTCGAGACGGCGTGCGTAGACGTCCCAGCGCAGCGCGCGGGCGATCAGCCGCGCGGGCGGAAGCTCGATCCCGCACAGCTCACCGAGGATGCCGCCCGGGAACGCGTCGACGAGCAACTCGTCCGGCTGCAGGTCGTCGAGGAGCATGGTGAGCCAGGTCCGGAAGGCGGCGCGGTCATGGCCGAGCCGGCGCGGGACGGGGATGACCGGCCGCCCGCCGGTCACGCGCGGGTCGCGGGCGTGGCCCGAGGCTGTGAGCAGCACGGCCTCCTCCTCGCCGAGGACCTTGCGCGCTCGGGTGAGGTGGCCGAGCCCGCCGCCGAGCGCGTAGTAGAGGATCACGCGCCGCGCGGGGTGGGGGCCGCGCCCCGCCGCGCCTTCGCCGGCCTCCGGCGCGTCATCGCACCGCCGTGAGGCGGCCGTCGCGGGTCTGCTCCAGCGCCTCGACGTAGCCGGCGATCTCGCGGTCCCCGTCCAGCGTGGTGCTCGCCAGCTGCCGGCACGCGCTCGCCATCCGCTCCCGCTGTGCGGGCTCCAGCCGGGCGGCGCGCTGCAGCGCCCACGCCGCGCGCGGCTCGTCGCCCGGGTCGAACAGGAAGGCGGTCTCGCCATCCGTCAGCACGTCGGCCATCCCGTCCACGCGTGAGGCGATCAGCGGCACGCCGAGCGCGGCGGCCTCCACCAGCACGTTCGGGAGCCCGTCGTAGAAGGACGGGATGGCGATGAAGTCGCAGGCGGCGTACCACGGCAACAGCTCGTAGCGGTCCAGGAACGGCAGCGCCGTGTGCTCGAGGTCGTGCTCGGCGAGCCACGCCTCCATGTCCGGCGCCATCCAGCCCGCGAGCAGCAGGTGGAAGCGGTCGGCGACGCCGGAGCGCAGCAGCGCGTCGAGCAGGAAGACACCGCCCTTCTTGGCCTTGAGCTGGCCGAAGAGCCCGAGCGTGAGGCGATCGCCGCGCTGCGCCCGCCAGGCCGCCGCGTGCGCCCGGTCAGACGGCGCGAGCGTCCACTCGGCCTCGATCCCGTTCGCGATCCAGCGGGTTCGGGTGGAGGGGTGCATCGCGGCGATCCGCTCCACCTTCGAGCGCGAGTTGGCGATCACCAGCGCGCTGCGCTCCAGCGCGTCCTCGAGGATCGGCCGCCGCCGGGTGGAGAAGACGGCGGCGTCGAAGTCGTTGCCGCGGATGAGCGTGACCAGCGGCACGCCGAGCCAGGCGGCGAGCACCGGGCCGGCCATGATCGGCCGCGAGCCGCCGAACGCGACGACGTGCGTGATCGCTTCCGGCTGGGCCTGCAGCGTCGTCCACGCGCGATTGAGCGCGTGCGCGGGATCGTCCTCGACCGGGCACGCGAGGTAGCGGCCCGCGGCCTGCGCTTCCAGCACCCACGGACGCCCGCCGCGGGCGGTGGGCACGAAATGCAGGACGTCGACGAGCACGCCGGCGCGCCGCAGCCCGCGCACGATCCGGTCGCACGACTGCGCCATCCCGCCGCGACTGGGCGGGTAGGTCTCGGTCAGCCAGAGCGCCCGTAACGGACGCTCAGGAGTCGCCGAAGCCGCCGCCGTCGTCATCGTCGCCGGGGCCGTCGAACCAGCGGTAGTCGGTGTCGTTCCAGTAGGGGTCGCTCGTGCCCCAGTAGACCGGGTCGTAGCCGCCCGAGCGGTACCACCGGTGGCGGGAGCGGACGGCGTAGCCGGTGACGTCCTCGTCGAGCGCCACGTCCTCGTCGCGTTTGGCCGCGCACTCGACGCAGCTCCCGGCGCCCGTGATGTGCTCGGGGCAGATGCGGCGCGAGCACTCCGAGCACGTGGCGGTGGCGGAGTTCGCGCAGTCACGCAGGGTGAAGAAGCCGCGCTTGCACGCGCACAGGTCCAGGCCGCCGAACGCGGTCACAGCTTCTTCCTCCGCGTCGGCGCGACGCGCTCGTAGGCGCCCGAAATCAGCTCGATCATCGACTCCAGGGCCGGGACGACCTCCATGTGGTCGGCGACGAGCGTGCCGCCGAGCGTGACCTTCGTGTGCTTCTCGCCGGGCTTGAGCTTCTGCTTCGGGACCCCGCGGCCGCCGCCCGCCGGGGCGTACAGGCGGTTCGGCACGGTCAGCGTGACCGTCAGCTCCGTCTTCTTCTTGTTCTTGGTCTTGCGCTTGATCTTCCCGCGCGGGTTCTTCTTCTCTTTGAAGGTGGAACGCACGTGGTCGATCACCGCGAACTGGATCTGCGCGCCGTCGGCGAACTGCGTGCGGGCCTGGAACCACATGTCGTCGTAGAACGTGTCCACGACCTTGCGGTAGGCGCCCTTCTTGTACGCGGGCGTGTTCCGGACGGCCTTGGTGGACTGCATCGGCCCGGTCAGGTCCACCCACAGCTCGAGCGGCACTTCCGGGTCCTGGTCCTCGCGCAGGATCGGCAGCAGCGGGTAGACGAACGTGCGCAGCGCATTCGGGACGTCGTTCTTCTTCGCCCAGCGCCGCGCGAAGAAGCCACCGCCGCCCTGGCGGACCTGGTCGGCGTGACGGTCGTAGTTGGCGACCGGCCCGAGCAGCGCGATCCAGTCGTCCGGACTGCGCTTGCCCGAGAACTTGCGCGAGCGGACGAGCTCCTGTTGCTCCGGCGTGAGGGCGTTGAACGCCTGCTTCACGGTGTTGGCCACGCCGGAATCCTCTCACCGTAAGCGGCATCGAGTCGCGCCACGCTCTGCTCCCACGTGAAGTGGCGCTCGATGTGGGCGCGCGCGGCGGCACCCATCGCCGCGCGTTGCTCGGGATAGTCGAGCAGGACGCGGATCGCGCGGGCCAGTTCGCCGGGGCGGTCGGGCGGGACGAGGCGGCCGGTCACGCCGTCGTCGATCAGCTCGCGCACGGCGGGCAGGTCGGAGGCGACGACGGGCACGCCGGCCGCCATCGACTCGAGGATCTTCAGCGGCGCGCAGCCCTGGTGGGCGTTGCGCGAGCAGTCCCGCAGCGGCGCGAGGGTGAGCAGCGCGTGGTCGCGCCAGCGGGCGAGCTCCTCCTCGGGCAGCGCATGGTGCCAGTGGACCTCGACGCCGAGGCGCTCGGCCAGCTTGCGGAACGGCTTTGCGCGGCGCGGGTGCACGGAGGCGCAGATCACCAGCGGGAGGTCGAGGCGCGCGACCGCGCGCAGCGCGGTGTCCACGCCCTGCCAGGGCTGGAGGGCGCCGAAGTACAGGAGATAGTTCTCCAGCGGCGGCGGCTCGGAGCGCGGGCGGATGTCGGCGCCGTTCGGGATGACCGTGGCCGGCACGGGCAGGCGGTCGGCGGTGACCTGCGAAGGCGTGATGACGAGGTCGGCGGCTTTGAGGCAGCGGCGCTCGAGCTCGGCGATCTGCTCCAAGCCGGGGATCGCGGGGTAGAGGAACGGCAGCTCGATCGACGGCAGGCCGTTGACCTCGTAGACGGTCTTGTAGGCGCCGCCGTGCTCGACGATCGGGATGCCGCCCCACGGGTCACGGAAATGGGCGATCTCGAGATGAGGCATGTCTTCGAGCAGGGCGGCCAGGCGCGCACCGTAGCCCGCGGCGCGCTCCAGGACGTGCTCGGCCTCGCGCATGTAACGGACGATCTCGATGTTTCCCTCGCGCTGATACGAAGGCAGCCCTTCGCCGCCGAGCACGTACAGCAGTCCGCCGCCGTGGCGGTCGAACAGCGCCCGCGCGAAGCGGTCGATGTGGACGGCGCTGCCTTTGCGCGACGGGAAGCGATCGAACGCCGCGTACAGCGCGCGGTGCGGCAGCGCCGGGATCATCTAGCGGAGCGCGGCGCGGGCGGCGGCGTCGCCGGGCACACCGTGGACGGCGCCTCCCGGGAAGGTCGCGGCGCTGCCGATGAACAGGCCCTTGAGCGGCGTCGAGTACGGCGTGAGCTTGGGGAGCGGGCGGAACACGACCTGGTTCAGGCGGTACGAGCCGCCGCCGACGTCACCGCCGATCAGGTTCGCGTTGCGGGCCTCGAGGTCCGCGGGGCTCTGGATGTGGCGGGCGAGGATGCGATCGCGGAAGCCGGGGGCGAAGCGCTCCACCTGCTCCTCCATGCGCTCGGCGACGAGCGGCGTGTCTCTGACCCAATCGACGCCCTGTTGCGGGCCGTGGGTGTAGGCCCAGGCGGTGTGCTGGCCGGCGGGAGCGCGCGTCGGGTCGGCGACGCTCTGCTGACCGAGCAGCAGGAACGGGCGGTCGGCGAGGCCGTCGTGGGCCTGCTTGACCGAGTGCAGGAAGTCGCTCTCGGTGCCGGCGACGTGCACGGTGCCCGCGCCCGTGACGTTCGGGTTCTCCCACGGGATCGGGCCGTCCAGCGCCCAGTCGATCTTCACCGTGGAGGCGCCGGTCTGGTAGCGGTCGAGCGCGATGCGATACCACTTCGGCAGGTCCGCGAGGCGCGTGAGCGCGCTCGGCATCAGGTCGGCGACGACGAGCGTGGCGGGATAGGCCTGGTCCGCGGTCTCCACGCCGGTGACCCTGCCGTCGGCGCTGGTGATCTTGGTGACGCGGGCGCCAGTACGGATCTCTCCACCGAGGCTCGTGAAGTAGCCGACGAGCGCGTCGGTGAGCCGCTCCGCGCCGCCCTTGGGCGACGGCCAGCCGACGGCGTGGCCGAGCAGGTTCAGGTAGAAGGCGGCGATCGCGGAGCCGGCGCCGTCGGGCGGTGTGTCGCCGTGCATCGCGGCGCCGTAGAGCCACGCGCGCGAGCCCTGGTCCTCGAACAGGCGCTTGCCGAGCCCGACCGCGCTCCCGGGCAGCAGGCGCGTGAAGTCGAGCAGGCGCAGCGGGCCGGCGCTCGTGAGCAGCTTGATCGGGCCGCCGACCGGCGGGAAGCCGCTCAGCATCGTCGCCTTCACGGCCTCGATGTTGTCCAGGAACGGCTTGGCGAACTTCACCCACTTGGGCCCGTCGACCGGGCCGAGGTCCGCCGCGGTGCGCTGCAGGTCCGGGTACAGGAGCTTCGCCTCGCCGCCCGGCAGCGGGTGCGCATAGGCGGCCTCGGGGTGCACCCACTCCAGCCCGTGGGCGGCCAACGGCATCCGGCCGAAGACGGGGGAGGCGGCGGCAGCGGGGTAGACGGAGCTGAACGTGTCGTGCAGGAAGCCCGGCAGCGTCAACTCCTCGGTGCGGACGGCGCCGCCGGGCGCGTCCGCGGCTTCCAGGACGAGCACCTGGCGGCCGGCCTCGGCGAGCCGGATGGCGGCGGCGAGCCCGTTCGGCCCGGCGCCGATGACGACCGCGTCGCTCACGGGGCGAGGGCGATCGCGATCTGGTGCAGCATGGAGAGCTCCGGATCCGCCCCGACGCCCCAGAACGCGTGCTGGGCGTCCTTGCCCTGGCTCTGGTAGGCCTTGTCGAGGTGCCAGGCGAGCGGGTCCCACGTGCCGGCGGCGCGCACGTAGGCCTTGCCGTCGAGCGTGTACAGGACCAGGCGGTTGTGGCCGGAGCCCATGAAGTGGCCGGCGTGGGTCGTCAGGTCGAAGCCGACGAGCGGCTCGCCGCCCTCGGGCACGATCTGCGGCTCGCCGTGCTGGGACATCCCGACTTCGAGCGCCTCGAACCAGTTGTGCAGCGCCTTCGGGTCGTCGGGCGTGACGAGCGTCGTGATCGTCACGTAGCCGCGCGTCCACAGCGGGAGCGGCTTGTCCGTGCCGGCCGCGACCTCGATCTCGAACGTCTGGTCGAGCAGGCCGCCGGGGCGCAGCGGCGTGAAGCGGCCGAGCGCGCTGGCGTACTCCGGCCACGTCTCCGGCTGGGTGATGGCGGTGATCAGGCCCTCGGCGGACGGGACCTCGACGGGCTCGTAGGTGTGCCAGACCTGCTGGTCCAGCGGCGCTGATTCGGCGGTGAGCGCACCGACCTTGGCCAGCTTGAGGCGGTACTCGTGGTTGTAGGCGGCCTTGTCCTCGGGCGTCTCGAACGCGATGCCCCAGCCCTTGCGGGCGGGATCGGCGTAGGCCGCGGGGAACCAGTCGCCGATGAGGGCGGTCGCGCCGCGCTCCAGTGCTTCGCGGGAGAGGCGACCGTCGTTGGCGAAGCGCTCGGCGCCGAACGCGCGGTGGAAGGCCTTGAGGTCGGTGACGCGCAGGCGGCGGCTCGGGTCCTTGCGGTACCAGTACGTGGTGAGCACGCTGAACGCGAAGCGCAGGTCGTCGACCTGGCGCTCGTCGGCGGCGCGCCGGAAGTACGCGGCGTTGAGGAAGTCGGTGACCCACGGGGCCGCGTCACGGCCGGCGATCGAAGAGCCGGCCATCTTCGCGAAGCCGAGGGGGCCGGGCTGAGAAGTGGTGTTCGTCTCGGGAGTCGTCATGGCGCTGGACACAACCTACGCTTCGCCGTCGTTCATCGTCCGTATGACGGCGTAGATCAGACCGGTGGTCGTGGCCAGGGCGAGGACGACGGTCGCCACCATGACAACCATGCCGCCGATCGCGACGAAGGCGGCCTCCGCGATCACGACGGCGATCACGGCGAAGGCGATGAGGAAGAGGAGCCGCTCACCGACCGGCTCTTGCGTGTGGGTCTCGGGGATCATGGCGCTCACCGTATGGGCGCCATGAGCCCTTGAGATCCGGCGGTTCTGCGGGTGTTCGCTACGTAGTTGTCCGCATCCGGGTCGCGTCTCCGTACGGTGCGTCGCTGCGCTCGTACGGGCGGCCCAGGAGCATGTACGCGACGCCCGCGCCGGCCACGATCGCGCAGCCGATCACGACGATCCACTTGTCGGTCCAGGCCACGTCATCCCCGCCGCGCGGCCACGCGAGGTTGAGCGCGCCGCCGACGCCGTAGATCAGCGCGGCGATGTTGACGGCGAATCCGTACCGGCCGAGCGTGAACTTGCCGCTCGGGTTCCAGCCCTTGCTCCGCGCGATCAGGGCTGCGAGCACGACCATCTGGAACGCGATGTAGATGCCCGCGGAGGCGAAGCTGATGACCTTCAGGAGCGCTGATTCGCTGACGACCTCTGCTATCGCGACGATGCACGCCGGCAGCAGACAGGCCACCGCGAGGGCGATCGGCGGGACGCCGCGGGCCTTGTTGAAGCTCGACAGCGCGCCGCTCGCGAACACCATCTTGTCGCGCGCGTACGAGTAGATGAGCCGGCTCGCCGCGGCCTGCAGACTGAGGATGCAGGACACGAACGAGATCAGCACGATGATCGTGATGATCTTGCTGCCGACGCTGCCGAACACGTCGCTGAAGACGCTGCCCACCGGGTCCGCGTTCTCGCCGCTGATGATCGCGTTGAAGTCGGGCTGGGCCAGGATGAGCGCAGCCGTGATCAGCAGCGCCGCCGCGCCGCCGACGTAGATCGTGCGGCGCATCGCCTTCGGGATCGTCCCGCCCGGGTCCGGCACCTCCTCGGCCACGTCGCCACACGCCTCGAAGCCGTAAAAGAGGTAGAGCCCGAGCAGGCTGGCCGCGAGGAACGCGCCGAGGTAGCTGCCGTCGCCCTGGGTGCCGAGCCCGTCGAACAACACGCTGAAGTCGTGCTGGCGCTCGAACAGCAGCAGCCACAGGCCCACCGCGAGCGCGCCGATCAGCTCGGCGACGAACCCCGCCATCGCCACACGGCCGAGCGTCTTGGTGCCGCTCAGGTTGATCAGCAGGCACAGCACCATGAGAGCGGCCGCGATCAACACGGTCGTGAACCGGGACGGCGTGAAGCCGAAGAGGGAGCCGACGAAGACCACGGCGCCGGTGGAGACACTGGCCACCGTCGCGATCAACGCCCAGCCATAGATCCAGCCGGTCAGCCACGCCCATCTTCTGCCGATGAGTCTGCGCGCCCACGGGTAGATCCCGCCCGCGACCGGGAACTGCGCGACGATCTCCGCGAACACGAGCGCCACGAGCAGCTGCCCGATCCCGCAGATCACGATGCTCCAGATCATCGGCGGCCCACCCGCCACGAACCCCAGCGCGAACACGCTGTAGATGCCGACCACCGGCGACAGATACGTGAACCCGAGCGCGAAGTTCTCCCGCAGCGACATCCGCCGCTCGAAATGACTCTCGTACCCGAGTTCCTTCAACCTGGCGGCGTCGTCCATGGCGCGGAAACATTTCACGCTCTGCGGACAGACTTGTGGCAATTGCGTCTTGTTTCGTCGGGGCGCCCCGCGGGATCGTTCGCCCATGCCGCGCGACCGTCGAGAAACCCACGCTCTACGTGGAAAAGTCGACGCTCGCGTGGCGGAGATGGCAGCCCGCCAATGGGGCGTCGTGAACCTCGCGGAACTCCGCGCCTGCGGGTTGACGAGCGCGATCGAGATGCGCGTCGAAGCCGGCCGGCTCTTCCGCGTGCATCGTGGTGTCTATGCGGTCGGGATACCCCGCCTCTCTCTCAATGGCCGTTTCCTGGCCGCGGTCATGGCCTGTGGCGAAGGAGCTGTCCTCAGCCACTACTCGGCCGCCGTTCTCTGGGGCCTGCGCACATGGATCGAGCACCTCCCCGACGTGACGGGACCCGACCTGCGCACACGCGCGGGCATCAACGTTCATCGCTCGAGCAACATCGAATCCACGGTCCACCTCGGCATTCCCGTCGTTACTCCCGCGCCGGCCTTGTTCGACATCGCGCCGACCGTCCCGCCGTGGTCTCTCCGCGGCGCGGTCAACGAGGCCCTCAACCTTCGCCTCATCGAACCCGTCGACCTCATCCGCCACCACGGCCGCGGGGCCGCCCAGCTCCGAGCGGTACTGGCGACGGCGGCACCGACCAAGTCCGAGAACGAGAACCTCGTGCTGCATCTCCTCGACGAGGCCGGCATCCGCAAACCGCTCGTGAACCCCACAATCGCCGGCACCCGCCTCATCCCCGACTTCCTCTGGCCCGCGCACAAGCTGGGCCGAGATCACTACCCGTCCCGACCGGATGGTCGGCCGGGTTCTCAGGAACCTCCAAGGGAAGGCACAGGCCGTTATCGGGCTCTGAGTCGATGGTGACCACATGTCGACCCTCGTCCTTCCTCAGCCGCGCCGCCGGGCCGGTTCTCTTTCAGCGCTCCGGGCGCTCGCCCAACGACCTGAGCTGCTCGTGCTGCTGGCCCTCGCGGGCGGGCTGAATCTGTGGGCGCTCGACCTCAACGGGTACGCCAACGACTACTACGCGGCCGCGGTGCGGTCGATGACGCAGTCCTGGCATGCGTTCCTGTACGGCTCGTTCGACGCCGCCGGGCTGCAGACGGTGGACAAGCCGCCGCTCGCGCTGTGGGTGCAGGCGTTGTCCGCGCGCGTGTTCGGCTTCAACTCGTGGGCGTTGCTGGTGCCGCAGGCGCTGATGGGCGTCGCGACCGTCGGGCTCACGTACGACCTTGCGCGGTCGCGGTTCGGCCGCTCCGCCGGGTTCGTCGCGGGCCTGACGCTCGCGCTGACGCCGATCACGGTCGCGATCTCGCGCCACAACAACCCGGACGCGCTGCTGGTGCTCTGCCTCGTCGGCGCCGTGTGGGCGCTCGACCGCGGTCTGCGCAAGGAGGGCAGCCTGAAGTGGCTCGTGCTCAGCGGCGTGTTCGTCGGGCTCGGGTTCGAGACCAAGATGGCCGCGGCGCTCCTGGTCGTGCCGGGGCTCGCGCTCGCGTGGTTCTGGGTCGCGCCGAAGGGTCGCGTCACCGCCGTCAAGCAGCTGCTCGTGGGTGGCGCGGCGATGGCCGCGGTCAGCCTCGCGTGGCCGATGCTGATGTGGCTGACGCCCGCGTCCGATCGTCCGTACATCTCCGGCACGGACGACAACTCGATCTGGTCGCTGATCCTCGGCTACAACGGCCTCGGCCGCCTGTTCGGTCAGAGCGGCGGCCCGGGCGGCGCCACGGGCGGTGGTGGTGGCGGCGTCTTCGGCGGCGAAGCCGGCCCGGCGCGTCTGCTCAACGCCGCGCTCGGTGGCCAGGCGGGTTGGCTGATCGGGTTCGCGCTCGTCGCGGGCCTCGGCCTCCTGCTCACCTCGCGACTGAGGCGCGATGACGCTCGCACGGGCTACCTGATCGCGGTCGGCGGCGCGTTCGCCGTGACGGCGGTCGCGTTCAGCCGCGCGCAGGGCATCTTCCACCCGTATTACGTGTCCGCGCTCGCGCCGTTCACCGCGCTGCTGGTCGGCGCCGGCTGGAGCCTGATGCGCAACCGCGCCTGGGCGCCGCTGCTGCTCGCGGGCGGCATTGCGACCGAGCTGGTCGTGATCGCCAACAGCGCGGCAGACCTCAACTGGCTGACGGGCGTGCTGCTGGTCGGTGGCGCGGTGGCCGCGGCGGCGATCGTGTTCGCCCCGAAGCTCCGCACGGCGGCAGCGGCGGCCGCGATCGGCCTGCTGCTGCTCGCGCCGGCCTCCTGGGCGGTGCAGACGGTCGGCCATGCGACGAGCTCGACGTTCCCGGCCGGCGGCCCGAACGGCTCGTCGATGGGGATGGGCGGCGGCCCGGGTGGCGGCGGCGGTGGCCGCGGCGGGTTCGGTGGCGGGCAGCCGCCGGCCGGCATGACGCCTCCGAGTGGGAACAGCCAGGGCGGGACCAACGGCGGCGGGTTCGCGCCGGGCGCGGGCGGCAGCTCGTCCGGCTCGGCCGGGTCGTCCGGCACGAACAGCGGCGGCCCGGGCGGCGGTGGCGGCATGTTCGGCGGCGACACCAGCGCGCTGACCGAGGCGGTCGCGCACGCCAAGGCCAACGGCGGCGGCACGGTCGTGGTCTCCAGCCAGTCGGGCGCGTCGCAGTCGATCATCCAGTCCGGCGCCGACGTCGCCGCGATCGGCGGGTTCTCCGGCCGCGAGACCGTGGTCACGACCGAATGGCTCGCGGACGCCGTGGCCGACGGGCGGGTCCGCTGGATCATCACGTCGACCAGCGGCGGCATGGGTCAGGACGGCCGGACCGGCGCGACGGACGCGATGGCGATCGCGGCCGAGGTCGGCAAGGCCACGAGCGTCGACGGGCTCTACGACCTGCAGGGCACCGCGGACGCGATCCGCGCGGCTGGCGCGTAGACACCACCGATGAGTTTCACCCCGCGGCGTAGTCTTGGCTCTTAAGGGGTGGCACCGGGGCGTGCTTCCTTCTCACCACTCACACCGGTAGTGCGCCCGCTCTCCACTCCTCTCCTGAAGCTGATGGTCCGCCGCGAGCGGCTCGTGTTCTTCGAGCCCGGCGGCGGACCTGATGCGCGTACGGACGAGGTGCTCGCGCGCGTCGAGGCGAGGGCCGCGGAGCTGGGCTATGTGTTCAGCGTCGGGCTCTTCGCGGCGCTGAACGTCACGCCTTCCGCCGAGCTCGCCGGCCTCGGCGACGACCTGCTCGAGCACCTCGCGAAAGAGCGCGGCGCCCACGTCGCCCACGTGCCGCTGTTCCGCAACTTCCCGGACTCCACACCCGAGGACACGTACGAGCTCTATCTCGAGCGCACGCTCACGCACGTGTTCGCCAGCCCTGAGCAGCCGTGCCTGAACTGCACGAACGTCGACCACGTGTACGTGCTCGACCCGTGCGGGCACCTCGTGTGCACGACGTGCTGGGACGCGAGGGACTACAGCGCGTGCCCGATCTGCCACCGACGGATCGACCTGGACAGCCCGTTCGCGCAGCCCGCACCCGCTCGCGAGCCGCTCTGGGACGCGCGGGCGCTCACGCTGCTCGACGTGGGCCGCGACCTCGACGACACCGCCACCCGCGTCTACACGGCGTTGCTCGCCCGCACCACGCCGCTTTCGCCCCAGGACCGCGAGGACCTCGTCGCGCTCGTCCGCCGCTGCGGCGTCGAGCTCGTGCCGGCGCACATCCCCGTGCGCGAGACGATGGCGCTGATCTTCGGGACGTGGCTCGAGTTCGACCTTGTCCGCCCGCACCTGAAGACCGCGACCGACGTCCTGCGCGTGCTGATCGTCGCGCTCGGCGGCGAGGCCGACCTGGTCAAGCTGCCGAAGCCGCTCCCGAACATCCCGCGACCGATCCGGCGCTTCGTCCTGCAATCGCTCGAAGGCCTTCCGCAGGACCAGCTCGCCGAGGACGTCCGCCGCCACGCGCAGCATTGGAAGCGGATCGGCGAGAAGCTGCACCCGTACGAGTTCCAGGCTCGCTACCCGAACACGGCGCTGGCGTTCGCCGCGATCCGCCGCACGCGCGTGGACGACGACTTCACCGCCGGGGCCGCGGCGACGGTCACGCGTGAGCGCGTGCGCCTGAGAACGTTCGCCACCCAGCTCGAGGAGGCGCTCGCGGCCCAGGACGTCGAGCTCGCGCTGGAGCTGGCGCAGCGCCGCCCCGGCGAGCTCGTCCGTCGCCTCGACCATTTGCTGCGCCTCGGCGCGCCCGTCGTTCCCGCGCTCCAACAGGCCGCGCCCGACGTCGCCACGCCCGTCCTGCTCACCGCGATGGCCTCGATCCGCGCGCGCACCCGCCCACTGGCGAAGCGCGTCTTCTTCCCGCGCGGGGAGGTCACGAACGCGTACGCCACCGACGACAAGCGCCCGCCCATCCCGCAGGCCGACATCGACGCCGTCGTCGACGCCATCCAGCACGAGCTCATCGCCCGCGCCGCGCGCGAGGAACCCCTCGACACCGTCGAGCTCGACGAAGGCCTGAAGGACCTGACCGTCCCGTTCCGGCAGCGCCACGCTGCCCGCCAGCTGCACACCGTCCCGCGCGGGAGCCGGATTCCGCTGCCGGACGCGGACACCCTGCGCCTGTTCCTGCACTGGACGCAGCCGGACGACCAGCGCGTGGACCTCGACCTGAGCGTCCTGCTCTACGACGCCGGCTGGCGCATGCGCGGCCAGTGCGACTACACCGCCCTGCGCTTCGAGGACGGCGCCACGCACTCCGGCGACCTCACGTCCGCACCCGCCCCGCTCGGCGCGTCCGAGTTCGTGGACCTGAACCTCCCGGCCCTCAAAGCCGCCGGAGTCCGTCACTTGGTCATGGTCGTCTTCTCCTACAACGACGTCCCATTCGACGCGATGACCGACGCGTTCGCGGGCTTCATGTCGAATCGAACCGAGCAGGGTGAGATCTTCGACCCGCGCACCGTCGAGCAGCGCTTCGACCTGCAGGGCAACGCGAAGATCGGCGTCCCGGCGATTCTCGACCTCGACCAGCACCAGCTGCTGTGGGCGGACGTGAACCTCCCGCCGACCCTGCGCTTCCACAGCGCCGCGGGCTACCGCGCCACACTCGCCCACGTCGGCCACGATCTGCAGGCCTACTTCGGCGCCGGCGCGCGCCCGAGTCAGTGGGACGTCGCCGTCATCGACGCGGCCGCTCGCGCACGGCGCGTCGTCGTCCGTCGCCGGGACGGCAGCGTCGACTCCTACACCGCAGAGCCGACGCCGGCGTTCATCGCCCGGCTCTAAGCGTCCGCGTTCGAGTGCTGGTCGGTGTCGCCCAGCGGCGAGTCGTCATCCGCGGGCGCCGCCGGCGGCGTGTCTTTGTTCTCTGAAGCGTCCCCGCCCTCGGCACCGGGAGCGTTGTCGTCCGTTCGGTCCTTCTCGTCATCAGCCATTGACGTCGCCCTACCCAGCTTGGATAGGGTCCACCCAATGAGCGAGGGATTGTCAGTCATCGAAACGGTGCTGCGGGAACAGCGGACGGAACTGCTGGACGCCTGGGTCAAGGCACAGCTCGCCGCCCCCGGCGTACGCACCGATCTCATCAGTGAGAGCGAACTGCGGGTCGAGAGCGACCGCTTCCTGACCGCACTGGCCGCCGCCCTGTCGACGGATGGCGCCGCCACGGACGTCTCCGCCCCGGCGTGGGACGCGGTGCGCGAGCAGCTCACCAACCTCTCGCGCACGCGCGCGACGCGCGGGTTCACGCCGACCGAGACGGCGACGTTCGTGTTCTCGCTCAAAGAGCCGCTGTTCGACATGCTGCGCGGCAAGGACGTCGACATCGTCGGCGCGATCTGGGCCGCGACCCAGCTCATCGACAGCTTCGGCCTGTTCACGTCCGAGGCGTATCTGCGCTCACGTGAAGAGGTCATCCGGCGCCAGCAGGACGAGCTGATCGAGCTCTCGACGCCCGTCGTCAAGCTCTGGAACGGCGTTGTCGCGCTGCCGCTCATCGGCACGCTCGACAGCGCGCGCACACAGGTCGTGATGGAGAGCCTGCTCGAGAAGATCGTCGAGACCGACTCCGCGATCGCGATCATCGACATCACCGGTGTCCCGACCGTCGACACGATGGTGGCCCAGCATCTGCTCAAGGCCGTCACCGCGGCCCGTCTGATGGGCGCCGACTGCATCATCAGCGGCATCCGCCCGCTGATCGCGCAGACGATCGTGCACCTCGGCCTCGACCTCTCCGAAGTCACCACCAAGTCCAGCCTCGCCGACGCCGTGACCGTCGCACTCGAGCGCACGGGCCACCAGATCGTCCGCCGCCGCGCGCCGGCCGCGGAGTAGGGCGAGCCATGGACCGCGTGAACCGCATCCCGATCCTCAAGCTCGGGCACCTGTTGCTGGTGAGCATCCAGGTCGACATGCACGACCGGATGGCGCTCGCGCTGCAGGAGGATCTCGCCGAGCGGATCTCGGTGACCGGCGCCCGCGGCGTGCTGATCGACATCTCCGGCCTGGAGTTCATCGACTCCTTCATCGGGCGCATGCTGTCCGACATCGCCGGGATCGCCCGCGTCCTGGACGCCGACACCGTGGTCGTCGGCATGCGCCCCGTGGTGGCGATCACGCTCGTGGATCTCGGCCTGACGCTCCCGGGTGTCCGCACCGCCCTGACCGTGGAACGCGGCATGGACATGCTCCCCGCACCGACCGTCGTAGACGAGTACGACGACGAGGAGGCGGACGGCGCTGGCGACCGATGAGGCCCTCCCGCTGCGCACGGACGAGGACGTCGTGCGCGCGCGTCATCGCGTGCGGGAGCTGGCGCAACAGGCCGGGCTGCGGCTCGTCGACCAGACGAAGTTCGTCACCGCCGTCTCCGAGCTGGCGCGCAACACGATCATCCACGGTGGCGGCGGCCGGCTGAGCGCCGGCATGCTGCAGGAAGGCGCCCGCCAGGGCGTCTACGCGACGTTCGAGGATGACGGGCCGGGCATTCCGGACTTCCAGATGGCGCTGACCGACGGCTTCAGCACCGGAAAGGGCCTCGGGCTGGGCTTCGGCGGCGCCCGGCGACTCGTGAACGAGTTCGACGCACGCCCGAACCCGACCGGTGGCACGATCGTGCGCGTGGCCACATGGCGCTGAGCGCCGCGGCGCGTCTCCGAGTCGACGATCCCTCCGGCGTGGCGCCCGTCCGGCGCGCCGCCGAGCAGCTCGCCGACGACCTCGGCTTCGACGAGCGCCGCAAGGGCGAGGCGTCGATCGTCGTCACCGAGCTCGCCACCAACCTCGTCCGCCACGGGAGCGGGGGCGAGATCATCCTGCGGGTCAACCGGGCCGATCCCGCCCACCCGACGATCGACGCGATCGCTTGCGACCGGGGGCCGGGCATCTTGAACCTGGCCCGTGCGCGCGACGACGGGTACTCCACCGGTGGCGGGCCCGGTAACGGCCTCGGTGCGATCGGCCGCATGTCGACGATGGACCTACAGTCGGGGCCGGAAGGCGCGGTCGTGCTCGCCCGCCTCGGGGGCGCCGCGCCCGCCGTCGACGGGCTGGCGCTGGCGATGGCCGGGGAGGAGGCCAGCGGTGACAACTGGGGCATGGTCGCCGACGGCGAGTTCACGACGATCCTGCTCGTGGACGGCCTCGGGCACGGCGACAACGCGGCGACCGCCGCCAACGCCGCCGTGCGGGAGCTCGCGACCGGGCTGGACGTGACCGCACTGCTCACCCGCATGCACGGGGCGCTGCGGCCCACGCGTGGCGCGGCGGCCGCGATCGCGCGCTGGCATCGGAGCACCGGCACGCTCCAGTACGCCGGGATCGGCAACATCGCGGCGACGATCGTGGCGGGCGACGAGACGCGCTCGCTCGTGTCGATGCCGGGCATCCTCGGCCACGGCGTGCAGCGCCCGCGGACGTTCGACTACGAGTTCCCGCCCGGCGCGTTGCTCGTGATGCACTCCGACGGGCTGCGCAGCGGCTGGGACCTGAGCGCCTATCCCGGCGTCACGCGGCGCGATCCACTCGTGACCGCGGCGCTGCTGATCCGCGACTTCGAGCGCGGGCGCGACGACGTGAGCGTGGTGGTGGCGCGCGCATGAGCCTGCCGATCGCCGACGAGGTCGCGCGCGTGGACCTGCGCCACGGCGAGGGCGTGGTCACGGCACGCCAGCGGGCCCGGGACGTGGCCGAGATCCTCGGCTTCGACCGGCTGGAGCAGACGCGGATCGCGACCGCCGTGTCCGAGCTCGCCCGCAACGCGCACCGCTACGCGGGCGGCGGCGAGGTGCGGATCCACTGCGCCACCGACGCCATGCGCGTCGAGGTCATCGACTCCGGTCCCGGCATCCCGAACCTCGACGAGGTCCTGCGCGGCGAGTACACGTCGAGCACCGGCCTCGGCCGCGGGCTCGTCGGCGTGCGTCAGCTGATGGACGAGTTCCTGATCGACGCTCCGGCCGGGCGCGGGACGCGCGTGAGCGTGGCCAAGCGGCTGCCCACGTCCGCGCTGCCGGACGTGCGCGGGGTGCGGGCCGAGCTGGCGCGGCGCGGCGCGGTGAGCCCGTTCGACGAGGTCACGCGCCAGAACGAGGAGCTGCTGCAGGCGCTCGGCGAGGTCCGCGCGCGCCAGAAGGCGATGCTCGCGCTCAATCGCGAGCTCGAGGAGACGAACACCGGCGTGGTCGCGCTCTATGCGGAGCTCGACGAGCGCGCTGAGCGTCTGCGCGACGCCGACGAGCGCAAGTCGCGCTTCCTCGCCGACATGTCGCACGAGCTGCGTACGCCGCTGAATTCGATCATCGCGCTGGCCGAGTTGCTGCTGAGCGGGGAGCCGGCGCTCGCGGACGAGCAGGCGACGCAGGTCGGCTTCATCCGGCGCGTGGCCCACGACCAGCTGTCGCTCGTCGGTGACCTGCTGGACATCGCCAAGATCGAGGCCGGGCGCCTCGAGCTCGAGCTCGAGGATCTCGCGCTCTCCGAGCTGTTCGTGATCATGCGCGGACAGCTGCGGCCGCTGCTGAAGGGCTCCGACGTGCAGCTGCGCTTCGACTTCCCGGCCACGCCGGTGACACTGCGCACGGACGAGGGCAAGCTCATCCAGGTCCTGCGCAACCTGATCTCCAACGCGGTCAAGTTCACGCCGCACGGGGAGGTGCTGGTCAGCGCGGAGATCGCCGCCGACCGGGTCCGGTTCATCGTGGCCGACACGGGGATCGGGATCGCGGCCGAGGACCTGCCGCGGATCTTCGAGGAGTTCGTGCAGATCCCGGGCGAGCTGCAGCAGGCCCGGCAGGGCACCGGGCTCGGGCTACCGCTGGCCAAGACGCTGGTCGGGCTGCTCGGGGGCGAGATGACGGTGCGGTCGACGGTCGGCGTGGGGACCGCGTTCACGGTCGAGCTCCCGCTGCGGCGCGACCTCGACACGAGCGTGCCGGACATCGCGGGGGCGGTGCTCGTGGCCGACGACGACGAGACCGCGCGCTACGTGGTGGAGGCGCACCTACGGGACACGGCGTGGCGGACGGTGACGGTCGGTGGCGGCGAGGCCGCGCTGGCCGCCCTGGCGCAGGCGCTGCCGGCGGCGATGATCCTCGACCTGTCGATGCCCGACCTCGACGGACTGGAAGTCCTGCGCCGGATGCGCGCGGATGCCAGGATGGCGGCCGTGCCCGTGATCATCCACACGTCACGACTGCTCGGCCGAGACGAGGCCGAGCGGCTCGAAGGCCTGGGCGCGCACCTGCTCGACAAGTCCAGCACCTCGCGCTCGCAGCTGCTGGAGGTCCTGTCGATCGCGACCCGGGCGGCGCGATGAGCGTCGTCGCACCGCAGATCCTGCTCGCCGACGACGACGAGGTCGGCCGCTACGTGATCGCGACGATGCTCCGGCGGTCGGGCTTCACGGTGGTCGAGGTGGACAACGGGCTGGACGCGGTGTCGACGGTGCAGTCGACGCCGTTCGATCTCGCCGTGCTCGACGTGAAGATGCCGGGGCTCGACGGGTTCGAGGCGTGCCGGCGGATCAAGTCCGACGACGCGACGCGGCACATCCCGGTGCTGATGCTCTCGGCCACGTTCATGGAGACCGAGGCGCAGGTCGAAGGGCTCGAGACCGGCGCCGACGCGTACCTGACGCAGCCGGTGGAAGCCCCGGTGCTGGCGGCGACGATCCGCTCGCTGCTGCGCGCGCGCAGCCTCGAATCCGAGGTCCGGGTCGCCGCCACCGAGTGGAGTACGACGTTCGACGCGATCACCGACGCCGTGGCCGTGCTCGACGCCAACGGCGTCGTCCAGCGCGCGAACCCGGCTTTCAAGGTCACGTTCGGCGACGACGTCGTCGGCTCGCGGCTGGAAGCGCTCGACGTGGGCCGCGAGAGTGGCGAGCTGCAACTCGGCGAGCGCACGCACAGCGTGCGCGTGGACCTCGTGCCCGGCTCGGAGCGGCTCGTGGTGACGTTGAGCGACATCACGGCGGCGCGCCGGACCGAGCGCGAACGGGCCGCGGCGCTGGCGCGCGAGCGCACGATCTCGCGCGCGCTGCAGCAGACGCTGCTGCCCGAGCGGCTGCCGTCGGACGCGCGACTGGCCCTGCACGCGTGGCATCTCGCCGCCGAGCAGGAGCTGATCGTCGGCGGTGACTGGTACGACGTGATCGAGACGCGCGAAGGCGTCTGGCTCGTGATCGGCGACGTCGCCGGGCACGGCGTGGCCGCCGCCGCGCAGGCCGGCCAGCTGCGCCACTCCCTGCGCGTGTACGCGCACGAGGGGTTCGGGCTCGCGGAGTCGGTGTTCCGGCTCAACGAGCTGGTCACGGGCACCGAGCTCACCGACATGGCGACGATGTGCATCCTCGCGCTCACGCACGACTCGGACGAGGTGCGGGTGGTGAGCGCCGGGCATCCGGCGCCGGTGCTGATCCCGCGCGACGGTCCGCCGCGGCTGGCGCTGAGCGGGCACGACGTCGTGCTCGGCGTGGTCGGCGCGCACTACGAGGAGTTCACGTTCGCGTTCGCCCCCGGGGACCGGCTCGTCCTCTACACCGACGGGCTGGTCGAGCGGCCGGGCGAGCTGATCGACGACGGCCTGGAGCAGCTCGTGCACGAGTGCGCGGGCGTCGCGGGACTCGAGGCGCTGCGCGCGCACATCGTCGAGCGGCTCGTCGGCGACATCCACCCGCGCGACGACGTCGCACTGCTCCTCGCCGAGCGGTGCGTCCACTAAGGTGGCTCACACGATGAAGCTGCCGGTGTTCAAGATCGACGAGCGCGAACTCCAGGGCGGCGTCGTGCTGGCCCTGTCCGGTGAGCTCGACCTCGCCGGCGCCCCGGAGCTCACGACGGCGCTCAACCAGGCCCAGGCCGCGGGCCAGACGCTGACCGTGGACCTGACCGATCTGGAGTTCATCGACTCCTCGGGCCTCGGCGTGCTCGTGCGCTTCCACAACGCCGCGACGGCGGCGGACTACTCGTACATCGTCATCGCCGGCCCGCCGCAGGTGCACCGCGCCTTCGTGCTCTCAGGGTTGGATCAGGCATTGCCGTTCGCGGCCGCGCCCTTCGGTGCGTAACCCGTACGTCCCAGTCCTCTTCCAGCGCGCAGGAGGAGCGGCCGCGGTGCTTACGGGCTCACCGGGCTGTGACCGCGGAAGCGTCAGCCACGAACACAAGCTTCCCTGGCCGTTCGGGGAGGCCCAAAGGGTTGCGATCGTCAGGTCACGGCGAGAGCCTTGACCCAGATGACATCGCTGGCCCGTTGGACCATCGCCGCCGCGACCGCTGTTCTCGCCGCCTCCGCCGTCCCGGCGCACGCCTCGTTCCTCCAAGAACTCGGCTCCCCGTTCCCGGTCGGGGCCCAGCCCTACGGCGTGGTGACCGCCGACTTCAACCGCGACGGGCGGCCGGACATCGTCGGGGTGAACGGGTCGACGACCACCATCACCACGATCTTGCGTCGACCTGCGGGCGGCTTCACGGTCGAAGGTCCGAGTGAGGTGTTGCTCGGCCCGAACTACGGAACCGTCGCCGATTTCAACCGGGATGGATCGCCCGACGTCGCGGTAAGTTCGTACACGAGTGGCGGGCTCAGCATCCTGCTGCGCAATCCCGCGGGTGGCTTCGTCAAGGCCCTGGGCTCGCCCTACACGGGAGTCGGCAGAGGAACGGGCGTTGCGGCGGCCGACTTCGACGGCGACAGCCGCATCGATGTGGCGTACTCGCGCAATCTCGACAAACAACTCGCGATCATGCTCCAGCAGGTCGACGGTTCCTTCAAAGCTGAGGCCGCCGCCCCGGCGACCGGGAACAACCCGGGGTTCCTCGCCGTGGCGGACTTCAACGCCGACGGGCGCCCCGACGTCGCGGTCAACAACACCACCGACTTCACGGTCACGATCCTGCTGCGGAAGGCGAGTGGCGGGTTCGAGCAGGAGGCCGGTTCGCCGCACAAGGTCGGCGTCAGTCCGGTCGGCATGGTCGCCGCCGACATCAACGGCGACGGAGCGACGGATCTCGCGGTGGCAAACGCGGGCTCCAACACCGTGTCGGTGCTCACGCGCCAGCCCGCCGGCGGGTTCGCGGCGGCGACGTCGATCCCGGTGGGCGGTCGAGCACCGTACGGCGTGATCGCCGCCGACTTCAATCGCGACGGCGCGACCGACCTGGCGACCGCCAACCGCGACAGCGACGACGTGTCCGTGCTGCTGCGTCAACCCGGTGGCGAGTTCGCCCACGAGACGGGATCGCCGTATCCCGCCGGCGATCAGCCCAACCAGCTCTCGTCCACCGACTTCAACGGTGACAGCAAGCCGGATCTCGCGATCTCGAACGACGCCTCCAACAATGTCACGGTGCTGCTGAATACGACACCTGACCCCGTCGTGCAACCGCCTCCGGTCGTCAATCCCGGCCCCGGGCCTGCGCCGGCGGCGCCGGCGAACCCCGGGGTGCCGTCGATCAACGCGCGGCTCGTGCTCACGTGGACGATCACCAAGGCCAACGTGAAGCTCACGTCCGCGACGCTGCGCGACCTGCCGGCGGGCGGGGCGACGGTGAAGATCACGTGCAAGACGTGCAAGATCAGCCAGACGGTGACGGCGAAGAAGGCGACGCTCACGCTCTCGAAGCTGCGCAACAAGAAGCTGCGGCGGGGCGCGTCGTTCACGGTCACCGTGTCCAAACCCGGCTACAACGGGTTGACGTTCTCGCGCAAGGTCAAGAACTACGGACGCACGAAGGCGGCGCTGCGCAAGGCCGTGAGGGCGCCGTTCAGCGAGACCCGCAGGTGCGTGCCCGTCGCGGCCGGGGCGAAGCGGTGCTGACTTAGGCCAGGCGGGTCTGCAGGGTGGCGAGCTGGCCCGCGAACTGGCGCTGGAGCACCCGTGCCAGCAATGGCTGGGCGAAGCGCATCGCGCCGGTGAGCCGCCCGAACGCGCGGAAGCGCATCCGCGTGCCGCGCTCGGCGGGCTCCAGCGTGATCCGCAGGTGCACGGGCGTGCCCTCGATCACGCGCAGCGCGAACAGGCTGCCTGGTTCGTACTCGGAGACCTCGACCACGGACGGGAGCTCCTTGCCGCCCGGTGCGCGGTGCACCTCCCGCAGCCGGGTGCCGACGCCCATCGGTCCCTCGCCCTCGGGCACGGACGAGACCGTGTTGGTCTGCCACTCGGGCAGCCGGGCTGGGTCGGTGATGTAGTCGAAGACCTCGGTGGGGGACCGGTCGAGGTGGGTCTCGAGCGTGAAGTCGATCATGTCGGCTGCTTTCTGACGAGGGTCCACCAGGCGGCGAAGGCCTCCTGGCGCCAGCTGGCGCCGGTGTCCTCGCCCGCGAAGGCGCGCGCGAGGAACGGGCCGGCGAACAGGTCGAGCGCCGCGACGGCGGCGATGTCGGTGCGGAGGTCACCGCGCGCCTGCCCGCGCTCGACCAGGGCGAGCCCGACGGCGCGCCGGGGGAGCAGGACGCTGTGGCGGAACGCGGCGATCAGCTCGGGGTGGCGGCTCTGCTCGGCCATGAGACCGCCGATCAGCGCGACGTAGGCGGCGCCGTCGGCGGGAAAGCCCCGTTCCACCGCCTGCCAGAGCTCCGCGCGCGTGTCGCCGAGGTCGGGCACCTCCAGCTGCGGGAGCTGCGCGGCGACCACGCCGGCGACCAGTGCAGCCTTGTCGGCGTAGCGCCGATAGATCGCCGGCTTGCCGACGCCGGCCCGCGCGGCTACACCCTCGACGGTCATCCCGGCGAACCCCTGCTCGCCGAGGAGCGCGAGCGTCGCGGCCTCGAGCGCCCGGTTGACCGTGGGATCGAGAGGGCGAGGCATGCCGGGATCATACCGTTACGAGAGCGTTACGAAATGGGTGAAGTGCAGGCGCGTAGCCGCCGCTCGCTCGGGGTACGCTCTCGCGCCGATGCACAAGAAGCTGTTTCGTTGGGTCGGCGCCGCGATCGCCGGCCTGGCCATCGCCGCGACCCCGGCCGACGCCGCGTTTCTCCAGGAGCTCGGGTCACCGTTCGTGGTCGGCACCACGCCGTACGGCCTCGTGTCCGCGGACTTCAATCGCGATGGGCTGCCGGACCTCGTGAGCGTCAACGGCGGGAGCGACAACGCGACGCTCCTGGTGCGTCAGGCCGGGGGCGGCTTTGCGGCGGAGGCACCCACGCCGGCCGCGGAGGGCGGGAACTTCGGCTCCGTCGCGGACTTCAATCGCGACGGTTGGCCCGATTTCGCCGTGAGCGGCTACGACGGCGTGGGCACCGCCAGCGTGAGCCTGCGCAACCCGGCGGGCGGGTTCGTGTATGCGCCGAGGACGCCGGCGGAGACGAATCCGTTGGGTGCGATCGCCGCGGCGGACTTCACCGGCGACGGACGCGTGGACCTCGCGGTGGCGCAGATCACCCGGGGCCTTGTGCGGGTCGTCGAGCAGCAGGTCGACGGGTCGTTCATCTGGGGCGGACCGGAGATCGCCACGGGCGTCTCGCCGCGCTACCTGGCCACGGCGGACTTCAACGGCGACGCGCTCCCCGACCTCGCGGTCACCAACCACGGCAGCGCGAATGTGGCGGTGCTGCTCGGCCAGCCCGGAGGCGGACTCGCGCCGGAGGCAGGATCCCCGTTTCCCGTCGGTGTGATGCCGTGGGCCGTCGTGGCCGCCGACATCAACGGCGACGGCCGGACCGATCTCGCCGTCGCCGACGGGGGCTCCGACACCGTCACGCTGCTCGAGCGGGGCGCCGCCGGTGGATTCACGCCGATGGCGGGCTCGCCGGTGAGCGTCCCCGGTCAGCCGGTGGGGCTCGCGACCGCCGACTTCAACCGCGACGGGCGGCTCGATCTCGCGGTCAGCCAGTTCTCCAACAACACGCTCTCGGTGTTGCTGCGCCAGCCCAACGGCGCGTACGTGCTCGATTCCGGTTCACCCCTGGCGGTGGGGACGCATCCGCACGACGTGGTGGCGACGGACTTCAACCGCGACGGCAAGCCGGATCTGGCCACGACCAACAACGGCGTGGGAAGCGTGAGCGTGCTGTTGAACACGACCCCCGACCCCACGCCGCCTCCGCCTCCGCCGCCACCGGCCCCGACGCCCGCGATCAACGCGCGGCTCGTACTCACCTGGACCGTCGCCAAGACCTCGGTGAAGGTCAATTCCGCCACGCTGAGGGATCTGCCCGCGGGTGGCGCGACGGTGAAGGTCTACTGCAAGACGTGCAAGGTCAGCCAGACGATTCGCACGACCAAACGGACGCTCACCCTGACCAAGCTGCGCGGCAAGCGGCTCAAGCGCAAGGCCACGTTCACGGTCACCGTTTCCAAACCCGGCTACAACGGGCTGACGTTCTCGCGCAAGGTGAAGAACTACGGACGCACGAAGGCGGCGCTGCGCAAGGCCGTGAAGGCGCCGTTCAGCGAGACGCGCCGGGTCACCGCGCCGTCTGCCGGATGAGCTCGTCGATCAGCGCGAGCTTGTCGACGACCGGGTCCGGCAGCGTGAACGGGTACAGGTCCTCCTGGCCCATGGAGCGGTTGATGGCGTTCAGCGCGTAGCTCAGCGCGAGCCAGTCGCCCAGCAGCGTGCGCAGGTCGGCGGTGACCGTCAGCCGCGGGTTCGTGTCGCCGACGCGGACGCCGTGCTCGGCCGCCGTCTGCAGTGAGTCGCGGATGTGGAGCACGTGCGCGAAGGTCTCGGCCCAGTCCTCGGACGGGTGCGTCGTGGCGTAGGCGCTGACGTACGACGACGCCCAGTCCTCCGGCGGGCCGGTCTCGTAGTGCCGGTCCAGCGCGGCCTGGTAGTCCTCGCGCTCGTCGCCGAACAGCGCGCGCACGCGATCGAGGGCGAGCGACGAGAGCAGCGGGAAGTACGCGTGCCCGACCTCGTGGCGCATGTGGCCGAGCAGCGTCCGGTACGGCTCGCCCATCTCCTCGCGGGCGGCGACGCGGCGGGCGTCGTCGGCTTCGGCGAGATCGAGCGTGATCAGCCCGTCGGCGTGGCCGGTCATGACCGGCGCGTGCTCGCTCGAGAGCAGATCGAACGTCAACCCGGCGGGCAGCGGCAGCTCGAGCTCACCGAGCTCGACCAGCAGCCAGCGCTTCGCCCCCTCGGCGCGAGCGAACGCGGCGAGGGCGGCGACGTCGCTGTCCGCCGGCCGTGTGCGGGTCAGCGCGCAGCTGAAGCACAACTGGCCGTCACGCGCCGGCAGCCAGTTGCACCTCGCGAGCTCCACGTTGGCGCAGCGCGACTGCACCGGCGCGAGCAGCCGCCGGTCCGGCCAGCGGAACCCCTGCGCGGAGCCACAGCGCACGCAGGTGTGCGACTCGAACGTCAGCAGCAGCCCGCATACCGCGCAGGGGAAAGCTCTCACCTAGGAGGACTCCTCGTCGAATTCAGACTCGTGGCCTTGGCCCGTGCGCGGCTTGGAGCCGAACCCGCGCTGGTTCTGCAACGAGAAGCCCGGGGGAGGGCCGCCGGGCTGCGGGTCGCCCGCGCGCCCGCGCTGCACCGGCCGGTCGGCATCGCGGGAGGGCTGCACCCGTTTCGGCTCAGAGGCCGCCTTCGGGAAGTGCGGCGGCCACGGCGCGTCGCCGAGCCCGCCTTCCTCGTCACGCCGCGCGAGGTCCAGCAACGCGTCCAGCGACCCGGGCACGTCGTCGATCGACGCCGCCGGATCGCCGACCGAGGCCAACCGCGCCGGCACCGTGTCCAATCGCAGGTCGCCGGGTTCGACGTCCGCGACCTCCGACCACTCCAGCGCGCACGACACGCGCGCGTCCGGCGTCGGCCGCACGCTGTACCCGGAGGCGACGGTGCGGTCGCGCGCGTTCTGGTTGTAGTCCACGAACACGCCGTGGCGCTCTTCCTTCCACCACTTGGCGGTCGCCAGCTCGGGCGCGCGCCGGGCGATCTCGCGCGCCAGCGCCAAGGCCGCGCGCCGCACCTCCAGGAACTCCCAGTCGGGCGTGATCCGCACCAGCACGTGGATGCCCTTGGACCCTGACGTCTTCGGATAGCCGCGCAGCCCGTGTTCGTCCAGCACGTCGCGGGCGACCAGCGCGACGCGGCGCACGTCGTCCCACTGCACGCCCGGCCCGGGGTCCAGGTCCACGCGCAGCTCGTCCGGGTGGTCGAGGTCGGCGCGCCGGCACGGCCACGGGTTGAAGTCGATCACGCCGAGGTTGACCGCCCACACCAGATGCGCCGCGTCGTTGGCGACGAGCTCCTCCGCCGTGCGGCCGGAGGGAAAGCTGACCGTCGCCGTCTGCAGCCAGTCGGGCACCTTCTGCGGGACGCGCTTCTGCCAGATCGGGTCCTCCATGATCCCGCTGACGAAGCGCTTCATCATCGTCGGGCGCTCGCGCACGTGCCGCAGCGCCGCGTCGGCGCAGGTCATGTAGTACGTGGCGAGGTCGAGCTTCGTCCAGCCCGGCTTCGGAAAGTAGACCTTCCCGGGGTTCGAGAGCCGCACCTCCCGGCCGGCGACCTCGAGCACCGTGTACTCGCTCTTGGCCATGTGCCCACTGAGCCTATTCGGCGCACCGGCTACATTTCCCCGCCTCGTGGTCAATCGCTTCACACTCGCCGGTCTACTGACGGTCCTGTCGATCTTCGGTCTCGGCACGCTCGTGTTCTCCGTCGCCGACGGCAGCGAACCCACGCCGATCGAGGCGGAGGCCACCACGCCGCCGAGCCCGATCGCCGCGGCCCCGGCGGACCCCACGGCCACGCCCACCCCGAAGGCCACGCCGCTCCAGAGCGCGGCCAAGGCGGCCGGCTGCGAGCTCAAGAGTCCGCCGAACGAGGGCGCCGAGCACGTGCCGCAACCGACGACGGCCGCCGACTACGGCTCCAACCCCCCGACGTCGGGCATCCACGCGCCCGACTGGGCCCCGGACGGCGTGTACGACCGCAAGAGCACCCCGGCGCTGGAGTTCACCGTCCACGCGCTCGAGCACGGCCGCATCGACGTCCAGTACGCCAAGACGGCTCCGAACAGCACGGTCAAGCGGCTGGAGCGGTTCTACAAGGACAGCGACGACGGCTACCACCTGCTGGTCTTCGAGAACCAGACGAACATGCCGTACGCCGTCGCGGCCACGGCGTGGGACCAGCTGATCGGCTGCAAGACGTTCAACGCCAAGACCGTCAAAGCACTCGACGAGTTCCGCAAGGCGTACGTCGACAAGGGCCCCGAGCTCGTCCCGTAGAAGATCCGCGAAGCGATCTTCAAACGATCGCGCATGGCGCCGACGAAGTCGGCTGCCGCGTTCGATTGTCAAATCCTGGACTGGTCGTGCGCCGCACGCCCTGAGAAGATCGCAGGGCATGGAGGGCGGTCCGGACTTCTCGGTGACGCGTCGGCGCGCGGGCGACGCGGTCGTTGTCGTACCCGTAGGGGAGATCGACCTGGCCACGGTGGACGCGCTGGAGGCCGAGATCGGCGCCGCCGCGGCTGAGCCGCACACCGAGATCGTGCTCGACTTGCGCTCTACGACGTTCCTCGACTCCACGGGCATCCGGCTCGTCGTCCAGCTCGCTCGCGACCTCGGCTCGGCCTTCGGGGTCGTCCGCGGCATCGGGGAGGTGGCGCGCGTCTTCGATCTCGTCGGGCTCGACGGCCGCGTCCGGATGCTCGACACGCCGCCCGGCGAGTGATGCGCAACTCCTCGGTGGTCGCGGCGCTCGGCGTCGCGCTGGTCGCCGCGCTGACCCTGGCGGGCGTCCCGCGAGTCGTCGACGCGCTCGTCGCGCTCGCCGTGATCGCGGGCGTGCTGGCCGCCGCCGCCCACGAACGCCGCGCGCTCGAAGGCGACCGCGAACGGTTCGCGCTGATCCGCGGCGCGGCGCTCATCGCCGACACCGAGCTCACGGTCGACGAGGTGGTCGAGCGGATGACGGAGCTGCTCACGCCGGGCTACGCCAGCACCTGCGAGATCGACCTCGAGACCACCGAGGCACCCGCGTATCGCGCCCACGCGCTCACCGTCCCGTTGCGCTCACGCGGGCGCGACCTGGGCACGATGCGACTCACCGCCGCCCACCGCACGTACTCGCGGGATGAGCTGGAGTTCGCGCAGCTGCTCGCCGGCCGCGTCGCGCTCGCGCTGGAGAACGCGGGCCTGTTCGCCCGCCTGGAGCGCGTCGAGACGCGCCTGACCGCGGCGCTCGACAGCCTTGCCGACGCGGTCACGATCCAAGGTCCCGACGGCCGGCTCATCTACGCCAACCCCACTGCCGCCACGAGCCTCGGGTTCGCCACGCCGCAAGCGCTGATCGACACGCCGCCGCAGGCGATCGTGGACGCGTTCGAGTCCTTCACCGAGGCCGGCGCGCCCCTCCAGCTCGAGCATCTCCCCGGCCGGGCGATCCTCCGCGGGGAGACGCCGGAGCCGCTCGTGGTGCGCGGCGTGCGCCGCGACACGGGGGAGGAGCGCTGGCGCGTGATCAAGGCCAGCCCGGTCCCCGGCGGTTTCGTGGTCAACGTGATCGAGGACATCACCGACGTCAAACGCGCCGAGCACACGCAGCGCTTCCTCGCGCAGGCGGGCGCGCTGATGGCGTCCAGCCTCGACTACGAGCAGACGCTCAACCGGATCGCGCGGCTCGCCGTGCCGCGGCTCGCGGACTGGTGCAACGTGACGATGCCACGCGGCGATCACCTGCAGAGCGTCGCGCTCGTGCACGTCGATCCCGCGATGCTCGAGCTCGCCCACCGGTACCAGGAGCGCTATCCGACGCCGGCCGACGCTCCGGGGGCGGTGCAGCTCATGGCCGGGAAATCGTTGCGCGTGAACGACATCACCGACGAATTGCTGGCCGCGATCGTCCCCGATCCGGAGCAGCGTGCGGCCGCCGATCGTCTCGGCCTGCGGGCCTTCATGGCCGTGCCGATGATGGGCGCCGGTGGGCCGATCGGCTCGATCACGTTCGCGAGCGCCGAATCCGGCCGGAGTTTCAGCGAGGACGACCTTCGCCTCGCGGAGGAGCTCGGGCGCCGCGCGGGCATCGCGGTCGAGAACGCGCTGCTGTATCGCGAACGCTCGGAGATCGCGGCCACGTTGCAGCGCGGACTGCTGCCCGACGCGCTCCCGCCGATCCCGGGCCTACGGCTCTCGAGCCTGTATCGCCCGGCCGGGGCGGAGAACCTCGTCGGCGGCGACTTCTACGACGCGTTCCCGACCGACGTGGGCTGGATGCTGCTCGTCGGCGACGTCACCGGTCGCGGCGCGGCGGCCGCCGCCGAGACCGGACAGGCGCGGCACACGCTCCGCACGGCGGGTCGGCTGCTGTCGGATCCCGCCGCCGCGTTGGAGCAGCTCAACCAGACGCTCGTCGACCGGCGGGAGCTCACGCCGTGCACCGTCGCGGTCGTGCATGTCACCGCGCAGACCACCGACGTGTTCTGCGCCGGCCATCCTCGCCCGCTGCTGATCCGGGCCGGCGAGCCACGCGCCGTCGGGTGCTTCGGCCCGATGCTCGGGGCGTGGAGCGACAGCCGCTGGCAGCCGGAATCGCTGGTGCTCGAGCCCGGGGACGTGCTCGTGCTCTACACCGACGGCGTGACCGACGCCGAGGGGGAGGATGAGCGCTTCGGCGACGAGCGCCTGTTGGAGGCGCTGCGGGGCGCGACGGACGCCGCGGGCGCCGTCGCCGCCATCGATCGCGCGTTGAGCGCGTTCCAGGTGGGTCCGCAGGCCGACGACACCGCCGTGCTCGCACTAGACCGACCGGTCAGTCTTGCTTGATTTCCGCTGAGCGGCCGTTAAGACTCCCGACTTCGGAGGGGACTCACGGAAGACGAGAGGGGTCGAAGGATGAGAGTGGGACGGCTCACGGTTGGGCTATTCGCGGGCGCCGTGCTCGCAGCGACGGGCGCACCCGCGGCGAACGCGGCTGACGTCTGGGAACCGGTGCAGGGGACGCCGCCGACGGCCGGCGCGCAGGTGGATGCGGACAGCCTGAAGGCGTTCACGCTGGACCTGTCGGCGCTGCAAGGCACGCTGGCCGGCGCGCAGAAGGGCACTCGCGCCGCGGCCGGCACGACCGTGCTCGCCGTGCCTGCACCCGACGGCACGCTGCAGCGCTTCGCCGTCAGTGAGACCTCGATCATGGAGCCGGGGCTGGCGGCCAAGCACCCGGAGATCAAGACCTACGCGGGCCAGGGCATCGACGACCCGACAGCCTCGATCGTCGCCGACACGAGCCCGCTGGGCTTCCACGCCTCGGTGCGGGCGCGCCGCGGCGCGTTCTACGTCGATCCCTATTACAAGGGCGAATCGACCGTCCACGCGTCCTACTACACGCGCGACGCGAACAACGACGAGGCCCGCTCGTTCGTCGAGTCCGACGCGGTCGACGAGGGCAAGGCCGCAGACGTCACGGCCGCCGCCGAGCTCGGTCCGGAGGTGCAGCTGCGCACGTACCGGCTCGCCCTGGTGACCGACCCGAGCTACGCCACCTACTTCGGGGCCGCCAACGTCACCGCGGCCAAGGTCACGCTGATGAACCGCGTGAACCAGATCTACAACACCGAGTCCGCGATCAAGATCGTCCTGATCGCCGACACCGATCTGCTCAACCTCAACACGGTCGCGCTGGCCACCGGCGCGAACGGGCCCTGCGGATCGGCGCCGTGCTACACGGCGACGAACTCCTGCAACGCGGTGCTCAACCGCAACCGCTTCGTGATCGGCCAGATCATCGGCGCCGACAAGTACGACATCGGGCACATCGCGATGGGCAACTCGGGCGGCGGCGTCGCCGGCCTGGGCGTCGTCGGCGGCGGCAACAAGGCCACGGGCTGCACCGGCCTGGCCACGCCGGTCGGTGACTTCTTCGCCGTCGACTACGTGGCGCACGAGATGGGCCATCAGTTCAACGGCAACCACACCTTCAACGGCACCCTCGCCAACTGCGGTGGCAACCGCAGCGGCGCCAACTCGGTCGAACCGGGCTCCGGCTCGTCCGTGATGGCCTACGCCGGCATCTGCGGCCTGGACAACCTGCAGCCCCACAGCGACCCGTACTGGGTCCCGAAGAGCTACGAGGAGATCCTGTCGCTGGTCACCAACACCCCGGCGCGCCCGCAGGTCAGCGAAGTGCAGAACGTCGCCCTGCGCGACTTCGACGGCACCGACTCCTTCACGCTGACCTTCAACGGCAAGACGGTCGGCCCGTTCGTCAACGGCGTCAACTACACCGCGGCCGACATCCAGGGCGCGTTCAACGGCCAGGAAGTCCAGGCCGTGCGCCTGGCGGGCTACGACACCAACGGCGACTCGTACAAGCTCAGCTACAAGGGCATCGAGAGCCACGCGATCGTCCGCGGGCAGAACAACACCGCCGCGGGGATCTTGAACGCACTCGACGGCGGCAACGAGCAGCAGCAGGTCGTGCTGACCGACTTCAGCGCCACCACGGCCTCGTACACGATCACGATCAACGGCCAGACCACTCCGGCGATCGGCCAGGGCGGCCTCGCGAACACCAACGCCAACATCGCCGCCGCGATCAACGCGATCCTCGGCTCGACGGGCACGGCGTCGGTCACGGGCGCCGGCAACACCGGCTTCACCGTCACCTTCGCGGGCGCCCTGGCGAACGCGGACGCGCCGGCGATCTCCGTCACGCCCAGCGCCGGCACCGCGGCCGTCCGTGAGCTGGCCAAGGGCGGTGCGGGCATCCTCGGCACCGGCGAGACGGTCGTGGTGGGCCCCATCACCGACACGGGCTACACGCTGCTGTTCGGCGGCACGCTCGCCGGGCAGGACGTGGACTCGCTCGCCGTCACCAGCGCCACGGGCGCCACGGGCACGGTCGTGGAGACCACCAAGGGCGGCGCCGGCATCCTCGGCACCGGCGCGACCGCCGCCGTCACCGGCTTCTTCGGCGGCACGTTCAACGAGCAGGGCTTCCAGGTCTCCTTCGGTGGCACGCTCGCCGGGATGGATCTGCCGTCGCTGACGATCACGCCCACGGGCGCGACCGGCTTCGTCGGCGAGACCAACCACGGCGGCCCGCCCACCAACCAGGGCTTCACCATCACGCCGACCGGCAACCGCGCTCCGGACGTGACCGTCCCGACCGCGTACACCATCCCGCCGCGCACGCCGTTCGCGCTGACGGGCAGCGCGACGGACCCCGACAACAACCCGCTCACCTACATGTGGGAGCAGGTCGACCCCGCCGGCATCCAGGGCGTCACGACCGCCGGCACCCAGCTGTTCAGCCAGACCAAGACCAACGGCGTGAGCTTCCGCCAGCTCGGCATCACCGCGGACGTCTCGCCCACGGACACGCTGCTGTACAACTCGCCGGGCCTGAACCTGGCCGGGACCAACCCGACGCGGACGTTCCCGGACATGCTCCAGATCCTCGCGGGCAACACGAACGCGAAGACCGGGCGCTGCGAGGTCGGCCCGATCCCGCCGTCGAACGGCACGTCGGCGCAGCTGGTTGCGCGCGACATCCGCGAGTGCTTCTCGGAGTTCCTGCCGACCAGCGAGTGGCGGGGCTTCCTGGATGACAAGGCGATGACGTTCCGCATGACCGTGCGTGACGGGATCGCCGCGGGCGGCGGCATCGGCTTCGCCCAGACCAAGGTCACGGTCGCGACCGCGACCGCCGGCCCGTTCCAGGTCACCTCGCAGGGGCTGCCGCAGGTCGCCTACGGCACCACGACGCAGAACGTCACGTGGGACGTCGCGGGCACGAACCTGGCACCGATCAACACCACGGCGGTCAAGATCACGCTGTCGACCGACGGCGGACTGACCTACCCGACGGTGCTCGCGGAGAGCACGCCGAACGACGGCTCGGCCGAGATCACGTTCCCGGACGTGACGGCCACGAAGTCCCGCATCAAGGTCGAGGCCGTGGGCAACGTCTTCTTCGACGTGTCCGACGTGGACTTCATGCTCGTGAAGGCTCCGACCGCTCCGGTCGGCGGCACCGTGCCGGCGACGCTCGCGCTCACGCTCGGCGCCCCGGCGGCGTTCCCGGCGTTCATCCCGGGCGTCGCGAACACCTACACGGCGTCGACGAGCGCCACGGTGATCTCGACCGCGGGTGACGCGACCCTCACGGTCGCGGACCCGAGCACCAACGCGCCCGGCCACCTGGTCAACGGCGCGTTCTCGCTGCCGCAGCCCCTCCAGGGCCTCGGCGTCGTTAAGACGTGGTCGGCGCCGACCTCCAACGAGGTCGTCCCGATCACGTTCCGTCAGGCCATCGGCGCCAATGACGCGCTGCGCACGGGCACGTACAGCAAGACGCTCACGTTCACGCTGAGCACCACGAACCCGTAGAAATCGCTGCGAGCGGCGCGGTCAGCCTTTGACCGCGCCGCTCGTGAGGCCTCGCACCAGGTGGCGCTCGGCGAACGCGTAGAACACGAGCGCGGGCACGATCGAGAGCGTCGTGAACGCCAGGATGCGCGCGATGTCGGCCGTGTACTGCGTGGAGTAGTTCGTCACGCCCAGCGGCAGCGTCCAGTTGTCGGCCTCGGTCAGCACCACGAGCGGCAGCAGGAACGCGTTCCAGGAGCCGACGAGCGCGAGCACGGACACCGTCGCCAGCACGGGGCGCGACAGCGGCAGCAGGATCTGCCAGAAGAACCGCAGCGGTCCGCAGCCGTCGATCGCGGCCGCGTCCTGGAGCTCGTTCGGGAAGCTGGCGAAGAACGGGCGCAGGATCACGATCGTCAGCGGCAGCCCGAACGCGGCTTGCGGGAGCGCGACGCCAAGCGGGTTGTCCAGCAGCCCGAGGTTGCGGACCATGATGAAGATCGGCAGGATCGCGACCGCGATCGGGAACAGCAGCCCGAGCGTGAAGACCGTGTACAGCAGCTCGCGGCCCGGGAACGCGAAGCGCGCGAACACGAACGCCGCCAGCGCGGCGAGTGGGACCGTGAGCAGCGTGGAGATGATCGCGATCAGCGTCGAGTTCCACACCTGGCGCCAGAACGTGCCGGAGCCGAGGATCTCGCCGTAGTTGCCCCAGACCCACGGGTCCGGGAGCCCGACCGGGTCCTCCGCGAGCTGGCCGGTGTCGCGGAAGCCGCCGAGCACGGCGTACAGCACGGGCACGAGGATCGCGAGCGCGACGACGAGCGCGAAGCCGTACAGCGCGATCCGCTTCATCGGCCCATGCTGGTCAGGGCGCCGTCGAGGTCACGCCGCAGGACGAAGCGCTGGTAGGCCAGCGCGAAGGCGAGCGAGATCACGAGCATGATCACCGCGACCGCGCTCGCATAGCCGAACTGGAAGCGCTTGAAGCCCCAGTCGACCATGTAGATCGCCATCGTGTTAGACGCGTTCACCGGGCCGCCGCCGGTCATCACCCACACGAGGTCGAAGAGCTGCAGCGCGCCGATGATGCTCAGGAAGACGGAGATGCGGATGGTCGGGCCGAGCAGCGGCAGCGTCACGTAGCGGAACACCTCCCAGGCGGTCGCGCCGTCGACGATCGCGGCTTCCTCGAGCTCGCGCGGGATCTGCTGCAGGCCGGCGAGGTAGAGGATCATGTGGAAGCCGAAGTACTTCCAGGAGATGGCCACGAACACCGTGTAAAGCACGATGCCGGGGTCGGCCAGCCACTCCTTCCGCCCAGGCAGGACACTGTCCGCGAGCCCGCCGGGCTGCAGCATCAGCGTGAACACGACGCCGGTGACCACCTCGGAGAGCACGAACGGCGCGAAGTACAGGACGCGCAGGAGCGCCCGGCCCTTGATGCGCGCGTTGAGCATGAGCGCGACGCCGAGCGCGAACGGCAGCTGCAGCGCGAGCGAGAGGACGACGAAGACGCCGTTGTGCCACAGCGCGCCGGTGAACACGTCGTCGCTGAAGGCGCGCCGGAAGTTCTCGAACCCGACGAAGTCGTCGAGGTCGGCGAGCCCGTTCCACTTGAAGCCGCTGTAGTAGATCGCCTGCAGGACGGGTGCGATGACCAGCAGCCCGTAGAGCACGAGCGCGGGCGCGAGGAACAGCGCGACGGTGGTCCACCGCCGCCGGGCACGCGCGCGGCGTGCCCGGCGGACGGCGATGGGGAGGACCCCGGCGACGGCGGCGCTATCCGGCCTTGGCGGCATCCGCGATCTTGCCGGCGACGTCCTGCGGCGAGGCCTTGCCCGCGAAGAGCTCCTGCACCGCGTCGTTGACCGCTTGGCCGACGGCCGGCGCGTAGGCCTGATCGAGGTAGAGCTGGACGAAGTCGGCCTGCGCGCGGGCGTCGAGCACGGACTTCATGTTCGGGTCGGTCACGGACGACTCCGTGCCCTTCTTGACCGGCAGGATGCCGCCGCTCGCGCCCGCCTTGTTGGCGACGTCGCTCGTGACGAGGAACTTGACGAAGTCGACGGCCTCGGGGGGCGCGTCCTTGCCGATCGCGAACCCGTCACCGCCGCCGAACTGCTCGCTCGCGGCGCCCGCGCCGCCGTCGACGGTGGGGAACGGGAACCAGCCGAGGTCACCCAGGACCGTGTCGGCGTCCTTGGCGTTGGCCGCGTAGGTGGACGGGCCCCACTGGCCCATCAGGCTCATCGCGGCCTTGCCGGTGCCGATCTGCGCGGCCTCGCCGCCGGCGCCGTCCCACGGCGCGGCCAAAAAGCCCTTCTGGAACGGCTGGAGGTCGATCAGGCGCTTGAGCTCGTCGCCCGCCTTGACGAAGCCGGGGGAGTCGAACGACCCGTCCTCGCCGGCCTGGGCGAGCGCGTCCTTGCCCGCGATCCGCAGGCTCAGGTTCGCCCACCAGAACATCCCGGGCCACTTGTCCTTCTCGCCCACGGCGAGCGGCGTGACGCCGGCGTCCTTGAGCGTCTGGATGTCGGCGAGGAACTCGTCCCAGGTGGCCGGCGGGGCGTCGATGCCGGCCTTCTCGAACAGCGACTTGCGGTACCAGACGCCGACCATGCCGAGGTTGAACGGGACGCCGTACTGCTTGCCGTCGAGTGCGTACAGGCCGGTCGCGGCCGGGTTGAGCTCCGTCAGCCAGCTCTTGGTGGGTTCGGAGACGTCCTGCACGAGGCCCGCGTCGGCCTGCTCCTTGAGCGTGCCGCCGCCCCAGGACTGGAAGATGTCCGGCACCTTGCCGCCCTGCATGGTGGTCGTGAGCTTGGCCTTGAAGGCCTCGTTCTCGAGCACCGTCACGTTGATCTTGACGTTCGGGTTGGCGGCCTCGTACTGCTTGACCGCGTCCGCCCACACGGACTTCATCGGGTCGTTGTTCTGGATGTGCCACCACTCGATCGTTACCGGCCCGCCGCTGCTCTTGGTGGCCGAGCCTGCCGGGTCATCCCCGCCGCCGCACGCAACCAGCAGCACCGCCGCGGCCGTGAGGCCCAGCACGCTGCGAACCGGTTTGAACATCTCCCTCTCCTCCTGTCATCGGATGTCGTGGGTGCTCTGGCGCACCACGAGCGTCGTCGCGAGCTCGACGCGACGGTCCTCGGCCTGGCCGAGGACGAGGCGAGCCGCCGTCGCTGCCATCTCGGTCAGCGGCTGGCGGATCGTGGTCAGGGGCGGCCCGACCCAGCGGGCCATCGGCAGGTCGTCGAAGCCGACGACGCTGAGCTGCGAAGGGATGTCGATCCCCTTCACGCGCGCGGCCTCATACACACCGAACGCCTGCAGGTCGCTGCCCGCGAAGATCGCGGTCGGCGGATCGGGCAGGTCGAGCAGTGCGCTGCCCTGCTCGAAGCCGGCCTCGACGTGGAACGTGCCCCAGCGGACCAGGTCCGGGTCCACTTGGAGGCCTGCGGTCTCCAGCGCGGCGCGGTAGCCGTCCACGCGCGCGCGGCTGCACAGCATGCCCGCCGGGCCGCCGATCATGCCGATCCGGGTGTGGCCGAGCTCGAGCAGGTGCCGGGTGGCGGACAGGCCGCCGTTCCAGTTCGTCGCGCCCACCGACGGGACGTCGGGCGCCGGCTCCCCGGCGTGATCGACGACCACGAACGGGATGCTGCGCGCGTTCAGGCGACCGATCTGCTCGCGGGTGAGCTCGCTCACGACCAGGATCAGGCCGGCGCTGCGCCGGCTCGCGACCGCGTCCACCCATGAGCGTCCGAGCGCGCCCGGACCCTCCTGCGCGGACAGGACGACGCCGAGGTCGTTCTCTCGTGCGACCTCTTCGACGCCCTTGATGATCTCCATCGCCCACGGGCTCTCGAGCTCGTTGAACACGACGTCGAGCAGCGAGGCGTGGGCGGGCGCGGTCGGTCGTCGATAGCCGTGCTCGCGCAGCATCCGCTCCACCCGCTCCCGGGTGTCCGGAGCCACGTCCGCGCGACCGTTGACGACCTTGGAGACCGTCGGGACCGAGACGCCCGCGGCGTCAGCGATGTGGGCGATCGTGACGCGCTGAACCATTTCCGGAACGTATCAGATATGTTTCGAGAATGGCGCGAAACTTTCAGGGTCTACGCGTGCAGGGTGACGCGATCGTCGACCCGTCCGGCACGCCCGTGATCCTGCGCGGGGTCGGGCTCGGCGGGTGGATGAACATGGAGAACTTCATCACCGGCTATCCCGCCAACGAAAGCGCGATGCGCGAGGCGGTGGGCGCAGTTCTGGGGCGGGAGCGGGCTGACGCCTTCTTCGAGCGGCTGTTGGATCGATTCTTCACGCGCGAGGACGCGGCGTTCCTGGCCGGACTGGGCGTGAATTGCGTACGGTTGCCGATCAATCAACGTCACTTCGAAAGTGACGCAGAGCCGTTCAAATGGCTTTCGAGAGGTTTCGATCGCCTGGCCGGCGTGATCGAGCTGCTCGGGGCGCACGGGATCTACTCGGTGATCGATCTGCACGCCGTGCCGGGCTCGCAGAACCAGCACTGGCACTCCGACAACGCGACCCACGAGGCCGCGTTCTGGAAGCACCCGCACTTCATGGAGCGGGCGACGGCGCTGTGGGTCGAACTGGCGTTGCGGTTCGCGGGGAACCCCTGGGTGGCGGGCTACAACCTGCTCAACGAGCCGGCCGATCCGACGGGCGCCGTCGTCGGCCCCTGGCACACGCGGACGGTGGCGGCGGTGCGCGAGGCCGATCCCGACCACATCGTCTTCCTGGACGGCAACACGTACTCGACCGACTTCTCGTCGTTCGGTGACCCGGTCCCGAACGCCGTCTACGCGTGCCACGACTACGCGCGCGACGGGATGGCGTTCGGCGGGCCGTACGAGGGGGACCGGGGGAAGCTCGAGGCGACGTTCCTCAAGCGGACGGCGTATCAGCGGCAGACCGGGACGCCGATCTGGGTGGGGGAGTTCGGGCCGGTGTACACGGGGGTGCCGGAGCTGGACGAGCCGCGCTACGCGCTGCTGCAGGACCAACTGGCGCTGTACGCGTCCTACGGCGCCGGCTGGTCGTTGTGGACGTACAAGGACGTCGGGTTGCAGGGACTCGTGTACGCGTCGCCGTCCTCGTTCTACCTGCGGCTGTTCGGCGAGTTCATGGGCAAGAAGGCGCGGCTGGGCGTTGACAGCTGGGGGTCGACCGATCGCGAGCAGGCCGACGTGATGGAGCCGCTGCACGCGCTGATCGCCCGTGAGTTCCCGGCGTGGGAGCCGTACCCGTGGGACGCGCGCTCCACGACCGACGATCTGGTGCGGCACCTGCTGTTCGCGCAGGCGATGCTGCCGGAGTACGCGGCGTACTTCCGCGGGCTCGACGACGACGGCCTGGACGCGCTGGCCGACTCCTTCTCGTTGGCCGCGTGCGTGCGACGCGACCAGTTGTGCGACATCGTGACGTCGGCGACGTACGCGATCAGCTAGCTTCAGCCGCCGATGACGGCGGCGTTCGTGCTCGGCGGTGGTGGTCAGCTCGGCGCGCACGAGGCGGGGATGCTGCGCGCGCTGCTGGAGCGCGGGATCGTGCCCGACCTGGTGGTGGGGACGTCTGTGGGCGCGATCAACGGCGCGGCGATCGCGTCCGATCCGTCGGTGGCCGCGGCGCAGCGGCTCGCCTCGACCTGGCTCGACATCGAGCGCAGCGACGTCTTCGCGGGCTCGTTGTTCGGGCGGCTCGCGACGTTGGCGCGCACGCGCACGAACCTGCACGAGAACGACACGCTGCGCGCGACGCTGACGGAGGCGCTGCCGATCGCGCTGATCGAGGACCTGCCGGTGCGCTTCGAGTGCGTGGCGGCCTCGATCGAGCAGGCGGCCGAGCACTGGTTCACGGCCGGTCCGTTGGTCGACGCGGTGCTGGCTTCGGCCGCCGTTCCGGGATTGCTCCCGCCGGTCGAGCTGGGCGGCGAGCACTTCATCGACGGCGGCATCGTCAACTCGATCCCCGTCGGTCGTGCGGTGGCGCTGGGCGCCGACCGGATCTTCGTCATGCACGTGGGCCGCGTCGACCGGCCGCTGGAGCCGCCGCGCTGGCCGTGGGAGGTCGCCGTGGTCGCGTTCGAGATCGCGCGCCGGCACCGCTTCGTCGGCGATCTCGCCGCCCTGCCCTCCGACGTCGAGGTCCACGTGATGCCCACCGGCCAGGTCGAGCCGCCCAAGTACAACGACCTTTCCGCGCTGCGGTACCGCGGCGGCGGGCTGGACCTCGGCGCGAGCATCGAGCGCGCGTACGCCGCCTCGGCCGCGTACCTCGACGAGCGCGACGTCCGACCCTGATGCGCATCCCCCCACTGAAGGTCCGGCGGGTCACGATCACACCACTCGTGCTCGTGCTCGAGGTGCTGTTCATCGCCGTGTCGCCGCTGCTCACCGCGATCGCGGCGGCGTTGTCGCCGTTCGTCGGCGGGCGCCGGCCGCTGCGGCTGCTCACGATCGTGCTCACCTACGCGGTCGGGCACGTCGCCGCGGTCGCTTCCTGCGCGCTGCTCTGGGCCTCCGGGCGCGGCGGTGAGCACGGCCCGCACTACGCGGTGCTGCGCTGGTTCGTCGGCGGGATCGCCCGGGCGGCGCTGCGCGTCGCGCGGGTGAAGATCACGATGCACGGCTCCGAGGCGGCGGAGGCGGCGCTCGCCGCGCGGGAGCGGCCGCTGGTCGTGCTCTCGATCCACTCCGGCGAGGGCGATTCGCTGCTGGTGCTCGACCACCTGATGCGCCGCCATCAGCGCCGGCCGCGGATCGTCATGCACCAGCTGCTGGCGCTCGACCCGTTCATCGACCTCGTCGGCCGGCGGCTGCCGAACCGCTTCGTCGACCCGCGCGGTGGAGACATCGAGCGCGAGATCAAGGTGATGAGCCACGGCCTCGGCGCCGACGACGCGGTGCTGATCTTCCCAGAGGGCGGAAACGTCACCGCTGAGCGGCGCAAGCGTGCGATCGAGCGGCTCCTGCACCGCGGGCACCACCGCGAGGCCGAGCGCGCCTCGGCGATGGGGCACCTCGGCGCGCCGCGGCCCGGCGGGGCGCTCGCCGCGCTGGAAGGCGCCCCCGACGCGGACGTGATCTTCTTCGCCCACCACGGGTTCCCCGAGGGCATGCGCGAGACCTGGCGCACGCTGCCGGACCCGAAGACGATCGAGGTGGAGCTGTGGCTCGTGCCCGCGGAGGAGATCCCGGAGGGCACGGACGCGCGCATCGACTGGCTCTTCCAGTGGTGGGGCGAACTGGACGCGTGGGTCGCCGCGCGCCGCTAGGGCTCAGTCACTGAAGATCGCGGCGGCGAGGAACTTGACCGCCTCGGGATCCAGCGCGCTGATCAGCACCGTGCGGCAGCCCTTCACGCCGACCGCGACCTGCTTGCCGCTCGCCAGTGGCAGGATCGCGTAGCCGTTGCCGGCCTCGACCTTCGCGCCCCCGGTCTGGAAGCTCGCGATCAGCGAGGACGCGTACTTCGCGGGGTCCTGGCTCGGCACGCCGACGATCTCGCCGAGGCTCAGATCGCTGCTCGTCTGCTTCGCGGCCAGGACGTCGACCTTGCCGTCGGCCTCGTCGAGCTTGAGCGCCTTGACCGTCTCCGCGCGCCGCGCCTCCTCCACCGGCTCGTAGGTGAAGTCCTGCGGCGGTGAGCCGTAGGGCGGGTCGAGCGCCTTGCACGCGGTCGGCGCGGGGGTGACGGTCGGCGTGGCCGTCGCGGTCTTCTCCGGCTCGCCTTTCTTCGGCAGCAGCTGCGCGATCCCGACCGTCACCGCGATGCCGACGGCGATGATGATGAGCGCGCCGATCGGCCCCACCCGGCGATTGAAGAGCGACCCCAAACCGCGGTTCACGGTAGCGGCGCAGAAATCTCGCGGACGAGCGATGAGTTCCCGGAGCGCCCGTCGTCTATAGGAGCAAGATGCAGCGCACACACCACATCCACACCGGGGGCCGCGAAAGCGGCGACGAACCGCCTCCCGTCACGTGAGCGTCAACGCACGCGGAACGTGATCGAGCGCGACCCGCCGCTCGTCGCCACCGTGAGCGTGTAGGTGCCGGGCTTGAGCGTGCGCCCGGCGACACGACGGCCGAGCGCGAAGGTGCGCGTCCCGGCCTTGGCGGTCTCTGACCAGCGGCTCAACGAGCTCGCGCTACCAGTGCCCACACGGCGCACGGACAGCGAGACCTTGGCCGCGCCGGAGACCGAGTAGGTGACCCGCGCGGGCTTGCGCGCGGTGACGGTCCCTGAGACCCGCAGCGAGGACACGACCGGCGTGACCGCCGGCGGCGTGGGCGTGGCCGTCGGGGTGGGGGTGGGGACGGGCGCGACCGGAGGCGGGGTCGGCGTGGGGACAGGCGCGACCGGCGTCGGCGTCGGCGTAGGCGTCGGCTCCGGGGTGGGCACGGGAGCCGCGGCGACGGCATCGAGCGCCGCGTTCGCGTTCAGGCGACCGCCCGTCAGGGACACGCCCGCGAGACCCGCACGCACGTCGACCGAGCTCAGCAGCGCGGTCTTGAGCGTCGCGCTGCCGGTGCCCGGCTCGGCCGCGGCGAGCAGTGCGGCCACGCCGGCCACGTGCGGCGTCGCCATCGACGTGCCGTCCATGTACCCGTAGCTGCCGCCCGGCACCGTCGAGAGGATGTCCACGCCCGGTGCGAACAGGTCCACGGCGGTGGCGCTGTAGTTGGAGAAGCTGGCCCGCGCGTCGTCCTCGTCGGACGCGCCGACGCACAGGACGTTGGCCGCGTTCGCGTTGCATGGGTAGTAGCCGGCCGCGTCGGCGTTGTCGTTGCCGGCCGCGACCACGTAGAGCGTGTTCGGGTACGCGCGGATGATGTTCGAGATCGTCGTGGAGGAGCCGAGCCCGCCGAGCGACGCGTTGACCACGGGCGCGCCCATCCGGCCCGCGTAGTTGAACGCCTCGGCGAGCACCGACAGCGACGCCTGCGAACCCGGGCCGCCGAAGACCTTCAACGGGAGGATCCGGGCCTCGGGCGCGACGCCGGCCACGCCGCGGTTGTTGTCGGCCAGCGCGGCGATCGTGCCGGACACGTGCGTGCCGTGGCTCTGGCTCTGCGTCTCGACGGTGTTGTCGTTGTTGGCGAAGTCCCAGCCCTGCCAGTCGTCGACGAGGCCGTTGCCGTCGTCGTCGACGCCGTTGGTCTCACGACCGCTCCCGCGCTCACCCGCGTTGCCGGTGAACACGCCGGCGAGGTCGGGGTGCGTCGTGTCGACGCCGGTGTCGACGACCGCGACCGCCACGCCTGCGCCGCGCGTGCGCAACCAGGCGTCGCTCGCGCCGATCTGCGGCAGGCCCCAGAGGTAGCTCGAATACGTGTCGTTGGACGCGAGCCGCACCGGGAGGTCCCGCTCGGCGTAGAGCACGGCGGGGTCGGCGTTGAGCTCCGCCAGCGCGTCGCGCACGTCGCCGTCGCGCGGGGTGACGACCTCGGTGTCCGGGAGCGAGAGCGTGTCGACGAGCTTCACGCCGGCGTCGCTGCGCACGTCGGCGCGCTGGGCACCGTCCAGACCCGGCACGCGCTGCACGATGATCGCGTCATCCGCCTGCGCCACGGCGGGGCAGGCGAAGGCGCCGAGCAGGATGGTCAGGGTGGCGATCCGTCGCACACCCGGTAAGTCGGCAGCGACCGCGCAGGGACGCAGCGATCTGGCCTAGTGTTCGACGTTCAGGGCCAAATGTGCGAGTCGCTCGCCGATCACCGGCCCGAACTTCATCGCGTTGCTCGCCCCGGACGCGATCACGCGACCCGCCTGCAGCTCGACGAAGCCGTCGCCGTGCGCGTCGAGCCATGGCGCGTACAGCGACACGCACTCGATCTCGCCCACCGCCCGCAGCTGTGGGAACGCCTCCGCTACCCACGCGTCGGCGCCGGGCTCGTGCATCCCGATCGCGTAGCGCCCCGTCCGGCCGAGCGGCACGCCGTACGCCTCGGGGGAGATCAAGCACGCGGCGAGGCCGGCCGGCGCGTAGGTCACGCGCACGTGCGGCTCCGTCCGCAGCTCCAGGTCGAGACCCAGGTGCGCGACCAGCGCCTGTGTCCCCAGCCCGGCGCACACCACCACGGCGGAAGCGGTCACCCGCTCGTCGCCCACCCAGACCGTGCCATCGGCCTCGACGCCCGTGACCGTCCCGAGCCGTATCTCCACGCGCGCGGCCAGCGCGTCCAGCGCCCGTCGCACGCGGATGGCTCCGGCCAGCTCGTCGAACACCGCGTGTTCCCAGATGCCGGCCGCCAGCATCGGCAGCCGCGCGCGGATCTCCTCGGCGCCCAACGGCGAGCCGACGAACCCGTCCATCCCACCCACGAGCACGAGCCCTTCGTCGCCGAGCAGGTGCGCGTCGAGCTCCCGCTCCCACCGCTTCCAGCCCGCGCGCGCTTCCAGCGCCAGCTCCCGCAGCCGCGCATCACGGTGCGCGATGCGGAAGATCCGCGCCAGCCCGGCCGACTGCTCCGCGCCGACCCCGACCGCCTCGATCACCAGGACGGAAGCGCCGCGCCGCGCAAGCTCATACGCGGTCGCGAGCCCGCAGATCCCGGCGCCCACGACGACGCAGTCCCAATGCAAGCGCGTAGTTTCTCATGCCCGGGTAGGTTCCAGGGCGTGATCGCGGTGCTCGACGACGACCCGACCGGCTCCCAGACGGTGTACGGCGCGACGGTGGTGACAGCGCTCGACGAGGTCTCCGGCGAGGCGCTGACCTTCTACTGGACCAACACGCGGTCGCTGGACGAGACGGAGGCCGCGCAGCTCACGTACGACGTCGCGCGGCGGATGTTCGAGCACGACCCGGAGATCGAGATCATCAGCCGCAGCGACTCGACGTTGCGGGGCCATGTGCTCGCGGAGGTGCAGGCGATCGACCGCGCCCGCCGCGACGTGCTGGGTGCCGGGTACGACGGCGTCCTGCTCGCGCCCGCGTTCTTCGAGGCCGGGCGCTTCACGCGCGGCGACGTGCACTACGCGGGCGAGACGCCCGTGGGAGAGACGGAGTTCGCGCGGGACGCCACGTTCGGGTACTCGTCCTCGAACCTCGTCGACTTCGTGGCCGAGAAGGGCGGCGGGGAGGCGCTCAGCCTCTCGCCGGGCGACGCGCTGCCCCCGGTGCGGGACGGGCAGTGGGTGGTGGTCAACGCGGAGTCCTACGAGGACCTCGACGCGGTCGTGCGCGCCGCGCGGGAGAGCGGGCGGACGCTCCTGTACCGCACCGGGCCGTCGTTCGTGCGGGCGCTGGCCGAGCTGGACGAGCGGCCGCCGTTGTCCGACGTGCCGCGCCGGGCGGGCCACGGCCTGGTCGTCGTCGGCTCGCATGTCGGCCTCACGTCACGGCAGGTCGCGGCGGCGCAGGAGCGGTGCGGGCTGATCGAGATCGAGCTCGACGTGAACGCGCTGGACGTGGAGCGTGTCTCGACGCGAGTGGTCGAAGCGCTCGCGGAGGGCGACGTGCTGCTGTACACGAGCCGCAAGCTCGAGGGCGGCGGGCTCGACTTCTCGCGCCAGGTGTCGAAGGCCGTGACGGAGGTGGTCCAGGCGGCGCTGAAGACCAAGCCCGGCTGGGTGATCGCCAAGGGCGGGATCACGTCCCACGACGTGGCCGTGCACGGGCTCGGCATCCGCCGCGCCGAAGTGCTCGGACAGCTCCTGCCCGGGATGATCTCCGTGCTGCGCCCGACCGAGGCCGACCCCGACGCGATCGGCATGCCCTACGTCGTGTTCGCCGGCAACGTCGGCGACGAAGGCACGTTGGCCGACGTCGTGGAACGGGTGCGCTGAAGGCATGCTGGCGACAGGCACGGATCTGCTCGCCCGCGACGGCACCGCCGTGGCGGCGATCACCACCTACACGCTCGAGTCCACGCGCGCGATCGTGCTCGCCGCGGAACGCACCGGGCTGCCGGTGCTCTTGAGTGCCGGGTCGAGCTCGTTCGGGGCGGTCGGCCGTGAGCCGCTCGCCGCCGCGGCGCTGGCCGCGGCCCGGGCGGCGTCGGTGCCCGTCGGCGTGCACCTGGACCACTGCACGAAGCTGGAGGAGATCGAGGCCTGCATCGCGCTCGGCTACAGCTCGGTCATGTTCGACGGCTCGCACAAGGACTACGAGGACAACGTCACGCTGACGCGGCTCGTGGTCGAGCAGGCGCACGCGGCCGGCGTGTGGGTGGAGGCCGAGCTCGGCGCGCTGTCCGGCGACGAAGACGCGTCCGGCGACGTCGAGGTGGGCGAGATGACCGACCCCGCGCAGGCGGCGGCGTTCGTCGAGCGCACGGGGGTCGACGCGCTGGCGGTGGCGATCGGCAACGTGCACGGTTTCACGCCCGATCCCGTCCGGCTGGACCTCGAGCGGCTGGCCGAGATCGCCGCCGCCACGCCCGTTCCCCTGGTCCTGCACGGCGCGTCAGGGGTGCCCGCGGAGGACCTCCTGGGCGCGGTCGCGCTGGGCGTCGTGAAGGTCAACGTCAACGCCGAGCTGCGCCGCGCGTACGTGGGCGCGCTCACCGCCGACGTCGGCGACGACGTCCGCAAGCTCCAGCACGCGACGATCGAGGCCATGGCCGCCGTCGCAGCCGAGAAAATCGAGCTGCTCGCGCGGCGCTCGTAGGCTTCCGGGCATCGCGGATCTCCAGGACATCGTCGACGACCTCGAGGCGGAGCTGCTGCGGCCGATCTCGGTCGAGGACCGCCGCTGGCGGCTGCTCGCCCATTCCGCGCAGCCCGACGAGACCGACGCGGTCCGCCGCAGCTCGATCCTGACGCGCGAGACCGCGCCCGCGGTGGCCGCCTGGCTCGAAGGGCTCGGCCTGCAGCGGGCGCGCGAGCTCGTCGACCTGCCGGAGAACGAGGCGCTCGGGATGACGCAGCGCGTCGTGCTGCCGATCCGTCACGGCGACGTCCTGCTCGGCTTCCTGTGGGTGATCGTCGGCGACCAGCCGCTCACCGACGCCGACCGCGCCGCGATCGCGCGCGGCGGCGCCGAGGTGGCGGACAACCTGTGGGGCCGCCTGCGCGAGGCCGACGAGCGCCGGACCCGCATCAACGCGCTGCTCGCCCAGGCCTTCGCGGGCGAGCCGGTGGGCGCCGACCTGGCGGCGACCCTGCGCTGGCCGGAGACCGGGAGCTTCGCCGTCGCCGTCTCGAGCGGCGGCGACGAGATCCCCGAGCGCCTGCGCCGGCGCCGCGGGGCCGCGGACTTCGCCTGGCTGGCGCAGGACGACCGCGTCGTCATCCTCGCCCGCGACCCCGCGCCTTCCCTGGCCGACGAGCTCGCCACGGCTGGCGCCCGCGGCGGCCTCAGCGCGCGCTTCGGCCGGCTCGCCGACATCCCCGACGCGATTCGCCAGGCGGACGTCGCCGCCGTGTGCGCGAAGGCCCGCCCGGACGACCCAGCGGTCGCGGCCTACGACCAGCTCGGCAGCTGGGCCCTGATCGCGACGTTGTGGATGGCCGCCGGCCAGCCGCTCCCGCCACACCCGATCAACGAGCTCTTCATGCACCGCCGCGGCGACCAGCTCCTCGACGCCCTCGAGGGCCTGCTCGAGCACGGCGGCGACGTCGCCGCTGCGGCCAAGGCCCTGCACCTGCACCGCGCCACGCTCTACCGCCGCATCCAGCGCATCGAGGCGACCACCGGCCTGGACTTCCATCGCGGCGAAGACCGCCTCTCCGCCCACCTCGCGCTCCGCCTCCTGCGGCTCTACATCGCCACTCACCAGCGCGTCCCCCGCTGAAACGCGACACCTGTCGCTTAAAGGGCCAGACCCCTTAAGCGACAGATGTCGCGTTTTCGTCGGCAATGACGCGACGGCGGGTACCCAATGGGAATGGGCGAAAAGGCGACGATTCGGGGCATGGCCGCAACGACCCAAGAGCGCCCGATGGACCTGGAGCGCCCCATCAAGGAGATCGGGACCGATCTCGCCGCGCGGATGCCGCGCCCGCGCCTCGTCTCGACCGCCCGGGTCGAGCAGCGCATGACCGACATGCTGATGAAGGACCCGGCGCTGCGCGCGGCGTTGTTCCGCTTCGTGGACGTGCGTCCGGCGTGCGCTTCGCCGGAGGACCTGACGCGCCACCTGCACGAGTTCCTGGCCGACGCGGAGTCCAAGACCGCGCGCCGCGCGACGACCTTCACGCGTCGCCCGTTCGCGCAGAAGCCGATCGCGGCGGTCGCCGGCGTCGGCGTCAAGCGCATGGCGCAGCAGTTCATCGTCGGCGCGGACGCCAAGGACGCGCTGCCCGAGATCACGAAGCTGTGGCGGGGCGGCGTGGAGACGACCGTCGACCTGCTCGGCGAGGCCACCGTGTCCGAGACCGAGGCCGACCGCTACATGCAGCGCTGCGAGGAGACCCTGCGCGCGCTCGCCTCCGCCGCCACCAAGCCCGGCCAGGTCAACCTCTCCGTCAAGGTGTCCGCGCTCACGCCGCTGCTGCGTCCTACCGCGCCGGAGCGGGGGATCGAGGGCGCGCGACCGCGCCTGGAGCACCTGCTGCGGGTCGCGAAGGAGGTCGGCGCGCACCTGCACGTCGACATGGAGTCCTTCGACACGCGCGAGGCGATCACCGAGCTGACGCTCGACCTGCTCTCCCAGCCCGAGTTCGCCGAGGGCCCGAGCGCGGGCATCGTCCTGCAGGCCTACCTCACCGAGTCCCCTGAGCACCTGGACCACCTGCTCACCTGGGCCGCCGGCACGCCGCGCAAGCACCCGTTCGTGATCCGCCTGGTCAAGGGCGCCTACTGGGACCACGAGGTCGTCCAGGCCGCGCAGAACGGCTGGGCGCCGCCGGTCTTCACCGACCGCCGCGAGTGCGACCGCAACTTCGAGGCGCTCACCAAGCGCCTGATCGACGCGACGCCGACCGTCCGCGTCGCCATCGCCTCCCACAACCTGCGCTCGATCTCGCACGCCGCGGCCTACGCGGACGCGCGCAATGTCGGCAACGAGGATCTCGAGTTCCAGATCCTGCGCGGGCTGGGAGATGACACGCAGGCCGCGATCGCCGCCACCGGCCGCCAGGTCCGCGCGTACTGCCCGGTCGGCGACCTCGTCGCCGGCATGGCCTACCTCGTGCGCCGCCTGCTCGAGAACACCGCCAACGACTCCTTCCTCGCCGCCCACGCGAGCGGCACCGACACCGCCGAGCTCCTCGAGGCCCCGTGATGACCACCTTCCGCAACGAACCGCTGCTCGAGCTGCGCCGCGGCCCCGTCCGCACCGAGTGCCTCACCGCCCTCGCCGCGCTGGACGCCAAGCTCCCGCTCGAGGTGCCGATGCTGATCGGCGAGGACGTCGTCACGGGCCAGGTCTTCTCCTCCGTGGACCCGGGCAACCCGACGGTGATCGTCGCCAACGCCCACGGCGCCACCGCGCAGCATGCCCACGACGCCATCACCGCCGCCGAACGCGGCCAGAAGACCTGGTCCCAGCGCCCCGCGACCGAGCGCGCCGCGGCACTCTCCCGCGCCGCCGGCATCCTGCGCTCCCGCCGCTACGAGCTCGCGGCGCTGGCCGTGCGCGAGTGCGGCAAGCCGTGGGCCGAGGCCGACGGTGACGTGGCCGAGGCGATCGACTTCCTCGAGTACTACGCCCAGGGCGCGCTGGCGCTCGCCAACGGCCGCCCGCTGATCCAGATGCCGGGCGAGCGCAACTCGATGCGCTACGTCGCCCGCGGCATCACCGGCGTCATCGCGCCGTTCAACTTCCCGCTCGCGATCGCCGCCGGCATGGTCTCCGCCGCGCTGGCGACCGGCAACGCCGTCGTGCTCAAGCCCGCCGAGCAGGCGCCCGCGTGCGCGAAGGCCATCGTCGACGCGCTGCACGCCGGCGGCGTCCCGCACGACGCGCTGTCGCTCCTCCCGGGCGGGGACGAGCCGGGCAAGGCGCTCGTCGCCGACCCGCGCATCCACACGATCGTCTTCACCGGCTCCGTCGCGGCCGGGCTGAACATCCTGCAGACGGCCAACACGATCGTCCCCGGCCAGCGCCACATCAAGAAGGTCATCGCCGAGATGGGCGGCAAGAACTGCGTCATCGTCGACTCGGACGCCGATCTCGACGACGTCGTCCCCGGCCTGCTGAAGTCCGCGTTCGCGTTCGCCGGCCAGAAGTGCTCCGCCGCGTCCCGCGCGCTCATCCACACGGCGATCGCCGACGAGCTGGCAGAGCGGTTGGCGGGCGCCATCAGCACGCTCAAAGTCGGCCCCGCCTCGGACTTCGGCGTCGACGTCTCGCCGGTGATCGACATCGCCGCCCAGCAGCGGATCCAGTCCTACATCGACTCCGGGACGCCGCTGGCGCAGGGTGACACGCGCGACGACGGCTTCTACGTCGCCCCGACGCTCTTCCACAACCTCCCGGCCGACCACAAGGTCATCCAGGAGGAGATCTTCGGCCCAGTGCTCTCCCTGGAGACGGTGGAGAGCGTGGAGCACGCGTGCGAACTGGTCGACGCGAGCGGCTTCGCGCTCACCGGCGGCCTCTTCAGCCGCTCCCCGCGCACGATCGAGTACGTGTCCGACCGCACCCCGGTCGGCAACCTGTACGTCAACCGCGAGATCACGGGCGCGATGGTCGGCCGCCAGCCGTTCGGCGGCGGGCGCCTGTCCGGCACCGGCCCGAAGGCGGGCGGCCCGGACTACCTGCTCCAGTTCGTCGAAGCCCGCGCGGTGTCGGAGAACACCGTGCGCCACGGCCTCGTGGTGTAGATAGCCCGAACGGTCCCTAGTCGGACGGCTAGGTTCGCTTCATCTTCACACCCCATTTATGATCGCTGCGTGAGTTCCGCCTCGGGAGGAGGGGACGGGCTCACGCAACGGGGCTACAAGGGGATGGGGGGCAGTGCATGGCGCGTTCACGCGGCCGTTTGCTGGTACTTGCCGCGGTGTCGGCAGGCGTTTTCACCTCGACTGGGGCTGCGTTCGCGCAGGCGCCAGAGCCGGTCAGCGAGGTCAAGGTCAAGCTGTCCGGAGCGGCGATGCTCGCCGAGGCGCAGAACGCGGGGATCGATCTCGATCACGGCATGCAGCGCGTGCCGGGAGGGATCGAGGCCGAGGCGCACGTGACCAAGGCGCAGGAGCTGGAGCTGATCGCGCTGGGCGCGCAGATCCTGCAGCCCGGGCAGGAGTTCCAGTGGGGCATGGCCGCGGCGAACGTGGCCGCAGCCGATGCGCTGCTGCGACCCCCGGCGCCGACCGTGCGGGTCGTCCGCGCCGACTTCTTCTCGACCAAGGGCCAAGGCTTCCTGTACGTCGAGGCGCGCACGACCAAGGGCGCGCAGACGACGCCGGTCGTGGGGATGACGCTCGAGAGCGACACGGGTGACGGGACGGCGTTCGTCTCCCCGCGCACGATGTCGCGGTTCGTGGACTCGGGCGAGTACATGTTCCACCGCAACCTGTTCAAGGTGGACATGAACAATCCGCCGAAGCGGATCCGCGTCACGTCGACGATCGCCGGCGTGACCGACGGGCAGACGATCGGTGCGGTCTCCAAGTGGCTCGACGACGTCACGCCGCTCACGGCGGACCCGAACTACAAGTCCGACTTCGTCGACGACTACAAGCATCCGCAGCAGCTATACGCGCGCTTCGAGGCGTTGGCCGCGGCCAACCCGGAGATCGCCGAGATCGTGTCGATGCCGAACAAGACCAACGGCTACCAGCGCAAGGCGCAGGCCACGATCGGCTCCACGACGGGCACGGCCGCGCAGTCCGCGGTGGTCGTCAGCTCCGCCGCCTGGGGGCATGAGGGCGGCAACGGCATCACGGTCGAGATGGTCAACCGGCCGGGCGCGGACCTCCCGCTGGCCGTCGAGGTCATCGACCGCAACGTGCGCGTGCTGCTCGCCAAGAACGCGGCGGGCGCGCCGTCCAGCACCGCGGCGCAGGTCTCGGCCGCGATCGAGGCGGGCTCCTCGGGCCTGATCGACCGCGCGCACCCGTACCGCACCAACGCGGGCACGGGCATCGTGCCGGCGACGACGGCGCCGGTCGTGCTGACCGACTTCCTCGACCAGAAGCGCGTCGGCGCGCCCGCGGGCGAAGTGCCTCGCGGGCCGTACACGATCCGTGCGCTGCGGATCGGCAAGCACCGTGACGGCTCCAAGCCGGGCGTGCTGATCCAAGCGTCCGATCACGCTCGCGAGTGGGTGCCGATGACGATCACGCTCGAGACCGCCGAGCGGCTGATCGCGAACTACCCGAACGACGCGGCGACCAAGGACATCATCGAGAACACCGACATCTTCCTGGTCCCGTCCAACAACCCGGACGGCGCGAACTACTCGTTCTACAACTTCGCGTCCCAGCGCCGGAACATGACCAACCACTGCCCGGATGCGGACGCCGATCCGGGTCGCCGCAACGCCTGGGGCGTGGACCTGAACCGCAACTACCGCGTCGGGTCCGGCTTCGACGGGTACGACGGCGCGTCCCCGAGTTGCACCAGCGACACGTTCCAGGGCCCGTCCAAGCTGTCCGAGCCCGAGGCCAAGAACGCGATCTGGCTCGTCGAGCAGAACCGCAACATCAAGTTCATGATGTCCGTGCACTCCAACGGCGGCCAGCTCTTCTGGCAGCCGGGCGCGTACATCGCCAACGGGCGCATCACCACGCCGCGGCCGCCGCTCGGCCACGAGTCGTTCTACTGGCAGTCGGCCAACCGCATCCTCTCGCAGGTGCGCGCGACCAGCCGGCAGACCGTCGTCACGCCCGAGAACGTCGGCGGCTCCTCGGACGTCCTGTACTCGTCCGCGGGCAACGTGCGCGAGGACATGTACTTCAACTACGGCATCTTCGCGTTCGGCTGGGAGGTCGGCGGCTCGGTCTACAACCCGGCCACCGGCAACTTCCAGGGCGGCTCGTTCCAGCCGCCGTGGGTCGGCCAGGCCGACCTCGTGAGCGGCCACAGCGAGACGATGGAGTACTCGAACGGCATCATCGAGATGTTCCGGATCGCCGCGGACTTCGGCCGCGACAAGACCCCGGCGACGTCCTCGATCACACCGGGCGCGCGCCAGTTCGACTCGCCGACCGCGGTCAAGTTCGAGACCAACGAGCCGGCCACCGTCTACTACACGACGGACGGCTCGGCGCCGACGATCAACTCGCCGCGCTACAAGCAGACCGAGTTCCGCGAGCCGGGCGAGGAGCTGTGGCTGGACAAGACCACGACGTTCAAGTGGTTCTCGGTCGACGCCGCGGGCAACGTCGAGCCGGCGGGCTATGACCCGAACAACCCGAACACGGCGAACAACTACCGGATCGACACGATCAAGATCGGCGAGGAGGGCGGCGCCGGTGGCACCGTCCCGGCCACGCTGTCCCTTGCCCTCGGCACGGCCGCGACGTTCCCGTCGTTCGTGCCGGGTGTGGCGCGCGAGTACGAGGCGACGACGACGGCCAACGTCATCTCCACCGCCGGCGACGCCACGCTCTCCGTCTCGCCGCCCGGCAACCTGACCAACGGCGCGTTCTCGCTGCCCGAGCCGCTCCGGGTGGAGTTCTCGAAGGCCGTGTGGACCGCGCCGGTCGCCAACGACCCGGTGACGATCACGTTCAAGCAGGCGATCAAGGCCAACGACGCGCTGCGGACCGGCACCTACAGCAAGACGTTGACGTTCACCCTGTCCACCACGAACCCGTAAAGACCAGGGTCGCTCCCCTGTTGCGAGCAGGGGAGCGATCGAGGAGCGTGGGCGCATGCGACTCGCCGCGCTCACGCTTCTCGCCCTGGTCCTGCTCGCCGCGCCCGCGCACGCCAACCGGGCGTACGGCGCGTTCGACCCGTTCGACAAGCTGATCACGCTCGAGCTCTCCGACGACGGCCGGGAGCTGAAAGCGGTCTCGCTGCGCGTCGATCTCGCCTGCGACGACGACCTCGTCCTCCCGTGGGCGGCGACGATGAAGGCCAAGCGCCGCGCGCCCGGCGCCGGCGTGCGCAACCGCGACACCCTCGTGGTCCAGAAGGGCAAGACGGTGGGGCGGATCATCGCGCGCTGGGGCACGCGGAAGGCGTACTACGAGTACGCGGGCACGGTCACGCTCACGCGCGTCAAGGACCGCTCCGCGCGCCTGAAGCTCACCTTGGTTCAGAGCGACAGCACCGGCAAGGAAACGCCGTGCCGCGTCTCCCGTTCACTGCGCGCGCAGCGGGACCCCGGCACGCTGTTCGTCGGATCCACCGACGACAGTGAGCCCGTGTGGGTCCGGCTCCAGGGCGCCAACAGCGTCGAGTGGCTCGCCGGCTACGGACACGAGTGCACGCCCGAGGGCTTCATGCAGGGCATCCACACGAATGCGCTCGCCCTCAACGACGCCACGTCGTTCGGCTGGCCCGAGCCGCTCGACGGCTTCCAGTACACCCCGTTCGGGGACCTGCCGTACGACCAGTCGGTCCAGATCTCCGGGACGATCGAGGGCGGCGTCGCGTCGGGGACGTTCCGGATCATCGGGACGGGTGGGCCGGACCGGGCCGAGTCCTGCGACACCGGAGTGCGCAAGTGGCGCGCGCTGGGCTCCTGAGCGTCGCGCTCGCCGCGCTGGGGCTGGGGCTGGCCGCCCCCGCACCGGCCCAGGCGGCGCTGAACGTGCACTTCAACGGGCTCTTCCTGTGGGTGGAAGAGACGACGCCGGCCGCCGACACGGTCACGATCAGCGAGCTCGAGCCCGGCACGATCCGCGTCGAGTCGGCCGCGCCGATCAGCGCCGGCGAGGGGTGCGCCCCGGCCGGCGCCGGCGCGGTGAGCTGCCCGCTCGCGGACCCGTATCAGTTGCAGGTCCAGACCGGCCCGGGCGCCGACGTGATCGACGCCACGACCGTCCGGCGCAACGTCACCGCGACGGCCGCCGGCGGCGACACCATCCGGACCGGCATCGGCTGGGACGTGATCACGCTGGGCGCCGGAGCACACACGCTCGCGCTGGGCGGGGGCAATGACTCCACGCTGACCGGCCCCGCGGGCAACGGCGCGGACACCATCGCCGGCGGCCCAGGGGAGGACCGGCTCGGCGGCGGCGCGGGGCACGACGACATCGACGGCGGCGACGACGACGACCTGGTCGAAGGCGGCGCGGGCGACGACACGCTGCGCGGCGGCCCGGGTCGCGACCGTGTGACCTACGCCGCGGGCAGCACGCCCGTCACCGCGTCGCTCGACGGGGCACGCAACGACGGTGTGGCCGGCGAGGCGGACCTGATCACCACCGACGTCGAGGTGCTGGAGGGCGGCCTGGGGGCGGATCGGCTCACGGGCGGCCCGGCCGACGACGAGTTGCGCGGTGGAGCGGGCGACGACCGGCTGGAGGGTCTCGCCGGCGCCGACACGCTGGTCGGCGACGCCGGCGCGGACACGCTCGACGGCGGCGCGGGCGACGACCAGCTCACGCAGGCGTACGACCTCGACGGGGCGGACACGCTGATCGGCGGCGCCGACGTGGACACGGCCGACTACTCGGCCCGGACCTGGTGGGTGCACGTCGACCTCGACGGCGTCGCCGACGACGGCACCGCGGACGAGGGTGACGACGTCCGGAGCGACGTGGAGCGCTTGATCGGTACGAGCTCCAATGACGAGTTGACCGGAGCCGCGGGCGCCCAGACCCTGATCGGCGGCCACGGCGACGACGTCCTCGACGGCGGACCGGGCGCGGATCGCCTGGACGGGCAGGGCGGCATCGACACGGTCACGTACGCGAAGCGAACCGTCGCCGTGTCCGCGGACGCGGACGCCCAGCCCGGGGACGACGGCGAGACCGGCGAGGGCGACACGCTCCTGCCCGGCATCGAGCGGCTCGTCGGCGGCTCGGGCGCCGACCGGCTCAGCGGCGGCGACGGCGATGACACGCTCGAGGGTGGTCCCGGCGACGATGTGCTGTCCGGCGGCGACTGGCACGACGAATTCGTCCCGGGGCCCGGCGCCGACACCGTCCTGGGCGGCCTCGGGCGGGACACGATGAGCTACGCGAGCGCGAACGGCCCCGTGGTTGCCGATCTCGACGGCGCGGCGCGCGACGACGGTCCAGCCGGCGAGGCCGACACGCTCGGCAGCGACCTCGAAGTGCTGACCGGGAGCGTCTACGACGACGAGCTCACGGGCGGGGCGGGCGATGACCGCGTCAACGGCGGCAGCGGTGATGACGTGCTCACCGGCGGCCCGGGCGCGGACTGGCTGGACGGCGGCGAGGGAACGGACCTCGTCAGCTACGCGGAGCGGACGGCCGGCGTCCGCGCCGGCCTGGACTCGAGCCCCAACGACGGGGCCCCCGGCGAGAACGACTACATCGACATGAGCGTCGAGCAGCTCGAAGGCGGCGCCGGCCCGGACGAGCTGACCGGCGACAGCACCCCGAACGCGCTCTTCGGCGGCGGCGGCGCGGACGTGCTGATCGGCGGCGACAACCCCGACCTGCTGATGGGCGAGGACGGGGCGGATCGGCTGATCGGCAACTGGGGACGCGACGAGCTGGTCGGCGGCGCCGGCGCCGATCGGCTGTTCGGTGACGACGCCGACGGTCCGCTCAACGCGCTCCTGCCGCTGGACCGGACGCGCGGGGCGATGGACGATGCGCTCGACGGCGGCTCCGGCGATGACACCCTCGACGGCGAGGAGGGCGACGACGAGCTCTACGGCGACGACGGCACCGACCTGCTCGACGGCAGCTCGCACGACGATCTCCTCGACGGCGGCGCCGGCGCCGACCGGCTCGCCGGCGGCGCGGGCTGGGACTTCGCCGACTACCGCAGCGCGTCGGCGCCCGTCACGCTCGACGCCGACGACCAGACCGGCGACGACGGCGCGCTCGGCGAGGGCGACTCGATCCTCGCGGACGTCGAGGACCTTGGCGGCGGCGCGGGCGCGGACACGATCGTCGGCTCCGCGGCCGAGAACATCTTGATCGGCGGCCCCGGGGCCGACCGGATCATCGGCGCGGGCGGCGCGGACGAGCTGTACGGCGACGCGGGTGACGACACGCTGCTCTCGGCCGGCGACGGCTCCGCGGACTACGCCGAGTGCGGTGCCGGGGGTGACGACGCCGACCTGGACGCTGACGACGAGGCCTCGGACGACTGCGAGCTCCAGCGCCGCCCCGCGGGCGCCACGCCGCCACCGCCGACCATCACGCCACCGCCGGCTTCGACCCCGAGGCCCACGGTGCGCCCGGACCCACTGACGCTCACGACGAGCGGCGCCCGCGTCCGCTCCGGCGCCGTCACGGTGCGTGCGTTCTGCAGCGCCGCCTGCCGGTTGCGCGCCACGGTCGCGGTGTCCGCCGCGACCGCCCGCAAGCTCGGCCTCGACCGCCGCGCCAAGCGACCGGTCACCATCGGCACCGCCACCAGCGCACTCACCGTCGTCGGGAGCCGCTCGATCACGATTCAGCTCACCTCCAGGGCCGAACGCGCACTCCGCCGCGCACGCGGCCCGGTGAAGGGCGAAGTGCGTGTCCGCGCGACCGGCACCGGCACGGCCGAGTCGACGGTGAAGGTCACGCTCAAGCGCTGAGCGCGGTCGCCAGCTCGAAGCGCCGCTTGATCGCGAGCTTCGCGTAGACGCGGGCGAGGTGCATCTCGACGGTCTTCGTGGTCACGAACAGTGCCTGAGCGATCTGGCGGTTCGTGAGCCCTTGCGCGGCCATCTGCGCCACCCGCCGTTCGCTGGCCGTCAGCGCCTCCGGGCCGCTGAGGCGCTCACGCCTCGGACGCGCGCCGGCCGTCCGGAGCTCCTCGTCCGCGCGCGCCGTGAGCCGGTGCGCGCCGCAGCGGTGCGCGGCATCGAGCCCGCTGCGCAGCACGTCGCGCGCCTCGGCCCGGCGGCCGGAGCGGCGCAATGCCGCGCCGAGGTCGACGAGCGCTCGCGCGTGCTCCAGCCGCGCCGGGCCGGCCGCAAGCACGTCCACAGCCGCCTCCAGGCCGCGCACCGCCGCCTCGCCGTGCTCGAGCAGGGCGCGGGCCCGCAGCGCGACGCCGATCGGCCGGGAGGCGCCATAGCGACGGGCGAGGGCAAGGTCCTCCTCGACCAGCGCGCGGGCCTCGTCGGTGTCGTCGCGCGTATGCAGGAGCAACGCGAGCGACGAACGCCACGGGATGCTGGCCGGATTGAAATCGCCCCAGGCCGCTTGGAGCTCGCCGCAGCGGCGGAGGTCTTCGATCGCGCCGTCGAGGTCGCCGGTCGCGGCGCGGACGAGCCCGCGCCCGTGAAACGCGTAGCCGGCGGTCGGCGCGCGTGGTGGCGCGTCCAGCTCCGGCAGCTGGGCGAGGATGCTTGCGGGAAGCTCGCGCTCCGCGAGGATGTGGGTGAGGTGCCCGACCGCGCCGTGCAGCGACCACAACCCGTGCTCACGGCTGTGCGCGAGTGACTCACGAGCATCCGCCTCGGCCTCCGCGAGGCGCCCGGAGTGCAGCTCGATCTCCGAGCGCAGGAAGCACGCCGCGGCGACGGCAGCCACGAGCCCGCCGCGACGGCCGCGCTCGATCAGGGCGTCGAGGGTCAACCGCGCCTCGTCGAGCTCCTCCGCCAACGCGATCGCCCGCGCGGCGAACCCGACGATCAACTCGCCGTCCTCGACCGCGCCGCGCAGCGCCCGTCGACCGAGCTCGAGTCCGCGCCCGCGCGGCTCGCAGCGCGACGTCACATCCATCGCGCGCATGGCGAGCAACAGCCGCTGCGACTCGGTCCTCCCGGCCATCGTGTCGACGCCGAGCTGGGACAGCGCCGCGTCGAGGTGGGTGGCGCTGTCGAAACTCGACATCAGCAGCCGCGTCGCGTGCAGCGCCTCGCGGCTGTCGGCGTCCAGCTCGTCCGCGTTCGTCTCGGCGACGGTGAGCTCCTCGACCGCCTCGGACACTCGCCCGAGGGCGAACAGCGCATCGGCGGCGACGAGCGCGCCCTCGGGTCCGCCCGCCTCGCGCGCGCGGTCGACCGCCTCTGGCGCGCTCAAGAGCGTTTCCACACGGGCCAGTTCCAGCAGCACGGTGGTGCGGTCGCCCGGCGGCTCGTCCAGCGCGCGGCGCAGCAGTGTGACCGCCGTGTCGGGCGCGCCGCGAGCGAGCGCGATCGCCGCCGCGTCACGGAGCGTGTCGGCCACGGCCGCGTCGCCCGTGGCGGGGGAGGGCAGCAAGTGCTTCGCGACCCGCTCGGGACCGGTGCCGCCGGCGCGCAGCCGAGCGGCGGCGCGCGCGTGCGCGAGCCCGCGTCGCAACGGGGGGAGCTGCTCGTACACCGCGCTGCGGAGCACCGGGTGCGCGAACGCCACCGGCACCTCGCTGCGGAGGATGCCGGCGGCGGCGAGGGTGTCCACGACGTTCGCCGCCTCGGGTACCGCGAGGTCCGCCAGGTCGGCGACCAGATCGATGCGCGCGTCGGCCGACAGGACGGCGACCGCCTCAGCGACCGCAAGCGCCGCGGGCCCGGAGTACGTGAGGCGCTTCAACACCGCCTGGGCGATCGTTGCCGGCGCCACGTCCTCGATGGCGTCGGCGCCGTCGGCATCGGGCGCCAGCCCCTGCGCGGCGAGCTCCGCCGTGACCTCGTGCAGCAGGAACGGGTTCCCGCCCGTGACGGTCCAGCACCGGTCCGTGAACCCCGGCGCGGGCGGCCGGTCGAAGCGGGCGTGCAGCCACCGCCGCACGGCGTCGCGGCTCAGCGGGCCTGGGCGGAGGGGTGTCGCGCGGGCCTCGTCGAGCACGCGCCCGACCAGCCCGGCGTCGGTGCCGGGCTCGGCGTCGCGGGCAGCGATCAACAGCAGCAGCGGGACGCCGTCGAGGCGGCGGGCGAGGTACGCGAGCCAGCGCAGCGATGCGGTGTCGCCCCACTGCGCGTCATCCACCACCAGCACGAGCGGGTTGCGGCTCGCCCGCTCGGCCGCGAGCCAGTACAGGCCGTGCGTGGTCGCGGACAGGGCATCTTCGCCGGACGTGGGCACCTCGACCAGCACGGGGGTCGCGAGCGCGGCGGCGCCCTCGAGCTCGCCCGTGCGGTCGAACAGCTGGCGGACGAGCCCGAACGCGAGGTCGCGTTCCAGCTCGGTGCCCGACGCGGACAGCACCTCGAACCCGGCCTCCCGCGCGAGGGCGCACGCCGCGGCGAGGAGCGCGGTCTTCCCGGCCCCGGCCGGTCCGGTGATCGCCAGCGTCCGGCCCGCGCCGGCGCGCGCCGCGTCGCAAGCCGCTCGGAGCGCGGCCAACTCGTCCCCGCGCTCGAGGAGCTGTTGCATCGACGCTGACCGTACCGGGAGCGCCGAGCGGGCGGGTGTCAGCGTTTGATCAGCCCATCGTGGCGATCTGGATCAGGTTCCCGCACGTGTCGTCGAGGACCGCGGTCGTGACCGGCCCCATCTGGGTCGGCGGCTGGGTGAAGACGACACCGAGCGCGGTCAGTCGTGCGTGCTCGGCGGTGACGTCGTCAACGGCGAACGACGTGAAGGGGATGCCGTCCTCGATCAGCGCCGACTTGAACGGGCCTACTGCCGGGTGTTCGTCCGGCTCGAGCGAGAGCTCGGTCCCATCCGGCTGCTCGGGCGAGGCGACGGTGAGCCAGCGGTACTCGCCGGCCGGGATCTCCGTCTTCTTCACGAAGCCGAGCACGTCGGTGTAGAACGCGAGCGCCTTGTCCTGGTCGTCGACGAAGATGCTCATGACGTTGATCCTCATTGCCGAGGCTCCTTCCACCGTTGGACGATCTCGTCCAGCGGGGTGGTGTCGAGGTCGTGGAACTTGTATCGGCCGTCCCTGCGCGTCTTGACCAGGCCGGCCTGCTCGAGCACGTCGAGGTGCTGCGAGACCGCCTGGCGCGACATGCCCAGCCCTTTCGCGGTGAGCCGGCCGCACAGCTCGAAGAGCGTCTGACCGCTGCGGTCGCTCAGCTCGTCGAGGATGGCGCGCCGGGCCGGCGCGGAGAGGGCGTGGAAGACGTCCGTGATGGCGACACCATAGGCAAGTGATCACTTGCCTGCAAGTGGCGACTTGCCTATTCGACGACGATCACGTCGAGGTGGCGCGGGCCGTGCACGCCCTCGACGCGGTCCAGCTCGATGTCCGAGGTGGCACTCGGGCCGGAGACGAAGGTGAGCGGCGCGTCGGGACCGAGCGCGGCGATCGCGTCGGGGACCGAGGCCACGACGGAGGACGCTTCCACGATGCAGACGTGATGGTCGGGCACCAGCGTGAGCGCGCGGCGCCCGGCGACAACCCCGGAGACGAGCACGATCGTGCCGGTGTCGGCGATCGCCAGCGCGCTGCCTGTGACCACGGCGTCCAGCGCGTCCAGCTCGGCGACGGACAGGTCGTGGTCTTCGATCACGGGCAGGCCGAGGTCGCGAAACCCGACGGGCACGCCGACGCGCTTGCCCTCTCCGAGAATCACGCGCACGGTGGCGGCGACGTCGGACGTGCGGTGCACGGTCGCGCGGTACTCGGCGACGGTCTCGCAGAACAGGTCGACGATCCCGTCCGTCGAGATCGAGCCGGCGGCGCGATACGAGCGCCGCACGTCGGGCACCGGCGTGTCGCCGAGCGCGGACCGGACGCGGGCGAGGATGTCAGCCTTCGCCGTGCTCACGCTTCCACCAGTCCCGGAACGTCTCCTTGGGCGGCTCGGGGAGGTCGCGCATCGCGCTCCAGCCAGGGATCGCGGCCTTCGCGATCGGCCCGCGGCCGAGCTTCGCCAGCCGCTGCGCGGCCTCGTAGCGCCGCCGCGTGCTGAACGCCGCGGCCATGCCCTTCATCGCCAGCGCCTCGGGCGTGAACTTGGACTTCTCCTCGCGCACGACGCGCCCGCGCAGGTGGATGAGGATCGACGGGATGTCGATCTTGACCGGGCAGACCTCGTAACAGGCGCCGCACAAGGACGACGCCCACGGCAGCGACGGCGCCTCGTCGAGGCCTTTCAGCAGCGGCGTCAGAATGGCCCCGATCGGTCCGGGATAGACGGACTCGTAGGCCTGCCCGCCCACGCGCTCGTAGACGGGGCACACATTCAGGCAGGCCGAGCAGCGGATGCAGTGCAGCGCGGCCCGGCCGACCTCGTCGGCCAGCACGTCGGTGCGCCCGCCGTCGAGCAGGATCAGATGGAACTCCTGCGGCCCGTCACCAGGGCGAACACCGGTCCACAGCGACGTGTACGGGTTCATCCGCTCGGCGGTCGAGGACCGCGGCAGCAGCTGCAGGAACACCTCGAGGTCCTGCCATGAGGGAAGTACCTTCTCAATACCCATCAGCGTGACTAAGACGTGCGGCAGGGTCAGGCACATGCGCCCGTTGCCCTCGGACTCGACGACGCCGATCGTGCCCGTCTCGGCGATCCCGAAGTTCGCTCCCGAGACCGCCATGGGCACGGTCAGGAACTTGTTGCGCAGGTGCAGCCGCGCCGCCTCCGCGATGGCCGAAGCCTCGTTGCCGAGTGATTGACCTTGTGCGATCGTCCGTTCGAACAGCGCGCGGATCTCGGCCCGGTTGCGGTGGATCGCGGGCACGAGGATATGCGACTGCTTGTCGTTCGGATCGAGCTGCACGATCAGCTCGGCGAGGTCGGTCTCCAGCGCGTGGATGCCCTCGGCCTCGAGCGCCTCGTTCATCTCGATCTCGTCCGTCGCGAGCGACTTGACCTTGATGACCTCGTCCGTGCCGTGCCGTTTGGCGATCGAGGCGACGATCGCGTTGGCCTCGGCGCCGTCACGGGCCCAGTGCACCACGCCCCCGGCGGCGACCACCGCCGCCTCCAACCGTTCCAGCTGCTCCGGGAGCGTCGCCATGGTGTGCGCCTTGATCGCCTCGCCGGCGTCGCGCAGCTCCTCCCAGTCCGGCAGCTCGGCCACCGCGCGCAGCCGCTTCTCCCGGATCAAAGTCGTGGCTTTGCCGATGTTGCGCCGCAACTGGGCGTCGGCCAAAGAGACCTTGGCTGCGCTCTGAAAGCTCACTCTTGCGCCGCCAGGATCTCCGCGATGTGCATCGTCCGCACGCCGGTCCGGCCGCGCGAGAGCGCGCCGCCGATGTGCATCAGGCACGACGTGTCGGCGCTCGTGCACACCTCCGCGCGCGTATCGAGCACGTGCCGGACCTTGTCCGAGAGCATCGCCATCGACGTGTCCGCGTTCTTTACGGCAAACGTCCCGCCGAACCCGCAGCACTCGCGCGCGCCCTCCAACTCGACCAGGTCGATGCCCCGCACCTCGCGCAGCAGCCGCGCGGGCCGGTCGCCGATGTCCAGCAGCCGGAGCGAGTGACAGGTGGGGTGGAGCGTCACGCGATGGGGGAACGAGGCGCCCACGTCCACGACCCCCAACTGGTCGACCAGGAACTCGGTCAACTCGAACACCCGACCACCGACCGACTCGATTCGCTCACGAACGTGAGCGACACAGGACGCCGATGGTGAAACGACCGCGTCGTATTCCCCGAACACGCGCGCGAAGCGATCGAGCAACCCGCCGGCCTCGTGCTCGTAGCCGGAGTTGACGTGCATCTGGCCGCAGCACGTCTGTTCCAGGGGAAATTCGACTGAACAACCCAGCCGTTCGAGCAGCTTCACGACCGCCTTTCCCGCTCCGGGGAACAGCGTGTCGTTGAAACAGGTGATGAAAAGCGCGACCCTCATCTGTACCGTCTCGGCACACTAACGATCACAAAGGAGCCCGAGATCAACCGCAGTCGTTCAGACCGGCCGATGCTGGCCATGGCGCGCCGATCCGCGATCGCGGACCTGCTGCGCGACGCTGGCGCCATCACCGTCACGGAAGTGGAGAGCCGCTTCGGCGTGTCTCCGATGACGGCGCGCCGCGACCTCGCCGAGCTCGAGCGCCAGGGCATCGCCCGCCGCACGCACGGCGGCGCCGTCCTGCCGTCGATCTCCGCGCAGGAGGACTCGTTCGCCCAGCGGGTGGAAGTCGCCACGGCGGCCAAGATGAGCCTCGCGGAAGAGGCCGTGCAGATGCTGTCCGCGCGCGAGACGATCTTCCTGGACTCGAGCTCCACGGCGTACTTCGTCGCGCGCCGGATCGTCGAGGAGGGCCTGGGCGTCACCGTCATCACGAACTCCCTACCCGTGATGGAGGCGGTCGCCGCGCGCGAGACGCCGAACGTGAACCTGATCGGCATCGGCGGCACGCTGCGTCCGCTCACCCGCTCGTACGTCGGGCCGTACGCCGTGCACACCGTGCTCGGGCACTTCGCCGACAAGATGTTCCTGTCGGTCAAGGGCGTCACGCGCGACGGCGTGATGACCGACGCGGACGAGCTGGAGGCGGAGGTCAAGCGGGCCATGATCGCGCAGTCCGAGGAGTCCGTGCTGCTGCTCGACGACTCGAAGCTCGGCGCCCGCGGGCAGAACGCGATCGCCCGGGTGACCGAGGTCTCGAGCGTGCTGGCCCACGGAGCGCCGGCCGCCGCGCTGGAACCGCTGCGGGCGACCGGCGTGAAGCTGCGAGTGGTCGGCGGCTAGCGCGAGTACGCCGCCGGCACGCCCCCGTCGACGTTGAGGATGTTGCCGGTGCTCTTGCCCGAGCGACGCTCGGACGCGAAGTGCAGCACGGCCTCGGCGATGTCGCCGGGGTAGATGCTGACCTTCAGCGTGTTGCGCTGGCGGTAGTGCTCGTCGAGCTGCTCCGGGTCCAGGTTGTAGGCCGCGGCGCGCTCCTCACGCCACGACGAGCCCCAGATCTTCGAGCCCTGCAGGACGGCGTCCGGGTTGACGGTGTTGACCCGGATGCCGTGCGCGCCGCCCTCCTCGGCCAAGCACCGCGCGAGGTGGAGCTCGGCGGCCTTGGCCGAGGAGTACGCCGCGGCGTTCTTGCCGGCCACGAGCGCGTTCTTGGACGCGATGAACACGACCGACCCGCCCGTGTCCTGCGCCTTCAAGACCTTGAAGGCCTCGCGCGAGACCAGGAAGTAGCCGGTCGAGAGGATCGCGTGGTTGCGGTTCCACTCGGCCAGCGTCGTCTCCTCGATCGAGGAGCTGGAGGCGATGCCGGCGTTGGAGACGACGATGTCCACGCCGCCGAACGCCTCGACCGCCGCGCGGAACGCGCCGGCCACGGCCTCCTCGGAGGTCACGTCGCCGCTCACGGCCAGCCCGCGGTCGCCGTACTCGCTGACCGCCTCGGCGGCGCCGTCGGCGTCCAGGTCGAACGCGACGACGCACGCGCCGCCACTCGCCAGCGTGTCGATGATCGCGCGGCCGATGCCACCCGCGCCGCCGGTGACGAGCGCGACCTTGCCCTGCAGCTCGCCGGGCTTGGGCGCCTGGGCGAGCTTGTAGAGCTCCAGCGGCCAGTACTCGATCGCGAACGACTCGCCCGCGTCCAGCGACACGAACTCGCCGAGCGCTTCGGCGCCGGCGATCACTTCGATCGCGCGGTGGTAGAGGTCCCGCGAGACCTTCGACAGCTTCGTCGTCGTGCCGGTGGAGACGAGCCCCATGCCCTCGACGAGCACGACCCGTGGGTCGGGGTCGCCGGCCACGTCGCCCTCACCCGCGAAGGACTCGAAGTACGCGCGGTAGTCGGCCCGGTACTGCTCGGCCAGCTCGGCGATCTTCTCCGGCGTCGCGTTCTCGCGCGAGACCCACAGCGGCAGGCGCTTGGTGTGCACGAGGTGATCCGGACAGGGCGCGCCGACCTTGACCAGCCGCTCGGCCTGCTCGGAGCAGACGAACTCCATCACGCGCTCGGACGTGTCGACCGTGAGCACCTTCGCCCGTTCACTCGACACCGCGCCGCGGATCGCGGGCAGCAGCTCCGTCAGCGAGCCGGCCGGCTCGATCTTGCGGCCGCCGAAGCGCGACGTGTCACCGGTCTTGGTGTTGACGAACGCGACGGCCTGGTTGATGACCTCGATCGTCTTGCGGTAGGCCTCCTCGGCGGTCTCGCCCCAGACGATCAGGCCGTGCTTGGCCAACACGACGAGCTTGAGGTTCGGGTTGTCGCGGACGGCCAGGCCGACCTGCTTGGAGAGCGTGAAGCCCGGGCGGATGTAGGGAATCCAGGCCGCCTCGTCGCCGAAGCACTCGGCGATCAGCCGCTCGCCGTCGGCCGTGCCCGCGAGCACGTTGATGCCGTCCGGGTGCGTGTGGTGCACGTGCGGGGCGGGGACGAACGCGTGCAGCAGCGTCTCGATCGAGGCGCGCGGCATCTTCGGGTCCAGCTGGGACTGGGCGAGGTAGGCGACCATGTCCTCGTCGGTCATCTCGTCGCGGTCCAGCAGCGGCAGGATCTCGTCGAGCTTGAGGCCGGTGAAGTGCTCCGGGCCCATCGTCGCCAGGTCAGAGCCCGAGCCCTTGACCCACATGGCGTTGATCTCGCGCCCGGTGTGATCGATCGTCGTGCCCTTCGCCGACGTGTTGCCGCCGCCGAAGTTGGACACGGCGCGGTTGGCGCCCAGCAGGTGCGACGCGAGGACCAGCTGGCCCAGCGCGTCATCCGGCGCACCATCAGCGGGCCAGAGGTCCTCTACATGGTCGATGATCGGGGTGACGGTGCTCATCGGGTCAGCTCCTGCTCTGATTCACGTTCGGTGGCCATCCGGGCGGCGTAGCCGGACTCCCGGAGGGCGCGGATCGGGTTCTCGGCGCCACCCAGCGCCACGCGCGCCTCGGCGCAGGCGGGACGGACGTCGGTGTTGAAGGCTTCGAGCAGGACCTCGTGGCCGCCGAGCACGTCGCCGGCGCGCTGGAACTCGCCCAGCGCCGCGCGGTCGACGAGCAGCGCCTTGGCGTAGGCCTCCTGCAGGTTGATGACCGAGAGCGTCATCGCCTCGACCTTCGCCTCGATGTTGTGCGACTGGTCGATCGTCAGCCGCGGCAGCTCGTCAGAGGCCGTCAGCTCGACGAAGATCAGGAACAGCTCGAACGGGTTGACCGAGCCGACGATCAGGTCGTCGTCGGCGTACTTGCGGTTGTTGAAGTGGAAGCCGCCGAGACGTCCCTCGTCGGAGAGGAAGGCCACGATCTGCTCGATGTTCGTGCCCTGGGCGTGGTGGCCGAGGTCCACGAGCACCTTCGCGCGCTCGCCGAGCTTCAGGCACGCCAGCAGCGCCGAGCCCCAGTCCGCCAGGTCGGTGGCGTAGAACGCGGGCTCGAAGAACTTGTACTCGACGAGCAGCTCCTGGTCCTCCGGGAGCGCGGCGTAGACCTGCGTCAGCGCGTGCATCATCCGGCGCCGGCGCTCGCGCAGATCGTCCTGGCCCGGGTAGTTGGTGCCGTCGGCGAGCCACAGCGACTGCGCCGTCGCGCCCAGCGCCGTGGCGATCTCCACGCACTCGAGCATGTGCTGGATCGCCTTCTCGCGCACGGCCGGGTCCGGATGGGTGACCGAACCGAGCTTGTAGTCGGGGTCCTGGAACAGGTTCGGGTTCACGGCGCCGACCTGCAGGCCGCGCGACTCGATCTCCGCGCGCAGCTCGTCGTAGTCGTCGACCGCGTCCCACGGGAAGTGCAGCGCGACCTTCCCCGCGGTGCCCGTCAGACGATGCACCTCGGCGGCGTCGTCGAGCTTCTCGAACGTGTTGCGCGGGCGGCCGGGCTGGGGGAACACGCCGAAGCGCGTGCCGGAGTCCGCGTAGCCCCAGGAGGGCGTCTCGATGACGAGCTTGGACAAATCAAGCATGGAGAGATTCCTTGGAAGGCTCGTAGTGGACGGGCTCGAAGGACGCCGCGGACACGGCGCGCATGTCGGCCAGCGAGTCGAGCTCGCCGGCGGCGCGGGCCTGTACGAGGACGTTGCCGAGCGCGGTCGCCTCGACCGGGCCGGCGAGCACCTCGCGGCCGGTCATGTCGGCGGTGAGCTGGCACAGCAGCTCGTTGCGGGCACCGCCGCCGATCACGTGGATCGTGCGGACGTTGCGGCCGGACGCGGCTTCCAGCCGTTCCAGCACGACCCTGTACTTGCAGGCGAGCGAGAGGTAGATCGAGCGCACGAGCTCACCGCGGCTCAGGTCGTCGCGGCCGATGACCTCGGCGATCAGCACCGGCATGTCGCCACCGCGCAGGAAGCGCTCGTCGTCGGGATCGAAGACCGGGACCTCGCGCGTGACCTCGCGGGCGGCGCGCTGCAGCGACGGGAAGTCCGCTCCCCACACGCGCGCGCACTCCTGCTCGATCCACAGGCCCATGACGTTCTTGAGCAGGCGGATGGTGCCGTCGACGCCGCGTTCGTTGGTGAGCGCGTCGTCGCTGAAGACGGGGTCCGGCAGCTCCAGGCCGAGCAGCGACCAGGTGCCGGAGGACAGGATCGCCGAATGCTCGCCTCGCAGCGGGGCGGCGACGTACGCGGAGGCGGTGTCGTGGGACGCGACCGTGTACACGGGCGCCTGAAAGTCGTGGTGGGGGAGGACGGACCCGAGCTTCGTCCCCGGCTCCACCAGCGCGCCGAACGGGCGCGTCGGCAGGCCGAGGCGCGACAGCAGCGCCAGCGACCACTCACCCGTGCGCGCGTCGAGCAACCCCGTGGTGGAGGCATTCGTGCGCTCGTTGGCGAGCTCGCCGCACAGCCAGTACGCGAGCAGATCGGGGACCAGCGCGATGCGGGCAGCGGCGCCTGTCAAATCGTCCGCCATGAGCTGGTAGACGGTGTTGATCGGCATGTGCTGGATGCCGGTGATCTCGTAGCCCTCCGCCCGCTGCGCACCCGCGGTGCGCTCGTCGCGGTAGTGGAAGGGGAGACCCAGCACGCGGTGGCGCTCGTCCAGCAGCGCGTAGTCCACGCCCCAGGTGTCGACGCCGACGCCGTCGAAGCGACGGCCGGCCAGCGCACCCACGGCCTCGGTGAACAGGTGCAGCAGGTTCCAGCGCAGCCCGTCCGGGAGCCGCACAGGGCGATTGACGAACCGGTGGCACTCCTCGAGCGAGATCACCCGGCCGTCGAAGTGCCCGCAGACCACGCGGCCGCTGGACGCGCCCAGGTCGATCGCGGCGAAGTCAGTCAAGGTGGAACACCTCTTCGAGGCGCTCGAAGGTCAGCTCCGCGTCGAACAGCGGGGCCATCTCCGCCTGCCAGCGTGCGTTCACGTCCGTCTCCTCCATCGCCCGCTTGGCGGCCTCGAAATCGGCGGTCTCGAGGTAGCCGATCAGCAGCCCATCCGGCCGCAGGAACAGCGAGTAGTTACTCCAACCCGTCGCGCTGAGCGCCGCGCGCATCTCCGGCCACACCTGCCGGTGACGCGCGCGGTACTCGTCGAGACGGTCAGCGCGCACCCGCACCTGAAAGCAGACTCGTTCCATGACGGGTGCGCAGACGACTAGAAGTCGAAGTCGTCGATGTTGGCTTCGTCGAACACGGTCGGCGGGCCGAGGAGGACCTCGCCCTTGGCGCCGACCTCACGCTCGCCCAGGTCGCCGGCCGTGAACTTCTCGCCCTCGGCGCCGGTGATCGTGCCGGAGGCCAGCGCGCCCGCGGCGTAGGCCGCGAGGTAGCCGAGCTTGCCCGGATCCCACAGCTCGAAGCCCTCGATCGTGCCGTCCTTGACGAAGTCACGCAGCTGGTTCGGCGTGCCGAGGCCGGTCAGCTTGACCTTGCCCTTGGAGTCCGAGCCCTGCAGGTACCGCGCGGCGGCGGCGATGCCGACCGTCGTCGGGGAGATGATGCCCTTCAGGTCCGGATAGGCCTGCAGCAGGCCCTGCGTCTCCTCGAACGACTTCTGGTCGTCGTCGTTGCCGTACGCGGTCTTGACCAGCTTAAACTTGGAGTACTCGGGCTTCTTGAGCTCGTCCTCCATGAACCCGATCCAGGTGTTCTGGTTGGTCGCGTTCGGGGTGGCGGAGAGGATCGCGATCTCGCCGCCCTCCTGGCCGATCTGCTTGGCGAGCAGCTGCACCTGGCTGCGGCCGAGGTCCTCGGCGGCCGCCTGGTTGATGAACAGGTCACGACCCTCGGGCGCCGTGTCGGAGTCGTACGTGACGACCTTGATGCCGGCGGCCTTGGCCTTCTGCAGCGCCGGGACGACCGCGTTGGCGTCGTTGGCGCTGATCACGATCGCGTCCTGCTTCTGCGTCGTGAGCGTGTTGATGTAGGAGACCTGCGACGACGCGGCCGTGTCGGACGGGCCGACGCGCTTGAACTCGCCCTTGAACGCGGTGACCGCGTCCTCGCCGCCCTTGTCGGAGATCGTGAAGTACGGGTTGTTGATCTGCTTCGGGAGGAAGGCGATCTTCAGGCCTTCCTTCATCTCCCCGCCGGCAGCGGCGCCCTCGGTGGTGGCGGCCGGCGTCGACGCGGCCTCGTTCTCCGTGCTCTCCTTGGTGTCGCCGCAGGCGGCGATGCCCAGCAGGCTCGTCAGCGCCAGCGCCGCGAACGCTTTGTTGCGAACGATCATCTCTCTCCTCAGGTGGTGGTGGGAGTGGGGGGTGTGTCGACGCCGCGTCCCCTACGCAGCGCCTCACGGACGCGAGCGGTGACGCTCGGCCCGAGAACTGAGAGCAGCAACAGGCTGCCCGTGACGATGGTCAGCACTTCGGCGGAGACGTCGTTGAGCGTCAGCGCGTTTCGGAGCGTGCCGAGCAGCAACATCGCGCAGATGACGCCGAGCAGGTTGCCCTTGCCGCCGAAGATGGAGACTCCGCCCAGCAGCACGACGGCGACGACGGACAGCTCGAGGCCGACTCCGTTGTCGGCGCGTGCCGAGGCGAACCGGAAGGCGTAGACGACGCCGGCAAGAGCACTGATCATGCCGGTGACGACGAACAGCCAGAACTTGATGCGCTTGACGCGGATGCCGCTGAACCGCGCGGCCTCCTCGTTGGCGCCCATCGCGAAGATCGATCTCCCGATCCCCGTGAAGTGCAGGACGATCCCGAAGATCACCGCGAGCACGATGAACAGCACGAACGGGTTCGGGATCTGGGTGCCCATGAACGTGCCGTAGCCCCATTCCGTGTACTGGGACGGGAAGTCCGCGACGGCCTGGTCACCGAGCACCACGTAGGCGAAGCCGCGATACATGGCGAGCGTGCCGATCGTGACGGCCAGGGAGGGGAGCCCGAGGCGTGTGACCAACACGCCGTTGAGGGCTCCGGCCAGGGCGCCGATGACCAGGACCGCCGGGATGATCATCTGCATCGCCCAGCCGTGGTTCCACAGGTAGCCCATGAGGGCGCACGTGAGGCCGAGCACCGAGGCGACCGACAGGTCGATCTCCGCGGCGATGATGATCAAGGTCAGCGGGAGCGCGATGATCGCGATCTCCGAGATGTCCGAGAGGATCGAGTTCAGGTTGCCGCCGGAGAGGAAGTCCTCGCCGGACGTGGTCGCCCCGTAGAGGATCGCCACCAGCAGCAGGAAGACCGTGACCGTCTCCCAGCGCGCCAGGCGCGTCTTGACGTCAGACACGGTTCGCACTCCTCCGCTTGCGCAGTTCGCGGGCCAATCGCATGGCCAGGTAGGCGTCGAGGCCGATCGCCGCCAGCAGCAGGGCGCCCTGGATGGCCTGGTTCCAGAAGGGATCGATCTGCAGGGTCACGAGCGCCGAGCGGATCGTGGCCAGCAGCAGGGCGCCGAGCGCCGCGCCCCAGACCGTGCCGGAGCCGCCGAAGATGGCGACGCCGCCGACGACCACCGCGGACACCGCGGCCAGCTCGATGCCGGTGCCGGCGACCGCGTCGAGCGTGCCGTAGCGCGAGGCGTAGAGCACGCCCGCGAGGCCCGCGATCGCGCCGGAGGCGATGAACGCTCCGAGCACGCGCCGGCTGACCTTGATGCCGGCGAGGACGGCCGCGTCCGGGTTGGAGCCGATGGCGTACAGCTCGCGGCCCATCCGGCTCCGCGCGAGCACCACGCCCACGAGCACCATCGCGACGATCGTGAACAGCGCGAGCACCGGGAAGCCGAGGATCGTCCGCGTCGCCAGATCCAGGAACGGGCGCGGCATGTCGGCGGCGTTGATCTGCCGACCTCCCGCCCACCAGAAGTCGATACCGCGGATCACATACAGCGTGCCGAGCGTGATCACGAGGCTCGGCACCCGCGCCCACGCCACCATCACGCCGTTCATCAGGCCGAAGGCAGCGCCGAACAGCGTCCCGAGCACGAACACCACGGGGATCGGGACGTTGTGATCGGCGAACAGGACGCCGGTCGCGAACGCGCAGATGCCCAGGATCGAGCCGACCGACAGGTCGATGTTGCGCGTGATGACGACGATCGTCTGACCGACGGCGAGCAGTGCGACGATCGTCACGTTGAGCAAGATGTCGCGCAGGTTCTGCGCGTTCAGGAAGCGCGGCTCGGCGATGCTGACGGCGATCACGAGGATCGCGAGCACGCCGATCAGGCTCACCTCACGGGCGCGGACGATCGTGTCGATCCACGATGTCTTCTCCTCCGCGTGGGGCGGGGAGGTCGGGGCCGGCGCGGCCTGCGTGGAGGCGCTCACGCGGCCACCTGCGCACCCGTCGCGGCCCGGACGACGTTCTCTTCGTCAGCTTCCGCGCGTGAGAGCTCACGGGCGATCCGGCCCTCGTGCATCACGAGCACGCGGTCGGCCATCCCGAGCACTTCGGGCAGCTCGGACGAGATCATCAGCACCGCGAGGCCTTGGCCCGCGAGCTCGGACATGAGCCGGTGAACCTCCGCCTTCGTGCCCACGTCGATGCCACGCGTCGGCTCGTCGATGATCAGGACCTTGGGGCTCGTGGCGAGCCACTTGCCGAGGACGACCTTCTGCTGGTTGCCGCCCGACAGGAAGCCGACGGGGTCGCTCAGCTTGTGGAACTTGAGCTGGAGCTTGGTCGCCCAGTCCGTGGCCAGCTTGGCCTCCGAGCCCATGCCGATGACGCCGAACTTGTTGCGCAGGGCCTGCAGGCGGGTGAGGCCCATGTTGCGCTCGATGCTGAGCTCCATCACGAGGCCCTGCTGGCGACGGTCCTCGGGCACGAGCCCGATGCCGGCCTTCATGGCGCCGGTGGGGGAGCCGGGCTTGAGCTTGACGCCGTCCACCGTGACCGTGCCGGCGTCCGGTGTATCGATGCCGAAGATCGCGCGGGCGACCTCGGAACGGCCCGCGCCGACGAGGCCCGCGAGCGCGACGATCTCGCCGCGCCGGACCTCGAACGAGATGTCGATGAACGTGCCCTCGCGCGTGAGCCGCTCGACCTTGAGCACCGTCTCGCCGATGTGCGCTTCCAGCTTCGGGAACAGCGTGCTGAGCTCGCGGCCGACCATCCGGCGGACCAGCTCGTCGGTGTCCATGTCGGCCGTACGGGCGTCATGGGTGACCTCACCGTCGCGCAGGACGGTGACCGTGTCGCAGATGGTGAAGATCTCGTCGAGGCGGTGGCTGATGAACAGCACCGCGGCGCCGCGCTCCTTGAGCGTGCGCACGACGTTGAACAGGCGCTCGACCTCGTGGCCGGAGAGGGCCGCGGTCGGCTCGTCCATGATCAGCACGCGCGCGTCGAACGAGAGCGCCTTCGCGATCTCGACGATCTGCTGGTCGGCGATGCTGAGGCCCTTGACCGGCTGCTCGGGGTCGAGCTTGACGCCGAGCCGGTCGAGCAGGTCCTTGACCGTGCGGTTGAGCGCCTTGAAGTCGATGCGGCGGCCGGACCCGAGCGGGTGGCGACCCATCATCACGTTCTCGGCGATGCTGAGATCCGGGAAGAGCGTCGGCTCCTGGTAGATCACCGCGACGCCCGCGTCACGCGCGTCCGCCGGGCCGTGGAAGGCCGCGATCTCGCCGTCGACCAGCACGTCGCCCTCGTCGGGGCGCTGCACGCCGGCGAGCATCCGCACGATCGTCGACTTGCCGGCACCGTTCTCGCCCGCGAGCGCCCGGACCTCTCCGGCGCGCAACTCGATCGAGACATTCCGTGAAGCGCGCACAGCCCCGTAGGACTTGCTTGCGCCCTTCAGGGCGATGATTGGCGTAGTCGGCTCAGCAGCTGTCGATTGCTGGTTGATTTGAGGCTCCTCCCCCTCGAAACAACAGAACCCGATCAAAACAGAGCGATTCGGGTGTGTCAAGAGCGAATGGCGATTCTTTTTGATCGTTTTGCTGTTCGTGTGAGTTCGCTTGCTTGACAAAGCGACCATAGATTGGTTGTCTGAGCGACGGAGGAGATACCAATCGCACGCAGACGATCAGATGAAGGCCCTGCCGTGCTCGCAGAGGCCCGTCGCCGCGAGATTGCCGAACGGTTGCGCGCACAGGGCGCGGTGACCGTGGCCGAGTTGGAAGGGCTCTACGGCATCTCGCCGATGACCGCACGCCGCGATCTTGCCGAGCTGGAGCGGCGCGGCGTGGTCCGCCGCACGCACGGCGGCGCGGTGCTGCCGACCATTTCCGCGCACGAAGACTCGTTCGCTCGCCGCCTGGACGTGCGTGCGGAGGACAAGACCGCGCTGGCCGTCGCGGCGGTGGAACTGCTCACGCCGCGCGAGACGATCTTCCTCGACTCGTCGACGACGACGTACTACGTGGCCAAGCGGCTCGTGGACACGGGCCTGTCGGCGACGGTCCTGACGAACTCGCTGCCCGTGATGGAGCTGCTGTTCCGCGAAGGCGGGCCCGGGCTCGAGGTGATCGGCATCGGCGGCACGCTGCGCCGGCTCACCCGCTCGTTCGTCGGCCCGTTCGCCGTGCGCACGGTCCAGGGCCACTTCGCCGACCGCTTGTTCTTCTCGGTCAAGGGCGTCGCGGCGAACGGCATGCTGACCGACGCTGATCCGCTGGAGGCCGAGCTCAAGCGCACCATGATCGAACAGGCGGGCGAATCCGTGCTCCTGATCGATCAGACGAAGCTCTCGGTGCGGGGCTTGTCCGTGATCGCCCCGCTGAGCGAAGTCGCGACGACGCTGGCGACGGGGTTGGACGAGACCGAGGCGGACGCGCTGCGCCTCGGCGGCACGACGGTTCGCCCGGTGGGTGGCGCTGTCGGCCGGTAGGGTCGATCTTGTGCGCAAGTTGCTTGTCCTCATTGGGTTGCTGTTCGTGCTCCCGGCCGCGCCCGCCTCGGCGCAGACGCCGGTCGGCTGTACGGCCAACCGGCTTGATGTGGCGGCGACTTGGAGCCCGGCGAAGGGTCGACTGGGGCTCGCGTCGACGTTCTCGGTCTCGGTGGCCCAGACGGGCGCCGGCGCATGCGATGTCTCCGGTGTGACAATCCGCGTCGCGCTGCCCGGTGTCGACGGGCAGCCGGCGGCGACGAGCACGGTCGTCGCCGCCGGCGCGAACTATCCCGGCGGCATGCCGTCGACCACGGTGGCCACGCTCCCGTGGGTCGTGGCGCTCAACCCGGGCGTCACGGTCGCCACAGCGCGTGTGGACGTGGTCGGAACGCTGCGGGACACGCCGGTCGGATCGGCATTGACCTTCTCGAAGATGCAGGGCGTGCCGATCGCGGCGCCGAAGCTCGGCTTCACCGTCGTCGCCGAACCGGCGACGGGTACGGCGCCGCTGGATGTCACCTACCGCTTCGCCCTCACGAACCAGGGCGAACCGGCTGACCCGCTGACCTCGGTGGCGCTCGCGCACCCGTACTGCACCCCGGTGTACGGGAGCGGCGACACGGATGGCGACGCCGCGATCGACGCCGCCGAGACCTGGCGCTACGCCTGCACGCACCGGTTCGCCACGCCCGGGGACTACACGTCGACCTCGAACGCCACCGCGATCAGCACGTCCGACGACCGCCCGGTGTCCGCGACCGCGGTCAACACGCTCGTGCGCGCCATCGCGGGCGACCCGCTCGGGGCCCTGACGCTGATGACGGTCGCCAGCCCCGCGAGCGGGTTCGCGCCGCTCGGCGTGACCTACACCTACACGGTGCGCAACACCGGCACCGGCGCCGTCCGCGACGTCACCGTGACCGACGGCGGGTGCTCGCCGGTGACGAGCACCGGGGGTGCAACGCCACTGGGCGCGGGGCAGACGCGCACGTTCACGTGCTCGCGGCTGTTCGACACGGTGGGGACGTTCAGCGCGAGTGCGCTCGCGAGCGGCATCGACGAGTTCACCCTCCGCGGCGTCGACTCGGGGCCGATCACGACCGGCGTCACCGTCGACGCGCCCACGGCGACCCCGGTGCCCACCGCGAGCCCGGACCCGGGCGCCACGCTCTTGCCCGGCCCGACGCCGACGCCGACGGCCACGCCGACTCCGACGACGAAGTCGACGCGTGTGTCGTTCACGGCCGCCGGCCGCTTCGCCCGGCCGTGCCGCGGTCGCGTCGCGCTCACCCTGAAGGCGGGCACCAAGACGATCACGCGCAAGACCGCCAAGCCCGATCGCAGCTGTCGCTACCGCGTGCGCTTCGACGTCGCCCGCAGCCGGCTCGGCAAGGCCACGCGCGTGACGGTCACCGCACGGCTCGGCCGGACCACGAACACGCAGCGGTTCTCGGTCCCGCGCTGATCACCACGGGTCGGGGCCGGCGTCACGCGCGGCGCGCGTGGCGGCGACGAGCGCGGTGAAGCGCTGGAACTCCGCCTCGTCCAGGTCCACGCTGGTGCGCGTAGTGCCGAGGTTGAGCTCGCCGTCCTTGAGCATCCCGATCCGCGCCGTGTAGCGACCCTTGCGGTCCGGGCCCTTGACCTCGAACCCGACCACGTCGACGTGCACGCGGTGCTGATAGTCCGACCGGTCCGACAGGACCTCGAACACCCGCCCGTCCATGCGCAGGAACAGGTGATCGACCCGCATCTCGTAGACCATGTGCGACGTCCGTTCGTTCGTTCAGGGGGTGGAGGCCAGCGCGGCGGCGAGCGCCGTGCGGGTGCGCACGCCGAGCTTGACGAACGCGCCGGCGAGGTGGCTCTCGATCGTCTTCTCGCTCAGGAATAGCGACTTGGCGACGGCGCGGTTCGTCATCCCGCCGGCGACGAGCTGGGCGATCTCGAGCTCGCGAGCCGTGAGCGCGGCGGGGCCGGCGGCGTCCGCGCGCCCGGCCCGGCCGGCCCGGTTGACGCGGCGGCCGATCCGGCGCAGCTCCCGCACCGCCTCGGCCCGCAGATGGCCGGCGGGCGCGTCGACGAGCAGGCCCTCGGCGGCGCGCAACTGCTCGGCCGCGGCGTCGCGGTCGCTGATCGCCGCGAGCGCGCGCCCCGCGAGGATGCGCCCGCGCGCGGACTCGACGGCGAGCCCGAGCCGGTCGGTCGTCGCGACGGACTCCAGGGCGAGCGCGACCGCGCGGGTGGCGTCACCCTCCGCGAGGCACACAAGTGCCCGCGCACGCTGCGCGAGCGCGCCCGCGAGCGGCAGGTCGGCGGCCGGCTCGCCGGGGTCGCGCCGGGTCGCGTCGTCGCGGCCGTTGTGCGCGCCGGACTCGCCGCCCGCGTCCTTGCCGGCGGCGCGCTCGGTCACCCCCGCGGCGGTCTCGGCACGGGTGGCCCAGGCGGCGGCGCCCGGCGTGTCGTCGGTCAGCAGGGCGGCGCGGGTCAGCACCTCGTAGCACCCGGCGCGCTGGCCGGCGAAGAAACGCGGGAGATCCGGGCCGCCCTGCTGCTCGAGCAGGACGCTCGCTGCGCGGGGGCCTTCGCCGGTGGCGACAAGCGCCGCGGCCAGGGCCGAGCCGCACGCGGCGGTGATCGTCGACGGCTCAAGCCCCGCCGTCAACGCCACGGCTTCTTCGCCCGCGCGGACCGCGGCGGCCGGGTCTCCGCCCGCTTCCAGCACCGTCGCCTGCGCGTACAGGGTCCACACGAGCGATTGGGCGCTGCCCAGCGGCCGCGCGTCCTCGACCGCGTCGTCGGCGACGTCCAGCGCTTCGGTGATGCGGCCGCGGGCGAGCAGGCCGAGCGCCTCGCCGACGGCCAGCTCCAGCGCGAGCACGGCGCTGCCGGCCCGGCGGGCGACGGCCGTGCCGCGCGCGAAGTGCGCCAGCGCGCTCTCGAACTCGCCGAGGAAGAACTGCGCCCAGCCGACGAACAGCAGCATCTCCAGCCGCGTGCCGAGCTGCTCGTCGGAGAGGGCGGCGATCGCCGCCGTCGCCTCGCGGCCCAGCGACCGCGCTTCCGCGTACTCCTCGAGCGTGTATGCGGCCATCCCGAGTGCTGCGGTGGCCGCGGCCGCCGGCACGGGATCGACCGCGCCCGCCAGCGCCTCGCGCGCGCAGGCGCGCATCTCCACCGGGTCCCCGCGCAGCGACGCGTGCGCGGCGAGCTCGAGGTTGAGCGCCACCGCCGCTCGCGCGTCGGCCGCGACCAGCGCGGTCCGCAGGCGCTGCCGGGCGCCGTCATGGTCACCGAGCAGGCGGTCCATCATCGCGCAGGCGGCGATCAACTCCAGCCGCGCCGGAGCGTCCTCGGGTAGCGGGGAGAGCAGCTCGAGCAGCACACGGCGCGCGTCGGCGAACCGCCCGGCACCCGCCAATGCCTGCGCCAGCGGCCCGAGCAACTCGCCCTCCTGCGGCCCGCGGGCTAGCGTGCGGGCGACCGTCAGCCAGTGCACCGCCGTCTGCGGCATCCGCGCGGCGACCTGCGCGGCCGCCTCGGCCAGCACCGCGACCGCCGCGGCATCGCCGGGAGCGGCGGACTGCTCGACGTGGTGCGCGAGCGCAACCGGCCCGGCGCCGTCGCGCTCCAGTCCGGCCGCCGCCCGGGCGTGCCCGGCGAGCCGCCGTCCAGGGCCGACCGTCTCGTAGACGGTGCGGCGCACGATCGGATGGCGGAAGCGGAAGCGCCGGACATCCTCCGTCCCGCGCACGAGGTCCGCCGCGACCAGCACGTCGAGCGCCTCCAGCGCGGCCGCCCGGGAGAGCCCCGCGACCTCGGCGGCGAAGTCGATCTCGAACGGGTCGCCGACGATGGCCGCGCCGTCGAGCAGCGCCCGCGCGTCGGTGCCCAGCGGCGTGGTCTCGCTCAGCACCGCCTCGCGCACGCCCTCCGGGACCCCGCCGTACCCGGGATCGTCGGCGCGGGCGACCGCCGGCTGCTCGGTGCGAGCCAGCTGCATGAGGTGGAACGGGTTCCCGCCACTCTCCTCGTAGAGCCGCCGCAGCTTCCCGTCCTCGGCGGGCCGCGCGAGCAGGCGGGAAGCGTCGGCCGGCGACAACGGCCCGAGCGTCAAGCGGCGCGCCTGGCCCGCGTCGGCCGCACGGCGCAGTTCGGGGTCCAGCGCGGAGTCGGCCTGGCGATGCCGGTGCGCGAGCGCCAGCAGCAGCCGCGGCGGCGGGCGGCGCACGATCGAGGCGACCAGCGCGATCGAGGCCGGGTCGGCCCAGTGCAGGTCGTCGAGCACCAAGGTGAGCCCGCGCGGGGCGGCTAGCGCCTCCAGCAACGCGCGGACCGCCCGGTGCAATTCGTGGCGCTCCACGGGCGGTCCGGCATAGCCGGCCAGCGCCGGGAACGTCCCACCAAGGGCCGCCAGATGGGAGGAGCCGGCCGGGCCGTGCCCGCCCTCGGCGGCCGCCGCCAGATCGGCGGCGGCCAACCCGGCCGGCGGGCCGTGCTGGACGAGGTGCGCGTCGAGCGCGTCGATCAACAACGCGTACGGCACGTCGCGCTCGTACTCGGAGCATCGCGCGCTGAGCACCAGCGCCCCCGCGGTCCGCGCGGAGGCGCCGAGGTGATCGAGCAGCGTCGTCTTGCCGATCCCCGCCTCGCCCACGATCTCGATCACGGACAGGCGATTGGTGGCGACCGCCTCATCCAGCACGGCGACCTCGACCGACCGGCCGACGAGCGGGGTGCCGCTCGCGGCTGAGGCCAGGTCCGTCACAGTGCGAGAGGGATATTACGTCCCTCCCGCTCACTACTTCTTCCCGCGCACCGTGGTCGTGAAGCGAGCGGGCCGCCCGGCGAGGCCGGACTTGGTCGAACCGGTGACGGTGATGGTGAGCCTGGTGCCCTTCGCGGGCAGCTTGATCGACGTCGTAGAGCGCTTGACGGTCCGGGTGAGGTTCAACCCGGAAGAGCTGCGGATGTCGACCTGCTGGCTGTACGCCTTGCCGCTCCAGCGCAGCACCAGTCGCTTGCCTGACTGCTTGGCGCGCAGCTTCTTGGCCTTCGCGGGCCGCTCGGGCGCGGGCGCCGTGTAGGTGCCGAGCTCCAGACGGCTCGCGAGGAACCCGTCCGCCGCGTAGACGACGGCCTGGAGCTTGCGCTTGCCCGGCGCGCCGACGGCCGGGTTGAACTTCAGCGTGCCGCGCCCGTCCATCTTCACGGTGCCGATGCGCCCGCCGCCGCCGTCGCCGGCTTCGACGAACTCGACGCGGCCACCGGCCGGGACGTTCTTGACGGTGTAGTTGAGCGTGCGGTCGTGCGCGGAGCCCGTGACCTTGGCGGTCGCGGTCGCCGGGCGCGTGCCGTCGGCCTGGATGCCCTGCACCAGGCGCGAGGAGTCCGCCGCGGTCTCGACCGTCCAGCGGCCACCGGCGGGCTTCTCGATCACGATCTCGGTGATGTCCAGCGCGTCGTTCTTGAGCGCGACGAACCCGGGGGCCTCGGCGGGCGCGTTGCCCGCACCCGTGTCGAACACCTGGCCCGACGGGCCGCGGACGATCACGTGCGGGGGCGCGTCGGCGCCCTTGAACGCCATCACGGTGCCGGGCAGGCCGGCGGGGATGTCGACGGGGTCGGGCCCGGCCTGTGCGGCCTTCGCCACCGACTTGCCGGTGTACTTGACCAAGCCGGCCGAGTTGCCGTGGCCGCCCGTGGGCATCCGGTCGACACCGGAGACCTTCGCGGCCGAGGCCTTGGGCACGATGTCGCCGATCACGGTGTCGCCCGAGAGCGCGTGCTTGATGACGACCTTGTAGTCCTTCACGTCACAGCCGAACAGGTACAGCGTCGGGCCCTTGCCCCACTCGGCACCCGCGCCCGGCCGCCACGTGCCGGCGAACGTCTTGAAGTACAGGCAGGCGGCGAGGCCCTTGTTGGAGACGAGCACGTTGGCGCCGGTGGTGAAGTCCAGCGGCACGATCTCGAGCACCGCGTGCGCCTCGGCGTTGAACTGCTTCTTGTAGTACTCGAAGTCGAGCCCGATGTTCCAGTTGATCCACGGGTCCTTCTTCGGGTACCCGCCCTTGACGGCGGCGGCGAAGTGCACGTAGCCGTCGGTCGTGAACTCGGCCTGGATCTCAGCGTCGATGAACTTGGCGATCGTCGCCTTGCCGCTGAAGAAGAAGAGGTTCGGATAGGGGTTGTCGTAGCGGGCGAAGCCGAAGCCGACATCGGCCTCGAGCACCTCGGCCAGGCTGAGCCCGATGTGCCCGCACAGGGCGAACGTCGGCACGGGGTAGCGCTGGAACGTCTGGCGGAACAGGCTGCCGTACAGCGACGGGTTCGCGGTCACGAGCTGGCGCAGCATCGGGATGTAGTAGTCGAGCGCCTTGTAGGTCTCGTACGGCGTCGTCTCGACGAGCCCGACCGTGCTGATGCACTCCTTCTTGGCCGCGACCTTCGGGCCGAAGTCGATATGCACGCCGAGCGACTTGATCACGACCGGAGTCGGGGTCGGGAGCGCGCCCTGCAGCTCCAGATCGACCTCCTTGACGTGGCCGGCGACGATCACCAGACGGCCGGCGACCTTGGTCGGGATCGGGTACGGGATCGTGGCCTCGGCCTCGATCAGCCAGCTGCCCGCGCCGTCATAGGTGACCGTGACGGGGCCGAGCAGGATCACGCCGAGCGGGATCTGGTCGACGTGGAAGCTGAACGCGCCCAGCGCCGCGGCGTTGGCCGCGGGGCCGAACACGAGCCGGTCCGGAGCGCTCGGGGTCTTGCCGAGCAGCTCGGGCGGCATGCCCGGGAGGACGTCGAGCGTCGAGCTGCCGTCGGGACGGAGCGTGGGCGGCCCGAGGACCTTCAGCGCGAGGCCGCCGACACCGGCGTTGGGGTCGACGACGAAGCCGGCGATCGTGGTGCCCGAGAGGTCCCAGTTCAGCGCTCCCTCGTGGAACATGAAGTCGGTCTTCTTGGCCGTGCCCTCGACGCGGGCGTTTTTGGCCGTGAGCTTGAAGGAGACCGTCTCCTTGTTGCCGCTGGTCTTGCGCTTCCATTCGAGCTTCGCCTCGGAACCGCCGAGCGTGTCGACCTCGATGCCGTTCACGCGGAAGTGCCCGCTCGTGGTGTACACGGTGGTCCGCACGCCGGACGCGGTGGTGGTCACGCCGTGGAAGCACCCCGCGCCGCCCGCGACGTCCGCGCCCTGGGTGATGACGGTGGCGCGCTCGACCTTGATGATCGGGTTGTCGATGCAGGGCGCGTCCTTGACGACGACGTTGAGCTTGGCCGTGGCCGTGGCGCCTTCGTCGTCGGTCACGCGGACGCCGACGGTCGCCGGGCCCTTCTGGCCGAAGGTGGTGTTGCCCAGGGGAGAAGCGCCGGTGGAGGTCTCGTAGCTGCCGTTGTCGTCGAAGTCGAACGCGTAGTTGACGACGGTGCCGTCGGGATCGGTGGCGTTGGCGCCGAACAGGAACGGCGCGCCCGCCACCGGGGCCTTGGTCGGGGTGATGAACGCGACGGTCGGGGCCTGGTCGGCGACGACGTTGAGCGTCGCCCCGGAGATCGCGGTGAGCCCGTCGGCGTCGGTGACGCGCAGGGTGACGCCGGCGACGGTGGGGGCGGGGTAGCTGCCGAGCACCTTCACGCCGGAGCGCTCGTACGTCCCGTCACCGTCGATGTCCCACTCGTACTTGGCGATCGGGCCGTCCGGGTCGGTCGAGCCGGACGCGTCGAAGCCGACGGTCTGGCCCGGCCGCACCGCGCGCCCGGGCACGGCCTGCTCCCAGGTGAGCTGCACTGCTCCCTGCGGCGCGTGCGCGTCGCCGCCGAGGCGGACGATCGCGCTCAGGTTCTGCTCGGACGGCGTCTGGCTCGAGCCGGCCGCGAGCAGACGCCCCTGCGGTGTGACGGCGAGCGCGGCGATCTTGTCCGGGCCACCGGTGCCCACGACCAGGTTCGCCGCGTTGACGGCGGTGCCGTCCTCCTTGTACATCGCCAGCGCGAACTGGGTGGTGGAGCCGACGGCCATCGCGCCGCCGACGACGAAGCCGTCCGGCAGCGTGACCAGGCTGGTCATGTCGGTGATGTGCGAGGGGGAGACGTCCTGCGTGCGCGTGCCGCCGGTGCCGAACGAAGCGTCGGGCGCGCCGGACGGCGTGAGGCGGGCGAGCCCGACCAGGTGCGTCGCGGGGCCGGTCGCGCTCTTCACGGTGGAGAGGACGAGTGCGGTGCCGTCGGCGTCGACGCGCAGACGGCGAGCGTCGACCTCATAGACGGACGGGGAAGCGCCGTTGAGGTCGGTGGCGCGGTAGCCGGCGGTGCCGTAGGTCGCGTCCAGCGCACCGGCGGCGGTGAGGCGGGCGACGACCATCTGGTGGCGGGGCGTCGTCGCCCGGCTGCCGGCGAGATAGATGCGGCCCGCGCCGTCGAGGGCGAGGTCGGAGAAGCTCGTGGCGGCGCCGCCGAGGGCGATGCGGATCTCGCCGGCGCTCCCGAAGGTCGCGTCGCGGACGCCGGACGCGGTCAGGCGCACGAGCACGCCGGTCGTCCCGGACGTGGCGGCGGCAAGGATGTGTCCGTCGGCGGTGACGGCGAGGTTGCCGAGCTCCGCTTCGCCGCCGGAGGTCGTGATCAGCTTGCCGCCGGTCGCGAACGCCGGGTCCAGGTGACCGTCGGCGGTCAGGCGCGCGACGAGCAGCGACGGCGTGCTGTCGACGGCGAGCGTGGTCCCGCCCAGCAGGACGGTGCCGTCGGGGCGGACGATGAGCGCGGCGGGGAGGACCGCGTTCTGGGCGGATACGACGAGGAGTCCGGGTACGGGTTGGTCGGCGGCCCAGGTCGGGTCCAGCTCACCGGCCGCGGTGAAGCGCGCGACGGCGGCCTGGCCACCAGGCGTGCGGCCGGCGGCGAGGAAGCGCCCGTCGGGGAGCATCGCGAGGGCGGCCCAACGGGCGCTGCCGTCGGCAGGAGACGCGGCGAGGCCCGTGTGGGCCCACGTCGTGTCGCGGTCGAAGGTCCCGGCGTGCGCGGCGGGAGCGGCGCACAGCGAGAACAGGAAGGCGATCAGAACTACGAGGAGCGCAGGGGAGGAGTGCGACATGCCGCGATCGTCCTGGACCGCTCGGTCCGGAACAACGGATCCATCCCTGAACCATTCCCTGAACCGGCTACTCGTGCGGGAGCGTGGTGACCCACTCAGGGGTGCCGCGCGCGACCACGCCGCGCTGCTCGAGCCCGGCCAGCGCACGGTCGATGATCACCCGCGGCGACTCGCCGAGCGCCTCGGCCGCGACCGGCGCCCACGGTAGCGCGGCGAGCTGCGCCGCGGACAGCGGCTGGATCATCAGGTGTGAGACGAGCGCGCGGCGTACGGCGTGCCAGACCGCGCGTTGCGGCTCCGCGGCGAACTGCTCGTAACGCCGCAGCGTGAACTCCACCGCGGCGGGCACGTCGTCCACCGGCGGCCCGTGGCCGGAGATGCAGCGCGCCGGGCGCAGCGCCGCGACCGTTCGCACAGACTCGACCATCCGGGCCAGCGCGCCGTCCGCCCACGGCCCGCCGAACGGGACCCACGCGACGTCGCCCTGCTGCATCAGGTCGCCGGTGATCGCGGTGCGCGTCGGCTCGTGCCAGTAGGCGACGTGGCCCGGCGTCTGGCCGGGCGTGTGGACGACGACCAGCTCGCCGACCGTGTCCCCGTGACGCAGCGCGCGGTCCACCCGATACGGCGGGATCTCGAAGCCCAGCCACGGATCGCCGGTCCGCGGATCGGTGGTGTCGGCCTCCGCCTCGTGCGCGGCGATCGGCAAGCCGAGCGCGGCCGCGCCGCCGGCGTGGTCAGCGTGGAAGTGGGTCAGCGCGACCGACTCCACGCCGTGCGCGAACGACCGCAGCCGCGCGATCGAGGCCTCCGTGCCGCTGCCCGTATCCACCAACAAGGTCCCGACGCGCACGGTGTTCGCGCTCGGGCCCAGACGGCCATCGATGGTGATCTGGCTTGACATGTGCGCGATTGATGGTTAGTTGTTGTGTGGAACGAACGCGTTCGACCACGAACGCGAGGGGGAGAGCCCATGAAACGCTGGTCCGTTGGAGCAGCCGTCGCGCTGTGCCTTGGCGTAACCGGAGTCGCGCAGGCGGCTGGACCACCGACGCAGCTTACGGTCGGTGATGACGCGCGCTCGCTGAACGTCGAGGGCGCGCCGCTGTTCGGCTGGATGCCCGCGAGCGACAGAGGCAACGACGTCCAGACCGCCTACCAGCTCACGGTCACCAAGGCCGACGGCACGGCGGTGTGGGACAGCGGCAAGACCGCGTCCTCGGACCAGTCCTACGTGCCCTACGGCGGCCCGGCGCTCGCGCCCGGCGAGGCGTACCGCTGGAGCGTGAAGACCTGGGACTCCGGCGGCGCCGAGTCGCCGGCGGCCAGCGCGGCCTTCGACACCGGTATCGGCAACACCGGCTGGTCGGGCGCGAACTGGATCCGCCGCGTGACGACGGGCAACGACTCCTCCGACGACTGGACGCTCGCGCGCAAGACGTTCCCGGCGGTCAATGCCAGCCCGGTCACCCGGGCGCGCGTGTACGCGTCGGCGATGGGCAACTACCGCATCCACGTCAACGGCAAGGCCGTCGGGATCGGCGACAACTTCAACCACCCGACCGAGGCGCAGTACTACGCCTTCGACGCGACGGACGCGGTCAAGGCCGGCGAACCGCTGGCGCTGGGCGCGCTCTACCACTACTGGACCTGCACCTGCCAGGGCCGCGCGAACGGCCCGATCGCCAACACGACGCTGTCCGCCGCGCAGGCCGTGGACGCGACCAACCTGAGGGTCGCGAGCGTGTCCGTGTTCGACGTCGGCGACCAGATCACGGTCGGGACCGGCACGGCCGCCGAGACCACGACGGTCACGGCCATCGGCACCGCCGGCGCCACCGGCACGGGCGTCACGGTCAGCCCGGCGCTGAAGGTCGCGCACGCCAGCGGCCAGGCCGTGCTCGACCACGCGGGCCCGAGCGGCCTGATCGTCAAGGCCGTCGTCGATCACGCGGACGGCACGCGCGAGACGTTCGCCAGTGACGGCACGTGGAAGATCTCCAAGGCCAACGAGTACACGACCACCACGGTCACGACGCGCAACGGCGACTCGGGCGACCGCGCCGAGCGTTACGACGCGCGCGGCGAGCAGGCCGGCTGGGACACGGCGACCTTCGACGACGCCGCCTGGCAGCCCGCGTACGCGATCGGCCCGCACCCGCGCCCGCTGAACCCGCTGCGCGAGACGTTCTCGCACCTGGCCCCGGCGATCAGCCATCTCGACTACGAGACGGTCAAGCCGAAGAGCTTTAGGACGCTCGCCGACGGCTCGGTCGTCGCCGACTTCGGCCAGGTGATCGCCGCGATGCCACGGATCGCATACAAGGCCGGTGTGTCCGGGCGCCAGATCGTCGTCCAGACGAGCTATCGCCTCAACAACACGACGCTGTCGGCGGCGGTTGCCGCGGGCGCGACGAACATCAAGGTCGCGAGCGTCGGGAACTTCGTGGTGGGCGACAAGATCACGATCGACCAGGCCGCGAACGGTTACGGCGCGGGCGATCCCGAGGTCCGCACGATCACGGCGGTCGGCACGACCGGCGCAGCGGGCACGGGCATCACGCTCGACGCGCCGCTCGACCGCGCGCACGCGAACGCGCGCTTTGTCGAGGGCTCGCGCGCGGGCACGTCCACGCACGACACCCAGGGCTCCAACCTCGGCTGGTGGTACACGCAGTCCGGCGGGGCGCAGGTCGCGCAGCCGTTCCAGTACTGGGGCTGGCGCTACCTGCAGATCTTGCCGCCCGGTGGCGGCGAGACGCTGACCGCCGACGACGTCACCGCCGTCCTCCAGTACAGCGACGCGCCGGCCGACCGCCGCGCCACGTTCGACTCCGACAACGAGACGCTCGACGCCGTCTTCGACCTCATGCAGCACTCGGGCATCCACAGCTCGGAGGAGGTCTTCCTGGACACGCCGACGCGCGAGAAGGGCCAGTTCACCGGCGACACGGTGGACATCTCGTTCGCGAACATGATCGCCAGCGGCGACCGCAACGCGTCCAAGCGCGCGATCCGCGAGATCATCGACAGCGCCACGCATTCGTGGAAGGCCGCTTCGAGCGGCTACTGCACCGCCGCGCAGCTGCCCTGCTCGTACCCGAGCATCGGCACGCCCGGCCGTGTGAACGCCGTCTACCCGAACGGCGACAACATGCGCGACATCCCCGACTACACGCTGATGATGCCGGACTGGGTGTGGCGCTACTACGAGCAGTCGGGCGACAAGACGGTGCTCGCCGACAGTTACGACGCGCTCAAGGCGATCGCCAACTACGTCAAGACGAACGTCGCCACCTCGGGTGACGCGGCCGGCCTCGTCTACAACCTGCTGGGCGGGACGAGCTCCTACCAGTACGGCATCATCGACTGGCCGGCGCCGATGCGCTACGGCTACACCTTCAACAACAACGCGGCGCGCACGATCCACAACGCGCACGCGGTCGGCACGCTCCGCAGCAGCGCCAAGGTCGCGCGCGTGCTCGGCAAGCCCGAGGACGGCGCGGTGTTCGACGCCTGGGCGGACGACCTCACCACGACCATCAACGCCAAGCTGGTCAACGCCGACGGCATCTACACCGACGGCCTGAGCTCGGCCGCCGGCAACCCACAGCTCGCCAACGCCGCCCAGCACGCCCAGACGTACCCGATCTACTACGGCGTGGCGCCCGCGGCGATGCGCGAGAAGCTGGCCGACAACATCACGGCGCAGGGCATGAAGCAGGGCCCGATGACATGGCACGTGCTGCTGAAGGCGCTGACCGACACGGGCCGCTACGACCAAGTGGTCAAGCTCATGACGGACAAGGACGCCGACGGCCCCGCCCGGACGCTCGCCCAGCAGGGCACGTTCATGTGGGAGCAGTGGAACCCGGGCTGTTCGGCCGGCTGGCCCTGCGTCCCGACCAACAACGAGTCGATGTCGCACGGCTGGGGCGCGTGGGGCCTCGTGGACCAGATCGAGTCGCTGCTGGGCATCGAGGTCACCAGCCCCGGCGCGGCGACGGTCCGGATCGAGCCGCCCGCCGTCGAGAAGGCCGACCTGCACCGCGTGAGCGGCTCCGCCTGGACCCAGCGCGGCACGGTCGAGACGGCCTGGAAGCGCGTCGCCGGCACGTTCGTGATCGACGTGAAGGTCCCGACCAACGTCAAGGCCACCGTCGCGATCCCGAACCCGGGCGGCGCGAAGTACGTGGGCGTGGGGGCGGGCGCACCGCGCTACGTCGGCGAGCAGGGCGGCCGCGCCGTCTTCGAGGTCGGCAGCGGAGCGACGCACTTCTCGATCGGTTCCTCGCAGGACCTGCCGGTCGGCGGCACGGTCCCGGCCACGCTGTCCCTGTCGCTCGGCGCTCCGGCCACGTTCGGCGCGTTCACGCCCGGCACGACGAAGGAGTACACGGCGGGCACGACCGCCAACGTCATCTCCACGGCGGGCGACGCGGCGCTGACGGTCTCCACGCCCGGCCACCTGACCAACGGCGCGTTCAGCCTCGCCGAGCCGCTGCGCGTGGAGCTCAGCAAGGCCGGCTGGACCGCACCGGTGTCCAACGACACCGTGAACATCGGCTTCAAGCAGTTGATCAAGGCCAACGACCCGCTGCGCACCGGCAGCTACAGCAAGACACTCACGTTCACGTTGTCCACGACGAACCCGTGAGATAGGCGGGCGTATCAAGCCCGAGGGGGCGGACTCTGTTGGTCATGAGATTCCGCCCCCTCATCACCCTCGCCGGCGCCGCCCTCGCCTCGCTCGCGTTCGTCTCCACCGCGAGCGCCACGCCGACGACGCCGATCATGCACCCGATCCCGAAGTACGCGTGCGGGAACGTGACCGCCTCCTGGACGCCGTCCACGCCCAACCCCGGCGGCACGATCCTCGGCTACCGCCTCAACCTCGCCGACCTGACCGCGGGCACGTCGGCCAACCTCGCGACGACCGGCCTCTCGATTCCGCTCACCGGCCTCGTCGCCAACCACCAGTACGTCGTGCGCGTGCGCGCGGTCCAGTTCCTCAACGGCGCGGTCCAGTACTCGCTCCCGTCCGGCCGCGCGTTCCAGAAGACGTGCCTGTTCATCGACCCCTCCAAGTGGGCCAACGAGTTCGTCGAGTACAACCCGTGGGAGTGCTGGGTCTGCGGCCCGCTCGATGGTCTGAACATCAAGGACCCCGTCATCCTGAACGCCCGGCCGCCGGCGGCCGAGCGCTTCAGGGGCATCGAGATCGAGCGCGACGGCGCGATCAGCTTCAGGTAACCGGCAGCCACCAGCGCCGGGGCGCAATGAGCTCGTGCATCTTCTGCGGGCCGTAGCTCCCCGGTGCATAGCGGTGCAGCGGCGGCGGATCCTCCAGCAGCGCGGAGGACGCCGCCCACAGGTTCTCGATGCCTTCCGAGTCCGTGAACAGTGTGCGGTCGCCGAGCATCGCGTCGTAGAGCAGGCGCTCGTAGGCCTCGAGGCCCGCGGTGTTGAAGGACCCCTCGTAGGAGAACTTCATCTGGGCCTGCCCGAGGCGCATCCGCGGGCCGGGGACCTTGGCCAGGAACGAGGTCGTGATCCCGCCCGGGTCGCCGAAGTCGAACGAGATGTGGTCGGGACCGTAGTCCTCGACGAACGCCTTCACGTCGCGGAACATCTTGCGCGGCGGCTCGCGGAACGCGATCGTGATCAGCCGCTTGGACTCGCCCATGGACTTGCCGGTGCGCAGGAAGAACGGGACGCCGGACCAGCGCCAGTTGTCGATCTCCGTCCGCATGGCGATGAACGTCTCCGTCTGGGAGTCGATGTCGACGCCCTCCGCCTCCCGGTAGCCGGCGTACTGGCCACGGATCACGTTGTTGGGGTCGATCGGTCGCATCGAGCGGAAGACCTTGCCGCTCTCTTCGATGATCGAGCGGCCGTCGAGCGCGGACGGCGGCTCCATCGCGACGAAGCCGAGCACGTGGAAGAGATGCGTGACGACCATGTCGCGGTACGCGCCGGTGCCCTCGTAGAAGCCCGCGCGGTCCTCGATCGACAGCGTCTCCGGCACGTCGATCTGGACGTGGTCGATGTGGTCGCGGTTCCAGATCGGCTCGAACATGCCGTTCGCGAACCGCAGGGCGAGCAGGTTCTGGACGGCCTCGCGGCCGAGGAAGTGGTCGATGCGGAAGACGCGCTCCTCGGGGAAGACCGAGTGCACGAGCGCGTTGAGCTCCACGGCGGTCTGCAGATCCACGCCGAACGGCTTCTCGAGCACCACCCGCGCGCGCGTGTCCAGCCCGGCGTCGCCGAGCGCCTTGACCGTGGCGCCGAACGCGCCCGGGGGCACCGACAGGTAGTGCAGGCGACCCGGGTTGTCGAGGTCCTTCTCGGCCTCGGCCACCGCGTCCACGAGCGGCTTGGGGTCGTCGGCGTTGAACGCGCTGAACCCGAGCCGGGAGGAAAACCGGTCCCACACCTCGCCCGTCGCGGTCTTGCCGATCGCGGTCTGCGCGACCTTGCGGAAGTCCTCCACCGACCCGCCCTTGCGGGACGTCCCGATGATCCGGTAGTTGCCGGGCATCAGACCCGCGCGGTCGAGATGGAACAGGCCGGGCAGCAGCTTGCGGCGGGAGAGGTCGCCGAGTGCGCCGAACAGCACGATCACATGGTCTTCGGGGATGGTTGCGCCGTCAGATCGGGTCATCTCGCGCGGAGTATGGCGGGCCTGGTGTTGAGAGAAGTCCACGCCCTCGGATTTCATTAAGACCTCATAACTCGGATAGCTTCCACACAAGGTCCATGAGGGGACCGCGTTAACGAGAGGGGTTGCATGCGCTTCAAGAGGGGTCTCGCCAGTGTGGCGGGAGTAGGCGCGATGCTGTTGGTAGGAGCCATTGCTCCGTCCGCGGCACTCGCACATCCGTGTATTTCTGAGACCGAAGCAGCGATGGGCAAGTCGCTGACGCTCCACACCGGTGGCAACTGGGCCGGCGCCATGCCGTCCTTCACCGAGCTCGAGCATGAGTGCGCCGAGGACTTCAACTCGTACCTGTACGACGCGTCCGAGATCAAGACGTCCGCGATGGGTGAGCCCGTCGCCCCGGTCGTCGCGGCCGCCGGCTACTCGATCAAGAACCTGACGCCGCTCGGCTACAGCCGCCGCGACGTGCCGCTCACCGGCACGGGTTCGGGCGTCTACAACTCCGACCTCGCGTTCAAGGACAACCTGGTCATCGCCGGTACGTACGAGGGCTTCCGCATCCTCGACTTCACCGACAAGACCAACCCGACCGAGGTCATCAACTACACCGGCTGCAACGTCGGTCAGGGCGATGTGATCGTCTACGGCAACATCCTGGTCCGCTCGTGGGACTCGCCGGCCAGCGCCGCGAGCACGTGCGCCGGTCAGGCTGTCGGCGCCGGCTTCGAGGGCATCCACGTCTTCAACATCTCCAACCCGGCCCAGCCGCAGATGGTCAAGCAGCTGCGCTTCGCGTCCGACTACGCGCAGCAGCCCGGCGGGTTCGTCGGCTGCGGCTCGCACACCGCGACCGCGGTGCCGGATGCCGCGCGCGACGCGCTGTACATCTACAACGGTGGTTCGTCGGGAACCTGCGAAGGCATCGACATCTTCAAGATCAAGATCTCGGACCCGTCGCAGGTGTCGATCCTCGGTCGCGCGAGCAACGAAGGCATCGACGCTCGCACGGGCGTCACGCGCGTCGGCAACAACTCCTGCCACGACAACAACGTCCTCCTGAACGTCGGCGGCACGACGACCTCCTACGCCATGTGCGCGGGTGGCAACGGCCTGGCGATGTACAAGTTCGACCTGACGAAGCCGGTCGAGGAGACGGGCTCGGTCGAGAAGCCGGTCCAGCTCTGGACGCAGCAGATGCCGGGCGTGACCACGGGCCACTCCGGCTCGTTCACCTACGACGGCAAGTACCTGCTCTACGGCCATGAGCCGGGCGGCGGTAGCGCGGCGCGCTGCCAGGCCTCGAGCACGATCGTCGAGCGCACCCTCTACTTCATCGACCCGGAGACGGGCCAGACGAAGGGCGAGATGCTGCACCCGCGGACGCAGGGCTCGCGTGAGAACTGCACGTGGCACAACTTCAACGTCGTGCCGACCAAGGCCGGCTACTACGCGACCGTCGGCTCCTACCAGTCCGGCATCTCGGTGTTCGAGTTCTCGAACCCGGCCGCTCCGAAGGAGATCGCCTACGCCGACCCGGCCCCGCTGCAGCTGGACCCGCCCACCACGGGCATCGTCCTCGGCGGCGACTGGTCGACGTACTGGCACAACGGCACCATCTACCAGTCGGACATCAAGCGCGGTGTCCTGTCCTGGCAGCTGAACCTCGGCGGCGACGCGACCGCCACGCAGGCCAACGCGCACCTGGCGAAGATCAACACCTTCGCGCAGTCGAACCCGCAGACGCAGGCGGCTTCGTACGCGTATGACTCGTCGGCTCCGACGATCACCGCGGCCGCCGACGGCGGGAGCTTCAAGGTCGGCGCCGTCGGCACGGCCGACTACACGTGCGCTGACAACGTCGGCGTCGAGACGTGCGTCGGTTCGGTCGCGAGCGGTACGCCGCTCGACACGGCGAAGCTCGGCGTCAAGAGCTTCACGGTGACGGCCACCGACACCGCGGGCAACATCACGACGAAGACCATCACCTACAAGGTCAACAGCGTCGACTTCCCGGTGACGGTCAGCGGCGGCTCGGTCGAAGGCACCATGGGCCTGTCGCTGCCGAGCGCGACCACGTTCGGTCCGTTCACGCCGGGTGTCGCCAAGTGGTACGAGGCCAACGTCGTCGCGACGATCACCTCGAACTACAACGACACGGCGCTCAGCGTCTACGACCCGGCGGCGACCAACACCGGTCGCCTGGTCAACGGCGCGCGTGCGCTCGCCACGCCGCTGACGATCAAGCTCGCCAGCGGCACGCAGGCGACCGCCCTGGCCGGTGGCCCGGTCGGTGGCGCTGCGGCGCCGACGCCGATCCTGTCGTACTCCGCTCCCCAGACCAACCGTCAGGCCACGCTGTTCTTCCAGCAGCAGATCGCGGCCAACGAGGTCTTGGCGGCCGGCACCTACGGCAAGACGCTCACGTTCTCGATGAGCACCACCACCCCGTAGCACTGTGATGTGAAAGATGGGGGCCGTCTACTCGACGGCCCCCGTCTGGATCACCTCGCCCTGCAGCTCCCAGTTCTCGCCGTTGAACTGCATGATCTGCACGGCCTGGACGGGATAGCCGTCCTCCTCGCCCTTCGTCGTCACCTTGACGCCCGGCAGGAGCAGCGGCTGCTCGACATCCATGTTGCGCACGGCCTCCATGAGCGCCTCGCGCGTGGGCTCCTTCATCGTCTTCAGGGCCTCGATCATCGTGGTCGCGACCGCCCAGCCGTACGCGCAGAACGCCTCGTCCGGGTCGGCCTTGGGCTCGTGCTTGGCCAGGCCCGCCTTGTACGCCTGCATCTCCGCGTCCGACTCCCACTGCGGGTCCTCCGGGTCTTTGACGTAGGTCATCGAGACGATGTCCTTGGCGTTCTCGAGCCCGACCGGCTGCAATACGAGCTTCTTCGACGATCCGACGTTGTTGAGGATGTGCAGTGGCTTCCAGTCGCTCTTGGCGACCGCCGCGATCGCCTGCGCGGAGAACTTCGGCGTCGTGATGTTCAGGAACGTGTCCGCGCCGGAGGCCGCGAGCTTGCTCATCTGCGACGTGATCGTCGGGTCGGTCACCTCGTAGCTCTCCTTCGCCACGACCTGGACGTCGGAACCCTCGAGCGCCGCTTCGAACCCGCCCAGCAGGTCCTTGCCGAACCCGTCGTTCTGGTAGAGCGCCGCGACCTTCGCGCCCGGCTTCTCCGTCTTGAGGTACTCCGCGTACGCCTTGGCCTCGGACACGTAGTCGGGCTGCCAGCCCGTCGTGTACGGGTGCGCGGCGACGTCCTTGCCCCAGTCCGAGGCGCCGGTGGCGACGTAGACGTGCGGCACCTGCTTCTCGTTCAGGTAGTCCCAGATCGCCAGGTTGTTCGGGGTGCCGAGCGTGTTGAACATCGCGAACACCTGGTCCTGCTCGACCAGCCGGCGCGCGTTGGTCACCGCGCGCTGCGGCTCGTAGGCGTCGTCGAGCGTGACGAACTCGATCTTGCGGCCGTTCACGCCGCCCTTCTCGTTCTCGGTCTTGAAGCGCGCCTGGACGCCGAGCGCGATGCTGGCGTAGGCCGACGCCGGGCCGCTGAACGGGTACGAGCCGCCGAGCTTGATCGACGTGTCCGTTATGCCCGGGGCCGCTGCGGCGGTTTCACCTCCGCCGCCGCCGCCGACGCCTCCGTCTTCATCGCTCCGCCCGCACCCGCTCGCCAGCACCAGGGCCGACAGCGCCACGATCGACAACCACCGCATGCTCTCCTCCTTTTCTCGGCCGGGACCCGACGCGGCGCGCCAGGCCGACCACTCCCGTCGGCAGCACGTACATGAAGAGGATCAGAACCCCGCCGTAGATCACGGCCGCGAGCGCCTCGTTGACGTCGGCGGCGTAGACGGGGACGAATTCGATGAAGAGCGCGCCGAAGATGGCTCCCGCGACGGTCGCGAGCCCGCCGACGACGACGGCCGCGAGGAACGAGAAGCTGAGCGCGAACCCGAAGGACTCGGGGGCGACGAAGCCGACGGAAACCGCGAACATGGACCCGGCGACACCCGCGTACGCGGCGCTCAGGGCGAAGGCGCGCGTCTTGTAGGCGGCGATGTCCACGCCGAAGGTCTTGGCCGCGATCGGGTTGTCGCGCACGGTCACGAGCGCGCGGCCGACGCGGCCACGGACGATCCCGGCGGCGAGCACGAACATCGGCACGAGGATCGCGAGGCTGAGCAGGTACAGCCACTGGTCGTCGGCAAGGAAGCTGAGCCAGCCGGGGACGGGCGGGGCGGGGACCGAGAGGCCCTGGGTGCCGCCCGTGAGGCCGTCGAAGCGCTTGATCAGCTGCGGCGTGGCCACGGCGAGCCCGAGCGTCACCAGCGCGAGGTACAGCCCGTGCAGGCGCAGCGCGGGGATCCCGACCGCGAACCCGGCGGCGGCGCACACCGCGGCCGAGACCGGCAGCGTGGCCAGAAACGGCCAGCCGGACTTGGACACGAGGATCGCGGTGACGTAGGCGCCGAGCGCGAAGAACGCGCCGTGACCGAGCGAGATCTGCCCGCTGTAGCCGAGCAGCAGGTTCAGCCCGAGTGCGGCGACGGCATACGCGAGCACGAGCGTGAACTGCGAGACGCGGTAGGAGCTGAAGAAGAACGGCAGCAGCAGCGCGAGCACGAGCGCCGCGCTCCAGCCGAGGCGGGTGCGCGTCATGCCCGGGCCACCTCCGGCGAGCCGAACAGCCCCTGCGGGCGCACGAGCAGCACGGCGAGGATGACGCCCAGCGGGACGAGGATCTTCAGGTCCTGACCGATGAACTCCACGTAGCCGCCGGCGAGCGCCTCGGCGATGCCGATGATCCAGCCGCCGAGCACGGCGCCGAACGGCGAGTCGAACCCGCCCAGCGTGGCGGCCGCGAAGGAGTAGATGATCACCGGGCCCATCAAGCCCGGGTCCAGGAACAGGCGCGGGGCGACGAGCACGCCCGCGAGCGCGCCGCACACCGCGGCCATGCCCCAGCCGAGCATCAGCATCCGCCCGACGGGAATGCCGACGAGCCGGCTCGCCGCCGGGTCCACGGCGGCCGCGCGCATCGCCAAGCCGAGCGTCGTGTGCTGGAAGATCAGCCACAGCACACCGACGACGCCGAGCAGCACGGCGAGCAGCCCGACGGCTTCGTAGCTCACGCCGACGCCGGCGAGGTCGGCGCTCCCGTCCGGGAACAGGCTCGGGAAGCCGCGGTTCGTCGAGCCCCAGATCCAGCGCGCCAGGCCGTTGACGAGGATGAACAGGCCGAGCGTGACGGTCACGAGCGTGAGCTCCTGGCCGCCCTCGACGGGCCGGATCAGCACGCGCTCGACCACCATCCCGCCCACGAGCGAGACCGCGAGCGTGAGCAGGATCGCGAGCCCCAGCGCGACGCCCGCCTCGGTGAGGCTCCAGGCGATGAAGGTGGAGAACATCGCGAACTCGCCCTGCGCGAAGTTGACGATCCCGGTGGAGCGGTAGATCAGCACGAGCGCCAGCGCCAACGCGCCGTAGATCGAGCCCGTGGCGATGCCGTCGATCAGGGTCTCGATGAAGCGCTGCACGTCAATACCCCAGGTACGCCTTGCGCATCGACTCGTCCGCGGACACCTCGTCCGCCGTGCCGGAGAGCACGACGCGGCCCGTCTCCAGCACGTGCGCGGCGTCCGCGAACTCGAGCACAAGGTTCGCGTTCTGCTCGACGACGAGCATCGCCGTGCCCTCGTCCTCCTTGATCCGGCGCAGCACCTTGAACAGCTCGCGCGTGAGGTTCGGGGCGAGGCCGAGCGAAGGCTCGTCGAGCAGCATCAGCCGCGGGCGCAGCATCAGCGCGCGCCCGATCGCGAGCATCTGCTGCTCGCCGCCGCTGAGCGTGCCGGCGCGCTGGTGGCGGCGCTCCTCCAGCCGCGGGAAGAGCGTGAAGGCGCGCTCCAGGTCCGGCTTGCCACCGCTCGTGTACGCGCCGAGGCGCAGGTTCTCCTCGACCGTGAGCGGGGCGAACGTGCCGCGCCCCTCGGGCACGTGCGCGACGCCCAGCCGGACGATCTTCTCGGTCGCGCGACCGGTCGCGTCGTGGTCGCCGATCCGCACCCGCCCGCGCGGCTTGAGCATCCCCGAGATGGCCCGCAGCGTCGTGGTCTTGCCCGCGCCGTTGGCCCCGAGCAGCGCGACCGTCTCGCCCTCGCCGACGCTGAACGACACGTCGTCGAGCACGTTGACCGGCCCGTATCCGGCGTGCAGGCCTTCCACCTCGAGCAGCGCGTTCACGCCGGCGCTCCCAGATAGGCCTCGATCACCCGCTCATCCTGCTGGATGTCCCGCGGCGCGCCCGCGGCGATCACGCGCCCGAAGTCCAACACGACGACCTTGTCGCACACGCGCATCACGAGCCCCATGTGGTGCTCGACGATCAGCACCGTGAGGTCCAGCTCGGCGGTGAGGCTCTGGAGCAGCGTCGCCAGCTCGTCGACCTCGCCGTGGCTGAGGCCGGACGCGGGCTCGTCCAGGCACAGCAGCCGCGGCGTCTCACACAACGCGCGGGCCAGCTCGACGCGTTTGAGCTGGCCGTACGCGAGGCCGGCGACGGGACGGTCGGCGATGGCGGTGAGGCGCACGCGTTCCAGCGCCTCGTCCGCGTCGGCGGTCATCGCCGCCTCTTCGCGCTGGACGAGCGGGAGATGCAGCGCCGCGGCGAGGAACCCGGAGCGGTGCCGGTGATGCGCGCCGAGCATCACGTTCTGGCGCACGGTGAGCGACGGGACGAGCGCGAGGTGCTGGAAGGTGCGGGCGATGCCGAGCCCGGCGATCTCGTGCGGCTTGCGCTCGAGGATCTCGGTGCCGTCGAAGCGGATCGAGCCGGCGGCCGGGTCGACCAGGCGACTGACGCAGTTGAACAGCGTGGTCTTGCCCGCGCCGTTGGGCCCGATGAGCCCGCAGACTTGGCCGTCATCGACCGTCAGCTCCACGTCGTGGAGCGCCTTGACTCCCCCAAAACGGACTGAAAGGTCGGTGACCTCCAGCATCTCTCCCGCGCAGGAAATTACACGAAGTCAGACCAATGCGGGATGGTTCAACCACCCGGCGAACTCGACCGCCGGAAGCGGGCGCGAGATGAAGTACCCCTGAGCGATGTCGCAGCCGAGCTCGGCGAGCGCTTCGAGCGTGCGCTGGTCCTCGACGCCCTCGGCGACGACGCGCAGGCCCAGCGAGCGCGCGAGCTGGACCGCGGTGGCGACGATCGGACGCTCCGCCGTGTGCATGCCCATCACGAATGAGCGGTCGACCTTGAGCTCACTGATGGGGAACTCCGCGAGCCGGATCAGTGAGGAATGACCCGTGCCGAAGTCGTCGACGGACAGCTCCACGCCGAGCTCGCGCAGCGCCTGGAGGACATGCCCGGTCATGGTGCTGTCGACCACCGCCGCGGTCTCGGTGATCTCCAGCGTGAGCTGGTCCGCGGGGAACTCGTTCCGGCGCAGCGCGGTCAGCACGCGGCCGGGGAGGTCGGCCTCGGAGAGGTTGCAGGTCGCGAGGTTGACGCTGATGCCGACCCGGTGGCCCGAGCGGTGCCAGCCGCTCGCCGCGGCCAGCGCGCGATCGAGCACCCAGTCGGTCAACGGGCCCATCAGCGCGCTGCGCTCCACGGCCGGGAGGAACTTGTCGGGCGGGATGAACACGCCGTCCGCGCGGCGCCAGCGCAGCAACGCCTCGGCGCCGCGGACCCGGCCGCCGGCCACATCGACGAGCGGCTGGAAATACAGATCGAGCTCGCCGTTGTGCATCGCGTCGCGGACGTCATCCACCAGGTCGCGTTCGCGGGCGTCTTCGAGCGCGGCGCGGAGGCTGCTGGCGAGTGCGCGGCCCGTTCCTTGAACGGTCACGAGCAGGCTCAACCCGGCGAGGACGACGGCGGGTGCCGGAATCGCGAGCCACTCGTTGGCCACGAGCAGGGCGACCGACGTGACGGCGAAGACGAGCGCGGCCGCGTGTGTGCGCACGCCGCTGCCGACGAACGTCGTGCGTGTCGCGGGCTGCGGCAGCCACGCGGCCAGCGCGGCGAACGCGGGCCACAGCGGGTAGAGCGCGTTGGAGTCCATGACGGGCTCCCACGTGCCGGCGGACGCTTGCAGCGCCCACAGCCCGTCGCCGACCACGAGCGTGAGTGCGCCGACGGCGATCACCGTCCAGGCCCGCCCGGCGCGCCAGCCGGCGACGACGGCACCGATGACCGCCATCGAGAGCAGCGCGGAGTCGGCGACCGGATACGAGAGCGTGACGATCCGGCCGAGGACGCTGATCTCGCCGGCGTTGTCGAGGACCCACGGCACGACGGCGGCGGTGACCAGCGCGGTGGCGCCCAGGAGGACCGCGAGTGTCTCCAGCGCGACGGCGCGCGGGGCGCGCTGCAGCCAGACGCGTGCGAGGAGCATGAACGAGGCCAGAAAGCAGGGGTAGCTGGCGAGCCACAAGGCATCGGCCGGGCTCGGGAACGACGGCCGGGCGGCGCCGCGCAGGTCGCCGATGATCTGCCAGTGAAACCCGAGCGACCAGAGCACGAGGCCGGCGCCGAGCATGGCCCAGGCGAGCCGGTCCTTACCGCGCAGCGCGGCGCGAGCGAGGACCGCGACCGTCGGTGCGGTGATCAGCGCGAGAAAGGCGCAGTGCGTGACGAGCGGACTCTCCACGCCAACGACCAACGCCGCCCAGTAGGCGGCGAGCAGGACGGCGGCGAAGACGATCACGCGCATTGTGCACTTTGATCGGCCGCTTGTTCCGTTTCAGGAGCGGCCGGGAGTTTTTCCGGCGCGCCCGAGAAGTTCGGGGGCGCGCCGGCACTCGCGTTCAATTACCACTTGCGACCCATGTCGTCACCTCCTTCGGACGCAGGGCTGCGATCAGCACGAGCAAGGCGCCCGTGCCGGCAATCGCGAAAGTGATGCGGCCACCGACGCTCGCCGCGAGCGCGCCGCCCGCGAGGATCGCGGCGCCGAAGGCCCAGGAGTCGATCGCGTCGAGCACACCGAAGGCGCGGCCGTGCGAGCGCTCCGGGATCGTCGTCTGGATCAGGTTGCGGACCGTGACGATGAACAGGCCGTTGCCGACGCCGGCGACCGCGAAGGCGAGCATCGCCAGCGGCAGGGTCGGGGCGGCGGCCGTGCCGAGCAGGCCGACGGCCAGCAGGGCGATCGACAGCAGGTAGCGGGGCGGGGTGAGGCTGCCGGCAAGCATGCCGCAGCCGAAGGCGGTGACCAGCATGGCGAAGCCGGTGCCGCCGGCTCCGAGCTCGTCGCGGGCGAGCACGAGCTCGGCGACGTTGGTCGCGCCGGCCACGAGCATCACGGCGGCGGAGGTGATGAAGAGCGGGCGGGCGGCGCGCAGGCTCATGGACGGGGTCTGCTCGTCCTCGTCGGCGACGGGGGCGTTGAGCTTGCCGCGCAGACGGGTCAGCAGCAGCGCCGAGACGGCGAAGGTGGCCGCATTGAACGCGAGCAGGGTCGACGGGGCCGCAAACAGCAGGACGCCGGCGGCGGCCGCGGGCCCGGCGAGCTGACCGATCTCCCGCACCGCGCCGAAGATCCCGTTCGCCTTGGTCAGCTCCTCACGGGAGACGATGGCGGGCAGCAGCGCGCAGGTTGCGGGCCGCAGCAGCGCGCTGCTCAAGCCGGCGACGAGGGCGAGCAACACCAGGCTCGTCGTGCTGTGGGGCAGGAAGGCGAGGCCGGCGAAGGCGAGCGCGCCGATCACGTCGGCGACGATGGCGCAGCCGAGCCGGCTGGTGCGGTCGATGAGACCGCCGAGCAGCGGGCCCAGCAGCATCGCCGGCGCGAGGTCGGCGAGCAGCACCGCGGTCGCGCCCCAGGCGTTGCCGAGGTGCTCGTAGGCGAGCAGCAGGATCGCGACGTAGCCCGCGCCGGTCCCCAGAGAGCTCTGGAGATGAGCGGCGAAGAATGGACGGGCGCGGTGCATGGAGGGAAGCATCGGAGGTGGTGGCTATGGCTCGGTAATGTCGGGGTAAAGGCGTCTGAGTGGACGCTGCTGACGTGATCGTGGTGGGGGCGGGGAACGCGGGCATGTCCGCTGCTTTCGCGGCGCGCGAGCGCGGGGCATCGGTCCTGGTGCTCGAGAAGGCCGCGCGCGAATGGGCGGGCGGGAACTCCGCGTTCACGGCGGGCGCGATGCGTCTGGAGCACGGCGGGCTGGCGGATCTGCTCGATCTGGTCGAGGGCGACGAACGCCACGCGGTGACGGATTTGCCGCCGTACACGGAGTTCGCGGCCGATCTGGAGCGCGTGACGTTGGGACGCGGCGATCCCGACATGGCGCGGGTGCTGGTCGGGGATTCCGCGGCCGCGTTGCGCTGGCTGAAGGGGCGCGGCGTGCGGTTCCGGCTCATGTACGAGCGGCAGGCCTACGAGCGCGACGGGCGCTGGACGTTCTGGGGCGGGCTCGCGGTCGGCGTGGTCGACGGCGGGCGCGGGCTCGTGGACCAGCAGGCCGCGGCGGCGCGGCGGTTCGGGATCGAGGTCCGGCACGAGTCGCCCGTCGAAGGGCTCGTGCCGGGCGGCGTGCTGGTGCGGTTGCCCAATGGCGGGTTCCAGGAGCTGCGGGCTCGCTCGATCGTGCTCGCCGCGGGCGGCTTCGAATCCAACCCGGCGCTGCGCGCCGGCTACCTGGGGCCGAACTGGGACGTCGCCAAGGTGCGCGGGACGCCGTTCAACACGGGCGAGGTGCTGCTCGAGGCGCTGGAGATCGGCGCCGCGCCGTACGGGAACTGGAGCGGCTGCCACGCGATCCAGTGGGATGCGGGCGCGCCGCCGACCGGCGACCTCGAGCTCACGAACCGGTTCTCCCGCCAGTCCTATCCCGTCGGGATCGTCGTCAATTCCCGCGGCGAGCGCTTCATCGACGAGGGCAAGGACTTCCGCAACTACACGTACGCCGAGTACGGCGCGGAGGTGCTGCGCCAGCCCAACGGGGTCGCGTTCCAGATCTTCGATCAGCGGTCCGTGCCGTTGCTGCGTGGGATCGACTACGACGCCCCGGGCAGCACGCGGGTCGAGGCCGGTTCGCTGCGGGAGCTGGGGGAGGCGCTGCGGATCGACGCCGAGCGCCTGGAACGGACCGTGAGCGACTTCAACGCCGCGATCGTGGGCGGCCCGTTCGACCCGGCGGTCAAGGACGGTCTGCGCGCGGAAGGGCTCGCCGTGCCCAAGTCCAACTGGGCGCTGGCGCTGGACACGCCGCCGTACGTGGCCTTCCCGGTCACGTGCGGGATCACGTTCACGTTCGGCGGCCTCCGCGTGGACGGGGACGCGCGGGTTCTGGACCTGAGCGGCCGGCCGATCCCATGGCTGTTCGCGTGCGGCGAGCTGGTCGGCGGACTGTTCTTCCACAACTACCCGGGCGGCTCCGGGCTGACCGCCGGCACGGTGTACGGGCGCCGGGCGGGCTACGCGGCTACGGCATAGGGGTCGTGTAAGTACGGCAGTCCTGCCGATGCTGCCGTGCCGGCACTCCGGGATGGTTGACGGCATGAACCTCTACGCCATTCGCCGCCGTGACTTCTGGGGTACGCCCGAGGAGCTTCAGGCCACCGCCGCCCGCAGTGCCGAGGTCGGCGCCGAGATGTCCGACGACATCCGCTGGATCCGCACCTACGTCGTGCAGGAGGAGTCGGGCAAGCTCGGCACCGTCTGCCTCTACGAGGGCACCAGCGCCGCCAAGGTCCGCGAGCAGGCCGAGCGCACCGGCATGCCCGCCGACGAGATCACCCTCGTCGCCGACACCGTCATCGTCAACCCCGACCCGGTCCCCGTTTCCTAAAGAGGGACTGTCCCTCTTTATCTAAAGGGCCTGGCCCTTTAGGCTCGAGCGGTGACGGCCCCGCCCCTCATTGGTCGCCGGCAGGAGACCGCGTGGCTCGCGGACGCGGCCGACGCGGCGCTCGCGGGCGTCGGCTCGCTCGTGCTGCTCGCGGGCGAGGCGGGCGTGGGCAAGACCCACCTGGCCGAGGCCGCGCTCGTGGGCCGGCCGCTCTTGCAGGGCGCGGCGCAGGCGCCCGCGGCCGCCCCGTACGGGCCGGTCGTGGCCGCGCTGCGCTGGCGCCTGCGCGAAGATCCGGCCGCGCTCGACGGCTGCGGCCACCTCCGCGCGCACCTGGCCCTGCTGTTGCCGGAGCTGGCCGCGCCGCGCGAGCTCGCGGTCCCCGCCGGCGATCGGGCGACGATGTTCGAGGCGGTGCGCGGGGCGCTCGCGGCTGTCGCTCCCGCCGTGATCCTGCTGGACGACCTGCAGTGGTCGGACGAGGCCACCCTGGATCTGCTGGCGGCGCTCGCCGCGCCGCTGCGAGAGCTCCCGCTGCTCGTGCTCGGCGCGTATCGAGCCGACGAGATCGGCCGGGGGCACCCGCTCCGGCGGCTGCGCGCGGATCTGCGCCGAGGCCGGATGCTGCGCGAGCTCGTCGTCAACCCACTGGACGCGGCCGCGACCCGCGCGCTGGCGGCGGTGACGCTCGGCGCCGAGCCCGCGCCGGCGCTCGCCGACACGTTGTACGACCGCACGCAGGGCGTCCCGTTCTTCGTCCAGGAGCTCGCGCTCGGCCTCCAAGCGGGTGATCGGCTGCGCGAGGGGCCGGACGGGCTCGAACTCGAGCACGACGCCGACGTGCCCGTGCCGGAGACGATCCGTGATGCGGTGCTCCTGCGCACGATGGGCCTGACCGACGCGGGTCGTGCCGCGGCCGAGGCTGCCGCCGTCGTCGGGTCGGAGTTCCGGCTCGACCTCGCGCCCGCGATCGACGAGCTGCTGCAGGCGGGGCTGATCGTCGAGTCGCGCCCCGGCCACGGCGCGTTTCGCCACTCGCTCGTGCGCGGCGCGATCTACGAGGACATCCCGTGGCGCCGCCGCCGCGACCTCCACGCCGCCTTCGCCGACGCGCTCGAGTTCGGTGGCGGCGCCAACGGGGCGATCGCCGCCCACCGCCTCGCGGCCGGTGATCGCGAACGCGCACTCGACGCCTTCCTCGCCGCCGCGCACGAGCTCGCCCACGTCCACGCCCACCGCGACGCGGCCGCCGCCGCAGTGCAGGCGCTCGACCTGTGGCGCGACGGTGAACGCCCGGCCGAACGCCTCGCCGCGCTCGACACCTACGCCCGCTCCGCCGAGCTCGCCGGCGACCTCGCCGAGGCGACCCGCGCACTCCGCGAGGCCGTCGCCATCCGCCAGGTCAGGGAGGGCGACGGGGACGTGGCGGCGCTCGGCGTGACCGCGCGGCACCTCGCCGGGCTGTACGAGCTCCAGGGGGATCGCGAGCGCGCGTTGCTCGCGCGGCGCGATGCGGTCTCCGCGTTCGATCTCGGGCAGCGGCCCGGGGAGGCGGCCGCGGAGCGGCTGGTGCTCGCCGCGTACGGGCAGAGCGCCGGGCGCCATCAGGAGGCGGTGGAGCTCGCGCTCGCCGCCGCGGCCGACGCGCAGCTCGCCGCGCGCAGCGACCTGCGGGCGCGGGCACTCGGGCTCGAAGGGGTCGCGCGGGCCAAGCGCGGCCAGTACGCGGAGGGCCTCGGGGCGATCCGGTCCGGGCTCGCGCTCGCCCTCGAGCACGAGCTGACGATCGAGGCGGCGGAGCTGTACCAGCGGCTGGCGACGGCGATGGAGAGCGCGGCGGACTACGACGGGGCACGCACGGCGCTCAACACTGCCGTCGGGCTGTGCGAGGCGACGGGCGCGAGCGGGCAGGAGCACACGTGCCTGAGCTGCATGGCCTACGTCCTGCGTGAGCTCGGGGAGTGGGACGAGGCGAGCACGCTGTGCCGGGACCTGGGCGCCGGCTCGGCGCGGGCCGACGACGCGCTCGTCGCGGACGGCGTCCTCGGCTCGATGCTCGGCTTCCGCGGCGACGTCAGAGCGGCCCGGCCGCTGCTGCTGCGCTGCCGGGCGACGGCGGGGCGGCTCGACGTGGTGTCGATGTTCTGCGACAGCGCGGCGGCGCTCGGCTGGCTCGACCTGCACGCGGGCGACGTCAGCGCCGCGGCCGAGCAGTCGCGCGCCGTGCTGGAGCGCTGGGAACGCAGCGAGGATCACCACTACGCCGTCTGGGGCCTGCGCGTTGCGGCCGAGATCTTCGCCCGTCACGGCGACCTGCCGCGCGCCCGCGCCGCCGCCTCCGCGCTGTCGTCGATCGCCGCCGACAGCGGACACGCCGACGCGCTCGCGGCGCTCGCCCACGCCCTGGGCGAGATCGCGCTCGCCGAGCACGAACCGGACGCGGCCGCCGACAAGCTCACGCGCGCGCTCGACCTGCACGCCGACCTCGAGATCCCGTTCGAGCGCGCGCAGATCGCGCTCCGCGCCGGGGTCGCGCTCGCCGCGACCGGCCAGCGAGAAGCGGCGCTGCAGCGGATGGAGGAGGGCTACCGCGCGGCCCGCAGGCTGAACGCCAAGCCACTCGCAGCGGCCTGCGCCGCGGAGTTCGACCGGCTCGGAGAACCGCTCGAACGCCGCCTCGGGCGGCGCGCCGCCGCGCAGCACGCCTCCGCGGGCCTGTCACGGCGCGAGGTCGAGGTCACGAGACTCGTCGCGCTCGGCCGGACGAACCGCGAGATCGCGCGCGAGCTGTTCCTCAGCCCGCGCACGGTCGACATGCACGTCCGCAACATCCTGGCCAAGCTCGGCTGCCGGACGCGGACCGAAGCCGCGAGCCGCGCCGGCGAGCTCGGCCTGCTCACTCCGTAGCGGAGCCCTCGTACAACGAGTCCAAGTCACCCGCGTACTTCTTGTAGACGACGGAGCGCTTGACCTTCAGCGTCGGCGTCAGCTCGCCCTCTTCCTGTGAGAGATCGCGCGTGAGGATCGCGAAGCGCTTGATCTGCTCGATCCGGGCGAACCGCTGGTTGACGGCGTCGATGTCCTCCCAGATGCGCTCGCGGACCTTCTCGTTGGTGGCCATCGACTCCGGGTCGGCGGGCACGCCGAGCTCCGCGGCCAGCTTGGGGGCTTCGTCGGGATCGATGGTGACGAGCGCCACCAGGTACGAGCGGCGGTCACCGGCCGCGATCGCCTGCGAGATCCAGCGCGTCTCACGCAGCGCGGACTCGAGCATCTCCGGCGACACGTTCTTGCCCGAGGACGTGATGATCAGGTCCTTCTTGCGGCCCGTGATGCGCGTGTAGCCGTCGACGATCTCGCCGAGATCGCCCGTGTGCAGCCAGCCGTCGCCATCGATGATCGCGGCTGTGGCCTCCTCGTTGCGGTGGTAGCCCTTGAACACGAGCGGGCCGCGCACGAGGATCTCGCCGTCCTCGCCGAGCCCGACCTCCACGCCGGACAGCGGGCGCCCGACCGAGCCGACCTGCACCTCGCGCAACGTGTTCAGCGTCGCCGCCGCGCACGTCTCCGTCAATCCGTAGCCCTCGAGCACGGGCACGCCGCAGGCGTAGAAGAACTCGATCACCTCGGCGCCGATCGGCGCCGCGCCGGTGATCAGGACCGGGTCGTTCGGCCCGAGCGCATTCTTGACCTTCGACAGCGCGAGCTTGTGGCCGATCGCGGCTTGGGCCTTGACGAGCGGGTTCACCGAGCCGCCGTCGCGCTTGGCCTTGGCCACCTTCTCGCCGGTGGAGAGCGCGCGCTTGAAGATCGCGGCCTTCGCGCCGCCGGCGCCCTCGGCCGTGCTGATCACGCGGGTCATGATCTTCTCGAGCAGGCGCGGGACCGTCGGGATGTGGGTCGGCTTGGCCTCGGCGATGTCGGCCGCGAGGTTCTTCGTGTCCCCGCCCCAGAACGCCAGCGTCCCGCCGACCTCCAGCGTGACGAAGGAGACCATGCGCGCGAGCACGTGCGCCAACGGCAGGTACTGGAAGATGACCGGCGGCTTGTCGCGCAACTCGAGGCGATCGATGTAGGCCCCCGCCGTGTACAGCAGGTTCGCGTGTGAGAGCACACAGCCCTTCGGCGGGCCGGTGGTGCCGGACGTGTACACGATCGTCGCCGTGTCCTCGGGCGCGACGGCCGCGGTCCGCTCCCGCGCCACCGTGTCACCGTTCTCGGCGCCGCGGCTGCGCAGATCGGCGAGCGTGATCGCGCCCTCGGCCTCGCCCGACAGCACGATGACGTGCTCGAGCTCGGGCAGTTGCTCGCGGACAGACGCGATCTTCGCGGCCTGCGCGGCATCCTCGAGCAGCACGACCTTCGAACCGCTGTGGGAGAGCACGTACTCGCACTCCTCCGACGAGTTCGTGTGGTACACGGGCACGACGACGGCGCCGGCGCAGAACGCGCCGAAGTCGGCCATCGTCCACTCGGGAACGGTGCCGCACAGGATCGCGACGGGGTCCCCGGTCTCCACGCCGAGTGAGGCCAGGCCGCCGGCGATCTCGCGGATCGCGCGGCCGAAGTCGGCGTACGTGATGGTCGACCGCCCCGGGGCACGCATCGCGTCTCCCGAGTGACGGTCGGCGGCGGCGAGCGCAAGGCCGCCGAGCGAACGAAGCTCGGCAGCGGATGAGCGTTGGGCGGTGTCGGCCATGTCCAGCCAACCCTACTTCGAACGGACCTGGAGCGTGCATAGTCGATGCACCGCTTGATGGCGTGTTTATCAAGTGACAGCGGAGGGGATTCGTGCGGCTGTGTCTCGCCGCCTCCTCGTCATCGCACTGGTCGCGGCGGGTGCCGCGCCCCAGGCCGCCCAGGCCTCATCCGTTCTTGACACACGGGTCACCGCGAGTGGCAGCGCCGCGGCGCCGTGCCAGCAGGCACTGCGCCGCGGCGCGCCCGGGGTGGTCACGCGCCCGGTGCTCGCGCCGAGCGCGGGGCAGCTCACCGTCCGCCTCGACGGGCAAGGCGACTGGGACGTCGCGCTGTTCGGCGCCGACGACCGGCTCGTCGCCGGCGGCGGCTCGCCCGACGGGCAGGAGATCGCGCAGGGCTGGACGCTCGCTCCCGGGACGCTGACCGTGCAGGCCTGCCGGCGGACCGGTACCGGCGCGGCAACGCTGTCCGTCGCGCACGAGCCGCTCGTGGGCGACCGGGCGCTCGCGCGAGCCAACGCGCCCCAGCTCGTCTCGGTGAGCACGCCCACGCGCGCGGACAAGGACCGGCTCGTCGCGCTCGGCATGGACCTGACCGAGCACGGCGGCAAGACCGCCCTGGGTGTCGTGCTCCACGGCGCCGCGGACGAGGCCAAGCTGCGCGCCTCCGGGTTCAGCTGGCGCGTGCTCGTCGACGACCTCGTAGCCGAACAGGCGCGCGAGAGCGCCGCGCCCGCCGTCGCCACCACACTCCCGAGCGGCCGGACGAGCTACCGCCAGCTCGTCGACTACGAGACCGAGCTCAAGACGCTCGCCGCGCAGAACCCTGGCTTCGTCCGCCTGTTCACACTCCCGAACAAGACCTTCCAAGGCCGCGACGTGCTCGGGATCGAGATCACCGAGAACGTGACGCTCAACGACGGCAAGCCCGCGTTCTTCAACATGGGCGTCCATCACGCGCGGGAGTGGCCCGCGGGCGAGTTGACGATGGAATGGGCCTACGAGCTGATCAACGGCTACAAGGCCGGTGACCCGCGCGCGACGCGGATCGTCCAGCAGAGCCGCAACCTCGTCGTGCCGATCGTCAACCCGGACGGGTTCAACGGCTCCCGCAGCGTGGGCGCGGCCGACGGCAACGACGAGGCCACGGAGGACACCGTGTACATCATCAGCAAGCCGGGTGAGTACCGGCGCAAGAACTGCCGCGTCGGCGAGACCACCACGGCGTCGTGCACCTTCTCGGTCGGCCTGGCGGAGAACGGCGTGGACCCGAACCGCAACTACGCCCAGTTCTGGGGTGGCCCCGGCTCGGACAGCAACCCGCTCACGCAGACCTACCGCGGGTCGGCGCCGTTCTCGGAGCCCGAGTCGCGCAACGTCCAGTGGCTCGTCTCCCGCAACCAGGTGACCACGCTGATCACCAACCACACGACCGCGGGGCTCGTGTTGCGCGCGCCCGGCCTGGCCGCGATCGGCGACCCCGTGGACGAGCACCGCGGCTACAAGGCGCTCGGCGACGCGATGGCCAAGGAGAACGGCTACTTCTCCCAAAAGAGCTTCGAGCTCTACGACACCACGGGCACCACCGAGGACTGGAGCTACAACGCCACCGGCGGCTACGGCTTCACGTTCGAGCTCTATTGCGGCGCGCCCAACTACGACACCGGCGACTGCGACGACCCCGCCTTCCACCCGCGCTTCGCGACGATGGCGAAGGAATGGGACGGCACGAGCCCGCAGGCCGACCACGCCGGCTACGACGGCAAGGGCAACCGCGAGGCGTTCTACCTCGCGGCGGAGAGCACGATCGACGAGGCCCGCCACTCCGTGCTCAAGGGCAGCGCCCCGGCCGGCGCGCGGCTCACGCTCACCAAGGACTTCAAGACCGACGCCTTTGAGGCCTCCCAGCAGGTGGACGACCACTTGGAGACCGTGCTCGACGTCGGCGACTCGGGTGCGTTCCGCTGGCACGTGAACCCGTCGACGCGCCCGGTCGTGGCCAAGGGGTCGCCCAACCCGGGCCCGCCGAGCCCGCCGCAGAGCGCGTCCGGCCGGTCCCGCGAGACGCCGGTCGGCGCGTTCAAGGACCACCCGTTCACCGTCCCGGCGGACGGCGACAACGCGATCGCCGAGTTCAGCGTGACCTGGGGGACCCCGGCGAGCGACTGGGACATCGAGCTCTTCCAGGACACCAACCGCAACGGCGCCGTGGACACGGGCGAGCCGCTCGCGGGTGAGTCCGCGCAAGGCCAGACAATGGCGGAGCAGATCCTGGTGTCCGACCCGGCGGGCGCGTACGTCCTGCGCGTGACGAACTTCTCGACGGTCGAGGACTACTCGGTCGTGGTCACCTTCAAGGCGCCGCAGACCGCCCGCACCGAGAGCTACACGCTCACGTGCACGGTCGGCGGGGCCGTGGTGAAGACGTCGCAGGTCGTGGTCGAGCGCGCGGCCGTCGCGCGCGTGGACCCGTGCCCGGCGGCCGCGAGCCAGGTGCCGGGCGAATTGCCCCCGAAGCGCCCGGCGGTGCCGGCGACGTGCACCGCACCCGCGTCGCTGGGCGTGCGGCCGAGCGGGCGCGGCCTCACCGCCCGCGGCGCGGTGACGCTCTCGCGGGTCACCGCCACCGGCGCCAAACGCGTGGCGCGCTTCACGGACCGGTTCTCCAAGACGGCCCGCGACGGGTACTACGTGGTGCGCGGAAACGGCGCGCCGGTCGCGCTGCGGCGATCGGGCGGCAAGTTCCGCGTCCTGCCGGCCTTCGAGCGCGAGACCTGCGCCGCCCGCGCCTCGCTCGGCCGGCCGCTGTTCGGCCGCTCGTTGACGATCGCGTATCGCGGGCAGGGTCCGGTCAGAATCACGGTGCTGCGCGGGACGAAGGTGGTCAAGCGCCTGTCCAACCCCGCAACGGTGCGGCTGGCGCGCGGTGTCTACCGGGTGCGGTTCGAGGCCGGCGACTTCACCGCGACGCTGACCAGCCGCCGCCTGTGAGGTTAGGTTTCCCGGAATGGACACCATCCGTTGGAGCAACCCCGACGGGGACTTCACGATCTCCAACAGCGGCGGGCGGCTGCTGATCGGCATCGAACCCCACGCGGACGGAGGCTGGTACTCGGTCTGGGCCGATTGGGGCTGGGAAGGGCCGGAGCTGGGCCTGCAGGAGCCGCTCGAGTGGGACGACGAGCACGGCAACCGCGCCCGGGCGGCGTTCGGGCTCGGCAACGTCGCGGTTCGTGTCTCGATCCGCCTGGAAGGCGATGACGGCAGCCTCGACGACGCGCCGTCCGTGTTGCTGGACCGCGAGCAGTGGATCGAGGCCGTTGACGCGCTGATGCAACCCACACGCGGTGAGTTCTGGGCGGAGGTGGCCGCCGCTCAGCCGGCGGATGAAGACGAGGGCGAGGACCTCCCGGACGTGCGCTGGACCGGCGAAGGCGGCGACTTCTTCATCTCCCGCGGCCAGGGCTGGCTGGGCGTCGAGATCGACGGTGAAGCGTCCGTGGCCTGGCTGGAGGAGTGGGATGCCGAGACGCTGCGGTCGCTCAGCGAGCCAGTGTCCTGGAAGGACGATGACGACGCGTTCGCCGAGTTCGCCCGGGTCACGCCGCGCAAGTTCCTGCGCCGCGGCGAACCGCGCGTCGCGATCCGGATCTGGGAGGAGGGCGCGGAGCCCGATCAGGTCACGCTGTCGCTGGACCAGTGGGCGGAGGCCGTGAAGGTGCTCAGCGACGAGGAGTCGTGAGGTCCAGCGCGAGCAGGACGTCGTCCACGTAGACGCCGTCGAGGAAGAACAGCCCGCGCGACACGCCTTCGACCTCGAAGCCGCAGGCGGCGTAGAGCGCGCGGGCCGGTTCGTTGTGGCTCAGCACGCGCAGCGTCAGCTTGCGCACGCCGTCGAGCTCGGCCTGCTCGATCGCCGCCTCGAGCAAGGCGCGCCCGATGCCGCGGCCGCGGAAGCGCGGGTCCACGAGCAGCCCCCGGATCTCGCGGACGTGGGCGACGGCCGGAATCTCCCACAGCGGCCCGGTCTGGACATAGCCGGCGAGCTCGTGGTCGATCTCATAGACCAGCGCGCCCTCGATGTCGAATGGACCGACGCGGGCCGGCGCGGGGCTGTGCAGGGTGGACCATTGCGCCCGGTCCATCCGGCGGAGCACACGCTCGTCCCGGTCGATCGCGCGGCGGATCACTGCAGGATCAGGTCGCAGTAGCCGTCGGCGATCTGCTGCGCGGTCAGCCGGCCGCCGGGTTTGAGCCAGGTGGCGGTGTGGTTGACCATGCCGAGCAGGGCGAAGTGCTGGAGGCGGTCCGTGATGCCGACGTCGGCGAGGCGGCGGGCGAGGATGGCCTCGAACGCGTCGCGGCTGGCGCGCACGTCCTCCCACTCGGGTTCGTGCTCGATCGAGTGGCGTTCCTGGGCGAAGACGGCCATGTGGTCCAGGTGCGCCTCGATGTGCGCCACCCAGACGCGCACCAACTCGCGCAGTTGTTCCTCCGGCGTGCCGGTCTCGATGCCCGACGCCTGCTCGAGCAACGGGTCCATCAGCTCGCTGAAGATGGCCAGCAGCAGCGCCCGCTTGGAGCCGATGTAGTGGTACAGGCCGCCGCTGCGCAGGCCCGTGGCGTCGCTCAGGTCGTCCATCGACGTGGCCTGGAAGCCGCGGCGCGCGAATAGCTCCGCGGCGATCGCCACGACTTCACGCTGGCGTCTGTCGTATTTCTCTCTTCGGGCAGCCATTTTGTAACGAGCGTTCGGTATAAGTTGTACATGAACTTCGATCTCCCCGACGACCACGAGCTGATCCGGCGCACGGTGCGCGACTTCGCGGAGCAGGAGGTCGCTCCGGTTGCCGAGGAGCTCGATCGCACGAAGGCGTTCCCGTACGCGATCGTCAAGCAGCTCGGGGAGCTCGGGCTGATGGGCATCCCGTTCCCGGAGGAGTACGGCGGAGGCGGCGGCGACTCGCTGGCCTACGCGCTGGCGGTCGAGGAGCTCACGCGCGTGGACTCGTCGGTGGCGATCACGCTGTGCGCCCACACGTCGTTGGGGACGCAGCCGATCTACCTGTTCGGGACCGAGGAGCAGAAGCTCCAGTGGCTGCCGAAGCTCACGTCCGGCGAGATCCTGGGCGCGTTCGGTCTCACCGAGCCCGAGGCCGGGTCGGACGCGGGCAACGTGCGCACGCGTGCGTCTTTGGGCGACGATGGCTGGACGATCAACGGCACCAAGCAGTTCATCACCAACGCCGGCACGGACATCTCCGGCGTCGTCTGCATCACCGCCAAGACCGGTGACGACGAGATCTCCAACCTGATCGTCCCGAACGGCACGCCCGGCTACTCGCAGGGCGAGCCGTACCGCAAGATGGGCTGGAACGCCTCCGACACGCGGCCGCTGAGCTTCGAGGACTGCGTCGTGCCGGAGGAGCACCTGCTCGGCCCGCGCGGCGGCGGCTTCAAGCAGTTCCTGCACGTGCTGGACATCGGGCGGATCGGGGTGGCGGCGATGGGCGTCGGCCTCGCGCAGGGCGCGCTGGACCAGGCGCTCGCGTACGCGAAGGAGCGGCGCGCGTTCGGTAAGCCGATCTCCAAGTTCCAGGCCATCCAGGGCAAGCTCGCCGACATGGCGACGGAGATCGCGGCCGCGCGGCTGCTCGTCTACAAGGCGGCGCTCGAGAAGGACGCCGGCAAGAACTTCTCGCTCACCGCCGCGCAGGCGAAGCTCAAGACGGGCCGGCTCGCGGTGCGCTGCGCCGAGGAAGCCGTGCAGATCCACGGCGGCTACGGCTACATCGAGGAGTACCCGGTCTGCCGCATGTACCGGGACGCGAAGATCCTCACCATCGGCGAGGGCACCGACGAGGTGCAGCAGATGGTCATCGCCCGCGCGCTCGGGGCATAGCGATGTTCGACTCCGTGCTCGTCGCGAACCGCGGCGAGATCGCCCGCCGGGTGCTGCGGACGCTGCACGGGCTGGGCATCCGCTCGATGGCGATCTACACCGAGGCCGACCGCGACGCGCCGCACGTACGGGAAGCCGACGCGGCCGAGCTCGTCTCTTCGTACCTGAACATCGACGAGATCATGGTCGTGGCCGCGCGCTGCGACGCCGTGCACCCGGGCTATGGGTTCTTGAGCGAGAACCCGGCCTTCGCACGCGCGTGCGAAGAGATGGGTGTCGTGTTCATCGGGCCGTCGGCCGACGCGATCGAGCTGATGGGCGACAAGGTGCGCGCGAAGGCGGCCGCCGAGGCGGTGGGCGTGCCCACGGTCCCCAGCTACACGCCCGAGACGGCCGAGTACCCCGTGCTGGTGAAGGCGGCGGCGGGCGGCGGCGGGCGCGGGATGCGCGTGGTCGAGCGCGCGGAGGATCTCGAAACGGCGATGGCCGCCGCGAGCCGCGAGGCCGCCGCGGGCTTCGGCGACGACCGGGTGTTCCTCGAGCGCTACCTCCCGCGCGCCCGCCACATCGAGGTGCAGGTCATCGGCGACACGCACGGGAACGTGGTGTCCTTCGGCGAGCGCGAGTGCTCGCTGCAGCGCCGGCACCAGAAGGTGCTCGAGGAGTCGCCGTCGCCGGTCGTGTCCCCGGAGTTGCGCGAGATCCTCGGCCGCGAGGCGACGTCGCTCGCGGCCGCGGCGGGCTACGTGGGCGCGGGCACGGTCGAGTTCATCGCCGACGCGGACGATCCCACCCAGCACTTCTTCCTGGAGATGAACGCGCGGCTGCAGGTCGAGCATCCGGTGACGGAGCTCGTCACGGGCTTCGACCTGGTCGAGCTGCAGCTGCGGGTCGCGGACGGCGAGCCGCTCGACGTCGAGGTGACGATGACCGGCCACGCGATCGAGGCGCGCGTGAACGCCGAGGACCTGCGCTTCTTCCCGTCCGCCGGCCCGGTCCTGCTCGCGCAGTACCCGGACGACGTGCGCGTGGACGCCGCGGTCGAGACCGGCAGCGTCGTCGGCACGGACTACGACTCGATGATCGCCAAGGTCATCGCCCACGGCCCGGACCGCGCCACGGCCCTCGCGAAGCTGGACCGCGCGCTCTCGGAGACCGCGATCCTCGGCCTGGAGACCAACGTCGGCTTCCTGCGCTCCCTGCTCGCGCGCGACGACGTCCGCTCGGGGGAGATGGACACCGGCCTGATCGGCCGCCTCGACCCCCCGACCCCGCCGCTCACCGACGAAGAGGCCGCCACGGCTTGGGCCTCGACCCAGCTGGTGCAGCGCGGCGACGACCCGTGGGAGCGCGTCGACGGCTGGCGCCTCGGTGGCGCCCGCGCCCCCGCCTACTTCACGCTCTCGGTCAACGGCGGCGAACCGTTCGACGTCGAGATAAAGGGGCCAGGCCCCTTTATCTTCGCCGACGGCTGGCTCGCGGTCGACGGGTGGACGTGGCACATCACCGAGCCCGGCGCGGACGAGCTGCATCACGTCGCCGGTGACGGGGACCTGCGGGCGCCGATGCCCGGGTCGGTCATGCTCGTGCCGCGCAGCGTCGGTGACGAGGTCAAGGCCGGGGACCCGGTGGTGGTGCTGGAGTCGATGAAGATGGAGCTCACGCTGGCTGCGCCGGCCGATGGCACGGTGACCGAGCTGAAGGTCAAGGTCGGGGACAAGGTCGGCCGGGACGAGATCGTGGCGGTGGTCGCATGACACATCAAGAGCTCGTGGCGGACCTCAACGAGCAGCTCGAGCGCGTCCGGCTGGGCGGCGGCGAGAAGGCTCGCGCGCGGCACACGAGCCGCGGCAAGCTGCTCCCGCGCGAGCGCGTGGACCGGCTGCTCGATCATGGCGCGCCGTTCCTGGAGCTCTCGCCGCTCGCCGCGCACGGCATGTACGACGGCGATGCGCCGGGCGCGGGGATGATCACCGGCGTCGGGCGCGTGCGGGGCCGCGAGTGCGTGATCGTCGCCAACGACGCGACGGTCAAGGGCGGCACGTACTACCCGATGACGGTCAAGAAGCACCTGCGGGCGCAGGAGATCGCGCTCCAGAACGAGCTGCCGTGCATCTACCTCGTGGACTCCGGCGGCGCGTTCCTCCCGCTGCAGGACGAGGTGTTCCCGGACCGTGAGCATTTCGGGCGGATCTTCTTCAACCAGGCGACGATGAGTGAGCGTGGCATCCCGCAGATCGCGGCGGTGATGGGCTCGTGCACGGCGGGCGGGGCGTACGTGCCGGCGATGAGCGACGAGTGCGTGATCGTCCGCGAGCAGGGCACGATCTTCCTCGGCGGCCCGCCGCTGGTGAAGGCCGCGACGGGGGAGGAGGTCACCGCGGAGGAACTGGGCGGCGGCGACTTGCACTCGCGCACGTCCGGCGTGACCGACCATCTCGCCGACGATGACGCCCACGCGCTGGCGATCGTCCGCGACATCGTGGCCACGCTCCCGCCGCCCACGCAGGCCTGGGAGCGCAAGCCCGTCGAGGCGCCGCACCACCACGCCGACTCGATCTTCGACGTCGTCCCCGCCGACGTGCGCAAGCCGTACGACCCGCACGAGTTGATCGCCCGGCTCGTGGACGGCTCGCACTTTCACGAGTTCAAGGCGCTCTACGGCCCGACGCTCGTCACCGGCTTCGCCCACATCCACGGCCACCCGGTCGGGATCCTGGCCAACAACGGGATCCTGTTCAGCGAATCCGCGCTCAAGGGCGCGCACTTCATCGAGCTCTGCGACCGCCGCAAGATCCCGCTCGTGTTCCTGCAGAACATCAGCGGGTTCATGGTCGGCAAGGAGTACGAGGCGGGCGGGATCGCCAAGCACGGCGCGAAGATGGTGACCGCCGTGAGCTGCGCGCGGGTGCCGAAGCTCACCGTGATCGTCGGCGGGTCCTTCGGCGCCGGCAACTACGGCATGTGCGGGCGCGCGTACTCGCCTCGGTTCCTGTTCATGTGGCCGAACGCGCGCATCAGCGTGATGGGCGGCCAGCAGGCGGCGACCGTCATGGAGACCGTCGGGCAGGCGGAGGTCGGCGCGTCGCTGCGCGAGCAGTACGAGGCCCAAGGCCACCCGTACTACGCGAGCGCGCGGTTGTGGGACGACGGCGTGATCGACCCGCGCGACACGCGCGACGTGCTCGGGCTCTCGCTCGGGGCGTGCGCGGGCGCGCCGCTGCGCGACGTGGGCTACGGCGTGTTCAGGATGTAGTCGAGAACGTCAGCACCGTCACGTAGGCGATGCCCGCCGTGTCGGGTCCGAGCTTGACGCGCTTGCGGCTCTTGGCGGGCACCGTGACCGGTGCCCCGGCGGTGATGACCCACTCGAACTGGTGTGGCGCGTTTTCGTCCTCCGGCGGGTCCTGCCAGGCCATCAGCGCGATGTCCACGGTGACGGCATCCGCGTTCGGGTTGTTCAACTCGATCTCGTCGAACGGCTCGTCGAACTCGTTCGCGGGCTTGCCCTCATTGAAGTAGCGCTCCGCGATCACGCCGCCCTCGGGCATGCTCGGGTGATCGACCTGTTCGAGCTTCTCGATCTCGACCTTCACGTCGTAGACCTCGTCCGCCCGCTCGCCCTCGAACTTCAGGATGTCGTACTCCTCGAAGAACGGTGGGACGACCTGCGTCCCGCGTGTGCTGCCGAGCGCGCTCGTGACCTTCACGCCGCTGATCGGCTGGCCGCCGATGTCCAGTGGCGTGATCTTCAGCTTCGGCGCGACCGCCCCGAACCCGTCGTTCTTGATCGTGAGCACCTGGTCGTAGTCGTCGCCGTCGCCGAGCCGCTGGTAGGAGAACGTGACCTCTTCCGGCGTGGTGGAGATGAACCAGTCGCCGCCGAACAGCACCAGCACGAGAACGAAGAGTGCGATCACGCTCGACCTCGTACCCCGATTGGGCTACAACAATGAGCGTGACTGTCGCGCCGGAGAAGTCGAAGGTCCATGGCCCGACCCATGATGGCGAGAAGATCTGCCACATCGTTCCCGAGGACGACCCCGACACCGCGCTCTGCGGCAAGGACGTGACGGGCTGGCCGTGGAACCCGCCGTGGCCGTACTGCATGGTCTGCCTGGACCTGGCGGGCTATGACGTGACCGGCTAGATCTCCAGCAGGGTCTTGCCGATCGTCGAGCGGGCTTCCATGGCCGCGTGGGCGTCGGCGGCCCGCTCGAGCGGGAAGCGCTGACCGATGATCGGCGTCAAGCCCGCGGTCAGCGCCCGCTCGGTGTGGTGGCGCTCCGGTCGCCCCGTCTTGATCAGCGTGACGGCACGCGCGGTGGCCTCCTCGGCGCTGATGTCCGCCCACGACCCGCTCGCGAGCCCGTAGGACAGCATCCGCCCGCCCGGCTCCAGCGCGTCGAACGCGTCCCGGGCCACCTGCCCACCGACCCCGTCGAACACGAATCTAAAGAGGGACTGTCCCTCTTTAAGTTCGTCGTAGCCGATGGTTTCGGTGGCGCCCAGCGAGGCCGCGCGTTGGCGCTTGGCCTCGGTGCTCGCCGCGCCGATCACGGTCGCGCCGGCACGGTGGGCGAGTTGGACGAGCAAGGTGCCGACGCCGCCCGCGGCGGCCAGCACCAGCACGCGTTCGCCCGGCTGCAGGGCGGCTGCGTCGGTGAGGAGCGTCGCGGTGCGGCCGTCGGCGAGCAGCGCGACGGCGTGGTCCAGCGGGAGGTCGTCGGGAACGTCGAACACCTCGCCTCCCGCGGCGCGCTCGGCGTAGCCGCCGCGGCCGTTCAAAGACGCCACCACGCGCCGCCCGTTCAGCACCCCGCCGACGCCGTTGCCCGGGATCATCGGGAGCTGCACCGGGAACGGGCCGCGGCCCGCGCGGACCTGGGTCTCGACGAAGGTGATGTTCGCGAACTCGACGTCGATCACGGCGTCGCCCTCGGGCTCGGGCGCCTCGCCGGGCGTCAGCGCACTCGGCGGGCCGAATTCCCGCAGCCAGACGGCCCTCACGGGGTGGGGAGGCCGTAGCGCTCGATCACGCGATCGTAGTTCAGCCGCAGGAGCGCGATCGCGTCGCGCCGGTCCTCTTCGCTCGCGATCGCGCGCGAGCCGAACCCGGGCTTGTTCGGGAACACGGGGTGGTAGTCGATCCGGCCCGCGTCGTGGAGCTCGTGCCAGATGGCCTTCGGGAACCCGATGTGCAGCACGCGCTCACCGTGCAGGTGGCCGATCTCGCGCGCGCCGACCTTGAACGAGTACTCGCCGCGCGAGCCGTCTTCGCCGTGCACGCCCGGCCAGGCCTCGACCGCTTCAGCAATAGTTGTGGTCGTGGTTTCCATACCGGGCATCGTCGCGCCGACGATGCCCGGTGACCAGACGCCTTTGGTCCTAGGACCGGTAGGTCACGTCCTCGCGGCAGCGCGAGTCGGCGCTGCGCAGCATCGCGTCGCAGATCTCCGCGGCGCGATAGCCGTCCTCGAACGTCGCGCCGTGCGGCCCGATCTCCGTGTCCTCACGGATCGCCGTGAGGAAGTGGTGGATCTCGTGGACGAACGTGTGCTCCCAGCCGATCATGTGCCCCTGCGGCCACCAGTGCTCCCAGAAGGGATGGTCGGCCTCGGACACCAGGACGGTGCGGAAGCCCTGGGCGAGCTTGCCGGGCGAGGAGTCGCGGTAGTGGACCTGAAGCTCGTTCAGGCGCTCGATGTCGAAGCTCAACGACCCCTTGGAGCCGTTGATCTCGAACGTGAGCCCGTTCTTGCGCCCCGAGGCGAAGCGCGTGGCCTCGATCGTGCCGACGGCGCCGTTGGAGAAGTCCACGACCGACTCGACGGCGTCGTCGACGGTCACGGCCTGGCCTTCGCGGTTCTTCACGAACGTGCGCGTGTGCGCGCTCACCGCGTCGATCTCGCCCACCAGGTAGCGGGCCAGGTCGATGACGTGCGCGCCCAGATCGCCGAGCGCGCCGGAGCCGGCGACGTCCTTGTCGAGCCGCCAGACCATCGGGAAGTCGGCGTCGATGATCCACTCCTGCAGGTAGCTCCCGCGGAAGTGGAAGATCTCGCCGAGCTCGCCGGACTCGATGATCATGCGCGCGAGACGCACCGCCGGCACGAAGCGGTAGTTGAAGGCCACCATCGCCTTCACGCCGGTCGCGTCGACGCGCTTCCACGTCTCGTACGACTCGTCCGCGCTGCGCCCGAGCGGCTTCTCGCAGATCACGTGCTTGCCCGCCTCGGCGGCCGCGATCGTCGGCTCGGAGTGGAAGTTGTTCGGCCCGGAGTTGTCGAATACGCCCACGCGGTCATCGGAGATGATCGAGCGCCAATCGGTCACGGAGTCCGTGAAGCCGTAGCGCCGCGCGGCGCCCGCGACGGCCTCCGCGTTGCGGCCCGCGATCGACACCAGCTGCGGCATCAAGGGCGGTGGCCAGGTCATGTAGGCCAGCGTCTTGTACGCGTTCGAATGGGCCTTGCCCATGAACCCGTAGCCGAGCATGCCGACGCCGATCGTCGGGATGTCGTCCCCGCCTGAGGACTCACCCATCGTGACGAAACCGACTTTGCTCATCTACGCCTCCCGCGCGAATGCCGCATCGAACGCCACCGTGGACGGCGCGAAGTCGGTCCGCCGCACGAACGCCAGCGCATCCGGCGCGCCCCAGTCCCGGTCCATGCCCGAATCCTCCCACTCGATCGAGAGCGGGCCCTGGTAGCCGATCCGATTCAACGCGCGGAACAGCGCTTCGAAGTCGACGTCGCCGTGCCCGGGCGAGACGAAGTCCCAGCCGCGGCCGGCCTCGCCGAAGTTCAGGTGCCCGCCGAGAATCGACGTGCGGCCGTCGAGGGTCTTGATCGAGTCCTTGACGTGCACGTGGTAGATCCGGTCCGCGAAGTCGGTGACGAACGCGGCGCTGTCCAGGAACTGATGCGCGAAGTGCGACGGATCGAAGTTGATGCCGAAGCCCTCGCGGTGGTCCAGCGCCGCCAGCGTCTTGCGCGTGGTGCCGAAGTCGTACGCGATCTCGGTGGGGTGGACCTCGAGCGCGAACTTGACGCCCTCGGCGTCGAAGACGTCGATGATCGGTCCCCAGCGCTCCGCGAAGTCCTCGTAGCCGCGCTCGACTTCCGCGAAGTCGTTGGGCGGGAACGAATAGAGCATGTGCCAGATCGAGGAGCCGGTGAATCCGGTCACGACCTCCACGCCCAGCTGGGCGGCGGCGCGCGCGGTGTCCTTCATCCGCTCAGCGGCACGCTGGCGAACGCCCTCGGGATCCCCGTCGCCCCACACCTCCGGATCCAGCGTCCCTTGATGACGCGAATCGATCGGATCGCACACCGCCTGGCCGGTGAGGTGCGCACCGATCGCCCAGATGTTCAGGCCGTTGCGCTCGAGCACCTCGCGGCGACCCGCGCAGTACGACGAGTCCGACAAGGCCTTGGGCACCTCGAAGTGGTCACCCCAGGTGCAGAGCTCCAGCCCGTCGAAGTCCCAGCCGCCGACTTTCGCGGCCAGGTCCTCGAACGACAGGTCGGCCCACTGGCCGGTGAACAGCGTTACGGGTCGTGCCATCCCTCTTCCTCTCCTCTAGTTCCGTGCGATCTCGAGCGCCACGCCGGCCGCTCGGTATTCCTGTGCGGTCGCGTCGTCCAGGCCCTCGTCCGTGACGATCGCGTCCAGGTTCTCCGCCCGCGCGATCGTCAGCAGCGACGCCCGCCCGAACTTGTTCGAGTCGATCAGCCCGATCGTGCGGGCCGCGTTCTTGCTCGCGACATTGATCACGTCCGCGAGCGCGCGGCGCGAGGTCGTGAGCCCCGCGTCCAGCGTCACGCCCGCGCACGACACGAACGCCAGCTCGAAGTTCAGCCCCGACATGAAGTCGGTCGTCCAACGTCCGGCGAGCAGCCGCATGTGCTGGTCCAGCTCGCCCGGCGTGACGATCACGAGCATCCGCTCGTCGGCGAGCTCGTAGGCGATCGCCGGTGAGTTCGTGACGAGCGTGAGGTTCGTCGCGGACTCGCTCACCAACTGCCGCGCGAGCGCCAGGCAAGAAGAGGACGAGTCCAGGAAGATCGTCGACCCGGAGCGCACCTCGCGCGCGGCGTGCGCGGCGATCGCCGCTTTGGCGCCGCGCGCCACGGCGGCGCGCTGCTCCCACCCGGTGGGCGGGATCGCCGTCGCCGGCCCGGCGGCCGCGAGCGCCCGCGCGCCGCCGTGCACGCGCTCCACGAGCCCGTCCCGGGACAGCTGCTCGAGGTCGCGATGGACGGTGATCGACGACACCGTCAGGTCCCGCGCGAGATCCGCCACGGACACGCCGCCGTCACGCTGGATGCGTTCCAGGATCTGCTGGCGGCGCACGGCCGGCGGCGTGGTGCTCATCTACACGCGCTCCTCGAACGCGCGGCGGCGCACCTGCACGTCCAGCCCGCGGAACTCGTCGATCGCCCGCACGAGATGGCCGGAGAAGCGCTGCAGCGCCTCCTCGCCCTTCTCGGGCGTGGCCGTCATCGGGTTGCCAATCACGCCCGTGCGCGAGAACTCGCCGTGGTCCATCGGGAACGAGAAGTACTGGTAGCCCTCGAACTGCACGTCGGGCGCGCCGTCGGACTTCAGGAAGCTGTCCGGGAGCCATTCGGGCGCCTGCGCGCGGTCCTCGGCGGCCCGGTCCATCCGCACCAGCGAGGCGTTGTGGGCCATGACCTGCGAGGTCTCCAGCTCACTCGCATGCCAGCCCGGCGTCTCTTCCGGCGGGTTGTCCAGCAGCCCTTCGAGGATGCCGATGTAGCGCTCCGCATACGGCTTGTAGAGCGCGACCAGGGCGCCCGTCTCGTACTTGATCCGGCGCAGCAGCGGGTCCAGGACCTTGACGTTGGAGCCGTGCCCGTTGACCAGGATCAGCTTGTTCCACCCGTGGTGGATCAGCGACCGCAGGATGTCGTACAGGACCGCGTTGAGGGTCGAGGCCCGGAGCGTGATCGTGCCCACGGCGGACTCGGTCTCGCGCATGTGCTGCGGGGAGTAGCCGGCCCAGAACGGGGCCGTGTACGGCACGTCGGCCTGCTCGGCCGCGCGGCGCGCGACCTCCAGCGCCGTGATCGTGTCCGTGCCGAGCGGCAGGTGCGCGCCGTGCTGCTCGCAGGAGCCGATCGGCACCAGGATGATGTCCGACTTCTCCTGGAACCACGCGATGTCCGGCGGCGCGAGGTCCATGATGCAGTGGCTGACGGGGCGTTGATCAGGCATAGGCTCCGACGAGGGCGAGGTAACGGGTGGCGACCACGTCGGCGAAGTCGTGGTCGTCGACATGGGCGTCGACGGGTTCGAACGGGATGTCGGTGCGCAGCGCGCCGGACAGCGCCTCCAGGAACGCGGAGTCGGCCTCGGGGTCCCACAGGTCGCCGCCCTCGGCGTCGGCCAGCGAGAACCCGCGCAGCGGCGCGACGACGTGCACGGGCCCGGTGGCGCCGTTGAGGCGCTCGGCGACGATGGCGCCGAGCTCGGCCTCCTCGTCGCGATCCAGGCGCACGAGCGTCATCACCGGGTTGTGGAAGTAGGTCTTGCGCGCGCGGTACTGCAGCGGGAGCGTCTCGCGCGGCCCTTGGTTGAAGAAGTCCACACAGCCGGGGACGACGACCTGGGGGAGCCCGAGCCGGCCGGCGACCGTCAGCCGCTCCGGGCCGGTCGCGTGCATCCCGTCCTTCAACGAGTTGGCCACCTCCGAGAGCGTGTAGTCGACCACGCCCTGCAGCGCGCCCTCCTCGCACAGGTGCTCCATCGCGGGCCCGCCGACGCCGTTGGCGTGGAAGATCACGGGCTCGTGGCCGGCGCGCACGAGGTGCTCGCGCAGCCGCATCACTCCCGGCGTGGTCTGGCCGAGCATCGTCACCCCGACGCAGTGCTCGCCGAGCGTGCCGAGCGCGGAGCCCGCGTCGTGCACCATCCCGGCCATCGCGGCGGCGGCGTTGTCGAAGATCGGCCGCGAGATGCCGTTGAGGCCGAGGATGTCGACGACGGAGTGCATCACGCAGACGTCGCTCTCGCCGACGAAGGCCGCGAACGTGCGGCGCCCGCTCGCGCTCGGCGACACGAGCAGCTTCGGCACGCCCACAGGCAGCGCCTGCATCGCGGCCGCGCCCAGCAGCGCGCCCTCGGCGCCGCCCAGGCACAGCACGCCCTGCACGCGCCCTTCGGCGAACAGCCGCACCACGAGCGCGCGGACGCCGTCCACCATCAGCGACACGGCCGCGCCGCGCGAGCCCGCCGCCTGCACGCCGGCCAACGAGTGGCCGCCTGCCGCGGCCACCTCCTCCCGGCCGATGTCGGCCGCGCACCCCGGCTCACCCAGGATGCCGCTGTCGATCACGACCGTTTCCACGCGCAGCGCCTGCAGGCGCTCACGCACGTACGCGATCTCGTCGCCCTTGGTATCGAGGGTGCCGATGAGGGCGACGGCGGGCATCAGACGGTGGACGGGCTCTCCGCCAAGGCGGCACGCAGGTGGTCGATGCTCTCCTGCGTGTAACGGTCGTAATAGACCTCGGGCACGGCGCCCGTCGCGTGGTCGCGCAGGAACTTCTCCATCCCGGGGCCGCCGCCGGCCTCGGACGCGTCGCCGATCTCGCGGTCGGAGATCGCGCTGCGGTCCAGCGAGGCGACGAACTCGGCCGTCATGTGGCCCTCGTAGCCGATCGTCTGCAGCGCGCGGACGATCGCCGTCCAGTCGAGCGCCCCGTGGCCGGGAGGCATGCGGTTGTTGTCGGCCACGTGGAAGTCCACCAGCCGGTCGCCGGCCAGGTGGATGGCCTCGATCAGATCGGATTCCTCGATGTTCATGTGGAACGTGTCGAGGGCGACGCCGCAGTCGCCGCCGACGGCGTCGGCGAGCGCGAGCGCCTGCTCGCAGCGGTTGAGGAAGTACGTCTCGAACCGGTTGAGCGGCTCCAGCCCGATCCGCACGCCGACCGTCTCGGCGTGCGCCTGGCACTCGCGCAGCGCCTCCACGCACCAGCGCCACTCGTCCGCGGGCGAGCCCATCGGCGTGATCTTGCCCACCGTGGACGGCACGACGGTGACGATCTGGCCGCCGAGCTCGGACACGAACGTCAGGCAGTCCTTGACGTACTCGACGCTGCCGAGCCGCATGTACCGGTCCTCGTGACACAGGTCGCGCGCGCCCATCATCAGCGTCACGGCGCCCCAGCACTCGAGCCCGTGCTCCTCCAGCAGGCTGCGCACGTGCGCCACGTCGTACTGCTCCGGCTCACCCGAGATCTCGATCCCGTCGTAGCCGAGGCGCGCCAGCCGCTCGATCGTGCGCTCGATCGGCTCCGGCCGCATCCAGTTGTGCATCGACACCTTGATCGCCACTGCTTCCTCTCCTCCTGCTCCGGCGCGGCCTTCTCCTCAGAGGCCGAGCTTGCCGGGATTCATGATGCCGAGAGGATCTAACGCGGACTTCACCGAGCGCAAGGCCTGAAGGCCAGGTCCATGTTGTGCGGGCATGAAGGGCGCCAGTTTCAGGCCCACGCCGTGGTGGTCGTTCATCACGCCGCCGGCCGCCAGGACGGCGGTCACGCCGTCGGCCCAGATGCGGTCGTGCAGGGCCAGCGGGTCCGCCCCGCCGTCGGGAATCAGGAACCGGGCGTAGATCATCGTGCCCCAGCGGTACCAGTGCGAGAAGTGCATCCGCAGCTGGAGCCCCTCCGGCGCGTAGCGGTCGCGGACGGCGGTCTTGAGCGCCTGGTGGACGGCGTGGATGCGCGCGTAGGAGGCGACGACGTCGATCGTGCCCCAGATCGCCGGCAGCTCCGGGTGATGGGGTGGCTTGTAGAAGTCGTAGCGGCGGTCCCACCACGTCTCGGCGAGTGCCGGATCGAGCTCGCGCGCGCCCTCCGTGCGCGCGAGCTCGATGGTGGCGGCGCGCTCGGCGGCCACGAGCCGGCCCTCTCCCCCCTCGAAGACGACGATCGCCATCACCCCGTCCAGCGGGACGCCCAGCACGGGGGAGAGCGTGCGGCGCGTGCCCTCCTCGTCGTACATGCGGATGACGGACGGCCGGTTGCCGCGCGCCAGCGCGGTCCGGAACGCGGTCACGCCCGCTTCCACGGACGGGAAGTGCAGCGTGACGAAGCTGCGCTCGGCCGGCAGCGGGACGACCTCGAGCGTGGCGCGGGTGATGATCCCGAGCGTGCCCTCCGAACCGATGAAGAGCTGCGTGAGATCCGGTCCGACCGCGTGGCGCGGGGCGGGGACGCTGTCGAACAGGGTGCCGTTCGGGAGCGCGACGCGCAGCCCGAGCACCAGGTCCTCGATCTTGCCGTAGCGAGTGGAGAGCACGCCGGAGCCGCGTGCGGCGACGTACCCGCCGACGGTGGCCCACTCCGAGCTTGCCGGGTAGTGCGGGAGCATCAGCCCACGCGCGTTGAGCGTTCGCTCGAGCACGTTGCCGTTGACGCCGGCCTGCGCCGTCACCGTCATCGAGACGTCGTCGATCTCGACGATCGTGTCCAGCCCGCGCAGATCCACGACGAGCCCGCCGTTGATCGCCACCGCGCCGCCCTGGGTGCCCGAGCCGCCGCCCCAGGCGACGACCGGCACCCGATGCTCGGACGCGACGCGCAGGATGCTGGCCACGTCCTCCTCGCGCCGCGGCACGGCGACCACGTCCGGCCGGCCCAGCGGCGTGCCGGCGGCGCGCGCATGGATGGCCGGCCAATACGTGTCGGCCGTGTAGGCGTCAAGCTGTGCGTCCTCGGTGAGGACGGCGTCCGCTCCGAGGACCGCTTCGAGGGCGGGTGCAAGCTCGACCAGTTGCGTAACAGAAGACTTCATCTATTGACAGGCAAGCTTGCATTAGCCTTCAATTGCTGTCAAGCCAAATGTCATCAACACTTCAGAATCCGTCACGCACCGCGATCGGCATTGATGTCGGTACGTCCGCGGTCAAGGTCATCGCCGTCGCCGAAGATGGCGAAGTGCTCGAGCGCCGCGAAGTCGCGTACCCGCTCTCGACGCCCAAGCCCGGTTGGTCCGAGCAGAACCCCGACGACTGGTGGGCCGCCACCGAGCAAGCGCTCGAAGGCCTGACCGACGGCGTCGCCGGCATCGGCCTCTCCGGCCAGATGCACGGGCTCGTCACGCTCGATTCCAGCGACCGCCCGATCCGTCCCGCGATCCTGTGGAACGACCAGCGCACCGCGGCCGAGTGCGAGGAGATCGAGGACGCGGTCGGCTTCGACCGGCTCGTCGAGCTCACCGGCAACCGTGCGCTGACCGGCTTCACCGCGCCCAAGTTGCTGTGGCTGCGCAAGCACGAGCCGGACAACTACGCGCGGATCGCGCACGTGATGCTGCCCAAGGACTATGTGCGGCTCAAGCTCACCGGCGAGCGGGCGATCGACGTCGCCGACGCGTCGGGCACGCTGCTGCTCGACGTGGCCAAGCGCCGCTGGAGCGACGAGGTGCTGCGGACGCTGGAGATCGATCCGGCGTGGCTGCCGACCGTGCTCGAGTCGCCGGAGGTGAGCGGGCGCACGAGCGCCGGCATCGCCGTCGCGGCGGGCGCGGGCGACCAGGCCGCGGGCGGCCTCGGCGTCGGCGTGGACCGGCCCGGGCCGTTGAGTGTCGCGATGGGCACGTCCGGCGTGGTGTTCGCGGCGCTGCCCGAGTACCGGGCCGATCCGCAGGCCCGCGTGCACGCCTTCTGCCACGCCGTGCCCGGCGCCTGGCATCAGATGGGCGTGATGCTGTCCGCCGCCGGCTCGCTGGCGTGGCTGCGCGGCGTCGTCGGCGGGGAGTTCTCCGGCCTCGTGGACGAGGCAGCGGCCTGGGGCCCCGGCACGGACGGGCTCACGTTCCTGCCCTACCTGACCGGCGAGCGGACCCCGCACGCCGACCCCGACGCCCGCGGTTCGTTCACGGGCTTGGAGATCCGCCACAACCGGGGCGCGCTCACCCGCTCGGTGCTCGAAGGCGTCGCCTGTGGCCTGCGCGACTCGTTCGACCTGGTCGGCGGCGGCGAACGCGGCCGGGTGTCCGGCGGCGGTGCGCGCAGCGAGCTGTGGCTGCAAATTGTCGCCTCGGTGCTGGAGATCCCGCTCGAGCGGCTCGCGGTCGAAGAGGGCGCGGCCTACGGCGCCGCGTTGCTCGGCGGCGTGGCCGGGGGTTTGTGGGGTGACGTGCACGAAGCCGTCGGTGCGTGCGTCCACACGCACGGTCAGATCGACCCCGTGCCGGAGTGGATCGAGCCCTACCGCGAACTCAGGCAGCGCTACCGGGCGCTCTACCCAGCCCTTTCGACTAAGGACTAGTTGACACGAGATTGTCAGACAGTGTTTAGTTGGCGGGCTGGATGAATTAGAGGGTCACGAGGGGAGAGAGCGTGTATAGGAGAGTCGCCACCGCTGCTGCGGTAGGCGTTGCGCTGGCTGCGCTGCCGTCCTCGGCGCAAGCGCAGGACATGACGTCACCGGTGCTGAACGCCGCGACGCTGTCACCGGTGAGCCCGGTGCCGCAGCGGAACGGTAATCCGCCGGCCGCGGCGAGCACGTCGACCGGCAACAACGGCTGGTTCACCCAGGCCGCTCCCGTGTCGATCAACGTCACGGCTACCGACGAGGTCGGGGTCAGCAAGGTCCAGTACTCGACGGACAACGGGGTGACGTGGCTCGACGCCACGATCACGCCCGGGACGTCGGTCACCGCGGCCATCCCGCAGAACGCGGAGGGCAACAACACCGTCCGCTTCCGCGCCCAGGACGCCGCCGGCAACTTCGCGCGCGGTGTCGCCGCCAACACCACGCTGAGCACGGCCGCCGCCGTCGGCGCCACCGGCGTCCGCCTGGCCAGCACGAACGGCCGCGCGGCCGGCGACGAGCTCGTGATCAACACGGGTGAAGGCCAGGAGACGGTCAAGATCGCGACGATCGTGACCCCGGCTCCCGCCGCTCCGGCGCCCAACGTCACGCTCGCGACGCCGCTCACCAAGGCGCACGCGTCCGCGGCGGCCGTGCAGGCGTTCCCGCTCTATCGCACCGTCGCGGTGCCGATCGACCGGCAGATCCCGAACGCGACCTGGCCCACGACCGGCGCGCAGGCCGTGGTCAACAACCGTGTCACGCGCAGCCAGATCATCACGCCCAACCGCAACGACCCGACCCCGGGCTCGGGCTCCACGGGCGTCCGCGACGCGTGGATCGACGGCGTGTGGACGTACCCGCTGCCGCTGGACGCCTCCAAGCTCTCGCTCGGCAAGCACACGTTCGCGCTCGGCCTCAACGACAACGCCGGCAACGGCGCCAAGACGACGTTCACGTTCGTCGTGACGACGTCGGTCGCCGATGTCGACGCGCTGCTCACGCGCTACGGCTCCGCCGGTTCGATCGCGGCCGCCGACGTCACCGCGCTGAAGGCGACGCTCGCCGAGGCGGGCGCCGCGACCGATCCCGTCGTGGCGATCGGCAAGCTCGAGGCGTTCGCGGGCCAGGCCGGCTCGATCGCCAACGCCGACGTCCGCAACCTGCTCGTCGGCGACGCGCAGGAGCTCATCCGCCAGAAGCGCGGCATCGCGTCGCCCGAGCCGACCGGGCTGGGCGTCGTGACCGAGGCCGCCGCCGGCGCGCCGCGGCACCCGTACGTCAAGCCGGCGTTGCCCGCCGCGAACCCGGGCGCGAAGTTCAAGGTGCTCGTGATCGCCAACGGCCCCGGCGGCTTCCGCCACCCGGCGATCGAGGACGGCCACGTCCTGATCCAGCGCCTCGGCCGTGAGAACGGCTTCGACGTGGACATCTGGGACTCGAGCTGGCCCGCGGAGTCGCTGCCGCAGACCCCGTTCACGAGCGCCGCCGACCTGGCCAAGTACAAGGTGATCATCGGCAACTCGTCCGTCGGCACCACGGTCTTCCGGACCGCGGTCACGCTGCCGGACGGCACGGTCGTCAACGAGCAGGCCGCCTTCGAGGGCTTTATCCGCAACGGCGGCGGCTTCGTGGGCATCCACGGCGCCAACGACTCGATGGGCAACTGGCCCTTCTACCTGAACATGATGGGCGGCGTCTTCCGCCAGCACCCGGGCAACGCCGGCGGCTTCGGCACCGACTGCGGCTCTTGCTACAACGCGGAAGTCGTCACCGACGACGATTCGCACCCCGCCACGGCAGGCTTCCCGGCCCGCTTCCGCGTGATGGACGAGCTGTACGCGTACACGCGCAAGCCGCGTCCGTACGTGCACCCGCTGTTGTCGCTCAATGACGACACGTACCGCACGGGCATCGGCGTGACCAGCGGCGCGGGCGCCACCGAGGGCCCCGACCACCCGATCACGTTCTGCTCGAACTACCAGGGCGGCAAGATGTTCACGCAGGTCATGGGCCACAACTGGGAGCTGTTCCAGACCACGGCCTGGTACCAGCAGACGATCCTGCAGGGCATCCTCACTGCCGGTGGGCTCAAGCCCGCCAACTGCGTCACGCATCGCGAGGTGCGCGAGTTGGCAGCCGCCCAGCAGACCGCGGGCACGTTGACCGCGGATGCCGCCGCAGCGATCACCACGTCGCTCAACGCGGCCTACGACAAGTACGCCACGCTCACGCAGACCGGCTACAGCCAGTCGCTCACCGACATCGCGGCCGTCCAGGCCGTGGCGTCGAACCCGGCCAGCGGCGACGCGGCCGCGCGGGCGCAGCTGCTGGGCAAGGCGCAGGAGCTGAAGAGCTGGATGCAGCAGCTCCTCGGCGCCACCGACGTGCCCGGCGGCGCGACCGGCACGGTGCCGGCCACGCTGTCGCTCTCGCTCGGCACGCCGGCCACGTTCGGCGCGTTCACCGCGGGCGTCGCCAAGACGTACACGGCGAGCTCGTCGGCGAACGTCATCTCCACCGCCGGTGACGCGCTCCTGAGCGTCTCCGATCCGTCCGCCACGGCGACGGGCCGTTTGGTCAACGGCACGTTCTCGCTCACGGCTCCGCTCCAGGCCAAGGCCACGAGCGCAGCCGGAGCGGGGGTTGCGCTCGCCGCGGTCGGCGGTTCCAGCGCCCCGACCTCGTTGCTCAACTACAGCGGCCCGACGTCCAACGACGCCGTCACGCTGAACTTCGAGCAGTCCATCGGACAGAACGAGGCGCTGCGTACCGGCACCTACAGCAAGGCGTTGACGTTCACGCTGTCGACCACGACTCCGTGAACTTGCGCTCGCCGCGACGACTGACTCTGGTCGTCGCGGCGACCGCCTTGCTGGCCCTGGTGGGCTGCGGCGACGACGGGGGGTCGTCGCCGCAGCCGCCGGCTGCGTCGGCGGCGCCGCTGCCGACGTTCGCGCCGACGGGCCAGGTCGCGTGCAGCGAGGAGGCCTACACGGCCACCCCGAAGGACTCGGGCTGGACACACCCGTCCCAGAACTTCTATGAGCCGGGACAGAAGCCGATGCCGTCGGAGGCCGACCTCCAGCATCTGCTCGCGGCGGACTCCGCCGTCGTTGTCCGCTACCGCTCGGACGCGCCGGCCGAGCGCCGCGAGGCGCTACGCACGTTTGCAGCGTCGCTGCCCGCGATCGTCGTGCTCCCGGGCGCCACACGGGACGACGTCGCAGTGGAGGCGTTCACGTCCAATCGGCGGTTGCTGTGCGACGGCGTGGATGCGCCGCAGCTGACGACGTTCGCCGATCGCCGGGGCGCGATCAGCAGCACCCCGCACGACGGCCTGGGCTGACGACCGTGCCCGTCGATACGGTTACACGTCTCATGTGGACCCCGAAGCCGGCCATCGAGCTCTCGAGCCAGCGCGCCGTGCGACGGCACAACCTGAGCGTCGTGCTGCGCCAGGTGGTCGAGCGCGGGCCGCGCTCGCGCGCCACGATCGCCACGGACACCGGGCTCAACAAGAGCACGGTCTCCAGCCTGGTGAGCGAGCTGATGGACTTCGGGCTGCTGGTGGAGCGCGGCGCTGAGCACCGCGGCACCGCCGGCCGGCCCGGCCTCGTGGTGGACGTCGCCCGCGACGGCGTCGTGGCGCTCGGGCTGGAGGTCAACGTCGACTACGTCGCCGTCCAGGCCACCGACCTCGCGGGTGGTTCCCGGTACAAGGGCATGGAGGCGGCCGACAACCGCGGCCGCAGCGTCGACGAGGTCCTGGACCGGCTCGGCGAGCTCGCGCGCGGCGCGCTGCTGGAGGTCCAGGCGCAAGGCCTGCGGCCGATCGGCGCCACGATCGCGGTGCCCGGCCTGGTGGACATCTCCCGCGGCGAGCTCCTGGTCGCGCCGAACCTGCACTGGCGCGACGTCCCGCTCGTGGAGCAGTTGCGCGAGCGGATCGCCGCGCCGGACCTGCAGATCGGGCTCGACAACGAGGCCAACCTCGCCGCGCTGGCCGAGCTTTGGGAGGGCGCGGCCACCGGCATCAGCGACTTCATGTACTGCTCGGGCGAGATCGGGGTCGGCGGCGGGCTCGTGCTCGGCGGCGAGCTGTTCCGCGGCTACCGCGGGTTCGGCGGCGAGTTCGGCCACACCACCGTCGAGCACGACGGGCTCCCGTGCGCGTGCGGCTCGCGCGGCTGCCTGGAGACCCGTGCGGGGCTGGAGCCGCTGCTGGCCGCGGCCGGCATCGGCGGCAACGGTGAATCCGGCTCGCGGGGGCTCGCGAAGCCGGTGGGAGAGCTCGTGCGGCGAGCGAAGGCGGGCGAGCCGCAGGCGGTCGCGGCGCTGGAGGACGTGGCGCGCTGGCTCGGGATCGCACTCGGCACCGTCGTCAACCTGATTTCACCCCAGGCGATCGTCCTCGGCGGGCACTTCGCGCCGATGAGCGAGTGGCTCGCGCCGGTCATCTCCTCCGAGCTGGCGACCCGCGTGCTGGGCGGCAACGGCGCCGTCCCACCCGTGCTCTCATCCAGCCTTGGAGCTGAGGCGGCCATGCGTGGCGCCGCTGCGACGCAGCTGCGACGCCTGTTGGCAGACCCAACACTGGTAGCCGCCGCCCTACCCACGTAGTCGGCGTTCAAACCTAACTTTTAGTTAAGGTTTGTGTTCGGACGTCCTTGATGAGAAAGTCGCCGCATGGATGGGGGGTCGGTCTTCGGACGGAAGTCCGCTGCGCGGACACGCCTCGCTGCTCCGCGATCGGTCAAGGTCGCGGCTGCGGGGCCGGGCGGCATCACGCTGAAATGGGCGGCGCCGAAGGGCGCTAAGCCCGCGCACTACGTCATCTTCCGGGATGGCAAGAGCCTGGGGAAGACGACCAGGAGCTCGTTCACGGACACCAAGGTCGTGCCGGGCAAGACGTACCGGTACGCGGTCCGCGCCTACGGCAAGGACAAGAAGGCCGGCGTGCTGTCGCCGAGCGTGCGGGTCAAAGTGCCGCTGCAGGCGTCGACGAAGCTGCCGAGCAACCCGGGCGGCCCGACGACCAACCCGGTCGGGCCGATCGCGGAAGTCACGCCGACGCCGACGCCGGCCTCGACGTCCACGCCGAACCCGTCGCCCACGGCCGACCCGCAGCCGACGCCGACCGCGACGTCCACGCCCACCAGCACGCCGACCGCGTCGCCCACGAGCACGCCGACGGCGTCGCCCACGGCCACGGCCACCGCGACCCCCACGGCCACGCCCACCGCCACGGCGACCGCGACCCCTACGGCTACGCCGACTGCGACCGCGACCGCCACGGCCACGCCGACCGCGACGGCCACGGCCACGGCCACCGCGACGGCCACCGCGACCGCGACCGCGACGGCCACGGCCACTGCGACGGCCACGTCCACCGCGACCGCAACGCCGACGGCCACGGCCACGGCCACGGCCACGGCCACCGCGACGCCGACGCCGGTCAACCCGAACAACATGGCCGTCGCGCTCGTCGACCGCCTGTTCTGGCGCGCGGGCTTCGGGGCCACGCAGGCGCAGCGAGACGCGTGGGTGGGCAAGAAGCAGAGCGACCTCGTCGACTGGTTCCTCAACACCCCCGACAGCATCGACACCGCGATGGCACCGCCCAAGACCACCACGGGCTCGACGACGCTCGACCCGTTCGGGTCCGAAGTGGAGCTCGAGCTCGAGTGGCTGGACCGGATGCAGCGCGCGGCCAACCCGCTGCCGCAGCGGATGGCGCTGTACTGGCATCGCCACTGGGTCATCTCGACCAACGACGGCTCGGTCTCGGACAAGTGGGCCTACGCCTATCGCAACCAGCTGCTCGAGTATTCGGACTTCGGCAAGTACCCGGACGCGTCGTTCAAGCAGCTCGCGTACGACATGACGACCAAGAGCGCCGCGATGTCGTCGTACCTGAACCTCAACGCGAACACGAAGACCAAGCCGAACGAGAACTACGCCCGCGAGATCATGGAGTTGTTCTGCCTCGGGCCCAAGGACGCCGACGGCAACGACAACTACACGCAGGCGGACATCGTCGGGGTCACGAAGGCGTTCACGGGCTGGCGCCTCAACGGCACCGAGTTCCTGGCGGACGGCGTCACGCCGAACCCGGCCTATGGCACGATCACGTTCGCGCCCAACCAGTTCGAGATGCTGGCCAAGCCCATCCTGGGCCGGTCCGTCCCCGCGGTCACGGGCTCGAACAACCCGGCCACCCCGACCAACCTCGCCTGGGGTCCGTCGTCGGTCACCCAGGCGATCGACATCGTGCTCGAGCACGCCCAGCACGCGCAGTTCCTGATCCGCAAGCTGTGGGGCGAGTTCATCGCCGGCCCGATCCCGCAGGCCAAGCTGAACGCGCTCAGCGCGGAGTACCGGGGCAACGGCTACAAGCTCAAGCCGCTGATCCGCGGGATCCTGATGAGCCCGGAGATCTTCGAGTCGATCGACGAGCCGAACCTCATCAAGCCGCCGATCATCTACATGGTCGGCGTGCTGCGCCAGCTCGCGGCCCCGATGAAGCACACCCAGCTGCAGGGCCCGATGAACAACATGCAGCAGCGGATCTACAAGCCACCGAACGTCGCGGGCTGGGAGGGCGGCATGTCGTGGCTGAACACGAACACCGTGCAAGCCCGCTTCGACATGGTCCGCGTGGCGCAGTACCTGCGGTACTCGAACTTCTACATCAACACCAACGTCCCGGCCCCGGCCGCGAACGTCAACTACCCGGCCGACGTGGTCGGGGAGACGGCGCAGGCGGCGTACGAGCGCGCCTACGCCTCGGTCGGCAAGCCGTGGATCTCGAGCGCGACGCGCGACAAGCTCCTGGCCTATGCGGCCACCCTGACGGAAGCCAATCGGACCGGCACGGCAGCGGCCAACATCACGGCGCGCCGGACGCGCTTCTACGCGTTGCAAGCGATGATCCTCGGCGGACCTGATGGGCAGGTGATGTGAGATGGAGCATCAGCGCTGCATCGAATGTGAAGAGATCGAGCTCGCGCGCGTTCGCGATGAGCTCCCGCAGCAGAAGATGCCGGTGCCGTACGCGGCGCTGGACGGCTTTCCGGCGGGCAAGAGCCCGCGTGAGCTGACCCGACGCAAGCTCCTGCAGTGGGGCGTCGCGGGCACGGCCTCGATCTACGGCGCCCAGCAGCTCGGCTGGGACCAGATCTGGGAGTCGGTCGCGAACGCCAACGAGGCCGCCACGGACAAGTGCCTGGTGCTGATCTATCTGGCCGGCGGCAACGACGGCCTGAACTGGATCCTCCCGAACGACGCCACGGACTACGGCGCGTACGTGACGGCGCGCCCGATGATCCATCGCGCCCAGGGACTCAGCACGGCCGAGCGCGTCGGCTCCAAGCCGCTGCCCGGCCCGGGCAGCGCCGCACTCTCGTTCGCCAACACCATCGTCTCCAAGAACGGCGGTGGCGACAACAGCGACGCGCGTTTCGCGTTCGCCGCGGGCGGCGAGGCGTACGGCCTGGACTCGTTGTTCGGAGACGGCACGGGCGGCGCGGGCTCGGACCTGGCGATCATGCCGGCCGTCGACGCCAAGCAGTACAGCCTCAGCCACTTCGACAACTCGGACATCTGGTTCGCGGCCAGCAACGATCAGAACACCAAGACGGGCTGGCTCGGCCGCTGGATCGACCGCAACGGCTCACCCGACAACCCGCTGCAGGCGATCTCGATCGACACGGCGCTGTCGAAGGCGATCCGCACGGACACCAAGCCCGTGTGCGCGATCCCTTCGCTGCCGATGTCCGGCTTCACGCACTCGCAGTCGAGCTTCGGCGGCACCAACACGAACCTCAACACGCAGGTGCGCGACCTCGCGGCGTTGCAGGCCGGCGCCGGCAACGCCTATCTCTCGCGCTCGCGCGGAACGTACGGGCTCGCCTACAACACGTACGAGCGGATCCAGACGCTGACCACGACGCCCACCACGGTCGTGTACCCGAACAACAGCACGCTGTCGGCACGCCTGAAGACGGCGGCGACGCTGCTGGCGGCCAACCTCGGCACGCGCGTCATCACCATCCACTGGGGCGGGTTCGACACGCACACGGGCCAGCTCGCCGCGCAGGACCGGCAGATGGCCGAGTTCTCCCGCGCGCTCGCCGCGTTCCGCGCGGATCTGCAGGCGCGCGGCATCGAGCAGCGCGTCGCGACGCTCGCGTTCTCGGAGTTCGGCCGCCGCGTGCGCGAGAACGGCACGGGCACCGAGGCCGGCACCGACCACGGCGCGGGCGGCCTGATGTTCGCGATGGGCAGCGGCGTGCGCGGCGGCTTCGCCGCCGACTGGCCGGGCTGCGAGATCAACGAGCTGGTGCCCACCAACAACCCGGGGCAGGGCAACCTGAAGGTGCCGACGGACTACCGGTCCGTCTACAAGGCCGTGCTCGACGAGTGGCTCGGCGAGGAGAACTCGCAGTCGCTGCTCGGCGGCCCGACGATCGAGACGCTGGTTCGCGGTGACGGGTACGCGGGGACCCGCAGGCTGTTCAAGTGAGCTGGCTAGCCGTCCTGCTCGCGATGGCCGGGATCGGCGGTGCGCCGGTCCAAGAGGTCAAGCCCGTGAAGTGCCCGACGGCCAAGACCCAGGCCGCGAAGGCCAAGGCGTGCAAGAAGAAGCCGCCGAAGAAGAAGACCAAGACCCCGGCCAAGCCGACGAAGCCGGGGGCGGACAAGCCTGCGGCCAACCCGGCTCCGCGGACCGACTCGCCGACCACGCGCGACGAGGATTCGCCGAAGGCCACGCCCACGCCGACGGTGACGCCGACGCCGACGGAGCCACCGGTCGCGACGCCGACCCCCGCACCGCCGGGCACCTACCCGACGCGCACGAACGTCGATCTCACGGACATCCGCGACTGGACCGTCCGCCCGTCCTACCGGATCCTCGCGGCCGGGCCGATCGACTTCAACGCCAACAACCGCGGCGAGGACGATCACAACCTGACCGTCCGTGACGACAAGGACCGCGACCTCGGCAAGATCGACCTCGCGCCGGGTGACGTAGCGACCCTGACGGTCACGCTCGGCCTGGGCACGTACACGCTGTACTGCTCGCTCCCGACCCACGAGGCCGCCGGGATGTCGGCCAAGATCAACGTGCGTTAACCAAGGCTTTGCCGCGTCGGCCGATGCTGCCGATGCGATGAAGGGACTCAAGGACATGTGGAAGAGCGAGCGGCGCGCCCGCTGGTTCTTTCTCGCCCACCTGCAGGGCGCGCTCGGCGCGGGCGCGGGCTACATCGCGCTGCTCGTGCTCGCGTACGACCGGATCGGCTCCGCGTGGGGCGCGACCGCCGTGCTGCTGGCCGACCTGCTGCCGGCGATGCTGCTGGGGCCGCTGTTGGGCGCGGCCATCGACCGCACGTCGCGGCTGGGCGGCGCGATCCTCGCTGACGTGATCCGCGCGTCGGCGTTCGGCGCGCTCGTGTTCGCGGACGGGATCGTCGCCATGATCGGCCTCGCGCTGCTCGCGGGCTTCGGCACGGCGCTGTTCCGCCCGGCGACCTACGCGCTGCTGCCGGGCCTGGTCGCGCCGGCGCGGCTCAACGTCGCCAACGGGCTGTTCAACGCCGTGCGCGACACCGGGCAGCTGCTCGGGCCGGTGCTGGCCGCGGGCCTGCTCGTGCTCGCTTCGCCGGCGGCCGTGCTGGGCGTGAACGCGATCACGTTCGCCCTGTCGGCGCTGCTGCTCTGCCGGCTGCGGGGCCACGTGCGCAGCGCGGCCGCCCAGGCGGAGGACGACGCCCCGACGGACCTGCGCGGCGTGCTGCGCGACCGGGTCGTCCGCACGATGATCGGCACGTCGGCGGCGGTCACCCTGTGCGCGGCGACGATGAACATCGGCGAGCTGGTGCTGGCCAAGGAGGACCTGAAGGTGGGCGCGACCGGCTTCGCGATGCTCGTCAGCGTGTACGGCTTCGGGCTCGTGATCGGCGCCTTGTGCGCGGGCCGCGACGGTGGCGACCCGCGCCTGACCTACTTCGCCGGCCTCGGCGGCGTCGCGATCGGCATGGTCAGCACGGCGTTCGCGCCGGGGCTCGGGTTCGCGCTGTTCACGTTCGGCTTCACGGGCGCCGCGAACGGCCTGTTCAACACCAGCAACCGGATCCTGCTGCAGCGGACGATCCCGGAGCACGTGCACGGGCGCGCGTTCGGGCTGGTCGACTCGCTCGACTCCTGGGGCTTCGGGCTCGCGGTGATCGCGGGCGGTGTGCTCGCCACCACCTTCAGCGGACGGGCGATCTTCGGCCTCTCCGGCGGAATCCTGCTCGTGGTGTGGGCGGTCGCCGCCTACGCGGTGCGCGAACGCGCCCCACGGCTGACGCCGGTCCGAATCTAAAGCGGGACAGTCCCTCTTTAGATTCGCAGCCCGAGGCTGACGGCGTCCTCGAGCCCGAGCGCGATGCCCTCGGCCACCGCGGCCGCGTATCCGTCCGCGCCCAGCGCCGCGCGCAGCTCGGCCTCCACGCGCTCACCGAAGCGCTGCTCGTCCGGCTGGCGCGTGGTGCCCCGTTCCTCCCGCAACTGCTCGGCGGCGCCCCACAGCTGTGCGCCCGCCTGGGGGTCGCCGCGCCGGCTCGCTGCGGCGGCGGCGGTCTCGAGGCAACCGACCAGCCCGTAGGAGTCGCGGATCTCGCTCGCCCGCTCGAGCGCCAGGCGCAGCAGCGCGATCGCGCGCTCCTCGTCTTCGTCGAGCAGGACGCGCGCGAGCGACTCCTCCGTGGAGGTCAGATGCGCCGGCTCGGCGACCCGGCGGGCGATCTCGACGCTCTCCTCCAGCAGCGCGATCGCCTCGGGGACGTTGCCCACCTCGTCGTGCACGATCCCGAGGTTCTGCGTGTAGAGGCTGACGGCGCGCTCGTCGTCGAGTTCGCGCGCGATGTCCGTCGCGTCCGCGTAGAGCGCGATCGCCATCTCGAAGTCGCCGCGGTAGACGGCGAGCACGCCGAGGTTGGAGACGATGCGCGCCTCGCGTTCGCGGATATTGAGCTCACGGGTGCGCGCGAGCGCCTCTTCGAACAGCACGCGGGCGGCGTCGAAGTCGCCCTGCTCGGCCGCGAGGATGCCGGCGCCGTTCGACGTCCGCAGCCGGGCCTCGGCGCTACCCCCGTCGAGCGAGAGCGCGTCGCGGCACAGCTCGCGGCCCTCGCTGACACCGCCGCGCAACAGCCAGTAGCGCCACATCGGCGCGACCAGCGCGACGGCGGTGTCGCCGTCACGCGCGGCGATCGCGTGCCGGAGCGCCGCGCGGAGATTGTCGTGGTCGCTGTCGAGGCGTTCGAGCCACTCGCGCTGGTCGGCGCTGACGAGCCCGTCCTCCGCGCCCGCCATCAGCTCGACATAGGCGCGGGCGTGCCGGTCGCGGACGGCGCCGCCGTGCTCGAGCTGCTCGAGCGCGTACTCCCGGACGGTCTCGAGCATGCCGAACCGGCCGTCGGCCCGGGTGAGCAGGCTGTGGTCGGCGAGGGCCGCGATCCCGTCGAGCGCCTCGAGCCCGCACACCGCCTCCGCGGCCTCGAGCGTGAAGCCGCCGGCGAACACGCCGAGCTCCGTGAACAGCCGCTTGTCCTCGGGCTCGAGCAGGTCGTAACTCCAGCCGATCGCGGCGCGCAACGTCTGCTGGCGCTGCGGCGCGTCACGGGGGCCGCTGCTGAGCAGATCGAGCCGGCGCGAGAGCCGGTCCAGGATGTCCTGGGGCGAGAGGACCTTGATCCGTGCCGCCGCGAGCTCGATCGCCAGCGGGAGTCCGTCGAGCCGGCGGCAGATCTCCTCGATCACGCCGGTCGCGTCGTCGCGCAGCCGCGGGTTGACCGCGCGGGCGCGGCGCTCGAACAGCGCGACCGCCGGTTCGGCGGCGAGCGGGCCGAGCGCGAGCTCGTGCTCGGCGGCGAGATGGAGCGGCGCGCGGCTCGTCACCACGAGCTTCGAGCGCGGTGAGGCGTGCAGGATCGCGTTGAGCGCGGGCGCGGCGTCGAGCAGCTGCTCGAAGTTGTCCACGACGATCAGCAGCTCGCGGCCCGTCGTCTCGCCGACCGCCGTCTCCAGCTCCGCGCCCACCAGGCCCGGATCGTCGAGCGCGGCGAGGGTCACGAACCGCGCGCCTTCCGCGAACCGCTCGCCGAACCGGTGCGCGAGCTCCAGTGAGAACCGCGTCTTGCCGATCCCGCCCGGCCCGGTCAGCGTGAGCAGCCGCACGTCCGGGTTGGCCAGCATCGCCTCCGCGACCTCCAGATCCTCCTCGCGCCCGAGCAGCGGCGTCGCCGGCACCGGCAGCGGCGGTATCGGCTCCGACGTCGGTGCCAACCTAAAGGGGTCAGACCCTTTATCTGCGCTTAAGGCGGTGTCGTGGGCGAGGATCTGCGCTTCGAGGCGGACGAGCTCGGGGCTGGGGTCCAGGCCGAGGTCCTCGACGAGGGCGTGGCGGGCGCGGCGGTAGGCGTCAAGCGCGTCGGCCTGGCGGCCGGCGCGGTAGAGGGCGAGCATCAGCTGGGCGTGGAAGCGCTCGCGGTACGGGTGGTCGGCGGTGAGGCGTTCGAGTTCGGCGACGAGCTCTGAGCCGCGGCCGAGGTCCAGCTCGAGGTCGAGGCGGCGTTCGAGCGCTTCGATGCGGGCGCTCTCGAGCCGGTCGTGCTCGCCGCTGGCGGGGCCGTAGAGGGGCGAGTCGGCCAGCGCCGGGCCGCGGAAGAGCGCGAGCGCCTCGCGCAGCAGCTCCACCGCCTCCAGGGGCGGGGCGGTGCGGGCCTGGGCGGACAGCGCCTCGAAACGCTGGAGGTCGAGCGAGCCCACGCGCACGGCGTAGCCGGAGGGCCGCGTCTCGATCGTGTCCGGTCCGAGTAGCCGGCGCAGCTGGGAGACGTGGACCTGCAACGCCTTGGTCGCGGTGGCCGGCGGGTTCTCATCCCACAGGACGTCGATCAGGCGCGTCGCCGACACGGCACCGTCGCGATAGCCCAGCAGGAGCGTCGCGAGCAACGCGCGGTGCTTGGGCGCGCGGAGCTCGATCTCACCGTCCGGCCCCACGACCCGCAGCGGACCGAGGATCGCGAAGTCCATCGCGGCCGCACTTTACCGCGCCTTTGCTGCCGCGAAGCCGGTCGGCCGGAGACTGCTCTCAACAAGCAAGCAAGGCAACTGAGGAGTGGTTCACATGGGTTTCAAGTTCGATCCCGCCAACGGTTTCAAGTTCGGTCCGGCTCAGGGCTGGAAGTACGGCTTCAAGATCTGATCCCCGCGCCTTTGCCGAGGCTTTGCCGACTCGGTCGACACTGCTCGCAGCAAGCACACGAACACCACGGAAGGTGATTCACATGGGTTTCAAGTTCTCCCCGGCAGACGGTTGGAAGATGGGCTGGAAGATGGGCGTCCAGGGCTGGCGCTTCTAGTTGGTTGACGACGACCCCGATTCGGGGTCGTCGGTCTTTAGCGGACGCGATGCGTAGCGCACATCGCGAGCGCCCGGGAGATCGCGTCGGCCACCGGCAGCTCGCCGCCTTCACGCAGCGCCGCGGAGAACTCCGCCGCCCCGAGCGCCGCGCGCAGCTCGGCTTCGGCCGCGTCCACCCAGGCCTGCTCGTCCGACGGGACCGGCCGACCCGACACCGCCCGCAACGCCTCGGACGCGCCGAGCAGGTGGGCCCCGAGGCGCGCATCGCCCTGCCGGCCCGCGACGCGCGCGAGCGTGTCCAGGCACTCGGTCAAGCCCGGCCCGTCGAGCAGGTCGCGCGAGATCTCCAGCGCCTCGTGCATCAATCCCAGCGCTGGGCCCGGCTCGCGCGCAGGGTCGGACAGCAGCAGCCGTGCGAGCGTCCGCAGGACCGAGGCGACGAGGGTGACGTCGTCCATGCGGCGCGCGGCCTCGACGCTCTCGGTGAGCAGTTCGATCGCCCGGTCGTGCTGCCCGGCGCCCGCGTGCGCGATCCCCAGGTTCTGGAGCGAAAGGGTGAGTCCGCGAGCGTTGTCGACCGAGCGGGCGTAGGCCACCGCGCCCTCGTACCGCTTGATCGCCTCGTCGTAGTCGAACGCGAACAGGGCGAGCGTGCCCAGGTTGCTCTCCACGAACGCCGCCCGGTAATGCTCGCCGAGTTCGCGCGCCAGCTCCAGGCTCGCCTCGAAGTAGCCCTTGGCCGCCGCGAAATCGCCCGCGTCCCCGGCGAGCGCACCCGCGCCGTTGAGCGCGCGCTGGCGCAGGGCCGGCGGTCCGCCCGGCGCGCCGAGCGCCGCCGCCAGCGCTTCGCGGCCCTCGGCGATCGTGCTGCGTCGCTCCCAGTAGCGCCACACGTTGGCGCACAACTCGAGCGCGACCGCCGCGTCCCCGTCGCTCACCGCGAACTCGATGGCGGTCCGCACGTTCTCGCGCTCGGCGTCCAGCCGGTCCAGCCACACGCGACTGTCGGCGCCGTCGATGTCCTGCTCGGCGGTGGCGAACCGCTCGGCGAAGTGGCGCGCGTGCGCCCGCCGCGCCGCGTCCAGCGCACCCGACGCCTCCAGCCGGTCGAGCGCGAACTCGCGGACGGTCTCGAGCATGCCCAGCCGTCCCGCGGCACCTTGCACGAGGCTGTGATCCACGAGCGCCGCGACCGCGTCCAGCGCGTCGAGCCCGCACACCGCCTCCGCCGCTTCGAGCGTGAAGCCGCCGGTGAACACACCGAGGCGATCGAACGTCGCGCGCGCGGCGGGGTCCAGCAGGTCGTAGCTCCAGCCGATCGCGGCCCGCAGCGTCTGCTGGCGGGGCGGCGCGTCGCGCGGGCCGGAGCTCAGCAGGTCCAGCCGGCGCGAGAGGCGCTCGAGGATCGCGGCGGGGGACAGGACCTTGGTCCGGGCGGCAGCGAGCTCGATCGCGAGCGGCAGCCCGTCCAGGCGCGCGCAGATCTGCCCGATCGCGTCATCGGCGGGCCCGAACGCGATCCGCGGGTCCAGCGCCCGCGCGCGCTCCACGAACAGCTCGGCCGAGGGCGCGCTCGCGAGCGGCGGCACGGCCAGTTCGTGCTCGCCCTTGATCCGCAGCGCCGCGCGGCTCGTGACCAGCAGCTTCGACCGGGGTGAGCTCGCCAGCACGCGGCTCAGCTCCGGCGCGGCGTCCAAGAGCTGCTCGAAGTTGTCGATCACCAGCAGCAGCTCGGTGGCAGACAGGTCCTCGCCCGCCGCCTGCGCGATCTCCGCGCCCACCAGACCCGGATCGTCGAGCGCCGCCAGCGGGACGAAGACCGCCCCGTCCGCGAACTGGGGCGCGAGCCGGTGCGCGAGCTCCAGCGCCAGCCGCGACTTGCCGATCCCGCCCGGCCCGGTCAGCGTCACGAGCCGCACCCGCGGCTCCGCCAACCGCTCCGCCGCGGCCTCCAGATCGGCCTCCCGCCCCAGCAGCGGCGTCGGCGGATGCGGCAACGCCGGAGCCTTAAGGGAAGGTAAAGGGTCTGACCCTTTAAGTTCGAGCGACGGGTCGTGGGAGAGGATCGCGGCCTCCAGGCGCTGGAGGGCGGGGGAAGGGTCGAGGCCCAGGTCCTCGATCAGGACCTCGCGGGCGCGCTGGTAGGCGTCGAGCGCCTCGGCCTGGCGGCCGGCGCGGTAGAGGGCGAGCATCCGCTGCTCGTGCAGGCGCTCGCGGTACGGGTGATCGCCGGTCAGCGCCTCGAGCTCGGGGACGAGCGCGGTGTGGCGGCCGAGCGCGAGGTCGTGCCCGATCCGCTGCTCGAGCGCGTCCAGGCGGGCGTTCTCGATCCGGTCGGCCTCGACCGCCGCCGGGCCGAGCAGCATCGCGTCGGCCAGCGGTGGCCCGCGGAATAGCGCGAGGGCCTCCCGCAACGACTCGGCGGCCCGCTCGGGCGCTTCGGCCCGGGCGCGGGCGACGAGCGCCTCGAAGTGGGCGAGGTCGAACGCCTCCGGCTCGAGCGTGATCGCGTAGCCCGTCGGCCGGGTGCGGATCACGTCCGGCCCGAGCGCGCGCCGGAGCTGAGAGATGTGGACCTGGACCGACTTGACGGCGGTGGCCGGCGGGTGCTCGCCCCACAGCGCGTCGATGAGGCGGTCGATCGCGACCGTGTCCTGGCGGTGCGCGAGCAGCAGCGCGGCCAGCAACGAACGCTGGCGGGGAGCGTTCAGCACGACCAACCCGGCCGGGCCTTCGACGCGCAGCGGTCCGAGAATCCCGAACCGCATCACGTGCGGCTTTGCCGAGCCTTTGCCACGCGACTCGATCCTACTGCCCGTAACGCTTCTTGCGCCGGGCATGGTCGCCGTGGCGCGGGAACAGCGGCGGCCCGCTGCCCGAGCGGGCCGCCGTGTTACACCTCGCCGAGGATCCGCCGGATCTTGCGTGCGGTGGGCTGGCCCTTGGGGCCGAGCGCCTGGGCGAACTGCGTCATCCGCAGCTCCTCGAGCAGCCACGGCACCTCCGCGAGCTCGCCCTCGGGCCGTCCGGCCACCTGCGCGCGCAGCACGTTGTCGTACAGGCGCTCGAGCTCGTTGATGCCGGCCATCCGGTCGCGGTCGACGGCAGCGTTCTTCGTCAGCCGCTGCAGCCGCCACTCCGCGCCGCGCAGGTAGCGCTCGATGTCGGCCAGCCGGTGCGCGCCGGTCGGCGTGATGAAGCCGGGGAAGACGAGCCGGCCGAGCTGTTGCGCGACGTCACGGCGCACCGGGTCGAACGCGGCGCCGTGCAGCTTGTCGAGCTCGGCGCGCACGTCGCGCGCGGCCTGGATGATCTTCACCACGGCGGAGACGATGCGCACGGTCTCGTCCCCGGCGTGCCCGGCGACGAACTGGCGCACCTGTTCGAAGCTGTCGCCGTCGTACACCGGGCCGCCGGCGCGGTCCAGCAACGTGGCGATCGCGGCGCTCGCGGCGTCCTCGAGCACGGCCCGCGGGGACCCGTGCGGTGCTTCGATCAACACGAGCTGCGCGGCGTTGCCCAGCTTGGAGCTCTGGTACTGGCGCAGCGGCGAGGGGATCGTCAGCGCCAGCAGCTTGCGCGTCCCGGCGCGCATGTGCAGCGCCTGCGCCTCGGCGCTCTCCAGCGCCCGCACGCCGACCGTCTCGCCCTCGTCGACCAGTGACGGGTACGCGCGCACGGTCTGGTTGGTGCCCGGCAACGCGACGACCTTCGGGATCTTCCCGAACGTCCAGCTCGTCTGACCCGTGCTCTCGAGCTTCTTGGTCGCGGCGGCCAGCGCGCGCCGCAGCGACGGTCGGACCTTCTCGCGCAGCGCCGTCAGATCCTGCCCCGCGGCCACGACCTTGCCCTCTTCGTCCTCGATCGAGAACGTCATCTTCAGGTACACGGGCAGGCGGGAGAGATCCCAGGCGCTTGCCGGGATGCGCACGCCGCGCTGGGCCTCGATCTCGACGGCGAGCGCTTCCAGCAGCGGGGCGCTCCGCGGCTGCAGGCGCTTGAGCACGCTGTCCGCCACCTCGGGCACCGGGATGAGCTGCTTGCGGATGTCCTTCGGCAGCGACCGGATCAGGGCCTCGACGAGCTCCGGGCGCATCGCCGGGACCAGCCACTCGAACCCCGCCGAGCTCAGCCCCATCAGCCGCTTGAGCGGTACGTGGACGGTCACGCCGTCGTGCGCGGAGCCGGGCTCGAAGCGATAGCTCAGCTGCAGCTCCAGCTCACCCTGGCGCCAGACGTCCGGCCGCCCGGCGACGTCTTCGGCCGCCCGCGGGTTGATCAGCAGCTCGCGCGTGAACGAGAGCAGGTCCGGGCGCATGCGGCGCTCGTCGCGCCACCAGCGGTCGAAGTGGCGGCCGGAGATGACGGTCTCCGGCACGCGCGCGGCGTAGAAGTCGTAGAGCGTCTGGTCGTCCACGAGGATGTCGCGCCGGCGCGCGCGCTCCTCGAGTGCCCGGATCTCCTCGACCAGGGCCTCGTTCTCGGCGACGAAGTGATGGCGCGTGTCCCACTCGCCCTCCACCAGCGCGCGGCGGATGAACAGGTCACGCGAGAGCTCCGGGTCGATCTGCCCGTAGCCCACGACGCGGCCGGCGACGATCGGCATCCCGTAGAGCGTCGCCCGCTCGGTGGCGACGACCTGCGCCCGCTTGCGGTCCCAGCGCGGGTTCTCGAACGTGCGCTTGAGCAGGTGCCCGGCGAGCGGCTCCACCCAGCGCGGGTCGATCCGCGCCGCGGTCCGGCCCCACAGGCGCGAGGTCTCGACGAGCTCGGAGACCATCACCCACGCCGGCTGGCCCTTCACGCCCGAGCCCGGCCAGAGCGCGAACCGCGCGTTGCGCGCGCCCACGTACTCGCGCCGCCCGGCGTCCTTGAGCCCCAGATGGGACAACAGCCCGGAGAGGATCGCCTGGTGGATCTGCTCCGGCTCGGCCGGGGTGTGGGTGCTCTTGATCCCGACGCCCTTGGCGGCTTGGCGGATCTGCCCGACGAGGTCCTGCCATTCGCGGATGCGCAGGTAGTGCAGGAACTCGCCCTTGGACTGCTTGCGGAACTGGTTCGCCGACAGCTCCGCGCGCTGCTCGTGCAGGTAGCGCCACAGGTTCCAGTAGGCGAGGAAATCGGAGTTCTCGTCCGCGTGGCGCGCGTGCGCCTGGTCGGCCTGGGCCTGCTGGTCGGCGGGCCGTTCGCGCACGTCCTGGATCGAGAGCGCGGCGGCGATCACGATCACCTCTTCCACGCAGTCGAGCCCGGCGGCCTCGAGCACCATCCGGCCCATCCGCGGGTCGATCGGCAGCGCGGCGAGCCGGCGCCCGACCTGCGTGAGGATGCGGCCGGTCTCGTCGAGCGCGCCCAGCTCCTGCAGCAGCGCGATGCCGTCGCGCACCTGACGGCGGTCCGGCGGGTCCAGGAACGGGAAGTCCTCGATGTCGCCGAGGTCGATCGCCGCCATCTGCAGGATCACCGCGGCCAGGCTCGTGCGCAGGATCTCGGGGTCGGTGAAGCGCGGGCGCTCGTCGAAGTTCTCCTCGCTGAAGAGCCGGATCGCGATGCCGTCGGCGACGCGGCCGCAGCGGCCCTTGCGCTGGTCGGCGGACGCCTGCGAGATCGCCTCGATCGGCAGTCGCTGCACCTTCAGACGCGCGCTGTAGCGCGAGATCCGGGCCGTGCCGGGATCCACGACGTAGCGGATGCCGGGCACGGTCAGCGACGTCTCGGCCACGTTGGTGGCGAGCACCACGCGCCGGCCCTTGTGCGGTTTCCACACGCGTTGCTGCGCGGCCGTGGACTGGCGCGCGAACAGCGGCAGGATCTCGACGCCGTTGAACCGGCCCTCGAGTGCTTCCGCGGTGTCGCGGATCTCGCGCTCACCGGACAGGAACACGAGGATGTCGCCCGGCGGCTCGCGCAGCAGCTCGTCGACCGCGTCGCCGATGGCGTCGGTCTGGTCGGCGTCCTCCTCCGACTCGCGGTAGCGGACCTCGACCGGGTACGTGCGCCCGCTCACCTCGATGATCGGCGCGTCGTCGAAGTGCTTGGCGAACCGCTCCGGGTCGATCGTCGCGGACGTGATGATCACCTTCAGGTCCGGCCGTCGCGGCAGCAGCCGTTTGAGATAGCCGAGCAGGAAGTCGATGTTCAGCGACCGCTCGTGCGCCTCGTCGACGATGATCGTGTCGTAGCGGCGCAGCAGCCGGTCGTTCTGGATCTCGGCCAGCAGCAGGCCGTCCGTGCACAACCGCAGCAGCGTGTTCTCGCCGGACTTGTCGGAGAACCGCACCGCGTAGCCGACCGCAGAGCCCAGCGGGACCTTCAGCTCGTCGGCGATCCGTTCCGCGACCGTGCGCGCCGCCAGCCGCCGCGGCTGCGTGTGCGCGATCGCCCCGCGCACGCCCCGGCCCAGCTCCAGGCAGATCTTGGGCAGCTGCGTCGTCTTGCCCGAGCCGGTCTCGCCCGCGACGATCACGACCTGGTGGTCGCGGATCGCGTTCAAGAGGTCCTCGCGCCGGGCGGAGACCGGCAGCTCCTCGGGGTAGGAGACGGGCGGGACGGCGGCGCGGCGCTGCTCGAACCGGAGGACGGCCTTCGCGATGTCGGCGTCGAGCCGTGCGAGACCCTTCTCGTCCCCCTCGGCCAGACGCTTGAAGCGTTGCTCGAGGCGGAACTCGTCCTGGATCGTCAGCTCGGGGAGGCGCGCCTGCAGCACGCTCACTTACGTTATCCGCGTTGGAGCGAGCGCTCGAGCCGCTCGAGGCGCTCGATCCGCGCCGCCAGCGGCGGATGCGTGGCCGGCAGCAGGAACTGCTGGGTGTCACGCGCGGGGAGGAGGTGGAAGGCGTCGCCGACCGCCGCCGCGCGCAGGTCCTTCTGCGGGATCGCGACGAGCCCCGCGCTCACCTTCATCAGCGCCGAGGCCAACGCCGCCGGGTTGCCCGTCATCCGCACCGCTGCGGCGTCGGCGGCGAACTCGCGGTACCGGGACAGGCCGCGGCCACCGACGGTGCCGACCCAGCCGATCGCGACCGCCGTCGCCCCGCCGAGCAGCAGCGGCCACCAGCCCTGGCTCGCAACCCGGACACCGCCCGACAGCAGCGCTTCCCCGGGGGCGGCCACCACCGTCATGACCGCCGCGTCGCGGTTGGCGATGTGCGCCAGCTCGTGGGCGATCACGGCCTCGAGCTCATGCGGCTCCAGCAGGTCGAGCAAGCCGACCGTCAGGTGCAGACGAAAGCCACCGCGCGTGGTGCCCTCGACCCAGCTGTTGGGCATCGACTGGCGGTCGAGCATGAGCGTCGGCTTGGCGAGGTCGGCCACCACGCACAAGCGCTCGACGGCCGCGTGCAGGTCCGGCGCCTCCGCCGGCGAGATGCGGCGACCCCGCGATGAAGCCGCGACTCGCTCGCGGAGCACGGCGCAGACACCGACGCCGAGTGAGAGTGCGACGACCCCCTGGACCTTCCAGTCGGCGAACCAGAACACCGCGACCAGGGCGGCGGCGACCACGATCGGCGTGATCAGGCCGACCGCCACCATCCGGACTACCAGCCCGAGGTCGGCGGGGAAGAGGTCGCGGCGCGACTTCATCCCCTCAAGTATTGCGCTTCGCGCTCAGTTTGTCCCGGTCTCCTGGCGCGTCCGCGGGATGTGCCACGTGACCGGGCCGCTCGGCCGCCGCAGGGCGCCGGGGAGCGTCCCGCGCACGGCGGCCGCCGAGAGGAGCACCCAGTAGATCAGCGGGTACAGCGGCAGCCACAACACCGAGCGCCAGATCCGCGTGTCGTAGCGACGGTCGAGGAGCACGCCGATGAGCGCCTGGCTCAGGTCCACGAACGCGATCACCATGCCCCAGTACGCGATGACGGGGTTCGCGCCGTCGCGCGGCGCGAAGATCCACACGACCGTGAGGACGATCAGCAGGTGCGACCACAGCACCGACGCCGCGGCCTCCAGCCAGGTCGCCGCGAGCCGGCGCCGTGACCAGCTCGCCGGTGTGTTGCCGAACCGCCGCAGCACCTGGCCCATCCCGCGGGCCCAGCGCGTGGGTCATCAGCCGCCCCCACGTGGTCTGAGCGCGGCCGTCTTGCCGCCGTTGTCCTCCAGCACGACCAGGTCGAAGTGGGGATCGTCGGTGTTTTCGCCCACGTACTCCGCGGTCCGGTCCGTAGAGCCGTCGTCGACGATGAGCACCTCGAGGTCCGGCCAGTCGAGGTCCATCACCGCTCGCCCTCGCGGAAGTAGCTGAACGCCGAGGCCCCGGCGATCCACAGCAGCGATCCGACGACCGGGTAGGTGCCGAGGAACACCGTCGCGATGAGGTACGGGAAGCTGTCGCTCACGCGGCTCTCAGCCGACGCGCTCCGGCACGCGGCGCTCCTCGGCCTCCTGTTACCCGCTCTCGAACAACGTTTGCCTGTCCTGGCGCCTAGACGGTCGAACAGGGTGTTGAGCAACTTCTACGCCCTGTAGTTGCAGCGGCCCAGAGCGTGGACTACGGTCGCATCAGCGTTGGCGTGCACCGGGTCAGAAGCGCGCGCCGCGGCACTTACACGGAGGGATTTGTCCATGAAGCACCTGTTCCGCGCGGCGACGGCGACAGCCGCCATTGCTGCGTTCGGCATCCTTGCCGGTCCTGCGACCGCGCAGACGCCAAAGCCGAGCTACTACGACGAGCTCGTCGGCAATCTCGACGCGGCCAACTCGTACGAGACCGTCCGTCACCTCGCCAATGACATCGGCGGGCGCTTCTCCGGCACGCGCCAGGAGGACCAGGCCGCCGACTGGCTCAAGCAGCAGATGGACGGGTTCGGGTATCAGACCAAGATCAACCAGTACCACGGGTCGGCGACGACTTCGTCGGCCGTGGTTCGCTCGCCGGACACCAAGCTGTATCCCGGTCCGACCTGGATCATGCGGGCCGCCGGCAACTCGCGGATGACCGGGTACGACACGCCGATCAGCGGCGAGGTCATCTGGATCAACAACAGCGGTGCCAACGCCGCTGACTTCCCGGCTGCGACCACCGGCAAGATCGTGGCGATCAACAACGTCACGGGCGCGACGCTCAGCGCGGCGGTCGTCAAGGCTGCGGCAGCGGGCGCGATCGGCGTGATCAACATGGGCACCGGCTCGTCACCGCAGGGCGCGTTCACGCTCACCCCTGCGGCGACCATCCCGGTGGTGTCCTCCGCCGACGTGCAGTCGGACACGATCAAGGAGCTGGTGTGCGCTCCGGGTCCTGACGGCTCGGTGTTCGCCCCGCACGCGGGCGGCACCGTCGGGCCGACGCAGAACGGCCCCTGGTGCGCCGAGCAGAAGAAGCTGACGCTGACGATCGCCACCGAGACCGTCACCGCCAACACGGCGGCCACCGTCGACGCTCCCGGCCTGTCCACTCGCGCGGTCATCACCGCCGAGAAGCAGGCGATCAACGATGTCTTCGACACCGCGCCGATCGTCGGCATGGGTGGCCACATCGACTCGACGTTCGGCTCGCCGGGCGCGCATGACGACGCCACCGGCGAGGGCATCTGGCTCGAGGTCGCGCGCGTCATGCGCAACCTCGCGCTCGACAAGGAGATCCGCTTCGGCGGCTTCGGCGGCGAGGAGCAGGGCCTGACCGGTTCCACCGCGTGGGGCAACGATCACCTCTACATCAGCTCCGACACCGACAACAACCCGCTGACGTCGAACGTGGTCACCAATCCGCGTACGAAGAGCGCCGAGGCCACGCGCTACATCGGCCAGTGGCAGATGGACATGACCGGTACGACGTTCGCTCCCGCCAAGCTGTGGGCGCTGACGGTCGACGGCCGGCCCAACCGCGTGACCGACGAGGCGTTCAAAGCCGCGCAGCGCAGCGGCATCACCACCGGTGACGGCGGCTACTTCGATCAGTGCAAGCTGTCGCAGTCCGATCACGTGCCGTTCCACAACGCCGGCATCCCGGCGGCGCTGTTCATCCACCTCAACTACATCAAGGCACCCAGCAAGGACTGCACGACCGGTACCGGCTCGAACTGCACGGGTTGCAGCTACAACATCGAGCCCGTCTACCACACGTCGCGTGACGCGATGGACAACGTCTCGCAGTTCTACCTGCAGGAGCAGCTCGACGTCATCGGCGCCTCCTACATCTGGAACGCGCTGAACGGCGTCAACATCACGGCCACCAACGCCGCCGGCGCCCCGGTCGCGGATGCGAACGTGACCGGCAACTGTGGTGACGGCGTGCGCCAGTTCGGCAAGACCGACGCCGCCGGCAAGATCGAGGTCCGCGTCCCGCACGTGACCTGCGACTTCCAGGTCGGCAACGGCGTGGCCAAGAACGTGGCCGTGTCCGGCGACATCAACCTGCCGCTGGTCGCGACGAGCACCGACGGCTCCGCCGGCGGCGCGGTCCCGGCCACGCTGGCCCTGACCCTGGGCGCGCCCGCCACGTTCGGCGCGTTCATCCCCGGCGTGCAGAACGACTACACGGCGACCTCGACGGCGAACGTCATCTCGACCGCCGGTGACGCCGCCCTGACGGTGTCCGATCCCGGCCGCCTGATGAACGGCACGTTCTCGCTCGCCGAGCCGCTGCGCGTGTCCTTCTCGAAGTCCGCGTGGGACGCCCCGGTCTCCAACGACCAGGTCGCCATCACGTTCAAGCAGCTCATCAAGTCGACCGACCCGCTTCGCACGGGCGCGTACTCGAAGACGCTGACCTTCACCCTTTCCACCACGAACCCCTAGGTGGATTTGCGGCCGGGGCGGCCCTCATCCGCCCCGGCCACGGCTTTGCCTATTCGTACTGGAGCGCGCTCAGCACGTTGATCTTCGACGCGCGCCGGGCGGGGATGATCGCCGCGAGCACGCCCGCCGCGATCGCCACCACGGTGAACACGACCAGCTCGGCCACCGGCAGCGAGAACCCGACGCCGTACTTCGAGAGCGCCTGGGTGATCAGCGCGGCCAGGAAGAGGCCGAGCGGGATGCCCATCGCCGCGCCGATCAGCGCGGTGATGATGCTCTCGTGGCGGATCATGCGGCGCGCCTGCCGGCGGGTCATGCCCACCGCGCGCAGCATCCCGAGCTCACGCGTGCGCTCGTACACCGCGAGCACGAGCGTGTTGACCATCCCGAACAGGCTCACGACCACGCTGAAGCCCAGCAGGACGTAGAGCATCTTCAGGATCATCGCCAGCCCGTCGGCGCGGCTCTTGGAGAACTCGGCCTCGGTCGTGAGCTTCGCGTCGGGGAACCCGGCGGTGGTCTTGGCCAGCGCCGCCTTCGAGCTCCCGTCCACGAACGTGAACCGGTTCTGCGGGCGGGCGAAGGCCCCGTCGAACGCCGCCTGGTCGATGCTGACGTCGCCCAGCAGGGCGTCCATCGTCGGCGCCTTGTGGATGCCGACGACGTGCGCCTTCAGCTGCTCGCCGCTGGAGGACTGCACGCTGAGCGCGCTGCCGACCTTGAGCGAGTGCCGGTCGGCGAAGCCGTCGCTGACGACCGCGCCGTTGTCCGCGAGCCCGGCGAGCGAGCCCGACTGCCACTTGTAGCGGTAGAAGTGGTCGATCGTCTTGGGGTCGATGCCCGTGACGGCGACCTCGTCGCCCGCGACCTTGGCGATGTCCGAGCGGACGCTCGAGGCGACCTTCACGCCGGCGGCGGCGACGGCCTTGTCGGCCGCGGCCGGGAACGAGCCACCGCCTTCCTTCGCCGTCAGCACGTAGTCCGCGCTGATCTGCTGCTTGACCGAGTCCTCGGTCGACGTGCGCAGGCCGGCGCCGAGCGTCGCCACGACCGTGACCAGCGCGAGGCCGATCATCAGCGCGGCCGCCGTGGAGGCGGTGCGGCTGGGGTTGCGGACGGCGTTCTCCCGCGCGAGCGGGTCCAGCGGCGCGCCGACGAGCTTGGCCAGCGGCTTGACGACCTTCGGGGCGAGCATGGCGATGCCCACGAACAGCGTCAGGACGCCGAACGGGAGCGCGATCAGCGTGCCGCCGAACAGCGCCAGAGCGATCAGGGCCAGGGCGGCCCCGCTGACCAGCAACCCGGGCAGCGCGCGGCGATTCGGGGCGGCGGTGGCCGCAGAGCCTTCGCGGACGGCCGAGATCGGCGGGACACGGGTGGCGCGCAGCGCCGGCACGATGCTGGCCACGAGCGTGACGATCGTGCCCGTGAGCAGGCTGACGATGATCGTCCGCTGCGCGAGGACCGTGCCGCTCTCCGGCAGATCGACGCCCAGCGAGGCGAACAGCGCGCTCATGCCCTTGGCGATCCCGAGCCCGGCCAACAGGCCGAGGACGGAGGCCAGCAGGCCGACGACGAGCCCTTCGAGCACCACCGAGCGCATCACCTGGCGCCGCGACGCGCCGAGCGTGCGCAGCGTCGCGAACTCCCGCGAGCGCTGGGCGACGGTGATCGAGAGCGTGTTGAGGATCACGAACGCGCCGACGAACAGCGCGATGCCCGCGAAGCCGAGCAGGAAGTACGAGATGAACTTCAGGCTCTCGTTGACGTCCTTGGAGTCGGCGGCCGCCTGGGCGTCGCCGGTCTTGACGTCAGCGGTCTTGGGCAGCAGTGGCTTGATCGCCGCCGCCAGCTGCTCCGGCGAGGTGCCCTCGGCGGCCTTCACCGAGATGCTGTCGTAGGCGCCTTCCTTGCCGAACAGCGTCTGCGCCGTCGGGAGGTGGAAGATCGCGAGCGAGACGCTGCCCAGCGAGTCGACCGACCCGTAGGTGGCGATGCCCGTGATCTTGAACGGGCGGGCGGGACCGGTGGCGGCGGCCTTGATCGTGTCGCCGACCGCGAAGCCCTGCTTGCTCGCCATGCCGGCGTCGAGGACGACCTCGTCGTCGGCGTCCGCCCAGGCGCCCTGCTTGAGCTTGAGCGGGGAGAACTGGTGGCCGGCCTCATCGATGCCGACGCCCATCGTCTCGCCCGCACGGCCGATGATCTCACCGTTGCTGTCGAGCAGCTTGGCGGGGTTGGAGTTGCTCTGCAGGTCCTGCAGGGAACCCGCGGCCGCGGCGACGGCGGGGAGGGCCTCGATGTCCTTCAGGAGCGAGGCGGGGACGGTGGCGCGACCACCGGTGGAGAACTCGACGAGCTGCTTGCCGTTGACGACGGCGTCGGTGCCCTCGTAGGACTCCTCGAAGATGCCGTCGAACGCTTTCTGCATCGTGTCGGTGAGCACGAACGTGCCGCTCACCATGGACACGCCGATGACGACCGCCAGTGCGGTCAACAGGGCGCGGACCTTGCGGCCGGCGAGGCCCTTGAGGGCGACCTTGATCATCGCGCCGTGACCGCTTCCAGGGTCTCGAGGATGGTGTGGGCGTCCGAGGGGCCGAGGTCACGCACGATCTCGCCGTCCGCGAGGAAGAGCACACGGTCGGCGATCGCCGCGGCGTGTGCGTCGTGGGTGACCATCACGGTCGTCTGACCGAGGTCGGTGACCATGCTGCGCAGGAGCTCGAGGATCTCGCCGCTGGTGCGCGAGTCCAGGTTGCCGGTCGGCTCGTCGGCGAACATGATCGTCGGCCGGGAGACGAGCGCGCGGGCGATCGCGACGCGCTGCTGCTGGCCGCCGGACATCTCCGACGGGCGGTGGCCGAGCCGGTGGCTGAGGCCGACCTTCTCCGTCAGCTCCCGCACCCACTCGGCGTCCGGCTTGCGGCCGGCGAGCGTGAGCGGGAGCACGACGTTCTCGGCCGCCGTGAGCATCGGCAGCAGGTTGAAGAACTGGAAGATGAAGCCGATGTGCTCACGCCGTAGGAGCGTGAGCTCGGTGTCGGAAAGCTGCGTGATGTCCTGGCCGGCGATCGTCACGCTGCCCTCGGTGGGCTGGTCGAGGCCGGCGAGAATGTGCATCAGCGTGGACTTGCCGGAGCCGGACGGGCCCATGACGGCGGTCAGCTCGCCGGTGGCAATGCCGAGGTCGACGCCGCGCAACGCGTTCACGCAGGTCTCGCCCTGGCCGTAGCGCCGGACGAGGCCGGTCGCCTCGACGACGGTGGAGCTCTGAAGGAGGATCGAATGCATGCCTCCAAGCTCCCAGCCGGGAGGCCGTCAATCTGCGGGGCCTGCCGGAGAGTTGCGGTACGCAAATGCGTACCGGGACCTACGCCCTGAGGAACGTGAGCACGGCGAGCACCCTCCGGTGGTCGTCGGTGCCGGCGGGGAGGCCGAGCTTGTCGAAGATGTTCGTGACGTGCTTCTGCACGCCGCGGTCGGAGATCTCCAGCCGCTCGGCGATGCCCTGGTTCGAGCGGCCCTCGGCCATCAGCTCGAGTACCTCGCGTTCGCGGGCGGTGATCTCGTCGAGCGGGCCCGTCGCGCGGCGTTTGGAGAGCAGCTGGGAGACGATCGTCGGGTCCAGCGCCGACCCGCCCGCGGCCACGCGGCGGATGGCGTCGGCGAAGTCGTCGAGGTCGGCGACGCGGTCCTTGAGCATGTAGCCGACGCCCTCGGCGCCGCCGTCGAGCAGCTTCATCGCGAGGCCGACGTCCGCGTGCTGGGAGAGCACGAGCACGCCGGTGCCGGGGTGCTGCGCGCGGATCGCGAGCGCGGCGCGCAGGCCCTCGTCGGTGTGCGTGGGTGGCATCCTCAGGTCGACGATCGCGACATCGGGCGTGTGGGTCTGGACGCTGGTCACGAGTTCGTCCGCGTCGGCGGCCTGGCCGACGACCTCGAACCCCGCTTCGCCCAGCAGCAGCGCGACGCCTTCCCGCAACAGCATCGTGTCGTCCGCCACCACTACGCGCATGGGATCTCCGCTCTCAACCGTGTTCCGCCCGCAGGCGGGCTCCAGACCTTCAATCGTCCGTCGAGCGCTTCCACCCGGTCGGCGAGGCCGCGCAACCCGGAACCGTTCGCCGGGTCCGCGCCGCCCTTGCCGTCGTCGGTGATCTCGACGATCAGCGCGCCATTGTCGCGGTTGACGGCGACGGTCGCCGACTTGGCCTCCGCGTACTTGGCCACGTTGGTCAGGCCCTCGGCGATCAGGTAGTACGCGGCGACCTCGACCTGCGGCGGCGGGCGGTCCGGAAGGTCGAGCTCGACCTCGACGCGGACCGGCGCGCGCGCGGCGAGCGATTCCAGCGCCACCGCCAGGCCATGGTCGCTGAGGATCGCGGGATGGATGCCCCGCGCGATGTTGCGCAGCTCCTCCAGCGAGGCGTTCAGCTCCTCGCGGGCCATCGCCAGCAGCTCGGCCTCCTTGCTGTCGGCGGGGACCTTGCCGGCGACGAGCCGCAGGACGACGCTCAGGCTCACGAGCCGTTGCTGCGCGCCGTCGTGGAGGTCGCGTTCGAGCCGGCGGCGGGCGGTGTCGCCGGCTTCGACGATGCGGGCGCGCGAGGCGCGCAGGTCGCTCAGGCGGGCTCGCAGGTCGGCCTGCAGGCGCTCGTTCTCGAGCGCGATGCCGGCGGCGGAGGCGACGGCGCCGACCAGCTCCGGCTCCTCTTGGAGCGTGGCGTCGTGGATGATCGCCGCCACCGGCGTGCCGTGGCGTTCGACGTAGGTGGCGACGCGGCCGTCGGACGGCAGCTGCAGCGGCTCACCGTCCTGCCCGACGTAAGCCTCGTACTCGGGCACCCAGTAGGCGAGCTCGAGACCCGGGTCACGCAGCGCCCGGGCCAGCGAGTCGCGGAGCGCGCCGGGGTTGGTCGGTTCGCGCAGGTCGACGAGCAGCGCGCCCACGCCCGAGCGGGCGAGGCGGGCGCGCAGCAGGCCGACGAGGAAGATCACCGGGACCGCGGTCAGCGTCAGCAGCGCCAATCGGAACAGCGGCGCGGGGTCGCGCCCGAGCTTGTCGAGCAGGTAGACGCCGGCGAACATCGCCATCGCGGCGGCTCCACCGAGCACCGGGGCGAGTGCCCTCCGCAGCGGTCCGCTCGCGCTCTGGTAGCGGCGCACCAGGACCACGGCGAGCGTCACCAGCGAGCTGATCAGGATCACCCGCTGCACCAGGTCGACGGTGTCCGCGACCCCGGGGGCGTCCCACACCTGCATCGCGTTCTGCGGCACCCCGGACTCCCCGAAGCTGTCGAAGTCCAGCGTCATCAGCCAGATGGCCTCGAGCGGGACGGCGACGAAGAACAGGGCGCCGACGATCACGCGATCGAGCGTGGTCTCGAGCCGCATGAGCGGGAACCCGGCCAGCAGGAACGCGAGCGGGGCCACCCACAGGTCGCCGATCCAGATCCCGAACGTCAGCCCGATCGAGCCGCCGCCGTGGCGGAACAGCTGCGAGGCGAACCACACGATCCCGATGGTCACCATCAACGCGCCGACCGGGTTCTCCGGACGCCGGATCCACGCGGCGATGCCGCTGGCGGTGAACGACCAGCCGACGAACAGCGCCAGCAGCGTGTCGGTGCCGTAGCCCTCCTTCAGGCCCGCGACGATCACGGCCGCGACACCGACGGCAACGCCGACCCAGATCAGGGCGACGCGCCGCACGCCGGGGCGGAGGTTGAGCGTGGGCGTGGCGTCGAGCGTGGCCGTGGGGGCGACACTACGCCGATACGGGGCCCAGCGCTAGGGTCCGGCGACGATGCCCGAGACGCTGCAGCTGTTGCACTACGAATACGTGTCCGACATGGCGGACAAGCGTGCGCCGCATCGCGACGCGCATCTGAGCCTGATCGAGGAGTACCACGCGGAAGGCAAGCTGGTGATCGCCGGGGCGGTGGGAAACCCGGTCCACTCCGGGTTGCTGGCGTTCCGGACCGCCGAGGACGCGGCGGCGTTCGCGGACGAAGACCCGTACGGCGCCGCCGGCCTCGTCGTGGGGAAGAAGATCGAGCCCTGGACCGTCGTAGCCAGTTGATGCTCTTCTCACGCCTCGCGGACCTGCCGCTTCAGATCGACTCGTACTCCTTCGAGCGGCTCACCGGCGGTGAGCGCATCACGACGATGCTGCGGCTCGTCGGCGGTGAGACCTACGGTGTCGGCGAGGAGATCGGCGGGATGGCCGCCGAATACCACGACAAGCTCGCGGAGATGACGTCGTGGCCGCTGGCCGGCTCGTGGACGCTGGAGTCGTTCCTCGACGCGCTGGCGTCCTTCGACCAGTGGGGCGGCGAAGAACCCGAGTGGGGCGACTTCGCGCGGCCGTTCCGCAACTGGATGTTCGAGTCGGCGGCGCTGGACCTGGCGCTGATGCAGGCGGGCGTGTCGCTGGCGGACGCGCTCGGGCGCACGCCGGGGGACGTCACGTTCGTGAACTCGTTCCCGCTGGGCGAGGGCGCGTCGTTGGACGTGCTGCTCCGGCGGGCCGCGATGTACCCGACCGTCGGCTACAAGGTCGACGCGGCGCCGTCGTGGACGGCGGACACGGTGCGCGCGCTGGCGGCGACCGGGCTCGTGCGGACGGTGGACTTCAAAGGCCACTACGGGCTCGAGGTCGAGGGTGACTTCGCGCCGGTGTACGACGCCGTGGTGGAGCTGCTGCCGGACGCGCTGATCGAGGACCCGCACGCAGGCGTCGAAGGGCTGCCGATCGAGCGCGTGTCCTTCGACGCGCCGATCAAGCGGGTCGCGGACATCGGCGACACGCGGACGATCAACATCAAGCCCACGCGGATCGGCGGGCTGCGGCCGCTGCTGGAGATCTACGAGCACTGCGCGGAGCACGGCGTCGCGATGTACGGCGGCGGCATGGGCGAGCTGGGGCCGGCGCGGATGCAGATCCAGCTGCTCGCCTCGCTGTTCCACCCGGACGGGCCGAACGATGTGGCCCCGCCGGCGTTCAACCTGCCCGAGCCGGTCGAGGGGCTCCCGGCGAGCCCGCTGCGGGTCGGTTCGCCGCCGGTGGGTTTTCGCCTTAGGTAGCGCTGTGCGCGACGGGGTAGCCCAACCCCATGATGAGACGGCTATTAGTGGCGATGACCGCCACGGGGGCGCTGGCGTTCTCCGCGTGTAGCGCGGAGGAGGCGTCGGTCGTCAAGACCGCGTTCGAGCAGGACATCGAGTCCGCCGACGTCACCGTCGCCCTGTCCATGAAGTCCGCGCAGGGGGAGACCGGGCTCGCGCTCTCGGGCCCGTTCAAGTCCAACGGCGAGGGCAAACTGCCCAGCGTCGACTGGAAGCTCCGGCTCGACGGCGTGATGCCGCGGCCGATCGAAGGCCGCGTGATCTCCAGCGGCGACGACGCCTTCATCGAGTACGGCGGCGAGACCTACCAGGTCGGCAAGGACAAGATCGCCCAACTCGGCGCCGCGGGCGCCGGCAGTGGCATGGAGTCCGCGGACCTCGCGAAGCTGATGGGCAAGATGCAGGACTGGTTCCCGCAGAGCGACGCGCAGTCCGACGCTTCGCTCAACGGCGAGGCCGTGACCCGCATCACCGGCAAGCTGGACCTCTCCGAGGCGTTGAAGGACATGAAGGAAATGGCCAAGCAGCCCGGCGCGTCGAGCTTCGAGGGCCTCAAGCAGCTCTCCGAAGGTGACCTCGACCAGGTCGAGAAGATGATCGCCGATCCGACCTTCACCGTCGACGTCGCCCAGTCCGACAACAAGCTCCGCCGGATCGCCGCGCGCATGACGATCGAGGACGAGTCGGGCGAGAAGGGCACCATCGCCCTCTCGATCCAGCTCAAGAACGTCGACAAGCCGGTCACGATCACCCCGCCCGCGTCGGGCCGCCCGCTCGAGGAGCTCATGCAGAAGCTCCAGCAGGACTTCGGCGCCACCGTCCCGGAAGAGACCACGATCTCTTAGGGGCACGGATTTCGTCTGATCCGGGTGAAGGGCGACTACCTTCATCCGGGTCTTGACGAAGCTGCGCACCTCCATCACCGCCTCCGCCGCCGTCGCGCTGTTCGCGGCCACCCCCTCGGTCGCCGCGGCCCAGGACGGCGGGGACACCACGCTCGGCGGCACCGTGCCGAGCTTCACCGAGCTGGTCCTGCCCAAGGCGAAGACCGTGCTCCAGACCTTCCCGACGGCCAAGACGTACACCACGTCGTTCCAGGTCGCGGTCACCACCACCGAGCCCACGCTGCAGCTGTCCCTGGCCGATGGCGACGTCGCCTCGGGCACCAAGCGCGGCCGACTGGCGAGCGGCTCGAAGCTCCTCCCGCATCCGGTCGAGGCCCGCGTCGGCAGCACCGCCTTCGCGCCCTTGAACCTTCCGGTCGACACGCCGCTGTCGCGGTTCACCGGCCCGTTGAGCCGCGGTAAGACGACCGTCAATCTCCGCCAGACCGTGGAGAAGAAGGCCGCCGGCAGTTACCGCAAGCTCGTGCTCGTCACGGTCTCCCTCGACACGCCGTAGCGCGGCGGGAGGATCAGGCGACGGAAGCGAGCTGCGGGACCTCGGCCTGGATGTTGCCGAGGTTGGGGCGAGCGAGGTAGAAGCCCTGGCCGCAGCCGACGGCGAGGCTCTTGAGGCAGCAGAGCTCGTTCTCGTTCTCGATGCCCTCGGAGACGACGGTGGCGCCGACGTCCTTGGCGAAGGCGACGATCGCGGCGGCCAGGGACTGGCGGACCGGGTCGTCGTCGATGCCGCACACGAGCGTGCGGTCGAGCTTGAGGATGTCCGGGTTCACGCGCGTGACGTGGCGGAAGGAGGCGAAGCCGGAGCCGACGTCGTCGACGGCGACGCGGACGCCGAGGTCGCGCAGGCGGTCGAGCTGGGCCGACAGGGCGACGTAGTCCTCGACGGGCTGGTGCTCGGTGATCTCGACGACCAGCGGACGGTCGGACTTGTGGCGGGCGATGAGGAACGCGAGTTCGTCGTGCTCGAGCACGGCGGGTGACACGTTCAGCGCCAGGTAGCGACCGCTCGGGAGCCGCGTCTCGTGGCACTCCAGCGCGAGCCGGATAACGGCCAGCTCGAGATCGACGCCCATGTCGACGGCGTGCGCGTCCAGGAAGCAGCGTTCGGTGGGGAGCGCGTGGCCGTCGGCGTCCTTGAAGCGCGCCAGCGCCTCGGCTCCGACGACACGCCCCGAGGCCAGGTCCACGATCGGCTGGAAGGCGACGTCGAGGCCGAAGCCGTCGATCATGCGCTGCATCCGGTCCTCCACGCGCTGGCGGCGCTCGGCGTCCAGGGTCACGCGCTCCTCGTGGGCCCGGGCGCGCTCGCGCTCGGCCATCAGGTTGGCCGTGAGCTCGTCCTCGAACTCGCGCAACTTCTCGGCCACGGCGATGAAGCCGATCAGCAGGCCGACGGCGGGGATCGCGAACTGGCCGGCGCGCAGCGCCAGGGAGGCCCACCAGGCGCCCTCGAACAGCTGCGAGGCCCACATGTAGGCGAACGCGTCGAGCGCGGAGAGCGACAGCAGCGCGAGCACGCACATGTCACCCCACGAGATGGCGCCCGCGGCACGGCGGTACCAGACGAACGCCACGGCGGCGGACATGAGCACGATGCCGCCGACGGCGGCGCGCATGATCGGGGAGAACCCGTCGCTCGAGGCGAGATCGCCGAGCGGGGAAGGGGCTACGGCGGCCCAGGTGAGGAGGAGGGCACCCAGGCCGCCGAAGATGAGCAAGTTGCGACGTGTTGGGGTCACGCCGGCGAGCGCGATGATCCCGGAGCCGGCCAGCAGCACGTGCCAGATCAGGTAGCGGGCGGCGTTGGCGTCGTCGGTCTGGCGCACCGGGCCACCGTTGGGGAACAGGCTCGGCAGCGCGACCAGCGTCATGATCAGGCCGACCATGGCGAGCGTGGTGCCGACGGAGAGCCAAGCGAGGCGCTCGTCGCCGGTGCCGCGAGCGGACGCGTAGAACATGTGGCTCACCAATGCGGCACAGACGATGCCGAGCGTGAGGCATGCGGGGACGGCTGCACTGGATTCGCCGTCCCCGCCCGCCAGGGGAACAAACGCGGCCACCACGGCCATGACCACGCACGCACCCAGAAGCCGCAAAGTCACGGAAACGGATGGGCGGGCTGTGAGCAGTGGGGACATGTCGGCCTAACTGGGGTGCACGTTGGACGGAAAGCACAAACGCCCGGCGGCGTCCAGACTTGCGCCAAAGTGGCCAAACGGACCAAACTGATCTTGTAGCCAGTTGCACAAACTCCGTGATACGGTTCCCGGCAGTTCAACTCCTGGAGGACGCACACGCGATGGCCGTGCCGAACCCCGCCCTGCCGCTCTACGCCAACGAACTCGAGCGCACGCTGCTGCCGCTGGAGCACGCCACCCAGCTGCCCGGGAAAGCCTTTACCGACCCCGCCGTCCTGGAGTGGGAGCAGGCCAACTTCTTCGCTCGCGGATGGATCTGCGCGGGGCACCTCGAGCGGGTGTCGGATCGCGGACGATTCCTCCAGATCAACGTCGGTGCCGAAAGTGTCATCGTCGTCGGCGACGACGACGGCCTGCCGCGCGCGTTCTTGAACACCTGCCGGCACCGCGGCGCGCGGCTCGTCACCGAGCCGGAGGGCCAGATGCGTCGGCTGCAGTGCCCGTATCACGCGTGGTCGTACGGCTTCGACGGCTCGCTGCGCAACGCGCCGTTCACGGAGGGCCTGATCGATTTCGACCCGGCCTGCTTCGCGCTGCACGAGGTGCGGCTCGCGGTGGTCGAGGGCCTCGTCCTGCTCGACCTGTCCGGCGAGGCACCGCCGCCGCAGGACCACATCGGCGACCTCGCGCAGCACATGGCCGCCTACCGGCTGCCGGAGCTCAAGCGCGCGAAGCAGATCGTCTATGAGGTCGGCGCGAACTGGAAGGCGATCGCCGAGAACTACAGCGAATGCCTGCACTGTCCCGGCGTGCACCCGGAGCTCAATCGCCTGAGCCATTACCTCACGGGCGAGACCTACGAGGGCGCGGGCCTGTGGTGCGGCGGCTCGATGACGCTCGCGGAGGGCGTCGAGACGATGTCGACGGATGGGGCGACCCATGCGCGCCGCGCCATCGAAGGCGTCGACGAGCGCGTGATCCTGTACTTCCTGATCTTCCCCAACACGCTGGTCTCGCTGCACCCGGACTACGTGATGCTGCACACGCTGTGGCCGAAGGCGCACGACCGCACGGAGGTGGTGTGCGAGTGGTTCTTCGAGCCGGAGACGATGGCCGAACCGGGCTTCGATCCGACCGACGCCGTCGACTTCTGGGATCAGGTCAACCGCGAGGACTGGCACGTCTGCCAGCTCACGCAGCAGGGCATGAACTCGGCCCGCTTCACGCCCGGCCGGTACACGACGCAGGAGGGTGACGTGCACGTCTTCGATCAGATGGTCGCCTCCCGCTACCTCGCCGCGCTCCGATGAGCGGGTTCGACGCGATCGTCGTCGGCGGCGGCCACAACGGCCTCACCGCGGCGGCGTACCTCGCGCGCGCGGGGCTGCGCGTGTGCGTTCTCGAACGGCGTGACCTGCTCGGCGGCGCGTGCGTGACCGAGGAGATCAGCCCCGGGCGCCGCGTGTCCCGCGCGTCGTACGTCGTCTCGATGCTGCGGCCCCAGGTCGTGAAGGACCTCGAGCTCAAGCGCTTCGGCTACGACCCGATCCCGCTGGACCCGCCGTTCGCGACGTTCGCGGCCGACGGCACGCCGATCCTCTTCCACAACGACGAGCAGGCGGCCTACGAGTCGCTCGCGCGGGTCTCCAAGCACGACGCGGACAAGATGCACGACTTCGAGGCGATGATGGAGCGCGTCGCCAACGTGCTGCGGCCGATGATGCTCAAGCCGCCGCCGGCGCTCGGCTCCAAGCGCCCGGGCGACGTGATGGAGCTGCTGCGCGAGGCCGGCCGCGCCGCCGGGCTCTCACAACGCGGGTTCCACGAGCTGTACCGCGTGATGACGATGTCCGTCGGCGACCTGCTCGACGACTGGTTCGAGAACGACGCGCTCAAGGGCTCGTTCGCCTCGACCGGCGTGGTGGGCGTGTGGGCCGGACCCAGAACACCGGGCACGGCCTACAACCTGCTCCACCACGAGCTCGGCGAGATCAACGGCGTCGGCGGCGCGTGGGGACACGTGAAGGGCGGGATGGGCGCGATCTCGGAGTCGATCGCCGCCAGCGCGCGAGCGTTCGGTGCCGTGGTCCGCACCGACGCGACCGTCACGTCGATCAACGTCGCGGGCGGCCGGGTCACCGGCGTCACGCTGGAGAGCGGGGAGGAGGTCCTGGCGCCGATCGTCCTCTCCGGCGCGCACCCCAAGACGACTGTGCTCGACCTGGTCGGCGCGGAGCACTTCCCGGACGAGGTCGGCGAGGACATGCGCCGCTACCGCTCCCGCGGTGGCTCCGTGAAGGTCAACTGGATCCTGTCCGAGCCGCCGAAGCTGCCGGATGAGCGACTGCTGCACACCAGCCTGGCGATCTGCCCGAGCATCGACTACCTCGAGCGCGCCTGGCAGGACGCGACGCTCGGCAAGCCGGCCGCCCATCCGTACATCGAGGTCGAGGTGCCGACCGCGATCGACCCGTCGCTCACGGACGACGGCACGACCGTGATGACGATGTTCACCCAGTACGGCCCGCACGACGAGGCCGGCTGGCCGGAGGGTGCGCGCGAGGCCTACGCGGACCGGTGTCTCGACATCATCGCCCGGTACGCGCCGAACGTCCGCGATGCCGTCATCCACTACGAGGTGCTCGCGCCGCCGGACCTGGAGCGCATCTTCGGCCTGGTGGGCGGCTCGATCTTCCAGGGCGAGCAGGGCCTGGACCAGATGGCGTTCATGCGGCCCACGCCGCTGCTGTCCCGCTACGCGACGCCCGTGCACGGCCTCTATTTGTGCGGCGCGGGCACCCATCCGGGCGGCGGCGTCATCGCGGCCGCGGGCCACAACGCCGCGCACCGAGTCCTCAAGGACCGCAGGAAGGCTGAACGTCGATTCAAGGTGCCCTCACGGGCTTGACACGATAGTCACAAACGGCGAAGATCGGTCCGTCTTGAACGAGCCTTCAGGACTGTCGCGCAGGGGTTTGCTGGCGTCCGCCGGAGCGTTGATCGGCGCGGCCGGCCTGGCGGGGTGCGAGAACACGACGACGCCCGTCGCCACCGCCGAGGGCACCGCCGGGAAGGGCATCATGGGGGACACCACGGCGGGCGGGCCGGTCGACGCCGCCGGCATCCCGCTCGCCCGCCGCGACTACCCGGTCACGCTGCCGCGGATCGGCGACCCGGTGAAGGCCGGCAGGCCCGAGAAGGGCGGCGAGCTGCAGGTCTACAACTACGCCGACTACCTGAACCCGGAGGTCATCCAGGCGTTCGGCGAGCAGGAGGGCGTGAGCGTCCGGGTCACGACGTTCCAGTCGCTCGACGAGGCGTTCACGAAGCTCTCGACCGGGCGCTTCCAGTTCGACGTGATCTTCACGGCGCCCGACCATCTCCCGCGGTTGGTCGGCCGCAGCCTCATCCAGCCGCTCAACTTCGACCTGATCCCGAACCTGGTCAAAGAGACCTGGCCGGAGCTGCACTCGCCGTTCTACGACGTCGGGCCGCGCTACACGGTCCCGTACACGCTCTACACGACCGGGATCGGCTGGCGCAACGACCAGATCGGCTCGCTCGATCCCAACGCGCTGGGGTGGGAGTCGTTCTGGGAGGCGCAGGCGTTGCGCGGGAAGGTCGGCGTGCTCGACGACGCGCGCGAAGGCCTCGGCCTCGCCCTGATGCGCCGCGGCGTCTCCAACCTCAACACCGAGGACGAGGCGACGCTCAAACGCGCCTCAGACGACCTGATCGAGCTCAACGACATCGCCCGCGTGAAAGTGACGATCAACGGCTACGAGACGCTGCCGGCCGGCCGGATGACGATGAACCAGGTGTGGTCGGGCGACATGCTCAACGCGGTCATCTCCTACCTGCCGGAGGGGACGACCGGCGAGGTGCTCTCGTACTGGTTCCAGAAGGCGGGCGGGCCGGTGTTCAACGACTGCATGTGCGTCGGCGTGGACGCCGCGAAGCCGGTGATGGCGCACAAGTTCCTCAACTACCTGCTGCAGCCGGACGTCGCGCTGAAGAACTTCGTCGAGTACGTCGGCTATCAGCCGCCGATCACGAAGATCGACGCCGCCGCGCTGTTCGAGCAGCAGATCCTGCCCGAGAACCTGCGCAACTGCGTGGTCACGCGTGACGACTACGCCAGCGGGAACGCGTACCTGGCGCTCACCGCGGACGGGCGCCGGCGCTGGGACCAGGCGTGGGGCGCCTTCCGGAACGGATGAAGCGCCCGTGGCTGGCCGTGCCGGGGTTGGCGTGGCTCGCCGCGTTCTTCCTCGTCGCCTTCTACGCGGTGGTGGCGGTCGGGTTCGGGAACATCACCGACGTCTACGACCCGGTCCCGCACTGGAACCCGCTGGACTGGAACGTCGGCTACATCCTGCAGGCGCTGGAGGACATCCTGCCGGGCGGGCGCACGTGGCCGGTGTTCGTACGCACGCTGATCTACGTGGTGATCGCGGTGCTGCTGTCGCTCGCGATCGGCTACCCGGTCGCGTATTACGTCTCGCGCTACGTGACCGGGCGCAAGAAGGCGCTGCTGCTGATCCTGCTGGTGGCGCCGTTCTGGATCTCGTACCTGATGCGGATGTTCGCCTGGACCAACCTGCTGGCCGACGGCGGCTACGCGGCGACGGTGCTCAACGCGCTCTCGCTCGACGCGATCTTCCTCGACGGAACCGACTGGCTCGGCGGCCAGCACGTGGCCGTGGTCATGGGGCTCGTCTACGGCTACGTGCCGTACCTCATTCTGCCGCTGTACGCGTCGTTGGACCGGATCGACGAGCGGCTGATCGAGGCCGCGCGCGACCTCGGCGCCTCGTCGTCGGGCGCGTTCCGGCGGGTCGTGCTGCCGCTCTCGCGCGCGGGAACGCTCGGCGGCATCGTGCTGATCGCGCTGCCGATGTTCGGCGACTACTACACGCCGGACCTGATGTCGGGCTCGCCGCGGACGGCGATGCTCGGGAACACGATCAACAACTACGTGCAGGGCGGGCCGGACAAGGCGCTGGGTGCGGCGATGACGCTGCTGCTCTCCGCCTTCCTGCTGGTGTTCATGCTCTATTACCTGCGCGAGCTGCGCCGCGAGAACACGGTATGAAGCGCTCGCGGCTGCTCCCGGCGATCACGTGGATCTACGTCGTGTGGTCGCTGTTGCCCGTGCTGATCGCGATCCGGTTCGCGTTCAACGAAGGGCGCTCGCGCACGTCCGGGCAAGGGTTCTCGCTGCGCTGGTTCTGGACCGATCCCACTCTGAGCGTCCGGAACGACCCGACGCTGGCGAGCGCGTTGGAGCACTCGCTGGTGCTGGCCGGCCTGGCGATGCTGCTCGCCGTGCCGTTGGGTACCGCGCTGGCCATCGGGCTGCAGCGCTGGCGCGGACGGGGCGCGGGTGTCACGAACGTGCTGATGCTGCTGCCGCTCGTCACCCCGGAGCTGGTGTTCGCGGTCGGCCTGTTCCTGCTGTTCACGAGCGCGTTCGGGTTCATCGGGCTCGGCACGACGGCGCAGGTGATCGGCCACGTGACGTTCTCGATCTCCTGGGTGGTGCTGATCGTGCGCGGGCGGCTGGTGATGATCGGACGCGACGTGGAGGAGGCCGCCGCGGACCTCGGCGCTCCGCCCTGGCACGTGCTCCGGCGCGTCCTGCTGCCGCTGCTCGGGCCGGCCATCGCGGCCTCGTTGCTGACCGTCTTCGCGCTGAGCATCGACGACTTCGTGGTGGCGCAGTACATGGCCTCCGGCGCCGACACCACCACGGTTCCGATGCGGATCTACTCCACCGCCCGCGCGGCGCCGACGCCGGCCCTGAACGCGCTCGCGACGATCATGCTCGTGCTGTCGCTGGCGGCGCTCGCCCTGGCCTGGCTGGCGTTCCGGCGCCGGCCCGATGCGATCGCGGGGTTGCGCCGATGAGCCTGGTCCTGGACCACCTGGTCAAGCGCTACGGCGACGTGCTGGCCGTAGACGACGTCTCGATGGAGATCGCCCACGGTGAGTTCTTCACCCTGCTCGGCCCCTCGGGGTGCGGGAAGACGTCGACGCTGCGGCTCATCGCGGGGTTCGAGAAGCTCGACAGCGGCGCGATCACGCTCGACGGCGCCGACATCGCGAGCAAGCCGCCGCACAAGCGGCCCGTGAACACAGTCTTCCAGTCCTACGCGTTGTTCCCGCACATGACCGTGGCCGAGAATGTCGCCTTCGGGCTGCGGTACAAGCGCGTGTCGAAGACGGAGGTCGCGCGGCGGGTGGGCGAGGCGATGGACCTCGTCCAGCTGGGGGAACTGGGCGCGCGGCGGCCGGGGCAGCTCAGCGGTGGTCAGCAGCAACGCGTCGCGCTGGCTCGCGCCTTGGTGCTCGAGCCGCCGGTGCTGCTGCTGGACGAGCCGCTGGGCGCGCTGGATGCGCGGCTGCGGATCGATTTGCAGGTGGAGCTCAAGCGCATCCAGGAGACGCTGGAGATCACGTTCGTCTACGTCACGCACGACCAGGACGAGGCGCTGACGATGAGCGACCGCGTGGCCGTGATGAAGGGCGGCAAGGTCGAGCAGTGCGACGAGCCGCGCGTGCTCTACGAGGAGCCGGGCACGGCGTTCGTGGCGAACTTCCTCGGCTCCTCGAACCTGATTCCCGCCGTGGTCTCGGCCGACGGGCTGCAGGTGGGGGAGTTCGCGCTGCGCGCGGACGTCGACGGGCGGACCGGCGAGGCGCTCGCGATGATCCGGCCCGAGCGCGTGCGCCTGGAGCCACACGGGTCCGGCGGCGAGAACCGCGTGCCAGGGATGGTCGAGGCGGTCGTCTACCTCGGCTTCCACCAGGACGTGCGCGTGCGGCTGGCGTCTGGTGCGTTGGTGCGCTGCGACGTCCCCAACGACGGGACCGCGGTCGAGCACACCTCCGGCGACCCCGTCTGCGTGCACCTGCCGGCCGAGTGCCTGCGGGTCCTGGAGCCATGAGACGGCGCGACGAGCTGCTCGGCGCGGCGCGCCGCGTCATCGGTCGTGACGGCTTCGCGGGGGCGACCGTGGGGACGATCACGCGCGAGGCGGGCGCGTCGCTGGGGTTGCTCAACTACCACTTCGGGTCACGCGACGAGGTGGTCGCGGAGGCGTTCGCGGCGGCCGCGCGAGAGGACCTGGACGCGCTGGAGGCGATCTCGCGGCGCTTCGAGGCGCCGCCCGAGCGGCTCGCGGCCTACCTGGACCAGTCCGAGTGGGCGGACCAGGGCTCGTGGCGGCTGTGGATCGACGCCTGGGGCTCCTCGATCCACTCGTCGCTCGTACGCGACACGCTCGGGCGGTTCGACGTCGGCTGGCGGGCGGTGCTGGCCGAGGTGCTGGCGGACGGCGTGCGCCAGGGCTGCTGGGCGTGCGCGGACGTGCAGGACACGGCGGCGCGGCTGGTCGCGGTGCTGGACGGGATCGGGCTGCACGCGACGGTCCACGGCGAGGACGTGCCACCCGCGCGGGCAGCGGCCTGGGCCCGGCGGCTCGCGGAGCTCGAGCTGGGGGTGACGTTGCCGTCGCCACCGGTGTACGAGGCGCCCCGGTCGGCATCCGTGCACCGCGTGGGGCTCTCGATCCGCGCCCGCGACCTGGACGCGCACGGCCACGTCGATCCCGCCGTGCTGTTCACCTTCCTGGAGGAGGCGCGGCTGGCCTGGCTCGGCGACCGCGTGCCCGAGGCCGTCGTCACGCACGTGGCCGTGCGCTACCTGCGGTCACTCGGGCGCGATGCCGTGGAGGTGACGTGCACGCTCGACACCGTCGGCCGAGCGAGCTTCCGCACCCGGGAGACCGTGGCCACCGCGGACGGCGTGGCGGTGGAGGCGGCGACGACCCTGGAGGTGCCGGGGCGCGCGCTGACGTCGGACGAGCGGGAGGCGCTGGCGGCATGACGACCCCGTTACGGGCGCGCCGCCCTCACCCTCGCCGCGCGCGGCTACGCCGCCGCGAACCCGAGCTCCGGCGCGATCGCCACCCAGATCTCTTCCCGCGCCCGCTCGATCGAGAAGTCCTCGATCAGCGCGCGGATGCCGTAGCCGTCCAGCAGCGCGAGCAGGTGGTCGACGGTGCGTGCGCGGTCGTTGACGGTGAACTCGCCGTTGGCCTCGCCCGCCGCGATCGCGTCGCTGAACCACTCGTGCATGCGCGCGTACAGGCGGGCGGCGGTCGGGCGCAGCTCGGGGCGGCGGCCGGCGTGCAGCCACAGCTCCACCCACAACATCCAGTCGTCGTGCAGGCTGCCGGGGAGCGGCAGGCACTGGTCGATCATCCACTGCAGCCGCTCGGGCGCCTCGCGGGGCTGCTCGTCCAGGTTGGTGCGGATGTCGCCGGCGAGCTCGTAGGAGTGCTCGAGTGCCTCGGCGAGCAGGCTGTCGCGCGAGGCGAAGTGGTAGTGCAGGAGGCTGGCGGACACTCCGGCCTGCATCGCGATCCGCGCGATCCGGACGTCATTGATGCCCTCGCGCGCGATGAGCTGGACGGCGGCGTCGAGGATCCTCGCCCGGGCGCTGGCCCTGGCGGCGGCACGGCTGGCTTCCACGGCGCTCAACCTACCGGAGGTTCCTTGTGAGCTCAGCCGCTGAGCGGGCGCGTGTGTTCGTCGACGAGATCCTGATCCCGCGCGAGGTCGATGCGGAGCTCGGGCGCCTCGGTCCAGACGACGTCGCGTTGATCCGGCGCGAGGCGCTCGCGCGCGGGATCTCGGGCGGGTTGCATGCGCTCGAGCACGGCGGACAGGGGTGGTCGCACGTCGAGTGGTTCGAGGTCGAGGAGCAGTTCGGCCGCTCCACCAACGCGCTGTCCTGGCACGTGCCCACGGCCTACAACGTGCTCGCGCGCGGGTCTCAGGCGCAGATCGACCGCTGGCTGCGGCCGGCGCTGCGCGGCGAGCTGCACGACGCGTACGCCGTGACCGAGGAGGACGCGGGATCGGACCCGTCGGGGATCGCGACGACCGCGACGCGGATCGACGGCGGCTGGCGGCTGGACGGCGAGAAGTGGTTCGTCACCTACGGCGACGTCGCGGCCGTGTTCATCGTGATGGCGCTGGCGCCTGCGCCGACGCTCTTCCTGGTTCCGGCCGATGCGGCGGGGATCTCCGTGGTCGACGATCCGCCGTTCACCCACACCTATCCGCACGGGCATCCGACGATCCGCTTCGACGGCGTCGTCGTCGGCGAGGACGCCGTGATCGGCGGCGTGGGCGGCGGCGACGAGCTGCAGCGCGCGTGGTTCGCGGAGGAGCGGCTCGGGATCGCTGCGCGCGGCTGTGGCGCGATGCTGCGGCTGCTCGAGGAGACCACCGCCTGGGCGATCGCGCGCGAGCAGGGCGGCGCGCGGATCATCGACCACCAGGGCGTCGCGTTCCCCTTGGCCGACTCCGCCGCCGACGCCGCCGCGGGCCGCCTGCTGGGGCTGGAGGTGGCGCGGCTGGCCGACGAGGGCGCGGACCCGAAGCTGGTCCACGCGAAGGCCTCGATGGCGAAGCTGTTCGTGAGCGAGGCCGCGAACCGCTGCGCCGACCGCTGCCTGCAGATCTGGGGCGGAAGGGGCTACACGCGGGTGAACGTCGCCGAGCGCTTCTGGCGCGAGCTGCGCGTGGACCGCATCTGGGAGGGCACGAGCGAGATCCAGCGCCTGATCGTCGCCCGCGCCCTGGAACGCCGCGGTGTCCAGCGGGTGCTCTGGTGAACCTAAAGGGGCCTGGCCCCTTTATCTTCGCGCCGCGCTCGGTGGCGGTGGTCGGGGCCTCCGAGCGGGCGGGGTCGTACGGCGGAGAGGTGCTGCTCAACCTCGACCGGTTGGGCTACGGCGGGCGCGTCTTCGCCGTCAACCCGAAGCGCGCCGCGGTGCACGGCGTGGCCGCGGTGCCGTCGCTCGATGACCTGCCCGAGGTGCCGGATGCGGTCGTGATCGCGGTGCCCGCGGCGGACGCCACCGACGTGGTCGCCCGAGCGGCCGCGTTGGGCTGCGGCGGCGCGGTCGTGTTCGCGGCGGGCTTCGCCGAGGCGCGCGGCGCCGAGTTGCAGGCCCGGTTGGTGGCGGCCGCGGGCGGCATGCCCGTGTGCGGCCCGAACGGCAACGGCATCGTCTCCCTGCCCGACCGCGTCGCGCTCTGGGGCGACCCGATCCGCCGCATCGAAGCCGGCCCGGTCGCCCTGATCTCCCAATCGGGCAACGTCGCCGTCAACGCTCTGGCCTCCCGCCGCGGCCTGGGCCTGCACACGGTGGTGTCGTGCGGGAACCAGGCGGTCGTCGACGCCGCCGACTTCCTCGCCGCGGTCGCCCAGCGTGACGGCGTGCGCTCCGTCGCGCTCTACCTGGAAGACGACGGCGACGGCCCGCGCTGGTGCGCCGCCCTGGAGACCTGTGCGCGGGCGGGTGTGCGCGTCGCCGTCCTGAAGGCGGGCGCCTCGCGCGCGGGCCGCGCCGCCGCCGAAGCCCACACGGGCGCGATCGCCGGCGACCAGCGCGTCTTCCGCGCCCTCTTCGGAGAGTGCGGCGCCGCCTGGGCCGAGGACCCGCACGACCTGCTGGAGATCGCAAAGGCCCTCGCCATGCCGGCCCGGCAACGGCCGGGGGCGGCGCCGACTGGCACGTCGGGCGCGGCCACGTCGGGCGCCGCCACGCGCGCGGGGCGCGGCGTGGCGGTGATGACGTGCTCGGGCGGCGACTCGGCCGTGGCCGCGGATCTCGCGGCGACGCTCGGCGTGGACCTGCCCGCGCTCGCGCCCGCGACCATCGCGGCGCTCGACGAGCATCTCCCCGGCGCGGCCACGGCCGGGAACCCGCTTGATTACACCGCGCTGCTGTGGGAGGACACGGCCGCGCTCACCGCGCTGATCGAGGCGCTCGGCCGCGACCCCGCGATCGGGCGCGTGCTCGTGCTGTTCGACGCGTACGACGGGCACGCGCCGATCCTCGATGCCGTCGCGCACGCACAAGCCCCGACGCTGCTCGCGTCGACGATCCCCGAGCTCATGCCTGAGGGCGGGATCGCCGGGCTGCGGAGCGCGCTGCTCGCGGCCAAGGCGCTCACGATCACGCCCGACGCCGACCGGATCGCCCAGCTGCAGCGTCCCGTCGCCCTCGGCGCGCCCGTCGCGGAACACGCGGCGAAGCAGCTCCTGCGCGAACACGGCGTTCCGGTGCCCGACGGCCGCCTGGCGACCGACGCCGACGACGCCGAGCAACTTGCGCGCGAGCTCGGGCCGGTCGCGATGAAGGCGACGAACCTGCGACACAAAGCGGCCGCGGGTGGCGTCGAGCTGAATGTGCGCGACATTCGCGGCGCGTTCGCGCGCGGCCTCACATACATCGAACGGATGACGGCGCCCGGGCTGGAGCTGCTCGTGTCCGTGGACCGGACGGCGTTCGTGCCCGTGCTCGTCGTCGGGCTCGGCGGCGCGCACACGGAGCTGCTGGACCGCGCCGAGATCATCCCGCTCCCGGCGCCACGCGAGCGCATCGACCCGCGAGTGGCCGACATCGCGGCGACGTTGCAGCAACTGCCGCTCGCCCTGATCGAGCTGAACCCGGTGATCGTCAACGGCGACCAAGCCGTGGCGGTCGATGCGCTGGCCAACGAGGAGGCACGATGAACGAGATCGCCGCGAAGCTGGGGGAGGTCGGGCTGCCCGCGCCGGTCAGCGAGCTGGCGGCGAAAACCTGGGACGCCGTGATCGTCGGCGGCGGCCACAACGGGCTCACCGCCGCCGCGTACCTGGCCAAGGCCGGCCAATCCGTCCTCGTCCTCGAACGCCGCGAACGCCTCGGCGGGGCGTGCACGCTCGAGCGCCCGTTCCCCGATCAGCGCTACTCCGTCTCCCCGTGCGCGTACGTCGTCGGCCTGCTCGACGAGCTCGTCATCCAGGAGCTGAACCTCCGCCAACGTGGCTTCGAGTGCTACGTCGCCGACCCCAACCTGTGGGTCCCGTTCGAGGACGGCACGTCCTTCGGCCAGTGGCTCGACGACGACAAGACCCAGCGCAACCTCGAAGAGCTCAAAGTCAGCAAACAGGACATCGACGGCTACTGGGCCTACGAGCACGTCTTCGACGAGATCCGCCAGCGCCTGCGGACCCGCGGCCGCGACTCGTGGCTCGACGAGACCCCGACCCGCGCCGAGATCGAGGACCTGCTGCACGGCGAGCGGCACATGATCGACATCGTCTTCGAGGCCAGCATCGCCGACGTCCTCGACGAGTACATGACCGACCAGCGGCTCAAGGACGCGCTCTTCGGCCAGGGCGTGATCGCGGCCTACGGCGGTCCGAAGGACCCCGGCACGGCTTCCATCAAGCTCATGCACTACCAGGGCGACCTCGAGGGCCAGGGCCCGGTCTGGGGCTACGTCAAGGGCGGCATGGGGATGATCAGCTTCGCCATCGCCGACGCCGCCCAAGCGGCCGGCGCGACGCTCGCGGCAGGCGTTCCCGTGAGCGCCATCACCCCCGGCGAAGGCGTCACGCTCGAGGACGGCACGTTCATCCGCGCCCGCACGGTGCTGTGCAACGCGGACCCCAAGCGGGCGCTCACGATGCTCACGGACATCCCCGACGACTACCGCGCGCGGCTCGAGGCGTGGCAGATCCGTAGCCCGGTCGTGAAGTTCAACGCCGCGCTCACCGCGCTCCCGGAGTTCACCGCCGCGTCCGGCCAGGCCTGGCCCGCGCGCGCGACGATCGACGTCACCGAGGGCCTCGACGCCGCCCAACGCGCGTTCGAACGGTGCGCGACCGGCGAGCCCGCGGTCGGCTTCGGCGAGATCTACATCCAGACCGGCTACGACCAGACCCCGGCCCCGCAGGACCGCCACCTGCTCAGCGTCTTCGGTCAGTACGCGCCCTACGAGATGGACTGGAGCACCCGCCGGGACGAGGTGGCGCGCCAGTTCATCGACCTGATCGCCCGCTTCGCGCCCAACTTCCCGGACATCATCGAGGCCTACGAGGTGCTCGGCCCGCCCGACATCGAGGAGCGCATCGGCCTCACCGGCGGCAACATCTTCCAGGGCGAGGTGATGCCCGACCAGATGTGGGAGCACCGGCTCACGCCCCGTACGCCGATCGACGGCTTCTACTTCTGCGGCGCGGCCACCCACCCGGGCGGCAGCGTGATCGCCCTCAACGGTCGCAACGCGGCGAAAGCGGTCCTAGCTGACAAGGTCCGCGCCGCCGGATAGATTCAGGGAGTGGTCACGAACCGCATTCACCTGTGCGGTCGTCTTGTCGTGGAGTTGCACGGACAGCGACTCGAGGATTCCCTGCGCGGGCGCCAAGGGCGCCTCCTGTTCGCGTACCTGGCGATCAACCGCGACCGCCCGGTGCGGCGCGACGAACTCGCCGAGGCGCTGTGGTCGGGCAAGGGCGCGCCGCCCGCGTACGAGTCCCTGCTCGCCCCGCCGCTGAGCCGCCTGCGCAAGGCACTCGGCGCCGGCGTGCTCGAGGGCCGCAGCGAGCTCCAGCTCGTGCTGCCCGAGGACACCTGGATCGACTGGGAAGTGGCGCGCACGCGTGTGCGGGAAGGCGGCTGGGACGCCGCGCGCGAGGCGGTCGAGATCGCCGATCGTGGCCTCCTGCCCGGGCTCGAGGCCCCGTGGATCGACACCAAGCGCCAGGAGCTCGCGGACCTGCGCGTGGAGGCGCTCGAGGCCACGGCCCACGCCGGGGCGCTGCTCGGCGGCGCCGCGCTGCCGGAGGCGGAGCAGGCCGCGCGGGCGGCGGTCCAGGCCCACCCGTACCGGGAGTCGGCGCGCGCGGTGCTGATGGAGGTGCTGCGAGCGCGCGGCAACGTCAACGAGGCGTTGCGCGTGTACGAGGACATTCGCGTGCTGCTGCGGGAGGAACTCGGCTCCTCACCCGGCGCGGCGCTGGTCGCCCTGCACCAGGCGCTGCTGCGCGACGACCCCGCGCCGACGCCCGCCGCGCCCGTGGCGAAGCCGATCCCGCGCTCCTCCACGCTCGTCGAACGCGACCGCGAAGTCGCCATGCTCGATGGGCTGCTGGAAGAGGCGTCGCTGGGCGAGGGCCGCGCGGTGCTGATCGAGGGCCCGCCCGGCATCGGCAAGTCGCGCCTGCTGGCCGAGTTCCGCCGCCGTGCGGTGGCGGAGGGCGCGCACGTGCTCAACGCGCGCGCCGGCGAGCTGGAGCGCGAGTTCCCGTTCGGCGTCGTGCGTCAGCTGTTCGAGGGCGTCGTCACCGACCCGGAGACGCTCGTGGGCGCCGCGGCGGCCGCGCGCGTGGTGTTCGCCTCGCCCGAGAACGGCACGCCGACCGGCGACGCGAGCTTCGCCGCGCTGCACGGCCTGTACTGGCTCACGCTCAACCTCGCCGCCGAGCGGCCGCTGCTGCTCGAGATCGACGACCTGCATTGGTGCGACCGCCCGAGCCTGCGCTTTCTCGCCTACCTGGTCCGCCGGCTCGAGGGCCAGCCGGTGCTCGTCTCGGCCAGCGTCCGCACCGGTGACGCCCCGACCGACACCGCCTTGATGGCCGAGATCGCCAACGATCCGGCCACGGCCCACGTCCGGCCCGGGCCGCTCTCGGAGGAGGCGGTCGGCGAGCTGGTCGCGAAGCGGCTCGGCGCGGAGCCCGACGCCGCCTTCCGCCAGGCCTGTCACGGCACGACGGGCGGCAACCCGCTGCTCGTCCGCCAGCTGCTGAACGCGTTGGAGACCGACCACGTGCGCCCGGACGCCGCGCACGCCGACGTGGTGCGCGCGATCGGCTCCCGTGCCGTGTCGAGCTCCGTGCTCCTGCGGCTTGCGCGGCTGCCCGGCGAGGCCGCGACCGTCGCCCGCGCCGTCGCCGTCCTGGGGGAGAGCGCGGAGCTGCCGACGGTCGCCGCGCTGTCCGGCCTGGACGAGGCCCAGGTGGCGGGCGCGATGGCCGCGCTCGCGCGGGCGGAGATCCTGCGCCCCGAGCCGCCGCCCGGCTTCGTGCACCCGCTCGTGCGCGACGCCGTCTACACCGGGTTGCCGCTCGGCGAGCGGGAGCTGCTGCACGCCCGCGCCGCCGGCGTCCTGCGCGAGCGCGGCGCGCCGCTGGACCAGGTGGCGGGCCAGCTGATGCTCACGCCCGGGCGCGGGGACGCGGCGGTCGCGCGGCTCCTGCACGAGGCCGGGAACGCCGCGATGTCGCGCGGCGCCGTGGACAGCTCCGTCGGCTACATGCAGCGCGCGCTGGAGGAGCCGCCCGCGCGTGACGATCGCTCGCGGCTGCTGCTCGACCTCGGCGAGGCGGAAGCGCTCACGCGCGGCCCGGACAGCGCGCTGCACCTGCGTGAGGCCTACGAAGGCCTGACCGACGTGCAGCTGAAGATCCGCGCCGCGAACGCGTTGGGCCGCGCGCTGCTGTTCACCAGCTCACCCGCGGAAGGGTCGCGCGTGGCGCTCGAGGCCGCGGCGCAGCTTCCCCCGGAGTTCGCCGACGAAGCGCTCGGGCTGCGCGCGTTCGCGCTCATGGGCGTGCCGTTCGGCGCGATGCATCCGCGCGAGATGGCGCCGGTCCGCGAGTGGCGCGGACGGCCGCTGGAGACGATCGGCGAGAAGCTCATGGGCGCGGTTTCCTCGCTCGAATGGACGCTCGCGGGCGGGCACGTCGACGAGGTCATCCCTCAGGCCTTCCGGGCCCTGGCCGGAGGCGACCTGCAGCAGCGCGACCCGAACCTGCTCACGCTCGCCGCGTTGCTGCCGCTGATCGTCGGCGACCGCGACGAGGCCCTGCGGCTCTTCGATCTCGGGATGGTCGAGGCCCACCGCCGCGGCTCGCTGTTCGCCGTCACCGGCATGTACCTGTGGCGCGGTTTCAGCCTGTTCTGGCGCGGCGACCTGATCGACGCCGAGGAGGAGCTGCGCGCGTCCTTCGACCAGGCCGAGTCCTGGGGCTACGGCCCGGACACCCTGCAGTGGAACGCCGCCCATCTCTCGTGGTGCCTGACCGAGCGCGGCAACCTCGCGGAGGCCCGCACGGCGCTGATGCGGGCGCACGAGCGCGGCGGCCGCTCCGACGGCGCGCGCTACTGGTGCAACGCGCGGCTCGAGCTGCTCGTGGCGGAGGGGTCCTACGAGGAGGCGTTGGAGGCGAGCGAGGAGTACGCGGACCGCTTCCGCCACTACCACAACCCCGCCGCCGCCCGGTGGAGCGGCCTGCGCGCGGTGGCGCTGAACGCGCTGGGCATGAAGCGCAAGGCGATCGAGCTCGCCGCCGAGGAGCTCGACCGCGCCCGCGACTGGGGCGCTCCCGGCACCGTCGCCCGCTCCCTGCGGGTGCTCGGCCTGCTCGAAGGCCCCGAAGGGCTGGAGCGGTTGGAGGAAGCGGTCGAGATCGTCCCCAAGGGCTCCTGCCGGCTCGAGCTGGCCAAGTCGCTGGCGGGCCTGGGCGGGCTGCGCCGCCTCGCGGGGCGGCCCGACTACGCCCGCGAGCCCTTGACCCGCGCGCACGAGTTGGCGGAGGTGTGCGGTGCCGAACGCCTGCTCGGCGACATCCGGCGCGAGCTGGTCGCCGTCGGGGTGGAACCGGCCTCGGCGATGCCGCACGGCGTGGCGTCCTTGACCGCGACCGAGCGCCGCGTGGCCGCCCTGGCCGCGGCGGGCCGGGCGGAGCGTGAGATCGCGCAGGAGCTGTTCGTGACGCCGCGGATCATCCAGATCAAGCTGGGGAGCGCGCTGCGCAAGCTGGGCGCGAGCTCGGCGGGCGAGCTCGCGATGGCGCTCGAAACCTAAAGCGGGACAGTCCCTCTTTAGGTTCGGCAACGTCGCGGCAATCCGCGGGCAACCCTCGCCCGCGAAGTTCCGCCGCATGACGATGATCGATCCCGCTCCGGCCCTGCGCGACCTCTGCGGCGGTGCCATCGCCCTGCCCGGCGACGACGGCTACGACGCCGCGCGCCAGGGGTTCAATCTCGCCGTCGACCAGCGTCCTGCGGCGGTCGCCTATCCCGCGGACGCGCACGAGGTCGCCGAGATCGTCACGGCCGCGCGCGCCAACGGCCTGCGCGTCGCGCCGCAGGCCACCGGCCACAACGCCGGTCCACTGGGCGGCCTCGACGGCTCGATCCTGGTCAAGACCAGCGGCATCGGCGGCGTGGAGATCGATTCCGTCGCCCGGATCGCCCGCGTCGGCGCCGGCGTGCTGTGGGAGGAGGTCGTCGACGCCGCCGCGCCGTACGGCCTGATCGCGCTGCACGGCTCCAGCCCGAACGTGAGCGTCACGGGCTACTCGCTCGGCGGCGGCATGGGCTGGCTCGCGCGCAGCCACGGCCTGCAGGCCAACAGCGTCACCGCGATCGAGCTCGTGACGACCGAGGGGGAGTTGGTGCGCACGGACGCGCAGCACGACCCCGAGCTGTTCTGGGCGCTGCGCGGCGGCGGCGGGAACTTCGGCATCGTCACCGCGCTCGAGTTCCGCCTCTACCCGCTCAGCGAGGTCTACGCCGGGATGATGCTGTGGGACTGGACGGAGGCCGAGCGCGTGCTCACGGCCTGGGCGCAGTGGGCGGTCGACGCGCCCGACCACGTCACCACTTCCTTCCGGATCATGCAGCTCCCGCCGCTCGAGGAGCTCCCGGAGATGCTGCGCGGCCGCAGCGTCGTGATCATCGACGGCGCGGTCCAGGGCGACCCGGCCGTGCTCGACCCGCTGCGCGCGCTCAGCCCGGAGATCGACCTGTTCGGCATGGTCCCGGCGCCCGCGCTCGTGCGCATCCACCAGGACCCGGAGGACCCGATGCCGTCCGTCGGCGCCACGGCGCTCATCACGGAGCTCCCGCCGGAGGCCGTCCAGGCGGTGATCGCCGTCGCCGGCCCGGGCTCCGGCTCGCCGCTGGAGATGGTGGAGTTCCGCCAGGGCGGCGGTGCGCTGCTGCGGGCGACTCCGGGCCACGGCGCGATCGCCGGCGTTCCCGCGCAGTTCGTCCTGTTCACCGGCGGGCTCGCGCTGGACGCGGAGATGGCCGCCGCCAAGCAGGCGCACATGGCCGAGGTCAAGGCCGCGCTCGCGCCGTACAGCCGCGCGGGTCACTACCTCAACTTCGCCGAGGAGCAGGTCGACGTCTCCGAGAGCTTCGACACCGACACCTGGGCCCGGCTGTGCGCCGTCAAGGACCGCCTGGACCCGGAAAACACCATCCACGCGAACCACGCCATCTAAACTCCGCCGCCATATGGGGCGGATCTACGAGCGCATCGACGACCACTTGAACAAGTGGATCAACAAGCAATCGATGTTCTTCGTGGGCACCGCCCCAGCGGCGACGGACGGGCACATCAACGTCTCGCCCAAAGGCCCGATGGGCTCGCTGCGGATCCTGGACGACCACACGGTCGCCTACCTGGACATCGTCGGCAGCGGCGCGGAGACGATCGCCCACATCCGCGAGAACGGGCGCATCATCGTGATGTTCTGCGCCTTCCAGGGTCCGCCGCGGATCCTGCGCCTCCACGGCCGCGGCGAGGTCGTCATGCCCGGCGAGCCGCGGTTCGACGAGCTGCTGCAAGTTGGCTTCCAGGAGCCTGAGGCCCCCGAGGCGCGGCGCGCGATCATCGTCGTGCACGTGCAGCGGGTGGCCGACTCCTGCGGCTACGGCGTGCCGCTGCTGGCCTACGAGGGCGAGCGTCCGCACAGCGACTTGTCAACCGCCAAGCGGTTGCGGGTAGAAGGACCAGACGCCATGCGCACTTACGAGGCAAAGCACAACCAAGTGTCCATCGACGGCCTGCCGGCACTCTCATGAGCATCCGGGGCGTCCACACCATCATCTTCGGCGAAGACGCCGAAGCGATCCGCGCGTTCCTGCGCGACGTCCTCGACCTGGACTACGTCGAGGCCGGCGGCGGCTGGCCGATCTTCAAGCTCCCGCCCGCCGAGCTGTCGGCCCACCCGAGCGAGACGTCCGGCCACTACGAGCTCTACCTGATGTGCGACGACATCGAGGAGACCCGGGCCGAGCTGGAGGCCAAGGGCGTCGAGTTCACGTCGCCGGTGCGCGACCAGTCCTGGGGGCTCGTCACCGCGATGCAGGTTCCCGGCGGCGGTGAGCTGGGTCTCTACCAGCCGCTGCACGCCACCGCGGTGACCTGAAGATCGACTGGGGTTGACGCTTCCGGCGGCTGGGTACAGTGGAGCGGCCGCCGGGCCGTCACCCATTCACCTTGACTCCTCCAGAGACCGTCAATAGGGCTCCGCGCGACTCCGCGGCGGCCTCCGGCCCGATCCGGCTGCTGCTCGTCGAGGACGACGACGGCGACGCGCTGCTCGTCGAAGAGCTGTTCAACATCAGCGGCGCGTACATGGAGATCATCCGCGTGACGACGCTCGCCGAAGCGCGGCGCGAGAACCTGGCGGAGATCGACTGCGTCCTGCTCGATCTGGACCTGCCGGACGCGCAGGGTCTGTCCGGGCTGCACAAGCTCAAGACCGATCGCGCGGACGTCGCGGTGCTCGTCCTCACCGGCCTCGACGACGAGCGCCGCGGGATGGAAGCCGTCGGCGCCGGCGCGCAGGACTACCTGGTCAAGGGCCAGATCGACGGTCAGGGCCTCACGCGCGCCGTGCACTACGCGGTGGAGCGCCTGCGCGCGGACGAGGCGCGCCGCGAGCTCGAGGTCGCGCGCCTGCACGCCGAGGAGAACTCCCGCCTCGAGCGCGGCCTGCTGCCCGCGCCGCTGGTCGACGACACCCATCTCGTCCTCAACGCGCACTACCGCCCGGGTCGCCGTCGCGCGCTCCTCGGCGGCGACTTCTACGACGCGGTCCAGACCGCCGACGGCACGGTGCACGCCGTGATCGGCGACGTCTCCGGCCACGGCCCGGACGCCGCGGCGCTCGGGGTGTCGCTGCGGATCGCCTGGCGCACGTTGGTGATCGGCGGCCACGCGACGGAAGCGCTTCTGCCCACGTTGCAGGTCATGCACGGCCACGAGCGCCACCACTCGTGGATGTTCACCACGCTGTGCATGGCGACGGTGGCGCCCGACAAGCGGCACCTCACGTTGCGCCTCGCCGGTCACCCGCCGCCGTTGTTGATCACCGCCGACGGCATCGAGTCGATGGAGCCGGAGAAGGGCGAGCCGCCGCTGGGCGTCGTCGACGATGCCCGCTGGACGGCCTACGAGCACACGCTGCCGGAGCAGTGGTCGCTGCTGCTCTACACCGACGGCCTGATCGAGGGCCGCACCGGCGTGGGCAACGCGCGCCTGGGCGGGGAAGGGCTCGCGGCCATGCTCCGCGGGCTGGACACGAACGCGCCAGGGCTCGTGGCCACGCTCGTCGAACGCGCCGAGGAGCTCAACGGCGGCCCGCTGCTGGACGACGTCGCGGCGTTCGTGGTGCGCACGCGGTGAGGCTCCGCCGTCGCCGCGGGAAGCGGCGTCTGCGGGCCGGGCAGTACTTCGCGCGCGGGGTCGCGTTCCTGGTCTTCATCGCCATCGTCGGCACGGTGCGGAGTTTGTTCGCGCTCAACGCGCTGAGCGAGGCGCGTTCGGAGCTGATCGACCAGCTCGGGCCGACCGCACTCGCGGCCAACGACATCTCGATCGCGCTGCTCGACCAGGAGACCGGCCTGCGCGGCTATGTGCTCTCCGGCCAGCAGAGCTTCCTCGAGCCGTTCCGGATGGGACGGACCAACGCCGACGCCGCGATCGAGCGACTCGAGGCGCAGCTGCGCTTCGACAGCGTGCAGAGATTCCGGCCCGAGATCGACGAGATCTCCGCTGCCGCGCGTGACTGGGAGCTCAACTTCGCCGACCCGACCGTCGCCGCTGCCAGCTCGAACCCGGGCGGCCCGCGCAGCATCGCGCAGGTCGAGGCCGGCAAGGCGCGGTTCGACCGCTTCCGCGAGTCCGTACGCCGGCTCAACGTCCGGCTGGGCCCGGCCCGCGCGGACGCGCGTGCGGAGCTGCGGGACAACGCGCGCGTCGTCACCTTCTGGGTGATCTTCACCGGCGTCGTGATCCTGCTCAGCCTCGCGCTGGTCGCGCGTACGCTGCGCAAGCAGGTCGTCAACCCGCTCCAGACGCTCGCGGGGCGCGTGCGGGAGGTCTCGCGCGGCGACTACGAGCGCGAGGTCACCAGCGACGGGGCGGCCGAGGTGGCCGAGCTCGCCGAGGACGTCGAGGCGATGCGCGCGCGGATCGTGGCCGAGCTCGCCGCGCTGCAGGCCGCGGAGTCCGACCTGCGGCGCTCCAACCAGGAGCTCGAGCAGTTCGCCTACGTCGCCTCCCACGACCTCCAGGAGCCGCTGCGCAAGGTCGCGTCGTTCTGCCAGCTGCTCCAGCAGCGCTACGGCGGCGAGCTCGACGCGCGCGCGGACCAGTACATCGGCTTCGCGGTCGACGGCGCGCAGCGCATGCAGGACCTCATCAACGACCTGCTGGCGTTCTCGCGCGTGGGGCGGATGGAGCAGCCGCACGTCGCCGTGGACTGCGCGGCGCTCGTCGAGCGCGTGCGGGCCGACCTCGGGCGGGTGATCGACGAGAGCGGCGCCGAGATCGTGGTCGACGGCGAGCTGCCGACGGTCATGGGCGACGCCACGCTGCTGCGGGTGGTGTTCCAGAACCTGATCGGGAACGCGATCAAATTCCGCAGCGAGGCGCCGCCGCACGCGGAGCTCTCCGCCGTGCGCGAGGGCGAGTGCTGGAAGTTCCGCATCGCCGACAACGGGATCGGGATCGACGCCGAGTACGCGGAGCGGATCTTCGTCATCTTCCAGCGGCTGCATCCGCGCTCCCAGTACGAGGGGACGGGCATCGGGCTCGCCATGTGCCGCAAGATCGTCGAGTACCACGGCGGCCGGATGTGGTTGGACACGGACCTTCCGGCGGGCGAGGGTTCTACCTTCTACTTCACTTTGCCTGCGGAACCGGACACGGAGCGTCGATGACCGAAGACGACAGCCAACCCATCAGCGTCCTGCTGGTCGAGGACGACCCCGGCGATGTCGTCTTGATCGAAGAGGCCTTCGAGCACAACAAGGTCCGCAATTCGCTGAAGATCGTCGGTGACGGCGTGGAGGCGATGGAGTTCCTGCGGGACGCGGCGAACGCGCGGCCGGACCTCGTGCTGCTGGACCTGAACCTGCCGCGCAAGGACGGGCGCGAGGTGCTGGCCGAGATCAAGTCCGACCCGGAGCTGCGCTCCATCCCCGTCGTGGTTCTGACCACGTCGAAGGCGGAGGAGGACATCCTGCGCTCCTACGACCTGCACGCGAACGCGTACGTGACCAAGCCCGTGGACTTCAACCGCTTCATCGAGGTGGTGCGCCAGATCGACGAGTTCTTCGTGACGGTGGTCAAGCTCCCGGGGCACCGCCCGCCGCCGCGATGAAACGCTGGTCGGTCCTGCTCGCGGCTGTCGTACTCGCCGGGTGTGGGTCCGACGAGGCGCCGCCGGAGCCGGTCGCGACGACGGCGCCGACCACGCCACCCGCCACCGCGACGCCGAACGAGACCCCCGGGCCGGAGCCCACCGCGACTCCCCGCCCGCCCGCCCGGCGCGTGATCGCGACCGGGCTCGATGTGCCTTGGGGGATCGCGTTCCTGCCGAACGGCGATGCCCTGGTCGCCGAGCGCACGACGGCGCGGATCCTGCGGATTCCCGCCGGGGGCGGGGATCCCGAGCGCGTGATGACCGTTCCCGGCGTGGCTCGCAACGCCGGTGAGGGCGGACTGCTGGGCCTGGCCGCGCGTGATGATTGGGTCTACGCGTACCTGACTTCCACGCGCGGGGACAACCGGATCGTGCGCTTCAAGCTCGGCGAGCGGGTGCGAACGGTGCTGACCGGGTTGCGCGCGGCGGGTGTCCACAACGGCGGGCGGATCGCGTTCGGGCCCGACGGCAAGCTCTACGCGGGCGTCGGCGACGCCGGCAACACGGGGTTGGCCCAGGACCGGTCGTCGCGCAACGGCAAGATCCTGCGCATGAACCCGGACGGGAGCGGGGTGCGCGTCTGGTCGCTCGGGCACCGCAACGTGCAGGGGCTCGCGTGGGACCGGCGCGGGCGGCTGTGGGCGAGCGAGTTCGGCCAGAACGCGCGCGACGAGGTGAACTTGATCCGGCGTGGACGCAACTACGGGTGGCCCGAGGTCGAGGGTGTCGGCTCGACGTCCGGGGGACGGTTCACGAACCCGAAGGTGACGTGGGCCACGTCGGCCGCTTCGCCGAGCGGGGCGGCGATCATCGGCACGAACCTGTACGTCGCCGCGCTGCAGGGCGAGTGCGTCTGGAAGGTGCCTTTGGACGGCGCGTCCGCGGGCAAGCCGACGCGCATGCTCGCCGGCCGTTACGGACGCATCCGGACCGTCGTGGCGGCGCCGGACGGGACGCTGTGGGTGGCGACGTCCAACCGCGACGGCCGCGGCTCCCCGCGCGACGGCGACGACCGGATCATCGCGGTGCGCGTATGAGGGGCGTGCCGATGTCCGACGAGGTCCTGCGGTCGATGCAGAAGACCGCCGGGAACCAAGCGGTGGGCCGCGCTATTGCCGAGGGACGGATAGCGCCTGTAGTGTCGCCCGATGGAGCGTCAGCGCGCCAGTCAGCCGGAAACCAAGCAGACGGCGACGCCGGCGCTCCGGATGAGCGAGCCGGCGATCCTCTCGCTCCAGAAGACGGCGGGTAACCAGGCCGTCTGCCGGGCGATCGCGGCCGGGATGCTCGCCCGCGAGGACCTCGCCGACAAGCCGATCTCCGGCGTCACGGTGGCGCCGCAGAAGGCCACGATGCCGCTCGAGTCCGGCACGAGCATCACCGCCGCGGCCAAGCCCGAGGGCGTCACGGGCGTCAAGTGGACGCTCGAGGCGGGCACCGTCGCTCCCGCCACCGGAACCAAGATCGACGAGTCCACCGGCGTGGTGTCCCTGGACGCCAAGCAGCCCGGCGGCAAGATGAAGCCGAAGGCGACGAACGGCGCGTCGTTCGGCAACGCGGAGTTCCGGGTGATCGAGAAGCCCAAGGACATCGCGTCGACGACCTCCTCGGTGGCCGGGAACTACGAGGCGCACTTCACCCACACGTTCAACAGCGCCGGCGCCGGCCAGTCCGGGCTCGAGGACGCGAACATCAACGAGAAGTTCGACTCGTTGACGTCCAAGACCCCGTTCGGCGACGACTTCACGCTCAAGGCGAACGCCGCGGGCTCAGCCGGCTGGTTCCTCAGCAGCTCAGGCCAGATGAACACGGTCGACAAGGTCTCGATCTCCACCGCCGGCATCGACGCCGGGCCATTCATCAAGAACGCCTCGAACCCAGCGCCCACCAAGAAGCTCCCGCAGGGCTTCACGATGAGCCAGAAGTTCCATTTCCGCACGTTCCCGTCGGACAAGCTCGAGGACGCGCACTTCACGACGACCGATCACGTACGCGAGCTCGTCGAGAAGGACGGCAAGCTCTTCATGAAGCTCGGCGCGGGGAAGGCGAGCGAGCTCATCCCGTACGTCGGGCCGGCCGTCTTCCGCAACATGAAGGCCGACAAGACGACGATCGTCGCCTCCGAGGCCAAGCCCGCGAAGGGCAAGTGGGCGCAGAACACCGTGCAGGTGAGCGTCGACGCCGAGGGCAGCAAGGCCACGCCGAAGTACTCGATCCAGGGCGAGAAGCTCGGCTGCTCGGTCGACTCCTCGGGCGAGGTGAAGATCGGCGACAAGCCCGGGACGATCACCGTCCGGGCCGGCAACGCGAAGAACTACGACGAGGTCACGATCACCATCACCGCGCCGGCCGCCCCGCCCGCCGGCGCGGGTGCCGGCGCTCCGGGCGCGAAGAGCCTGGACACGGGCGATGTGGGCGCCGAGGACGAGCCCGCCGAAGACCAGTAGCGATTAGGTCCCCTACGATGGGGGACCATCGCGATGATGAGTCTTGACGAGCTCACGTTCGAGCTCGAACGCTTCGAGTGGCAGGGCGAGGACCGCTTGGAAGTCCGCGGCCGCTGGTTCGGCGTGCGCGGACAGCGCTTCATGCGCCCGACCCTGCACGTGCGCGCCGGCGACGCCCGCGCTCGCCGGAGGCGCATGATCGCCGTGATGGACCACAAGCCCTGGGCCCCGGACGACGCCGGCGTGTGGATCGCCGCCTTCATGTGGCGTGGCCCCGTCGAGGAGATCACCGCCGCCCGCCTGGAAGTCACCCCCGAGGTCGTCCTCGAGCTCGGCCCGCCCGGCTCCATCAAGTCCGGCACCTCGATCGCCCCGCGCCCCCGCGCCAAGCGACCCGCGAAGCCCAAACCCGTCACCCCGCCCGCACCGCCGCCCCGCGACCCGGACCGCGCCCACCTCGAGGCGGAACTCGCGTCCGTCCGCCGCCAACTCGCCGCCGCGACACCCGCGCCCGCCACCAGCGCCGCGCCGGAAGTCGCTACCGCCGACCTCACGGCCTCTCAGGTCGCTGCCTCCGGGCCTGCCGACCTCGACATCGCTGCCACGCCCGATGCCGCTGCGGCGTCCGACGTCGCTGCCGCGCCGGAGATCGCCGCTTCCGACGTCGCCGCCACCGCGCCGCTCGCGCCCGACGTTGCCGCCCCGCCCGACGTCGCCGCCGCGGCCGACGTCGACCCCTCCGCGCTCGCCTCGCCCGCCAATGCCGATGTCGCCGCCCCGGCGCCGACCCCACCGGCCGCGTTCAACGCCGATATCGCTGCCGCCGCGGCGCCAGCAGTGCCGGCCGACCCTGACGTCGTCGCCACCTCCGACCGCGTTCGGCTGGAGGCGGAGCTCGAACTCGTGCGGCGCGAACTTGCCACGCAGGCGGCAGAGCTCGAACTCGCGCGCCGACAGCTCGCCACGCAGGCCGGGCACCACGAGAGCGCGGTCGCGCGCGCGAACGAGGTCGTGCGGCTCGAGGGCGACGTGATCGCGGCGAGGACGCGCGCCGAGTCGGCCGAGGCGGCCCGCGACGAAGCCACCACCCGCGCTTGGTCCGCCGAGGCCGAGCGCGACAAGGCCACCTCGGCTCTCGCGGCGGCCGCTTCGGCCCGCGACGAAGCAGTCGGGCGGGCGGAGACGGTCGAGACCGAGCGTGACGAGGCGCTTACCCGCGTGGAGGCCGCCGAAGCCGCGCGCGACGACGCGCTCGCCCGCGCCGACGAACTCGCTGCGCGCCCCGACGTCGCTCCCGATCTTGCCGCCGCGCTCGACCGCGCCGAGCGCGCCGAGGCGGCCCTCGACGACGCGCTTGCCCGCGCCGACGAACTTGCCGCGCGGCCCGCTGTCGCTCCCGATCTCGCCGCGCGCTCAGACGCCGCGCCCGATCTTGCTGTGCGCTCCGACGCCGCTCCCGCTCACGTCGGCGCGGACACTGCTGCCGAGCTCGCCGCCGCCATCGCTCGTGCGGAAGCCGCCGAGGCCGCGCTCGCGCGCGCCGACTCCACCTCCGGCGGGGACCCCGAGCTCCTCGCGGCGCTGGAGCGGGCCGAGCGAGCCCGCGATGCCGCCGACGCTCGGGCCGAGGCCGCCATCGCCCGCGCGGACAACGCCCCCGCCGCGCGCGATCAGAGCGCGGAGCTCGCGGCGGCCACGCAGCGCGCCGAGCGGGCCGAGGCTCGCGCCGCGGACTTGGCCGCGTCGATCCGGCGCGGCGAACGGCTCGAGCAGGCGGCGCCCGCGGAGCTCCCGCCGCTGGGGCCGCGCGTGCGGGCGCGGTCGCTGTCGCGGCACCGCGAGTGGAGCGGGACCGAGCGCTATGCGGTCGTCGGGGCGATCGTGCTGATCGCGCTCGTGCTGCTCATCCTGCTCATCGCGCTGCTCTAGAAACCGGGCCTAGTCCGCGGCCGTCGTGGGTACACACCCTTCATGATCGTGGGGTTGCTGCCCACCAGTGGCGCATCCCCGAATGTTGCTCCTGCCGTACGTACGTGAGCGGGCGTCCCAGCCCGCTCGATTTCCACACCGTCTGGAGGACACACCCATGGCCGCCACTCCCGATGCCTCGCAGCACGCTTCGCCCGCCACGTCGACCGGCTCCAAGAGCGGCATGGCGATCGCTTCGATGGTGCTCGGCATCCTCGCCATCCCGTTCATCCTGCTGTGGCCGATCGCGGTGATCCTGGCCATCGTCGGCCTCACACTCGGCGTCATCGCGCGCGGCGCGGGGGCCGGCGGTCAGGCGACCGCGGGCATCGTCTGCAGCGTGATCGCCCTGATCGGCGTCGTCGCGCTGCTCGTCGCCGCCGGCATGTCCGCCTAGGCGTCCCGCACCGCGAGGACCGCGTCGAGCGTGTCCGCCTGCGCCGCCGGCTTGTCGGGCCGGTGGCGCAGCACGCGCGCGAACCGCAACGCGACGCCACCCGGGTAGCGCGGGCTCGTCTGCACGCCGTCGAACGCGATCTCCACCACGAGCTCCGGCCGCACGTGCACCACGTGACCTTCCCGCCCGGTCTCCAACTCGAGCAGCTTCTCGGTCTGCCACGCGAGCATCGCGTCGGTCAGGCCCTTGAACGTCTTGCCGAGCATCACGAACCCGTCCTCGACCCGCGCGCCGAGCCACAGGTTCGAAAGCTTCCCGCGCCGCCGGCCTGAGCCCCACTCGACCGCCAGCACCACCAGGTCGAGCGTGTGCACGGGCTTGACCTTCACCCACGCGGACCCGCGCCGCCCCGCCTCGTACGGCGCGTCCAACGCTTTCACCACCACGCCCTCGTGGCCGCGCGCCAAAGCGATCTCCAGCTGCTCGGGCCCGCCCCGTGGCGCCCGCCAGCGCTCCGGCACGAGCCCAGCCAACGCGCTCGCCCGCACCGAGCCGGGCTCGTCCAGCAGGTCCGCGCCGTCCAAGTGCATGACGTCGAAGAACAGCGGCGTGAGCAACACGCCGGACTTGCTCGCAAACCGTGACCCCGTGACCTGGAACGGGTGCGGCCGCCCGTCTTCGCGCAACGCGATCGCCTCGCCGTCGAGCACGAACGACTCCGCCGAAAGCGCCAGCGCCGCCTCGACCACCTCGGGGATGCGCGCGGTGACGTCGTCCAGCGTGCGCGTGAAGATCGCCACCTGATCGCCGGAACGATGCACCTGGATGCGCGCCCCGTCGAGCTTCCACTCCACCGCGGCCGGGCCGGTCTTCTCCAGAGCGGCGTCGACGTCCGGCGCGGTCGAGGCCAGCATGGGGGAGATCGGCCGCCCGACCTCCAGCCGGAACTGCCCGAGATCCTCGCCCGCCAGCGCGACCGCCGCCACGGCGCCCAGGTCACCGCGCAGCATCAGCGCCCGCCGCACGTCCTTGAGCGGCACGTCCGCGGCCTTGGCCACCGCGTCGCCGACCACGGCGGCCAGCGCGCCCTGCCGGATGTCCCCGAGCACCAACGCCCGCAGAAACGCCTGCTCGGATGCGGTCGCGCGCGCCATCAGCGCACCCAACGCCGCCCGCCGCGCCGCGACCGACCCGGCGCCGCTCGAAGCCGCCACCTGCGCCAGCACCGCATCCACCTCGGCCACGCTCAAGGTCGCTTCGTCAGCGGGCAGCGGCGGATCGTCGCGCAGCGACGCCCAGCCCACGCCCAGCACGCGCTGCCGCGGCGAGCCGGCGAGGTAGGACGCGCCCGCCACCCGCTCTTCCGGCGCCAACCCACGCAGCGCGGCCGCGATCCGCTCGACCTTCCCCAGCCGACGCGACTCGGCCCGGACGTCCTCGGTGGCGGCGGCAAGCTCGGCGAACAGCACGCCTGTAGTTTCGCCCACCATGACCAGAACCGTGCTCGTGACCGGCGCTTCGAGCGGGATCGGGCGCGCCGCCGCGCTCGCGCTGAGCCAACGCGGCTTCACCGTCTACGCCGGAGCGCGCGGCCCGCTCGACTACGAGGGCGTGACGCGCGTCGAGCTCGACGTGACCAACCCCGACCACGTCGAAGCCCTGCGCGAGCTCCCGATCGACGCGCTCGTCAACAACGCGGGGATCGCCGTGATCGGCCCGCTCGAGTACCTGCCGCTCGACGAACTGCGCCATCAGTTCGAGGTCAACACCGTCGGCCAGCTCGCCGTCATCCAGGCGTGCCTTCCGGCCCTCCGGCACGCCCGGGGCCGGATCGTCAACGTCTCCTCGATCGCCGGCCGCGTCGCGCTCCCGCTCTACGGCCCGTACGCGGCGTCGAAGTTCGCGCTGGAGGCGCTCAGCGACTCGCTGCGACGCGAGCTCCGTGGCGCAGTGCAGGTCTCCCTGATCGAGCCCGGCGCGGTCGCCACCCCGATCTGGCAGCGCACGCTCGACGCCACGGACATGCCGCCGGAGCCGTATGTCGCGATGGCCGAGCGGCTGCGCGGCATGGCGGAGGAAGCGCCTGAGACCGGCATGCCGGTGGGGGTCGTCGTCGGCGCGATCCATCACGCGCTCACGGCCGACAAACCGCGCACCCGCTACGTCCTCGGCCGCGACGCCCGTATCCAGGCGATCCTCGACCGCATCCTCCCGGATCGGGTTATGGACCGACTGATCGCACGGATTGTTGAACAATCTTGATGATTGTGGAACAATCACTCGCATGTCACGGCTTCAGGTCCTGCTCGCCTCGCTCTGCTTCGGCACCACCGGCACCGCGCAAGCGCTCGGCCCGGCAGGGCTCTCGCCCGCGGGCGTGGGCGCGGCGCGGATCCTGGTCGGCGGCGCACTGCTGGTCCTCGTCGCGCTGCTCAGCACCGGGCTTCGCGGCCTCCCACGCCGTCCGCTGATCCTCGCGGCACTCGCGGTCGCCGCCTACCAGCTGGCGTTCTTCGCCGCCGTGGCCGACACCGGCGTCGCCGTCGGCACGATCGTCGCGCTCGGCAGCGCTCCCGCACTCGCCGGCGCGCTGGAATGGGCGATCGAGCGCCGCGCGCCCACCCGCGCGTGGGCCTTGGCCACCGCGCTCGCGTGCGCCGGCGTGGCCATGCTCGCGCTCACCGGAGCGGACGCGTCGATCTCCGCCGGCGGCATCGTCCTCGCGCTGATCGCCGGCGCCTCCTACGCGGGTTACACGTACTCCGCCAAGCAGATGCTCCACGCGGGTCATTCGCCCGAGACGGTGATGGCGGGCGCGTTCGGTCTCGGCGCCGTCGTGCTGCTCCCGGTGCTGTTCATCACCGGCGCGGGCTGGCTCGCGACCACCGACGGGCTGCTGCTCGCGGTGTTCCTCGGGATCGTGCCGACCGCGGGTGCCTACCTGCTGTTCGCGCGCGGGCTGAAGCACCTGAGCGCGGCCGAGACGGCGACGCTCACCCTGGCCGAGCCGCTCACCGCGACGCTGCTGGGCGTGATCGTGCTGAGCGAGACGGTGAACGCGCCCGCGGCGGTCGGCGCGGCGCTCATCCTCAGCGGACTGCTCGTCCTGGCCGCCCCCGAAGTGCGCCGGCCGGTTACGGTCCCCGCGTGACCGCGGTCGAAACTGTTGCGCAGCAGATCCGTCAGTCGATCCTCGCCGGGGAGCGTCCGGCGGGGTCGCGCCTGGTCGAAGCGGAGCTCACCGCCGAGTACGGCGTCGCCCGCCACTCACTCCGGGCGGCGCTCCGCACCCTGGCCGGCGAGGGGATCGTCGTGATCGAGACGAACCGCGGCGCGCGTGTCGCGCGGTTGACGGCCGAGGCGATCGTGTCGCTGTACGAGCTGCGGACGGCGCTGGAGGTGGAAGCGGCGCGGCTCGCGCTGGAACGCGGCCCGCTCCCGCCGAGTGTCTATGGAGCGCTGGCGGTGCTCGAGCGCGCGTGCGCGGACGGCGCGTGGGGCGCGATCAATGACGCGCACAACGGCCTGCACCGCGCGATCGTCGAGGCTGCCGACTCGCCGCGCATCACGGCCGCGCACGCGGCGCTCGACGGCGAGCTCAAGCTGTTCATGAACCAGCTCGAACCGCTCTGGAGCGCGGAAAGGATGGCAGCCGACCACATCGCGCTCGTGCGGGGGCTGGAGCGCGAAGGGCCGACTGCACTACGGGGTCATCTCTCCGAATCTGCGGCGGCGTTGGTCGCGGCCGAAGGGGACTCCGAACGGCCTGGTCGTGTCGGCGACCAGGCCGCTCGGTGAGGAGAGGGGAGTAGACGTCCGGTCGGGAGACAAAACGGAGCGTCTGGTCCGAACATGCCCGCGCCCCAGAGCCAGAAACGCGCCTTGTCAGGCTTAGAACGAAATTGGGTGTGACGGGGTCTGCGGGCAATCCAGCGGGGTCGCTTGTCAGACTTCGTGGCGATGACCCGTAGATTCGAGATCGGGCCGTTCGTGCTCGCGTTCGGCGCACTGCTGCTTCTGGTCGGCCTGTTCCTCGACTGGTACGGCGCGTTCAACGCGTGGGCCGTGTTCGAGTTCGTCGACCTGTTCCTCGCCGCGTTGGCCGTCGCCAGCGTCATCGGCGCCGTCGGTTTGATCACCCCTGAAGTGGAGTACGTCGACAAGCGCGTCGTGCCATGGCTCGTCGGCATCGCGTTCGTCGTGGTCGCCGCGCAGCTGATGGACCCGCCGCCCGTCGCGTCCGAGCAGGATCTGGAGCTCGGCGCCTGGTTGTCGCTCGCCGGCACCGTGCTGATGGTGGGCGGGGCGATCCTCTCCTTCACCAAGGTGTCCTTCGCCGTCGCGGTCGAGGGTCGGGACCGCCGGACCCGCGTGGCCGCCGTGGACCACCGGCCGCCGACGACCGAGACCGGCCAGCAGCCGGTCGCCCGCTCGAGCACTTCGCTCCTGCACCCGCGGCCAAGCGAAGAAGACACACCCCCCGAGGCCCGCGAGCCGAGCTGATGCCGGACGCCGGGGACGTCTCGTTCGAGCTCGAGCGCTTCGAGTGGACAGCGGACGACCGGCTCGTCGTAGTCGGTCGCTGGAACGGCGTGAGTGGGCGACGCCTGCTCCGGCCTGCCCTGCACGTCGACGCGGGCGGTCGGCGCACGCGCGTCACGGGCAGCGCCGAGGATCAGGACCCGTGGCGCGCGACGTTCGACTGGGACGCGGCGCGCGGGGATGTCCTGGGTGCCGAGCTGGAGCTCGGGCGCTCGCTCGTCGTCGAGCTGCCGCCACCGCGCCGCCGGCGCCGCCGATCGGCGCAGGTCACGGCGGAGAACGACCTGCGCGCCGCGATCGCCGAGCTCAAGGCCGAACGGGACTCGCTGCGGCTGGAGCTTCACGATCAGCCGGACATCGACACCGAGCTCGCCGCTGCGCGAGCCGAGATCGATTCGCTGCGTGACGAGCGCCCGGACGCGGCACTGCTTGCGGCCGCGCGGGCTGAAGTCGAGCGGCTCACGCGCGAGCTCGAGGCGCTGCGCGCGGACGCCGACGGTTCCCGCGCCGATGCCGAGCGGCTGGCGAGCAAGGTCGAGTCGCTGCGCGCGGACGCCGCCGCGCTGGTCGAGACGCGCGCGGAGCTGGAGCGCGTGCGGGCGCAGGCCGGCGAGCGCCTGGCGGCGCCCGACGAGTCCGCGGAGTTGGCCGCGTTGCGCGCCGAGGTCGCGGAGGCCCGGAGCGAGATCGAGTTGCTCACCACCGACGCGGAGGCGCTCGCCGCGGCACAGGCCGAGCTCGAGGCGGCGCGAGCAGAGGCTGAGCGGCTTGCCGCGGAGCTCACGGCCGTGCGGTCCGAGGCGCCCGCGGAGCTCGAGGCGTTGCGCACCCGAGCCGACGTCGCCCGCGCCGAGGCCGACGAGCTCGCCGGGCTCCGGCTCGCACATGGCAGCCTGAAGGCCGCGCACGAGCAGCTCGAGGACGAGCTCGAGGGCATGCGCGCGATGCGTGAGGAACGTGATGCGCTCGCCGCGCAGGTCCAGCAGCTGCTCGCGCAGACCGGCGACGAGGAGAACCAGCGCGCCGCGCTCGGCGACCTGATCCGCGGCCTGCAGGAGCAGACCACCGCCGCCGAGGACTCCAACACCCGGCTCACGAACGAACTGGCCGTGGCGCGCGAGGACATCACGCGCCTCCAGGGTTTGCTGGCCGTGCGCGAGGAGACGCTGACGACGGTCGAGGCCGACGCCGAGCACCGCGTCGAGACCGAGCGGATGGCCACGACCGAGGTTCACGAGCGCCTCGCGACGGCGCGCGAGGAGGCGCAGCGCTCGATGGTCGCCGAGGCGGAGGAGACCGAGCGCCTGCGCGCGGAGCTCGACCGCGCCCGCGAGGACGGCGAGCGGTTGCTCGCGGCCGAGCGCGCCGAGGTCGCCCGCCTGCGCGAGGAGCTCCTCAACAGCGAGGTCCCCGACGGCGCGCCCGACGAGGCTTCCCGCCGGATGGTCGAGCGCGTGCAGCGCGACCTGGACCGCGAGCGCGCCACCTCCCGCACCCTGCGGCGCGAGCTCGAGGTCCTGCGCGCGGAATCCGCCGAGGAGCGCCGCTCGCACAGCAACGGGACGATCTCCGGCGAGGACCCGACCATCCCCGCCGCGACGCCCGCGGGCCGCCGCGGTCCCGTGGACTCGCCGCGTCGCGCGGCCTCCGCGCGCTCCGGCGCCGCGCACCGCGTGCCGTCCTCGCGCCCGAACCCGGTCGCCCTCTGGGCCGTGCGCTTCATCGCGTTCGTCCTGATCGTCGCGATGGCCGTCGCGCTCGTCTACCTCGTGCAGCAAGTGATGCCTTGAGAGCGACCGCGGCGGTCGCTGCCGCCGTCGTGGTCGCCGCGCTCTCGTTGCTGCTCCCGTGGGCGCTCGCGTTCGACCCACTCGCGTGGCTCGTCTGGGGCCGCGAGACCGGCCGGCTCGCGCTCGACACCACGACCGGGCCGTCCTGGAAACCGTTCCCGGTGCTGTTCACGGTCGTGTTCGCCTTGTGGGAGCCGGCCGCGCCCGCGCTGTGGCTGATCGTCGCCCGGGCGGGCGGCGTGTTGGCCTTGGCCGGCGCGTACGTGCTCGGGACACGGCTCGCGGGCCGCTGGGCGGGAGCGGCGGCCGTGGTTGCGATGGCGCTGTCGCCCTGGTGGCTGTTCAACACCGCGCTCGGCAACTCCGAGGGCCTGCTCGGCGCCGCCGTGCTCTGGGCGGTGATCGCGCACCTGTCCGGCCATACCCGCGCCGCGCTGGCCTGCGCGACCGCCGCCGCGCTGATGCGCCCCGAGGCCTGGCCCTTTCTGGGGCTCTACGGGCTCTGGCTCTGGCGCCGCGGTGAGGATCGCCGTGCCGTGGTCGCGGCTGCCGCGATCGTGCCGCTGTTGTGGTTCGGCCCCGACCTGCTCGGTGCGGGCGGCGCGCTCGGCGCCTCCCACACCGCGCGCGGCGTCCCGAGCCCGGGCAGCGCGAAGCTGGCCGACGTCCCGTTCTTGGCCGTCCTGGGCGACACGGCGACGATCAGCACGCTCCCCGCCGTGCTCGGCGCGTTGCTCGCCGCCTTCCTCGGCGGTCCGCTGACCCGCCGGATCTTCATCGCCGCCGCCGCCTGGGTCGTGCTCGTGGCGGTGATGACCGCCGCGGGGTACGCCGGCAACCCGCGCTACCTCGTCGCGGCCGCCGCGCTCGGCGCCGCCCTGGCCGGAGCCGGAGCCGTGCTCTTGGCGACCCGCGCCGCCGCGCGGCTGACCGGGCGGAACGAGACCACGCACGAACCCGTCGACGACGGCGGGGCGCAGAACGGGTCGCCCCGCCTGCCCGGTGACCATGACGCGGCGCCTCGTGTCGCCGTGCCGCGCGGCCCGGCCTGGGCGGCCCCGCTCGGGGCGCTCGTGCTCGTCGTGGCGGTCGTCCTCACTACCGGCGACACGCTTCGCGACCAGTGGGCGGAGCTCGGCGCGCGAGCCGCGGCGGCCGACGCCTTCGACCCCGTGATCGAGCAGGCCGGCGGGCGGGAAGCGCTCGTCGCGTGCTCGCGTATCCGGACGAGCGCGCGGGCGCGGTCGCTCGTGGCGTGGCGGCTGGACCTGCCGCTGCGTGACCTGGACGCCCGGCCGGAGGCGCCCGCGGTGATCATCCGCTCCAAGTGGTTCTATGGGGAGGGCCTGGAGCCGGGGCCGCAGCCGGGGTTCGAGCCGCTGGTGACGACGCCGCGCTGGCAGATCGTCAAGGCGTGCGGTCAGGCTTCCCAGCTCGACTGACGTATCGTGCCCAGCGTGATCACGATGGTCGTGCACGGCGGCGCGGGGACCTGGCGGCCCGAGTACCGCGACCGAGCCCGGGAAGGTGTGCAGCGAGCGGTCGACGCCGGCCACACGATCCTGCACGCGGGCGGTGACGCGCTCGACGCCGTGCAACAGGCCGTGATCGTGCTCGAGGACGACCCGATCTTCAACGCCGGCCGCGGCAGCGTCCTGGACCAGAACGGCGCGATCCTCCACGACGCGGCGCTCATGCGCGGGAGCGATCGGGCGGCGGGTGCGGTCGCCGCGATCGCCGGCATCCGCAACCCGATCCAGGCTGCGCGCGCGGTCCTCGACGAAGGCCGCCACGTGATGCTCGTCGGCGAGTCCGCGGCCCACTTCGCCCGCGAGCACGGGCTGAGCACCGCCTCCGACGAGTGGTTCCGCACGCCGGAGCGCGTCGAGCAGCGCGGGAACACGGTCGGCGCCGTCGCCCGCGACGCGAACGGCCGGGTCGCCGCCGCCACCTCGACCGGCGGCACCAACCGCAAGCATCCGGGCCGCGTCGGCGACTCGTCGCTGATCGCCGTGGGCACCTGGGCGGACGATGCGACGGTGGCGATCTCCTGCACCGGCGACGGCGAGGGCATCATGCGGATCGCGCTCGCGCACGAGATCGACGCGCTCATGCGCCATGCCCGGCTCGACCTCAACGCGGCCGCCGACCGCGCGCTGCAGCAGCTCGCCCCGTTCGGCACCGGGGGCCTGATCGCGGTCGGCGTGGACGGCGCCGTCGCCGCCCCGTTCACCACCGCCGCGATGCCGCACGCCATCCGCGTCGGCGATCTGCCCGCCACGATCCATGCCTGACGACGAGCTCTTCGCCCTCCCGCTCGAGGCGTTCATCGCCGGGCGCGACAAGCTCGCGAAGGAGCTCCGCAAGAGCGACAAGGACGCCGCGGCGGTGCTCGCCAAGCTCCCCAAGCCGACGCCCGCCGCGTGGGCGGCGAACCAGGTGGCCCGGGAGGAGCCGGATCTGATCGCGACGCTGCTCGACGCGGGCGCCGCGCTCAGGGCCGCTCAGGACGCCGCGCTCGCCGGTGGCGGCGCCGAGAACCTGCGCACCGCGACCCAGGCCGAGCGCCGGGCCGTCGACGACGTGATGCGCGTCGCCGTCAAGCTCAAGCCCGCCGGCAAGCCGCTCTCGCGCGCGATGGCCGACCGGCTGCGCACCACGCTGCACGCCGCCGCCGGCGACCCCGAGTTGCGCGCGGCGCTCTCGGACGGCCGGCTCGTGGGGGAGGCGCAGGCGGGCGGCACGTGGCCGTTCGCGCTCGAGACGACCGATCTCCCCGCACCGCCGCCGAAGAAGAAGCCCGCGGCCAAGAAGAAGGCGGGGAAGGACGATGACGCGGCCGAGCGTGAGGCCGAGGAGCGCGCCGCCCGGGAACGGCTCGCGCTCGAGGATGAGCTGCGCGAGGCGCGCGGCACGCTGAAGGTCCGCGAGCGGGTCGCCAAGGGCGCCGAAGAGGACGCGCAGGACGCGGCTGAAGCGCTCGACGCCGCGCAGGCCGCGCTCGACCAGGCCCGCAAGGCCGTGGACGACGCGAAAGCCGAGAAGGAGTCAGCGCAGCGCGTGCTCAAGGGCGCCCGCAAGGAACGCGACCAGGCCCGCGACACCGTCGCGCGGTTGGAAGAACGCCTTGATTGATGGCGCGCCCGCGCTGGGTAGCTCCCGGCGATGGCTGAACTCACACCACTGGACGAAAAGCTCGCGGAAGTGCTCGGGCTCGCGCAAGCCGCGCAGCAGGCGACCACGCACGTGGCCGGCATGGAGGGCGCCGACGCCTTCAAACCCGCGCTCGAGAAGATGAAGGACCAGGCGGCCGAGACCGAGCGCCGTACGGACGGCCTGATCGACACGTTCGAGGGCCGCAAGACGGCGATCCGCGAGAAGGCCCGGGAGACCAAGACCGAGGCCGTGGACATGATGAAGACCTACCTCGAGGGCGAGGAGGAAGCGCTCGACGGCTTCGAGTTCCTCAGCATGGCCGAGGCCGGCGAGCTGTGCCACTGGGAGATCGTGCAGGTCATCGCCGGCGAGGCGGGGGAGTCCGACGCGAAGACCCTCGCTGACTGGGCGGTGGACGTCCAGCAACGTCACGTCGCAGGCGTGCGCAAGGCGTACTTGGGCCTCGCCGCCGAAGAGGCGAAGGAGATGGCCTCGGCCTAGGAGATCCGCGAAGCGATCTCCAAGCGACGTCGCTTGGCGCCGGCGAAGCCGGCTGCCGCGATACGTCGCCTAAGGCTGGTGCGGGTAGCAGGCGAGGGCGAGCCGGAACGTGTGTCCCTCGCCGCCGCCGTACTTCGACAGCACTTCGCCGAAGGCCCGCTGAAGCTCGGCGACGAACGCCGCGCCGTCCTCGGGTGAGAGCGCGATGTCACCCGCGATCCCGAACGAGGGCAGCGTGACCGGCCCCATGGCGAGCGTCGCGAGGTCCTGCGACATCTGCTCGCTGAGGTTGAGCAGGTAGCCGAGGCCGAGCATCTCCTCGCGCGCCCGCTCCGGCCCGAGCCGGCCGACGCACGCCGGTGAGACCCAGAACGACCGCGCCACCGCCTGGTAGATCCCTTCGGCGATCCCGCGCACGCGGCGCTCGTCGACGAGTGAGACCAGCCCGGCGGCCTGGAGGCGCTTGACGTGGTAGTAGATCGCCTGCGGCGTCTCCCCGAGCACGCCGCCGATCTGCGTACACGTGGTCGGCTCGGCGAGGTGACGCAGGATCTCCACGCGCTTGGGCTTGAGCAGCGCGTCGGCCTGTTCGACCTCGTCGATGTAGAGCGTGTCGAGCACCTACAAACGCAGTTGTACGTCCTGCGCGATATTCCTGCATGCGTGCCGACCGTCCGCGACGCCACCTACGACGTGCTCCGCCGGCTCGAGCTGACGACGATCTTCTCCAACCCGGGCAGCACGGAAGTGCCGTTCCTCGCCGGGCTCCCGGATGACCTGCGGTTCGTGCTGGCGCTGCACGAGGGGTCGGTGGTGAGCATCGCCTGCGGGTACGCGCTGGGCCAGGGAAGACCCGCGCTGGCGCTCCTGCACAGCACGCCCGGGCTGGGGAACGCGGTCGCGGCGATCGCCACGGCGCGCCTGAACCGTGTGCCGCTCGTGGTGATCGTCGGCCAGCAGGACCGGCGCCATCTGGCGCAGGAGCCGTTCCTCGCGGGCAAGCTGCAGGGGCTCGCCGGCGAGTACCCGGTGTTCGAGGAACTCCCAGTGCGGCCTCAGGACGTGCCGGGCGCGATCGTCCGCGCGTTCCACGCGGCGGAGACCGGTCGAGGGCCCGCGCTCGTGATCGTGCCGATGGACGACTGGTCCGCGCCCGCGCCGGAGCCGCACGAGATCGTCGGTCCGGAGCGGCTGGTGCGGTCCGCGGCCGCTTCGCCCGAAGCGGTGGACGCGCTGGCGGCCTTCCTCGGGGAGCGGCCGGCGATCATCGCGGGGGCGAGCGCGGACTGGCCGGCGCTCGTGACGCTGGCCGAGCGGCTGGGCGCGCCGGTGTTCCAGGAGCCGTTCGGCGCCGCGGCCGGGTTCCCGCAGGACCATCCGCTGTTCGCCGGGTTCGCACCGGCGCGGCGGGCGCGACTGCGTGGGGCGCTCGCGCCGTTCGACACCGTGCTCGTGGTCGGCACCGGCGCGCTGCGCCAGTACCCGTACGACCAGGGACCGCTGATGGAGGCGCGCGTGGCGGTCATCACCGCCGATCCGGAGGAGGCGCACCGCAGCCCGGCCGAGTTGGCCGTGCTCGGCGATCCCGGTGCGGTGTGCGCGGCGCTGGCGGCGGTCGTCGAGCCGCGCCCCACCGCGGTCTCGTACGAGCGCCCCGCACCACCGGCGCCGGGCGAGCCGCTCTACCCGGGCCACGTGCTCGCCGCGCTGGCCGAGCGGCTCCCACGCGACGCGATCCTCGTCGAGGAGTCACCGTCCAGCCGGCCAGAGCTCCACGCCCGCATCCCGGCCACCGCGCCGGGCGGGTTCGTGAGCGCGATGGGGATGCTCGGCTTCGCGCTTCCGGCCGCGACAGGACTGGCGCTCGCATCAGATCGCCCGGTGGTCGCGGTCGTCGGCGACGGCTCCTCGCTCTACCAGATCCAGGCCTTGTGGAGCGCGGCGACGTACGGCGCGGGCGTGCTGTTCATCGTCCTGCGCAACGGCGGCTACGCGATCATGGACCGCCTCGCCGAGCACGCCGGCGCGCCCGGCCCGTGGCCGACGCTGGACACCGTCGACATCGCCGCGATGGCGCGCGCCCAGGGCTGCGAGGCCCGCCGAATCACGACGCACGCGGAGCTCCTCGCCGAGCTCGACGACTCGCCGTGGGATCGCACCACGCCGCTCCTGCTCGAGATCACCGTCGCGCAAGACGCATCCTTCGACCCTTAAATAAAGAGGGACAAATAAAGAGGGACAGTCCCTCTTTAGGAAAGGGCGTCGGCGAGGACCGCCGGGTCGCGTTCGCCCTCGGGCAGCTCCATCGCCATCAGGCGGGCGAGCTGGGCGCGGCCGCGGACGTCGAGCTTGCGGTAGATCTGGCCGAGGTGGTACTCGATCGTCTTGGGTGAGAGGAAGAGCGCCGCGGCGGCCTCGCGGTTCGTCATGCCCTGCGCGACGAGGACCGCGATCTGCAGCTCATGCGGGGTGAGCTGGTCCGCGGCGGCGGGAGCGCGGCGGCCGCCCGCCGAGCCGCCGGTCGCGCGCAGCTCGGTGCGGGCGCGCTCTGCCCACGGCTTCGCGCCGAGCCGCTCGAACTCGTCGAGCGCCTGCGTGAGCGGCTCCCGCGCCTCAGCGCGCTGCTTGGCGCGGCGCAGCCGCTCCCCGAGCGCGAGCTGCGTGCGGGCCTTCTCGAACGGCATCGGGAGCGCCTCGTGGTGCGCCAGCGCACCCTCGAACACCGCGCGGAACTCCTCCTCCGGCGCGAGCAGGCCCTTGCAGCGCTCAGCTGCGGCGCGCACCCAGCGCGGGCCGACGCCGATCACCGGCAGTGCCGCGAGCGAGTCGGCGCGGAGCGCGCGCACGTTGGTCGCCGCCTGCGCCGCCGCGGCCCGGCGCGCCGCGCGACCCTCGGCGGTATCGGCCTCGAGCACCGCGAGCTGCGCCTCGGCCTCGTCACGACGACCGGCGCGGATGTAGGCCTCGATCAGGTCCGGCCGGAGCTGCACGACCGACGACGCCAGCCCGCGCCGCCGCATCTGCCGCTCGCCCGTCTCCAGGGCGTCGATCGCCTCGGGGATGCGCCCGAGCGCGAGCTCCAGCTGGCCGAGCGCCGCGTGCAGGTAGGGGTCGTCGGAGCGCTCCAGGCCGCGCGCGACGTGGGCGCGGCACTCGGCCTCGTGCCCCAGCCCGGCCTCCACGAGCGCTTGCGCCGCAAGCGCATGGGGGAGCAGCGCGAGTTGCCCGGCGTCCTCGGCGAGCTCGACCGCCTCCGAGGCGCCCGCGAGCGCCGCCGCCCAGCGGCCGCGGCGCAGGTCCAGCTGCGACTGCGCGGCGAGCGGGTGGATGAGCGCGGACACGGCGCTGGCGGCGCGCGCCGCGTGCAGGATGCGGCCGAGGATGCGCGCCGCGCGGTCCCAGTCCTCGACCCACGTCCACGCGTGCCCGGCCATGCCGACGATCTCGACCATCCCGAGCGGGTCCGCCTCCATCAGGTACGGCTCGCAGGCCCGCAGCTCCGCGACGCCCTGCTCGACCTCTCCCAGCGCGAGCTGCGCCTCGCCGATCACCGCGGTCGCGAGCAGCTCCACGGCCGGCTCCGTCCCGGCGGACAGCGCCCGGGCGCGCTCGGCGGCGGTGAGCAACGCGGCGGGATCGCCGGTCATGAGGTGCGCCACCGACGCCTCGAGGAACATCGCCGCCGCCCGTCGCGGGTCCCGGCCCCGCACCCGCTCCGCCTCGGCCTCGAGCCGCTCGTTCGCCTCGACCGGCGACCCGCGCCGCATCTCCACGTGCCCCCGCAACCGCTCGATGTCGGCGAGCAACAAGGGATCTTCCGTGTCGATGCCCTCGAGCATCGCGCTTGCCGCCTCCGCTTCGCCGGAACGAATGACATCGCCGGCCGCGGCGAACAGGCGTCGCGCCCGTGGTTCGGCATCCGGCGTGAGCTGGGCGGCGCGCTGCAGGTCGCGCGCGGCGGTGGCGTGCGCGCCGCGGGCGCGGGCCTCGAGCGCGGCGGCCTCCAGAGCGGCGGCGACCGCCTCGTCCGAAGTCGGATCGT